>NZ_QRMP01000034.1 GCF_003473295.1 Parabacteroides sp. AM08-6
TTCAGTATGTCAAAGATAATAGTTTGAAAGCTAATCACAACAGAGAAATACAAATCCGCTTCCGCTTTCCGGTTGTTTTCAGTATGTCAAAGATAATAGATTGAAGCTAATCACAACAAACTCCTAAAGTGCCGTAAAACGGGGTGGATTGTTTTCAGTATGTCAAAGATAATAGATTGAAAGCTAATCACAACAAAACTAACCAGAGAAAATTATTCTCTCTTGTTGTTTTCAGTATGTCAAAGATAATAGTTTGAAAGCTAATCACAACTTAATGTCAGCCTCTATGCGCTCGCTTTTAGTTGTTTTCAGTATGCCAAAGATAATAGTTTGAAAGCTAATCACAACAATTGTTGTTTGAACCTATCTTATCTTCACGTTATTTTCAGTATGCCAAAGATAATAGTCTAAAAGCAAAACACAACAAATATCTAAACCAAATTATACCCCATACATTACAAATACCTAAGTTCACTTCCTAAAGCTATCTTTCAAAACAACTATTGAAGGGATAAAAAATGAAATAGCGCCTATCAAACAAAGCATAACACCACTAATAATGAACGTATTACCCAACCCGATACTATCGGCCAAAAAACCGGTGCTGAGCAAACCTATCATCGAAGGTAGCAGGCTGGCGCTGGTATAAAAAGAGAAGACGCGTCCCATAACTGACGGCTCGATGCGTGTTTGTACTACGGTTGTGAACGAAGCCATGTAGAAAGCACCGGAAACACCGGCTAGAGTTGTAAGAAAAACGAAATAGGCATAGCCGGAAACCGGGAGTAAGCCGGAAAACAGAAAGGTCGCTCCCAAAAGAATATACATCCAGTTTATCATCAATATCTCGTTAAAACGAAACTTTTTCATGCCTAAAAATGCACCGCCCAACAAGGCTCCGCCTCCCCAGACCACTTCTATCAGACTAACCTGAAATGTGTTTCCCGAAAAATGATTCAAAGTCATCAATGGGAAAAGAACGCCTACAGGCATGATGAAGAATGTAGCCAGAACAGAAAAAATGAACATACAAGATAATCCGGAATGGGCGCGCACTTCGGTAACCGCTTCTTTTGCTTCTTTAATGAATTGTATTTTCTCTCTTTTTTCCGGCTGCTCAGGGTCGGGTATCGCTACAAACAAAAGGGTAGTGCAAGCAATAACCGCACCTACGACATCCAGCAACAATATATTCGTCATCTCCATTATCGAGATGAAAAGTCCGGCCAGGGCCGGACCGGCAATATTACAAAATGATTGTATCATCTGGCTGATACCGGCTATTCGTATTAATTCCGACTTCGGAGCCAACAATGGCACAGATGCCTGCATCGCCGGCATGTGGAAAGCCGAACCAACGGAACGAAGAGCCAGCAATACATAAATATGCCCAATACGGGCCAAATCGAAATAGAACAAGACTGCCAGGATTAACGTACAAAAGGCGATAAAGCTGTCGGCCATAATCATAATACGCTTTCTCTTCCAACGGTCGATAAATATCCCGGTGAACAAACCGAGCAAGGATTGAGGTAGTAAAGCGGCAAGCGTAGCCAAGGCCAAAACTTCTGCAGAACCGGTCTCGAGGCTCAGCCATAAAACGATTGCAAAATTAACAATCGAACTTGTCAGGATAGAGAAAAACTGCCCTGTCCATATAATAGCAAATATTTTTTTCCAGTTATTCATAACTCCAATTTGTATAATAAGTGAGATAATAGGATAAGTAGGTGAAAATGGTCCTATAAGACTATAGGTGTCAAAAGGATGGGCCAAAAGAAAAGACCCCTGCTATGAAGGCATATTATTTAATGCCCGAAATTGAAGTTACAGAACACATAATTTATCATCTATGAATTGTGCACAAAGATACTATTTAATTTAAGATTTGCAAGAAAAAAACGGAGGCTGCGAGATTCACATCCGACAGCCTCCTACACTAACCCTTAACTTTAACCAATGAAAAACAATAATTTATGCCTTATGCCTTCAATGAAGCAATTGCAGCTTCATAATCCGGCTCGTTTGTTATCTCGGAAACAAGTTCTTCATAAATGACTTTACCGTTTTCGTCGACTACAATCACGCCTCGGGCTAATAAACCTTTCAGCGGACCGTCTACCATCAACATCCCGTACTTGTTTTCAAAACAAGAGCATCGGAATGCAGAAAGGGGAACCACTTTGTCAATGCCTTCCGTCGTGCAGAAACGTCCCTGCGCGAAGGGTAAGTCTTTCGATACGGACAAAACCACAGTGTTCGGCAATGAGGCTGCTTCCTTGTTGAAACGTCTTACCGAGGCTGCACAGACCGCAGTATCCAAACTCGGAAATACATTAATTACAACCTTACTGCCTTTCAAGTCGCTCAGTGACAATTCCGATAAATCGCTCTTTACGCCTTTAAAATCGGGAGCTTCCGCTCCAACTGCGGGTAATGAGCCATTTGTATTTACTTCATTACCTTTAAATGTTATTTTTGCCATCTTTTGTAGTATTTTATGTTTTACATCTCAAAAGCGACGTACAAATATAGTCGCTTTTATATAAATGAAACAAAAGAGGACAGACAATGTTCCTCGTTTAACTCTTTTTAATAACAAATGCAAATAGTCCTCCGATTCTTTATAAATTATGCCCTGCAGTTTTCTGCCATTGCCGGATTTTTTCATAAAATTGCTCTTTTTCTTATATCTTGTATTGGCATTATCAGCTTGGAAGGGAAAATATCCCGTACATTTGCTCCAAATTGAAAAGAAATGGATTGGTTGGTTATTTGCTTGCTCATTATTATCATCGTTTTACAATTCGGTTTACATCCTAAAAAGGGAAATGAAGATGCTATTGTCGAACTGAAACGGTTGCTCGATGAAATGCAACGTTCCTTCGAACGGATTGAAAAGAATTTCCGCGATGATTTCCGCCTCAACCGGGAAGAAAGCCGTATCGTGGCACGCGATAACCGGGAAGAACTTACACGGTCGATGAACGAATTCAGGGAGGCTTTCGACCGGGGAATTGCTTCTTTCAATAACCTGCAAAGGGAAAAATTCGCCAATCTCGACGAACAACAACGGCTTCTGGTTGCCAACACGGAAAAGCGGCTGGAAGAAATCCGCATCACTGTCGACGAAAAATTGCAAAAGACGTTGAACGACCGCATCGGGCAATCTTTCCGCCTCGTCTCCGAACAATTGGAAAATGTACAGAAAGGGTTAGGCGAAATGCAAACGTTGGCGCAGGACGTTGGTGGGCTGAAGCGCGTTCTCAGCAACGTGAAGACACGGGGAAACATCGGGGAAATACAATTGAGCATGCTACTCGAACAAGTATTGGCTCCGGAACAATACGAGGCAAACGTACACACTCGCAAAGGCTCGGATGCTGTCGTTGAGTTTGCCGTCAAGCTTCCGGGACGCGACGACATCCGCGAATTTGTCTATCTCCCGATTGATGCCAAATTCCCGAAAGACGTGTACGAACAACTGCTCGACGCTTATGACAATGCCGATGCACAGGCGATAGAAGCTGCCGGGAAATTGCTGGAAACAACCATTAAAAAAATGGCGAAAGATATTTCCGACAAATATCTGGCTCCTCCTGCTACTACCGATTTCGGTATTATGTTCCTTCCCTTCGAAGGTATTTATGCCGAGGTGGTCCGCCGTTCGGCACTGCTGGAAGAGTTGCAACGGAGCTACAAAGTGGTAGTGACCGGCCCAACCACATTGGCTGCCATCCTCAACAGCCTGCAAATGGGTTTCCGTACATTGGCCATCCAAAAGCATTCGGGCGAAGTATGGACTATCTTAGGTGCTGTAAAGAAGGAATTCGAGAAAGTTGGCGGCATGCTTGAAAAAGCCCACAAAAACCTGCAAACGGCCAGTGGCCAAATAGAAGAGGTGTTGGGTACGCGTACGCGTGCCATTCAGCGGAAATTGAAGGATGTGGATACGTTGAGCGACCGGGAAGCACGTGCCATCCTGCCCGAAATAGGTTCACTTTCCGACAGCGAAGAAGACAACGACGCCTGAAATAAGACTGATTGAATAGAAGATGGAGCGAAAGATTATACATATCGACATGGATGCTTTCTACGCTTCTGTGGAACAGCGTGATAACCCCGAACTAAAAGGTATTCCCCTGGCCGTGGGGCATGCGGAGGAACGGGGCGTGGTTGCGGCTGCAAGCTATGAGGCAAGGAAGTTCGGCGTTCGTTCGGCCATGTCGTCGCAGAAGGCGAAACGTCTGTGCCCGCAATTGACTTTCGTACCGGGACGGATGGAGGTTTACAAAACCGTTTCACGCCAGATACATGAAATCTTTCACGATTATACGGATATTATCGAGCCGCTTTCGCTGGATGAGGCTTTTCTGGACGTCACGGAAAACAAAAAGAATATTCCGCTTGCTGTCGATATAGCCAAGGAGATAAAACAGCGTATTCGGGAAGAGTTGCATCTGGTGGCTTCCGCCGGTGTTTCCTACAACAAGTTTTTAGCGAAAATAGCATCTGACTACCGCAAACCGGACGGCTTGTGTACTATCCATCCGGCACAGGCGGAAGAGTTCATCGGCCGTCTCCCGATTGAAGCTTTTTGGGGAATAGGTCCGGTCACTGCCAAAAAGATGCATACTTTGGGTATTCATAACGGCAAACAACTAAGAGACTGCTCGCTGGCAATGCTGACCCGCCAGTTCGGGAAGGCGGGTAGCCTGTATTTCGACTGTTCGAGAGGTATAGACCTTCGTCCGGTCGAAGCCGTCCGTATCCGCAAATCCGTAGGTTGCGAGCACACATTGGAAAAAGATATTTCCCGCCAGTCATCTGTCATCATCGAACTATACCATGTCGCCACCGAATTGCTCGGCCGCCTGCAACGCACCGATTTCAGAGGAAACACATTGACTCTGAAAATCAAGTTTCACGACTTCAGCCAAATCACCCGGAGCTTTACACAAAGCCAAAAACTGACTACCTTGGAAGTCATATTGCCTCTCGCCAAGCAGCTACTAAAAGAGGTTGAATACGAAAACCACCCTATCCGTCTGATAGGCCTTTCCGTATCCAACCCTTCGGAAGAGAAGGAGGAACAACAAGCCCGCTGGGAACAACTGAGTTTTGAGTTCAGCGATTGGGATTAGACTCTCCGGCTCTCACTCCATCAGCATAATATCGACTCCCTCGGATGGTGGAATAGCAGCTTCGTCGACCGCCCAGTTCTTATTAGGACGATTTCCCATCACAAGAACCAAAGTGCCGCCGTTCAAGATATCATCGTGTGTAAAATATGTCTTATCATAAGGTTGCCCGTTTAGTTCGGCCGATTGGATGTATTTGTTATCCTGTGAATTATTTTTGGCAACAACCGTAAACGTTTTCCCGTTGTCAAGCTTAATCGATGTTTTGTCGAACAACGGACTTCCTATTACATAATAAGGCAGTCCGGCCGTTACGGGATAAAATCCCATAGCGGAAAACACGTAAAATGCGGACATTCCGCCTCCGTCCTCATCACCGCATATTCCCATCAAATCATTCCGGAACCAACTTTCCATCAACATACGGATACGCTTCTGCGTCTTCCAGGGTTGTCCGGCGTAATTATACAAATAGGGCACATGGAAGCTGGGTTCGTTTCCCATCACAAACTGCCCCACATTACCCGTGGCATCAGGGTGTACGGCATAGTATTGCCATTTGGAAAGTTTTATTCCTTCCACAAAAAGCTGGTCCAATTTATCTGTAAACGGTTTATTCCCACCGAACAAATGAATCAAATCGGCCATATTATGATGCACATCCCAAATATATGTCCACGCATTATTTTCATCATAATAGGCACGGGCACCAATTCCTCCGGAAAAGACATAATCGAACGGTTGGATAAATGCTCCGTCTTTATCTTTCGGGTGAAAGAAGCCGGTTTCTTTATTGAATAAATGTCGGTAATTGAAAGCTCGTCCGATATGGAAATTATAATCTTCCTTCTTTCCCAGACGTTTAGCCAATTGTGCAATACACCAGTCGTCGTAAGATGCCGCCTGTGTCACTGCAACGGCTTGCCGTTGTTCAAACTCATGGACTTGCGGGACTGTCTCTTTCTCTTCCGGATGTAAGGCAGGGAACCAACCGTTTTCATGATAAAAATCGTCCAATTCGGTTTTAGGCCCTCTGCGCCATGGTATCATTGTCTCGTTCAGAACCGTATAATGCATTCCCTCGAATGCTTTATCCACATCGAATTTTAACCCCTTGCACAGTGCATCGGCAAATACAGCCGCTGCATGATTACCGTTCATGCAATGGGCATCCCCAAAGACAGAAGGAAAAGTGGGAACCCATCCTGATTGTTCGTACATCCGGATATAAGAAGCCAGCTTTTCCTCTTCTGCAGCCGGATTAAGGATTACTTGCAGCGGATGCAATGCGTGATAGGTGTCCCACACCCAATCGTCCGTCCAGAAAGGGACACCTCCGTCTTCGTGTACTTTTCCGTCAAAACCACTATAATAATGCCCATCCTCGGAGATATTAATCATACGTTCATGCGAACGGTACAAAGCGGTATAAAAGGTTGTTTTCTGATTTTCTGTTCCACCTTGCACTTCGATTTTTCCCAAAACGTGGTTCCATTCATGGCGTGCAACCGTAGCCAAAGCTTCCAAATCATAGTCTTGAATTTCTTTTTCCAAGTTCTTTTTTGCCTGTTCCACACTGATATACGAAATGCCGTAACGCATATTCACCTGTTTCACCCCTTTATCGAACCGCGCATAATTAACATTTGTTCCGTTGCCGGTCGGAGAGAATTCAGCGGGTTCCCGGTCAAATTCCAGATAAAAATAATGTTTTGTTCCTTGGCAAACATCATATCCCGACAATGTATTGGCTTTTCCCGTTATTTCGCCTTTGCCCGTGGCACGCAACTGGATATAACGGTTGCCATCTTCTTCAAAGGTACAAGAATAAATCGCGGCTCGTTTCCCGGGAGAAAATTCAACAAAAACTCCGTAATCGTCCAGTAAAACCGAATATTTGTATGGTGATGTTTTTTCTTGGTCGTATCGATATGCAAGATGCGGTTTCAATCCGGCAACATCCCCGCAATATGGCATCAGCAGCAATACGCCTCCTTGCCGGTGGGACGGGACATTTAAAGGCAGGCCATCCATACGGTCTGTTACAAACTCGTTGTGTCCTGGTATCATTCGTAACATGCTATTCGGCTGATGGCATGTCGGATAAGTAGGAACCAGCAAATGACTGATATTCCCGATACGGTTATTTACATAATCGACCGGTTCCCGAATCTGGTCGGATTGACAACTCCCTTGCAACAAAGCGAGAGTCAGAAACATTACGGGCAAAAAGGCTTTTTTCATAAATTCTACAATTTAATATAAGACATAAGCATAACAATCTTTTTTATGGTTAAGCATTTACATACAAAGAAACAGAAAAATCAGAGAATATCAAATGAAAAAACCATTCATTCCAACCTCTTATTCGTTCAACGTTCGTGAAACGCAAAAGCATCGAACGTATTTTTCGCGTTCAACGTTCGTATTTTTTCCGTTCATCGAACGTTGAACGAAAGGAATATAGTAATGAAATGGAAGAATGTTGAAATGGGTAGGAAAAAAAGATACGGACTATTCCTCCGTTTTTCGGTATAATCCGTAAATACACTTCTCTCTATATGTAAAAAACAAAAAAAGCCGTTCTAAATAAAGAACAGCCTCTTGTTGAAAGTGATTCCGGAGCGATTCGAACGCTCGACCCACGCCTTAGAAGGGCGTTGCTCTATCCAGCTGAGCTACGGAACCAGCTTTATTTGCGGTGCAAAGGTAGTATTATTATTTAAATACACAAAAAAACTTATTCGTTTTTTACCGGTAAGAGCTTCATAACCGAAAGCTGAAACAAAAAAAACAGGCTTTTCATCTGCAAGTCGCAAAATGATTAGAATGGATAACCGACTGCAAAATGCCACGCGAAATTGTTCTTAAAATTAGGATGTAGAATAGCCCATCGTTTTGAACCGCTCTGTTGCGGATTGTAAGCTTTCATGCCAGTATCAAAACGTATCAGGAAGAAGTCGAAATCCAAACGAAGCCCTAAGCCGTAGGATGCTGCTATTTCTTTATAAAACCGGGAAAAGTCAAAGTTTCCGTTCGGACGTCTCTCATCTTTATGGAAAGTCCAAATATTACCGGCATCGACAAATGCTGCCATCTCAAATTTCCAGAATAGTTTTGTACGGTATTCCACACTTAAGTCCAAACGGATATCGCCTACTTGGTCAGCAAACGATTGGACGGAATCGGCCGGCATACTACCCGGTCCTAAAGAACGGACCGACCAACCTCGTACGCTATTGGCCCCTCCCGAAAAGTAACTGCGTTCGAAAGGGAGCATTTTCTTACCGTTTCCATACGGATACCCGACGCCTACCCCTACATGGAAAGCCAGTTTATTACGATTATCCAATACGATACTTTTACTAAAATCAACATCGCCTTTTATAAACTGAGCATAGTTGATACCGAATAAATTATAACGGCCTTCACTATCTTTCTTTGCCCCGGTAATTTTTGAAAACGCATATAGGAGATTTCCAGCCATATCGAACGAAAGACGCAGGGAATGAGTATTCCGTAACCGGTTCTGCGGATTGTAATTATTAAAAGAATAGGTATAGCCCGTCCCGACAATAAACTGGTCGGTGAAATTATAAAGTAAAGTGGATTCCGGCAACTTCTTTTTAAAGGTAGTATCGACTTTAGGCAAGTGCACATAATCGACATCCAGCAATTTGAATACATGTCGTGCCTGCACATTATACCTCTCCTGCCAAATATAGTTCCATCCCCCGGATAAAATAGCCCGTCTAAACTCCGGACGTGTCTGTAAGCTATAGCTTAGTTTCAATTCTGTCGTCGCACGTATTTTCCGACGAAAACCATCGCTCAGAAAGGGGAAAACAAAACGGGGAAACAAAACAGAAGCTTCTGCTCCGAACTCCCAAAAACTATTTCCTTCCGAATTGGACAAAGCTTCGTAAGCTCCTCGCACTTTGGCTGAAAAGACCTCCGAGCCCTTGAACAGATTACGATGCTGATAATTCAAACTGGATGCAAATCCAAAATCGCCCGCAGAGTTTGTCCCTTCCACATCCACGCCGAATCCCTGCAATTTTGCCGGAGAAGTCAGGATGGTACAGTTTAGTTTCATCGTATCATTCTCTTCTACCTCCGAAAAACGAATATTTACATTCCGTAAAGCCCGCAAGGTTGCAAAAGACGCATAAGTTTGTTCGACATTCCGTTCATTATACAAACGGCCGGGCACAATAAAGTTACTTCTACGCAATACATTAGGACGGATGCTTTTCCGGTTCTTGGTATATAAAATATTGACATCACCGATTTTTACCGTATCCTGAACAAACGGCTGCCCTTCATCCAACGTCAACGGGTCATAATCTGTCACGATTGACACATCTTTGATGTAATAGCGGCGATGCGTCGTATCAATAACCGAACCATCCGGCTTTTGTAAACGATATGGCTTCAAAACCATATCTAAATCTACCTGATGCCGATTAAAAGAACTATCGGCAACATAAGAAAGATAATCCCGGTTAAAAGCGTAATAGCCACGCCGGCGCAAAAGTGTTGTGAGACGTTGTCTCTCTTTATCCAAAATATCACGATCAAACAAGGCACTATCCTTAATCAGCGATGTATAATCGTCCGAATAAGTACGAAATGCCGAGGAAAAAACTGAACGATGAGGCGGTTTGATACGAGCGATACTATCGATTTTCGGATCGTCCAAATTCATGGAATAGTTACTTATCCGATAAGGTTGATTCGAAATTATCTCGTAGGTCACCACCGCTTTTTTCCGCTTTGAAGTATCAATAGTCGCTATCACCTCAGCATTCGTATAACCTTTATTCACAAAGAAACGTTCCAGTTCATTGACAGATTGCTCCACCAATGTCGTGTCTAAAATAACCGGTGCTTCCCCCATGCGGCGCAACTGCTTGCTGAGCCATTTCTTTTCATTCCGCCCGGACCAGTCGTACACATACAACTGCCATTTCATCAAGCCAAAGGCCTTAAAATTAGGCTGTTGACGCAAATAAGGTTTTAAGTCCCCAGTTTTATAATTCTTATTATCTGATATAATCTTGACATCGTCCAACAAATATTTGCCGTCGCCAACATATTTTGTCGAGCTACAAGAGACCAACAATTGCAGAAAACATATAAAACATAATATCCGGAGGATTCCCTTCATCATTCAACCTTTTACGCACGCAAATGTACAGGAATTTAAAGAATTTCCTGTACATTTGCTTTGTAAAAAGAGTAAAGATGCTGAGTAAGTCGAAAGTTAAGTACATACGTTCACTGGAATTGAAAAAATATCGTAATGAACAGAATGTTTTTGTAGCCGAAGGAAACAAACTCGTAGCCGACATGTTACATGCGTTCGAATGTGAATTACTTATTGCCAAACCATCATGGATGGCAACACAAGGGAATATTCCAGCCAAAGAACTGCTGGTTGATGAGGATGAAGACATCCGGAAAGTCAGTTTTCTAAAGAATCCACAAGACGTTCTCGCTATATTCAAGCGTCCGGCATGGTTGCTTGATGAGGCTGACCCTTCTTCTTCCCTCCTTTTGGCCTTAGACGGCATACAAGATCCGGGAAACTTGGGTACAATTATCCGATTGGCCGACTGGTTCGGTATTGAGCACATTGTTTGTAGCTTGGATACAGCCGATGTTTTCGGACCTAAAACAGTCCAGGCAACCATGGGGGCACTAACTCATGTAAAAGTTCATTATACGGATTTACAAAAATATTTGGAAACGCAGGCTGCAAAAGGCATAGCTCTGTTCGGGACATTTCTGGACGGAGAGAATATGTATACCAAAGAATTATCGGCCAACGGTATTGTCGTAATGGGAAATGAAGGAAATGGTATCCGCCCGAAGATAAAAGAACTTATCAACCGGAAACTTTATATTCCCAGCTTTCCTCCCGAACGTGAAACTTCAGAGTCGCTTAATGTAGCCATTGCTACTGCTATTATCTGTGCGGAATTCCGCCGCCGTCAAGGTAATCCCGCTTAAAAGATACAAATCGACAAGCATACCGGAGGAAACGCCCTCCGAAACGCCCAAATGTGCAAGCGTATCGGCTACGACTTCTATTCGGGAGAAATTCGGCTGCCATTTAAAAGAAATCTTATTTTCTCCCGGATGAAATATTTGTTTGTTTCGGACAACAGGAATTAAAATACCGCCATAAAATTCTGTCCCGGCAATCTCCCCTTCCAACGGATAAATACCCGACATTCTCCCCTGGACATCCAGCTCTATATAATGCATTCGATAGAATTGCCGGCAATACAAATAATGAGAAGCAACCCTGCGCATAATCTTTCCGGAAAAATAGTTGTGTTATTTAATGCTATCTTTTTTAATAGCATCAAGCCTTCCGTAATTGTACTTCATCAGGTTGATACTATCCAAATAAACTTTGTAATAAGAGGTGTCTGCATTATTCATAAAGATATGGCCGTAAACACGTTTTACTTGTTTTGTCGGTACACTCTTCAGTATCATTTCATAATAACCGTCGTGTTGTATCTTATCATTAACTGTGACAATCGTATCTCCTTGATCCACACTTAAACGAAGTTCCGGTTTATAAGGCATTGATTTATCAACACCCCAGACAGTCATTCCTAACACGAAAGAACTGCCAGACGAATAATTGACCTCAGGTTTGATATCAAAAACGACACCATTAAACAAAGACTTCGGGGTCAGGGTCAGATAAGTACGCCGAGGCCAGATATCAACAGAATCCTGTTTGGTCGTTGGAGCTGCCGCGGCCTGCACATCGCCTAAATCCTTTTGTAGTTTTGCCAGTTCTGCCATTACACGGTCACAGACTTTCATATAAATATCCAGATGCCCACCATACCATACCAAAGATGTATCATATTCAGCCTGAGTTATTTTATGTTTGCGAAAAATAGACTGATATAAAGCCTCTTTATAGGTATCATCCGGAAACGCTTTATTATCGATTTCCACCATTGCTTCGGCCAACTGCATATCAAGCTGTACTGCCTGCATTTTTTTTTCTGAAAGAATACCATCAGGCACCTTACTACAAGCAATCAGCAACGCTCCGACCAAGAGAACAACACCATATCTATGCAGTTTATTCCGCATGTATTTTTTATTTTTCTTTTGAAAGACTCGACGATAATGTCCGGCGATAAAATATCAGTAACAAAAAGACTCCTACACAAATGGCAGAGTCTGCTAAATTAAAAATCGGACGGAAAAACACAAATTCTTCACCACCCCAGATTGGAACCCAATCCGGTAAATCCGTTTGTATTAATGGAAAATAAAACATATCGACCACTTTTCCATGCAACCACCCGGCATACCCACCTCCTTCAGGCATAAATGAAGCAATCTGTCCAAAACTATGGTCGAATATTACACCATAAAACACAGAATCGATTATATTCCCTATTGCCCCGGCAAATATAAGCGATACACAGGCTATAAAGCCTAAACTGTAATTCTGTTTTACCAGTTTATACAAATAATAACCGATAAATCCAACTGCAATAATGCGGAAAACAGATAAAAAAAGCTTTCCTATCACCTCTATACCGAAGGCCATTCCCGGATTTTCCGTGAAGTATAGATAAAACCAAGGAGTAATTTCTATACTCTCATGCAATTGCATGTGCGTTTTAATCCATATTTTCAGAGCTTGGTCAAGAATAAGGAGCAGCATTACAATCAACACTGCTCCCCAACCTTTGGAATATTTCATCTACTTGGCACCTCCTTGTTTAGCTTCGATACTCAAAGTGGCATGAGGCACTGCACGTAATCTCTCTTTCGGAATCAGTTTTCCTGTTTCACGACAAATACCGTACGTTTTATTTTCGATACGGATTAACGCAGCCTGCAAATTCTGGATAAACTTCATCTGTCGCTGTGCCAGACGGCCAGCTTCTTCCTTGGATAAAGTGGCCGCTCCCTCTTCCAGCACTTTGAATGTAGGAGAAGTGTCGGCAACATCATTACCATCCGAATTTGTCACACCGGATCTCAGCAAATCATAATCTTTTTTAGCCTTGTCCAGTTTTTCTAATATTATGGCACGGAACTCCTCGAGTTCAGCATCCGAATATCTCGTTTTTTCAGCCATGGTTCATTAATTTTAGGTTCTACAATTCATAATATATTCAATGCTTCTGTAGCAGTTCAAATATACAACAATATTTATATGCAACAAGGAGCTCTCTCTTTTTTTAATTAAAAAATCATACTTTCTCTATCCGAACGGATAATTTAAAGTCCTCGAAGTCCAATTCGGTAGCATCGCTAATGACATCCGTAATTTCCACCGATACGGCCAATACCTGATTGGCAATATAAGTATTATAATCTTTAATCGCCTCATCCATTTCATTGGTAGAAAGGATGGTTACCGATATTTTATCCGTGATATCATATCCGTTGCTCTTACGCAAGTTCTGGATACGGTTTACCAATTCCCGCGCCAGACCTTCTTTACGAAGTTCTTCTGTTACTGTAATATCCAAAGCCACAGTCAAACGACCTTCATTTGCGACCAACCAGCCAGGTATGTCTTCGGATATAATTTCAACATCAGCACGTTCTATTACAGCGTTCTGTCCATCTACATATAAAGTAAATGTCCCGGCCTTCTCAAATACATTGATTTCATCCTGACTCATAGCCTGAATAGCTGCTGCAAGCGGCTTCATTATTTTACCGTAACGCGGACCCAATTTCTTAAAATCCGGTTTGATTTTCTTAACCAATATGCCGGCTGTATTATCGACAAACCTCAATTCCTTCACATTCACTTCATTCAGTATCAAAGCTTTAACAGCCTCGATACCGTCCTGTTGGTGGGCATCCACAACCGGAACCATAATCGTTTGCAACGGCTGGCGAACTTTGATATTCACTTTACGGCGCAAAGCCAATACCATGGAGGAAACATCCTGTGCCATCTGCATGCGTTCTTCCAGATTTTTATCAATCAGGGATTCATTGCAAACCGGGAAATCCGACAGATGAACAGACTCCACTTTTTCACGCCCGGTTACGGCAATCAAGTCCAAGAACAACTGGTCTGCATAGAACGGAGCTATCGGCGCCATCAGTTTTGCTACAGTTTCCAAACAAGTGTACAAAGTCTGATAAGCGGACAACTTATCAGTCGTCATACCACCTCCCCAAAAACGACGACGGTTCAAACGCACATACCAGTTACTCAAGTTATCGTTTACGAAATCGGAAATAGCACGTCCGGCACGAGTAGGTTCGTATGAATCCAGATAACCGTCCACATTTTTCACCAATGAATTCAGCAAAGATAAAATCCAACGGTCGATTTCAGGACGTTCTTCCCATGCTACATCCGGTTCGGAATAATCGAAACTGTCCACATTGGCATATAATGCGAAGAATGAATAAGTATTGTATAATGTACCGAAGAATTTACGACGAACTTCTTCAATGCCGTCTATATCAAATTTAATGTTATCCCATGGAGAAGCATTTGTAATCATATACCAACGCAAAGGGTCGGAACCATGCTGTTCGATTGTAGCAAATGGGTCAACAGCATTGCCGAGGCGTTTGGACATCTTATTTCCATTCTTATCCAAGACCAGACCGTTTGATACTACAGCCTTATAAGCCACACTATCAAACACCATGGTTGCCAAAGCGTGCAAAGTAAAAAACCATCCACGCGTCTGGTCTACACCCTCGGCAATAAAGTCAGCCGGATATACCTTACGTTCGTCAAACACATCCTTATTTTCAAACGGATAATGTATCTGCGCATAAGGCATGGCTCCCGAATCAAACCAAACATCAATCAGGTCTGTTTCACGTTTCATGGGCTTACCACTGTCTGAAACCAGGATAACTTCGTCTACATAAGGACGATGCAAATCTATCTTTTCGTAATTTCCTTTTGTATATTCGCCACATTGGAACTTACGTTCTTTATACGGATTAGATTCCATGAATCCGGCTTCAACAGCTTTCTCTATTTCATTATACAGTTCTTCTACCGAACCGATACATTTTTCCTCGTTTCCGTCTTCCGTACGCCAGATAGGTAACGGTGTTCCCCAATAACGACTACGACTCAAGTTCCAATCCTGTAGATTTTCCAACCATTTACCAAAACGGCCTGTTCCGGTACTCTGCGGCTTCCAATTGATTGTATTGTTGAGTTCAATCATCCGGTCACGACAAGCAGTAGTCCGGATGAACCAGCTATCCAACGGATAATACAAAACCGGTTTGTCGGTACGCCAGCAGTGCGGATAATTATGTACATGCTTTTCGATACGGAACACACGGTTTTGTGCTTTCAGCATCATACAGATTTCCACATCGAGCGTTTCGTCTTTATCTGTTTTTGTCGCATCATAAGCATTCTTTACGAACTTACCCTGCCACGGGTCATAATCTGCCGCATTCATACTTGTCTGTACGAATTCCGGCTCCAAATCTTCCAGCAAATAAAATTTGCCAGTCATATCAACCATCGGACGACGATTTCCATCTTTATCGACCATCATCAACGGAGGAATACCACTAACTTTTGCAACCCGGTCGTCATCTGCACCAAAAGTCGGAGCAATATGGACAATACCAGTACCATCTTCAACCGTCACATAATCCCCTGTAATCACACGAAAAGCTCCCTCTCCCGGGTTCACCCACGGAATCAATTGCTCATAATGCATACCGGCCAATTCCGGTCCTTTCCACTCGCCAACAACTTTAAACGGGACCAATTTATCGCCCGGCTTATAATCAGACAAAGTCAGTTCCGTTGCTTTCGGATTAAAATATACATTCAATAAATCTTTTGCCAACACAGCTGTCATCGGCATTCCCGTGTAGGGATTATAGGTCTGGACAGCCACATACGTAATATTCGGACCTACGCAAAGAGCCGTATTCGAAGGCAATGTCCAAGGAGTAGTTGTCCACGCTAAAAAGAACGGTTCGCCGAACTCGTTCATTTCCGGTTTCGGGTCGAGAATACGGAATTGTGCCGTACATGTCGTATCCTTCACATCCCTATAGCAACCCGGTTGATTCAGTTCATGAGAACTCAATCCGGTTCCGGCGGCAGGTGAATAGGGTTGGATAGTGTAACCTTTATACAACAGCCCCTTCTTATACAATTCTTTCAGCAGATACCAAAGAGTTTCGATATAACGGTTATCGTAAGTGATATACGGGTTCTCCATATCCACCCAATATCCCATTTTCTGCGTGAGGTCTTCCCATTCCTTGGTAAACTTCATCACATCTTTCCGGCAAGCAGCGTTATAATCTGCCACGGAAATCTTTTTACCGATATCTTCTTTCGTAATACCAAGAGATTTTTCCACGCCCAGCTCAACAGGCAGTCCGTGCGTATCCCATCCGGCCTTACGGTTGACCAGATACCCTTTCATCGTTTTATAACGACAGAAAATATCCTTAATCGAACGAGCTATAACATGGTGAATACCAGGCATACCATTTGCTGAAGGAGGACCTTCATAAAACACAAACGAGGGATGTCCTTCTCTGATTTCCAGACTCTTATGGAAGATGTCGCCATCCTGCCATTTTTTCAGCACCTCTTTATTTACGTTCGACAAGTCAAACTTGGAGTATTCGGCAAATTTCTTACTCATATCGCGTTACTTTTATCTTTCTTCTAAAAATGCCGCAAAGTTAGTGATTTAATTCGGAATAGCAATAAAGAATTTAATGGAGGAAAGATAGCTTTGGTTAGGACTCGCTTACAAACCGTTATTCCCGCAAAGGCTTAATTTATCTACAAAAAATACAAAGTTTACCGGATAAATCATAAATACCGTATCACCTTGCAAGGGTTTCCTGCCGCCAGACAGTTCGACGGGATGGATTTAGTGACGACACTTCCGGCACCAATAGTCGTATAATCACCAATCGTTACGCCGGCCAGGATGACGGAACCACCGCCAATCCAGACATTGGAACCAATGGTGACAGGAGCCGAACAGGTTTTCCAAAAAGCTAAATCCCCGTTGCTGTTTCCCGTCAGACGTTCCTTCGGTTGCACCGGGTGGGTAACAGCATAAATCTGGACATTCGGACCTATACCGGAATTATCGCCAATCGTAATCCGGTTACAATCGAGGAACGTACAGTTCATATTAATCTCACAATTGTCCCCAATATGGATATTTTCCCCGTAATCGACAGAAAAAGGAGCGGATATCCAGACATTCTTTCCTCGCGACCCTATCAAACGGTCGAGGATATGAGCTATCTGCTCCCGGTCGGTCGTGTCGGCCAGATAAAATTCGCGCATCAGCTTCTTAGCCTCATGCCAACGTCCGAGCAACTCCGGGTCGCTGCAATCATAAAACTCACCAGCCAACATCTTTTCTTTTTCAGTTCTCATTATTTTCGCCTTAAGTGTTAAAATTTATTCCTTAAAGTCATTCAGCGCCATCAACAACGCTATTACTTCCGAATAATTCTTTCTGCCGGAAGGAATGTTATTACCTTTCAGGAACCAATTGTAAACTGTATCTTGGACATCGCCGATAAAGGGACTGTATCGCAATTGCCAATAAGATATTTTCTGATTGTAAAGGGCACGTACTTCAGGAGAAAGACTCTCCCGCCATTGATTAAATTCTTCTTTGCTCAGAAGGCCATATGCATTTCCCAGCACATAAGAGAGCAAACCAAAATAACCGGAAAAGCGGATTTCCGGCACGGATGAACGCGAACAGACTAAAAAACCATACAAATTGGCTTCCGCCTCACTGGATATGCCCAACACATGCGCCATTTCGTGAGCATAAGTAAACGGATACTGAACCGGCAATAAATCCGGATTCAGATTGTATTCATTAAAAAAAGGTCCCATATACCCCAATACACCGACTCCGCTCATCAACGCAGGAATCAGCATGGGTTTCGGCCGAAGATAACCGGCGGGCGTAGCCAAACCGAAATGTTTATCCAACCTTTCATATTCTTTCTTTATCTCTTCCGAGACTAACTGTTTATCTATTTTTTCAAACGAAAGAAAAGAACTGTTCAATGAATCCGTATAAGCTGTCAAAAACGTATTAAAACGTTCCGGTGAATAACTTACATAAGGCGTTTGTGTCCGGCTGTAAAAGTTCTGACGGAAATAATTTAATCCCCATGCCAGATAAAACCAGACATATATCCATAAAAGAAACTCCACAATCCGTCCTAATGTTCTCACCCAAGAACGGCGGCAAAAAATCGCATATCCGATATAGACTAATATCCCAATAATACTACCATAAATAAAACAATCTCCCACCGAGAAAGGGAATAAAGAAGAAAAACGGGAAAGGACAGTCGAGAACATCGGATAAATCATACGTGCATACCATTCCCCTATGGCAGGATAGGCCATAACCAGCCAGATAAATAAAAGTAATACAGCTAATATTATCCATCGAAAATGCAAATTCTTATATTTTATCCTACAATTCATCTTTTAATCTTCTTTCATATTCTGCAATTCAAATGAAAACATAGACAGTCTATTTGAATCACAAGCTTGCAGCATTAAAAAACTTGGAGAAACCAACATCTATAATATTCAACGAATATTCTTATTCAGAATTTTGCGAATGGCTGTTTCGGAAAGGTTACGACGACAAGCATAATCTTCCATTTGCTCCTCATCGATAGTTCCTATCATAAAATACTGCGAATCCGGATGTGCGAAATATAATCCGCTTACCGTTGCAGTCGGATACATAGCTCCGTTTTCCGTCAATTTCACCCCTATCCGCGACATATCCAATAGATTATCCAGTGTATAACTCAGTAATTGGTCAGGTAATGAGGGATAACCAACCGCCGGACGAATTCCCTGATACTTTACACGAAATAAATCTTCCAAGGAAAGAGATTCTTCCCGAGCATAGCCCCAATATTCCGTCCGAACTTTTCTGTGTAAATATTCGGCCACAGCTTCAGCCAGACGATCCGTCAAGGTTTGCAACAACATTGAACTATAAGTATCTCCCTCAGCTTCAAACTTTTCTTTCAGACATTCAGCTCCCGCACCGGCTGTCACCACAAAAGCACCGACATAATCGGTACGACCTTCAGATACCGGAATTACATAATCGGCCAACGATTTATAAATATCCTCCTCCTTTTTAGCCTGCTGGCGGAGCAATGGTATTGTTATACCTCCCATCCGGATATTATCCCCCTCGCTGTTTGCCGGGAAAAAGCCATAAATAGCTTTGCAATATTCAGCTTTCATTTCGACTAACTGATTCAGCAACTTAAGCGCATCCCGATATAACTGCATTGCTTCAACCGCCTTCGCACGGTCATTCCCGGAAAAACCATCCAACCAGGAAGTACGGCAAGCTTCACAATCATGTACTTTGGTTATTTCAGTAAAACGTCCGTTCAATTTCCAAGCTGCAAAAAAGAACACCCAATGAATATAAGGAATAATTTCTTCCAATGGAATAAACGGAAGAACCTGCACCCCTGTCTGGGCCGGAACAACCGGTTTGTAAAAAGACCAGTCTATTCGCTGACGTTTGGCACGAGCTTCGGCAAGCGAAACCAACACTTCCTTCTTTTTAGACAGGGAAGCACGCAACGTCTCGTATTCATGGTTCAACTGCTCCACATACGCATCATGTGTTTCCGGATTCAGCATCTTGGCTGCAATCAATGGGTTCTGTGAAGCATCTACCACATGAATGACCGGCGATTGATAATGAGGCGCTATTTTCAAAGCCGTATGTATCTTGGAAGTTGTAGCTCCTCCTACCATCACCGGGATAGTCAGCCCGGCTTTCTGCATTTCGGTTACAACATGCGTCATTTCTTCCAGTGAAGGAGTTATCAAGCCGGATAAGCAAACAAAATCAGGATTTTCCCGAATAGCGGTCTTAACTATCACGTCTGCCGGAACCATCACACCCAAATCTATCACCTCGTAATTGTTGCAGGCCAGTACGATAGATACGATATTCTTACCGATATCATGCACATCTCCTTTTACGGTAGCAAAGACAACTTTTCCAGCCTTAGCTGAGTTAGATGCTGTTTTTTCCGCTTCGATAACAGGCTGCAAAATGGCTACGGCTTTTTTCATTGTACGGGCTGTTTTTACCACCTGCGGCAAAAACATCTTGCCGGCTCCGAACAAATCACCCACCTTATTCATTCCACTCATCAACGGACCGTCGATAATATCGACAGCACGGGGATATTCTTTCAGTGCCTCCTGCAAATCATTTTCCAGATAATCGCCGACACCTTTTATCAATGCATATTCCAAACGTTCTTTCAAAGGGGAACTACGCCATTCTTCTCGCTTCTCTTCTCCTCCTTCTTGAGCCTTCACATGCAGATTCTGAGCGTATGTTATCAGTTCCTCAGCCGCTTCCGGACGACGAGCCAGTATTACGTCTTCCAACAAGGTTCGGAATGTAGGGTCTATATCTTCATACAATACGGATGAGGAGGGATTGACAATTCCCATATCCATACCTTTTGCAATCGCATGGTACAAGAACACAGAATGCATAGCCTCACGCACATAATTATTTCCACGAAACGAGAAAGAAAGATTGCTGACGCCTCCGCTCACTTTTGCTCCCGGAAGATTTTTCTTTATCCATTCGACAGCACGGATAAAATCGAGTCCATACCCGTTGTGTTCTTCCATACCGGTTGCAATCGCCAATACATTCGGATCAAAAATAATTCCGTTCGGATCAAAATCAACTTTCTCTCGAAGGAGTTTATAGGCCCGTCCACATACCTCTATTTTCCGTTCAAAAGTATCCGCTTGTCCCTTTTCATCGAAAGCCATCACAACCGTGGCGGCCCCCAACTGCTTGATACGAGCTGCATGTTTCAGGAATATCTCTTCACCTTCTTTCAAAGAAATTGAGTTCACGATGCTTTTTCCCTGTACGCACATCAGCCCTTTTTCTATCACATCCCATTTGGAAGAGTCTATCATTATGGGTACACGGGCGATATCCGGCTCGGAAGCGATAAGATTCAGAAAAGTAGTCATTTCTTTCACGGCATCCAACATGCCGTCATCCATATTGATGTCAATCACCTGCGCACCATCTTCCACCTGCTTGCGGGCAATAGTCAAAGCTTCCTCGTAATTCTCTTCTTTAATCAGGCGTAAGAATTTACGGGAACCGGCTACATTACAACGTTCACCTATATTGATAAAATTATTTTCCGGCTTCACCTCCAACAGCTCCAGACCGGACAACCACAAACAATCCGGTTTTTGAGCCGGAATATGCGGTTTAGCTCCTTTCACCAGTTCAGGGTATCGGGAGATATGGGCCGGCGTCGTACCGCAACAACCACCGATTATATTGACGAGTCCTTCTTCTATAAAAGGTTTAACATGAACAGCCATCCTTTCAGGTGTCTCATCATATGCCCCGAAACTGTTTGGTAGACCGGCATTCGGGTAAGCACTGATAAAATAAGGAGCCACCTTAGCCAACTCTGCCAAATAGGGTTTCATATCAGCCGCCCCGAAAGAACAATTCAACCCCACACTTACAATATGGGTATGTTGAACAGAAGCCAAAAAAGCGGTCAACGTTTGTCCGGAGAAGGTACGCCCACCTTGAGCCGAAAGTGTCAATGACAGCATTACCGGCAAATCTCGGTTCTTTTCCTTCAGAATGGTTTCGGCCGCTTCCAAACCTGCTTTTACATTCAACGTATCGAACGTTGTTTCAAAAAGGATTATATCGACACCACCGTCCACCAATGCCTCTACTTGCTCCTTATAAGCCTGATACAAATCCATATAAGTAACGGCACGGAAAGCAGGATCACCGACATCCGGACTCATAGAAGCGGTCTTATTAGTCGGGCCGATAGAACCGGCAACAAAAATCGTACGTCCGGGATGTTCCGCCATAAAAGTATTCGCCACCTCACGAGCCAGCTTACCGGCAGCCAGGTTAATATCCCGTACATATTGCTGCATACCGTAATCTTCCATCGAAATGGCATTGGCATTGAATGTATTCGTCGCAAAAATATCCGCTCCGGCATCTATATATTGGCGATGAATATCCTTAATTACATCAGGACGAGTAATACAAAGCAGGTCATTATTCCCTCGCAAGTCGCTCGGCCAATCAGCAAATTGTTCGCCACGATAATCTTTTTCAGTGAGCTTGAAACCCTGAATCATGGTTCCCATCCCACCGTCCAGTATCAAAATACGTTCCCGGAGGTGATTTAAAAAGATTTCCTTATTCATAAAGATTTTTGTTTACCGTTTAAAAGCCCGATCCATCTCTCTCCGGTCATCCCGTTCCTTGATGGAGTCGCGCTTATCGTATTCTTTCTTACCTTTGGCAATTGCGACAACCAGCTTAGCCAAGCCTTTATCGTTGATAAACATACGTGTCGGAATAATCGTAAAACCGTTATTACGGGCGGCACTTTCTATTTTTTTTAATTCCTTCTTGGTCAACAGGAGCTTGCGATCACGACGAGCCACGTGATTATTATATGTTCCGTAAAAATATTCGGCGATATACATATTCTTTACCCAAAGCTCCCCTTTTTCCACAATACAAAAAGTATCGACAAGGCTGGCTTTGCCCAGACGAATCGACTTTATTTCCGTACCGGTCAGAACAATACCAGCCGTAAATGTATCGAGCAACTCATAATCGAATGTTGCCCGTTTATTCTTTATCTGTATATTATTAGCTATCTTTTCCTTCATTTTTCAATTTTGTCAAAAACGCAAGCCCGGCATCAGTAAGAACAAGAGAACTTCAATCAAAGCCGGAGTCAACAAAATAACAGCGGTTGCGATACCCACAAATTTCAGACGTTCGTTTTCTTCCACTTGCATATATGGCCCTGCACCTTCCCAAACGATATAAAACGTATATAAAATAAATATACGGAGAAAAAAGAATTCAGGAAGTAACATCAGGACAATATTCAATGCAAACATCAGTGATGAAGAGTATCCGACAAAACGCTGGCATAGTTTCATGTCCTTGTCTCTTTTAAACAATCCCTGCCAAATTTCGTTCATCAAATAGGCGCCCAGATAAAATCCGCCGAAAGATGAGACTAGAGTTTTAATCGACGATTTCAAAGCTAGCTCCACATCAAACTCTTTTCGCGTAAACAATACGCCCAAAAAAGCAGCTACCGTCACCAAACCAACCAACGGATATACAAACCGGGACAAGAACTCATCGCCTTTTTCTTCCTTTTTTGTCAGCATTTCCCAAGCCTTTCCCGGCTGAGAAATGATTGCAATCACCCATTTAAATATCTCTTTATACATCTTTCTGAGTTTGCGAATTTGCTATTTCTTCTTAATTAGCCGACTTCTCTATTTTTATTACATCGGAACTTTTCCACATACATTTTGTAGTATCCTTATCAAAGCCGGATACATAATTTATTCTGAACCTAATCACATCCGTTCCATCTTCTTGTGAGACGTTTGCCGCATCCACAAAATTCTGAATATCAAACGCACAAGGGATTATCATAGACCTTCCCGACAAAGTGTCGTCTTCCAAGCAGATTGTACGAAGATAAAAATCGTAAATCTTCTCATCACCAATCGACTGTGCGGGATTATAAGACAAGGCAAAACTATCCAATTGCGCCGGCTTGTGATTGGACATTTCCGTAAACAGGAATAGTTTTCCACGGATATAAGCGTATCGGCTCTGGAGCAACGAAAGGGTCAACTCATTATCCGCCGGTTTCGTTGTATCACCCAAATTGTTAAACATCGGCCACTGGTCGACTTCCGTAATAGTATTTTCATAGATAGTCGCTGTTTTAAATGTTATTCCGTCTTCTGTTACATCCCCCAATCCCATATCAATGGCATAGTCGAACAAGATGCATTCGCCATCGTCAACATTCGCTTTTTGGAAATCTTCCGATGAAAGCACATCCCCTCCTTTCACATAAACCACCTTCCGAGGTTGCAGTCCTATAACTCCGGCCTGATTTGCTAATGTCAAGCTGGTAGCCGGATCTCCCAAACAAGAACTCAACATCAACAAACAAATTGCTAAAACACTGTATATTACACTCCTTTTCATTTTCCGAATCTTATTATATAGCTATATCCTCCTCAAGTTATTAAGGAAAAGCGCAAATTTACACAAAAATATCTATCAACTGATGAGTTCCGGAAAGAAAATAAAAACATTTGCCCAAGCCAACGACATTCACCGTTGGCTTGGGCAAGATACAATTTTATTTAAAATAATCTTTACTTATTACTTCTCTGTCGAATATATCGGGATATATACAGGAGTTGTGGTTGTCCATGTCCCGATTTTAGTCGTATCCGAATTGAACGCAGAAGCATACTTCACACAAAAAGAAATCCTGTCTTTTCCTGCATTTTTTTCACGTTCAGACAAAGTCGAATAGAACTGAACTGCATCAAACGCAGTGTAATCAGCAGATTTTATAGCAGGAGCTTTTCCATCTGATGTTTTCGTCGCACGCAAAAATAATGTATAAACACGTTCCACACCTTGTATTGTCTGAGGAGTCTGAGATAAGTCACAAGATAATGTATAGCTATTTTTCTGTTCAGTCAAATAAGAAGAAGGTGCGCCTCCAACAATTAAACGTTGTCTATACTGGTTGGACTGAAGAAAATCCGTTACACCAGCATCCGACAAAAGTATTTCATTCGAATACATATAAGCTGTATCAGGCGTACCTGTAGATAAATTACCTTTTGGCAACACTTGCAATGCAGAACCTGTCGCTACATAAAAGCCATTGGTTGTGGCATTCGCATTATCCGCAGCATCAAAATCCAATTTATAATTAAAAATAATACAATCTCCATCTCCAATAGTATAATCATTTGCAACAGATGCGATATACATAGGGGCTTCATAATTCGAATAAACCAATCTACGCATTGTATTTCCACCGGTATCAACTAATCCAAAACCTGTATTGGAACGTTCATTGTTCCCTTTCAAACACGATGTTAACAAAAACATACCAGCAACCGCTGCCACTAAACCCAAAAATTTAAGCTTCTTCATTTTTACTGTTCTTTTTTATTTCTTGTATTTGTTTATTTATTTCATTTCTATTTAAAAACCAAAACGAAAACCAGCCTGCAAGTTCACATTAAAAGGTTTGTCGGAACGAAGCGTTTCCATTTTACTTCCGTTATCAAAATAATAACCGACACCCGCTTCTGCATACACATTTACAAAGCGTAACAATGGATAACTGGCGCCGACACGGCCATTGACAGACCATAACCATTCTTTCATACGGATATGTTCGTTTTCACGACTGAATTCTTCATTTTTAGAGAAAATTTTAGATTGAAGTTTTCCGGCAACATTTACTTCCGCCATTCCTCCTGCGGCAGCATAGAACTGTATCTGTTTCCATTCTGCTATTTTATAAGACAGGGACAAAGGTATTCCCAAAAAATGCAATTTTTGCTTCGTTTCACTACGATAAGCACCTCCATTGGTCTCCCAGCTTGACGACAAAAATGTATAATTCAAACCCGACTGCAAAGAAAAACGATTGTTTAGCCAATAACTGACGCCGACACCGACCGTCACCGGTGTTTTATGATGAATATTTGTTTTCGGAGCCTCATTGTCATTAAAATAAGGTGAATTCAAATACATCAAAGCCAAATCTTTAATTGATGTATTTTTTAATGCATACGCATTTAATGAGTTGGTCGTTCCGGCAGTCACACTACCCCCTCCCATTCCAAAGCTCCATCTCCGTTGTTTTTTCTCTTTTATTTCCGTTGCCGGAGCAACAGCCAATAAAGTTTTATCCGTCTCTGCTGCAGATACAACAACTTCTTCTTCAGCAGGAGCTGCTTCTGTAGCATCTTCTGCCACAATTGTATCGGAAAACAGAGAGGCTACCTTTGTCATTTTCACATCATCCGGCAGAATCACAGAAGCTTCTTTCGAAGACGTTCGGAAAGCCGCCTTAGTCGCAGTTTGAGCAACAGCCTTTTTCATTACCGGAGCAGATACGGCTGATGTTATCGGGGTTGCTTCAGTTTCCTGGGCTACTGATGCCGGTTCAGCCACTTGCTGGGCCAGTTTATCTTCAACAACCGCTGTTTGTTCTTGGATAGCTTCAGCTACAGGTATCCGTTCTTTATCCTGATTAAAGAGGTAAACACCTCCGGTAATCATCAAAAGCGAGGCAACCGCAGCGGCAGCCCAATAATTCAACTTCCTGCGGAAAGGAACAGATTTTCTCACCGGTAAACGGCTGGAAATAGCTTCCCAATCGCCCGGCATCGGCTCTGCCTCGAAATTTTCCAATTTCGAACGGAACAAATCATCAAATGTATCTCTTTCCTTTTCCTTCATTTTCTTTTTTAATACAATGCGTTAATTCTACGTTGTAATAATTGTTTTGCACGCGTAAACTGGGAACGAGACGTGCTCTCCGTTATATTCAGCATTTCACTAATCTCTTTATGCGAATAACCTTCGATAGCGAACAGGTTAAATACCATCCGGAAACCGGCCGGTAACTCCCGTACCAACTCCATCAACTCCTCCGCCGACATATCGGATATGGCTGAACAATCCGGATGAATCAGTTCTGCCATATTATCCAGGTCAGTCGACTCACGCAACACATCGGACTTACGCAAATATTCCAACGCACAATTTACAAAGATCTTTCGCATCCAACCTTCAAACGATCCGATACCTGAGTAAGAATCCATACTGGTAAAAACCTTCACGAAACCATCCTGCAACAAATCTCGAGCAGTCTCCCTGTCGTTTACATAACGCAGGCAAACTCCCATCATCCTGCGGGAATACGTGTCGTATAGCTCTTTTTGAGCCAGCCTTTCCCCATTCTTACAACCTTCTATAAGTTGTTTTTCCGTCATTCAGTTGTGTGCCTTCACGCTCCCCCATGGAGCCTTACATTTTATATGATGTTAGAACATTGCAAAACGCTGCATTCCACTGTAAAAAAAATTTACAGAAAACGTAGCAAAGATATAGTATTCTATCGGATATTTATGTTAACAGCCAAGTAATGAATAAAATCATCACAGTTCCTGACAAAATTTCCAGCGTGACGTATAATTGCTCCTTCCTACTCGGATTGATATTCCCTACACACAGGAACGAACGGAGAGAGAGAGTTTTGTTTTGTTTTCTTTTGTTTTGTTTTCTTTTGTTTGTCGCATTACTGTTACAAAAACAGGGGTTTTTGAAACAATAACTCCATTTTTTCCACATTAATGCAGTTGAATTCCGGTATAATCGAATTTGCGGTACGTTTTGTCGTCGCTAAATACCGTTCCAGATAGCTTTGGACGTCAGTATTCCTAATCTCTGATTAATGTTTATTATATAGCAATAGACATATAAACACTCATGCTATTCGAATGAATTTTAAAATCCTTTCGGATAGATTTCGATTTTCATTCGGAATAAAAAAAAATACATTCGAATGAACAGATGGACAAGAACCTTCTTTTTCCTAGTTGTTGATATTATTTAGGAAATTTAGAAAGGTAATAATAGGTTTCACCCGAAGGTTCGCTTTCTATATGGTAGCGTGTGGAAGCTGATACGGAAAAAGAATATCCTCGTTCCACTGCCGTATCGACGGGTAAATAGAGAACCGTATCCCGGATACCTGTCATTAAAATATTTTTCGCCGATGAAATATCGATAGAATCCGATAATGAATAATAGACCGTATAAGTCAGTTCCTGCTTTTCTTCTTCCGGCTTTTGCCAGAATAGTTTCAGTTCGTTCCCGACATGTTCTACCCGGATTTCTTCGGGAGAAACAGGGATAGAATCGTTCAACCATGTTAGCGGAGGTAGCTGGGCCGGATATTTATAATAGTTATTTTTCAATTCGTCATATAGCCCTTTTGTATTATCCAACACATTGCCACAGCGAAAAAAAGCACAACCGGCTCCCCCGTAATAACGGCTATAATCAATTTGGTCGGTAATATCATTTACAGTCCAGTCCGCCTCTTCTTTCAGCATGCGATAAGCCCCCAATCCCGGCACTACCAGACGACCGTTGCAGTTAGACACCCAATTATCCACAAAAGGGAAGAAATTGTCATGCAAATAATACATCATCGGTACAATCATGTCCTGCTTTCCTTGCAGCATCCACATTTTAGGATCCTGAAAAACGCTCTCATAAGCAGTCCATCCGGCATTAGGAACCCGTTCTATCCGGTTATATTTACCAAGAGGGGAACTACTGACCTGCACATAAGGTTTCACCGATTTCACCCAATCATAAATACGGTACACCATCTTATTGATATTCTCTCTTCTCCAATCCTCCAACGACATTTTTTTCCCGTACTTCGTATACAAAGCCTTATCCGGGAAGTTTTTCGCCTGTTCGGGATAGCGGATATAGTCGAAATGAATGCCATCGATGTCATACCCCATCACCAATTCTTTTACCAAAGAAAGCAGATAGTCGGTTGTTTCAGGAACACCCGGATCCAGAAACCACTCGCCTTTATATTGTTTACACAATTTCGGATGACGTTTCACAACCGACAATTTCCCTTGTTCCTTCACGCTTTTATCCGTACCTACAGGAAATGTCACAAACCAGGCATGGCACTCCATTCCTCGTTTGTGACATTCTTCTATGGCAAATGCCAGCGGATCATATCCGGGCATTTGCCCATATTTTCCGGATAAAACTTTACTTGCAGGCTCGAACGCCGAACGATAAATCACATCTCCCCGCATGCGAACCTGCAAAAATACCGTATTGAAATTAGCATCCTGCAGACGGTCCAATATATCGCAAAGTCCATGTTGCTGCGCCTTACGTCCGGCTTCAGTCGTAGCCGGCTTATGTGGCCAGTCCAATCCGTAAACGGTAGTCAGCCATACTCCACGAATTTCTTTTTTAGGAGGTTCGACCGCCCCGAGTACCTGAACGAACAGGATAACCAGCAACAATAAACAGTATTTTCTCATTTTACACCTTTATTCAACGGTGCGAATTTACTGCTTTTTGTGCTTCTTCCGGTAAATCTGTCGTAAGAAAGTCTGCTCCGGCTTCAATCATTTCGTTCATAACTTTCGGGTCGTCAATCGTCCAGACATTGACTTTCAAGCCCAAATCCTTTGCTTCCTTAAACCATCCCGGATTTTTTTGCATCACCTTAAAATGATAATCCATACCGGCAAATCCCAGTGCTTTTATCTCTTTTGGCGAAAGCTCGCCATTCAGATAATACACGGGAGTCTTAGGTGAAAGACGATGCAATTCCTTTGCGGCCACCAAACTAAATGCTATGAATTCGGTACGTTTCGCCAATTTTTTGCTGTTTATCATATCTACAACAATTTTGGCAGCTTCACGGTCGCGTTCCGGAGTTGCGTGCGATTTAAGTTCAAATATAAGTTTTATATTTTTCAGTTCCTGCGCTTTATCCAGATATTGCTCCAGAGTAGGCAGTTTTTCGCCGTTCGACAATTTCAGGTCTTTCAGTTCGGCATAGGGGGTAGTCTGGATATTTTTCCCCTGTATCTTACTATCATGAAAGACTACCGGCACATTATCCGATGTCAGGTGCACATCAAATTCGGAGCCATACACTTTTATTTCATTAGCCCTTTCAAGCGAACGAATGGAATTTTGAGCGGAACCTTCAGTTTTCCAATAGCCACGGTGAGCTATCACACGTGTTTTCTTTTTTGCAGATGCCGGTACCGCCACCAGCAAACAGAGCAAAAGAATAAGTGAATAATTTAAGTGTTTCATGTTTGTATAGAATATAAAATTATGTCCCAATCATCATTTCCCCATTTCCGACAAATAACGTTCCGCCTCGATAGCAGCCGCACAACCACTTCCGGCAGCTGTGATGGCCTGGCGATAATGCGGGTCAGCCACATCGCCTGCCGCAAATACACCCGGAACTTTTGTCTTCGGTGTTCCCGGGATAGTCTTGATATATCCGACTTCATCCGTCTCAATCCACGGTTTGAAGATGTCGGAATTAGGCTTATGTCCAATAGCGAGGAAAAAACCATCGATTGCGATATCCACTTTCTCTTCATCCGGCTCGCCCATACGTTTTACCAAATGTGCCCCTTCTACCCCATCTTCTCCGAACAGGCCGACAGTATTATGTTCAAACAAAACTGTGATATTCGAAGCTTTCATCACCCGTTCCTGCATCACTTTAGATGCGCGCAAATAAGGCTTACGAACAATCAGGTAAACCTGTTTAGCCAGACTTGCCAGGTAAAGAGCCTCTTCACAGGCCGTATCACCGCCTCCAACTACAGCGACTGTTTTTTTACGATAGAAGAAACCATCACAGGTAGCGCAAGCCGAGACACCCATACCGGCATATTTATTCTCGTCGGGCAAGCCTAAATATTTAGCTGTCGCGCCGGTTGCGATAATCAATGTTTCCGTTTCAATCACTTTTTCGCCATCAATCGTCACTTTATACGGAGCGGCAGAAAGGTCTGTCTTCGTTGCGATACCGATACGCATGTCCGCACCGAAGCGAGCGGCCTGCTGCTTCAGGTCTTCCATCAGTTCCGGGCCAGTCACTCCCTCGGGATAACCCGGGAAATTCTCGACATCAGTTGTTGTCGTCAACTGTCCACCCGGTTGAATACCTTCATACAATACCGGTGAAAGATTAGCACGAGACGCATATATAGCCGCCGTATATCCGGCAGGCCCGGAACCTATAATCAGGCAACGGACTTTTTCGTTTATTGAATTTGTCATTATATCTATAAATTATTCATTATTAATTCTTCACTATTCAATTACCTAAGGTCTACTATTTCGGCATCCGGATAGTCCTTTGCGTTAAAAACAAAATAACTGTCCGGTTGGTTTATCCCCGTTTCCACTTTGCTAAGGCGAATGGTCGTACTGATGCCATTCTTTGCAATTACGGAAATAGCGGCAGGCAATCCGGTGAATTTTTCTATCTGTAAAGTTACTTGAGTGATATCCCCTTTCTTTTTAGGAGTCAACTCCACATCGTACGCAGCTTTCCCGTTCGGGGCTGTACTTTCCCCCTTATATTCCGGAGTAAAACCTTTTTTATAAGAACGGAGCAATAATGCCGGATTCGTCATCTGCAACTCTTCACCGGTCGGTGTAGAGACATTTACTTCCTCATTGCGTTCGACATACGACCATTGGGTCGTCCCATCAAACCAAGTTATCATATCCGGAGTTTTCAATACGAATTTATCACCTTTCATATCGATTGTTCCTTCAAAACTTTCGGAAACCTTTTGAACTTCAGAATGTGTCTGTATGACAAAACGGGCAGTCAAGCCGTTCGAGTTCTCGTAAGCAGTGGCAGCTTTATCGAGAATAGAAGTGGCGTTCTGTGCAACAACGGTTGTAATCCCCAAAAGAAACAGAACTAAAAGGGAAAGACTATTTTTTCTCATTCCATGCATATTCCGGTCATTATTCGGTTGATAAATAATAATTTACACACATTGATAATTATTCTTCCTCTTTTCTATTTTAAAGTATTCAATAATTGCTCCAAATTATATTCGTCCTGTATCAAGACCTGCCGGGCCTTACTTCCTTCGAAAGGACCGACAATACCGGCAGCTTCGAGCTGATCCATCAGACGGCCGGCACGGTTGTATCCAATGGCAAACTTACGCTGGATAAGCGAAGTCGAACCTTGTTGCTGTATCACAATCAAGCGGGCAGCTTCATCGAACAACGGGTCGCGATCCGATAAATCAACTGCGCCCGGAGCTTTTTCATCTCCCCCTTCACCCACATATTCGGGCAACAGGAAAGCAGTCGGATAACCCGGCTGTTCGGCGACAAAGTTGACAATCTGTTCCACTTCCGGCGTATCGACAAACGCACACTGCACCCGATTGGTGTCACCACCTTGAGAAAACAGCAAATCCCCGCGTCCAATCAACTGATTGGCTCCCGGAGCATCCAGGATAGTACGCGAGTCGACCATCTGCATCACACGGAAAGCCATACGCGCCGGGAAGTTCGCCTTGATAATACCGGTAATAATATTGGTAGACGGACGCTGTGTCGCGATAATCATGTGAATACCCACGGCACGGGCTTTCTGGGCAATACGTGCAATAGGAGTTTCTATTTCCTTACCGGCTTGCATAATCAAATCGCCGAACTCGTCGATGATGACTACGATAAACGGCATGAACTTATGCCCTTTCTCCGGATTCAGATGACGGGAAATAAATTTACCGTTATATTCCTTAATATTACGCACATGCGCTTTCATCAGCAATTCGTAACGGTCGTCCATCTCTTTACAAATGGAATTCAAGGTCATAATCACCTTGGTACAATCGGTAATGACAGCCTTATCCGCATCCGGCAGTTTAGCTAAGTAATGGCGCTCCAGCTCCGAATAGATACCGAACTCGACCATTTTCGGGTCGACCAGCACAAACTTCAGTTCCGACGGATGTTTCCGGTATAACAAAGAAGTAATCACCGCATTCAGTCCGACAGATTTACCCTGCCCGGTAGCACCGGCCACCAATAAATGGGGCATTTTGCAAAGATCGAACATGAATATTTCGTTCGTTATCGTCTTACCCAGTACAACCGGCAAATCATATTTGGATTCCTGAAATTTACGGGAAGCGATAACCGACTGCATCGATACAATCTGCGGGTCTTTATTCGGCACTTCGATACCGATAGTTCCCTTCCCCGGCATCGGCGCAATGATACGGATACCCAATGCCGAAAGGTTCAGCGCAATATCATCTTCCAAATTCTTAATCTTGGAAATACGCACACCTGTATCCGGAATCACTTCATACAACGTAATTGTAGGGCCGACAGTCGCTTTGATGGAAGCGATACTGATACCGAAACTTTCCAACGTTTGTTTGATTCGTTTCTGGTTGCCCATCTGTTCTTCCATATCGACCTGATGGTCACTCTGGTCATATTTCTTCAATAAGTCTATCGGAGGATTGCGGAAACTCGACAAGTCCAGCTTTGGGTCATAATCCCCCATGGCAGAGGCATCATACACCTCTTCGTCTCCGGAAGGCACCTCGACGGTAAAACGGGCATCCTCCCCTTCTCCTTCTTTATTTCCGGCCGGTACTTGCTCCGGCGTTTCATAAGTCTCTTCTTCCGCAGGAACAGTTACTTCGAAAACATCCTCTTCCGACACATTTTCATACGCATCCTGCCCGGAACTATTCGAGAATCTTCCTTCTTCACTCCTGCTCATTTCACTCTCCGTATCAAACACAAAGTCATCCATTTCAGGCTGTTCGTCCGGTTGTTCGGATATGTGCGATTGTTCCGGAATATCCTCTTCCGTTCTCTCTTTCGGACGACGTTTCAAACGATTTTTAAACCAACCGAACGAGAACAAGCTCTGCAAGAAAGGAATTGTCCGTTTACTGGTGAAAATAGCGATAATCAGGAACATACCGAGCAGTAGTAGGATTGTTCCCGGCACACCGATATTATTAATCATCATTTCCGACAAATAATATCCATGTTGTCCGCCCAGATAAATAAACGTGTCCTCGTATCCCTGTATAAAGACGAATGCAAAAAACAACGAACCCCAAATCAGCATCGCGGCACTGAACAGGAAACGTTTCAGCAACGACACTCTATTCAAGTTCATCAGCTTGGCGCCTACCGAACCGAGGAAAAACAAAATCAGGAAAGAAGAGATACCGAACCATCTGTTCATCAGTAAATCAGCCAGATACGCTCCTCGCACACCGGTCCAGTTATCCACCGCTCCCCGGTTTGTCACCAAATCCGACAAAGGGACATTCTCTATTTTACTCTGGTCGGCTCCTCCCGTAAAGAAAAAGGAAATCAAAGCCAAACCTATATATATGGTAACAATCGAAAGGACCAGACCTGTTATAAACCGGGTACGTTCGTTGGTAAAGAATGCTTTCAATGCCTTGATTTTTCCGCCCTTTTCTTTGTTACTTTGTTTCGTAGTATTATTTTTCTTAGCCATATTACTATTTTATAACTGGCAAAGTTATAAACAATAAATCAGAAATCTACCTTCCGGCCGGCAATATTTCACCTGCCTTCTTTAGATAAAATTCTTTATTTATCTGTTATTTCAAAACGGACCAACATGGAGTAATTTAATTTGATTGTGCGGAAAGTATCGAATGAAGCAACCTCGGAGGCCCGCACATTGCTTTGTGGCGGCATAGAATACCGGAACATTCCTTCCTGAGGTTCAACGATACGGATTACATCGCCCAACTTTTTCCCGGCTGCTTCCACCAAATAAGCGGCTTTCCGCTGTGCGGCTTGCAAGGCCTTTATCTTCCCTTGTTCGCGGTAAGTCTCCATATCCTTATTTTTAAGTTCACCGATACGCATGGAATTAATGCCTTTCGTATTGACCTTCTTGATTATTTTATCGATTTGATTCAAATCTTTTAATGTAATATCAAAATTCTTGGCTATCAGAAAATCGCGCCCGCGTTCTCGCCAATAATCGCCGACCTCCTGCGTACGGATTGCTTTTTCAGTGATACCGATACTGCGTAAAGAGGAACGCAAATCCTGTTCGATACGCGACAAAGGGACTTTGGTCCGAAACTCTTCCGGTTTGGACACTCCATCAAACTCCTCTTTAAAATACTCTTTGATTTCGATAATGTAATGGATTTCATCCGGAACTATCTCAACTTCCGATGTCCCGGTCACTTCTATGTAACGCCCGTCCTCCCCCTGAGCCTGCGACGAGAGGATAGACAATGTCATAAACGACAAAACTAAAAATAATTTGATTCTCATCTTTTTCTGTTTTTACTTATAATATTGGCATAAACAACAGTTTCCCCTTTCACGTAAACATGTCATTATTATTCACCTCCTGTCATTTCATCCTCTTTTCCTTTTGCCGGCAGATACATGGTCCTTTTGCGGTATCCTACTTTCATCAATATGCCTTCTTCCAGGAAATGTTTGATATCGGCTTCCGCCCGATAGCGGGAACAACCGATATATTCGGCATAAAGACGCGGGCTGATATCTCCGTTTTGTTCTAAGAATTCAAGCATACGCTCTTTACGCTCTTCCAGACTTTTCTGTTTTTTCTTTATTTTCACCTGTTTCAGTTCGATGCCTTTCAACTTCTTTAGCAAAGCTGCCGAACAGCGGAAATTGACACCGTCCACTTCGACCGTGTTCTGAGTCTCATTTTTCGAATGTGTACGGAGAGACGGAGAAAAATAGCCCAAATCCGCCAGCTCCAGGTGATACCCATACGTGAAAGCGACTTCCATAATCCAGGCAAAGGAATCGAGCACACTTTTCACCTCCGCAGACGATACGGCCGAACGTTCACTAATCAGATTGCAGATATAATCCAGCTTGTAAGTTCCTTCACTCACCTGACGGGCATGTACTAACGGTTTCCCCTTACGTCCTTTCGGTCTTGGCGTTTCGTTGATTGTAAATTTGATTGACATGATATATTTTTTTAATATAGGTATCTTGAATTGCATGCCGTGCCTTTCAAAATACATACGGTTCTATTTCCAATTAATTGCCTTCAGGGCAAACGCATTAAAAAATATCAAGAGAAAGGAGTTGG
>NZ_QRMP01000035.1 GCF_003473295.1 Parabacteroides sp. AM08-6
TCGTATTAATTATTTGTGTTATAATCTCCTTGCTGTATAAATTTCGGTTAATATATTCCCTGATAATCGCTTCAATCATGGGTTTCACCAATAGCTTATCTACTTTATTTCTTAGTATACAACCGGGTTGATGATTAGCATGTTGAAGAATAAACTCCAGTCTTTGGATATTTTCAGCACCGAAAACAGAAGAATGTATATATATGTCGTTAAACTTGATGTCGACAAACTTAGTTGTTGTATGGATTTCGAAAGAATGCGTATCTCCGGGAGTAATCATAAACAAATGTCCGTCATGATAAGGAAACATATTGTTGTTAATCCATTGGATGCCTGTTCCTGAAAGAATATATACTAATTCAAAGAAGGTATGTTCATGCTCCTTTAGCAAGGATTCGTCAAGCTCGCTAAAACTAATTTCGAATGGTTGATGTAGGTTTTCTCTTTTCATGCCATAAATATAGCCCTAAGAAACGGATTAATACCAAAATAACGAAAAATAATACCTAAAATTAGCCGAAAAATCGGTATAACTTTGCAATATATTTAAAATCATAGCTTATGAAAACTGAAATGGAAAAATGTTTGGCAGGTGAATGGTATGATTGCTACGCCCCAGTTTTTATGGATTTGAAAACTAAAGCTCATCACTTGTTGATGAAATACAATTCTTTGCCGTATGAGCAAAAGACTGAAAAATATGTTGTACTAAAGGAAATGTTTGGAAGCATAGGTGTAAATGTTTCTGTCGGTCATTTGTTTATATGTGATTATGGATGCAATATACACATCGGTGATAATGTCACCGTAAATACCGGTTGTACGTTTGTCGATTGCAATAAGATTACTATAGGAAATAATGTGCTGATAGCACCTAATGTACAAATCTATACGGCAACTCATCCGGTAGAGTTTAATGAACGGCTTGTATGGACAGAAACCCCGGATGGCTGTAAATATGTCCGTCGAACTTTTGCCCTTCCTGTCATGATAGAGGATGGCTGCTGGATTGGCGGTGGAGTAATTATTTTACCGGGAGTGACAATAGGGCAAAAATGTGTGATTGGTGCAGGAAGTGTTGTAACCAAAGATATTCCGGCAAATAGCTTGGCGGTAGGAAATCCTTGCCGGGTGATACGGAAAATCAATCAAATGTAGGGCTATGATTAAATTAGTAGCCTTTGATTTAGACGGTACAATCGGAGATACAATTCCCATGTGCCTCAAAGCCTTAAGAAAGGCAGTAACTCCTTATGTTACTCTTAATGATGTATCCGAAAATGATATTTTAGAAACTTTTGGGTTAAATGAAAAAGGGATGATAAAAAAACTTGTTGGTTATAATTGGGAAAATGCTTTGGATGACTTCTACGTGATATACGAACAAATGCATATAATGTGCCCTCGTCCTTTTGACGGTATAACAGAACTGATTGAGAAGTTAAAAAAGAAATCTATTCTTATTGCTTTGGTTACAGGAAAAGGAGAAAAGAGCTGTGCGATAACATTACGTCAATTTAATATGGACACGTGTTTTGATAAAGTAAAAACTGGAAATCCTTTCAAAAATAATAAAGCAGAGAATTTTAGGGAATTGCTCGCAGATTATAAGTTACAACCGGATGAAATGATATATATAGGTGATACAGTTTCAGATATTGTGTCTTGTAGGGAAGTTGGAATACGATGTTTATCTGCTTCATGGCTAACTTCTTGCTTAGATGCACAAAAATTAGAAGCTCACAATGCTGGGAATGTTTTTTATTCAATAGCTTCACTTGAATGCTATTTAATGGGATGACAAATATACATGCTTAATAAAGAAACATTTAGTATTTCTATTGTATGAACAGAATATCAGATTTGAGTTTCTTTCGATTATTATCGGAATGCTCACAACGTGAAGTTTCCGTATCAGAATTTATGGAAGCTATTGAGGAATTGGCTATTCACTTGGCTGATTTTAGTATTAATGAACAGAATAATAGCGTTTTACTACGCTACCTTTCTTTCGGATTGTATAGACTTAAATCGTATCATGTGCGGTTTGAGCAAGAAAAAAATGCCTTATTTGTATCTCATTGATGAAGCGATTGGGCTACTGAACAATGAAATACGCCTTGTGGAATGGCGTATCAAGTACCCGGAGCAATTCAAATCACACTTTAACAAACAACCTTTTTCCCCTCTTTATTTGGCAGACAAAACAAACCTGATTGATATAATGGAAATTATCAGCGGTTTATTCCTTTCCAAACGTATCGTCTATAAAAATGGCAAACCAGCTTTCTTGTCTGATTTATCTAAAGCCTTTGAATGGGTGTTTAACGTCCAACTAAAAGACTATCACCAAAAGCATGAGGATGTAATAAAGCGCAAGCCGGGCAAAATAACCGAATTTCTTAATGGACTATCTGACCTTATCCGAAAGGAACATGATAAAAAAGGTTATAGATAATCAATGACTTAGCTTCAATTTATCGTGGATTCCATGTGTTACCCCGTAATTTTTTTGCGCTGGTTTTCTCAACTTTGCTTCATCAATCGATTGACAATCATTAATGTATAATCTGAAAAATGAAACAAATATGTATATAGAAAACTATGATTTCAAAGAATGGATGCAAAAGCTATTTAATAAATTGGATGAGCTTTGCAAGGATGTACGGGTACTGCGTAATGCCGATAAGGTGATGTCCGAAGATGATAACCTGCTGGATAATCAGGATTTATGCCTGTTGTTCAAAGTTAGCATCAGAACTTTACAACGGCTGCGAAGCAAAAACGAGCTTCCCTATATGTTGATTAGTGGTAAAGTCTATTACCGGGCTTCGGATGTTCGGGAGTTCATTAAGGAACGGTTTAATGCAGTCATGCTCCGTAACTTTGAAAAGCAGTTCGGGGAAAAGAAGTAAGACAGATAAGCCGGAGTGGTGGGTATCACTTATTCCGGCTCTTTCTTTTCTATGGTTTTCCTAACTTATCCGCTTCCTTTTTTAACTGTTTGGCTTGCTCGTCCAACAGCCTTGCACGTTCCAACGCTTCCGCTTGCTTACGGCTACGATATTCAAAATCTATAACCGTATCTGTTACGCTTTGAATAAAAGCATTATCCCGTTTCCGGCTGAAATTCATTTCCAGCAAATCGAAGCTGCTTCCGTCCGCCTTTCCTTTCATCAGGAGATAACGGTATTTTATATCATTATCTTGTAACTGCTGCATCCGTTCCGCAAAGCGGATATTCAGGACTAACGACACAAGGCAAATAAGTATTCCTGCTGAAAAAAGAAAGAATTTCGGTTTCAGGTAGGGGATAATCCGGTTTAGAAATTTGTCATACCAAGAAACGGGTTCTGCCTTTTCCGATTGTTGTGTGTCAGCCGGAAACAATATCTTTAGTTTCTCCTTGAAATACCTGTGTGAAGCTACGATAAGCCCCTTTATATCTTCAAGGTCTTGTTTCTGATTCTCGGATTGTCCTTTCTTGATACTGGCGATTTGGCTTAAAATCTCCTGTACCATGTTTTCAGGAATAGTAGGTTTCCTTTGTGATTCCAAAATACGCTGCTCGATAACATCCAGTCGGTTTATCGTTTCCTCCCGGCTGGCTGGTGTTACCTGTTGTTCCTGCTTCTCTTTCAGTTCCGTAACCATAGAGAGAAGCCCCTCTAAAATCAAATTTTCTTCCATACGCTTATAACTTAAATTGTCGTTTCTTTTTCTTCTTCTTTCTCAAATCGGGATTGTCAGGCGTTTCATCAACCGGAGAGGACGAAACGGAAAACAAACCGCCTAAACCTACCAGTAGCGAATTATCACTTTTGTTTATTGCTGGTTCCTGTGTTTGTGGGGTAATCGTTTGCTTGTTGCTTCCGGCTGTTGTCAACCTTGCATCCCTGAAATATTTATCCAATTTGGAAAAACTGAAACTGCGGTCAATCTCCGAGCCTTTGAACGTGTATTCCCCTTTGGAAAAGGAAATACCCTGTATCTCATCCGTCTGCCCTTTGTGTTTGAACTGAATGCCGATACCTTTTTCCGTTAATTGCTTTTGTAGCTGCTGCCAGTTCCTTGATTTTCCGATTTCATTCTTTACAGCCGTATAGATTTCATACTTCGTTCTATCCGGCTCTCTTAGACGGTGTTGTTTCACTTGTTCTTTCCCTTTGGCAAAATACAGTCCGTGTTTCTCTTTCAGCTTCTTGCAAACTTGCTCGTTCCGGTACATATCGTTACTGTCTGAAATGGTTTTACCGTTATTATCTATCCGGTTGAATACGATATGTACATGCGGATGCTCCCGGTCTTGATGCCGCACGATGATATATTGCGTATCGGTGATTTTCATTTCACGCATATACTCCTGTGCCAACTGTATCATTTTCTCATCTGTTAGTTTGGGTGCATCCACTGCCGAATAACTTAGCGCAATATGTCCGACTGGCTTCTTCAAATCGGGATTCATTTCTGTTTGCATACAGAAACTACGGATAATGTCCTGCTTACTTTCGGCTAACACTCCCTCCGCATGTAGCAAAGCTGCCTGTTCCTTGCCGAGTACATAGTTCACACAGCCTTTAAATCCGCTTCCCTTTTTTATTTTTCCAATCATCCGATAACTGGTTTATGATTTCAATAATCCTGTTTTTCAGTTTCACAAGCTCCACAGCCACGAGCGCAAAACCTCCTGCATTGGCACGGTGCGCAAGCTGGTTGAGATTGTTGGCTTCTCCTGCCAATTTCCGGATAGTGTCTGCATCCTGCCTGTTTAGCCGGGGCGTTACCTCTGCCGAAACAACCGCTTGCCGGACGTATTCGCTAATAGGCAGACCGAATTCTCCGGCTCGCTTCTTGATAGCGTAATATTGTAGTTCGGTCAGCTTCGTACTGACTACCCGTTTTTGTTTGTCTATCCGGTTCTTTGCCGGGCGACCTCCTGACTTATTTCTTATCTCTGTCATACATTTTTTTCTTTTAGGTGGTATTTTAGAAATTGCGACCAACGGGAGAAATTTCCCTTTGCGATGAGCAAAGCAAGGGGTTTCGGTCTACCGAAACATAACCTTGCTCCCCTAAATCACACCGCTTACCATTGGTATGCTCTGCCTGTTCTACGGATTATAACCGTCTGCCCCTTTTTCTTTTTTCACCGGGAGTTTGTCTATTTTTATCTTCCGGCTGTTGTTGCTTGGCAGACTGTTTTTGTTTCTCCGGCTGCATTTGTTGGGTTGGCTGTTGCATCCTTTCTGCTGGTTGGATAAACTTCTTCCCACACAGGTAATCGTTCAAGTCCTTGTATTCACTGTACAGATGTGATGAATCACGTACATGCCAACAATATTCTTTTTGTATGGCTTGGGTAGCTTTACGCCCTGCATCGTCATTATCCAAAAGGCAGTGGATATGCTCGTAATCGGCTAACGGGTATAAGGCTTTATCTACATTTGTGGTTGAGTTCAGGATAACATAATCCTGCCAGTCAAGACAAGGATAGGTAGGATTTGTTTTCTGCCGGATGGCGATAAAAGAAAGATAGTCCATAACTCCCTCGAAAACAAAACAGCTATCGTTCTTTTTGCTCGACTGCCGTATATGTGTGATGTCTTTGGGTGATGTACTACCTTTGAAACGTGGATTGCGAAGCTCGTAACCTCCGGCATCGTTCTTGAAAGCGAGTGCAAAATAAGGTTTGTCACCGATACGGTAATACATTTCCTGCATATAGTGTGCTGCCATTTGAGGTGGAATGTTCCTACTTCTCAAATAATCCATGAGTGCCGGATTCTGCAACGGCTGTATTTTACGGATTTCTATCGGGCTGGTCGGTTGTTTCCTTTCATGTTGATTCTTTTCTGAAACCTCTTTCCCTTGAAAAGAAAAAGAATTTCTAGATGAATACTGTTCCAGCCGACAGATAGCACCGTAGGCGTTGCACCCGTGCTGCTTCATCACAAGGTCGATGAGCGAGCCGCCCTCGCCTGTCCCGAAGTCACACCACAAGTTTACACCGTAATCCACCTTGAAACTGGGCGTATCATCCTGACGGAACGGGCTGTGGTACATGCCGTAATAATATTTATCCACTACGGGTAGAATACCCAATGATTTTAGATATTCCTTGATACTGATATGGTTGGCTTCCTGATAAGTCATAATCTTTATTTTTGAATGTTTATAAATTGTAGAAATGAAGTAGGAAGCGAGTAAGAAGAAAAATAGTCAACTTACTACGCTTATTCCTTTCTTTTTCAATGGATTATATTATATGTAGTAAGATAAGTAAGTTATTTCAATACAAAAAGATAGAAATAGTACCCATGTTGTTTTCTGATTTTTCTTTTTCTCAAATTTCCTGAAAGTTTAGGATTCTATCTTACTACTTACTACATATTACCTAAATAACTGATATTCAATAAATAGAATCCAAGTAAGATATTTTGTAGTAATTACTACATGACAGCATTATCTGTCATGAAACGGCTATGCTAACCATAATCGTTATCTGCATAGGGTACGGAAACAGGCTTTATCCTGTACCCGTATACCGGATAATTGTAGTTGCTGATACGTTTCTGTACCCGTTTGAATCCGGCTTTCCGCAATGCTTCGCCCAACCGTTTTTCTGATAACTGCATGGGGCAGACATCCCGTAAATAAGTGAGGATTTGCGCTGTCGTCATAAAGAACAGGCTTTCTTCTTCCTCTGCGGGTTTCTCAAAATACTGCATCAGCATTTCAAACTCAACTGTTTGCACCTCAAATTCCGCATTTGTCAGGTACAGTTCTTCAATCTCGGTATCATTAAACCAATAGCGTACACCTTGCCGATACAAGTACATGATTTCGGAATAGACATTATCCATGTTGATACTTTCTGCTGTCGGTTTATCAATGTGCAGGACTTCAAAAGGCAGAAATCGTCTGTTCCCTGTCGGGTCTGTCAAGAACTCGTTTCCGTTCACCGAAGCCATGAAGCTGGCTAAGTGCGGATATTCCTCTATGTAAATATCATACGGTCTACGGTATTTGACTGCCGGGGTGGTTATCAGGTTCTTTAGTGCGTTTTCATTCTGCTTGTTGAGTTCCTTTAGCTGGTCGTCGATGTTGATAAACAGATATTCGGCTATCAGTGTCAGAATATCTTTGCTCTGTGGGTCTATCTTCCCGGTAAATAGATAGTTTTTTAGTGGTGACGGGCAAAGGTTATCCAGCCACCATGTTTTGAACTGTCCCTGCTTGTCGCCAGTAAGGACTAAACAAGTATGGTTTTGACAGCTTGTGTCATTCATGGCATTAGCTACCACACCGACAAGCCATTTCGTAAAATACTCCTCCCACTTGCCGGGATTGGCAACTTGCACCGTGTTCAATAGTTTTTTGATATATCCATGTCCGGCAGGATTCAACAAGGGTAGGGCAGTAAGGTATTCCCGTATGGGATGCACCTTATTTGCGAAATCGCTTTCCAATATCATACGTATATTGTCGGCAGAGGTGGCAACACCTACGGTAACATCCAGTTTGCGCCTGAAAGAGTTCAAAGCAAACTTTGTGACTGGCTGATACAAACCGGAAGTATTTGCAGCCCGGTATTCTGTCCTGCTTTTCACAATATTAAACCGGAAGTCGTACAAGGAATTAAGCTGCCTTTCGATGCGCTCGTTCTTGGATAGCCTACCCTCGATGTGTTCCGCTTCGTTATCCCTTTTCTCTTTCATCGGATAGTTTGTTGGAAGCTGGTACATATTGTTGCTGCATCCACCGCTGCAACTCGTCCACATCGAAACGTAAGGAGCGTCCACGCTTGACACATGGTATTGCTCCGCTGCTGGCTAAGTGGTAGAGGTAATTAACTGAATATCCGGTTATCCGACTGGCTACGAATATTTTGACTAAAACGGACTGCTTGCTGTCCGGTTCTTCGGATGAAGAACTGATTACGGGGGAAATCATCTTTTCGATGTTTTCCAACCGCTTGAAAATTTCTTCAAAAGGATTGTTCATGGTGCTTTATTTTTTGAATTAGCACCACAAATAAAATAAGAAAAAATGGTAAAAAACAAAGTGTCAGGCGTTTGGAATTGCTTTGCTCGGCTCTGCTTCAAAATACTATCAGACCGTGAAAGTTCGTTTGTGTTCTTCACCTTATTATAATAGGGAATGAAACGTGAACGAAGTTCTTTATATCGCTTACCTTTTTCAGTTTTTCTTATTCTTTTCTTTATGCAAGTGGGACAAGTGAGGACATATAAGGACATCTGCGGACAGTCTGAAACAAGCTATTATTCAAGGCTATATATTTGCATCAAACAAGAAAAAAGAAGTAAAATCAAAATATAATGAAATATGGAAATAGTAACCATTGAAAAGAAAACATTCGAACTTTGGCAGGAAAAGTTTAACCACTTTATCAATCGTATGGATGCCCTGTGTATTCCTTTGCGGAGAAAACAAGATAAGTGGCTGGATAACTGTGAAATCTGCCGTTTGCTGAACGTGTCTGCCCGGACGATGCAAACTTATCGTAATATGGGTAAATTGCCTTATTCACAAATCAATAACAAGATTTATTATAAGGTTTCGGACGTGGAAACTTTTATGCAAAATCACGTGAAGAATAACTCTAAAAAATAGAACTTATGGATTTGATAACAAAAGATTCCAATACAACACAAGTATTGTTTTCATCCCTTGACCGGGTGTTGGAGAATGTGGAATACATGATAACAAATTATCGTCCGCTACTGGGTGGTGAGCATTACCTGACGGGTGAGGAAGTCTGCCAAAAACTGTGTATTAGTAAACGGACTTTGCAGGATTACAGGGATACGGGACTGTTGGGATATGTGCAGCTTCCGGGAAAAATCATTTATCGGGAAAGTGATATAATGAATTTATTAGATAAGTATTACAGGAATGATAACTTGAAATATTGAAAGCATGAAATATTGAAACCTTGTTTTCTTGGTGTATTGGTTTATTGAAAGCCAGCAATCTTGTTTTATTGAAAACAGTATTGCTGGCTTTACTGATACTCATTTACTTGCTTTTACTTTTACTCGTAATAATTCTTTTTTGAAAATCTTTATATGATTGGATAAATCACTAAGGACTGCGACTATTTCAGGGATTGCTTCTTCTGAACAGACAACTTTAAAACTGTTTTTTAATTTATCAAAACGTTCTAACCATATAAAATTATTATATTCTGGATTTGTTGGATTTGTATCTGGATTTTTTACCTCAAAATTTTCATCATTAACCCAGCCTAAATATTTCATTAAAATTTTTAATTGTACGCTTGATACTCTAAAACCAGATAATTTTACGACTTCTGCCAATAGAGTTGTTAAGGATATGTATTCTCTTGGTACTGTGGTCTTGATTTCTCCAACAATTTTGTATAATGGCTTCCCTTCTGTATCAGATATTTTCCCTATTTCTCCAGCAGAAATAGCATTCAGTATAACATTAAATACCCCTTTCTCTGAATGGTCTATTTCTATTTCACTACTGGATAAAATGTTATCTTTTCCATTAAATCCATAAATCTGATTACTCTTTGGATTTATAATTAGAATTTCTCTTGGATTAATATCAAAAATTTCAGGTAACAACTTTGACCAAATCTCCATAAATTCTTTATTTTTTTCATTTGATTTAATTTGTAAGAAACGATTGAAATCTTGGGTTGAATGATTTGCTATTTCATTCTTACTTGATGCACGATATAAAATCTCTCCTTTCTTGATTTTATAATCATTGAAATCATTGACAGGTATTAATACTTGATTTTGTTTTTCTATTAGCAAATAATAAAATTGACGAGTGCCTAATTGAAAGGACTGTAAATCAATATTTACTCCTATTTTTGTGATTTTCTCAAATTTTTGAGTGATTAAGTTTAAATCTATCTTTGTTAATAAATCAAGATTCTTAGAGTCAAGTCCAGTATCATTTAATTTTCCTGTGGCTGTATTTTCCTCTATGCCTAAAATAATAATACCTCCATTTCCATTAGAAAAAGATAAGATGTCTTTTGCTAAATTTCTCATGAAAATTTCTAAAGCATCATTTATACCAAAGAAATTTAATTCTTTTTTATAATCATACAAATGATTTTCTTTAGGAAATACTCCGTAGTCTTTTAAATCTCGGATTGTTAATATAATTTGCTCCTTTAATTCATTTAGTGTCATATGGCTGTTATTTTGTAATTGGCAAATATACTTATAAATACCTTATTTCTTATTTGTAATGCTATCTATTTGGTATTTAATATATCAGATTCTTTTCTACTTCTTGCATATCTCTCAATATACTTTGGTCTAATACCTTGGCATAATGCTGTGTCATTCTCGTAGATGAATGCCCTAACATTTTAGACACATTTGGAAGTGATACATTGTTAGCCAGTGCGATGACGCTTGCAAAGCTGTGCCGGGCGGTGTGCGTGGTCAGATTTTTTCTAATTCCGCAAAGGTCGGCAATTTCTTTCAAATAACTGTTCATCTTCTGATTACATGGAACAGGTAACATAACGCCTTTGTCAAGGCAATACGGATTGTCCTTGTATTTGTCAAGTATCTGTTTCGGAATGCTCAAAAGCGGAATATTACAAAGGTTATTTGTTTTTTCACGGGCTTTTACTATCCATAAATTACCGTTACTATCCTCTGAAATATGTTCGGGACGTAAATTATATACGTCTATAAATGCCAATCCGGTGTACACACAGAAAATGAATACATCCCGTACCAGTTCCAGCCGTTCTATCTTAAATTCTTTCTGCCATATCTTATTAATTTCAGTTTGGCTAAGGAACTGTTTGTTTACTTCCACCTCGTGAAACTTGATTCCGGCAAACGGGTTTTTCGTTATCCATTCGTTTGCAATAGCAAGGTTTATCACTTTCTTGAAACACTTCATATAACGGATAACGGTATTCTGTGCGCAATGCTTTTCCGTTTTCAGGTATAAATCAAAGTTGCGCACCAATTCCCCGTTTACTTCACGCAGTAGAATATCATCTACCCTATAATCCCGTTTCACCAGTTCCATGAGGTATTTAAGGCAATTATCGTAACGTCTTACGGTAATGTCGGCATAATCCGTTCCGATTAGCTTCCGGCAGTTGTCGTTATGCTCCTTGAATACATTATATAATGTTTTGAAAGTTTCGTCCTTTCCCTGATAGCGGTTTACTATGGCACGGGCGGAAATAATCTTTCCCTCCAGTTCTAAATCTTGGTAGATTTGATAGAATTTCACACGCAAGGCATCAATGTAATGGTTTAGTTCTACGGAATTACGGTCTTTGCCTATTGATTTCTCTTTGTCCTGCGACCAAAGTGGGACTTTGGCACTTCGTTTTAGTTGAAGTTCCACATATAAGCGGTCATAAGTGACACGTACACGCACGGGTGCTTCCCCGTTTTTTAACAGTTTGCTTCTCTTGATGAAGAACAAAACGCTGAATCTCTTTCTTTCCATACTGCTCAATTTTTAATGATACAAAGTTAGGAAATCGAACCGAGGACTCTGTTATGTAGAATAGTGCAACGTGCTGTAAAAGAATGAAGTAGCTATTGCGCAGTGGAACATTCAGGGCTTTCTAAAACCGTCCCCTGAATAAGGACGTACAGTTTGCTTTAATCCCACTTATTTTGCCTATTCTTGGAAATGAAAAATCCCTGAACTTCTTTGAAATTCAGGGATTTACATCGTTTTTCTTTTCTTAAAAGTGGTGCCACCAGGAATCGAACCGGGGACACAAGGATTTTCAGTCCTTTGCTCTACCAACTGAGCTATGGCACCGTTGTTTTGTTTGACGGGTGCAAAGGTAAATATTATTTGTTATAGTCCAAATATTTTAGGGGGAAAAAATAAGGATGTTTGCTGTTGTGGTAGATGATGGAGGAAAATGATAGTTTCGATGAAAAAAAATGACGAAAGTGTTTGCGAGTTTAAATTTATTTGTACCTTTGCAGCCGTAATCAAAACGGGATGTAGCACAGTTGGCTAGCGCGCCACGTTCGGGACGTGGAGGTCGGAAGTTCGAGTCTTCTCATCCCGACTCAAGGGCAAATAACTTAGAAATAAGTGTTTGCCCTTTTGTTGTATAATAACCTTATTCATGATGATAAGGTTCGTTGTTGAGTATTGTCATAGCCCGATATACTTGTTCGATGAAAATCAAGCGAATCATTTGATGTGAAAAAGTCATCTTACTTAAGGAAATCTTTTCGGAAGCGGCTTTATAAACAGATTCGCTGAAACCATAAGGGCCCCCGATTACAAAAACAAGACGTTTGGGAATCGTGTACATCTTCTTTTCCAGATAGGCGGAAAACTGTATCGATGTGAATTCTTTTCCTTTTTCATCCAATAAGACTAAGTAATCACCGGATTGAAGCGTTTTTAGTATCAATTCCCCCTCTTTTTCTTTTTGCTGGTCTTCGGAAAGATTTTTTGCATTCTTAATATCGGGAATAACTTCCATTTCAAAAGGGATATAATGGGGCAATCTATTTTTATATTCATTGATCGCTTCTACAAAATAGCCGGCATCCGTTTTGCCGATTACAACCAGTGTAATTTTCATTTGTTTACATTTTAAAGATTAAGGGTACTAAATTACAAGAAAAATATATACCTTTGTATAACAATACTCATTAAAAGAAGGAGATAGCTTATGAAACGATTATTTCTTACATTGGCATTGATACTCTCATGTCTGAGTGTGATGGCTGCGGATATAGTTCCTATATCGAACGCTTTTAAAGGTGGTGACGCAACTTTACTTAGCGGAGCAATGGACAAGGAGGTCGACATGGCATTGCCGGGCTCGTCTAAGAAGTGTAGTGCAAAAGATGCTATTTCGATGTTGGAGACCTTCTTTGGAAAGAATAAACCTACCGGCTTTACGGTCGTTCACCATGCAGATAAAAAAGATACCGGATTTTTTGTCGGCAAATTACCTACTGCTTCCGGTGAATTTCGTGTGAATATAACTTATCGGGCCGAAGGTGACAAAGCGATTATACAATCAATCAGAATAGAATAAAAGATGGATCAACTTATTGACGAACTAATTAAATTATCATTTGCCGAAGATATAGGAGACGGTGATCATACTACATTATGTTGCATTCCTGAAACAGCTATGGGGAAAAGCCAACTTATCATAAAAGAAGATGGTGTGTTGGCCGGAGTGGAAATGGCTAAACGAATTTTCCATGATTTTGACCCGGAGTTGAAAATAGATGTTTTTATCAATGATGGAGCAGAGGTAAAAAAAGGAGACATTGCTTTTACTGTAGAAGGAAAGGTTCAGTCGCTTTTGCAGACTGAACGTCTGGTTCTGAATGTTATGCAACGCATGAGCGGTATAGCTACGACTACCCGTAAATATGTTAAGAGATTGGAGGGAACAAAAACACGCGTATTAGATACTCGTAAAACAACACCGGGTATGCGCATGATGGAAAAAGATGCCGTCAAAATCGGTGGAGGCGTAAACCATCGTATCGGTCTTTTCGATATGATTTTGTTGAAAGATAATCATGTGGATTTTGCCGGAGGAATTGAACAGGCTATTACCCGTGCCCAAAAATACTTGAAGGAGAAAGGTAAAAATCTGAAGATTGAAATAGAAGTCCGTAATTTTGATGAATTGCAACAAGCGATGAATGTGGGTGGAATCGACCGTATCATGCTCGATAACTTTAATATAGAGAATACAAAGAAGGCCGTAGAAATGGTTGGTGGCCGTTTCGAAATCGAATCTTCCGGTGGTATCACATTCGATACACTACGGGATTATGCGGAATGCGGAGTCGATTATATTTCGGTCGGTGCTTTGACTCACTCAGTTAAAAGCTTGGATATGAGTTTGAAGGCTTGCTAATCTGAAGCATTATACAAAAAATGGCGTAAAGAGTTCAAATTCTTTACGCCATTTTTGTGTAATGACATTACTGAGCCTGTCCGAAAGTGTCATTGATAGTAAAGGTATAAGTTCCGGATGCTATTTCCAGGATAGATTGACCTCCTTCATTCTTTACCGCCCGAATACCTTTTGCTGTTTCTACCGGAATACCGGACTCGTAGACCAGATTGCCCTTCTCATTCGGGTAATAGATGGTAGCAGTTGTATTGGCCGGGATTTCGACTGTCAATTGGATATTTCCGGCATTATCTTTTTCCCACTCTGAGCGAATCCGGCCGTACAAAGAAAGGTAGGAACCTTTGCAGTAATTTAAGCCGTTCACTGTTTGAGGTTTTATCAGAATATGTTTCATACCCATTTCCGATTCATCAAAATTTATTCCGGCCAGTGTCCGGTAGAACCAAGTAATTACACTTCCAAACATGGGATGACACCGGGATGCTTCTCCATTCCAGTTTTCCCAAAGAGTACTGTTACGGTCATCCAGCAGATAGGCAAACCCCGGGGCCTCCCGTTGGTTCATAACCCGATATGCCAAGTCTGCCCGTCCAAATTGGGTCAGGACTTGCAGTAAGAGCGGAGTGGCTAATATTCCTGTATCAAAGTGATAATCAATCTTATCCAAATGTTCGAGTAAAGCGTTGAAAACTTGTTGCTTGTTTTTTTCCGGAACCAAACCGAAAGCTAATGCAAAAACATCGGAGCCTTGCCTTCCTTCCCAATAATGATTGGTTTTAGGATTAAAGAATACGGTATTAAAGTTCCCTTTTATTTTATCTGCTAACCGGATAAATGAGGAAGTATCTTCTTCTTTTCCTAAAATTGTTGCTATCCGGGACATTAATTGTGTACAATGATAATAGTAGGCAGTATTTACCAATGGTTCCGGTATCTGTATATTATCCGGTGTACACCAATCTCCCAGACACCAACCGTTCGGCTCTTCCCGGACAACGATACCGCGATTATCAGTACGAGTTCCAAGATATTCGACCCAGTGCTTCATGCCGCCGTAATGTTGTGCTAACAACGTGGTATCACTGTAATAACAATAATAGAGCCAAGGCATGATGACGAAAGCCGATCCCCATGCCGGACCTCCTCCTCCTCCTGCAAATGGAGCTGTATGAGTGACGTAACCTGTTTTTTTATTGCGGGCATCCTCCATATCATTCAACCATTTCCGAAAGAACTGGCTCATATCGTAAGTTAACAGGCAACTTTCGGCAATCACTTGTCCGTCACCGGTATATCCCAGACGCTCACGGTGTGGACAATCACTGCTGACACTCCCGTGGAAATTAGCTTCCTGTGTCCGGATATAAGCCCGGTAAATCTTATTGAAAAGTTCGTTCGAACAGTTGAATCCTCCATTTCGCCTAACGGCCGTATTGATTGTCTTTACAACCATATATAAATCCTTCATATCGATATTCCGGCTAATCACTTCGATAGAGCGGAAGGTATGCCAGGTAAAACGGGGGCTCCATTTCTCGGCTTTGTCATTACCTGCCAGAATGTAAGTATCGGATTGACCATAATCATCACCTTCTTCCGATATATAACGGAACCTGATTTTATCGCCGGCTTTGCCTTTGACAAGTATAGATGGTACGCCGGATACAGTTGCCGGTAATGTATATAAATAGGTAGAATCATTTTCTTTCTTTACAAATTCGGGATTTATCAAATTGATTATTTCATCAAAAGGAGCCAGTTGGGGCTTGAGTACTCCGGTGGGCGGCCTTACTTCCATAGCGGTTGTCCATTCGCTATCATCATAATCATCCATGAACCATTCGGTAAGATTGCAATCCAGCCGCGCATCATATACTTCTCCGGTGAAAATTCCGTCATGCAGCAGAGGACCGGTCGTTGTCTTCCATGTTGAATCTGTTTTTATCACCTGTGTGGAACCATCTTCGTATTCTATTTCCAACTGGACAATCATGCGGGGTGTGTCGTACCACATATATCCTTCCACGGTTCTATCCCGTTGGTTATACCAGCCGTTGCCCAAAATCGTTCCGAGTACATTTTTCCCTTGCTTTATGATGGGTGTAATATCAAATGTATTGTAAAGACACCGCTGCGTAGACTGGTCGTCATACTGATAAATCAGATTTTTGAGGGGACGCACATCATAATTGGTAACAGCCGGAGCCAGATGCTCCCCTAATATATTATCGTTCACATACATTTCATAAAAGCCCAAGCCACAGATATAAATCCAAGCTTTTCGGACAGGTTTATCTATGGAGAATACTTTGCGGAAGTAAGGAGCCGGGCCTGTAACAGGCACATCCGGGTTCTTATCTTCTTCATAGCCAATCCAGCGGGCCGACCAATCTTCCGGTTGCAGCAACCCCATTCTCCATGTTGCCATATCACTCCAGGGAAGAGGTTGCCCGGCTTCATCCCAAATCTTTACTTTCCAGTAAAGTTGCTGACGGGAAGACAAGGTTTTTCCTTCATATTTTACCTGTGTAGATTGGGAAGAGCGAATTATTCCGGAATCCCAGAAATCAGCTTTCTCCTCTTGTTGGAGTGAAAGAGAATCGGAGGATACCAAAATCCGGTAAGCTGTCTGCTTTTTCCCCCTTTGCCGCGATTGTAGTTGCCAACTTAAAAGGGGAGCCGGATTATCGACAGCTTCCGGGTTAACCAAGTATTCGCATCTCAGGTTATAAATATTCTCTTCCGTTTCGACTTCAGCAATTTTCTCTTTGTGATTGCAGGAGGAGAAAATTGAAAATGGCGACAATATCAATAGAATAAATACGGCAAAATAGTTTTTCATACAGCAATAAGATTAAATGGATAATCAGTTTATTTCGGTGAACAGAAAACTTGCCTCATTGAATACGCACGACACCTTTGCCTGTCAGCCGGTAATGTTGCCCGCTTTCAGGACAAACGGCAAAACCCTCCTTATCGAATTCCAGCCGATGTCCGTATTCGCTGACCCAGCCGATTTGACGGGAAGGATTTCCTACCACCAACGCATAGGGCTGTATGTCTTTTGTAACAACAGCGCCGGCACCAATCAACGCATATTCTCCTATTTTATGTCCGCAGATAATGGTAGCATTCGCCCCTATGGTAGCTCCGCGACCTACGTATGTTTGTTGATATTGCTCTTTACGTGATACTGCACTGCGGGGATTTGCCACATTTGTAAATACGCAACTTGGACCGAGAAAAACATCATCTTCACAAATAACACCGGTATAAACAGAGACGTTATTCTGCACTTTTACACGATTGCCAAGTACTACTTGAGGGGAGATTACGACATTTTGCCCGATGTTACATTGTTGTCCTATCGTACACCCCGTCATGATGTGAGAAAAATGCCAGATACGTGTATCGTCCCCAATGCTACAACCGGGGTCGATGATAGCTGTTTCGTGAGCCTGATATGTTGCCATTTACTTATAGATTAGGAAAATTGTAGGTTTCTTACTGAGATCCGGTATCTTACCGGCCCATTCTTTGACAGGACGAGTCCGGATATATTCATCGTCGCAAGTAATATCTGAGGCGATGCACAGCTTGGTAGAAGGACGGCAGGTACGGACTAATTCTTCAGCTAGCTTATTGTTGCGATAAGGCGTTTCAATAAAGAGCTGCGTCTGGTTTTCCGAATAAATGCGTCCTTCCAGTTTCTTTATCATATTGTTCCGTTCCGAAGCATCGATAGGCAGATAGCCGTGGAAGGCGAAGCTCTGCCCGTTAAAACCTGACCCCATCACCGACATCAGGATGGAAGAGGGACCGACCAACGGTACTACCGGATAACCTTTCCGTTGCGCAATTGCCACTACATCCGCTCCCGGGTCGGCAATAGCCGGACAACCGGCTTCGGATATCACTCCTACATTTTCGCCTTTTGCCAGAGGAGCCAGATAACCGGCTACATCATCCGGCGAAGTATGCTTGTTCAACTCGTAGAAAGTCAGTTCGTCAATCACGATGGACGGTTCCGTTTTTTTCAGGAAACGGCGTGCCGTGCGTACATTTTCCACAATGAAATGTTTGATGGAAAGAATGACTTCGCGGTTATATTCCGGAAGAACCCGGCGATGTTCCGTATCGCCCAGTGTTACCGGTATAAGGAAAAGAGATGCTTGCATACTGTTAGTTTTCTGCAAAGTTAGTATTTTTGCGCTAAACAAGCAGAATAAGATGGCACTTCCTACAGAATTTATCACCCGTACCCGTGCGTTGCTGGGGCAAGAGTTCGAGCAGCTCGAAGCCGCGCTTCAGGCCGATGTCCCTGTTAGTATCCGTATCAATAAATCGAAAGGCCTTTCCGCTCCGGGACAGGGAGAAGAGGTTGCCTGGTGTGAAAATGGCTATTATCTTCCGGAGCGTTTGTCTTTTACATTCGACCCTTTGTTTCATGCCGGAACTTATTATGTGCAGGAGGCTTCCTCCATGTTTCTGGAGCAGGTCGTGCGCAAATATGTATCCGAACCTGTAAAATGCCTGGACCTTTGTGCTGCTCCGGGGGGTAAATCTACGCATTTGAGCAGTTTGTTGCCGGAAGGAAGTTTGTTGGTCAGCAACGAAGTAATCCGTAGCCGTAGTCATATCTTAGCGGAAAATATGACAAAGTGGGGAAATCCGAATACAATCGTGGTAAATAACGACCCGGAAGAAATCGGCCGGTTGACGCATTTATTTGACTTGATAGTAACCGATGTCCCCTGTTCCGGAGAGGGAATGTTTCGTAAAGACACGGATAGTACCGGTGAATGGAGCGTAGCCAATGTCGAACTTTGTGCCGCGCGCAGCCGCCGCATCATTCACGATATTTGGAATGCGCTGAAACCTGGAGGCCTGCTTGTTTACAGCACCTGCACCTACAATACGGAGGAGGATGAGGAAAATATACATTATATAATAGAAGAACTGGATGCCGAAGCATTGACCGTCCCGACTCAGGAGGCATGGCAGATTGCCGGTCCGCTCAAATACAATCACCCGGTCTATCGCTTTTTCCCGCACCGTACCAAGGGTGAAGGTTTCTTTCTTGCCGTGCTTCGTAAAGCGGAAGGAGAGCGCGAGGAAGTTCGCCTGAAAACGAAAAACAAACGGGAAAAGGGAAAAACAGCTCCGGTTATTCCGGCTATTGTCCGTAACTGGTTGTCGGAGCCTGAAGTATTTTGTTTTGAAATGTGCGAGGATACCGTCCAAGCTTTTCCGTCCACTCATTATGAAACTTATCAACTGATAGCCGACAGGTTGCGGATTGTCACGGCCGGTATCCGTTTAGGGGAGGTCAAAGGGAAAGACATTCTTCCTGCCCATGCTTTGGCAATGAGTACGGCTTTGAATAAAAAGAGCTTCACGACTGTGGAGTTAAGTTGGGAAGATGCTATCCGGTATTTGAAAAAAGAAGCTCTCCTGTTGCTGGGAGAAACACCGAAAGGATATGTTTTGGTGTGTTACCGGGATTATCCCTTAGGCTTTGTGAAGCATCTCGGCAACCGGGCTAATAATCTTTACCCACAGGAATGGCGCATTCGCACGGGATATTTGCCGGAAAAGGTCTTACTCTTTTCTGAAAAAGCATAGCGGGTATTTTGTTTTTGATGCCGTCGAAAATGTTTCTGACGGCGTCGTGAATATTTTTGACGCCGTCGTGAATGTTTTCGACGGCGTCAAAAACAACTTTCCTTCGCATCTATTTCCGAATAGCTGGCGTTTCTATTACTCTTTCCTCCTTAGGTATTCGTAAATGGCTAACTGGGCGCGGACTTTTACCGGGTCATCGTTCTTCTTGAAGTTGTTGCATAAGTTCTCGTCGATGAAACAGGCTTTTACGTTATCTTGTAACTGGATTTTCAAGATATTGAGAATATCCGTTTTAATATCGGGAATGAGTATCGGAAAAGCTGTCTCGATACGGCGATTCAGGTTGCGGCGCATCCAGTCGGCCGAGGTCAGGAACAGGTCTTCCTGCCCGTCGTTATAAAAATACCAGATACGGGAGTGCTCCAGAAACATATCGACAATACGGGTAACGCGAATATTGGCACTGTAGGGCTGGTTGGGGACCAAGCAACAGATACCTCGTACTATCAGGTCGATTTTCACCCCGTTTTCGCTGGCATTATAAAGCTCGTTTATCATGTTTTGGTCGTGGAGTCCGTTCATCTTCAGAATGATACGTCCCTCCCTTCCGGCTTTCACGTGTTCTATTTCCCGATGAATCATGCGAGTCAGTTCCGGGACCATATTGAAACGTGCCACTAGTAAATGGCGGAAAGTAGGCTCTTGCAATTTCCCTTCCAATATCGCGAATACTTTATTAATGTCGGTTATTATTTCCGCGTTTGAAGTTAGCAAAGCCATATCCGAATATATTTTAGCCGTTTTCTCATTGAAATTGCCGGTACTTAAATAAGCGAAATCGCGTCGTTTATTGCCGTCTTCCGTATCTTTTCGGAGGATAACGGCTACCTTGGCATGTACCTTCAATCCGGGGATGCTGTAAATAATCCGGATTCCTGCTTGTTCCATCCGTTCGGCTGTGCTCATATTGTTTTCTTCGTCGAAACGGGCTTTCAGTTCGACGAAGACGGTTACTTTTTTCCCGTTCTGAGCGGCACTAATCAGTGTGTTGATGACAGCCGAGTTTTCCGCCACCCGGTATTGGGTGATTTTTATCTCGTCGACTTTCGGGTCGAAAGCAGCTTCCATCAGGAAACGTATCAGGTAATCGAACGACTGGTAAGGGAAATGAAGTAGAATATCTTTTTTCTTGACGGCCCGGAAAACGGAGCCCATTTCATCTAAGAAAGGAATACGCATGGGTACAGGGATTTGCTGTTCCAGTTCTTTCCCCCGCGGATTAGGCAGCTTAATCAAATCCTGCAAGTTATTATACCGTCCGCCTAGTACTAAATCGTCCGTCGTAATCCCAAAGGCTTCACAGACAAATGCCAGAAAATCATCCGGCATAGCGCTGTCGTACATGAAACGGCTTAAAGCTCCAATCTTGCGTCTCTTTACCTTTTTACGAATATCCTCTACAATGTTTGTCCCTTTTTCTTCGTTCAGGTAAATATCGGCATCGCGCGATATTTTGATGCTGTAGCAACTTTCCACCACGTAGCCGGGAAATATACTGGATAGGTTTGCCCGGATAATGTCGTCGATGAACATGATATAAAATTTTCCTTCATGCTTGGGCAACTCGATAAAACGCGGGACCTTGGCATAAGGAATTTTCATCAGGGCATAGTGATATTCCGGGATAAATCCGGGGTCGGACATCCGTTTGCTTTTCTTTATCATCCGGATAACCAGGTAAAGGCGCCGGTCGCGTATGAAAGTACGGATGTCGCCTGCTTGAATCATGACCGGAGAGAGGAACGGGAAAATCTCTTCATTAAAGAAATTATGTACGAATTCTTCATGAAAGGGTTCCGGAAGACTGTTCTGGTATAGATAAATGTTCTGCCGATTTAGTTCCGGTAATATCTTGTCGTAAAAAATACGGTAATATTCACGTTGCTGGCGGTTTACTTCGTGGGTGATTTCTGCCAGTATCTGCTCTGCTTCGCTGCCACTTTCGTCTGTGAAGTTCTTTTTCATAATCACTCCACGATGTTCGGCAACCCGGATTTCATAAAATTCTTCCAGATTGGAGGAATAAATAGACAAAAACTTGATACGCTCGTAAATAGGAAGCGTTTCGTCTTCTGCTTCCAGCAAAACGCGATAGTTGAAAGAAAGCCAGCTGATATCACGTTTGAAATATTTGTGTGAATTTTCCATTGTAATCTATTCTTCGGTGCGTAAATATAGATACTTTTGTATAATAAAAGAAATTGTTATGTTGAAAATAGGACTTCTTTCCGATACGCATGCCTGGTGGGATGATAAATATGCCGAATACTTTGCTGAATGCGATGAAATATGGCATTCCGGAGATATCGGCTCGGATTTGCTGGCGGCCCGTTTGGCTGCCTTGAAACCGTTCAGAGCCGTATATGGAAATATCGACGGACAGTCTCTTCGCCTCCAGTATCCGGAAATCGCCCACTTCAAAGTTGAAGAGGTAAATGTAATGATGACGCATATCGGTGGATACCCCGGACGTTATAATCCGGCTATCAGGGAAGAATTGTATGATACTCGTCCTAACCTTTTCATAGCCGGCCATTCTCATATACTGAAAGTCTGTTTTGATAAAAGTTTGAATTGCTTATATATGAATCCCGGAGCTGCCGGGAAAAGCGGTTTTCATCAGGTTCGTACCTTGTTGAGATTTGTAATAGACGGCGCTCAAATAAAAGATTTAGAGGTGATAGAGTTAGGAAACAGGTGAAAATAATGCCGGATTACAAAAGAAAAAGTGCTTATAATGGTTATTTATATCACTTGTTTTTTGTAATCCGGCATGAATGATTTTCTTTCAATACTCTTGGCAACAGAAATTTTCCGCCAGTAAAACCGTGTTTTGTATATAGGCGAATTCCTGCTCGAAGTATTCGCTGAAAACACCGGACCCCAGATTTTCCTCAATCTGTTTTGATGTCCACAACTTGCCGTTCGGTTGTTTGATTTGCTCCATGACTTCTTCCGAGCGTATGCACACGACATAAAGATTGACCAGATGTTTTACTTTTTCGTTTTCAAATGTGTAACGAATTAGAAAACGAGGCATTACGTCCTGTTCTTCGTTTAATGTTCCGATGGCATCCTTTACCGTACTTTCTATACTATGACGGAATAGTACATAACTGTAGAATGGATAATCGACGGCATCCGGAGATATAAATGCTTTTTTGCTTCGTTTAACGAGATAAAGCATTCCCTGATGAATAACGGCAATACGTACTATCGGATGATAATACTTTTTGGGAACGGAGCGGCTGACAGAGCGAGCGATACACCCGACAACTTTGCCACTCTCGTTTAATACCGGTAGCCACATCTCTTTCTGCAGGCTTCCTTGCATCATCGAAATACGTATCTGTTCGTATAAAATCAAAAGGATGCCTATTACGATTCCTAGTTCCCTATACAGAAAACGTTCCATTCGTACACTTTGCATTGTGTCCGGAAGTATGCTGTATACTAAGATGATAAACAGATGCAGCGTGTAGAGATTCTGAATAAGTTGTGCTACGAAAAAAAATTCGTTTAATGTCGTACGCATCAACGTTCGTTTGTATGTCGGGTGCTTGGATGTCCGGATACGATGCAAAATTGTTCGTTTTGCAAATCCGAGGAATGCCAGCACAACAACTAACAAGACCTCCGTAATTAACGGAGAATAAATGAATAACACTGGTTCAAGCCGGAGGCATAAAAAGATAGAATATAAAACTAGTGTTGTTGCAGCAGGCAATAACAGAAACTGATAAACTTTATCTTTACTCAATACTTGAAACAGGAAAATACAAACGAAACAGAAAGTTACACCAATTATGAAGGATAATAAATATGAAAAATAATTATCCAAAAACATAAATAGCAACAGAGGCAATAAGCCTATCGCTTGGTTGTCCAAGCTTTTCTTCACTTTGTTCATACCCTTTCCCCCTTTTCTCCCTTTATAAGATAACAATCAATATTGGGAAATGTTCGTACTATCATACGTGTTTTTCTGCGTGATAAGAAGAACGTACCAGTGGAGCGCTTTCCACCATCTTGAATCCTTTTTGTAATGCGATGGATTTGTAGGATTCAAATTGTTCCGGTGTGACATATTCTGTTACTGGGATATTTTTTCGGCTCGGTTGCAGATATTGCCCAATTGTCAATACGGAAACACCGGCTGCGAGAACATCATCCATTAGGGTGTGAACTTCATTGATTGTTTCACCCAAGCCAACCATAATACCGGTTTTAGCCGTGATGCCTTGCTTTGCGATGCGGGCAAGAACGGACAGGCTTATATCATATTTGGCGGCACTGCGTACTTGTGGAGTAATGCGGCGAACAGTCTCCATATTATGTGAAATAATTTCCGGAGCAGCCTTTATTACTTTATCAATCAATTCATATTGCCCTTGAAAATCGGGGATTAGAACCTCTATTGTTGTTTCGGGATTGACTTCTTTTATGGATTGGATTGTATCTACCCAATGTTGTGCGCCAAGATCGGGTAGGTCGTCGCGATCCACTGATGTGATGACGGCATGTTTCAGCTTCATCAAACGAATACTTTCGGCAACATTAGCCGGTTCTTTCGGGTCCAATGGAAGAGGTTTCCCTGTCAATGTGTTGCAAAAACGACAGGAGCGGGTACAAATATCTCCTGCTATCATAAATGTAGCAGTCCCGCGACTCCAGCATTCTCCCATGTTCGGGCATTTTCCACTTGTGCATATGGTATGCAGGCAATGAGATTCTACTATGCTTTTTGTCTTTGTGAATTGTTCATTCCCACCCAGCCGGATTTTTAACCAATCCGGCTTTTTTAAATGTTCTGACATTATAAGTTATAAATTATCAAATAGGAAATTAGACATTCTGGTATACAGGTGATAACGGGTATTACCTCCATAGATACTATGGTTACGGTCTTTATAAACCTGCATATCGAACTGTTTACCGGCTTGTACCAATGCTTCGGCATAATCCATAGTCTGTTGGAAATGCACGTTGTCGTCTGCTGTCCCGTGGACAAGCAGCAACTTACCTTGCAGGTTTTGGGCCAGACGGATAGGCGAAGTTGCGGCGTAGCCTTCAAAATTTTCTTGTGGCGTTCTCATATAGCGTTCGGTATAAACCGTGTCATAGTATTTCCAGTCGGTGGGAGGAGCCACTGCAATACCGGCTTTGAACGTACCGTTGCCGACACTCATCGACATCAACGTATTATAGCCGCCGAAGCTCCAACCCCAAATAGCGATACGGTCTTTATCCACATAGGGCAGTTCGCCCAATGCTTGAGCGGCTTCGACCTGGTCTCTGGCTTCCAGTTCCCCCATACGCAAATAGGTACATTTACGGAAGGCTTCCCCCCGGGCACCGGTTCCCCGACCATCTACGGAAACGACCACGATGCCGTTAGCTGCCAGATAGTGTTCCCAATCGAAGCTGTACTTATCCAGTACCTGCTGGGAATTGGGTCCGCTGTATTGAACCATCAATACAGGATATTTCTTTGATTCATCGAAATTGGCGGGTTTTACAATCCACGCATTCAGTTCATAATCTGAAGCTGTGTGCACTTTGAAAAACTCTTTTTTACCATACGAATAGCCTGCGAGTTTTTCTGTCAAGCGGGCATTATCTTCCAATGTACGTAATATTTTGTTCGATTTTGTTTCGTTGACCGTAATCTTTACCGGCGTATTGGCATTGGAATAACTGTTTACATAATAAGCAAAATTATCGCTGAAAGTTGCGTTGTTTGTTCCTTCTTGTGTAGACAGCTTAGTCTTGACACCTTTAGCGTCGATTTTATAAATAGCGCGACGTATCGGACTTTCCTCTGCCGATTCATAATAAACAATTTTGTTTGTTTCATCGTATCCCAACAGATTTGTCACGTCCCAATTCCCTTTTGTTACCTGGCGTTGCATGACTCCTGTGGGTGAATACAAATAGATGTGGGCATATCCGTCCTGTTCGTTTACGTACGTGAAACCGGTACTATAGAATTTGATGGAATTCAGCCATTCCGAATCGACATAAGCCTTGTTCTCATCTCGCAGAATGAGACGGAATACACCACTTTTCGGATTGGCATAATACATGCTGAATATGTTTTGATGGCGGTTCAACGTCATTACGGCCAGCTGATCCGGATTTTCAGTGAAGACAATTCGTGGAATGTAAAGTTCTTCCTCCGACGGAACTTTCAGTTCCTTGGTATCTTTTGTCGCAACACTATAAGAATGAAGCGTCACTTTCGAATTTTTTTCACCGGCTTTCGGGTATTTGTAATTATAGTAACCGGGATAAAGGTCTTTTCCGAACATCTGCATGGAATATTCAGGCACCTCCGATTCGTCAAAACGGACAAAAGTCAGATATTCACTGTCCGGCGACCATGCCATCAGGTTTGTTACAGCAAACTCTTCTTCATATACCCAATCGGTAATGCCGTTTAGTATTTTGTTGAGTTCGCCATCCTTGGTTACCTGGACTTCTGTATCGAAATCGAATTTTCTTATCCATATATTATTATCGGAAACATAAGCACACATGCGTCCGTCTGGCGAATAAGTCGGTATCATTTGTTTGCTTTTCGAGTCGGAAAGCGGCTTTAAGTAATTACGACGAACATCGTAATCGTAGACATTGGCTTTGAATGAACGGCGATAAATGGCTTCCGTATCCCGCCATACCAGGATGTGATGGCCTGTACTGCTGATTGTGTATCCGTCAAAGTTGTCGAATGTGCATTCGCGTGCTTTTTTAGTACTGAACAGCGTGTCAACCGGATTTCCGGTCCGATAAGAATATTTGATAATCATATTCCGGTCACTATTCATAGCAGTATAATGCTCTCCATCAGGCATGGAACGCATTTCGCCGATTGCTGTGACCTGACGGAACTGTCCGTCTGTTATTTCTTTTAAGCTAACTTGTTTACTTCCGTTTTGGGCTGAAAGACCCCCAATCAACAGGAACGAAAGTAAGATACCGAACCCCAATCGTTTCATTTTCTTTCTACTTTGTTTATCTCAGTTATCTTCTAATGATATGCAAAGTTAGTATATTCTTGTCGTATTTGATAGAAAATAGTCAATGATTAAAGGATATTTGTGTACTTAGGCCGTTTACAGATAGCATTTTATCAAAATATTAACCACTGGCTATTGAGCTTTAACCATTATAAATTACCTTTGCCGTCATGGAAAATGGTAGACCTTATCGTGATTTCGGTGATTTTTTACGGGGAATATTTCCTTTTAAAGTTCAAAAGATATCTGTCAATGCCGGTTTTACCTGTCCCAACCGGGATGGGACGAAAGGTTTCGGCGGATGTACTTATTGTAACAATCAAACATTTAGCCCGGGTTATTGCCACACGGAAAAAAGTGTGACGGAACAGCTGGAAGAAGGTGTTTGCTTCTTCTCTCGCAAATATCCGGAAATGAAATATCTGGCATATTTCCAGGCCTATACGAATACCTATGACGAGTTGAATGCGTTGATAGCTAAATATGAAGAAGCTTTGTCTTTTCCCGGAGTAGTCGGCCTGATTGTCGGAACGCGTCCGGATTGTATGTCGGATGCCTTGCTGGATTATTTTACGCAATTATCCCAAAAGACTTTTGTTTTGATTGAATACGGATTGGAAAGTACACTCGACCGGACATTGTTTCGTATCAATCGCGGCCATACACATGCAGAATCAGAGGATGCCATTCGTCGTACGGCGGGCAGAGGAATTTATACAGGTGCACATCTGATATTGGGGCTACCGGGAGAAAGCAGAGAAGAAATCCGGCATCATGCAGATGTCCTGTCCGCGCTTCCTCTCACAACTTTGAAATTGCATCAACTTCAGCTTATCCGGAATACGCGCATGGCTAAAGAGCAATCCGAACATCCTGAGCAGTTCCACCTTTATGCAGTCGATGAATATATCGATTTGGTTATCGATTTCTTGGAACGATTAACTCCGTCCATTATTGTGGAGCGATTTGTCTCGCAATCTCCTAAAGAACTGTTGATTGCTCCGGATTGGGGACTCAAGAATTTTGAGTTTACAGCAAAAGTGAATAAGCGTATTTTGGAACGGAATACGTGGCAGGGGCGATTATCGGACTACAAATAGGACAGACGAATGTATTTGTCTTTTTCAAATAGGTAAGGAAATACGCGGCAACAAACTATTCCTTATCATCTTTGGGGGAAGCCAATTCTCCTCGAAACGTAATACTTTGTTTATTAATAGGTGTTACGTTAATATTGGCGGAACCATTCGGATATACTTCTACGTGGAAACGGTATACGTCATCGTTTGTACGGGCTACGAATTTAATTTGAGCCATTCCTTTTTTATTATAGGAACATGTATAATCGGTAATTGATTTTTCAAAACGCAGTCCGTTTCCACCACCAAAGGGAGCCGAATAAGCTCTTCCATAATAAGGAAGATAGGAAATCGCAGAGTCACCACGCATTTCCAGAGAATATGGGGATGTCAGGTTTACTGAACGTCCTCTCATGGGCAGTGCACGGTTTACATCGATGGTAAACCGTTTTTTATCTATCATTTCTTTAACTTCTTTCTCTTTTTGCTCTTTTTTTTCTTGTTTGCTTTGGGCAAAAAGGGATTGTCCTCCGATAAGAAGGACAACCCCTATCAAAAAAAATAACCTAATGTTCATCATATACCTTAAATAACTAAACACTCTATTTTGCCTTACATATATAAGACAAGATGAAGTCCCGAAAGGTTTATTTCCTGACTGTTAAATTAACTCAAAATATCAGTTTCCTGTGTTCTCGTCATTCAAATTGCGATTTATAGAAAGGTTATGCAGTATATTTTCACCTTTGGATATTGTGTATGTCACGTAACTTTACGTAATTTGCTCCCTTATTTTTCTGAAACAGAATATAAACTTATGGAGAAAAAACATCAGCATCAAGGATTAACCAAGCAAGAAGTAGAAGAAAGCAGACGCCTTCATGGCGAGAATATCCTTACTCCACCGGAGAAAGCCTCCTTGTGGAGCCAATTTCTTGAGAAATTTGATGACCCGATTATCCGTATCCTGTTGGTTGCATGGTTTCTGTCGATGATTATCGCCGGTGTACATTGTTGGGGACCGGAAGCAAAAGGTTTTACTGCTTTTCTTGAGCCGATTGGTATCTTTTTTGCTATTATGTTGGCCTCATGTGTAGGATTCGCCTTCGAAGTGAAAGCAAATAAAGCGTTTGAAGTCTTGAATACAGTGAACGATGATACTTTGGTGAAAGTGATTCGTGAAGGTCATATATGTCAGATACCCAAAAGAGAGGTTGTTGTAGGTGATATAGTTGTTTTGGAAGCAGGTGAAGAAGTTCCTGCGGACGGACATTTGCTCGAAGCAATCTCTTTGCAAATAAATGAGTCGACATTGACGGGGGAACCGATTATTGGTAAAACAATCAACGAAGCTGATTTTGACGAGGAAGCAACTTATCCTTCTAATATTGTGATGCGCGGTACGACTGTTGTAGACGGTCATGGTGTCATGCAGGTAGAACAAGTTGGGGATGCAACCGGTTATGGCAAGGTTTATGAAGGTTCTCAGATTGATAATAATATCGATACTCCTTTACAGATTCAGCTGGCAGGCTTGGCGAAAGTGATTAGTAAAGCTGGATATACGATTGCTGCCGTTACATTTATTGCTCTTTTGGTGAAACTTTTGCTTGCGTCTTCCGGAATGCCGGTGATGGAGCTGATTGCACATATTCTGAATATCTTTATGGTGGCTGTCACGCTAATAGTGGTTTCCGTACCGGAAGGGTTGCCGATGAGTGTGACACTGAGTCTTGCACTTAGCATGAACCGTATGCTGAAAACGAACAATCTGGTTCGTAAGATGCATGCCTGCGAAACTATGGGAGCCACAACCGTTATCTGTACGGATAAGACCGGTACGTTGACGCAAAATCAGATGCAGGTCTATCGTACCAATTTTTATAATTTGGCTGACCAGCAACTCGGCAATGACGAACTGAGTAATCTTATTAAAGAAGGGATTTCGGTAAACTCCACTGCTTTTCTTGATTTTTCCGAAGATAAAATAAAGACAATGGGAAATCCGACCGAAGCTGCTTTATTGCTTTGGTTGAACAGTCAACGCCAGAATTATCTGGATATCAGAGAAGAAGCTCCGGTTTTAGACCAGTTGACCTTTTCTACGGAACGTAAATATATGGCAACTCTTGTACAATCGCCTCTTTTGGGTAAAAGAGTCTTGTATGTGAAAGGGGCTCCTGAAATCGTTTTGGCTAACAGCAATCGTGTTGCTATTGACGGGACTTATAAATCGGTTGAAGCTTGTAAAACTTCAATCGAACAGCAATTGCTGGACTATCAAAACCAAGCGATGCGTACGTTAGGCTTTGCTTATCAGATAGTGGAGGATGATGAGGATGTTTCATTCTTTGTAAATGGTCGTTTGCATCATACCGACCTTACTTATTTAGGTATTGTTGCGATATCCGACCCGGTTCGTTCCGATGTTCCGAAGGCTGTGCAAAGCTGTTTGAATGCAGGCATAGATGTGAAGATTGTCACAGGAGATACTCCGGGAACAGCCAAAGAGATAGGTCGCCAGATTGGGATTTGGAAGGCGGAAGATACTGAACGGAATATTATTACAGGTCCCGGTTTTGAGGCTCTTGCCGATGAAGAAGCTCTTGGTCGTGTGCTGGATTTGAAGATTATGTGTCGTGCACGTCCGACAGATAAACAACGTTTGGTTCAGTTGTTGCAGCAGAAAGGTGCGGTTGTTGCTGTTACCGGTGACGGGACGAATGATGCTCCGGCTTTAAAAGCTGCTCAGGTCGGGCTTTCAATGGGGGATGGAACTTCAGTAGCGAAAGAAGCCAGTGATATTACGATTTTGGATAATTCCTTCGGAAGTATCACACGCGCTGTCATGTGGGGACGTTCTTTGTACCGGAATATTCAGAAGTTCTTGTTGTTTCAGTTGACAATAAATGTAGCTGCTTGTTTGATTGTATTGCTAGGTTCTTTACTTGGAACCGAATCGCCGTTGACAATCACACAAATGCTTTGGGTGAACCTGATTATGGACACTTTTGCAGCCGGTGCATTGGCATCACTTCCTCCCAATGAGCGGGTAATGGATGATAAACCGCGTCGTAGTGGGAAAGGGGGCGATTTTATTATTACACGTCCGATGGCTTTTAATATTTTCGGGGTAGGATTAGCTTTTGTGGTTGTCCTGATGGGGCTTTTACTCTATTTCCATGCACAAGATGGATTGACTCCTCATGATTTATCTTGGTTTTTCAGTTTCTTTGTCATGCTGCAATTTTGGAATATGTTTAATGCAAAAGCATTTATGGAAGGACGTTCAGCCTTTGCTAATCTGAAAGAAAGTAAGAGCTTTTTATCTGTGGCTCTGTTGATTATTATCGGACAATACCTGATTGTTACTTTTGGCGGTGAAATGTTCAATGTCATACCCTTGTCATGGAAAGATTGGGGTATCATAATCGGCTCGACTTCTTTGGTTCTGTGGATTGGTGAAATAGGCCGGTTGATAGGCCGCTCAACGGGAAAATAGAACTTTCGGAAACGAAAGTTCTATAGATGCCAAATCGTGTTTAACTACAATTAATGATTGTACATATCTTTATTATAAAAATTCAAGATACGAATCAATGCGTCATGTGCTATTTGTGCCGGGCTGTCCGGATTGATTTCAATGGCTGAAAGATAATTATTTAGGGCTTGTCTGACATCCCCTTTTTTGCGATAAGCGTTGCCGCGCAAGTAATAGGCTTCGTCTGATGAAGTATTTTTTTTTATATATTCATCCAACAAACGGATAGCCTCGTCTGTTTTACCATCGGTAATAAGTTGTTTTATTGCATTCATACATAAATAGTTGAAAATTTGTAATTGGAAATCAAAATAGGAAAGATAAAAAACGTGTGTTTGACGTATTTTAGATTCCTGATTTTCAAATTTCAATTGCAAAGATATACGGTTACGTTAATTATTTATGTAAGTTTGCAACCGATTTCTAAAAAGAAAAGACGTTATATGCAAAAGAATCTGGTAATAGTGGAGTCCCCGGCTAAGGCAAAAACCATTGAAAAATTCCTCGGAAAAGATTATAAGGTAATGTCGAGCTACGGTCATATCCGCGACTTGAAGACAAAAGAATTTAGTATCGATGTCGAGCACGATTACAAGCCCCAATATGTGATACCTGCCGATAAGAAAAAGCTGGTATCCGAATTGAAGGCAGAAGCCAATTCGGCGGAACAGGTCTGGCTTGCATCCGATGAGGACCGTGAAGGAGAAGCCATATCTTGGCATTTGTATGAGGTGTTGGGTTTGAAACCGGAAAATACAAAACGTATTGTCTTTCATGAAATTACAAAAAGTGCTATCCTGCATGCTATAGAAACTCCGCGTGACATCAATATAAATCTGGTAAATGCCCAGCAAGCACGTCGTGTACTAGACCGTATTGTGGGTTTTGAGCTTTCTCCTATTTTGTGGCGGAAAGTAAAACCGGCTCTTTCTGCCGGTCGTGTACAATCTGTTGCCGTTCGCCTGATTGTAGAACGCGAACGCGAAATTAACGATTTTGTTTCCGAAGCAGCTTTCCGTGTGATTGCCAATTTTATTTTGCCGGACGGTACGACTATCCTGAGGGCTGAGCTTGGTAAACGTTTGAAAGATAAGAAAGAAGTAGAAAGTTTTTTAGAATCATGTAAAGATGCGACTTTTACTATCGACGATATAACGACCAAGCCTGTCAAGAAATCGCCGGCACCTCCTTTTACGACTTCTACATTGCAACAGGAAGCCGCCCGTAAGCTGGGTTATTCTGTTTCGCAAACTATGATTATCGCACAACGCTTGTATGAATCAGGATTAATCACTTATATGCGTACCGATTCTGTAAATCTAAGTGATTTGGCCCTGGGTACTGCCAAGGAGGCGATTGTTGAAACATACGGCGATAAATATTACAAATTCCGTCAGTATCATACCAAGAGCAAAGGGGCGCAGGAAGCGCATGAAGCTATTCGTCCCACCTACATGAGTAATGTGGAAATTACTGGCTCTGCACAGGAAAAGAAACTGTACGAATTAATCCGTAAACGTACAATTGCTTGCCAGATGGCTGACGCAGAACTGGAACGTACGACTATTTCGGTTGGAATCAGTGGTAAAAGCGAGAAGTTTGTCGCTGTAGGCGAAGTTTTGACTTTCGAAGGTTTTCTTCAGGTTTATTTGGAAAGTAATGACGATGAGAATGAAAAAGAGCAGGAAAACGGTTTGTTGCCTCCTGTAAAACTGCACGAGGTATTGAGTCTGAATGATATTGTGGCGACGGAACGTTTTACACAACGTCCGCCACGCTATACGGAAGCCAGCTTGGTACGTCGCTTGGAAGAACTCGGTATCGGTCGTCCTTCTACTTATGCTCCGACCATTCAGACTATCCAGAATCGCGAATATGTAGTAAAAGGTGATAAGGACGGTGTGGAACGTAAGTATCGCGTAATCTCCTTAGTGAAAAATAAAATAAAAGAAACGGAAAAAACAGAAATTGCCGGTGCCGACCGCAATAAGCTGATGCCTACCGATATCGGTATTGTTGTAAACGATTTTCTGATGGAATATTTCCCGGATGTCTTGGATTACAACTTTACGGCAAGTGTGGAGAAGGAATTCGATGCCGTGGCTGATGGTGAGATGGTTTGGACGAAAGCGATAGATAAGTTCTATAAAATATTCCATCCGATTGTGGAAGCTACCACGGCCATTAAAACGGAACATAAGGTAGGTGAACGCGAGTTGGGTATCGACCCGAAAAGCGGTAATCCTGTATTTGTAAAAATTGGCCGTTATGGTCCTGTTGTTCAAATAGGGCTGGCTCATACGGAGGATAAGGATGCTCCGAAGCCTCAGTTTGCGACTTTGATGAAAGGCCAGTCAATCGAGACGCTTACATTGGAAGAAGCTTTGAAACTTTTCGATTTGCCACGTACAATTGGTGAATATGAAGGTAAAGTCATGGTTGCAGCCATAGGTCGTTTTGGTCCGTTTATCCGTCACGACGGTAAATTCGTCTCTATACCGAAAGATTTTAATCCGCTTACAATCACACCGGAAGAGGCTATTACTTTGATTGATGAAAAACGGAAAAAGGATGAACAACGTTTCTTGAAGAAGTTTGAAGAAGAACCGGAATTGGAAATCCTGAATGGTCGTTTCGGTCCGTATATCTCTTTCAAAGGAAACAACTATCGTATACCGAAGACTGTAACCGATCCGCTTGCCCTCACATTAGAAGATTGTCATAAAATAGTTGCTACCGCAGCAGAAAAGCCGGCAGCAAAAAAGAGAACGACGAAAAAGAAAGCATAAACATCAAATAAAATCAGGAACGAGGAACACTTTTCGAGTTGCTTTCTCAATCCTGTTTATTTGGCTTATTCTTAAAAGTAAAAGAGAATGTTGTAAAAAAGAGATATTTTCTCCCTCCGGAGAGAAATGAAAAAACGGCTATCGCCCTAAAAATATTGGAGGCGGTAGCTGTTTTTTCATACTCCACAATTTTTCGGGGTGAGCCGTTATTTTGCCAAAAATATGCGGATTAGGAGAAAAAGGAAATTTCTGAAATGTTTAATTTTTAGGGATTTACCAAATTGGGAGTCTTTTAAAAGAAGTGTTACCAACAACCGAAAATGGGTTGATATAGCACTATCTTTCAGTATGTTATATCTTTGCTACGATGTAAGTCCCTTAAATAAGATTTTCACAGCTTTGCACCGTTCAACACAAATTTGTGTCTTGGGTACGATTTCTGAATGCAAAGATTGAGATTTATTTGATAGTAACATTGTTTTTCAGGAAATATCCTCCTGTCTTGGGTGCACCTTTAAATTCTATCATATCTTTCTCATTAAGGGACTTAAGATAGCGCATTGTTGTTCTCCAACTCTTTGAAATATTTTCTGCTATTTCCGAGGCGTTTAATCCCGGCTTCGTTTTTAATAAATCAATAACAGCCTGTTCATTCTCATTTACAGTATCATTTACTATGTCATTTTGAGTGTCATAGTTGGCATAGTTCTTTGCTTGTCGTTTAAACACTACCGTAAACATCCCGTCCGTATGAAATTCAGGTTCAGGAAGATTAGCTTCTTTCATGGCTTCTTGCATACGGGGAATACCGGATGCAACCCTTTCCACTAAATGCATGCGGGTAAATAATCCAAAGATTAACGGGTTACGTGTCATACTCTTGTGCCCGAAATCTTTAGCTACGATAGGCAAAAGCCCTCCAGGATTAGAAACCTCTACCCGGTCATCAAACATTTCTATTGTAATAGTTGCTCCCTGTTCGTAATAGTCACGATGTGAGAGAGCGTTAATAATGGCTTCTTTAAAAACCGTAAGAGGAATTTCCCAAATTTCTTCTCTTGGTCCTGCTCCCTCAATTTTATAAGCAACTTGTAGTTTGCTTTCAAGCCATGCCATAGCCTGCAAATATTGCTGATATAGTGGACCGCCAAAGGTTTTATCATCTATGATATATACCTTAGTAGTTCCTTTGAAAAGGACACATCTTGTTACAGCGTGTGGAAATTTTCGTTCAGGTTGTTTCCCAAAGAACATGGCTGCTCCATT
>NZ_QRMP01000036.1 GCF_003473295.1 Parabacteroides sp. AM08-6
TATGTGCGATAAATACTGAACCCTTCAGGACGAAGAATTGTGTCTGTCTTGTTGTAAGTTCCGGTTACATAGTCCCATGTGTAAACGTAATAATCCGGTCCTATATAGCCGGGATGGTCAGATACGGACTTCGCATTTGCCGTAGCTGTTATGGCTGCGTTTTTAGCGGTATTTGTCTCTTCTATAATTTGGTTCGCTTCTTCGGAGATTTGAACCATTTCAGCGCGAACTTCAGTGGCTGCATCTGTTGCCGGCTTTTGTAGTTCTGCTTTTTCTTCTTCGGTTAAATCCGAGAAATGGAGCTTTAGTTCATCCTTTTGTTCCTCTGTTAAATCGGTGAATTTAAGCTTTAAAACATCGTATGAAACTAAGGTCCGGTAGGCTGTATCCTCTTCCGATTCGTATTTCCATTCAATACCCGTAGGACCGGTTCGGAAAACTGGGGTATCACCATCATTGCCTTTCAAATCCTCCGTAGCAATAAGATTTCTCCATTCACCATCAGTATACCGCCACTGAATATACCCCTTATCGGCATCAACCTTTATCTCTACCTGTTTCCCATCAACACCTTTTAATATGGATATTGCCACACGTACAAGACGGTAGGTGCTACCGGATTGCTGAAACACAGGCAGGGAAGATATACCGGTAAGGGAAGAAACCTCACTGTATTGTCCCGGGTCTTTGGCTGTCGAAGAAATTCGTTCTGTCACTAAGCTAACCAACGAATTTAATTCCTCTTCGCTGCTAATTATTACCGGATATGATATATCTGCCATAATTGTTTTATTCTTCTACTGTTAATTTCTCCAATTCTTCATTATTCTCCTTGATTAATCCTATAATCGTAGAGAATATTTCCGTAGTCTCATTCCATGACACATCACGCTCATTGTCGTATGTGTGATAGAATTGCTTGCCTGTTTTGTAAATTAATACACCAACTTGTTTTCCATAAAGGACACTTGTTATATAGGCATTAAATACCAGCTCCTTATTAATTAAATCCAGAGTGGCATTATAGTCTATTTTAAAATTTCCGACTATAACCGTATCGCTGTTTGTTAGATTCTTAACACTTGCCATCTTCTTCATCTTTTACTGGTTCAACTTCGCTTGTACTTCTTTTTACAGCGGCAGGAACTATCAAAGAGAAAGAATGCTCGATTATGGTCATCATCGTTTCATAGTCCTTATCTTCAATCTCTACAGGCCCATCGCTGTAATATATTTTACGGGCAAGTTCAGCCATAGGAACATTAACAGCCTGACGATGAATAGCATTACCTATATCGGCCCTAAAGTCCATATTCTTAAACTCGTTGATTGCAAACTCTACATTTAACTCTTGAAAATTTACTTGTTTCATGACTAATTTTATTTATATTAATAATTATCCTACAGATATTTTTAATGTTGTATTATCTCTCCATACTCTTCCAGCTTGTTTAGGGTCAATGGTTGGTATCTCTTTTAAAAGAAGAAAGCCAGGTCCCAATCTTGATAAAATGTTACCAGAAGGGTCGTACACACCAAAACCATTATAATCCATAGTATATCGATATATTGTATTACCATTATTTGTACTTCGTAAATACATATGTAAAGCTGGATTTGATTGATAACCTGCTATATTGTTAAATTTCAATTCCGTAATTAAAGAACCTTCTGTATTAATCATCTGCATAGCTTTTGCAGAAGGGTCAATAATAATTCTATTTCCTGCAGAAGAAGTTTCTATCCTTCCGGTATACCTTCCACTTCCATCATGATACAGTATTGTTTTTGCTATTCCAGACCTAGCTTGTTCATAGGTTCCTCCAGCCCACAGCATAATATTGTCAGTATTGGCTGAAATTCCTCCTTGTTCTGACCAAACATTTCCAGATAATAAACCTAACTTTATACGTGTTGTTAGTTGTAATCCTCCAGATATGGTTGTACCATTTATTGCAGCAATCAAATCGGAATCAGTAGAATATATAGAATCGTTCGGGTTTGGAGTCCATTCCGTTGCATACTCACCTTCTTCAAGTTTCACTTGATATATATAAATAACGCTTCTTGTCTGCGAATACAACCTGAAAAATTCCGCATCAACGTCTTTGCCTTGAAATGTGAATTCGTTTTTAGAAACTCCTGACGGTATGGATAAATTCTTGGTCAACCTGTTGCCATCTGGACCAATCATTATAGATATTTGCTGCGAAACAGAAGACGAAATACGGAAACTTACAGTGTATTTTTTATCCGATGATAATCGTATTCCTGCCAAGCTATAATTTTTTATATCTCCCCAGTAATTGCTTGTATCTATATTCAAATTAAGCATTATAGCGCCATTAGAAACATCTAATGATGAAGCTCCTGTGACTTTCCAATATGTGGTATTGGTAATATTCCCCGAGTTTCTTATCATGTTAAGGTTGTAAGCATAAAAAGCTACTTTACTTGATAAGATCTTAGTAATTTCAGATGATTGATTAATAACTGATATTATAGAGTCTTTTCTTGCAAAAAGAGTATTACTGTCCGTTGTTGTTATCCATCCTGCATTTTTAATTGTATTATTTATAGTATCTACTTCTGAAGAAACAGCAGATATTTGTCCGGCCTGAATAGAGATAAGCCCGCTCAATTCTCTTTCCACTGCTCCGGTGGCGGTGTTAAGCTGCTGTTGTGTAACCCTTGCCGATATTTCTTGCGCCATGACGGATAGTTCGGCATTGTACTTTGTGTATATCTTACCGGTTTCTGCATCAACATAATCTTTAGATGCCAATAACTTAATAGCATCCAAAGTCTGTAGTATCTGCGTCTGCATATGTATTAACGCATCTGCCGTCTCGTCATTAAACAAGGAGACACCATATATTAATATTTCTCCGGTAAACTGTATCTTGAAATCGCCAGTTTCATTCCATTTGGCAACCTTGGATAGCTTTTTATAACTATCCGATATGGTTAACTGTTCTTCCGTGTATAATCCCGTACCGGGCACACCGACAGATAATGTTCCCGGCCGGATAACCTTATAAAACAATGCGAATGAATAAGTATATCCATCTTCCGGTGTTTCCGTATGTTCCGGCAGGCGCATTATGGAATTTTGTTGCAAAATGTACGTGTTCCGGATACGAAGTACATTTTTACCGTTGTCGTTAAAAATATCGGCTACCGCATCTTTTTCTACATAAAAGCTTCCGTCTACCCATAGATATTCTCCGCTCACATTAATAAAATGCGCAGTGTTGGCGGAAGTCCAATAGTTTGTATTTTGGCTGAAAGAAGAATTAACAAGTATATTCCCCCCTTCGGTGGACATATCGTTTCGAATGCCATTGATAAGGCTTTCGAATTTGCCATTCATGGCAACGAAGTTTTGCTCTATCGTATCTCCATTTTCAAGTAAGACTATTGAATTTTCAATAAAAGCACCTTTGGCATAGAGTCCCCACTGGTCGGTTAAGTCAATTCCACTTTTCGTTCGAATACCAGTCAAATTTCCAAAGCGGGCCTTGATATTGTCCATCGGATTCGTTTTCATTCCATAAACAACATCCATGTAGGGAGCACCTATCTCGTCAATCGTCGTTATTTTTACTATTCCCTTACGGGTAGAATCTGTTACCGAATCAGCACGCGTAAGAATATCCCCGTTTGCTATATCAGACAAAGAACCTACAAAGTTTTTAAAAGTGATCCAATCTAAACGGTCTTCCCCATCAGAAAGTGGTCCAATTCCTACATCTACGACCTGCAGTTCATATTGTTTGATTACTTGGTAGTCGTTTTCCACTGTAGGCATCCCATCAAATCGTTGCATCATTAATATATCACCTGATCGAAAAGGATTGTATAATTTACCTTTTCCAGTATCAAAGTAAATACGCTGTGTTACTTCGTCGTAATAAGCTACTTCCATCTGACCCGCGAAAATGAAATTGTCATTCTCGCCACGTAGCTGGGATATTATCATTTCATACACTCGAAGTTTTCCCCGAACAATCAAGTCATCCAACTCCAAGCGCCATTTTACTTCTTCTATTTCAGCAGCATTGTAGCGTTTATATGGGGCTAAATCCCAACCAAATCCATTTGGGAATCCAGAGGCAAAAGTAGGAGATCCAAGACGATTACCGATATAAAGGTCACTTCTTATACGACCAGAATCAAATGTACCTGCTCCTATTTCTGTTATCTCCCATCCCTTACCATCCCAATCGTTAATGAAAATAGATGAACCAATATTTTTATCAAAGTAAATATTACCATGTGCTACATCGTCTATATCCTTTCGAAGAAACATATCATTTGCTTCTACAAGGACATTACCCATTGCATCGTCTATCTCCTTTAGCGTTCGTAATGCAGTAAAGCCATTATTATCCGAAGGTCTTACTTGGTCATTTAATGTTATGTGATAAAAACTACTCCCGCTTCCTGTTCCGCCTGTTATGGGGGTATTAATGCTCGCTATAACTTCAGGCTTAATTTTCAATATGAGTCTGTCGTCTTCAACCTCATATAATAAATCACCCTTATTTTCATCTATAGACCAGCGCATCACTCTTTAGGAATTAAATCAATAGCGATAGACTTCATTCTTTCCCCAATTTGCGGCATTTCAAAAATATTATAGACAAGACTGGCACACATATAGCATACAGCGAGATGAAGAGTTTCCTTTAAAATATCAAGACCTTTATTATTCGCTGTAGATGCCGATTTGATATATGAAAAATATTCCATGGATCCAGAAGGGAAACATTCTATAGTAGGCCCAGAAACATTATATGACAAAACACATACCGGCTTATTGACTCCAGCTCTGGTAATCGAATTATGCTGTATGTTATATTCTTCACTATTTAAAGGATAAGCCATAAACACAGCTCTTTTCCATTCCTTTAACTTAACAGCTACCAACTTTAAGAAATCAGCTGGTAAATCTATCACACCTGCTCCATTGATATTTTGAACATCAATAGTAGAAGATGCAGTATTTATGTAATAAATAGGAGACAATAACAAAATAAGATTCACTGCGTCTGGTATCACTGAATCGATGTAAACATCGAGCTTAACCGTGTCCTCACTTAGCAGGTGAAGCTCTTCCTCTTCACCTGCTTCATTCATTATTACTCTAACTTTGTTTATTATCTCCTGCGAAGTCATTCTTTATTCTCTTCAATTTTGAGGTTAGGAAAAGATATACCAGCTTCAGAGGCCTTTTTCAAAATATTCTCTGGAGTATTCAGCGATTGATGGGAAATCCCATAATCCTTACGCAGAAGATCCTTTGCGTCTTGCCAGTCTGTGATTTCCGAAAATTCCTTCAACTCTTTAGTTGGAAGATCTTTGGCTGGGTCTGACTCGCCAATACTTTCAGACAATTTAAACAGAGAGCCAAAACAGGGCAAACCCTCCAGGGCTTTTTGGAGTATTTCATCACTTGTTCGAAAAGTATGATTCTCATCTTTAAATTCTGCGTAACCGGTAATCTTTCCGTCCACGACAACCGGGACGGAAAGAATGTTATGTGCTTTATATACTTTGATCATGACAAACTATTTTAAGCAGCGATGGGAACAACTTTAACATGGGCATCCGGATTCTGTAATACCAAACCGGAAATTTCAGAGATTGTGCGTGCATCCACGTCCTTAGTGCCAGCCTTACGAAGATCCAGATCTTTCGTCTTAAGCTCATACACGGATATTTTTCTCAAATAATTAGCATCGAAAATCAAGCCTTTATCAGCAAAACCCATCTCGTCAAGAGATTCATCATGCACACACCATAGCGTACCAAAATTAGTCTCAATTTCCTTAAACTTAACACCATATTTAGTTACCACCTTGTCATCGTTTACGATTCTATCCCTTTTGATCTTGCTCAAATTAGCCATCAAATCCGAACCCATGATAAATATCTTTGTTTTATTACCAGCGTTACCTGTGAAAGCCTTTTTCATTAAATCAACCAACATAGACTCCGTGAATTGCAAATCAGAAGAAGATGTTCCGTAAGCAAATGTTTTACCGGCTTGCCACCAAATTCCCCCTGTCAAGTAAACTTCTTTATTCGATTTGTCGTAAATAATTTTCCGTGCTCCCAGCCAAAAAGACTTGTTCATACCGCGCTTCATATCGAAAATGGCCTCTTCTTCCAGGTCGCTAAAAGTCCAATCGGCCTCTTTGTCTGATATTTTTTGCAAAGTAGATTCCTCTATTTGAGCTCTGAAAATCTGCAAATACTGTGTTTTCTTTGTCGGCACGCAAGCATAAGTCGTTGTCTGCATATCTATTTCGTTATGCGCACGCCCCGCACGTATAAGGATAGTATCAGCAGGCAAAGAAGGAATACTGTTTTCATTATCCCCAATCTTTTTCCCATTAACGGCTTCGACAATCAGTTTACCGTCTTCTGCCTTATCAAGAATATACAAAACCAGGAACTCTTCGCTTTTAACGCCAGCTTCAGTATATCCGTTGACAGACGGAACAATAATCGTTTCATATTTCGAAAAGATGCCGTTGTTCGTGGTGTCTATAGTTGCCTGGGCAAGACCGGTTGATTCATCAAATTTAGTTTTCACTTTTGCCGATACAGGCAATGTATCAGTGCTATAATATTGATGCTTTTGACTGTTTGATTTCCGTCTTGTGGCATATCGCGACAACTGTTCGAGCGGATTTCCCATTGGGCGAATTTTCACAACTCGCCTTTCAATATCATTCAAAAGTAAATCTTCTGAATTTTCATGAGTGAATTGTGTCGTTACTACCTGGTTGGTCTCTACAACTCCACCGGTTGGGCCTGTTACAGCTTCCGCACCAATAGCCCCGGCATCTACTACCCCCAAGAAGGAGCAAAGAATCATGATTAACATCATGACAAAACTTCCATTTTTAAATAAGTCTTTCATTTTTAAAATGTTTTTATTGTTAATATTATGAATAGAAATCTCTTCTAAAAGGAACGGCAGGTTTCTTGGTTCCCCCTTTTCCACCAGAGTTTAAAGCAGGTATGCCATCTCCGGTTGTCGTTTTTAACTGCTCGTCTATCTTTTGATTTCGTCCTTCCACTACTCCGGCAGCAGCTGCATCCTGAAGATCTTTTTCGTAGTTCAGACCTTTATACATCGTTTCTAAGAAAGATTTATCAATACGTCCCATCAAAGCCCCTTCAACAACAGAATAGCATTCGCCAATGAATTTTTCAAATTCTTCATCCGACATTTCTTTCTCTGCTTTGAAATCCGACATGTCCTGTACTGAAGCCTCCATATTCTTGTCCTGGTCTTCTCGCAGTTTATTGCTTTCTGCCACCCGATTCAAGTATTCCTGATTAGCCTCATTCAACTTTGCCATCTGTTCTTCATCTCCGGACATATCCAGCACATCCTTTCCAAAATATTTCACAAATGAGCTCGATGGCGAATCTCCCCCTACGATATCAGACATAAATGATGCAAATCTGGGATCTTTTTTAAACAGATCCTTTAATTTGCTATCATTGTCCTTAAACTGGCTCAGCTGGCCATGAATATCATCGTCATATTTTTCAAAAGCGCCATATCTAACCTCTGGATCTTCACTGTCAAAATCCACGTCAGGCATACGTTCTTTCATTCGAGAAAGATAACTGTCTCTCCTGCTCTTCTTTTCTTCACTTACATCTGCCATACAAATTCGTTTTTAATGTTCTATAGCGAAGAAAACAGGAGTAGTGAAATTTTTTATGTTGTAAATTAACAAAGTTGTTGTTTTCGATTATTTTTTTTGATACACTCGTAATAGGTTGTTTAGGTTATCTATAATGAGGTTAGAATTTAAGGAAGAGCGAGACCGGGACTTTTTGGCTTCTTATGATTCCGTTATAAAAAAACATGGCAAAAAAGCCCCGTATTTAAAAAGAGATGAATTGCTTTTAGAGGCCATAACATGCCCAGCTAAAAGATTCTACGTATCCGAAGAGCAATCTTTCCGGGTCATAACTAAAATGCTAAAAGGGCAAAGTATCGGAATAAGAAACCCTCTTAAATTGCAGATGTACAAAGAAATATTCTTACGGGTAAAACAGGAATTAGAAAAATCAAGCCTGCCGATAATCGAAATCATTGAAAATGTCATTAACCAAAGCGCACCAAGATTCTACATTGATCTTAAATCAGCCAGAATACTACATTACAAATTGCTAAATAAAAGAAGATGGAATACATAATAATTATACTATTCATAATTGTACATATTTCCATGGGAAATGAATTGGGCTATTCTTCTTCAAGCCCGATCTGGACTCATATAACATATCAATTCCAGCATTTGAATTGGATCCATCTCTCATTGAACAGCTTCGCTTTTTTATCACTTTGTAAAGTATTACAAAAAGCATTGCCTCTATCATTAATTCTGGCATATGCCTATTTTGCTTCAATAATCATTTCTTTCTTATCAGATATGGATCTGCCAACAGTAGGGGCATCCGGAATGATTTATACCATGTCCGGAATGTTTATCTCTATCAGCTTGATAGGAGCAAAACTTAGAATCATAGACAACAAAAAGTTTTCACTTTTCCTTTTTGGGGTCACAATAGCCCTGGTTCTATCCGCGATTAAGCCACATATCAATTTTTCTTGCCATTTGTTAGGGCTAATCTCGGGCATCATCATTGGTATAGTGGATAATTGGCTTAATTATGAGAAGCATTCAAGACACAATTAAAGAAAATAATTGCCGGCTTGAATACATAAACCAAGTCTACAATCCGGAAACTGGGGAAGGCAGCGACACATTTCCACGGGTAAAATTATGCATCAAAGACTACCCCATACCGGTACAATATATTCCTGAAAAGATGTATCAAGAAGAACCAATATGTAAGGAAGTTCATAGAGCTGGATCAATCAAAGAATACTTTAAAAAGAAGAAGATACCATATTCCAAACTCCACTATCAAGAGTTCTTAATCTGCTTTTTCAAACTCCGGATAGATTACGATTTCGAATACTTCGCTTATACGTGTCTTACTATTGAAGATGGCCGTAACGGATTAGGGGATATTCCTTTCAAGCTCAATAGAGGACAAAGAAGGCTTTTAAAAAAGCTGGAAGAACAACGTCTTGCAGGAAAGCCTATCCGAATTATACTACTCAAATCCAGGCAGTGGGGAGGTTCCACATTGATACAGTTGTATATGCTATGGATTCAGTTGGTACATAAAGAAAAATGGCATAGCATCATTTGCGCCCATCTTGACCAGGCAGCCAAGCATATTAGAGGTATGTTCCAAAGGGCCCTTAAAATGTACCCAGACCTTTCTAATGAAAAATATGAGCTCACACCATATCAAAACACACAAAACATAAAAGAGGTAAAAGCCCGGGGGTGTCGTATCACCGTTGGTTCTGCAGAATCCCCTGATTCGGTCCGTTCTCAAACCGCATTCATGATCCACTATTCCGAAGTCGGTTTATTCCCGGCTACCGAAGGGAAAAAGCCCGAAGATCTTATCGGTGCAACCAGTAGTGTAGTGAAAAGAATCCCCTACTCTATGATTGTATATGAAAGTACAGCTAAAGGCATAGGAAACTTTTTCCATACACAATGGCTCAATGCTACAGATCCAGATAAAAAATCAGCATTCGAGCCGGTATTCGTCGAATGGTTTCTCATTGATATGTATTCCGAAGAGATTAAAATACAATACGAAGATTTTATAAATAGCATGACAGACTATGAATGGATGCTATTTGAGAAAGGCGCAACACTTGAAGCGATTAATTGGTATCGGGGGAAAAGTGGAGAATCTGCATCAGAATCCAGTATGAAAGAAGAATTTCCTTCTGATGACATTGAGGCATTCCAGAACTCCGGGCAACCCGTATTTAATGTTACGCATGTTGAAAGATTACGAAAAGATTGTATTTCTCCAATTGCGATCGGAGAAGTCTATGGACGAGCTTCGGCTGCATCGGCCAAGTTAAAACCCGATCTAAGGAAAAGAGTTTTGCAGGGCGTCTCCTTCTCTGAAAACAATAAAGGATGCTTAAAAATTTGGGAGATGCCGGACAACTCAATAAATATCAGTAATAGGTACGTCATATTTGTGGACACTGGAGGCAGGAGCAGCAAGGCGGATTATTCCGTCGCAACCGTCTTTGATCGCTATTGGATGATGTTTGGCGGCAAACCGTCGGTCGTAGCTCAATGGAGGGGACACATAGACCACGATATCCTTGTGTGGAAATGCGCTCAATTAGGTGTATTCTACCGGAATGCCCTGCTTGTATTTGAAAGCAACACCCATGATACAGAAAAAGACAACGATACGGATGGCGATCACACCGAATTTATCTTTGATACGATCTCCAAATACTATACAAACCTATATTCTCGCACTCCTGCAGATAAAATAGTCGAAGGATTACCACCGAAATGGGGTTTCCACATGAACAAAGCTACAAAAGCAATGATCATAGACACCTATATCAGCATCTTACGCGAACAGGGCTACAAGGAAAGGGACAACGACGCCCTTAATGAAGCCCGGTGGTATGAGAAAAAAGCAAATGGAACCTTCGGTAATATAGACGGTAAACACGACGACATACTAATAACCCGAATGGGAGGCCTTCATGTCTGCTACGATCTTCCATTACCCAAAGAAATATCCGATAGTAAATCAATTAGAAGTCGGGGGATTCTCGGCGAATCAACAATTTAATAATTACAGTCATGAAAGAAGAAATTTCAATTATCCAGTTTTTAAAACAGTGGTTCTTCTTAAAAAGAAAATCCATTCAGTTATCACTCGCTATCCGGTTGTGTGACCTGAAGCAACAGGCATTCAACCGCCGGTACTTTGTCATACTCGACCACAACGACAAGCTGATATCACTTTCAAAAGAAGATATCAATCGCATGAAACGACTGCGTGTAATTCAAAAAAATGTAACGCATCTGGACCTGATGGAAAAGGCTTTTTACTATACTCCGCTATCAAGAAACGCTTCCAATGCGTTATCCCCCGAAGAACGTAAAAAACGCAGAGAAACTTATATAAAATACATCCGGTCAAAAAAACGTATTACCATCTAAAGAAGATCCCGGTCATTCCGGGATCTTTCCATTTTTGAGTGAATTAACCATTTCTTTTTTCTTGGCGGCTACTTCCTCCTTCAAATACTTTAAGTACTCTTCATCTGTCGTCTCCCTTATTTCGTCATTCAGATCACTTATTTCATCGTAACATGATTTTATAAACTCGGCCTTTTTCCATTCGTCGCTATTCTCAAACTCTTCGAGCTTTTGAATATATTTTGCACTTTGAAGAGAAGGTGAATTATCAATAAGTCTCTCATATTTACGATAAGCGTGTTCGGCCTCCTTCATCTCATCCAAATACTTGTAAAACTTCTCGTTCACCTTCATCATCGTCCCATCGACTTCTCCTGTGTCATAAAACCGGTTTATAATCGGAACATTGTGCCAAGAGAAATCGTTCAATCCAGTAGGCACACCTATCACAGTCTTGAAAGTTTGATTTAATGTAGCAAACATACCACCCAGATAAGCCTCAAACAAATGCTCTATTGCAGCAGGATTCAATAGGTCGGCACCGGAATGTGCTTCAAGTGTTTCAAATTTACGAATAGCCTCGTCGCCTCCGGCAAGGGCATTAAGATATTCAGATACCTTTACTGGTAGAACATTCGTACTCCTGTACACTTTTTGGTATTCCGGATCATATTCATTGAACGGCGTAATCTTAGCAATGGGCTTACCTGTAAAATCGGTATTGGTCACGTATGACTCAAACACCGGCTGAAAGCTACTCGGAACATATACACTCGATCCTCCTACGGGATTCAACGGAAGAAGATCTAACAATCCCAATGTTGTATTACAAATGGCTTCTGTCCTCTCGTCATACCCACAAACACAACGTAAAACCGCATCCCCAATGCCATAGAAAGCTCTCAACTCTATGGGCAGCGGAATTTTAAGAAATCCATCCATTCCTATAAAGCCCAGAGGAATACAAAGATTGTTTTTCCTTACATAATCTGGAAGACCCATATATTTTTCTCGATCATCATCATCACCAAGAAGAGAAAGAATAGATGGTATAACCATACCTGCAACAGCAAAACTCCCCAATAGCCCAGCTGTCCCTTTCTTATTCTTCATAAACATGCCATAGGCATTATTCAATGATTGAACCGCGGCATTAAAGAATAGAAAGAAACTCTTGAATGTTGAATTTCCCATTGCTCCGCTTCCCTTTCTATTAAAGTTAATCGTCACTTCTTTTGCATCAGAAACAGATTGTAGGATGCTTCTACCCTCCTCTCGGCTTGTCATATAAGTTGCAAACCTTGACAAATTTTCCGCCCACTCGTTCGGTAGCTGCATGAAATCCAGAACAGCATTATAACCCCGTTTTGTTTTTGCCCATTTCCCTGTTTTAAGACTATTCTCTATTTGCGCCTTGTACTTATCTATGCTATAAAGTGCTGTATATCCGGTTTGAGCACCATTACTAAGAAACTCCTCCAACATAACCGATACAGGATTATTCGGATCGGCCTTCCATTTATCACCTAATTTCATCCGGTCAAAAAGAGCTTTACTTGCTTTTGGGATATTTCTAAAGAAACGACGCTGGTATTTACCACCCTCCTTAACTCCCAATGTGGCAGAAGACCAAATCAAGTCCCTTGATAAATTAGAGAAAACAAACGCCGGGTTGCGTGTCGTAAAGTTAGCCGCCATCTGCCGATTTGCCCACTCCATTCCCTTCACAAACTTACTCTGGTTTCTTTCTGGCGAATTTAACCCATTTATTGCTTGTGCTACCTTGGGATTTCCATGAACATATACGACATACTCTTCCCCATTAAGCTTAACTTTGACAGTATGTTCTTCAACTTCTTTAGGAGACGCTTTCAAATCAATCTTCAGTCTACCCTTGCGGAACTCTGCTCTACCTTCTGATTGTAGTCTCAACATTTCAGCATCGTGTTCCTCTATGTTTTTACGATACTGTTCCGCATCATCGTCAAATTGGGGATAAGACGGTTCCCATATCTCTTTCCCATTTGCATCTATTTTGGTTTGCACATACCATTGCCTGCTCACACTCAAACCTTCGCTATTTTCACTTTGAGCGAGACGATATAGATGCAATTTCATCTGATTCTTATTGCCACCAACAATGGCACTGTTTCCCATGGACATCATATAGGCCAGCGGATCATCAGCCCTCGATGTTCGTCCCTTTGCTGTTTTGATAGGATCGTTGTACGGGATCTCTGAATCCGTGTAATAATCATACACATCATGCGCCACCGCTTCATCGAATCCCCTAAGAGGAATATAATGCTCATACATCCCCTTTATCCGGTCATAAGTCTCTCGATTGATCATTCCGCTATCAAATGACTTTTTCAAGGAGAAATCATTTACTGCATGTATTTTACTCCAAAGATCCTTAACTTCCGTCTTGTATCTTGATTCTATATCGGCAATAAAATCATCTACACTAACTTCGCCCAATTCTTTCTGAATAGCAGTCAAACCAGAGAAATCTTTGTCGGAGAGCGATTGCCGCATATCCTCGAATACATCATCAGACAGAGGCGAAAGCTCTGAAAACTTCTTATCTTCTATTTCCGATTTCAATCTATCTCTCAACTCATCATCTTTAATAGCGTCTATAGCTTCTGCCAATTCATCATACCGCATTTTCTCATTACGCTCTAACCCATGCTTGGCCATGACGTAATTCTCAACATCCCGTTGCGTTATTCCTTTTTCAGTTAATCGCTTTACAGCGTCAACCATTGGGTCCACCAACTTCAATTTGAACTGTTCTTGTTCGTATGTATTTCGAGAAGACAATGTGTTTTCATACAGATACACATTCATATAGTCAGGAATCGGCTTCCCCGTTTTTTTCTCAAACATATCCTGTAGCTTTTTTACAGCTATCATCCGGTCAACATAAGCCTCATGGAACAGTTCGGTTCGAGATTGGATCTTTCCCTTTAACTCGGCTTTCTTTTCTGGGGACATACGTAACTCATCAAAAGGCTTCTTGCTCCTGAATAACGTATCATATTCTTTGATGTTTTCACGCACAGCATTTTCTGCTTTTGTCTGCTTCATCACATCAAATGCCGTATCGCTATCTTTCAGACGATTTTTGCTCTTCCAAAGCATATACATGATATCACCATCGGACATCTTAAGATCGATTCCTATTTTTCGAAGTGAGCTTCTGATCGCAGAGCATATTTTCTGTATGATACCGGGATCCGACATCGTTTCAGCAAGATGCGCGCAGTATTCTTCTCCGGAGATCGTCTTGTCGTTAAACTCACTCATCAAAGATTCTTGTACATCTTTTGGCAGGGAATCAAAGACAAAGCCCATTGTAGAAGAAAAGTTTTCACCCAACAACCCGCGTAAACCTTTATGTGCTACAACCTCATGTAAAACAGTAGCCTGCACATCAGCCACACTTTCAGCGTTAGGAATGACCAAATATACTTCTCTCGTTTTGGTGTCGTACCAACCTTTTGATCCACGTTTCTGACGTTGTTGTTTAAGATCATCATCTGTAATCTCGTTTACATCTTTGATAATGTGGACAGGGGTATTCAAGCTACCGGCCAATTCATCTACCGCAGAAGTAATTTCCCCCTCTTTATTGATAATTTTTGCTTTGTCTGCTTGCAAAATTGAAATCAACTTCGTATCTTTGATACCAGAAACGAGGGAAGTTTCTTGGTTAAACCCGGGAGTTGTTATTCCGGAAAGTGAATCAAGTAATTTCCCTTTTTCATCAATTGATCGTTGCGATTTAGTGTTTCTAAAACGAACTCCTGCATATTCTTCCGTTATGTCCGGAATATCTGATAAGCTTGCTTCTTTTTCTTTCGCTATCTTGTATTCAGCATTCGAATCCATAACTCCCTCATTAGCATAACTTTTGTAGTTATATAGGATGTCTTCATCCTGCTTAACCTCCAATACATCCAATAAATTAATGTCTGCAGCAGATAAAGAATTTTGAATAAATCTTAATGTTGTTTTGTCGATCTCCGCATTGGAAGTAAGGATTACATTGTTACCATGTTTGCCGGCTTCATAAGACAAGGCAGCGACGAGCTCTTCCCGTGACATAGCAGGATCGAGAAAGGCATATTTGTTTATATTATTGCCATGATCAAGTATTATGGCTGATAGCTTAGGTGTAATACCTCGTTTCTGTTTACTTATAAATTTAGCTATATCACTTGCATCACGAATCTTCACTCTTTCTCCAGATGGCTTATAAAAAACACTTCGGTCAAACTGATATATTTGTGGAGTAACTACGTTTTTAGGATTACCCCCCTTCTCTTTTACAACTCCTTCATTCTCATCAAACTGTAAGTATTTTCCAGAATCAAGATTTATAACAATAGAACTCATTGTCTCAATTCCGGTATTGAACATCGCCTTTTTTAGTCTTTTATGTATATTAATATCAGGAATTGATGCCCGCAGGGTACCTGAAGGATGATTATGTACAAAACAAACCTTCTTCGCCCCAAATTCTTTTGCGGCCGTCATTAATAGTTTCACATCAGCCAGTGTGGCATCAGTTCCACCCGTACTTGAATAATAAACCCCATACGTGCCATCAGCGCGTATCATTACAAGAAAAGAATTCTCTGTTGCCGCACTCTCCAAATTTTTAAATAGAAATGCTATATCTCTTGACGATTTAATCCGTGAAGCGCCGGTAAGCTCTGACCCCATAAATGTAAGGCCTCCTTTTTCAGTAAGCTGCCTCTCCATGAAAGTTATTCCTACATCGTGAGTATTTGATTCATAGCCGACTTCATTTCTTACTTTCTCTATTTTTTCATCAACAGGCATTACACTTACATGGTCAGCACTCTTACCCCATTCAATTTGCATTTGAATTGAGTTATTCGAGTTAAAAAATAAAGAAGGTTCTGATGCGGTTACTTCATTTCCTGTATTGGCATTTTGATTATTTGTCTTTTCAGCATATTTTACGCCTCTCGCAATTTTGTATTCGGCAAAAGGTTTTGTCTTCCTATGAGACGAATCAACCCACTTCTTAAAATCGTCCAGAGGAATTTCAGTTATATTCCCCAAACCCTGCCAGCCTTCTTCATAATTGGATAAATACGCTCTTCTTGCATCTTCCAGAGAATCGAACCCCATCATGACCTTATGTTCATCAAATGATTTGTCAGGATTAACCTGGTCCACTACAAAAACTTTATCACCCTTTGGGTTCAGCCCAAGAAAAACGTCAATATGATCTCCGTCCACCCCTTCCGTACCTCGGATATAACCATACGTGTTATTCATAGTTATAGACCATTCCTTCCCGTAAGCATCTTTTCCGGAACGAACGGATCCGGCCGGCTGCTCTATCGTTACATCAAATCCATTTATTCGAACGTGACCTTTCCGATAGTTTCCAGCCTCTTTCTGTGCATCAGTAGGATTTGTATCAACCACCTGTTCCGCTTTAGAAATATCCTGCCTTGTCTTCTGCTTCGCTGCAACACGGTCCATCATACTGAAAGCAGTTTCACTTTCCTGTAGTTTTATTTGGTCAAATCCTGATACTTCACTATCTTTGTAATCAGAAGAGCTAACAGTTTGCAGAGGAGCTGTGTCATTCTGCAATTCAGTATCGCCAATGTCTGTCGTCCTGTCGATAGCTGTTGGCTTTTCTTTTTCAAATGCTGTTAACAACCAATTCTTTTTATAACCATCCCACTCAAGACGTACAGCTGCTTTATGGGTTTTGCTTTCAAGATTAATACGGTTATCGTTTCTATCAACAATTTCCATATCATCTATTAACATCTGTAGATTATCCAATACTTCAGGGTGATACTTTGCTAATTTAGACAAACCAAAACCATTGCTTTTACCTGTTCCTGTTTTCCCCCATACTAAATCGATATCTCCAACATCTCTATGGTGCAAAGCAGCTACAGCCTCCCCTTCCTTTTTTTTCAATAGGAACTCTATAGCATCTTTAGCATTACCCTTGAATTGATCATATATATTACCAAAAGAGCCAACACCAACGGGCTTTATTTCTCCGGATGTGCTTTCTTGTGCAATTCCATTCTTGTTACTGATACGGCCATCAGTTCCCGAATATTCTGTTTCAGCGTCTCCAACTCTCCCGCCCTGTACAAGTTGTTCGTCTTGCAATAACTGATTGCTTCCTTCAGGTAAGCCGCCAGTTCTTCCTTCGTCATTTCGTTTAACTTCTTCATTTGATTTAATATTTTGTGCTAAGATAGCATCTATTTCTTCTTGTTCTTCCTTTATTGATTGAATTTCATCCGCAATTTCACTATTTACATATTCAATGGTTTCATCTGTAACAGCTTCTGCCTGCTTACGCATATCTTCTTCAAAGACCTCATAATCTTCTGGGGATAGATGATAGTTTTCTTCACACCAAGCAGCATACTCATTATATTCAGCCAGTCGTTCTCTTTCGGACATTGCTTCACGATTAGCCTTCATATAATTTATAAGATCACCGCGGGTCCGGGCAGAGGATAAAACATCTATGATAGCATTACGCCCCGCATTCGGATCATTCTGATCAAAAAAATTTGTACCCCTTTCCAGATCGGCAAGCATAAGGAGTTCCCCGGCGCGTTCTATGTTTACCCCTCCTTTTGTCGGTGAAGCAAACAAACCGAACATTTTTTTACTCTCTTCGTTTCCAGATCCCGTCTCTTTCATGTAACTATCACGAGTAAGCCTGATAGTTCCATTAGCCAGAAGCATAGCCGCAAGCTCTTCCCCATTCACGGGATCTCCCATATCGCCAATTTCTTTAGCTATCTGATCACCAGGTTTATCTTCCTTGGCAATATTATCAAGTCCTATCCAAAAATCAGATTCCTGTTTAAGGCTATCATATACCTGCTGGGCCTTTAATAAAGCCTTTTCCGCTTTGTTCTCCTTTCCGATCGGAGCATCATCATATTCCAGTTGTGCTTTTTCCAGCGCATCAGAAGCTTTTCTAAGATCATTCTCAAACGCTTTCCTTGTTACAGCTATTTTCCGAGGCATTTTATCCTTATACTTTTCGGAAAGGAAATCCAGTGTATTACCCTCTCCCGATGCAATGAAGTCAGGTGTTCCATCCTCCTTCATGATGATTGGAGACTTATCTGCCTCAGATTGTGTAGTCTCAACCTCTGCTTGTCCTTGATTATTCTTGACAACAACCTGGGCCGCATCTGGCTTTTCGATTTGTACAGGGACGCTTTCTTTTGTCTCTTCATTCTCCTTGGGCAAAACTTGAACCTCCTCATCCGGAACAATAGTTTCCTGCGTGTCGCCAACTGGCACCAAGTCCTCCTTCTCGATCTCCTGTTCATGGATAGATTGAATAGCAGATTTAGTAACAATCTGCTTGGGAACAGTTACAAACTTACCATCTTCTGTCTCTACAGACATATAATCAGCATTAGGCGCAATATCCGCAGCCCGGCCTTTAACCTGCTTTCCTGTGTCAGGGTCTATATAGGCAACATCATCTCCGTTACTTATCTCCTGCTCTTCTTCCTGTGCTCTCTGCTGCTCAATCATTTGATCTTGCATATCAAACTGGGCCCGGAGATTAGCTTCGTATTGCGCTCTCTGATCAATTGCACTGACCACATTCGCAATTCCTGATATTTGCTTAGAAGAAATAACCTGCGTATTACCCTCTGGATCTCTATAGTACATGGACTCGGAACTTTTATCAGGGTCAATTATCATTTCTCCATTATAATTTGAATCAATAACTACATCTCCCTTTACTATACAAACCGGATGTTCCATGTCTCCATTTATGAAAACTTGCTGGATCATTCCATTTTCAGCAATAAAAGGCGCATTAGCGTTATCATAGTTCATCATCTCTGTTTGAATAGCAAGCTCGCGACGCTCTCCTTTCTCTTCATTAATTGCTTCCGGTGTACGAAGGGATTTATATGCGATATTAGACTGGACAAGATTGAACAATGCTTCTTTCTGCTCTTGGGAAAATTTATCGCTCGACTCTAAGGCTTCCAGGAATGCAACTTTCTCTTCCGGTGTTGCTGCTTCAAGTTCATTGCCGATACCAAGCATCTCGTTGTCACCCTGAAATTCTTTATCAAAGGCTATCTTCGCGTTTTTATAGTCTCTTCGCGTCTTCATTTTGTCATGTTGCCTTTTAACAAACCCCGGTGCTCCTGCAGCTGAAAAATACGCACCGCCTCCCATACCGTAAATAAAAGAGTCACCAACTCCATCCATTAGATTTCGATTAGGATCAGCTCCGGTTATTTTATCAGTTATATTCTCTGCCAACTGCGAAGCCACCTCTTCAATACCTTCTTCCGTAGGCTCATAGAAGATACCAAACTCTTTAAAATGTTTCCGTATCTGCCCCATCAAGCCCTTTCGCACCGCTTGTTCAGCCTTTTCTTTGCCCAAAGACTTGTACAACGTCTTCATCCAGGCATTTGACACCCCGGCCCCTAACATTTCCGAAGCACCTTCTGCCGTGCCGGTGATGATTGCATTAGACACCTTTGCAAACTCACCCATATCAGGATTCTCCGCATCCAACTGATCATATTTATCACTTGCTGTAATCGCACCAATCCCAGCAAGACCGGCAACCGGAGCTCCTGCAATTGTAGCGGCAGCTGCGGAAATAGACATAGGCAACGATTCGACTCCCTGTAATGCAATATCACCAATTGCCCCAGCATAATCCCCTTCTTTCCATAAATCGGAGTAAGACTTGCCATTGTATCTATCCGAATTAGCCCTCGATGTTTCTGCCACCCCTTTAAAATAATCAGATACATCCTTAAACATGCCGCCTCTTGTACCAAGCCCTAACTTTTCAATACCGCTTGTAGCTTTGTCTAAAACACCAAATAACCCGGCACCCAATTGAGCTCCACCTGTGTTTAACTTCTCTATTGCATCTCCAAGATAAGTGTCCCAGAACCCCTTATCATCTCCAGAAGTAGTTGTATCAATATCAGGGTATCCAAGTTTGGCATTGAAATCAGATAGGGAACCGATATCCTCAAACCCATCTTCCTTTAACTTGCCATACAGGATTTCTCGTTTCCCGGAATCTTTCAGCTTTCCTTCAAAATCTTTATAATCGCCCAGGTCCTTATACCCGTTTGAAGACAGGACTTCGTATAATTTTTTAGTGTTATCTTCCATCACCAACCTATTTTTTTAGATACCTGATTCTCATTCTTTTTTTCTCCTTCATCTACAGAAATAGACAATTCTTTCATTAGGCGTACAGCAGAAGGACTTTCCGGCCAATGCGCAAGGACATAATTCATTCTCTCCGATGGACTAAGAGCTTTATACTTTTGCTTCTCACTCGGATCACCTTTAAAGACATCGTTTTCCAATTCTTTAAAAATGCGAGGGTAAATCGTTTTAAACACGTTCTTTTTTAAATGATACGTTGTCCCTGTATTCGGGTCATAGTATGGTTCTGTTTGATTATCCTTTCCTGTGGATGATTTAATTGCACGCTGAACATTAGCGTCAGCATTCATTCTGGCAATTCCTAATTGCTTCTCTCTGTATTCTTCTGTAGCCTTCGCTTGTACTTTACGCCAATCTTGATCAGATTGCCATTTTTGCAAATCAAGAGCATTCTTCGCATTTGCAATATCTCTCTGGTTTTTCATCCGGGCAGCATTCTGTATAACTCCCAACAACCCGCTACGATCGCGATTGTAACCTTGTCGTGCCATTTCTATATCAGTCAAAACACTTTGATATAACCCTGAATCATACTTATCTCGATCCGCTTTATAAATATCCCGAAGACGCTGCACATAAGCGTCATTGTTCCTCATTGCTGACGTTTTATCTTCTGGAATATACGCACCCTTAGCACCGGCTATACCCTGCACTATTAGCCTTAAACCGTCTGCTGCAGATGCAATATTATTCGCAGCCTGGATCCGCTTTTCATCCGGGATAGTAGGATTCCTTCGAGTTGTCTTATACAGGGTCTGATAAAATGGTTCAACCGAATTAGGATCAAAACCTTTGTACAATTGAGATATTCTTTCGGGGGAATAGTATTGTGTTGCAGCATTCCATTCTTCTTCACTCATCCAGTCTGGCCGAGCAGCAGCAGACACATTAGGAACTACAGCTGACGTTTCGGGTTTCAACATCGTCGATTCTGCATCTTCGTTCTTCGCAGTATTATTCTGCTGATTCTCCATTTTCGCCAACACATCAGCATCGGTAGGAGTCGCCTTCTTTAAATAGTCCATTAATACCATAGCTATCAATTATTAGGTATACTCCAGTTCTTGGTTAGATTTTGCATTGTATTCTGTGCATTAGCAAAACTTGATGCTTTATGATCTGCAATCTGTTTTGCTGTAACACCAACAGGATTAAGTATTGACACATCTATAGATCCTGCGCTATTAATAGCTGTCCCTAACCCATTTTGCATGAAGTTTGTCCAACTTTGCGCATTCTGTCCATTGATCTGCTGTTGCTGATTATAAAGATTCTGCCGCTGGTTTAAATAGCGATTCATTACGTTATCTTTATATTGAGCATTCATAGCTCCGAGATTGCTCATTGTGTCAGAAATGATTTTGTTTCCTGCCTCTTTATCCGCCAAAACAGCTTCAGGAGTCGCCCCGATAACAGCCGCAGTTGCAGCAGAGCTCTTTGATCTTTCCTTCAATTCCTTCCTCAAATTTCTAAGCAATGCCGCACTATCCGATCTTTCAAGAGGATCACTATAATACTCCTTGTTGAAAAGATTCTCATTGTACGTCTTTTCTTCGTTCAATGCCCGCTGGGCCTTCTTTCTTTGTTTTGCAGCCTTGATACCGCCGAATAATCCGCCGAGAAGACCAAGACCACCAGTTATAGCCGCTCCAATCATACTTTTTATAATTTACAGTTCTGGTTATGAAGAAAATGTATCTACTTTCGTTTATAATGTTGTAAATTATAATTTTTGAAACCAATTGTATTTTTCATATATATATATGGGACAACCTAAAGGACAAAGCGGCAACCCGGCAGGGAAACCTAAAGGAGCGAAAAATAAAACGACAAAGCAGATGAAAGAACTGCTTACTAAATTCGCAGAAGATAAGATTGAAGACGTTATCAACGCATTTGACGAACTGGAGGCAAAAGATAAAGTATCTGCCTTTACTTCACTTCTTAAGTACGTCATTCCACCTGCAAGAGACACAGATGCAGATAAAGCAGGAGCCGATGCTGTCTCTATGATGATTGATAGGCTTTTTAATCGAGAAGGAAAAAAGTAATTGTAATATGATTTTACAACTTAGTATTAATTGATGCCGCTCTACCTGTGAAAGTAGGGCGGTTTTTTATTATTCTCCCTAATATAGCTTTATTGTAATCTGTATAACAAGTTGGTAATGACAATGTGTCACCAGACCGACAAAAAGTACAGACTATACTATTAAATATTCATAAATTCACGTTTGGCATTTATTTTGTGTAAGTATACGTGATTGTAAAATTTAAACATTAATTGTTTTACAATTGTTTTATGTCTAATTAAAAACAAACATATAACACATTGATTATGAGCGCAAATGGTAAAATAGGTGTTACAAGTGAAAACATCTTCCCTATTATCAAGAAATTCTTGTATAGTGATCACGAAATCTTCCTTCGTGAGTTAGTATCGAATGCTGTAGATGCGACACAGAAGCTGAAAACACTGGCTTCAGTCGGTGAATTCAAAGGCGAGCTGGGCGACCTGACAATCCATGTCAGTTTCGATAATGATACGATTAAAATCTCTGACCACGGTATCGGTATGACGGCTGAAGAGATAGACAAATACATCAACCAGATTGCATTCTCAGGCGCTGAAGAGTTTGTGGAGAAATATAAAAACGATGCAGCAGCCATCATCGGACATTTCGGATTAGGCTTCTACTCCTCATTTATGGTTTCAAAGAAAGTGGAAATCGTAACCAAATCCCATAAAGAAGGAGCTGTTCCAATGAAATGGAGTTGCGACGGAACACCGGAATATACATTGGAAGAGACTGAAAAAGAGGAACGCGGAACTGATATCATCCTATATATAGATGACGAAAACAAGGATTTCTTAAATAAAGAAAAGCTGAATGGTTTACTGACTAAATATTGCCGTTATCTGCCCGTGCCCATCGCCTTCGGGAAAAAGCAGGAATGGAAAGACGGTAAATATGTAGATACCGACCAGGATAATATCATCAATGATATACAACCGGCATGGGTTCGGAAGCCGGCCGACATGACGGACGAAGATTACAAGAAATTCTATCAGGAACTTTATCCGATGTCCGACGAACCGTTGTTCTGGATTCATTTGAATGTAGACTATCCGTTCAACCTGACAGGTATTCTGTATTTCCCGCGTATCAAGAGTAATATTGATTTGCATCGCAACAAAATACAATTGTACAGCAATCAAGTATTCGTCACCGACTCTGTGGAAGGCATCGTTCCGGAATTCCTGACATTGTTGCACGGCGTACTCGACTCGCCGGATATTCCGTTGAACGTATCCCGCTCTTACCTGCAAAGCGACCAGAACGTAAAAAAGATTTCGAACCATATTACCAAGAAAGTGGCCGACCGTCTGGAAGAAATCTTTAAAAACGACCGTCCGCAATTTGAAGAAAAATGGGATAGCCTGAAACTTTTCATCCAGTACGGCATGTTGAGCGATGAAAAATTCTACGACCGCGCAGCCAAATTCGCCCTGCTGAAAGATGTCGACGGCAAATATTATACATTTGAAGAATACAAGGCTTTGACGGAAGCGAACCAGACAGATAAGGACGGTAATCTGATTTATTTGTACACAACGAATATAAACGACCAGTACAGTTATATCCAAGCAGCCAAAGATAAGGCCTACAGCGTCCTGGTTATGGACGGACAACTGGACGTTCATGCCATCAGCCAATTGGAACAAAAATTCGATAAGACTCACTTTGTAAGAGTGGACAGCGATACGATTGACAATCTTATCCGTAAGAATGAAGTTGGCCAGGTGACTTTGAATGAGGACCAAAAGAATGCACTACAGGAAATGTTCAAAAGCCAGTTGCCTAAAATAGAAAAGACGGACTTTGTCGTTACATTCGAAGCTTTAGGAGCAAACTCCAATCCGGTAATGCTGACACAAAGCGAGTATATGCGTCGTATGCGTGAAATGTCTGCTATGCAACCGGGTATGTCATTCTACGGTGAACTGCCCGACAATTATAATCTGGTATTGAACACGGACCATGAATTGGTTAAGAAAGTATTAGCAGATGAAGAACAGGCATGCAACGAAAAACTTCAGCCGATATTGGCAGACCTGAAAGGGTGGAAAACTCGTCAATCCGACTTGCGGGAAGCACAGAGCAAGAAAAAAGAAGAGGAAATATCCACTGAAGAAAAAGAAGACATGACTAATACGAATAAGCAGATTGACGAATTGGTAGCACAACGGAATGCCATCCTGTCCGAATATGCCGGCAATTATAAAATGGTAAGCCAATTAATCGACTTGGCTCTTCTTGCCAACGGTATGTTGAAGGGAGAAGCTTTAAGCCGGTTCATCAAACGAAGTGTTCAGATGATTGGTTCGGCAGAATAAGAGATAAACTATTTCTGGAAAAGATAAAAAGGAGCATCCGGATTTGCCGGAGTGCTCCTTTTGGGTTATCGGCTTATTGCTCCTATCCCTTTGACTTCACATACAAAAGTATTGATTCAGTAAGAGCTTTCCCCGTATCATCCGTTTCATCCGGAAAAGTGTACTCGTATAAGAATACACCACAATCATAACAAAACAAACTAATTTTATGTTATATTTATACATCTCAAATACTTGCAGTCTGAGAAATAACGACTACTTTTGAAATTAAAATAGCAGAAATTATAGTTATGAAAAATATAGCTGTATTAACAGCCCTGTTTCTTATATCCTTTACACAACTTGGACAAGCTCAAAAAGTAGGTTTGGTCCTGAGTGGCGGAGGTGCGAAAGGTGCTGCCCATATCGGGGTAATAAAAGCATTGGAAGAAAACAACATACCGATTGATTATATAACGGGGACTTCTGCAGGCGCTATTGTCGGTAGTCTGTATGCGATGGGATATACACCGGAAGAAATGGTCAATTTGATGCTTTCCGAAGAATTTAGCTATTGGCAAACCGGAACCGTCGAAAATGAATATAAATATTATTTCAAAAGTCCGGACCCGACCCCCGAATTTGGGCATTTTTCCATCGATATGACAGATTCTTTACAGGTAAAAGCCAGTTTCTTTCCGGAAAGTCTGATTAATCCGATACAAATGAATCAGGCTTTCATGGCATTATTTTCACAAGCTACAGCGAAAGCCGGCTGGAATTTCGACAACCTGTTCGTGCCGTTTCGTTGCGTTGCTTCCGACATATATAGCAAGAAAGCCATTATCTTCAAGAATGGAGATTTAGGGGATGCCGTACGTGCTTCCATGACTTTCCCTTTCTTTTTTCAACCAATCTGGAAAGATAGTGTACCTATATTCGACGGAGGCATTTATGATAATTTCCCCGTTGGCCCGATGAAAGACGCTTTTCATCCGGACTTTATCTTTGGTTCGACAGTTGCAGGTTCAAACAACAAACCCTCCTCCAATCCCTATAACCAACTGGAAACCATGATTATGCAAAAGACGGAATATGATGTTCCCGAAGAAGAAGGGATGATGATAAAGTTCAGCTTTCCGAATGTTTCACTGCTGGATTTCCAGAAAGCACGTGAGCTAATGGATATTGGTTATAAACGTACGATGGCCATGATAGACTCCATCAAAGCACGTGTGCCTCGCCGGGTGGCTCTCGATGATGTCAACAAACGCAGGATGGCTTATAAAGAAGGGCTTCCTCCCTTAATTTTCCAGAATATATATGTAACGGGAGTAAATGAAGCACAACGTAAATATATAGAAGCCCAATTGCATCGTGACATCAACCACGAATTTTCGATGGAAGAATTTAAACGGGCTTATTTCAAAATGTTGACGTATTCAAAAATCAAAGAAATTCTTCCACATGCTGTCTATAACCGGAAAGAAAAGAAATTCGACCTATATCTGGATGTAAAAATGAAGGAAGAAATAACAGTAGGTTTCGGGGGAAATGTATCCTCCTATCAAGCAAACCAACTGTTTCTGGGATTAGGTTATCAATATTTGGGGCGATTTGCCGCGGATGTAAATTCCAATTTCCAAGTGGGAAACTCTTTTAGCGGGGTATTACTGAACGGACGTATTTACCTACAGACACGTATACCGACCTATTTGAACTGGCAAGGAGTATTTTCCGATAAAAAATATTCCGAAAGTCAATCTCTATTCTATGAAGATGTATTACCGGCTTTCATCAGGCAAAAAGAGTTATACATGAAACTGAAACTGGGTTTTCCGTTTCTGAACCGGGCAAAAGCTGAAATCGGGTTTGCCTATGGTCGACTGAACGACTTCTACTTTCAGACTTCTAATATGACATTTCCAAATGCCACATTCGACCATAGCTGGTATAATCTTTTCTGCGGTTCGCTCAGTATAGAACGGAATTCGTTGGATTATAAACAATACCCCATCTCCGGACGAAAGCAATTTCTGGTTGCACAATATGTAACAGGCATCGAAAAATATACGCCCTCTCCTATTTCATTGGGTAAACCTATTCCCCGGAATATACACAGCTGGCTACAAATGAAAGGAGAATGGGAACAATATCTGACGTTAAACAATCGATTCAACCTCGGTTTAACGAGCGAACTTGTCATATCCAGTAAAAACCTGATGAACAATTACACAGCTTCCGTTCTTCAAGCTCCGGCTTTTACTCCTACTCCACATAGCCAGATTGTATTTAACGAAGCATTCCGAGCCAACCAATATGTCGCATTCGGAGTATCTCCCATCCTAAAGTTAAGCAAATTACTTCATTTCCGTCTGGATATGTACGGATTTGCTCCTTTATACGAAATAAAAAAGAATGGCACTCAGGAGAACGAAAAATACACTGCACTCCCTTATTACGGCAAATTTCTTCATTCATTTAAATACATGGGGGAAGCAGCCGTGGTACTACAACTGCCTTTCGCATCTATCAGCCTGTATGCCAACGGCTACAGTTATCCGGCTAAGAATTTCAACTTTGGCCTGAATATCGGATACCTAATCTTTAACCCTAAAATGTTGGATTGATTCCGAAAAAGATGTAGAAAATACTTGCAAATAAAAAAGAAAGCACTACCTTTGCACACGCAATCGAGAAATAATGGTCGCGTAGCTCAACTGAATAGAGTAGCTGACTACGGATCAGCCGGTTACAGGTTTGAATCCTGTCGCGATCACTTCAAATCCCTATGGGAAAGTCTAAATACAGATTGCACATTATTGTACAAAAGTATGGCTCGCTAGCTCAACTGAATAGAGCATCTGACTACGGATCAGAAGGTTATAGGTTTGAATCCTATGCGAGTCACTTTTACAATATCCTCAAGATAATTAAAATCTAAGGCTCCTTAGCTCAACTGAATAGAGCATCTGACTACGGATCAGAAGGTTATAGGTTTGAATCCTATAGGAGTCACTTTCCTATCCCCCAACAGAAGATACCTGAGAGTCCAAAAGAATCAAAAAACAAATCCGGAAAACCGGCTTTATAAAGTATCCACTATAGCATATTGCTTTTCAAGAAAAGAGATACGCTGGGCTTCACCACTCCCGGAAATCAAAATGGAATGACGTTTCAGTGATTGAATCCAATCATGTTGCATTTGGCAGATGTTCGAACTCTGGGAATCCATGGAATTAATTGAATAAACCCGTATCATGCTAATACGGAAATCTTGTTTTTCTATATAACTATAAGTCGCCTCAAAATGAATATTGGACAAATAAAAATAGACTTCCCGATTTTCCCCGAACTCACCCTTGATAGACAAAGCTTCTATAGAAGACAATAATTGGCGGAGTTCTTCTTTCATGTGGAGAACATCGTCCCGTGAAATTAAATTCAGACTTGCAAAGTATTTAACTTCTTCAACAAAAGACAGCAGAATATGAGTATCCCAGATAAAGAAAGTTTTCCGACATTGTTTTACACTTTCAGTCAATTGTTTATGTACCTGGACTACTCGATCGTCCATCTGCATTTCCGACAAAGAATTAGGAATTTTCATCTGCCCGTACTGGTAAATCCATCGACAAAGACGAAATTTGGACAAATATTCATAGGAAGAATAAAGTGTGAAAGGAAGTACATTAGACACTGTATATACTTCAGTAGTGTTATCACCCTTCACATAGTTAAATATCTGAAGATAACGATAAAGAATTTCATAATAGCTATCCAGCACATTGGATGAATGCATATTTAGGTCAAAAGTAACCCTATTTGAAAAATGGTTACCTATAATTTGGTCTATGGAAAGTCCCAGTTTTGTAGAAAGCAATGCAACTTCACTAATAGTAAAAGCAACTTCTCCCCGAAGCCTGCGGTAGATTGCCTCTTTTCCCAAACACAAAGTATCCGTCAGGTAATTTGCAAGATTTTGTTCCTTAGGAAGTCGCTTCTTCACCATCGTTATCAACTCATCTAAAAAGTAATTCTCCATCATTCCCCTCTTAATTTAATTAAAAACCTCTCAACTGTGTATCTTTTACAAAATTAAAGTATTAGAATAAGAGAATTGTGTCAAAAAGCATACTAGGAAAGCAACTCATTTTTCTAATTACAATAAAAAAGTATGAGGATGAAATAATTACATGCCTATAGAAGTATACACACATCTGTTTTATTCCGTTTTCCAGCACACACACAATCAGCTGTTTCATTATACGCAAATACAAGAATTCCGAATTCTTGGTTTCGAATTCTGATAAAAACAAAATCCGCTTTACCTTCACAGGCGAAGCGGATTTAAAATCGATAAGTTTTTTCTAATCAAATATCTAATCAGAAAACAATATCTCGGGAAGGATAATATCTAATTTAGTATTATATAAACAAAGCGCATGCCACAAACACCCACACAGCGCGCTATCCAGCATAAGTCTCTGATATATTGGCATATACAAATAAAGACCGCAAATATCAACAAAAACGGATTGTGGATTTCATCGGGACAAGTGTGTAAAAAATCCACACTTTTATGTGGATGAGTGTAAGGATTGACGAAATAAACGGATGATATTATTCTTTTTCTGATTTTTCAATGCCTTAATTGTATTGCGTTCTTGATTTATCAGTAACTTTGCTATCAGTTTAAGTTTTACCATTGTAAAGTTTCACAGCAGAATACTATTGCAATACAAGATAAACAAATGGAAAAATCGGTAACAGAACAAGCAGAAGAACTTCTTGACATTTTATCCCACGATGCCTTGAAAATTTTTGTTCATGAAACTTGTATGAATGACAGTAAATACAGACAATTATTTGTAGCAAAACATGTTCATCTTTTATATCCGGAATCAAAAGAACTTTATAACAGACAGCTACAGACCTTAGCAAAGGTATACGCTGATAAATATGGTTTTATAGGCTATCAGGAAGCGAGACGCCTCGGTCATATTGTCAGCGAAATGACCGAAGAAGCAATGTCCGATATAAAAAAAGGAAAGATTCAAAAATCCATGTTCGTTGCATTGGCTACTATAGAGGAAATGCTAAATGTGATTAGTCATAATGCAGATGACAGCGATGGACAAATAGGCGGTAGTATAGAAAATGCTTTTGAAGTCTTGAATATACTTACCGAATCGAAACTAAACAAAATACAACATGACGAACTGTTCAACTGTTTGCTTACCCTCTTTGAGAATGATTTGCTTAAAGGTTGGGATTGGCACTTCACTTCAATAGCTTTAGCCATTAAACTTGTAAGAACCAAACAGGAAAAAGAAAAAATAAAATCAGCTTTGAATAACATAAAACCGGATGAAAAAAGCTGGGACTATAAAAAATCCCAAGAATTAATGCAGGAACTCATCAAAAAAACAGAGGGCAACGAAAATGCGTAAGGTCTGAATACCGATACCTGTGGTGCTCCATTGTATTGTGTATAAATAGGGATATTCAGTAAATGTCATTTAAACCAAAGATGGCCTATGGGCATGACAATCAAAAATCATCTCATATGCCATTTTTATTGT
>NZ_QRMP01000037.1:0-2025 GCF_003473295.1 Parabacteroides sp. AM08-6
ATCTGGAAGTCGGGCTGGATTAAGGGTAAGATGAAGTTAGCTTCTGTAGCAGCAGCTTCTGTCTCGATAGCAGCATCAAAAGAAGGAGTGATAACAATCTTATTAGCATCCAGTGGAGTAAGGGCGATTTTACCATTATCGCTCTTTGCTCCTACAGTAATTCCACGATATTCAGGATTACCCGGAACAGCAGGAGAAGCTTCTACAGGAGCAGTATAAGAAGCGATATTTTCATCATTAAGCTTGTAATCTTTATTATCAGTAGTTCCTGCTTCCCAGCCATCAACAACACCATTATCTGTTTCTAATGCAGTATTTAAATCTCCCGTAAATGCCTCGATTACAGCGGATTTAACAGCATCAAATTCAACATCAGTTGTTGAGTCATAGGAATATTTTACAGAACCTTGATCATTTTTGGTTGTAACAGTATATGTTTGCTTTCCCACTGTTACCGTTAACGTTGCACCTGCATCTGCAAGCTCAACTTCTATCCAAGCATTCACATCCTCTGTCCCTTTCGCTATAGCATCGTCTTTAGCGGCCTCAAGAGCCTCTTTAACAACAGCTTTAAGCGAACCGATAGTTTTGTAATCTGTTCCGTCAAACGTATATTTGGCATCCTGTGCTTTAACTTCATCTTTACCTTCCACAGCAACTACCTTATTAGCAATTGGCTTATAGTTAGCATACAAAACGATAGAGTCTTCCACCAAGAAATAAGAACCACGTAAAGATGCTGTTGCGATTGGACGCAAAGCCTTAATCTCTTTTTTATCGTCTTTACCAATTTCTTTATACAATTGATCCACATAATTGGTTAAGACTCTATTTGCTCCTATATGAGAGGGTTTAGCACCCAGAGTATCCACAATCAGGTGGTTCAATGTATTATTGATTTTGTAATAACAGGTATCCACTACCAAAACTTTCGGGTTTTTAGAAGCTGTAGAGTCTGTCGTTGCCAACAAGAAATCTTCAGACTCATCACCTTTACCGGAAACCGCAGAAGCAGCTTTCCAAGTCTTTGTTTTCAAGTAGTTCTCAATGTTTGCCTCCTGAACATCCTTCCCATTTGCAAAAAACAACTTGCCTGAAGTTGTAATCTGGTTGAAGATTTTCGGAGTTAATGTCAATTTTGTTCCTGCAGCAATAGCACCAGGAGCCATTGGAAGAGTAGGCTTAGTTCCTAAAGCCTCTTCCAAACCACCTTTTACCGCACTCAACTTAGAATCATCAAAGAAGAATGTAGAATCCCCTTTTACGCTATACAAACCTAATTTGCTATTGTATGCCCATTCCGTATTACCTTCTTCATCAAAAGTAGCTACAGCGGTAGAAGCGCCCTTATTATTCGTCTGCAATTTAACAGCGAACATTTTACCTGTCAGCTTATTTTCAAAAGAATAAGTAGGAGTACCGGCTGTACCTACGCCCGGGATAACTTTTATTTTCCACATTGCGGAAAAAGCATCTTCAGCATCCTTAGTTGCCGTCAAGTTTTCCAATGTGGCAAAATCCAATTGGTCATTAGCAAGACTAACCAGCTTACTATTTGTTGTTAAAGTAACGTAGTCTCCTGTTTTCACTTTTTCCAACATGTCTCCGACAGTAGTTGCCTTAGTCTGTTGTGCGAAAGCGGAGACACTACCGGCTACCAGGGCGGTAGCCAAAAGAGTAGAAAATCTCTTGTTCATAATTCTAAATTTAATATTAATACTAATGTTTGAAATAAAGCTATTCTGTATACGCGTACGTTTGTAAACTTCTGTATAATGACTAAAATAAACGTACGTTTATTTTAGTCATTATTTTTGCATTTGTCGAGTTCGTAATCGAAAGCCCGATTTTTGTACATGTATTGCTATCTAATTGATAAGAAAGCATATACGAATAGCAAAAAAATTGAAGAAAAGAATTGCAAGTTCAAAACTTATGCCTATTTTTGTGACGAGAAAAAACGTACGTTTATTTTAGTCATTTTGACCAGTCTTTCTATACTCCTCTGTACCAATAAAATACACT
>NZ_QRMP01000037.1:2035-25895 GCF_003473295.1 Parabacteroides sp. AM08-6
ACTCCTCTGTACCAATAAAATACACTTTAAAATCACCCCGTTTCACCCCCTATATTATATAGGTACACGCGTACATTAGTAAAATTGCATCATACTAGTAATCAGCCATTTACAAAAATGCTTTTCAGCCTCAAAAACGCCATTTTCTAAGAATTGAAGATTTTCAAGAAGAGTTCCCCGCTTTAAATGTTAACGCTTGTAAATAATATATACCAACCAGCACTGCCTAAGAAAAGATTCGGACAGAAGAAAAAACAGCCTGCAAGTTGAATAAATCAACTAACAAGAACTCTTCGCTAAATAGAGCATAAAATTACATCTCTCTATCTTCCCCAATATTTATCGGACAATTCTTCTTTTCAGGCAACATTGAATTTATGAAACACCTACCATGAAATGAACAATTCGTCCCATTCTTTGTAAAAATTCGTTACTAGCGATTTTACTTTCCATATATATTGAAAGTAAAAAAGATAATTGTTTATTTATTAAACAACAATTGTATTCTTTTCTTTTTATATATATTGAAAGTAAATTTGCAAAGGACGAAAATAGAAAAAGGAAGCATCTTTCCCCTTCAAAGGAAGCTTCCTATCCTATTTTTGGACAGTATCTTCTTTGTCACTCTCAAACGAGACCTTTTTTAGTTTCTGCATCGAAAAAACAAACAAGGTTTTCAAAAATAATTATAGAAGAAACTAAGACTTTTAGACAAAACAAAACCCGTGTAGGACTATTCCTACACGGGTTTTGTTTTGTTTCAACCTCATTGGTTGAAACTCCTTTCAGGTATTCTTAAACTTTACTTTGTCTTCACCCGGATAATCGTAAAGGAATAAGCCGGCAATTCGCATGTAAAGTTTTGACCTACCGTACAGGTCGAAACCTCCGGTTTGCTGTTTCTATCATCCAGAGCACCGGACAAAACAGTTTTTACCGCTTGGGTATCCGCAACCTGAATATCCTCCAAAAGGACGGAAACTTTTGTTGCCTCCGGCAACAGGTTTACCATCTTCAAGATAACATCCCCACTCCTGCTATCCTGTACCACCGATACAGGGAAGCGCTTACTCACAGCATCGGAAGAGACGGACAAATCAACAATTGAAGAAAGATACCTGTCGCCGGCATTTTCACCATATAGTTGTTGAACATAGTAATTCACCGTTGGTTTCACTTCCTGGTTATTGAAATAAATCAAATCGGGATTCCATTGCGTATGCCCTTCTTTCGCCAACAAAGGGGCATAGGAGGCCATACTGACCACATCCCCGTTCCGCTCCAGTGAAGTCATATAAGTAGCTTCAGCCAGCGAAGCTTCCAGATTATTCGGACGGCCGGGCAAATGGGCTGCATATTCACCCAAATAAACTTTGGCCCCCTGGCGATTATACGAGTCATAGAAATGCTGGTTGTTAAGAAACCAGCCCGGAGTCTGATAATAATGTTCATCCACCATCGGAACACCCAGTTTGTTCACAATCGCCCATCCTTCCACATAATCCGTACCTTCATTGAACGGCCCGGCTGTCCCTATAACGGTTATCTCTGGATGTTTTTCTTTCAAAGCCCGATAAATCATGGTAAAGCGCTCCTCAAAAGTATCGGTAATCTGATCTTCGTTTCCGATACCGATATACTTCAAATTGAAAGGTTTCGGATGGCCTGCCTCAGCACGTTTCTTTCCCCATTGGGTAGATACATCACCATTAGCATACTCAACCAAGTCGAAAATATCTTGTATAAAATCATCCATCTCGCACATCGGTATCCCCTGCTGTCCTCCCCCACGTGAATTCTGGCAGCACACACCGGCAGCAATAACCGGAACAGGCTCAGCCTGAATATCTTCGCAGAACTGAAAAAACTCGAAATACCCCAGTCCGGCAGTCTGATGATACCCCCAAAGATTACGTTGAGGCCGGCGGCTTTCGAGCGGACCAATCGTATTTTTCCACCTGTAAATATTATGTATACCGTCACCATGTGCCAAACAGCCACCGGGAAAACGCATAAAACGCGGATGCAGGTCGGCAATGGTTTGCGCCAAATCTTTACGCAAGCCATTCTTACGCCCCTTAAAAGTTTCCTGTGGAAAAAGGGATACCATATCGAATCCATATAAAGAGGGCTTCAATGGATAAATAGCCAACCGGGCATTATCAGCATCTCCGGTTGCCGACAAAACGGCCTCCGTTTTTTTCCATTTCGGGGAAGAAACATTCACTTTTGCTTCGGCCAACGTCCTCATCTCCTTATCAATCAAACGCACAGCAACTTTCCCCCCTTTTCCATCCAGTACTTTGGAGAAAAAAGAAAAATGATAACGTTCCCCTTTTTTCACGACAATACCATCAAAACCGTTATTCACTAAAGCCGAACCGGGCGTTTTTACAGATAGTTCCGCAAAATGCGGATTATTGGGATGTATAGGGGAAATCGTATCTTTGCTGACAGCAAATGCTGCATTTACTTCGTCTTTCAATACCTTTTCAACCGGACACAATTCCCAAGCATATCGTTCGTTCCAGTTCGGGTCGTTCCCTGCCTTGTCTTCCGGGTTATATTCAAAATCACGATTTTGTATCAGTTCCGCATACAGACCACCATCAGCCGCATAATTCAAATCTTCAAAGAATATACCAAACAAATGGTCGCTTATCTTTTTAGACTGATTACCTTGGACGGTTATTTTTGCTTCTACAGGCAGGGAAGAAAGTTCCGACTCGGGAAGTGCCAACCGCTCGTTTCGTTGCTGCTCGCGCACTTTGCCAGCTTCCACTTCCGCAATCAGATTATCCACAAATGCTTTCGTAACAGAAATGATGGAACCATGTTTGGCATTCGCCGGAATGGAGATACGCTCAGTTACATCTTCCCAGTTTCTAAAATCACGTGTTTGCTTAGCTTCATACCGGTGGCGCGTGTAAGCATCCATATAGACCACATAAGTATCATCCGGAAGCGGACAAACGGCAGGTCCTTCCACCCAATCGACAGCAAAAGGCTCGTCACCGGTCGGGATATAAGGGCCTTCGGCATGTTCGGCAACGGCAACCAGCAACTCCTTGCGGGGTTTCGGGTAAATTCGTTCATCTTTATATAGCATATAATATTTTCCATCCTTTTTCCGGATAGTGGCGTCTATCACATTATGTCCAGGGTCGAAAAAAAGCTTTGCCGGGGTATAAGTCTTAAAATCTTTTGTAGTGGTATAATACATGCGGTGATCATATTTCTCACCCGGTTCTGTTATCCAGACGCCATTCTCCTTAATGGTACTGGCCCAGAAAATAACGTACTGCTGTTTTTCATCGTCATACACCATTTCAGGCGCCCAGCAATTTCTCACTTCATAGCCCTCCATCACTTTCGGGTATGATTGGCGCGACCAGTGTATCAAATCCGGCGAAGAAGCATAACCGATAGCATTCCCATCCCAATTGAGCGTCCAAATACAATGCCAAAGACCATCCGGCCCTTTTAGAATAAAAGGATCACGCATCCGCTTATCGGCATACCAGGTTCCATAATCACATTTCAGAAAACTATACTCCGGGCCGATACTATGCCATTTATACCCGTCATCGCTCCAAGCCAAATGAAGACCATTCCGATTTTCATTCTTATCGGTAAAATAGGCGAACAGATAATACGGCTTCTCCGAAGCTGCAGAAGAGTTTTCCTGAGCCGGAAGCAGGGCCGGCAACATCAATAGCAGTAAACTAAAAATCACTTGATACTTTCTCATTATAGCATGTTTTTCGGGTATTATTTAATTTGATACACTATTACATCGGCAAATATAATAAAAAGTGTACAATTATCACTATTTAATCACAATTCTATCCCGAAAAGAGTTAAAACACCGTATCTATGGGTTATATAAGTGTTTTTGTCTATTTTTGCAGCCTGATTTAAAAAGGAAAAATGAACACATACAATCTTTGCTGTATCGGTCACATTACGTTGGATAAAATAGTGACCCCGAAAAACACAGTCCATATGCCGGGAGGAACCGCTTTCTATTTTGCACACGCCATCAGCAATTTAGACAGTTCCAATTTTCAGTTAGTGACCGCACTGGCTCAAAGCGAAATGGATGCCGTCGAGGCAATTCGCAGAAAAGGGATAGCCGTCAAGGTACTGCCCAGTACGCATTCCGTCTATTTCGAAAACAAATATGGAAAAAATCAGGATAACCGAAGCCAACGCGTTTTAGCAAAAGCCGAGCCGTTCACCATAAAAGGATTACAAGATGTAAACGCCCATATCTATCACTTGGGGAGCTTGCTGGCTGATGATTTCTCGCTCGATGTAATCAAGTATTTATCAGCCAAAGGACTTTTATCCGTCGACGTACAAGGTTATCTACGTGAAGTAAGGGGAGAAAAAGTATATGCCATCGACTGGACGGACAAAGAAGAAGCGCTTAAATATATCCACATCCTGAAAGCCAACGAACATGAAATGGAGGTGCTTACCGGCTGCTCCAATCCCCATCAAGCCGCTCTCATGCTGGCGGAACTGGGAGTAAAGGAAGTGTTACTCACATTAGGCAGCAGGGGCTCCCTGATTTATGCGGAAGAGAACTTTTATGAAATTCCGGCATATCCTCCTGCCGAAATCGTCGACGCAACAGGATGTGGCGATACTTATATGGCCGGCTATCTGCATATGCGCACCAAAGGAGCTTCTTACCGGGAAGCTGGCAACTTCGCCGCTGCCATGTGCACGATAAAACTGGAAGCCTCCGGCCCTTTCTGCGGAACGGAAGAAGAGGTGCTCCGATTATTATAGCACGTATCTTCTTTTTTATCTCTATCTTATTTTCCCCATCAAGGCCATATACGAATAAATGGCCACGACAGAATAGCCGCACAGCGGTATGATAAAAGAGAAAGACATGGAACTTGCGTCGGCGACATAGCCCATCAGTAAAGGGCCCACGGCTCCCCCTACTGGCGACATCATCAGGAAAGAAGAAGCTCTTTTCGTATATCCTCCCAGTCCCCGTAGAGAGATGGCGAATATCGTCGGAAACATAATAGCTTCAAAAATATAACAGGCAAAAAGGGAACCTTTCGACAGCGTACCCAAATTCAACGTTATCAACAAAGAGGCCAATACTGTAAAAACAGCACAAACAAACAAGACCTTTTCCGCACGGATAAAACTCATAATCCAGCTACCGATAATACGTCCCACCATAAACAAGCCCAATCCGCCGAACGATAACACGACCGCCGCATCCTGCGTACTCATCCAACCATCGTCCGTCACATAATTAATGAAAAAGCTGTTTATCGAAATCTCTGCAATCTCATAACAAAACAAGGCGGCAACACCCCAGACAAAGCGACGATGTTTCCACAAACCGGACAAGCCGGTATGCGTCTCTATATGCTTATCCTCCTCCGTATGGTCGATTTCCGGCAAACGAATCCGCAAAAAGAGAAGGGCTACAGCCAATACCACAACTCCCATTATAGTATAAGGCAATGAAATATTCGTCTCCTTCCCTTCCGAGAAAAGTAGCAAACCTCCTACTACCGGAGCACAAATACACCCCAATCCATTAAACGATTGAGCTAAGTTTAACCGACTGGCAGCTGTTTCGCGAGCACCTAATTCGGTCACATAAGGATTGGCAGCTGTTTCAAGGAACGTCAAACCACAACCGATGACAAAAAGAGAAAAGAGAAAAAAGTTGAACGACATCAGATGTTCACTTGGAATAAACAGCAAAGAACCTATACCATAAAGTATTAACCCGAACACTACCCCTTTCCGGTATCCATATTTATTGATAAAAAGCCCGGCCGGAATAGCCATCGTAAAATAGCCGGTATACATCGTTGCCTGTATGAAAGCGGAATGAGCCTTAGTCATCACAAGCGCTTCCTGAAAATGTTTATTCAGTACATCCAGAATAGCATGTGCAAATCCCCATAAAAAGAATAAGGAAGTGACTAATATGAAAGGTATAAGATACTCTTTCTTTACCAATGATTTTTTTTCTCTCTCCATTTTATCACTTTAATTTATAAATCTTCTTTTACTGATTGACAAGGCAGTGTAAACCAAAAAGTAGAACCCTTTCCTTCCTCCGACTCCACACCTATTTTACCATTCAGCGATTGTATAATGGATTCACAGATGGATAACCCAAGTCCCGTTCCCTGTACAAAACTATCAAATTTAGCAAACCGTTCGAATACATGCGGAATATTTTCTGCAGCAATCCCTTTCCCGGTATCCGACACATAAAAACGTAGCCAATCCCCATCCTTTTCATATCCCATCGTGATAGTACCTACAAATGTATATTTGCAGGCATTACTCAGGAAATTAGAAAGTATCTGCATCAATCGATTCTTTTCCGAATATAAGGGGTAGTTTTCTTCCGGTAGTTCACAAATTAACCGAACATCCTCTTTCACGCGGCTCTGGAATATCTGATAGAGATCATTAAATACATCGTTCAAATCCACATTCGAATAATTGAAATCCAATTGGCCGGCTTCAATCTTTGACAAATCGAGTATGTCATTAATTAACTGAAGCAACAATTCATTATTTGTCTCGATAATTTTCACATAAGCGCTTATTTCTTCCGGGTCTTCCGTTTCTGCAATCAGATTTGAAAAACCGACAATAGCATTTAAAGGAGTACGTATTTCGTGACTCATATTTGCTAAAAAAGCACTCTTCAAACGGTTGGCTTCTTCCGCTTTATCTCGCAATCTTATCAATTCATCTGTTATTTTCAAGTCTGTAATATCCCGCCTCAATCCTATCAGTTTCGTTAATCTCCCGTCTTCTCCATATCCATAAGGAACTGCATGCATCTCAAACCAGCGATTGCCCAAACTTTCAATAGTACGTATTTGAACATCCATGACCGGAATTCGACCACTAGACAAATCAAGTAATCCTTCCCTAAGTAAAGGCGCATCATCCGGATGAATATAAGCTAAATAACCATCCAAAGATATATTTGGGCCTTCAATTACAGTTGATTTAGGCGAATAAAACATTTGTGTATCAACATTATATTCCCAAGAAATAATCTGAGCTGCCTCCAAAGTGAATTCCAATTTCAACTTATTCTCTTCCAACTCCTGTTGTTGCATCATTTCATTCGTAATATTCTTCTGCGTACCGATAATTTGGACTATCTCACCCGTTTTATCCGACTTAAGACCTGCAGCAAAAGTTTCAAACCATCCATATTTTCCATCCTGAAGAAAACGGAAAATTTCTCTTTCTTTCACAGATATTCCGGAAGAAAGCCGCTCCATAAATATCCGGTATTTTTCCTTATCATCAGGGTGCAATTTAACCTGATGCTCCTGGTCAAAAAGACCATCTCCCACCAATGTATCTTTATAGAGAGAAGAAAATTTCCCGAGAGCTATATCATAACACCAAGCAGAAAGAGAACCTGCGTCCATAGCCATGGAAAGTTCCTCTCGGATATTATCCAATTCCATCTCATTTTTACGTATCTCTGTCGTATCTGCAACGGTGCCAATCACATAGCAATCTCCATTCTGGTCGAACAACCGTGTTTTAGTTATAATTCCCCAACGAATAGGTTCACCATCCTTTTCTTCTTTAAATACATGGTTGAAAGAAAGAGGTTTATCGCTCCGCACCACTAGTTCGTCTTCTTTTCTAAATTGTTCAGCCGAAGGGTCATCGACCTCAAAATCATTTTTGCCCAACATCGAAGCCGAATCTTTATTATAATACTCCGAAACCTTGTTATTGTAAAATAAATATCGAAATTCATTTTGAACATCTTTGATAAACAAGCCAACGGGCAAATTATCCACAATGGACTGTAGGAATGTTTTCAACTTGAGGATTTCCCTTTCTGCTACAATCGAAGAGGTTATATCATGAACAAAACAAATCACTTGGTCTTCGTTGAAGGGAACCGTACGCGCTTTTGCATAATAGGAAACCCCTTCATGCAAATATTCGTAATTAAATATATGAATCTGCTTTGTAGCCATGGTATCGGAAACATTTTGGACAAGTTCGTCCAACGCCTCTTGTGATAAAGAATGAACCGATACGATATTTCGTACATTCAAACCAATCAATTCTTCTCTTTTTACTTCATTCAGAACATGCCCGGCAGAATTCACAACATCCACAATATTCAGTTTGGTATCATAAATAATGGCCATATCAGGCATGGTACTAATTAATTTCATCATCCGGCCGTTCTCTTTAATATAAGCCATCTCCCGTCTTTTTCGATTAAACAGCACAACCAAGAACAAAATTAACATGAGAAGCATACCGAACAAGATTAATAAGAATCCTACCGGATGTTCCTCTAACAAAGAAGGCTTCTTATTATAAAAAACGGTATCCGAGGGTAAAAGCTTTTTATCGAATCCCACTTTTTTGAAAGTGGGATAATTAATGTAACAATGCGGGGCAGATGGCGTAACCTGAAAAACAGAACTATTTTCTATCCCTTTCGTTAATACATCATAAGTGAGATGAGCAAGGTCCTTTCCCAAATCTTTACCTTTGACAAAATAACCGCCCACATAATTCATATTCATTTCTCCCTGATCGGCTATTTCATATACCGGTTTACTTGTGAAACGAGCTAACTCATTATGAAACATAGAATAAGAATGAGGATATCGGACGGCATCTGTATACCAACCTGCCGTAAGCAAAGCATAGCTATCATCCATTCCGGCAATGGAATCCAACAACATGGGAGTAGTCAACTCATTACCGGGCAAATAACATAATTCCAAGGAATCTATACTTTCAAAAAGTGTTTCCAAATAGTCTTTAAAGAAAAGCAATGAATAACGGTTATCATAACAAACCGCAATACGTTTGATATGTGGCTGAAGTGTTTTTATCAATTTTATATTTTCTTCTATATAGTCTTCATAATAATAGCCGGTAACTTTAAAACCATTGAAAGTTTCACGCGTTAGAACAAGATTTTTTATGTTCGCTACACTATCCTCACCTTTGCTATAATCAATAAAGCGATTTTTTACACCTCCTAATACAACCGGAATATCTCGCCATTCCTCAGGACAAACCCGACGATAAGCCGACCATGCTTCACCTCCGAATAAAACAACCACTTCCGGCTTTGTCTTATAAGCACGAAACAGTTGCCACATCCAATCTTTCCAAGTATCAAACACTGGGAAAGACTCACAGTCCATATATTCTACATGTATCTGAGTATTTGTATAATCTTTCATCTCGTGGATAAAAGAAGAAATAACATGTTGTCCTTCTTCTTTTATAGGAGAATATGAACTGATAAGTAATATTCCCCCATTTTCATTCTTCGGAGTCTGTCCCCAAAGCCGAAAAGATAGCAAAAAAAATAAAAGGCAAAAAACTATCATTACCGAGTTGTCCGCCGTCGATTGTTTCTGTTTCATTTTCTCCCAACACTTTAAGAAAGTGCAAATGTAAAGCTTATTTTTTAATATTTGGCATTCAAAATAATCGCTTAATCCCACAGAATCACAAATTATCCTGATTCATTTCATCTTCGGATTTCCATAAAGTTCACTCCTCTGTCAGTGGTATAGTCATTCCATTGAATATTTGCAGTAAATATCTTGAATAATGGTACTCATATTAAAATACTTTGGTAATAAAAATAGTACTTTTGCACAAAGTACCAAAATATGAAATTAAAAGTAGCAATTATATTTGGTGGTAAATCCGCCGAGTACGAGGTGTCGCTAAAATCCGCGACCAATATTTACAAGTCAATAGACAGAACTCACTTTATTCCTATCCTATTGGGAATAGACAAATCGGGTGAATGGTTTTATGATAGCAGTTACGCAACAGATGATATAAATTTAGCAGACAATGATTATTTTGTTGAAGCTACAAATGTATATCTGTCTGTGGTAGGGAATGCAGTTAATGTTATTAGTAAAAAAGAAAATCGAGATTTAATAAGTTTCGATATAGCTTTTCCTATTGTTCATGGAACATTCGGAGAGGACGGCACATTACAAGGAATATTAAAGTCGATGGATGTGCCTTTTGTTGGTCCAGACGTTTTAGGCTCTGCCATCGCTATGGATAAGGATGTAACCAAACGCCTTTTACAAGCAGCAGGCATACCCGTAGCGAACTCTTACACAATATATAAACATTTTCCGACAGAACACTCATTTAAAGAACTTGCATCCGACTTAGGACTCCCTTTGTTTATAAAACCCGCTAATGCAGGTTCCTCAGTGGGAGTAAGCAAGGTCACAAATGAAAATGAATATAATGTGGCACTATCAACAGCTTTCCAATTTGACAATAAGATATTGGTAGAAGAAGCTGTTATCGGGAAAGAGCTTGAATGTGGAGTGTTAGGGAACGAAAGCCTGCAAGCCTCTGTTGTGGGTGAGATTGTGGCAACTAAAGATTTCTATTCTTACGATGCAAAATACATCAGTTCAAACGGAGCAACACTGCAAGTTCCTGCAAGGATAGCCACCGACATATCCGACAAAATCCGGGAATTGGCAGTCAAAGCTTGCAAGACTATTTGTTGTGAGGGTATGTCTCGTATTGACTTCCTTCTTTCTAAAGAAAACAAATTAGTATTGAACGAAATTAATACGCTACCCGGATTTACAGAAATCAGCATGTACCCTAAAGTTTGGGAATATACAGGAATTACCGAAAAAGATTTAATAACAGAACTTATTTCTTTGGCAATTCAAAGACATAAACGCAACTCGATTCTATCGACAAAAATAAAAGGACTATAAAGTAGAATTTGAACAAAACGGAGAAGACCTTAGAACATAAAGCTGAATCCTTGCTTCCGTGAAGTATTGAACCGTTCTATTTCCAAGGCAAGCGATTTTTTCAATTGCATCACCATGAAGTTCAAGAATGGCTGATTTATTTCTTCCTCTTGGGATTGCTGCAAAGAAAGAATATATTCTTCCCTATCTTCCTTAAATATTTTAGCTGGGAAAAGATTGTAGCAGAACTGGATATAATTCATCAACAAACGAGCTGTTCTTCCATTACCATCCACCCACGGATGAGTAGTAACCAAGTTAAGGTGAGCATTAAAGCTCAATTCGTATTGTTCCCGAAATGTCCCCATCGCCTTTTGCTTCTCCTGCAAAATTGAACAAAGTTCCTCTACTTTGGCAGACACTTTCTGATAACTCATATAGGAACGTCCACCAACACCAGCGGTAACACCACATAAACGATACTCGCCTTTGGAAGAATCGAAAGAACCACCTATCACATTATGCACACTTCCAGTAGTACGCATTAGCGTAGCATTCAACTTTTGCAAGAAAGCAGGGGTAATCACTGCACCTTGCTCACTATCTTCTTTGGCAAGTTCGTATGCTTTCCTTAAATCTTCATTCATCAAATGATAGACCAATGGCTTTCCTTTGGCAGTTACCCCTTCATCAAAAAGAAGCTGCGTTTCCATTTCTGTGAGAGTAGACCCTTCAATAGCCGTAGAATGGGCAATAAGAGAATAGAGGTAGTACTTCTCATAGTCCACCGACTGACTGATACCAAGTTCCTGGAACTCCCTGTACAGTCCTTCTATCTCCTGCCAAATATCCTTTTCCATGATAGGCTATCTTTTAATTGTTATTTTCCCAAAATTACTTCTGATATAACATTTCACCAAACGAAACGGCTATTTTCTTACTGTGATTTTGCAGATGTGGGGAATATTTAAATAAAACAAAAAAGCTAAGTAATTGAAAATTCAATACTTAGCTTTTACCCTTGTACCCAGAGCCGGGATCGAACCGGCATGGAAGTGAATCCACTGGTGTTTGAGACCAGCGCGTCTACCAATTCCGCCATCTGGGCATTTATTTTTGAAATGCGTTGCAAAGGTAGACATTATTTTTAAACGGACAAGCATTTCCCGCTTTTTTTTCATTTTATATCTTCTTAGGGATTAAGATAGACGGAATCACGGATTATTTCGTTAACTTTGTAAGAGAATAACAAAAAACAGCCTGAATCATCATGAAAGATAATTATTGCGTTATCATGGGCGGCGGAATAGGTAGTCGCTTTTGGCCTTTTAGCAGGGAAAGCTACCCCAAACAGTTTTTAGACTTTTTCGGAACAGGCCGCTCACTGTTACAAATGACTTTCGACCGCTTTTCCAAAATCATCCCTGTCGAAAACATTTATATTGTAACAAATGAACTATACGCATCTTTAGTTAAGAAACAACTTCCGGAGTTGCAGGAAAAACAAATTCTGCTGGAACCGGCACGTCGTAATACAGCACCCTGTATTGCCTATGCAGCTTATCATATCAAAGCTTGCAATCCTAACGCCAACATTGTAGTTGCTCCATCGGACCACCTGATTCTGAAAGAGGAGATTTTCCTACAGGATGTACAAAAAGCATTAGACTTTGTCAAAGAGAACAATGCATTAGTGACATTAGGAATTAAGCCTAGCCGACCGGAAACGGGTTACGGTTACATTCAGAGCAGCGACAACATGCTGGGAGAATTTACTAAAGTCAAGACATTTACAGAAAAACCTGATTTAGAATTGGCTAAAGTATTTATGGAAAGCGGCGAGTTTTTCTGGAATTCCGGGCTGTTTGTCTGGAACGTAAATACTATTCTGGAAGCTTTTTCCAAATTCCTGCCTGATATTTCCTTACGTTTCGACCTCGGGAAAGACATGTTTAATACTCCGGATGAACATGCTTTTATTCAGGAGAACTTCCCTTATTGCCTGAATATTTCCATCGATTACGGCATCATGGAAAAAGCGGACAACGTTTATATGCTTTGCGTGGATTTCGGTTGGGCAGACCTCGGAACATGGGGCTCCTTATTCGACCTTGCCCGCAAAGATGAGAATAACAACGCAGTACTGAAAAATAACAAAGCTATATTTTACGAAAGTACCGGTAATGTCATTGCGCTGGACAACTCCGACCGTTTGGCTGTCATTCAGGGTATCCACGACTGTATCATTGCAGAATCCGGAAATGTCCTGCTTATCTGCCAGAAAGAAGACGAACAACGTATCAAACAATACATTGCCGATGCCCAGATGAATTACGGGAAGGAATTCAATTAACTGAATTATAAAATAAGACAAGAGGGGCGGAAGAGAAATCATCAAAAGTGTTATCTTAGCATGGATAGGACAGAGAATTAGTGCGTTTCATCGGACAGTTTATCCCCGAAGATAGCACCCTTTCCTCTTTGCTCCCGGCTCGACAACCTTGCCGAGCTGGGTCGGTAAGCTTATCACCCCAGCTCGCAAAAGTTGCCGACCCGGGTCGGTAAGGGAATAAGTCGTATGGCTTGTCTTAATTTGTATGATACTCCCCTTTACTTTACATAAGGGAAAAAAGAAACAGGGAAAAACACCCCTTCCTGAATGATTTGAAGGATGGGCTGAAGGATAATTCCTGGGCATCATTCAGTGTAAGAGACACTGTGACAGATACTTATTCTGGAAATGAAGGATGAAGGATAAAATTGGATGAAAACGCAGAGGGGAGCATGCTACACCATCAGTTCAACAGCAGCCTCTTTCCCAAATAATGGACCGGATACCAAGCTGCCAGGAAACCGATAGATACTACTGTAACGAAGACAGTCAGGATGTCGCTCAATTCCACACGTACGGGGTAAGCATTGATAACAAAAGAGCCGGAAGCCTCACCTAATTTAATCAACCCCAGTTCCTGTTGCAAAAGACAAAGAATCACACCAATCACGATACCTATTAACGCTCCGAAACCGGAAATCATCCATCCTTCGAATAAGAAAATACGACGTATCAAGCGGTCATCCGCCCCCATATTTCGCAATGTCCGGACATCATTCTTTTTCTCTATCATCAGCATAGCCAGGGAGCCGACAACATTAAATAATGCCAACCCGAGAATAAAACAGAGAATCAGGAATATCACCCATTTCTCTCCTTGCATCATTTTATACGAGGCATCTTGTTGCTCATACCTGTCCTTAACAAAATACTCATCTCCCAAAATGGACTTTATCTGTTTCTTAACGGCAGAGACATCGGCATCCGGAGTCAGCCCCAACTCAATAGCCGTCACTTCCTTATCGTAATGGAGCAGCGTACGGACCAATGATAACGGAAGCAACATAAAATCTTCGTCATATATCTGCTGATTGGTGACATAAACACCTCGGATAAAAGCGTATTCCAAATTGAAAGAGCTTGCCGGATTAGACATATTGACCTTTTCATCCCGTTTCGGCACATATATTTCAAGCGGGTCGGAGAAGTTGGCCCTTACGCCCAGTCGCATAGCCAGTCCGGCCCCTACTGTCGCATAATTGACAACCTCGTCGTACAACTGGAATTCACCGTCTATCATTATACTGTCAATACATGTCAGATTACGGTAATTATCATCCACTCCTTTGATAGTGGCAACGGATTGCCGGTCCCGATAGCTTACCAATGCGTTGTCCTGCAATACTTCACTGAAATAAACCACTCCGGGTAGTTTCCGGACTTCCTGCATAGACGATGTAGTCGGGTCAAAAACTTTTCCCTGCACAGGCATAATTTTCAACACCGGGTCGAAATTACTGAACATGGAAGCGACAAGCGTCACAAACCCATTCAATACAGACATGGCACAGACTAAAGCTGTCGTAGCCACCACCACCCCGCAAACCGAAACCATCGATATGATGTTGATGGCATTGTGGGATTTCTTCGAAAAAAGGTAACGCCGGGCTATATAGAATGGGAAATTCAATGCTGTGCTGTTTTACTTTTTCAATAGATTATCAATATTCTCAATATAATCCAATGAGTCGTCGATAAAGAAGCTCAATTCCGGTATTTTACGAACCTGCAAACGGATACGTTGTCCAAGGTCGAAACGGATTGCTTTCGTGTTCGTACGAATAGCTTCCAGCAATTCTTTCGACTTTTCGGAAGGGAAAATACTCAAGTAAACCCGCGCCACGCTCAAGTCGGGACTTACACGTACGACACTGACCGAAATCAGGACACCGTGCATGGCTTGTGTCTGTTTCTGGAAGATATCACTCAGCTCTTTCTGCAAAAGACGTTCTATTTTACTTAATCTTGTACTTTCCATAATTCTTTATTTTTACTTTTTCCAAATCATTGTAAGGCCGTCACGCAAAGGTAAGATAACTTTTTCAATACGCGTGTCTTCCTTTATCTTATCATTAAAACTAAGGATACCGGCAGTTTGTTTATCCGAAGGATGCGGTTTCTCCAATACTTTCCCGTCCCAAAGCGTATTGTCAGCCAAAATCAGCCCACCTTGACGTACCAACGGAAAGACCAAATCGAAATATTCCGCATACAGACGCTTATCGGCATCGATAAACACCAGGTCGAATGTCTCGTCCAGCGTCGGAATAATTTCAAGCGCATCACCGAAATGAAGTTTTATTTTTTCCTTATGCGGCGAACGGGGCAGGTATTTCATAATGAAGTCTTCCATCTCATCATTAATTTCCAACGTATGGATAAGTGCCCCCTCTTCCAATCCTTCCGCCATACAAAGAGTAGCATAACCGGTATAAGTACCTATTTCAAGAATTCGGCGAGGACGGAGCATCCGGCAAAACATTTTCAATATCCGTCCTTGCAAATGCCCGGACAACATACGCGGACGAAGCAAGTTTACATTTGCATCCCGGTTCAGGGCCGACAACAAAACGCCTTCCTCATCACTATAGGAAAGAATATATTCATCCAATGTAATTCCTGTCATTTCCGATACATTCTTTTCTGAAACTATTCCATTTGCTTCTTAAAATCCCCCCCCGAAGAACTCTTTTAATCTTTGAATGTAGGAAGCTGGTAATTCATTCCCGCATCCAACACTTTCCCGACATTGTTGATTTCAAGGAAACTCGTGCCCCCTCCTTCTCCGAAACTACCACTCAGATAAGCTACCATGTCATTGCGGGTAATGCGTCTGCTCTTAATCAGCTCGTTCAGTGCCTGGCAGAAATATCCACGGCGGCTATCATCGAACGGTTGATAAACAGCCCAAACACCATACGAAAGGGAAAGCATACGGGTAGTACGATGATTATAACAAATAGCAAATACGGTAGAAGTACCGCGGAAGGCTGCCAGATAACGGGCTGTACGGCCGGTATAGCTATCAGTAATAATGGCTTTCACATGCAGTTTGGAAGAAGATTTAACGGCTTGTTTGGCAAGAAAAGAAGTCACATCCAAATCGTTTCCTTCAATAGGGACACGAATATCATTAGCGGCAAGTTTCGTCTTTTCGGCTTCGCGGGCTACTTTTGTCATGGTCTGGACCGCTTCTACCGGATATTTGCCATAGGCCGTTTCGCCACTCAGCATCAAAGCATCTGTACGATAATAAATGGCATTGGCGATATCGGTCACTTCGGCACGTGTCGGACGCGGATTGTTAATCATAGAGTGGAGCATCTGAGTCGCTACGATAACAGGTTTCTTCATTTCCACACATTTGCGGATTAAGACACGCTGAATACCGGGAATTTTCTCAGCCGGGACTTCAATACCGAGGTCGCCGCGAGCAATCATGATGCCATAAGCCACTTCCAAAATCTCATCTACATTGTCGACCCCTTCCTGATTTTCTATTTTAGCGATAATCTTAATCGGGCTATTATGTTCGTCCAAGATACGTTGAATGTCCATCACATCCTGTTTGTTACGAACAAACGAATGGGCGATAAAATCCAAATCGTTTTCGATAGCCCAAAGAATATTTTTCCGGTCTTTTTCCGTCAGGGACGGAAGGTTGATACGTACACCCGGCACATTCACGCTTTTACGGCTTCCCAAAGTGGAATCGTTCTGGACTTCGCAAACCAAATAATCCTCTTTCTTATCGATAACTTTCAGTTCCAAATCACCGTCGTCTATCAGGATATCGCTTCCGATACCAAGGTCGTTCACGAAATTCTTATAAGACACACAAATACATTCGTGCGAAGTCTCGCCTTCCGGATTTCCCATAATCTTCACGACTTCTCCGGTCTTAAACGGAATAGCATCTTGCGCAGTCGTAGTGCGCACTTCCGGTCCCTTTGTATCCATCAGGATACCGATACGGTCGGATACGGCACGAACATTGTTCACAACTCTGCTCAACCCTTCTTCCGCCATGTGAGCCGTATTGAGGCGCACGACATTCATTCCTGCCTTATACAATGCGTCGACAAATTCAACATCGCAACGCTGGTCAGAAACAGTAGCAACTATCTTTGTATGCTTTAACATATAACCTAAATATTATAACCTATTATTACCTTTTAATCACTATATACTACAAAAACGACTCAAGCGCCAGACGGTATGAGTCCAGCCCGAAACCTAAAATAACCCCTTTGCAAGCAGCCGAAATCATGGAAACGTGACGGAATGATTCGCGGGCATGTACATTCGAAATATGCACCTCAACAACCGGGGTAGTCACAGCTTTTATCGCATCGTGCAACGCAATGGAGGTATGCGTATAAGCACCTGCATTCATTATAATTCCATCATAGTCGAAACCCACTTCATGGATTTTATCAATCATTTCACCTTCTATATTACTTTGGAAATACGCAATCTCACATTGCGGATACCGGGCACGCAGTTCGCTCAGATAGCTTTCGAATGAAGCATTTCCATATACTGTCGGTTCACGCTTGCCCAACAGATTAAGATTAGGGCCGTTGATAATCTGAATCTTCTTCATTTTGCTGTAATTTATTACCTTTGCACTACCTTGACGGGCAGAAAAATATCCGGCAAAGGTAGTGATTTAATTTGACACATCCATAATGTAACGAGTCCAATGCACCTCGAAAACGATAAAATAGAACGATATAAAACCTATCTACGCCTGGAGAAAGCGCTTTCCTCCAACTCTATAGACGCTTATCTGACAGACCTCGACAAACTGACCCGTTTCGTGGAGAGCGAAGGAAAGAAATACGAAAATGTGACGTACGATGATTTGCAACAATTCGTCGCCCGGTTACGCGATATCGGCATTCATTCGCGCTCGCAAGCCCGTATTATTTCCGGCATTAAATCGTTTTATCGATTTCTGTTTCTGGACGAATATATAACAACCGACCCGACAGAATTGTTAGAGTCGCCCAAGATTGGATTAAAGTTACCGGAAGTTCTGACTGTCAACGAAATAAACAACATATTGGATTCTATCGACCTTTCCCTGCCGGAAGGTCAGCGTAACCGGGCCATGCTGGAGGTACTGTATAGTTGCGGCCTGCGTGTATCGGAACTGATTACGCTCCGTTTTACGGATATTTACTTCGACGAAGGTTTCATCAAGGTGGAAGGGAAAGGAAGCAAGCAGCGACTGGTTCCTATTTCGAATACAGCTATTAAGGAAATTAAGAATTATTTATATGACCGGAATTTAGTTCCGGTAAAAAAGGGTTTCGAAGATATTCTTTTCCTGAGCCGCCGGGGAACGTCTTTATCACGCATTATGGTTTTCCATATTATCAAACAACAAACGGAAATGGCCGGAATAAAAAAGACTGTCAGCCCACATACGTTCCGTCATTCTTTCGCCACCCACCTGCTGGAAGGTGGAGCCAATCTCCTCGCCATCCAGGAAATGCTCGGACACGAAAAAATAACCACTACCGAAATTTATACACACATCGACCGTCAGTTCCTACGTAGGGAGATACTGGAACATCATCCGAGAAATAAGGAAAAAGATTAATTTGCAAACTATATTGCTTTTGAAACCAGCAAATCCATCCTGCTTATCAGTTCATCGCCCAATGCCCGTTTCACAACAATATGTTCTTTCACGGCGGTGACAAAAGGATTGCTTTCGAAAATACCGCGTACACCTTCGAAATCTTTCTGCTTTTCTTTTGCGGAACCATCCACACCAAAACCGGTCATAGAGGTAAGAGAAAATTCTTTTTTAGCATCTTCATATAAGAGTTCATCCAGACCGATAACGGAATCTTGCCAGCAACGAACCAGTTCGATAATCTTTTCAGCAGAGATAGCCGCCAAATCGACCTGATAATATTCCTGTATTTTATCGTACGCCCAAGTCCATTCCATATCGTAATAGCGATGGTGCATCGACGCGAAGAACTCTTCAATCGCAGACAAAGAAGTAATTTGTCCGGTTTCTATCTTCTCTATCAAACTATCCAGTTCGTTTTTCGGTAAGATAAGTCCGGATAAATCCAACCATTCCCCCTTTCCTTCGGCAGAAGTTGGTTGCAACTGTTCCCAAACTTCTTCTATCGTACGAAAAGCCGTTCCTTCCAAACGTTTGATTAAAGAATTACCCAAGAATTTGTTAATTGCCATTCCATACAAACTTAATGCTGTACGCAAAGAAGAACCTTTGATGCGGGTATTTTGGTAATAATAAATTTCAGAAGTCTCCCCCACCAATACCTGAAGCTCTTTCAGTATATCGGAGGCTTTCATCATTTTATAAATAGTGTACGGACTCAACAGGTTATAGTTTATCCTGTCCAAATGTACCGGGTCGGTACGTTTATCGCGTCGTGGCCACTTTTGGGCATCGCGAATAGTTCCGACACTACGCAGGTTGACACCCGGAACCAAGTAGGTTTCATCATCTCTTTCAATCAAATAAGAAAAAGGCATATCCGAAGTATCGCTATGATGATGGTGACGACCCATCACTAAAGAAAAAGCACCGATACGAGCCGGCCAAAGAATATATGAGTCGCTGGTAGTTTTCGAACCGCGTTCTACAATTCCCTGATGAATAGGTCCCAGTTTATACATATGATTACTTTGGTTCGAACCGCTACCTGCATTCAGAAACGAATACATACCGGCAATCAATAAACTGCTTTTATGCATGGACACGGTAAACGGACCAGCAAAAATGGCACAAGCTTCTCCATTCTCGAAAGCACAATTACTGAATAAAAGCGAATCGTGCGCCGAAAAGTTATGTGTCACGTGGCAAGCTTGTCCGATAAAGCAACGGATGATTTTGGCAGCGTCGGCCACAACAGCACCGGAAGAGATAATAAAATCTTCAGCAATCACACTGTCACCGATATAAACAGGAGCTTTCTCATTACTGTTTATCGTTCCGTTCTCTAACCGGGTTGAATTTTCGACAGTAACATAATCGCCTATGCAAACATTCCGGATAGTACCGGTATTGATTATCCGGACATTCCGCCCAATATATCCCTGTGTCGAAGTAACACGCTGTGCATAACCGGCAATCAATTCCTGTAAACGCTCAATCAACAGAGGACGATGCCGGTAAAGGGCTATCACATAAGCCAAAGAAGCAGACAATTCGTCGTAAACAGGCACTTCTCTTCCCCCTGTTTCATTTAATACGGATACGGCGACATTATTCCCGAAAGCGCTTTCCCCCTCAACAAGCATAACGTTTATATTCTGGATAACACATTCATCGTCAATCCGATAGTTGGCAATATAATTGTGAACATCTTCAATCAATACATTATCACCTATCCTGCAATTATGGAGAGTTGCATTCCGGATGCCGCTATGCTTCTTCACCCCACCGGCAAACGTGAAGATTTTCTCAAAACATCCCAACACGATTTTCCCGGAAAAACGGGTACTTAATATATATTCAGGATTAAAAGAAGAAGCGACTATCACATCTTCCCAGTTTTCAGCACTACAACCATTTGCCTGTAAACGGGCAATTTCTTCGGCTTGTAGTTTTCTTGTTTTATCCATAATCATTTATTCTTCATCATACTGCTGGAAAAGAAAATCGTTGTAGGGGAAACGAGTGACATGAATTTGCTTCACCCGCTCATACAACAACGCCTTCAGAGCATCGATATTGGTACGATTCTTGGCTGAAATGAAAATACAATTTTCCTGTAACTTATTCATCCAAGTTCGTTTCAACTCATCCAAATCGATATTTTCACGAGTACGCGGGGTGAGGTCGTCCTCTTCTTTAGGGACAAAAGTGAAAGCATCGATTTTATTGAATACCATAATCATCGGCTTTTCCGTTTTGTCTATTTCAGCCAACGTCTTGTTAACAACCTCTATTTGTTCTTCAAATGTAGGATGCGAAATATCTACTACATGCACAAGCAAGTCGGCCTCACGCACCTCATCCAATGTGGATTTGAACGATTCCACCAGCTCGGTCGGCAACTTACGGATAAATCCGACTGTATCCGACAAAAGAAACGGCAAATTGTCCACGATTACCTTACGGACAGTCGTATCCAGAGTCGCGAACAGCTTATTTTCGGCAAAGACTTCACTTTTACTCAATTGGTTCATCAAGGTCGATTTTCCTACGTTCGTATAACCTACCAAAGCTACGCGAACCATTTTTCCACGGTTCTTCCGCTGAACACTTTTTTGCTTGTCAATCTCCACCAATTCACGTTTCAAACGGGATATCTTATCCAGAATAATACGCTTATCCGTCTCCAACTGCGTTTCACCCGGTCCACGCATCCCGACACCTCCACGCTGGCGCTCCAAGTGAGTCCACAAACGGGTCAGGCGAGGCAACATATATTTATATTGCGCCAATTCCACTTGGGTCTTCGCATGGGCAGTCTGCGCACGGCTGGCAAAGATATCCAAAATCAGGTTAGTCCGGTCTAAAATCTTTACCTGCAACTCTTTTTCTATATTACGCAATTGCTTGGCAGTCAGCTCGTCATCAAAAATAACCAGTCCGATGTCATGCTCCACCACATATTCTTTTATTTCCTGCAATTTACCGGTTCCGACAAATGTCACAGGATTGGGATAATCCAGTTTTTGATAAAATTTTTTCACAGCATTAGCGCCGGCCGTATCGGCAAGGAATGCCAATTCGTCCAAATATTCTTGTACTTTTTGCTCGTTCTGTTCAGGAGTAACCAGCCCTACAAGAACCGCGTTTTCAGTCTGTGCCTCAGATATTATAAATTCTTTCATGCGACAAAGATAATCATTTCAATTATTTCTTTATATTTGCAGTCATAATATCAACCAAAATCATATTCACTATGAAAAAGTATGTATTACACTCCTTTCTAAGTTCAATTGTAATGGCTATTGCCCTTACAACTCTTTTTCAACCCATCCAAGCACAAGAACCTGCTCCTTCTACTTGGAATAGTTTTATAAACAGTGCAGAAAACCCAATTGTTTCGGATACGTTCCGTATGCAGACATTCAAGGGAGAAAAGACGGATAATTGGGAATATGAGTTATCTGGAAACACCGAAATCACCGACAAACCGGAATTAAAGCTATCTTTGGGTAGTAAAATATCTTTCGCTCCTTACAGTTTAAGTTATTATTCTGATGTAAGCATAGGAGTTCATATAGCCAGTTTCCATTTAATGATTAATGAGAATCTGACATTCGAATTTTTCCGTCAGGGGAAAACGGAAAAACCGAACGCCGTAAAACCAGAAAACAATGATGTATCTTTTGAATATAAACTAAAAACAATCCCCAATTCCCCATCCAAACTCAGCATCCAGGCCTCGCAAGCCGCTGCAAATACAAAAGGCGGTTACTTCACCACCGACAGCGTTTTCGCCTATGGAAATATCCGCCAATACTCCCTTTTCACAGGTTCCGGAAATTGGGAAGATTCCATCTCTTGGTCACACAATCCGCCCCTTCGAAACAGAAAAGCACTTATTGAAGGGAATATCACAACCTACAATGACATCAATTGCAGAATAACCGCCATAAATAACGGAAGTCTCCACATTTCTTCCAATACCCAATTCACCACGAGAGACTTGTATCTATACAATACCGAAAGCTTGCTTTCTTCCGAAGGAGACTTATCCGTAACCAATCAAATCATTCTGCACAAAACTTTCGAAGAAAAAGGCAAATGGTATTTCATATCCTTTCCTTTCGACATCTACGCCAATAATATCGACACCCGTTTCCAACAAAAAGACGCGACTCCCAATAACGGAGGAAATTTCTTCTATGTCCAAACATATAACGGAGAAAAAAGAGCACAAAACAATTTGGCATTCGGGAACTGGGAAGTTCTCCCTATCCCTTCCGGTAACACTCCTGTCTTTGAGAAGAATAAAGGGTATCTGATTGCATTAGACGAAAAAGCAGACGACCAAACACTCACGTTTTCATCCCAGCCCGGAGATATTCCATCCAGCTTTGCCCGAAACGGTTGCATCTCGATTTCAATATCTCCATCTATAGAAAACACAAATAAAGAAAATTACGGCTGGTATCTTTGTGGAAATCCGCTGCCCTGCCCGCTGCCTGTATCACAAATAAAAGATATTGCCAACCTCGACGGAAATATCTATCTATATGAAAAGGGCAACTATAAAACCTATCCGGCCCAAGGTAATTTTGCCATTCCTCCCTATACCGCATTTTTCGTAAAAGCATCGGCCAGTACCGAGATACCTGTTTCTGCAGAACCGCTTTCTCCTACTACCCAACTTTTACAAGTATCTTCTTTTTCCACTCTATCCGCAGAAGAGCCTTCGGTAGACATAAATCCGACAGACATGGACACCGGACTATCCCAACCTCATTTCCACATAAAAGAAAACACTCTACACCTGTCGAATATTGAAGGCTATGGTTTTGTTGAAATATTCAATATCACAGGAAATTGCCTGCTAAAACGACCTATTATAAATGGAGAACAAATCACTCTTTCACATTACCCGAAAGGTATTTACCTACTCTATATTCACACCACAAAAAATGAAGAGAGAAAGAAGTTCATGCTATATTAGCTCATAATGCTTCTTCCGTTTCACGTTCGATGAACGCAAAAAATACGTTC
>NZ_QRMP01000038.1:0-21787 GCF_003473295.1 Parabacteroides sp. AM08-6
AGAGATGATTACCCCACTGTCGTGACTATTCATCCGGACGGGCGTTTCGACTGTAAATTGCTATTGAGACATCCGGTTTCATTATCTATGTATATTTGTAATGGCAGAATCCCTTTTTATCTGGAACCCGGACAAAAACTTACTGTGTTTGTCGATTATGAGAGTTTGACGGATTATGTGCGTACTTGGGATAATGCAACATTCGTAAAAGATTTATGTTACATGGGGGAATCGGCTTCTATTTGCCGGGGGATTGCTAAGACACAGAATTTATTCGAACACGATAATGAGGTTCGAAATGACCAGAAAAAACTGACTCCCGAACAATATAGTCAAAAAAGAAGTCCTGTCCTTGCCGAATGGAAAAATATAGCGGACTCTATTATCCGGGCAGATAATTATTCACCCAAAGCTGCCCGTATGCTCCGTAATTCGGCTCTCTTGCGACATGCAGGGAATATGCTTGATTTTTTGGGAATGCGTAAATATGAGGCTATGGTAGATACCGCGAATCAAGTACTGAAAGTAAAGGAGGACGATTCTTATTATGATTTTTTGAAACAAATGCCTTTGGACGATTATACATTGTTGGCATGTGGGCAGTTTGGTACTTTCATTAACAGATTCGAATATATGGACCTTCTTTCTCCTCGTAGCTTGGTTGTTGTAAGGGAGAATGTAGACCGGGCTGGTTTGATGTTGAAAAAAAATGAACAGGCTGCCAATCTGTTGAAGAAGTTTTTGGGAACAGATAAAATCCCGTTTGCTTTACAAATTGCGCAAGTAAGAAGTTTAAATTACCAAATGTCGTTCTTAGAAGAGGAGGAGTTGTCTAAACGATTCATCGAAGGTTTAAAAGCAAATCTTTCTATTCCGTTTTTGAGTGAAGAATGCGATAATATGTATAACAAGATTTATGCCGATAAAAGCGGAAGTTTCATATTGCCTGAAGGAAAGGGAAAAGAAATCTTTACTAAAATCGCGGATAAATATAAAGGAAAATACCTGATGGTCGACTTTTGGGCTACCACTTGCGGACCTTGCCGGGGAGGTATTGAAGAGTCTGCGGAGTTACGTAAAAAGTACAGGGACCATAAAGATATTGATTTTATCTTTATCACCAGTGAAGAAGAGTCGCCGGAGCGGGATTATGTGAAATACGTAGAAGAAAATTTGAAAGATGAAGATTGCTACCGTATTCCTGCAAGCGACTATCATTATTTGAGAGAGCTGTTCCATTTCAACGGAATTCCCCATTATGTAACACTGAATAGGGAAGGACGTGTTTTGAGAGAAAGTTTGTCGTATTTTAGTTTTGAATATGGCTTACTCCAGCTATTGGAGAAAGAACAAGAAAATAAAGAATAACCTATAGGAGATGGGATATATGAATGAAAAAGGGAAATGTCCGTTAGCGGCGTTCCCTTTTTTATTTCTTGACGGGAGATATTAAAGAATAAAAATAGAGTAAAACCTTGTTTATTCGGGTTTTAAATATACATTTGTAGTCATAAGTTTAAAAATCAATATTATGAAATATACCACAATCGGACTTCTCCTATTCTTGCTACAAAGCCTTTGTGCTCAAACGGTTATTGAGAACCCCTCCTACAAGACACGTGCAAGTAGTATTTTGACCATCACAAAGATTGAACGGACAAAAGAAGCGACAAACTTGCATGTCCATGCTGTCTTTCATCCCCATTGGTGGATATCCATTGGTTCGGACCTTTATATAGAAGATGTGGCGACCGGAAATAAATATTATTCGGACCGTATGATAGGAATGGAATTTGGTAAAGAAACGTATTTCCCGGATTCGGGGGAGATGGACTTTGTGATGGTTTATCCGCCACTTCCTTCCACTACTACTTGTATCAATTGGATTGATCCGGGCTGCGATTGGAAGACTTTCGAAATATCATTGGTTCCGGATAAATCTAAAAGCATAAAGAATTTGGATGGAATACGAGGAAATTGGATAACACAGGATGGCAATAATGAGTGGATAGTCGGACTCTACGACTCTCTGGTTATTTATCAAAACGATTTATGGACATATAAAGAGATTCAAAAGAAAGGGAAACGTTATTTAGTAACATTGGAAAATAAAACCGGAACCAGCCAATTGACATTTAATCCTCAGAAAGACGGACTTTGCCGGATTTCATCTCAAAATCTTGATATTCTGTGTGGGAAAGGACCGAACAATCAATTAAAGCCAACTCCCTCTGATGAAGATTTTACCGATTTCTTTCGCTCGGATACAGCTTATATACAGGGTTACTTGAGAGGATATGATTCGAGGCTTGGCTTTTCAACCGGAATGGTTTATTTGGGAAACGAGGCTACAAGGGAAGATTTTCCTACTGTTATCGCAATTCACCCGGACGGACGTTTCGATTGTAAATTGGCGTTGAAACATCCGGTTTCATTATATATGTATATCAACAACATCCGGATTCCATTTTATCTGGAACCCGGACAAAAGCTGACTGTTTATCTCGATTACGAAAGTATGCTGGATTATTATCGCGGACATGACTATTCCGCCCTGATTAAAGGTATTTGTTATATGGGAGAATCTGCCTCTATTTGCCGGGGAGATAGTAAGACACGAGAGCTGTTCGAATACGATTATGAAGTCCGCAATGACCAGAAAAAACTGACTCCCGAGCAATACCGTCAAAAAAGAAGTCCCATTCTTTCCAAATGGAAAAATATGGCGGATTCTATTATTGCAGCAGACAATTATTCACCTAAAGCTGCCCGTATGCTCCGTAATTCGGCTTTAATGGAATATGCCGTTAATATGTTTGATTTTACAGATATGCGTTGGTATATGTCTCTGGAAGATACGACTAATCAGGTGCTGAAAATAGAGGAAGACGACTCTTATTATGATTTTTTGAAAGAAATGCCTCTGGATGATTATACCCTGATGGCTTGTAATCGTTTCAGTACATTCATTAACAGGTTTGAATATATGAAATTCTTTTCTTCTCGTGGTTATAAAAGGGTTGTAGAGAGTGATACGGATCGGGTTAGTTCGATATTGAATGAAAACGAACAGGCTGTCAATCGTTTGAAGGAGTTTCTGCCAACAGATAAAATTCCGTTTGCTTTACAGATTGCGCAGGTGAGAAGTTCAAACTATCGGATGTCGTCGTTAAGAGATGAAAGTTTATCCAAACGATTCATCGAAAGTGTAAAAGCAAATCTATCTATACCATTTCTAAGTGAAGAATGTGATTATATGTACGACAAGATTTATTCCGATAAAAGCGGAAGTTTTTTATTATCCGAGGGAAGGGGGAAAGAAATCTTTACTAAAATAGCAGATAAATATAAAGGAAAATACCTGATGGTCGACTTTTGGGCTACTACTTGTGCACCTTGCCGGGGAGGTATTGAAAGGTCTGCCGAATTACGTAAAAAATACAGGAACCATAAAGATATTGATTTTATCTTTATCACCAGTGATGACGAATCGCCTGAGCAGGATTATGTGAAATACGTGGAGGCAAATTTGAAAGATGAAGATTGCTACCGTATTCCCGCAAGCGACTATCATTATTTGAGAGAACTGTTCCATTTCAACGGAATTCCTCATTATGAAACTCTGAACAGGGAAGGACGTGTCTTGAGAGAAAGTTTGTTGTACGAGAATTTTGAATATGGCTTACTCCGGCTATTTGAGAAAGAGCAGGAAAATGAAGAATAACCTTGTAGGAGATGAGATTGTATGAATGAAAAAGGGAACGTTCTGTGACGAGCGTTCCCTTTTTATCGTTAAATCCTTTTGGATTAAAGTTTGTCGTTAGAACCTAATACGTTGATAATTTTGTGCTTGTACAGCTTTTCCATATTATCACGAGCCGGACCTAAATATTTACGTGGGTCGAATTCTGCCGGTTTTTCAGCGAAAGTCTTACGGATTGCAGCAGTCATAGCCAGACGAGAGTCTGAGTCGATGTTGATTTTGCAAACGGCAGACTTGGCAGCCTTACGCAATTCTTCTTCAGGAATTCCGATAGCGGCTTTCAGTGCACCACCATATTTGTTGATAGTTTCAACTTCTTCTTCAGGAACAGAAGAAGAACCGTGCAGTACGATAGGGAATCCCGGAAGTTTTTCCATTACAGCATCCAATACGTTGAATGCGAGAGGAGGAGGTACCATCTTACCGGTTTTTTCGTCGATGTGGCACTGTTCCGGAGTGAATTTGTATGCACCGTGAGAAGTACCGATTGAAATAGCCAAAGAATCACAACCTGTACGATGAGCAAAATCAATCACTTCTTCAGGGTCTGTATAAGTGTGATGGTCGGAAGAAACTTCGTCTTCAACGCCTGCCAACACACCAAGTTCGCCTTCAACAGTTACATCGAACTGATGAGCGTAATCTACGACTTTCTTAGTCAATGCTACGTTTTCTTCATACGGAAGATGAGAACCGTCAATCATGACAGAAGAAAAACCTGAATCGATACAGCTTTTGCAAGTTTCGAAAGTATCACCATGGTCCAGGTGAAGAACAATCTGAGGATTCGGGCAACCCAATTCCTTTGCATATTCTACAGCACCCTGTGCCATATAACGAAGTAAAGTAGCATTTGCATACTGGCGAGCACCTTTGGATACCTGCAGGATAACCGGAGACTTTGTTTCTACAGCAGCCTTGATGATAGCCTGCATCTGTTCCATGTTATTGAAGTTAAAAGCAGGAATTGCATATCCGCCTTTGATGGCCTTTGCAAACATCTCACGTGTGTTTACCAGACCTAAATCTTTGTAATTTACCATTGTTGTATTTGTTATTACGTTAATGATTAAAAATTTGCCACAAAGATAATAACTATCCGCTAACATGATGCTTTGTAGCATATAAAATAACACAAAAGTGGCACGTACGGAAAAAATAGTTGGAAAATCTTTGTTAGTTTGATGCAAATCCATACCTTTGCAAGCCAATTTACCGGTTACCAAACTAATAAATAGAATTTAAACTAATAAGATAAGAAAGCAATGAAAAAAGGAATTCATCCTGAGAACTATCGTCCTGTAGTATTCAAGGACATGTCGAACGAAGATACGTTTATCACTCGTTCCACTATCAATGCAAAAGAAACTATCGTTATCGATGGTGTTGAATATCCATTGGTAAAGGTCGAAATTTCTAACACTTCTCACCCGTTCTATACAGGTAAGTCTAAACTCGTTGACACTGCAGGACGTGTTGATAAGTTCATGAGCCGCTACGGTAACCGCAACAAAAAGTAATTGGCAATGTTTAGTTGACAATTGAAAAGCTATAAAAAAAGGCTGTCCTTTAAGGAGGATGGCCTTTTTTTGTGCCCGGACATCCTGTAAGCTATTGGAGAAATAAGATGTTGCGAACTATTTTTTTAATACAAAGATATTCCTATTTTTGCATAGTTAATTTATAAATTGTCAAATAAACTAAGTACCATGACAAAAACGAAAGAACAATTATTAGACATTCTCAGCCGGTTTCAACTGGAAGAAAAAGTAGTTTCCGCCGAACCTTTCGGAAACGGACACATTAACGATACGCTAAAAGTAACGAACGAAAAAGGCGAAATCAAATATGTGCTGCAACGCATCAATCACCTGATATTTACCAATGTGGATATGTTGCAGAATAACATTCATATCGTCACTTCACACATCCGGAAAAAACTGGAAGAAAAAGGCGAAACAGATATTGACCGCAAGGTACTGACTTTTTTGCCAACGAAGGATGGTAAACTGTATTATTTTGATGGCGACAGCTATTGGCGTGTATGTTTATTCATTCCCAATAGTATAAGCTATGAAGAAGTAAATCCCGAGTTGTCTTATGAAGCGGGAAAGGCTTTCGGTGATTTCCAGTCCATGTTGGCGGATATTCCCGAAGGGCAGTTGGGCGAAACAATACCGAATTTCCATAATATGGAATTTCGCCTCCAGCAGTTCCATGAAGCTCTTCAGGCCAATGCCGCCGGCCGTCTGGACGAAGTGAAAGAACTTGTCGATGAGATTGAGAAACGTGCTGAAGCCATGTGTATTCAGGAACGTCTCTACCGCGAAGGCAAATTGAAAAAACGGACGAACCACTGCGATACGAAAGTTAACAATATGATGTTCGATACGGAAACCAATAAAGTGCTTTGTGTTATTGATTTGGACACAGTAATGCCCGGTTTTGTCCTTTCCGATATCGGTGACTTTATCCGTACGGGTGCCAATACGGGTGCTGAGGATGATGAGAATCTGGATAATGTAAATGTCAACATGGATATTTTCAAAGCCTATACCCGTGGATATATGGAGAAAGCAAAATCGTTCTTGACTCCTACGGAAATCCGTTTGCTTCCTTATGGTGGCCGTTTGCTGACTTATATGCAGACTGTGCGTTTCCTGACGGACTATATCAATGGTGATACTTATTATAAAATACACAGTCCCAAACACAACCTTATCCGTACAAAAGCTCAGTTCAAGTTGTTGCAAAGCCTTGAAGAACACGCTGCCGAGATGGATGCTTTCATGAGCGAGTGGTTGTAAGACCGGATTCGGATATTGATGAGGTAAAAGTCGCTTTTTCTCCTATGTAAAAGAGAAAAAGCGGCTTTCCTTTTTGTGAAAAAGATACTACCTGTCGTAAGATTCCTGCTTTGTAAATTTACTTTCCACAATTTTTGAATATAAAAAACATAATTGTTGAAAGTAAAAATAACAATTGTGCTTTTTACTTTCAATAATTGTAGAAAGAATAATATGAGAAACGGATTCTGCCTTTCTAAAGGACATCCGGAATGGGATGGAAGGCACTTGCAAAGATAGTTTAGACATGCTCCCACTCCTAATATTCTACCTGAATTTATTTGAGTTTCTGCGGATATGGAACAAATGTCTGCTTTTATTTGTTGAATCATTGTATGAATCACTAAAAACACAAATAATATGGCTGGAATAATGAAAACATTATGGGATGAGAGTTCGGAGCTTGAAAATGAGACTCTCTCAACACGTTCCGTATTGACGGATGACTATACATCCAACGATGTTCAGAAACTGAAAGATACGGTGGAAGATGAAAAAGAAAATGAGGACATTATCGACGATACGATAGAAGAATTATGACCGGAGTGTGTCGGGATTTGTGACCTCTTTATCGGGAAGCCGAAAGTAGGGAAATATTTTCGTACATTAATATGTATCATTGAAAATATTTCCCTACTTTTGTGCTCTAAAACATTAAAACAAACCGAACAAAGATGGCTGCAACAAAACGTATTAAACGTGCATTGGTATCTGTATACCATAAAGATGGATTAGACGAAATATTAAAGAAGCTCCACCGTGAAGGTGTCAGTTTTGTGTCAACTGGTGGAACTCAGAAGTTTATAGAAGAACTAGGTCTTCCTTGTGATGCTGTTGAAGATTTGACCGGTTATCCTTCCATTTTGGGAGGCCGTGTTAAAACGCTTCATCCGAAGGTATTCGGCGGTATTCTGACTCGTCGTGACAATGAAGGCGATCAGGTTCAGATTGCTCAATATGAAATTCCTGAAATAGATTTAGTAATTGTCGACCTGTATCCTTTTGAGGAAACAGTTGCTTCCGGTGCGGAAGAACAGGCGATTATCGAAAAGATAGATATAGGTGGTATCTCCCTTATCCGTGCCTCAGCTAAGAACTTTAAAGATGTGGTGATTGTCGCATCTAAATCTCAGTATCAGCCGTTTATGAAGTTGCTGAATGAGAAAGGTGCAGAAACGACAATCGAGGAACGTAAATGGTTTGCAAAAGAAGCATTTGCCGTTTCTTCCGGTTATGATACTGCAATCTTTAACTACTTTGATGGCCGTTAAGGTCCGTCATTTTAAACATTAATTGTTAATTATGGATGATGAATGATGAATGACGGGAATTTGCATCTTTGGGTTCATCATTCATAATCCTCAATTCAGAATTCAAAAGAATGGGATTATTTTCTTTCACACAAGAACTGGCAATGGACTTGGGAACGGCCAATACCATTATAACTTGCAATGATAAGATGGTAGTGGACGAGCCTTCGGTTATCGCGCTCGATGCCCGCTCCGAGAAGGTGTTGGCGGTAGGAAGCCAAGCCCGCGAAATGTACGAAAAGACGAATCCGAATATTCGTACGGTGCGTCCGCTTCGCGAAGGAGTTATTGCAGATTTCTATGCGGCCGAACAGATGATGCGTGGGTTGATTAAAATGGCTAGCGGACGGAAACGCTGGTTTGCCCCTTCGCTTCGAATGGTTATCGGCATTCCGTCGGGAAGTACGGAAGTGGAAATTCGTGCAGTACGTGACTCCGCTGAACATGCCGGCGGTCGCGAAGTCTATATGGTTTTCGAACCGATGGCTGCTGCTATCGGAGTCGGAATGGATGTGTTGGCTCCTGAAGGAAACATGATTGTGGATATCGGTGGGGGAACAACTGAAATTGCCGTGATTTCATTAGGAGGGATTGTTTCCAATAAGTCTATAAAAATGGCCGGTGACGACCTTACAAATGATATCGTGGAATATATGCGCCGTCAACATAATATTCGTGTCAGCGAACGTATGGCTGAGCGTATTAAAATAAATGTGGGTTCTGCATTAAGTATTTTGGATGAAGCTCCTGAAGATTTTGAGGTCTGTGGCCCGAATCAAATGACTGCACTCCCGATGAAAGTGCCGGTTTCTTATCAGGAAGTTGCGCATTGCCTGGATAAATCTATTTCGAAGATTGAAGCTGCCGTATTGAGTGCACTGGAGCAAACGCCTCCCGAATTATATGCTGATATCGTGAAGAACGGTATTTACCTGGCTGGTGGCGGGGCTTTATTGCGTGGTATAGACAAACGTCTCAAGGATAAAATGGGTATTGACTTCCGTGTGGCTGACGATCCCTTACACGCTGTAGCCAGAGGTACCGGAATTGCTTTGAAGAATATCGATAAATTTAATTTCCTGATACGATAAGAATATGCGAATGTGTCAACCTGTAAATGTGCCATTTGAGAGTGGGGACATTTGTAGGTTGACATATTGGTATATGGAATAATTGTCATATTATTTATATGCGAAAGCTCCTTGATTTTTTAATCAGAAAGAGACATTGGTTCTTATTCATTTTGCTGGAAATCATTTCGTTCACTCTGATTTATCGTAATAGTGCGTATCAGAGGAACATCATGTTCAGTTCGGCAAATGTAATAACGGGGCATATCGCATCTGTTTCGGGGGCTGTAACCTCTTATCTGAATCTTCGGGATATAAACAAGGAGTTGCTTGAGCGTAACGGACAGCTTGAAATGGAACTGTTGAAGTTACAGGATCAGTTGGATATGATGCGGGCGGATACTGTAAGCTTTGTCGGATTCGTTCCGGATTCCACGGATGAAGGTTTTTCGTATAGTTTTGTTATGGCGGATGTCGTGAACAACAGTGTTTCGCATTTGTCCAATTATATCACGATAAATAAAGGGCGTAAGGATGGAATTGCACCGGATATGGGAGTTGTTTCCGAACGGGGAGTGGTAGGGATTGTTTCGACTGTTTCCGATTGTTTCTCTGTTATTATTCCTCTTCTGAATCCTAAATTCAGATTAAGTTGCAAGTTGCTCGGAAGTAATTTTTTCGGTTCGTTAAGTTGGAATGGGCGAAATGCCCGGTATGCCCGATTGGACGGACTTCCGCGTCATGTGGAATTTCAGAAAGGAGATACGATTGTGACGAGTGGTTATTCTGCCGTATTTCCGGCAGGCATAATCGTCGGTACAGTGGTGGATTTCGAGAAGCAGAACGATGATAATTTCTATTCGTTGGAGGTGGAACTGGCTACGGATTTTTATACATTGAATAATGTGCGTGTGATTCGTAATTACCGGCAAGCGGAACAATTAAGTACGGAGCGGGAGGCGAAGAAAAATGATTAACAACATACTGCGTGGTATCATTTATTTTGTGGTATTGGTATTGGTGCAAGTCCTGATACTGAATAATATTCATTTTTTGCGTATTGCCACTCCTTTCCTGTATCTGTATTTTATAATAAAGATACCGGTAGGAACATCACAAACGAATGTGCTCTTTTTTTCGTTTCTGATAGGGCTGGTTATCGATACTTTTTCCAATACGCCCGGAATGCATGCCGCAGCTTGTACGTTGGCCGGTTTTACCCGTCAGTCGCTGATAAACTTTTTTGAAGGTAAAGATTTGCCGGATGGCATTTTCCCTTCTTTCCGGACATTTGGCTATGGAGGTTTTTTCAGGTATGTGATATCGTTCGTGTTTATACACCATGTGGCACTTTTTTTGATAGAATCTCTTACGTTTTTCGATCCGTTGTTTTTGGCTATCCGGATTGGAGCCAGTGTGATAACGACGGTTTTGTTGATTTGTACAGTTGAAGCATTTAATATAGAACCCCAGAAAAGTGGAGATTAATGCAAAGTATGCACTTGAGAACAGGCGCTATGTGATAGGTGGTGCTGTAGTCCTGTTGGTTCTCGTCTTTATTGCTCGTTTATTCTTCCTTCAGGTAATGAATAATGACTATAAAGCATGGGCTGATAGTAATGCGTTTTTTAAAAAGACATTGATTCCTTCACGTGGCATTATTTATGACCGTACCGGTAGATTACTTGTTTACAACCAGCCGGCTTACGAAGTAATGTTGATTATGCGTGAAATTCAACCATTTGATACACTTGATTTTTGTAATATTCTTGGGATAACCCGTGAGCGATTTGTGGAACGTATTGCCGAGATTAAAAACCGTAAACTTAATCCGGGCTATTCTTCTTATGTCCCACAAGTGTTTATGAATCATCTTTCCGCGCAGGAATGCGGGGTGTTGCAGGAGAAGCTGTATAAATTCCCCGGTTTTTATCTCCAGAATCGGACTAATCGAGAATATAAATATCCCTACGGAGCGCATTTATTGGGTAATGTAGGTGAAGTGAACCGGAGTGATATGGAAAAAGACCCTTATTATTTGCAGGGTGACTATTCCGGTCGTTCGGGAGTGGAGCTTTCGTATGAAAAAGAATTACGGGGGGTAAAAGGGGTGGAAATTTTACTTCGTGATGCTCATGGACGTATAAAGGGACGTTATGAAGATGGAGCACATGATATAGCACCGGTGTCCGGCAAAAACCTAACACTTTCGATTGATATGGAATTGCAGGCTTTGGGGGAAAAGTTGATGAGGAATAAGCGGGGGAGTATTGTCATGATAGAACCGGAAACGGGTGAAGTATTGTGTATGGTATCTTCTCCTTCCTATGACCCCAGTTTATTGGTAGGACGTCTGCGGGGAAAGAGCCATAGAATGTTGGAGAAAAATTCGGATACGCCTTTGCTGAACCGGGCAATTATGGGGTATTATCCACCCGGTTCGACTTTCAAACCTACACAAGCCCTAACATTCTTGCAAGAAGGAGTTATCACAACGGAGACGATGTATACGTGTGCGCATGGATATACGTTTCGAGGAGGAAAGCCGGCCTGTCACGGTCATATTTCACCTTTAAATGTGACTTATGCATTGGCTACATCTTGTAATTCCTATTTTTGTTGGGGGTTACATGATATGCTGGACAGCCGTCGCCGGTATCCGACTGTGCAGAATGCGCTTGAAACATGGAAAAATTATCTGGTATCGATGGGATATGGGTATAAGTTGGGCATAGATTTGCCGGGGGAGAAAAGAGGGTTTATACCGAATAGCATGTATTATGATAAATATTACGGTAAACGCTGGAATTCCAGTACGGTTATTTCGATAGCAATCGGGCAAGGGGAGGTCTTGGCTACTCCGTTGCAAATTTGTAATTTGGCGGCTACGATTGCGAACCGGGGGTATTTTATTACCCCTCATGTTGTAAAGGAAATTCAGGATACGCCGTTGGATACACTTTATACCAATAAACGTTATCCGATGGTGGAACGGAAAAATTATGAAATCGTGGCGAATGGTATGCGAGATGCGGTTTTGGGCGGAACTTGTACAAAGGCAGCTATTCCCGGAATAGAAGTTTGTGGTAAAACAGGTACGGCAGAGAATCCGCATGGAAAGGATCATTCTGCTTTTATTGGTTTTGCTCCTTATCAGAATCCAAAGGTAGCCATCTGTGTCTATGTGGAAAATGGCGGTTTTGGTTCTGTCTACGGTGTACCTATCGGAAAGTTGATGATGGAGAAATATCTGAAAGGAGAAATCTCGGAAGAGGACAAGGCTTTGGAAGAGGCTATGTCGAATGCGGTTATAACCTCTAATATTTTATCATTACCCGATCGTGAGTTATAGGAAGACTGAAATATGGAAGACGGTAGACTGGATTACCATTTTGTTGTATCTTATCTTGGTGGTTGCCGGTTGGTTCAGCATATGCGGGGCCAGTTACGAATTCGATAATGTGGGGTTGTTCGATCCTTCTGGTCGTCCCGGTTCACAGTTGATTTGGATGGGGCTGTCGGTAGGTCTGATATTCGTAATCCTGATGTTGGAGAGTGATTTCTTCGATGTTTTTGCTTATTTGATTTATGTAGGAGTAATCGTATTATTGGTCGTGACTATTTTTCTGGCACCCAATATTAAAGGCTCCCACTCTTGGCTTGTGTTAGGGCCTATTCGGTTGCAACCGGCTGAATTTGCTAAATTTGCGACTGCTTTGGCTGTTGCGAAGTTGATAAACACGTATGGATTTAAACTGACTACAATCAGGAATTTTGTATTGACGTTGGCGTTAATATTTCTTCCCATGGTCTGTATTTTGTTGCAGAAAGAAACAGGATCAGCATTGGTCTATCTGGCTTTTTTCCTGATGCTTTACCGGGAAGGTATGTCCGGATATATACTGTTATCGGGAGTTTGTGCCGTGATTTTCTTTGTTGTGGGAATGAAATATTCGGAAGTTATTGTGGGAACGACAGCTTTGGGGGAAATGCTTGTTTCTTCCCTGATACTTCTTATCACTATGATATTGGTTCTTGTAGAAAAGAAAAATATACGTGCTGTTCTATTTATGATAGTAAGTACAATAACGGCTTATTTAGGTGGATACATAACATCTTTGTTTATGCCGGTAGATTATTCTTGGATAGCAATAGGCTTGATTTTCTGGGTTTCTTTCTATTTGATATTCTTATCTGTTCGAAACTGGGTTTGGCATTATGTGATGATTGCTGTGTTTTCTTTAGTATCCTTGGCTTTTATGTTTTCGGTAGATTATGTTTTTAATGATATCTTAGAGCCTCACCAGCAAGTGCGTATCAAGGTTTCATTAGGTCTGGAAGATGATCCGAGTGGAGCCGGCTACAACGTGAATCAGTCCAAGATTGCAATTGGTTCCGGCGGACTGACTGGCAAAGGTTTTCTGAACGGGACTCAGACAAAACTGAAATATGTGCCGGAGCAAGATACTGATTTTATTTTTTGTACGGTAGGAGAGGAACAGGGGTTTATCGGTTCATCTGTCGTGCTTATATTATTTGCTATACTTATTTTGCGGCTAATTGCATTATCGGAGCGGCAATCCTCCACATTCAACCGGGTATATGGCTATAGTGTAGCATCGATTTTTTTCTTTCATTTAGCCATTAATATCGGTATGGTTATAGGAGTGACACCCGTTATCGGCATTCCGTTACCATTTTTCAGTTACGGGGGATCCTCCTTATGGGGATTTACGATTTTGCTTTTTATTTTTCTACGTTTGGATGCTTCGCGGCGGGAACGTTAGGTACATCTGTTTTCGTAGAGGTTTTTTCAATCCGGAATCCAATTTCCTGAATACCTTTTAGTCCATTGTCGCGCATACCTTGCCGGAAGCTGAATGTATATTGGCCCGCATATGGGAACTTATATTGGGAACGGATAGGAAAACTTGATTGATAGAGTGATATGCCATGACCGTACCATTTTCCGTAATCATCAGCAAGCATACATTCTACGGTATCACGTTTGAGCGGACCGACCGGCAATTCTTCGCTGCAAAATACCCATAAGTTTTGATAAGGATATAAATTGTTGTTGCGGACTTCAAGAAATAGATTATAGGGTATCGATATGTCTTCCACTTGAAAAGTGAAATAATATTCCTTATTCTTCTCCCACAAAGTATTGTCGATAGCTTGGTATTGTTCGTACAAAGCTGTTTTTTCGCAGGAGAAGAACAAGAAAGACGCAAATGCTGCAATGATAATACCTTTAAGCTTCTGGCTTTGCGTCCGGCTTATTTTCCGGCTTAGCAGGTTTAGCTTGTTGTTGAGGTTTGTCATTATTCGTTTGCTTATCGTTATTTGACTTGTTTGTCCGTTGTTTGTTCCGGTTGTTTTCACGGCTCCGGTTGTTCCGGTTATTGTTGTTACGATTACCGGTATTGCCGTTTTCTTTTCCGGAATTATTATTCTCATCGTTTCCGTTCCCTTTTTCTTTATTGGACGGGCGTTTATTGATTTGTTTATTGTTTCCGGCTTCGCTGTTTGGAGTTACATCTTTTGGTAAATTATTACCTCCGTTTTCGCTGTTGCCGTTATTATTTCGCTTTTTCTTCTTTTTCTTTACGGAGTCAAAACGAGTCACACTTTCCTGGCCTAAAATGTCCTGAGCATCGCGTTTGGGCGGCTGAGGTTTGGTATCAGCTTCAAGTGTAACAGGTTTCATCCCTTTTTTATTCATGTTGATAACGTCGAAAGCACGGCTAGCCGGTATTGTGACCAGATTGGCAGCAAACGATTTGTCTGTAGAGTAAGTGATTTCCCGTTTAAAAATGTCTGTTTTAAAATGATAGTATGTATTATCTTTGGTTTCCAGCACAACTTCACGGGAAGGCAAACGTTTTTGTGCTTCAACATAGGCATCCACCTCATAGTTGATACAACATTTTAGCTTTGCACATTGGCCGGCCAGTTTCTGAGGATTCATAGAAATATCCTGATAACGGGCAGCTCCGGTTGCGACAGAGACGAAGCTGGTCATCCAACTTGAACAACAGAGCTCGCGCCCACAGGGACCGATACCTCCTATACGTCCGGCTTCTTGACGGGCGCCAATTTGTTTCATTTCGATTCTGACATGGAAGGCTTCTGCTAAAACTTTGATTAATTGACGAAAGTCAACGCGTTCGTCAGCAATATAATAGAAGATAGCTTTATTCCCGTCCCCTTGATATTCTACATCGCCGATTTTCATATTTAATCCGAGATCTGCAGCAATCTGACGCGAACGAATCATCGTAGAATGTTCTTTTGCTTTTGCTTCTTCGTATTTTTCTAAATCGGTTGGCTTTGCTTTGCGGTACACTTTTTTTGGCTCATTTCCTTCACCTGTACGAATATTATTTTTCTTCATTTGAAGAATGACTAATTTTCCTGTCAGGGTGACGGTTCCAATATCATGTCCCGGACTTGCTTCCACGGCTACTATATCTCCTTTTTCCAAAGGGATTTTAGCGCTATTCAGGTAATATCCTTTTCGAGTGTTTTTAAATTGAACTTCAACATAATCGGTTGCATTTGCCGCATCAGGCACATCGCAAAGCCAATCATAGGTATTCAGTTTATTATTTTGTATCTTGCTGCATCCTTTTTTTCCCATGCAGCAACTTCCTGTATTTAATTTAAAATCCATTATTTGGTAATATATATTTGTTGTATGTACAATTACGCAAAAATAGTCAAATATTTGGTTCGTAACAAATACTGGCGAATTATATCGAAAGAAGTGAGACGTTTGTTCGTGGATAAAAAAAGGATGAACAATCCTGCCCATCCTTTTTTTTATTAATTATGAAGTGTTTCTATTTCACTAAGTTGTGATTTCTGAAAACTTTGTGTATTGCTTCCAGAGCGTAGTCCAATTGTTCTTTTGTGTGAGTAGCCATTAATGAAAAACGAATCAATGTGTCTTCAGAGGCTACAGCCGGAGCGACAACCGGATTAACGAAAATCCCGGCTTCAAACAATTCCTTAACAATCAGGAATGTCAAATCATTATCACGGATAAACAGTGGAATGATAGGTGTTGAAGTATGTCCGATTTCGCAACCCATATTACGGAAACCATCTAAAGCATAATGAGTTAAATCCCATAAATGTTGGATACGTTCCGGTTCACTCAACATGATATCAAGTGCAGCGTTTGCGGCGGCTGTTGCTGCCGGAGTATTACTTGCGCTGAAGATATAAGAACGGGAATGATGGCGTAGATAATTGATGATAGATTCATCGGCAGCAATAAATCCTCCGATTGATGCAAATGATTTACTGAAAGTTCCCATAATCAGGTCGACATCATTGGCTACACCGAAATGATTACAAGTACCGCGTCCATGGTCTCCAAATACACCCAAACCGTGTGCTTCGTCAACCATTACGCTAGCATTGTATTTTTTAGCTAAAGCAACGATTTCCGGTAATTTGGCTACATCGCCTTCCATACTGAATACACCGTCGGTAACAATTAGCTTGACTTTGTCCGGTTCACATTTCTGGAGTTGTTTCTCCAGCGAATCCATATCGTTATGCTTATATTTTAATTTTGTGGAGAATGAAAGGCGGTGACCTTCGATAATGGAAGCATGGTCCAGTTCGTCCCAAATGATATAGTCTTCACGTCCTGTCATACAGGATACGACTCCTAAATTCACTTGAAAGCCTGTTGAATAGACAATGGCATCTTCTTTTCCGACAAATTCGGCCAAACGCTTTTCCAATTGGATATGTAGGTCTAATGTTCCGTTAAGGAAACGTGAACCGGCACATCCTGTACCATACTTTTTTATGGCTTCGATAGCTGCTTCTTTTACTTTCGGGTGGTTTGTCAGTCCTAAATAGGCATTAGAACCGAACATCAGAACTTTTTTACCACTAATCATTACTTCTGTGTCCTGATCACTTTCAATCATTCTGAAGTAAGGATAAATTCCCGCGGCCATAGCTCGCTGAGGGGCATCGTACTTTGATAGTTTCTCTTGTAAAAGTTTCATATTATTATTAAAGAGAATGATTTTCTCGCTATTTTATTATTCTCAAAAGAATTCAGGTCTGCCGTCTACATAATATTTATGTTTCGCCAAATCCAGCTGCAAAAGTAGTAAAAAAATAACTTATAGTAGACTAAATGCTTTAAAAGTTTCACAAAAGCATTATTTTTGTCCCTTCAAAGTAAGTGATAAATAGAATGAACGAACACAGAATCAATGTACAGGCTATAATTAATCCAATTTCCGGAGTTGGCTCGAAGCGGAAGATACCTAAAATGATAGAACGGGTATTTTCCGGAGATAATTATACGTTGGAAATCTCTTTTACTGAATATCCGGGGCATGCGAGTGAACTAACTTGCCAGGCTATCGAAAAAGGAGTAAAATGTATTATTGCGGTGGGAGGCGACGGTACTGTAAATGAAATAGCTCGTGCCATGATTCATTCTGATGCAGTGTTAGGCATTATTCCCAAAGGTTCTGGTAATGGGCTTGCGCGTGAATTGCATATTCCAATGGATGTCCGCCGGGCATTGGATTTGATAGTGAAAGGACATATATCGACAATTGATTGCTGTAAAGCTAATGGACGCATTTTCTTTTGTACTTGTGGAGTCGGATTTGATGCGGCTGTCAGTCAGAAGTTTGCGGGTGAAAAACGTCGGGGCTCTCTTACTTATATTAAAAATACGGTGGAGGAATATTTAAGTTACCGACCGGAGCCTTATGAATTGCTTATAGATAATCAAACTATTAAAGAAAAAGCCTTTTTGGTAGCTTGTGGCAATGCTTCTCAGTATGGAAACAATGCTTTTATAGCTCCGCATGCAAATATTCAGGATGGAAAGATGGATATTACAATTCTATCGCCTTTTACTCCGTTGGATATAGCTCCTCTTGCTATTCAGTTGTTTACAAAACAGATAGATCGAAATAGTAAAATTAAAACTTTTAAGGGAGAATCTGTTACAATCATTCGGCAGAAACCGGGTGTAATGCATTTGGACGGTGAACCGATTATGGCAGACAGTCGGGTTGAAATATCCATTATTCCAAAGTCGCTTCATGTTTTAACCCCGGAAACAGTATCTTTTACAGAAGAAGTTCAAAATTTATTTGGGGAGGTAAGCCGTTTCTTTGATAAAAAACTACCTTACATTTTTAGATAAAAATTCTGGGTGAGGGCTTTATATTCGTCAGTATATTGATGACGGCTTTTTTCAATTATCAGATTGCTGGTATCTGGTAATAGCATGATTTTGTGTGATAATTCGATGAGCAGGCGTTTGGGGGTTGCTTCAGGTTTGGGGATAACATTCGTTTTTCTGCATGGATATAATTTGTTTTTCAGAGAAATAGTTTGCAAAATGTCCAGTTGTTCGAATGGTAAAACTAGGGCGATACGTCCATCTGCTACTAATAATTGATTGCTATATTTTATAAGATCATTTAGTTGAAGCGTATCTGTATGGCGGGCCATACGGCGTTTTTCTTCCGAACATTTCAGAGAATCAACGAAGTAAGGTGGGTTGGAGACAATTAAATCGTATTTTGAAAGACAGCTACAGGCATATTCGTTGAAAGAAATATGGCTGATATGAATACGGTTGGAGAAAGGAGAGGAGGATACATTTTCCCGTGCTTGTTCACAAGCCTCCTTGTCAATATCGATGGCATCAATTTGGGCATTGCAACGTTGCGCAAGCATAAGTGCTATTAACCCTGTACCCGTACCGATATCCAAAATATGTCTGCAATTCTGAATATTAGCCCAAGCTCCTAAAAGAACTCCATCGGTACCTACTTTCATGGCACATTTATCGTGCCAAACCGTAAATTGTTTGAATTGAAAATAAGGATTCGACATACTTACTAATAATGTATAGTGCAAAAGTACTTATAATTGACTTAAAAGCTGTAACTTTGGCACGTTTATTGTATAAATTGGTACAATTGATGAGAATATATGAAGAGAGATAAAATAACGATGTTTGCGGAAGAGTCGTACAACGATTTGGATGACAATATAGGTATCGTAATGCCGATTTTGACAGAATGTGATGTGGATGAAGACTTTACCGAGGGGGTAGAAAAGATAGGTGATGAAATTCCTGTATTACCGCTTCGTAATATGGTATTATTTCCAGGTGTTGCTATGCCGGTAATGGTAGGGCGGACAAAGTCTATGCGATTAATAAAGGAAGCTTCTCATAAAAGAAGCCTTATTGGTGTTGTATGCCAAAGGGATATGGATACTGAAGACCCGGGCTTTAATGATTTATATACAACCGGAGTAATTGCGGATATTGTTCGTGTATTGGAAATGCCGGATGGTACAACTACTGTTATTTTGCAAGGTAAAAAACGTTTTCAACTGGAGGAACTGACAGATACAGAGCCTTTTCTGGTAGGGAAAATATCTATTTTGGAAGATGTGATGCCGGATAAAAGCGATCGGGAATTCGAAGCTCTGATTTCTACAATAAAAGACTTAACAATCAAAATGTTGAGTGCTAATTCGGAACCTCCTCGTGATTTGATATTTTCAATTAAGAATAATAAGAATATTCTTTATCTGATAAATTTCTCTTGCAGCAATATTCCAAGCGGTTCTGCTGAAAAGCAGGAATTATTGCTGATTGGTGATTTGAAAGATCGAGCTTATCGTTTGTTGTTTATTTTGAATCGTGAATATCAATTGGTGGAATTAAAAGCTTCTATCCAAATGAAAACGCACGAAGATATCAATCAGCAACAGAAGGAATATTTCCTTCAGCAGCAAATAAAAACAATTCAGGAAGAGTTAGGTGGTAATATCAATGAATTAGAAATAAGAGAATTACGGGAAAAGGCCGCTAAGAAAAAGTGGCCGGAAGCTGTTGCTGAAATATTTGAGAAAGAAGTACGTAAATTGGAACGTTTACATCCTCAGTCTCCGGATTTCTCTATCCAGACGCAATATGTGCAGACTATCATTAATTTGCCTTGGAATGAATATAGTAAGGATAATTTTAATTTAGCTCATGCCCAGAAGGTTTTAGACCGGGATCATTTCGGATTGGAAAAGGTCAAAGAACGTATTATTGAGCATTTAGCTGTATTGAAGTTGAAAGGGGATATGAAATCTCCGATTATTTGTCTGTACGGTCCTCCGGGAGTCGGAAAAACTTCATTAGGTAAGTCTATTGCTGAAGCTTTACATCGTAAATATGTCCGGGTTTCATTGGGCGGTTTACATGATGAAGCGGAAATTCGCGGACATCGTCGTACTTATATTGGTGCGATGTCGGGACGTATTATACAAAATTTGCAGAAAGCAGGTACCTCCAATCCGGTTTTTATTCTTGATGAGATAGATAAAGTGACGAATGATTTTAAAGGTGATCCTGCAGCAGCCTTATTGGAAGTGCTTGACCCGGAGCAGAATAACACCTTTCATGATAATTATCTGGATATCGATTATGATTTGAGTAAAGTAATGTTTATTGCAACAGCTAATAATCTGAATACCATTTCTCAGCCGTTATTAGATCGAATGGAACTGATAGAGGTAAGTGGTTATATCATGGAAGAAAAAGTTGAAATTGCAGCTCGTCATTTAGTTCCGAAACAATTGGAAATACATGGTATACCAAAGGGTAAGGTGAAATTTCCGAAAAAAACACTGCAGGCTATTGTTGAGTTCTATACGCGTGAAAGCGGAGTACGTGAATTAGATAAAAAAATCGCGAAAGTCATGCGTCGTTTGGCCCGTAAGATTGCATCGGATGAATCTGTTCCTGCTCAAATTAGACCGGAGGATTTGCATGAATATTTGGGAGCAATAGAATATACACGTGATAAATATCAAGGAAACGAGTATGCCGGAGTTGTAACAGGCTTAGCTTGGACTGCGGTTGGTGGAGAGATTCTGTTTGTTGAATCCAGTTTAAGTAAAGGGAAGGGAGCCAAGCTTACTTTAACAGGTAATCTGGGTGATGTAATGAAAGAATCTGCCATGTTGGCACTTGAATATATTCATGCTCATGCCGCTTTATTCAATATAAATGAAGAATTATTCGAAAATTGGAATGTACATGTTCATGTACCGGAAGGGGCAATTCCGAAAGATGGACCAAGTGCCGGTATTACAATGGTCACTTCTTTAGTTTCTGCTTTTACGCAACGTAAGGTGAAAAAGAATTTGGCGATGACAGGTGAAATAACTTTGCGTGGGAAAGTTCTTCCGGTTGGTGGTATTAAAGAAAAGATTTTAGCTGCCAAGCGTGCCGGTATTAGAGAATTGATTCTTTGCAGGGAGAATCGGAAAGACATCGATGAAATTAAGCCTGAATATTTAAAAGGGCTGATTTTTCATTATGTAGACGACATTCGGCAAGTGGTAGATTTGGCTTTACTGAAAGAAAAAGTGGACAATCCATTGTTTTGAATCTTTATAAAAAGGGACATTCATTAAATAGCCTAAAATCAGCCAACTAATTCATACTTAAAGTATTGCGAATTAGTTGGCTTTTTTGTATCTTTAGGTATTCCCCCGAAAATAAGGTTTGACGGCCAAAACGGGGGAAATATCCAAACTAAGATATGGCTAAGATACGAAATATTTCCGAAATTCACCCAACTTTGGGCTTTACAGAGTTCGATATTCTGGAAAAATATCGCAAAAGTTTTAATGCGAGTGAGCTTGGCAGGCTTCATTCTGTGTTTCCTTTTGACAGTATAGCAAAAGAAGCAGGTCTGTCGGCGCAGCGTCTTGGACGCAAGAACA
>NZ_QRMP01000038.1:21797-25682 GCF_003473295.1 Parabacteroides sp. AM08-6
TATAGCAAAAGAAGCAGGTCTGTCGGCGCAGCGTCTTGGACGCAAGAACATTTTCAGTCCTTCTGCCAAGATTGCCCTTATGGTACTGAAAGCCTACACCGGATTCTCCGACAGGCAGTTGGTGGAACATCTTAACGGCAACATACACTATCAGCACTTCTGCGGAGTCATGATAGATCCGTCCAGTCCTATAACCAACTACAAGATAGTCAGTGCTATCCGTAATGAAATAGCATTCCATCTAGACATTGATTCCCTTCAGAAAGTACTTGCCTCACACTGGAAGCCTTATCTTGAGAATCTTCACGTATGCATGACTGATGCCACATGTTATGAGAGTCATATGCGTTTTCCTACCGATATGAAACTGCTTTGGGAAAGCCTGGAATGGCTCTATCGGCATATCTGCCGGCATTGTCAGGAGCTTGGCATAAGACGTCCCCGTAACAAATACACGGATGTTGCGGAGTCCTATCTTTCCTATTGCAAGAAAAGGAAGCGCAAGGCCTCAAGGACACGGATGCTTAAACGACGCATGATCAGGCTTCTTGAAAAGCTAATCATACAGAGAGATGAGATTAATGACAAGTACGGTACCTCACTCAGATATACGCAGGATTACCAGAAACGGCTTTCAATAATAAGAAAGGTCCTTGTACAGGAAAAGGAAATGTTTAAAGGCGGGAAGGTTAGTGACTGTATCGTCAGTATTGACCGTCATTATGTACGTCCCATCGTAAGGGGGAAGGAGACAAAGTCCGTCGAGTTCGGTGCAAAGGTAAATAGCATACAGATAGACGGCATATCGTTCATCGAGCACGTCTCGTTCAAGGCATTCAATGAGGGTAGTGCGTCCGTAATGGTCGCGTAATAAATATCTCATACGTAAGAGATTAGGTTAGTGTTCAAAACTTAGAGATAAGTAATAGACCTATCCCCAACTGACTTACTTGGAAGAGGAAACTCAAAGAGGAACACAGCACGTCAGTAAAGTGACGAGTTAGCTAACAGCTATGCTACGACTGAGTCGCAAGGGGAAAGACAGATATGAGGATGAAGCCTGATTGGTTGAACGATAGTTCAGTGACACAAGTTGAAGTTGTGCCGGAAGGCGGTTATATACGGCATATCATGGTACTACCGCTCATTGTGCCCAGAGCGAGTAGCAAGAACAAATCATGACACAACCGCAATAAGCGGAGAAAAGAACGAAAGTCGCATCCGACAATCTGTTGCCTATCGAAAGATAGAAGTTATTACGCGATTAAACGGAGATTGCCTAAATCGGAATGCCGAGCAATCGGCTATGAGGATTAGCCTCTGAATATCTGACATGGCAACGGAATTCCCATAGTAGTCTGAACAGGGGAAAGCCTTGTACATGGCGAAGGGGAATAGTTAGTAACTTTAATACAAACAAAATAAAACGAGAGATTCGTTATGAGAAATCCAGAGATTGTATTAAACACATTATGCCTACACAGTAAGGTCTCGGACTATAAGTACGAGCGACTGTACCGCATTCTGTTCAATAAAGAGATGTTCTTCATCGCTTACCAGCGTATCTATGCGAAACCTGGTAATATGACTCAAGGCACGGATGGTCAAACTATTGACCAAATGAGCATTGGAAGAATCGAACGTCTCATTGAGACACTTAGGGATGAATCCTACAAACCGCATCCTGCTAAAAGGGTGTATATACCAAAGAAGAATGGCAAAAAACGCCCTCTTGGTATACCATCCGTAGAGGACAAACTTGTGCAAGAGGTGGTTCGAATGATTCTTGAAGCCATCTATGAGGGGCACTTTGAAAGTACCTCACATGGCTTTAGACCTCATAAGAGCTGCCACACCGCTCTGACAAATATTCAAAGAACTTTTACAGGTGCAAAGTGGTTTATAGAGGGAGATATAAAAGGTTTCTTTGATTTTGATAATATAGACCACGATGTGCTCATCAGCATTATGCAAGAGCGTATTGCGGATGAAAGGTTTCTACGCCTTATCAGAAAGTTTCTCAAAGCGGGATACATCGAAGATTGGAAGTACAACAACACATACTCGGGAACCCCTCAAGGTGGAATAATCAGTCCAATACTGGCAAATATCTATCTTGACAAATTCGACAAGTACATGAAAGAGTATACTTCACGCTTCGACAAAGGAAAAGAAAGGGCTCACAACAAAAAATACTGTTGTCTTAACACGAGAACAGTAAACCTAAGAAAGAAATGGAGAGCAGAAACAGACGAAACTGTGAAAGCTGAACTGTTGGCAAAAATTAAAGCTCTGCAAGAAGAGAAATATAAAATGACATACAGACTTCCAATGGACGAAAAGTATCGGAGATTGAAATATGTGAGGTACGCAGATGACTTTCTGATAGGAGTTATCGGGTCTAAAGCTGACTGTGAAAAAATCAAGGAAGACATCACAGAATATATGATGAACAGCCTTAAACTTGAATTGTCAGCAGAAAAGACACTCATAACTCATGCGAAAGAGAACGCTAAATTCCTCGGTTATGACATCACCGTTAGGACATTGGATGTTTTCAAAAGGAACAACAAAGGAATCAAGAAAAGAGAATTTGTTGGTAAAGTCATGCTTATGCTCTCTTCTGAAACTGTGAGAAAGAAGCTTCTAAGTTATAAGGCTGTAAAGTTTACGAACGAAAACGGCAAAGATGTGTGGAAGCCAAAATCACGTGAGAAAATGGTAGGCATGAAACCCGAAGATATCCTTGCACAATTCAACTTGGAAATCAAGGGCTTCTATAACTATTATTGCATAGCTAACAATGTTTCGTCAACATGTGCCGATTTTGGCTACATTATGGAGTACAGCCTCTATATGACCCTTGGTCAAAAATTGAGAAGACATGTAGGGCAAATTAAAGATAAATACAGAAAAGGCAAAGACTTTGTAATCCCATACAAGGATGCCAAAGGCAATGACCGATTCAGGATACTCTATAATGAAGGGTTCAAACGCAAGAGTGCATATACGGACGATTTCCTCGACCGTACCCCATGCACAATGTATGTTCCAAAACCAAGTCTTGCTGAAAGGCTGAAACAACAAACATGCGAAATGTGTGGAACGACGGACACTCAAGTCGTGATGCATCATGTTCGCACCCTCGTTGGGCTAAAGGGAGATACTCCATGGGGCAAGTTGATGTTATCAAAGCACCGTAAAACGCTTGTTGTATGTGAATCCTGTCTTGCTAAAATCCAGCGTCATGGGAAATAATGTGAGTTTACTAATGGCAAGCCGTATACATGGAGACATGTACGTACGGTTTAGGGGCAGGCACGGGGAAACCTACCGCCGTAAGGTGGCAAGGCGCCCTATGCCGAGCCTACTAAGACTGAAGGACTGCATCCGCATGCAGCAGAAACTCATGAACGTAAGAGTAAGGTGCGTTGCCACCGATTCCATCTATGCCAATAATGCCAACAGAAAGTTCTGTACGAAATATGGGATATCCACGTCTTTTGTACGTAAGGGAAGGGCTGCAAAGGATGAGTATTTGAGAAGGGTTCTCAGGAGTGAGCTTTCAAGAGAGAGGGCAACCAGACTTGAAGGAAGTTTCGGTACGCAGAAACAGCATTACTCACTCTCAAGGATAAAGGCAAGAAACAGGAAAACGGAAATCCTGTGGATTTTCTTTGGAATACATACGGCAAATGCCGTCTTGATGATAGACAAAATCCGATGCAGGTTGAATAAAGCGGCATGACACAAATCTGATAGACAGCATCAGAAGAGGTCTGAAGACTTCTTCCGGAGCATTATTGCATGCAGGATAAGATTAATGGAGAAATAGGGAGATATTACAATAAAAATGGCATATGAGATGATTTTTGATTGTCATGC
>NZ_QRMP01000039.1 GCF_003473295.1 Parabacteroides sp. AM08-6
ATCTGAGGGAGTTCTTCGTTTTCCATTTTTTTCTTTTTGGGGACTAATTTCTGATTTTTTATCCACGAAAAGAAGTTTTACTCTTCCTTTTTTTAACATCTTCAGTTTCAGATTGTTTCTAATGCGTTTGCCCTGAGGGAGAAAATTTGAAAAAGGAACTGTCCTTTCCTGAAAAGGATGGGGACTTTAATCTAACCGGTAACTAACAAAAGCAATTCGTTTACTATCCGGTGCCCATGAGTTGACATTGATGGTTCCTTGCCCGCCGAATAGTTTTATCAGGGTTTTCGGTTCGCCGCCTTTTGCGGGCATCAGGCGCAATTCCACATGTTTGTTGGGTAGATGTTCGCCCGGTTCCAAATCACCCTTATGATAAGTGATAAAGACGACTGATTTGCCATCGGGAGAAATATGTGGAAACCAGGAATTACGGGTTTCGTCAAACGTCATTTGCGTCTGCTCCGAACCGTCTGTTTTCATTCGCCAAATCTGCATCAACCCGGTTCGTACGGAGTTGAACCAAATATACTGTCCGCATGGAGAGTATTCCGGTCCGTCGTCTAACCCTTCGGCTGTAGTGAGCCGGATTTCTTCGCCTCCTTCAGCCGGTATGACGTATACATCGTAATTACCGTTTCGTTCGGCGCAATAGGCCAATTGCTGTCCATCCGGGCTCCATCCGTGCAGGTAGCTTGGTCCTAAAGGGGTGATAAGGCGCGGAGTGCCACCTTCGAAGGGAAGGGTATAAACACGCGATTTGTAGTCTTCTTTCGTTCCGTGGCTAATGGCTATTTGTTGTCCGTCGGCAGCGATGACATGGTCGTTATTGCAACCTCGGGCAAAACCTGTGTTTATCTGTTCCGGTTCACCGGGTGAAGTAGGAGAGAGCCGATAGAGTTTTCCTTCGCTGTTATACACTAACCACCGTCCGTCAGGTGTCCAGTTGGGAGCTTCAATCCGGTAAGGAAATTCTTTTACAATGGTTCTGTTACCATTCGTCACGTCCAGTATTTCGAGTATGCTGGTGAGCTTGTTTGCCTGCTGGGCGGTTGTTGCCAAGGCGAATGTAGTAAAGAGGAGAATTAAATAGGATTTCATATATCATTGCATTAATAAGGTGCTGCAAGATACATTTTTTATAGGAAATAATAACCCGGTTTTCATTCTTTTCTTTCGGGAGGAAGGTAATAACCGTATGGGATTAGTTCTTCCTTGTCTTTTATTTCTTTAAGATAACATTGGTCCAGCAACATGATACGGTTCACTATTTTGTGAACTTCGCGGAAGTTATGGTCGGTCAGGATAATCCCCTTGGTACGGGCGCTTTCGGCTATATGCCTCCTGATTTCCTCGGCCGCTATAGGTGAAAGGCCGTTGAAGGGTTCGTCCAGTAGCAAGTAAGGAGCTTGACTGTAAAGGATTAGTTTTATTTCGAGATAGCGGATTTCTCCTCCTGATAGATGAGCTGTTTTGTTGTTCCGGGATTTGAAAATAAAACGGTCACCTAAAAAATGTTTTACTTGCTCTTTAGGTACATATAGTGCTGCGACTTGACTGACCGTCAAATAGCTGGGAAGAAAACCGTGTTGAGGCAGATAAGCGACTTGCCGGGTATGATAGGCACTCCCTTTGATGACTTGTCCGTTTATACGGAGAAAACTCCGGTCTCCTTTCAATGTCCCGAAAATGATATTCAAGAGCGTGGATTTACCGGTTCCGTTTCTGCCGAACAGACCGATAATATCTCCCGGTTTACAGCAGAGATAGACGTCGGTGAGGACGATGTTATCACCGAATGATTTCAGGACGCTATCCACTTCCAGGCATGTACACATAGGCGGAAAACTTGATAAAGAATAAAACATGAACTTGCGGATAGCAGAAAGGTTGCGGCCCAAAGACGGACTTTCCCAATCCCCTGATTATAAAAGAAGAAATATTCCTCTTTTTGAGTCAGCTCTTTATATAAAAAGTTCATACCTAATCCCGCTGTCGGAATCAGGAGCAGACAATTTTTGAGCGTTTCGTTTGTGAGCACTTTGAAATCTGTCGTCAAAGGGAACACTATCGCCATGATTACTCCTGTAAAGATACTGGGCAACCAGGTACTTCGAAAGAATGCGTAGTAGAGTCGAAAACGAATCATAAACAATTAATCGGTTGTGGCAAATATAAATATTTATTTAATAGTAAATTACTTGATTATCGTAATGTTTCTCGTATTTCATATTTTTAATGAAGATAACAAGAAAAAAGAGGTATTGCAATATATTCAATTGCAACACCTCCTCACAGAAACTATTATCTTAATTCGATTATACGTTGAAACGGAAATGCATGATATCACCGTCCTGCACGACGTATTCCTTACCTTCCACGCTCATCTTTCCGGCTTCTTTTACCGCAGCTTCAGAACCTAACGTGATATAGTCGTTGTATTTGATGACTTCGGCACGGATAAAACCTTTCTCGAAATCGGTGTGGATAACGCCGGCGCATTGCGGAGCTTTCCAACCCTTATGAAAAGTCCAGGCACGGACTTCGTCAGGGCCTGCCGTGAGGAAAGTTTGCAGGTTAAGGAGTTTGTAGGCTGATTTTATCAGGCGGTTTACCCCGGACTCTTCCAAGCCTATTTCTTCCAGGAACATCTGTCGTTCTTCGTATGTTTCAAATTCTGCAATTTCACTTTCAATCTTGGCGGCAACGACCAGTATTTGGGCGTTTTCGTCTTTGACGGCTTCACGTACGGCATCCACATATTTATTCCCGTTTACCGCACTGGCTTCATCTACATTGCAGACATACATAACCGGTTTGTTAGTCAACAGGAATAGGTCGTGGGCGATTTTTTCTTCATCTTTTGTATCGAAAGTAACGGTACGTGCACTTTTCCCCTGTTCAATGGCTTCTTTGTATTTACAAAGTACCTCATAAGCTATTTTAGCCTGTTTGTCGCCACCGGTTTGTGCCTGTTTCTGTACTTTTGCAATACGGCTGTCAATTGTTTCAAGGTCTTTGATTTGCAATTCGGCATCGATAATTTCCTTGTCACGAACCGGGTCTACGCAGCCATCTACATGTACGATATTATCGTCGTCGAAACAACGCAATACATGCAGGATAGCGTCTGTTTCGCGGATATTCGCCAGAAACTTATTCCCCAATCCTTCCCCTTTGCTGGCTCCTTTTACCAAGCCGGCTATGTCTACGATTTCGACGGTTGTCGGGATGACACGTTGAGGATGTTCTATTTCTGCCAGTTTATTCAATCGTTCATCCGGTACAGTGATGACTCCGACATTCGGTTCAATTGTACAAAACGGGAAGTTTGCAGACTGTGCTTTTGCATTCGATAAGCAGTTGAATAAAGTAGACTTTCCTACGTTCGGAAGGCCCACGATGCCACATTGTAATGCCATTCTATTTAAATGTTATGATTTATTTTAACCTGTTTTTTCCGGCAGCAAAGATAACCAATTCTTTTGTCAAAGTGATACTACATTTGTAAATAATCAGGCCTCATCCTTCCTGCTTATGCAGGTTTATTCGGACGAGGCCTTTCTTACATTCAGAAAAAAGGAAAAAATCTTTATTTTTATTTTGGACGATATTGGGGGAGAGGATATTGAATCTCAAAAATTAAGGACCGGACGCACTTGTTGGCGACTTCTTTTTGAAAGAATATCAAGACTGCTTGTCTCCATATCAAATGCAACCCCTAAGTCGATTACACTGTTATCCCGACACCAATATTTCTCGTCATTTAGTAAACTTCCCTGTAATTTGAGGAGAGAGGAGTTTATTGTCTGTTTTTTATTATAGATGGAAGTCAAATCCAGCGTATCGGGCAGATGCCAATTACCCGAGCTGTTTTCGGAAATAGTTTCACAATAAATCAATGCGTCATAATAATTGAGGCTTTGTTCGTGAATAGCTAAAACCGTGCCTTTATACATTGTAATTTCAGGTTCGGCCATTATTTCACAGCCTTCCTTTCCCGTCCGGATAATGATTCCTCCTGCATAATAACTGCCGGCAACGGGAGTTATCAGTTCCGGCAAATGTATGCCTAAAGCTATCTTATATCCTTTATCGGGGAAATAATAAAGAAAACTACTTAATGGAGTGGTGAAACGAATAGAACGGATGTGAGTCGCTTCGTCGGGGATAGCTATTGAAATAGCCCGGTTTGATATTTCCGTATCCGGTGTTATGAAATGGTATAAAGAAGATGTCTCGGACGTAAGTTCGAGTGCTGCTTTTATGACTGGTTCCGGAAGATTTTCTGGGAATATGAAATACATAACTATTCGATTGTTCCATCCGTTCCCAAAGATGGAAAATATAAAAAAAGCGTGGGAACTGTCATCTATCCAAGCAAGAGGTATCGCCAAACACCTATCCAGCAGATAGACAACAGCCCACGCTTAATGTTTATATTCTCTATATACAAAAAACGTGAGGCATTTGTTGTCTACTGTCCTTACTGGATGGAAAATTGGCGATTTTCTTGCTTAAGGACAATATGATAACGCTTTGTTTTTTTATTTATGTAAACTTGCTACAAGTTCATAACAACTTCGACAAAGATAATGAAAGAATTGATAAATAAGAGTAGTATTCCATTTTGTCTTGCTATTTTCTTGTAGAAGGTTTAAATTTTAGTTTCATTAAAATAGGATTATCTTCTTCCTTTAGTTTGGATGCAATCACTTTAAGTTGTTCATTGGCAATCTCGTTGTTTTGGTAAGCTTCGACCAAATCCATTGCTTCTAAAACGACCAGACCGTATCCGTAAGGTACGGATGTGATATTGATAGATTGTGGATCATGAGTACGCGAGGTAAAATCCTTGTTTCGGTAAATGGGTTCCATCCATTCTTGTGTAGCTCGATTATACATATATGTTTTTTCTCTTTTCTCGTGATTAGCTATCATATCGTCCATCGTAGTTGTGACATTCCGGGCTAACCGGGTAACCCATGCATATTGGTCGTTCATGCCCAAAAAAAATAAAAGAGGGGCTTCCTCATCTTTTGTCGGAGCTTGAAGTGGAATCATTACAGGTTCTAAATGTTTGTCTGCATGTAAGATAAAGACGGTATCTAAGGCTACATCTGTCAACCAAATTTTGTCGCTGCAACTGTATATTTGAGGTAAATAACCATGTGCATGACTGACTTTTCCATCCTCCATCGTGACATGTCGGTTGCTTGCGATGAATCGTGGAATTTCAAAGGACAGAGTATCACTTTTTCCCGTATCTTTGGATATTGTATAAAATGGCCGATAGGGCGTTTTCGTATATTCATTATTATAGCTGCATAGCAGATAATTTTCATTCAGATTCTTAATATTCAATCTCATAATATCTTCTTTCAGCAAAGTACGCAGATAATTCCCGGAGAAATCATATACTTTTAAACTACCATAATCTGCAATGAAAACTTCTTTCCGTTTCCAATCGACAATATTTGCGATGACGGCCGTGTATTCTTCCGGTCCTTGACCTCTTCTGCATATATGTCCTTGTAATTTTTGTCCTTTATTGTCGAACAAAAGTATTTCTCCGGCTTTACCTCCTCTTGCTACAATTCCTTCCTCGGAAATCTGGGAAAAAGAAGAGTTTACGAGAAAAGAATCGGATGAGGCAATAGGAATATATTCTATATCGGCAATATCCTGCAAAAAGATATTTTTGGAGGGATAGTCTTTTGCCACGTTTACTACAATTATTTCAGTCGTTTCGTTATTTTTCTGTTTGCATGAACAGATGACTACTAGCAAGCATAGAAGTAGGAATATGTGTTTCATCTTCGATTTGTATTATTGGATATTTGTTTACTTTCTGTTCTTCTTAATGGGCTTCCAGCCAATTTATGCCTTCTCCGCAGTCGGCGATTAACGGTACTTGCAACTTGATGACTCCTTCCATTTCTTCCAATACTATCTGTTTTACTTTTTCTAGCTCGTCTTTGTAAACATTGAAGTTTAATTCGTCATGAACCTGAAGAATCATTTTACTTTTCAATCCTTCTGTTTCGAAGTGATTGAAAATACGGACCATTGCCACTTTTATGATGTCGGCGGCACTTCCCTGGATGGGAGCATTAATTGCATTTCGTTCGGCATAACCGCGTACGATGGCATTGTGCGAACTGATGTCTGGCAGGAAACGTTTACGTTTGTAGATGGTTTCCACATAGCCTTTTTCTCTCGCTATTTCGATACTTTCGTCCATATAGGCACGAACGTCCGGATAGGTTCGGAAGTATCCTTCAATCAGCTCTTTTGACTCCGAACGGGGAATGCTGAGCCGTTCCGCCAAGCCAAAAATGGAAATTCCATAGATGATACCGAAATTGGCAGTTTTGGCCTTCCGGCGCATGTCGGAAGTAACTTCTTCTACCGGGATATTATATATTTTGGCAGCCGTAGCAGCATGGATGTCCGCTCCGCTGCGGAAAGCTTCTATCATGTGTTTATCGCCGCTGAGGTGTGCCATGATGCGAAGTTCTATTTGTGAATAGTCGGCGGAAAAGAATATACATTCTTCGTTGTCGGCAGTGAAAGCTTTGCGTATTTCACGTCCGAGCGCATCGCGGATAGGAATGTTTTGTAGGTTCGGATTGGTGGAACTGAGGCGGCCCGTAGCCGTTACAGTTTGGTTGAATGAGGTATGTATCTTACCTGTTTTCGGATTTATCAATTCCGGTAAGGCATCGATATAGGTGCTCAGTAATTTCTTGATTCCCCGGTATTCCAGCAGCTTACCGACAACCGGATGTTTGGAACGCATTTTTTCCAATACTTCTTCGCCTGTGCTGTAACTGCCGTTTTTTGTCTTTTTAGCTTTTTCTTCAATCTTGAGATGTTCGAAAAGAACTTCACCGACTTGGCGGGCGGAATTGATGTTGAACTCCATACCGGCTAATTCATAAATTTCTTTTTCAAGATTTTTAAGTTCACTTGTCAGTGTAATGGAGGACTGTTTGAGTGCGAATGTATCGAGAGTGACTCCTGTCACCTCCATTTCTGTTAAAACATAGATAAGAGGCATTTCAATGTCATAGAATAAAGATTCGATGCCCTGCTTTTTCAGTAGGGGTTCGAAATAGTTTCTCAGCTTCAGTGTGACATCTGCATCTTCAGCAGCATATTCGGCTACTCGGGCAACTGCTATATCACGCATGCAAAGTTGCTTTTTCCCTTTTGGTCCGATTAACTCTTCGATATGGATTGTTTTATATTTCAGGTAAGTCTCGGCAAGGTAATCCATCCCGTGACGTAATTCCGGATTGAGCAGGTAATGGGCAATCATTGTGTCGAACAAGGCCCCTGCTACCCGGACTCCATATTTCCGGAGGACGAGTATGTCGAATTTGATGTTTTGTCCGATTTTCTGAATTTTCGAATTTTGTAGGGCAGGGGTGAAGATAGCGACAATTTTATCCGCTTCTGCCTTTTCAGCCGGAACGGGGACATACCAAGCCTCGTTTTCTGTTACAGCGAACGACATTCCGACCAATCCGGCGCTAAGTGGGTCTACACTATCGGTTTCCGTGTCAAAAGCAAAAAAATCCCGACTCTCTAAAAATGCGGCTAATTTGTGCATTTCTTCTTCATTATCAGCAAGATGATAGTTGTGAGGAGTCGACTTTAAGTCTTTGAGAGTTGAATATTTGCGCGGAGCTGGGGAGTCGGTCGCAAATTCTTCAAAGAGCGAGCCTTGAATCGGTCCCTTTTTTGGGGTAGGAGGAGTCGTTGTAACTTTCGGTTGCTTTTTTTCGTCTCCATTATCAAGCTTGTTAATAAATGTTCTGAATTCTAATTCAGTGTAAATCTTCCTCAGACTGTCTTCATTTACTTTTTCACGTATGCAAAGGTTGGCATCAAATTCTATAGGAACATCGGTTTTGATGGTAGCGAGAAATTTAGAGAAACGGATTTGCTCTGCATTCTCGATTACTTTCTTTTGAAGGGAACCTTTTAGTTTATCGGTATTCTCCAACAAGTTTTCGATTGTTCCGAATTCGGTAAGTAACTTCTGTGCCGTCTTTTCTCCGACTCCCGGACAACCGGGGATATTGTCCGAACTGTCACCCATCAATCCCAACAGGTCTATTACCTGCTCGACGGAGGTGAGGCCGTATTTGCCGAGCACTTCTGGTATTCCCATGATTTCATAGTCGCCGCCAAACTTAGGTCGATACATAAATATATGTTCTGAGACCAACTGACCGTAATCTTTATCGGGTGTCATCATATAAACTTCGAAACCTTCCTTCTCCGCTTGTTTGGAGATAGTGCCGATAACATCGTCGGCTTCGTAGCGAGGCACTTCCAGGATGGGAATATTATAGGCTCCGATGATGTCTTTGATGATGGGGACGGATTGACGGATAACTTCAGGAGTTTCTTCGCGTTGGGCTTTATATAGTTCGTAGGCCTCGTGGCGGAATGTCGGTCCTTTGGGGTCGAACGCAACGGCAATATGACTTGGGTTTTCACGTTTCAGCACATCTTCCAAGCTATTGATAAACCCGAAAATTGCCGAAGTATTCATTCCTTTTGAGTTGATACGCGGATTTTTAATAAAGGCGTAATAGGAACGGTAAATCAATGCATAAGCATCTATGAGAAATAACTTCATCGCTTTTAACACGTTTTAGTGTGACATTTGTTGGTAAATGTACGAAAAAACTCGCTTACTCAATACTTTTTGTTACTTTTGCGCATCTTAGGATAGATTATGAAGGATAGAAGTAAAATAGAAGAACCGGTTGCCGCGGAGTTTAAACGCTTTAATGATGAGTTTGTCGCTTCACTTCAAAGCGAGACGAATCGATTGCAATCGGCTATTAAACAAATAATGAATGCTACCGGCAAGCACGTACGTCCTTTATTGGTACTTCTTGCGGCTAAGGTATGTGGGCGCGTGACGGAGGATACGATTAATTCGGCTGTCTTGTTGGAATTGCTTCATACGGCAACGTTGATTCATGACGATGTAATTGATGAGACAAAACAGCGTCGGGGAGTACCTTCGCTGAATGCAATCTTCGACAATCGCATATCCGTGCTGGTGGGTGATTATGTCCTTTCTACCGCATTGATTCGTTCTATCCAGACAGGAAACCTGCAAATCATAGGTATTGTCTCCAACTTGGGCCGCGACCTTTCCGAAGGAGAAATCAAACAGTTGGAAACAGCTGAAGAGAGTATTCTTGACGAGGCTTGCTATTTGCAGGTGATACGCAAGAAAACAGCCATGTTGCTTTCTGCCTGTACGGAAATAGGAGCTATTTCGGCTGGTGCTTCTCCCGGTTTCGTTGAGAAATGTCGTGAGTTTGGTGAATATTTAGGTTATTCTTTCCAGATTAGAGATGATATATTCGACTATTTTAAAGAAACGAATATCGGCAAGCCAACCGGTAATGATATTCGTGAAGGTAAAATAACACTTCCTCTTTTGTATGCCCTCAAACAGGGTGGGGAAGGGGCTGAACATTGCCTGCGAATTATTAGGGGAAAAGATTTTTCTACTGAGAATATAGACCTGTTAATTGATTTTGCCAAATCGAACGGTGGTATCGAGTATGCTGAAAAACGTATGCAGGAATATCATGACAAAGCTCTTGAGGTTCTTTATACTTTGCCGGAGTCTCCGGCTCGCGAGGCTTTGAGTCTTTTGGCCGATTATATAGTAGAACGGCAGAAATAGTTTTTACTATTGAAAGACTTTCCTTTTCTGTCCTGTTTCGGCATATTTTATTTGCTTATAATTTTTATTTTCTTGCATGGAACTCTCTGCGAAGATGTGTATAAAAAGTCTTGGCAGTGAATTTTATACGATTATCAAAATGTCACTATGATAGCGGGTAAATGGGATTAGTATGGCGGGTAAAATAAATTACCCGCACATGTAACCCTTTTTCACATATCAATCCGATTGCAAAACACTCAAAAGATGAACATTCTGTTATTTGGAGGAATATAGTGGAAAGAAAGATTTGGAGTTCTTTAAAGGGAATATATGAATGAGGAAAAGTTGGTAGAAAATGAAATCAACACTTGGATGTAGTGGGTGAACTTGTGTCCAAGTGTTGATTTTATGGATGTTCGAGTCTTCACAGGAGAAGATAAAGGTGTATATCATTTATAATTATCAAATGTTAAATTAGAGACTACCATAAATCCATTCAATTTGGCTATTCTGTCGAGGACTCCATATATTTAAAGTTTGTCCTGATGTGTTATATTTTACATTTATAGTAATTGTTGTCATTTCGAAATTTCCATTTATGACTGTTGCAGAGTATCCTAACTCATTATTTTTTCCTGTTGGCAAAAAACCACATTTCGGCGATTCTAAAGGAATTGCGTATCCATCTGACATTGAAATTCTTTTAGTCAATAAATATTCATCAACAATGTATACTACATATGGATCTACTCCGATAATCGCTGCTAAATTTGCTCCAAAACTCATTTTGGAGTCTTTATATTTATAAGAGAGTTCATCATAGCCTTTTACTGTCTGGATGATAACATTCGCTTTTGTTGATAAAAAGGGATTCTCATAGTTGGATATTGTTAGATCTTTACACAAATCCTCAATAGAATTAACGAAAATCACGGAAGTATCTTCTTCCATCCAATATAATTGAGCATTATCTCCTTGCTTATCAGAAGGGATGATTTCATTTGAACAAGCAGCCAAAGTGAATGTACAGATGGCATAGCTAATAAATAGAATGTGTTTCATAATTATTTATGTTAATTAATTAATAATATGGTAAAGTTATTTATTTATTTACAATAAATCGTCATGGATAGCGTTATTTTTTTGTATCAATTGTAATAAAGGTATGAATAAATTCTTATGCTTGCTGTCAATGTTGTTGTTGATGACAAAAGTATATTCCCAATCAGTGTTTATTGAGAATGGTGTTTCTTTATCATCGTTGCAGAATGTTTATGACCAAATGATTTGTAAATATCATATGAATGTTGGGGTTAATTATTTGGATAAGAAATGGTGCTTTTTGTCTAGTAGTTTGGGATATCTTCGGAAAGGGGGACAGTATTCCTATTTGTACGCAGAAGAAATAGGGAAAGAGAGTAGCCTTTGTCATAATGAAAGTGCCAAATATGTAACACTAAATACTTTGTTCAACTTGAAATATGAAAAGTCAAATATGATATTTTATCTGGGTATTGGTCCCCAAATTGGAGTAAATGTTGGTAATAGTATTATTTCAGATTACGATAAGTTGAAGAAAATTAATTATTGCTTAAAATCTACTTTAGGAATTAATTGTTGTTTGAATCGTTTCTTGTTAGGTGGCTCTTTTGGTTATATACCTACACTTGGACATATGTTTGAGACAAAAGAGGGAAACGATAAAACATTTACAGTTTCTCTTTTGGTAGGATATATATTATGATTCCATGAAGTTGTGTCAAAAAGAGTTACTCAAAATGTAATTGATTTTACTTATGAAGTTCTTTTTGACACAGCTTATGTTTATTTGCCTAAGCGATGTTCTATATCTTCTACCAGGCTGCTTGCCCCGATGCGGAATAAGTCTTTATTTAGCCAATCATTGCCCAAAGTTTCTTTCACAATCGTATAGTACTTGACAGCATCTTCAGCGGTACGAACGCCTCCGGAGACTTTGATGCCGACTTTACGTCCTGAGATGGAATGGTATGTTTTAATTGCCTGACACATGGTGTAAACGGCTTCAGGGGTAGCTCCGGGATACCCTTTTCCGGTAGAAGTCTTGATAAAGTCAGCATTGGAATAAAGGGCCAATATCGCTGCTTTTTGAATATTTTCGGGTGTGACAAGTGCACCGGTTTCCAATATGACTTTTAGTTTGGCTCCACGGCAACTCTCCTTGACTTCCTGTAATTCTTCAGCTATTTCTTCATAATTTTCTTCCATGAAATAACCAAGATTCATGACCATGTCAATCTCATTCGCTCCCTGCATAGCCGCTATGGCTGCTTCTGCAATCTTGACTTCCATGAAGGTTTGGGAGGAAGGAAAACCTCCGGCTACGGAAGCGATATTGACGTCTTGTGCCGTGAGGGCCTGTTTGACTGTTTCCACAAAAAGAGGATAGGTGCAGATGGCCGCAACGTTAGGTACGTCGGGGCGGATTCCTTCGAAATCGTTTACTTTATCAACCAGTTTCCAGATACTTTCTTTTGTATCGATACTGGTGAGGGAGGTGAGGTCGATGCAACCGTGTATTTGCTTCAATACTTCCGGAGTAAAATTCTCTTTTTCATGTTTTTCGAGGATGGATTTTACTTTTCCGGCAATCAGTTCTTCACTTCCGGCAGCTTCAAATTTGTTGAAAGCCTGCTGATATTTATTGGTATGGAGATGTTCGGAGTCTTGTTCATGTTCATGTCCGCATCCACAAGCGTGATTATGTTCGTGTGTCATATTCTATAATTTTTTATTGTTTATATGTCGTTCTTTATCCCGGTCGGTTTTCTTTTGCAGATTTTTCTCGAAAGCGGCGGTCAGGTCTACCCCGGTTTGATTGGCTAAGCAGAGCAAAACCCAAAGAACATCTGCCATTTCATCGCCTAGGTCACGATGTTTGTCGCTTTCTTTAAATGACTGTTCGCCATAGGTACGTGCCATGATGCGAGCCAATTCGCCCACTTCTTCCGTCAGGATTGTCATGTTGGTCAGCTCGTTAAAATAGCGGACGCCATACGTTTTAATCCAGTTGTCCACTTTTTCCTGTGCTTGCTGAAGAGTGATTTCTGCCATTTTATTCTTTGTTTTGTGAGTCAATCAGGATGGTGACGGGCCCGTCATTCAATAATTCAATCTTCATATCGGCACCGAAAGTACCTGTTGCCACCTCTTTTCCCAGCTGCAAACCCATTTCCGAACAAAAAGTTTCATACATGGGAATGGCAATCTCCGGTTTCGAAGCATGGATGTAGGAGGGGCGGTTTCCTTTCTTTGTGGAGGCATGCAAGGTGAATTGACTTACCACCATAACTTCACCGCCTGTTTCAATGACAGAACGGTTCATAACCCCGTTTTCATCGTCGAAAATACGCAGATTCGTTATCTTTTTGCATAACCATTCGATGTCTTCCTGCGTATCCCGGTCTTCTATGCCGACCAATACAAGTAAACCTTTACCTATTTTAGACTTCAATTGTCCGTCGATAGTGACGGATGCATACTGAACTCGTTGTGTAACTGTCCTCATCTCTTTATTTTAAACCATTTAATAATGCTTTTGTTTTCGCTTCTCCGATTAATTCTTTCAATTCCTCGAAGTTCGCTTCACGTATCCGTTTTACGCTTTTAAAATGACGTAAAAGTAATACTTTTGTTTTTTCACCGATGCCTTTTATTGTATCGAGTTCCGATTTTGTTTGGTTTTTGCTTCGTTTGTCTTTATGGAAAGTGATTGCGAAGCGGTGTACTTCGTCTTGTATCTGGGTAAAAAACTTGAACATATAGCTTTGTATCGGCATACCGATTGTCTCCGGCGGGAAACCGAAAAGGAGTTCGGATGTGCGGTGGCGTCCGTCTTTGGCTAACCCGGCAATCGGTATATCAAGATGGAGTTCGTCCTGTATGATTTCGCGTACGACCTCCATTTGTCCCTTTCCACCGTCTGTTATGATTAAATCGGGCAGGGGAGTGCTTTCGTCTATCGCACGTTGGTAACGGCGGCGTACTACTTCCTTCATGGATGCATAATCGTCAGGGCCTACCACTGTTTTTATGTTGTATTTCCGATAATCTTTCTTCGATGGTTTCGCCATTTTGAAAACAACACATGCTGCTACAGCATCACTTCCCTGTATGTTGGAGTTATCGAAGCATTCGATATGTGCCGGCAGCTTGGGCAGATGCAGCGTGTCTTGTATCTCTTTTAGCAAGCGGGTACTTCGTTGTTCCGGATTTAGCTTTTCCGCTTGTTTTAATTTATCTACTTTATATTGCTTGACATTCATCTCGGAAAGTTCAAGCAACTTTCTTTTATCCCCCCGTTGTGGAATAGTAAAAGAAACATTTTCCAGCTCCATATCCAACTGAAAAGGTACGATGATTTCGCGTGCTGTGCTTTTGAAGCGGTTGCGCATCTCTACGATTCCTAAGCTAAGTAATTCCTCCCGGCTCTCTTCCAGGCGTTTTTTGTATTCGAATGTGTAAGCTTGTACGATGGCTCCGTTTCCGATATGCATAAAATTGATGTAAGCAGAATGCTCGTTTTCCGCAATCGAGAATACGTCTATATTATGCAACATGGGAGTCACTACGGTGGATTTGGAACGGTAATTTTCGATGACATCATATTTTTCTTTTACCTTTTGTGCTTCCTCAAAACGTAGTTCGGCGGCTAATGTTTGCATCTTTTCATAGAGATGTTTACTGATTTGTGAAATGTTGCCGCGTAGAATTTCTTTTATTTCGGAAATGTTTTGTCGGTATTCTTCTAATGTTTGTAGTCCTTCGCATGGCCCTTTGCATCGTTTAATATGATATTCCAGACATACTTTATAACGTCCTTCTGCAATTGATTCCGGGGTAAGCGGATATTTGCAGGTTCGTAAAGGATACAAATCTTTGAGCATTTGTAGCATTACCTTTGCCGTATAAAGGGAAGGATAGGGCCCGTAATATTGCGAACCGTCGCGTACGATATTGCGTGTTTGGAAGACGCGTGGAAAATATTCGTTCTTAACAACAATCGACGGATATGTTTTATCGTCTTTCAACAATACATTATAGCGGGGACGATATTGTTTGATTAAGTTGTTTTCAAGAAGGAGTGCGTCTTCCTCCGTATCGACAACAATGTATTTGATGTCGCGGATTTGCTTAACGAGAACGCGCGTTTTATTACTATCGTGCTCTTTGTTGAAATAGGAAGAGACACGACGTTTCAGGTTTTTAGCTTTCCCTACATATATAATAGTCCCCCGTTCATCAAAATACTGGTAGCAACCAGGCTTTTCCGGAATAACGGAAAGTATCATCTTTATATGTTCGTTCTTGTCTGTTGTCATCTTTTAATTGTTTACATCCTATTCCCAGAACTTTAGCCTCTCTTGCTAAAGTAAATGTTTCACGTGGAACATTTGCGGTTTATCTCCCGAGAAGCACCAGTAATATATTGATATCGCTGGGGGAAATACCTGGGATACGACTTGCTTGGGCAATTGTATCCGGGTCTATTCTTGTCAGCTTTTGGCGGGCTTCGGTGGATAAGGACTGGATTGAATTGTAATCAAATTTACCTTTGATGTGAATGTTTTCAAGTCTGTTTATCTTGTCTGCGATGATTTGTTCGCGTCGAATATAGCCGCTGTATTTGATTAATATTTCTGCCGCTTCAATAATTTCTTCTTTACGCGACGCCGGAACTTTGTCCAGTTCCTCACGAAAAGCAGGAATAAGTTCTGCCATATTCTCCAATGTGACTTGCGGACGAGGAATCAGCTCTATCAATTTGCATCCGTGCGAAAGCGGGGTCGTACCCAATGCTTCCAGGCCACTGTTGATGTGTTGTGGCTTGATGGAATAGTTTTGAGTAAAAGCAATGATAGAATCCCGGCTTGCTCTTTTTTCAATCAGTAGGTCATAACGTTTTTGTTTGGCCAGCCCCATTTTGTAGGATTTCTCCGTTAAACGCATGTCCGCATCGTCTTGTCGAAGCAGAATACGGTATTCGGCCCGTGAAGTAAACATGCGGTACGGTTCGTCTACTCCCTTCGTTACGAGGTCGTCTATCAGCACTCCGATATAAGCTTCATCGCGTCCTAATACAAAAGGCGTACCGCCATGACAATTGATATGCGCGTTAATTCCGGCCATCAATCCTTGTCCGCCGGCTTCTTCATATCCGGTTGTCCCGTTAATTTGTCCGGCAAAGAACAGGTTGCGGATTTGCTTTGTCTCCAGATTATGATGAAGCTGTGTCGGGTCGAAGAAGTCATATTCGATGGCATATCCCGGACGGTAAATCTGAATATCGCGAAAAGCGGGAATAGTTTGCAGTGCACGTATCTGGATGTCGATAGGAAGAGAGGAAGAAAAACCATTCAGGTAATATTCTTGTGTCGTTTCCCCTTCCGGTTCGAGAAACAGTTGGTGTTGGGGCTTGTCCGCAAATGTTACGATTTTCGTTTCGATGCTGGGGCAATAGCGCGGTCCGATACTTTTTATTTGTCCGTTATACAGCGGAGAGTCGGGGAGTCCCTGGCGTAATACCTCGTGGCAAGCTTCATTTGTAAAAGTAGTCCAGCAGCTGAGTTGCTTCAATACATGATGCGGAGTGTCCATATAAGAGAACTTATGGAAATCGTTTTCTCCGGGCTGTTCGGCCATTTCATCGAAGTGAACGCTTCGCGCGTCGATACGGACAGGTGTTCCCGTTTTCATGCGTGCCGACTTTATTCCAAGCGAAATCAGCTGCTCGGTCAAGCCCGTTGCGGCCGGTTCTGCTATACGTCCACCCCGTATCTGTGTCCGTCCGATATGGAGCAAACCGTTCAGGAATGTACCGTTGGTCAGAACAACACTTTTAGCATGAAATTCGACATTCATACCTGTTTTTACCCCGCACACGGTATTTCCGTCCAGCAGTAGTTCGTGAACAGTATCCTGCCAGATATGAAGATTGGGCATGTTTTCCAATATTTCCCGCCAACATTCGATAAAACGTGCTCGGTCGCTCTGGGCACGCGGACTCCACATTGCCGGCCCTTTGCTCCGGTTCAGCATGCGGAACTGGATAGCCGTACGGTCTGTTACAATTCCCATATATCCGCCTAAAGCGTCGATTTCGCGAACGATTTGCCCTTTGGCGATGCCTCCGACGGCAGGATTGCAGCTCATTTGCGCAATCTTGTTCATATCCATTGTGATGAGAAGTGTCTTCGAACCCATATTGGCGGCTGCCGCTGCTGCCTCACAACCGGCATGTCCCGCACCTACTACGATTACGTCGTAATTAAAAGTCATTGTCTGTTATCTCTTTATTTCAGGTACAAAGATAAGCATACATGTGCATTCCGGTATCATAGTTATAACTTTTAAACAAAAAGGGTACATCCTTCTCAAAAAAAAACCGTACGCTTTTTTGGAAAAAAACGCAATTGTTGTAGCAGGTAAACTTAAAATACCTATCTTTACGATAAAATAAGAATAATACTTATCTTTCATAAAGAAACGTGGTATATTTAAACAAGCTCTGCTTTCCTTGTAGCAAGGGTCGGAATAAAATAAAAAACATGATGAAATGTAGAAAAGGGACGGTTCTGTTTGTCGGAACGCTTTTGTTTTTGTGGATGGGAACAAGTTGTTTTTTAAACGGAAAAAATAGAAACTCGGAACAATCTTTGCCGGCTGACTCGGTATCCGCCCTTCCTAATGATGAATCCGCTTCTGAGAATGATTCTACTGAAATAATAGCAGAGGAAAGCACTTCCTCTTTTACTGTCCCGGCAAGGTATTTGACGAAAGAATACTTATTAGGGAAAATCAATCAACGGCAAGATTCGGACTTTATGAATGTTTTGCCGGAACATACACCTTACAAAGTACACTTGTTGCGGGAGACATACGAAGCTTTTATTAAGATGTACGAAGCAGCGAAAAAAGAGGGTGTGGAGCTTCGAATCATTTCGGCTGCAAGAACCTATGACGACCAATGTAATCATTGGAATGCCAAATGGAAAAAACTGAGCAGTAAAGATGAACTCGATACCGATTTGAAGAAAACTCTTTATTTACTAAATTATTGCGCCTTGCCTGGAATTTCACGCCACCATTGGGGGACGGAGATTGACTTGAACAGCCTACAGTTGGCTTATTTTGAAACAAAAACCGGAAAAAAAGTCTACGAATGGTTGCAAAAAAATGCAAACTCGTTCGGTTTTTACCAACCTTATACTCCTCGTGACGCTCCAAACAGGGAAAAAGGTTTTTGCGAGGAAAAATGGCATTGGAGCTATCGCCCCTTGTCCGGTGCGTTTTTAGTTAAGTACAAAGAACTGATAACTGCGAACGACATTACCGGTTTTGCAGGCGATAATACAGTAAAGAATCTAAATCTAGACGAATGGATTAATAGCATAAATCCTGATTTGATTATCAAGTAATCAACCATTTCTGCTTATTAAGCAAAGCTGACTTTATTGCAGGATACGGCATTCTTCCGGTAATATCGCCAATGCCTTGTTTTCGTTTGCTTCCATAATCTCGCGTTCTCCCGGGCCTTTGTCGTTAATGCCGCAAAGATGGAGGATACCGTGGATAATTGTACGGTGAAGTTCTTCGTTATATTCCGTATGGAAAGCTTCGGAGTTGGTTTTGACTGTATCCAAGCTGATAAAAAGGTCTCCGGAAATCTTATTTCCGCTTGTATAATCGAATGTGATAATATCCGTATAATAATCGTGTTGCAGGTATTGGCGGTTTACCTCCAAAATCTTTTCATCGGAGCAAAAGATATAGCTGACGTCGCCAACCTTTTTCCCGTACGTCTCAGCTACAGCCTTTATCCAATTGCTTACCGCCCGCTTTTTAATGGAGGGCAATTCAATCTCTTCAGCGTAAAATGCGATTGCCATATTCTTTAATTCTTTATTTGTTTTTTGTTTGAGAGGAATAAACTGGAATACCTACCCTGTCTATATGCTCTTTTAATGCTTCATTATGAATAGATGAATACAAAATAACATCGACAAAATAAGGAAGTACCGACTCTTCAAAAGCACCCACTAAGGACGAAATGTCATCTTTTGTAATATCAGTGCCTTTTATAGCAAAGTCTATATCCGAACCTGTTTTAAATGTCCCTTTCGCCCGCGAACCGAACAATATGACCTCTTTTACATGCGGCGAACGGGAAAAAATTTTATTAATCAGTTCCCATTCGGATGCCGGGATGCCATACATAGTCTGGTCTATTGCGTTTTCAGCCATACATATAAATCTTTTAGCAGGAAAAAGTATTTTTCCTGAATATCCTTTATTACTTCGGTAGCGATTTCATCATCATACGTGTGAGCTGTCAGGTTACGGTCGTTAAGCGCTTTCAGCCATCTATCGCCATTTTTTATGTAACCGCTTTGATAGGCTTGACGAAGTGTTGCTTTTGGAGAAGGAACGATGAAACCTTCAGCTTCCAGAAAATCCTTTAATGTTTTCCACCCCAGTTCGAATGTGAACTCGTATGTTTGGATGAGACCAGCTTGCAGTAGTGCATTGTCCGGCTCTCCTTTTACGATTCGAATAGCTTCTTCCAAACGAAGAAATGCTTTTTCGAAATTCTGAAAACGTTGTTTCCATCGGATGTCTTGTTCCATATATGCTCTTTTAAAGAAGTTTCATACAATAGACAAAAATACGGAAAAGAAACCAGAGCGCAACAAAATAGGGGCTGTTTTTCCATTCAAGCAGGATGTTCAACTTGCCGTGAAGAAAATATAAGTCAGTAAAACTGCGGCGATGGCTCCTGCCAAATCTGCCAAAAGAGAGCATTGGACTGTATAACGGGTATTTCGGATACCTACGCTTCCATAATAAAGTGCCACCACATAAAAGGTCGTATCACTCGAACCTTGCACTATAGAGGAAAGGCGACCGACAAAGGAATCTGCCCCGTATGTATTCATCGCGTCAAGCATCATCCCGCGGGCACCGCTTCCACTCAGCGGTTTCATCAACATTGTGGGTAAACCTTCTACAAAATGCGTATCTAAACCGATGGCAGCAACTCCCATCCGGATGCCGTTGATAAGAAAATCCATTGCTCCCGAAGCCCGGAAGACAGCAATGGCAACCAATACGGCTATGAGGTAGGGGATAATCGTAATAGCCGTCTGGAAACCTTCCTTTGCTCCTTCGATAAACGTATCGTAAACATTGACCTTTTTGCGGATACCACTTACGATGAAACCGCAAATAATGGTAAATAGCAGCGTGTTGGCAAAGAGGGTGGAATAGAGGGATACCTGTTCCTGTTCCATCGAGTTGAAGAGCCAGACGAGTCCACCGATGAAGAGTGCCAGACCTCCGAAAAACAACAATAAATTCTTCTGTAAGATATTGATGCGTTGCTTGAAACAGACTGCTAATATTGCGACCAAAGTAGAGGTGAAAGTCGCCAACATAATCGGCAGGAATACATCCGAAGGATTGGCTGCTCCCATCTGTGCCCGGTACATCATAATGGTAATTGGGATAAGTGTCAGTCCCGAAGCATTGATGCAAAGAAACATTACCATCGGATTACTGGCTGAATCCTTGTCCGTATTCAGTTCCTGAAGTTGCTGCATGGCTTTCAGTCCCATCGGAGTGGCAGCATTATCCAACCCCAACAAATTGGCTGAAAGGTTCATGAAAATAGACCCCGTCACCGGGTGATTTTCCGGTATGCCCGGGAAAAGTTTGCTGAATACCGGTGCACTCAGCCGGGCGAACGCCTGAATAACGCCTCCTTTTTCTCCTATCTTCATAATTCCTAACCAGAGAGCTAGGATACCGGTTAGCCCTAAGGATATTTCAAACCCGGTCTTGGCGGAAGCAAAGGACGCGTTAATGATATTCGTAAAAACCTCCGTATCTCCGTCGATAACCAGTTTGCACAATGCTACGATAAAAGCAATCAGGAAAAAGGCTATCCAGATATAGTTTAATACCATAATGTGTATTCTTTTATTACAATGGTTACAAAAATAGTAAATAATTGACAATAGATTTGTATTTTTGTTCCGTATAATCAGAATAGTTATGACAAAGATATTAGTAACCTACGACATGTTCCGCGAGGGCTTTACCGAGCTGGAAAGCAAGTATGACGTAATTTTCCCCGAAGGACGCGATTTTACTTACGAAGAAGTGTTTGAAATGATTCCGGAGTATGATGTATTATGCTCGATGTTCGATTTCCCGGTTAATAAAGAATTGGTGGACCATGCTCCCCGTCTGAAAATGGTAGCCAACTATGCAGTCGGGTACAATAATATCGATGTGGCTTACTGTCTTGAAAAAGGAATTACGGTAGCTAACACACCCGACCCGGTAACGGCTCCTACAGCTAATCTCGCTCTTTGTCTGATGCTCGATACCGCGCGCCGTGTGACCGAATGCGACCGTAAACTGCGTACGCTCAGGCACGAGATGAAAGTCGGCGTATTGGAGAACCTCGGTGCAAACGTTACCGGAAAGACATTAGGGATTATCGGAATGGGACGTATCGGAAAAGCCTTGGCTAAAAGGGCTAATGCTTGTGGAATGGAAGTGATTTATCACAATCGTCGCCAATTGTATGTTGAGGAAGAAACAAAGTTGAATGTCACATACGCTTCTAAAGAAGAATTACTTGCCAAATCCGATTTTGTTTCCTTGAATGCTCCTTATACGCCCGATACATATCACATTATCGGCGAAGCGGAACTGAAGTTGATGAAACCCACTGCTATCCTGATAAATACTGCCCGTGGACCGCTGGTTGACGAGCACGCTTTAGTGAAAGCCTTACAGGAGGGAGCTCTTTACGGCGCCGGTCTCGATGTCTTTGAGTTCGGTGATTATCCGTTACCCGAACTGCTTGAAATGGATAATGTAGTGCTTACTCCCCATATTGGTACGCAGACATTGGAGACGCGAATTATCATGGCCCGTACGGTCTGCAACAATGTTATCGGATTCCTGGAAGGCGACCGCCCTGTGTCACGTGTCCTGCGTCCATGACGGCTGCGTTTGTATTGAACGAATTGCTTTCGATGGCAAATCCGGAGAAGGCGGCTTTCTTGCAACGGTTCTTTAAGACCGGTCCCGGACAATATGCCGAAGGTGATGTTTTCCTTGGCTTGGTTGTTCCTCTGACCCGTAATATCGCGAAAGCGAATAAGCAGACACCGCTCTCTGAATTACAGCTCCTGATGGAAAGCGAATACCATGAAGCCCGCCTGTGCGCCCTGTTGATTGTTGCCGAGCAATTCAAAAAAGCTACTGAAACGGAACGGAAAGAATTGTATGAATTTTACCTGAAAAATGCCAGGCGCATTAATAATTGGGATTTGGTCGACGTCACCTGTCCGCATGTAGTCGGTGCTTATCTGCTGGATAAAGACCGTTCGCGTCTGTATGAGTTGGCCGAAAGCGACAACCTTTGGGAACAACGTATCGCAATGGTTTCGACTATTTCTTTTATCCGTAACAGGGAATATGCCGATACGTTGGCTTTGGCGGAACTCCTGATGACCCATAAGCATGATTTGATGCACAAGGCTGTCGGCTGGATGCTTCGTGAAATCGGAAAAAAGGACCGGGAGACGCTGACGGAGTTTTTGGAACAGTATGCCACCCGTCTTCCCCGTACGGCTCTCCGGTATGCAATCGAGCATTATCCGGAAGAACAGCGGCAGTATTTCTTAAAGAAGAAATAAAAACAGGATGGACGAAAAGGTAAAAAATCAACTACTGAAATGGGCGCAAACATATAACATACAGTCTTTTATAAAAGATGATCCGGTTCAGTTTCCGCACCGTTTCTCAAAAAAACAGGATATCGAAATATCCGGTTTCCTTACTTCTTGGATTTCTTATGGACGGCGTGAACTGATACTCCGCAAAGCCGACTGGTTGCATGAGCGTATGGGGAGCAGTCCGCACGAATGGATTATGGAAAAAGGGTATAAAACCTTGCCGTCGCTTGTTTCTTCTTCCGGACGGGAGACTTTTTATCGTTTTTATACCTTTTCCGACCTTCGTGTCCTTTGTGCTCGATTGAATAAGATTTATGCGGAATATGATTCGCTCGAAGATGCTTTGGCTGTTAATCTGTATCCGAATCCCATTCATAAGTTGCAGGATATGTTTGCAGGAGTCAAAGGCATTCCGGTGATGAACGGGACTTCCGCTTGTAAACGTCTGGCTATGTTTCTCCGTTGGATGGTTCGCAGGGACGGAATTGTAGATTTCGGTATCTGGCAAACAGCTGTTCATCCGCATCAATTGATTATTCCATTAGATACGCATGTCCATAGTATTTCGCTGGAACTGGGACTGACTGAACAGAAGTCCGCTTCCCTGAAAACGGCTGTCGAAATAACGGAAGCTCTTTCCCGTATTTTTCCAAACGACCCTTGCCTCGGTGATTTCGCTCTTTTTGGGTATGATATTAATAAAAAGAAAAATATATGATGGAAAAGGAAATGAATAAAATAAATTCTGTTTGTGTTTATTGTGCCTCTAGTACGCAGATTGCTCCTGTCTATTTCGAGGCGGCTGAAGAATTGGGCCATTTGCTGGGTGAGCGGAAATTGCGGGTGATAAATGGAGCCGGCAATATTGGATTGATGTGTACCGTATCGGATGCAACCTTGGAAGCCGGGGGAACTGTGACAGGGGTTATTCCCCGCTTTATGGTGGAACAAGGTTGGTATCATAAGGGTTTGACGGAACGAATCGAAGTGGATACCATGCACGAACGCAAGCAATTGATGGCTGATATGGCTGATGCCGTCATCGCTTTGCCTGGTGGTTGTGGAACTTTGGAGGAATTGCTTGAAATCATTACTTGGAAGCAATTGGGACTTTTTTTGAATCCAATCGTAATCTTGAACGTCAACCATTTCTACGATTCTCTTCTCGAAATGCTTCAAAAGGCAGTCGATGAGAATTTTATGCATAAGCGTCATGCCGATATCTGGGCAGTTGCTTCTACTCCAACCGAAGCTATCCAGCTTATTTACAGTCTACCTGTTTGGGATAAAAACGCTCGCAGTTTCGCAGCCGTTTAAATGTTTCTCTTTTTTTATCTATCTGTTGATTCTCCGCTTGTGGTGAAAGTTACTTGCTTTAATTTTTTTGCACAAAAAAGTTTGGTTATTAATCTCATATTTACTTTTTTCGTAAAATACAAATTGTTCTTGAGCCTTTTATTACTCTTACATTAAACACTTGATGTTTTCTATTACTGATTATTTGCATGCACTTTCTTAAATCTTTAATTTATGAAGCACCTTATCTATTATTTACTTTTTTGTTTCCTCTTGTTGGGTGGAAGTTGCCAAAGCAGGAAAGCTGTCGTGTTGAATAAAGTGATAACTTTATCAATAAAAGGGGATTCTAAAGAGATATGGAATAGCTCGGAAGCGTTAAAGAAAATATCACTCAAATCTTTGCGTGTATTGATTGTGGACGGCACAGATACAAAAACAGCGACTCAATTTCATGATCCGCTGTATTTAACCATTCCAGTCAAAAGCCCGCTAAGTCTGGATAGTTTGATAGAAAGCCGGTTTTATAATCGGTATGTTCTGGATGCATTCTTCAGATATTTACCCAGAAAGAAGTCTGTTCAGATAATTCAAGGGAAGATGTCCGAGGAAGAATTAGATTCTTTGTTATATGCCGGTAAATATGATATAGTCATAGCGGCCCGGCAAATCAAGTTCGATTATAAATGCAGATACGATAATTTATATTATACGAATCCAGATTCTGCATTTTCAATATCAAGAGAGAATACTAGATCTTTTAGTCTTCACAATATAGCTGATCCTGTATCTGATCTCGCATCTATTCGTCCTTCTGTTGCTTATTCTTTTGATAATAACAAGAAAATACCTCACCCCTATACTCGTTTTGTAACTTATATTACCGATTGGGAATTAAGGAGGGTTGTACCTCTCGGTCGAGAGATAAATTCTCAGTTGCTTATACAGCAGGGTGGTATAATTGATTATTCAAAAGATTCTAACGAAGAGGAATTACTTATTTCCATTGCCAAAGAAGCAGGAAAAAGTATTGCGGAGGTTTTTAACTGATTATTCCTTTTATAGAGAGGATTATGTAAAGGATTTATAGGAATAATATTAAAAGCTGTAAATCGCTTTCAGTATTTAATCTTTATTTTGTAAATTGAGTTTAGTTATAATTGTTTAATCCGTAAACTGATTTCAGGAAAAGCCATTTGATATTACCTCTCTTTCGTTTCACGTTCGTTGAACGCAAAAGTGACGAACGTAAAACGCAAAAAATACGTTCGAAGCTTTTGCGTTCAACGAACGTAAAACGAATAAGACATAATAACCTCAGGGCAAACGCATTAGGAATAAAAATCAAAAGCC
>NZ_QRMP01000004.1:0-67307 GCF_003473295.1 Parabacteroides sp. AM08-6
AAGGGGCTTTTGATTTTTATTCCTAATGCGTTTGCCCTGTTTCTCCCTACAATTTTTACTTTCAATATATGTTGAATATAAAAAGCACATATATGTATCTTTCATTCAACATATATTGAATGAAAGATATACATTACTTGAATAAACTTTTGCTTAGGACGAATCCGAAAAAAGGTAGAGACAACAAAATAAAACCATCCATGCAAATTGACAAAATCTCCGTGTCGTTTTAACATCATTTACATTCGCCGTCAATTTCGTTTGTACTCCGAAGGAATAGTACCAGTATATTTCTGAAAGGCACGACGAAAAGTACTGATAGAATGAAAGCCGGAACGTTCGGCGACCTCCTGTATGCTAGCTTGCGGTTCCGCATCCATCAGCCGTTTGCTTTCCTCTATGCGGAACTGATTGACGTAATCAGAAAACGACATCCCCAGTTCACGGTTGAAAAGCTGGGAAAGATAAGAACGGCTCATCGGGAAGATACGCTGCAAATCGGTCAAACGCAAATCGTCACGCAAATAGGGTTTTTCCTTCTCAAACCATTGATTAACCTCTTCCGCATAGCGTTTGCTAAGAAGGCCTCGCTGTTCTTCATCACCGTCATAATCATCACTTTCATCGTCTCCCTGATACGGGAGATTCCAACTGTTTTTAAAAGAATGCTCCAATATGATAGGCTTAAGAAATAAAGCTTTATAAAAGAAATAAAACCAAGTGAGCAGAAGTACCGCCTTGTTGACAACATAAAGTATGAGAATATCCGTAAGCAACAAAATCAAATAAAATCCATACAGGACCATCAAAACAATCATCGTCTTTTTCAGCCAGTCTAAATCATAATCATCAGGGTTCGAGACATTTTCAGAAAGAAAAGCTTTATAATCCCCACTGTAGCGAAGAATTAGATAAACAGGCAACAGCATATAAAACAACGTAAGCAAGAAAAATAATCCACGCATAAATACATCAAAATTGAAGTATTCCAAAAGCTCTTTTAGCGAATAATAAACATGTATCTCCCCTCCAGACAAACGATAGGCCAAATACATCAGGGATGTCAGAAAAATGGGTGAAATAAAAACAGCAAAACGCTTTAATGTCAAATAGCCGGGCCGCAAAACTTCGATGACATAACAAGCCAATATAGCTGTAACAAAACAACCGATAATTAATACATCCGGATGAAAAGCTTCTTTCCCTTCATGCAAATAAAAATTGACGGAAACACGAACGATTGCCATGACGGCCCACAAATACATTGCAAAGCCTAAAATTTTCTTTGCCCGCCTCTCTCTAGAACGAAGCAGCAAGATTGTTCCGCCAAAAATACAGAACCCTATTATTTGCAAACTCAATAAAAATTGTATTATATCCCACTTCATATATCTATCTCCTTTTTACTAAACAATATAAACCCATAAATAGTTGATTTGCACTTTCAGCAGACAATTTGACGCCTCTAAATAATTTGCACCCTATACTTTTATATGATTTCATCGCGGTTTTAGACCAGATGCCCCTTTCCTTCCGCCAAACCTCCTGATATTTGCAACAGTAAACTTTCTACAAAAATAATATAAAATATGGACAATTTATTCTTATATATAATACTTGTAACAAGCATTCTGAGTTGCACAAATGAAAATGATATAGGAATACTGGAAAATTTCAGCTTAGAAGAAAAACCTTTAATAATAGAAACGATGGTTTTAACTACAAAATCCCCTAATTTCATACAAGAATTTAAAGACGGTTCGGTCATCGGCCTGCATATTATTTCTGAAAATACGGAAAGCTTATACGATAGCATTACAGCGTATAGAAATGTAAGAGCTGAAGCTTTTCTTAATGACGACAAACTAAAATGGGAACAAAGCCCGAAAGTCATGTTAAATTCAGAACCGGCAACGGTTTATGCTTATTATCCATATCAACAACAATGCAATTTTAATCCGGAAAATATTCCTGTTAAAATCTCGGCAGACGCATCCCTCACAACCGATTATATGTATGGGATGCAAACTTGCGGACAAAAAGCAATAAATAAAATTTCACCGATAGCCTTACTTAGCATGAACCATGCTTTGGCACTCCTGAATTTTAAGCTCCGCGTAGCACCGGACATTTCTACCTGTTACCTGCTTAACGCCATTCAAATAGGCAACAAAGCAGGAGGAACCGCTTTATGCTTCAGAGAAACAATGAATATCAAAACCGGAGAAATCAGCGGATGCGCCGGAACAAATGCTTCTACCCGGTTGGAACTGAACTCTCCCCGAATGTTGCAGGCAATTCCCGGTGAAGCCCAGCAATTAATGGTCATTCCGACAAATCGGATATTTAAAGACGGAGATGTAGAAATTCTATTTGTCATCAACGAAAAAACATTCAAATTCAAAATTCCTGCCGGAACAAAGTGGGAAAAAGGATATAAATATATTTACAACTTAACTTTCGACGGACAAAACATTTCGTTGGACCATGTAAGCTTCGATGAATGGATTCCGGTCGAAAGTTAGTTAGGATATTAAAAACAGCTCCGCCACTATCTCCCTTCAACTTATCGCCACAACACCTCTATTCAATTATTACCCCTAGGCGGAGCTGTTTTTTATTTTTTCCGTACATTTGTACAAATCCTTAAATACCTCCGGATATGAATAAAACATTACTATTTCTGGCAACAATAATATTGCCGGTCCTTGCTTCGGCAAGAGAATGGAAACCACAAGAATGGCCTGTCTTAAAACAGTACGATAGCGAACATCTTTATCAAATGGCATTGCCCATCGGCGGCATCGGTACAGGAACCGTTTCACTTGGCGGGCGGGGAGAACTGCGAGATTGGGAAATCATAAACATCCCGGCAAAAAAATACAGTACAGTCACAACCGGAAACAATGCGCCGTTTTTTGCTATTTATACAAAACCTCAAGACGGGAAAGCCTTGACTACTCTTTTGTCCGGTCCGCTTTATTCCCAGGAATATTTACATTACGAAGGACGCCCGGTCAATCATCACGGATTTCCACGCTTTTCAGAAGCTTCATTCGATGCGGCTTAGGTTATTTGGGAAACAAGGAGCATATCCGAACTACGCTGAAAAGTATCATGAAATATAATTATGTCAAAGATTTCAGTCGTCATTTCAACAATATGCGTTCGTACGTTATGGGAAATGAGTCCGGTCTACTAATGGCTTCTTGGCCAAACGGTCGTTTGGAAGTTCCTTTCCCCTATTTTGCAGAAGTAATGACGGGATTTGAATATTGTGCGGCTACCGGCATGATATACGAAGGAATGGAGAAAGAGGCTTTAACTTGCATACAAGCTGTCCGTGACCGCCACGACGGTGCAAAACGCAATCCTTTCAGTGAACCGGAATGCGGACATCATTATGCCCGTTCGATGGCAAGTTGGAGTGCTATTCTCGCTCTAAGCGGTTTTCAGTATTCGGGAGTAGAACAATCCATGTATATAACAGAACAACCGGGACGTTATTTCTGGAGTAACGGGTATGCGTGGGGAATTTGTACGGTTTCTCCTTCCGATGTTGTCATTGAAGTTCTGAAAGGTTCCTTAAATCTGAAAAAATTAAAAGCCGGCAATAAAAAAGAGATTTCTTTGAAGAATATAACTATCGGGGAAGGGAATAGGCAAACTATTCAGTTATAAAACAAAAGAGAGCGTTACAAAAGTACTTTATTCCTGTACTTGGCAGAGGAATTAGGTACTTTTGCAACATGCTCTTTAATCAAAAGTATATGTCAGAGTACGAATTTACACTTTACCGGAAGTCGGGGAAGAAGTACTTGTCGTACTACTTGTAGTCCCGCTTGTTGCAGATGCGGAAGAACCGGCAGTTGTTCCGGTGGTATCTGCCTGGACAGTTTGGGCTTCTTCCCAGTGGAACGGTTCGAACTGCGTATTCGGATCTACCCATGTCGGTTTCTTGGATGCGTAAATGATAAACGGGGCAGCAACTACAATAATAGCACCGATAATCAATACGGCAAACCATACGGTATTATTTCCTGTCGAAATCTGGCTGGGCGGAATAAAGCTCAGAACAAATGCCAACAATGAACCACAGAAACCCAAACCGCCGATAAACCACATCAGGCCGTTTCCACTCTTACCGATACGGAACGGACGACCGGCTTTTTTCATGCGATAACGCAAAGCGATAGCACCGGAAAACATCAGCATGTACATAATCAGATAAAGAATAACTGTCAGCTGCGACAAAATTTGATAGAAACTCTGAACGGAAGGCATTACCACGAACAATAAGCTCAGCAAAGTAACGGCCAGACCCTGTATCAAAAGAATGTTCTTCTGAACACCCAGCTTATTTGTTTTCTGGAAGAACGGAGGTAAATAACCGGCTTTACCTACGGCAAAAATACCTTTGGACGGACCGGCAACCCAAGTCAATACACCGGCCAATACACCGAATGCCAAAGCCACCGCAATAATCGGCGACAACCAGGAAGCATGAATAAACTTAAAATAATTGTCGAAACCGACCAATAGGCTCTGTGTCAAGTTGATGTCTTTTTCCGGAATGATAACACCCAATGCGAATGTACCCAAAACAAAGATAATAACTGTAATAAGCGCACCGATAAATACGGCTTTCGGATAGTTTTTAGTAGGATTTTCCACATCTTTCACGTGAATACCGCCCATTTCCATACCGGCATAAAAAAGGAAGATGCTGGACGCCAGAACCAAATTATCGAACTTTGTAAAATCCGGGAAGAACTTACCATGGAAATCCATATTCGAATGTCCACCCATAGAGAGATAGACAATCCCCAGAATAATCAGCAAAGCTGCTGGAACAATGGTTCCGACAATACCACCGACTTTTGCCACTTTACCGACCCAACTCAAGCCTTTCAAGGAAATAAAAGTGGCCAACCAGTAAATAATCAACACCACAACCAACGTGTACATCTTGTTTGAAGCCAATACCATATCATGTGCATCGTTCATTCCGATAAATGCAATTGATACGGCACCAAAGGTCAATACGGTAGGATACCAGATTGTACTTTCAATCCATTGTACCCAAATGGCCAGAAAGCCCCATTTCTTACCGTAGGCCTCGCCTACCCACCGGAAGACTCCACCCTGTTTGTCCTGGAACATAGCGGCCAATTCCGCCGCAACCAGTGAAGTAGGAATCAGGAATACAACCGCTGCAAACAAGTAATAAAAAGCCGAACTAAGCCCATATACGGCTTCGGCAGGCAGTCCGCGGAGTGAAACGACTGCCGTAACATTCATAATCGCAAGAGTAAAGACTCCAAGTTTTACTGCTTTTCCAATATTTGCCATGAATTTTACTATTAAAAAGTGAATTTTGTTTAGTTTAGTTTCGCTTCGATATGTCAGTATAACAACTGCTTATTGTGTTAGTTTGTCAACAAGATGTCAAACTTGGTTAATTAACAGATAGGTGTTAAAAACAAAATGTGTCACTTTGTTGTTTTTCAGCCTAAATAAAAATATGTCTAAACACCTAAATTTTAGAGATAATGAAAACTGCATTCAGTGATTTCTTCTACGAGAAAAAAGGTATTTACGGAGTCTTACACATCATGATACTATTGCTTTCCCTTTTTCTCATTGTTGATATTTCTATTGACACTTTCAATAACATTCCATTTATTACGCAACCCTCTTACCTGAAAACGCAATTTTGGATTTGTATGTTCTTTATTACTGATTTCGTACTGGAGTTTTTCTTATCAAAACATAAAATACATTATTTACAAACACACTTAATCTTCCTGCTCGTTTCAATACCCTATCTTAATATTATCAATTATTACGGCTTCACTTTTTCACCGGAAGTAACCTATTTCCTCCGCTTTATTCCGTTGGTACGAAGCGGGTACGCACTGGCTATCGTGGTAGGTTGGCTAACATCCAATAAAGCTTCCGGTCTGTTCGTATCCTATCTGACAATGCTATTGGCTACTGTCTATTTTTCCAGCTTGATATTTTTCGTACTCGAACATAAAGTAAACCCGGAAGTACAAGGTTACAACGATGCCCTTTGGTGGGCCTTTATGGATGTGACAACCGTTGGTTCCAACGTATATGCCGTAACACCGACAGGGCGGATATTATCGGTTCTATTGGCAGCTTTGGGTATGATGATGTTCCCTATTTTTACAGTCTATGTCACCAGCTTGGTACAAAATGCCAATAAAAAGAAAGAAGCTTTTTACGAACAGCAACAAAACACCATTACAAGAACACCAGAACAACCTTAAAGCAAACGTGCCTCCCTACACTTTGTTGTACAAAGCCGGGAGACACGCCAACTAAAAGAATAAACCGTTTTATTCGGTGATCGTAAACCGGTCACTTCCAAAAATGGACAGACCCAGTTTATTCATTATATACTTAATTGCCAACTGAGCTTTTACCGAATTACCGGCACTATCGATAGGAGGAGCAAAGGCTGAAATACCGAACAAGCCTGGCATAATCCCCATGACACCACCGCCGACACCGGTCTTTGCAGGGATACCTGATGTGTACAACCAGTCACCTGTATGTTCATAGAAACCGACAGTAGCTACCAAAGAAGTGATTTTCGGAGATAATTCCGCATCAAACACTTGCTTTTTAGTCAACGGATTCATTCCTTTATTAGCAACTGTAGCAGCCGCAACAGACAGTTGTTGGGCAGTAATGCCTAATGAACATTGACGAGTATACAGGTCGAGCGACATATCCGGGTCATCATAAATACGATTATAATTTTTCAATAACCAAGCAATAGAGCGGTTGTTGAAATTTGTAGCCGATTCGGATTTGTACAATTCGTCTATCAGTTGAGGGGCACTGCCACACAACTCAGTAATATTCTGCACGATAGCATCCCATTTCTTATCCGCATCTCCTATTGGTTGTACCATACTACAAGCAGTAATAGCACCGGCATTTACCAACGGAGTAGACGGATGGTCCTTTTCCAACAGGATAGCCATAATCGAGTTGAAAGGCAGACCGGTAGCATCAGCTCCAATCATCTCAAGCAACTTTTGTGCACCATACTGGCGAAGGGCCAAAATAGCAGTATGCACCTTTGAAACGGATTCGATACCGAAACGGTAATCATAATCACCCAGTGTAATAGTCTTACCATCCAATAAGCAAATACTTATACCGAACAGATTTTTATCGATATTAGCCAAATAAGGAATATAATCCGCATTTTTCCCATCTGTATTCGTTTTGAATGTCTCGTAAGCTTCCTGGGCTATTTCTTTTATTTGTGAAACGGAAATCGTTTTATTCATAAATTATATTATTAATGCTTTTTATGACTCTGAATAAAAGAGTCCTCAGCCCACCAGGTGCTGAGGATACTCTTGAGTATATATATAGCCAACAGAATTACTTTTTGCAAGACACACCTGTATGAGTAAACACAGAACCTTTTACTTCCAGATTCTTGTCTTGTGCAATACGTGTAGGAGTAGGATATTCCAATTTTTCCAGTTCTGTTATAGCAGCATTGATATCGTTCAGTAGCATATCGGCCATATCACGGCTAAATCCCTGACGGGCAACAATACGCATAACTACATAACTTTCAAGATTGTTAGGCAAGGTGTAAGCCGGAACCATCCAACCGCTTTGTTTCAATTTATCTTGCAAATCGTACAAAGTCCATTTTGCCTGCTTTGCATAATCCGGTTTCAGATACCAGATAAACAGAGGGTTCACTACTTCATTGCTGTAATTTACAAACGGAGCCATTTTGCCGATTTCATCATGCAAATATTGAGTAATCTCCATACTGTTTTGCTGAATAGCCTTGTATCCTTCAAAGCCAAGACGGATAAACTGGTAATACTGTCCGAGAATTTGTGCGGCAGGACGAGAGAAATTCAAGCCAACCTGCGTAATATTAGCACCCAGATAATTTACACTGAAAGACATAGAGTCGGGCAAATAAGATTTATCTTTCCATACTACCCAGCCTAATCCCGGGTAAACCAAACCGAACTTATGTCCGGAAGTACTGATGGAAAGTACCCATTTCAGACGGAAATCCCACTTCAATTCCGGTTTCAGGAACGGAAGAATAAAACCGCCGGAAGCAGCATCCACGTGAATAGGAATGTCATATCCGGTTTTTGCATTATAAGCATCAAGAGCTTTATCCAATGCTTCAACATCATCATTCAGCCCTGTCCATGTAACCCCTTGGATAGGAACGATACAAATCGTATTTTCATCACACATTTTCAATGCTTCTTCCGGGTCAAGAGTAGTCTTGTCCAAGGTCAGAGAAACCTGACGCATCTCAATCTGCCAAAGCTGGGCAAACTTTTCCCATACAACCTGGAAACCGGTAGAGATAATGAAATTAGGTTTATCTACAGGCTTACCGGCGGCCAATCTCTTTTTACGCCAACGCAGCCATGCTGCAACACCACCCAGCATACATGCTTCGGACGAACCGATAGCTAACGCACCGGCTTTCCATTTTGCCTGCTCGGGGGTATTCCACAAATTAGCCACAATGTTAATACATTTAGCATTCATAACGGCAATACGCGGATACTCTGTTTCATCAATGTAGTTGATACTAATTGCCTCATTCATCAGCTTAGTTGCATAATCATCCATGTAAGTGGTCACAAATGTTGCCAGGTTCAGACGGGGCTGAGTCTGTGCATACGTTTCATCTTTTACCATCTGATAAGCAATTTCCGGAGTTGTAGGTCCATCAGGAATTTTGTCTACCGGAGAGGCTTGCAACATCTTTTCCGAGCCAAAAATCGCTGTTTTGGCATCACCTTTTCTAAAATTAGAATCTTCCATGTCTTTTTTGTTTTTAATTATTAATGGCGTTATCGACATATTTCGGTCGATTGTATGGCAAAAACAGCTACTATTCGCAATTGTTCTGCGAATTTGGTTAAACATGCAATATTTGGGGTTTATTAAAATAATGTTATAAAAGAGTGCCAAAAACTACGCGTATTTTAACCTAAAAGCCAAATGTTAATACATTTTAGAAGTATATAAGACGAAAAAGTGAACATTTGTTATTCAGTATTGTTTCAGTACAATAAATCGCTCATTAGCGCATTCACAAAACTAAACGATTATGCGAATACAGACCGGACAGGGGACAATTCCCCTTATTACATTAATAGGTATATGGTCAATATCAGCTCTGAATGCATTGCCTGGTCTGGCCGTCTCTCCCATTCTGGGAAAATTATCCCTGATTTTCCCAACTTCGACGGAACTGGACATACAGATGCTTTCCTCTCTTCCTTCACTGCTGATTATCCCTTTTATCATCTTATCCGGTAAACTGACGGAGAAGATTAATAATATATATCTGTTACAAATCGGACTGGTCATATTCTCACTCAGTGGTATTTTATATTTACTTTCCACAAAGATGTGGCAACTGATTGTCGTCAGCGCCTTATTGGGTATTGGTTCCGGACTGATTGTTCCCTTATCGACAGGGCTTATCTCACGATTTTTCACCGGTTCATACCGTACCAAACAATTCGGCTTCAGTTCTGCAATTACAAATGTTACGTTAGTACTGGCAACCATATTGACCGGTTATCTGGCTGAAATAAACTGGCATCTCCCCTTTCTTGTTTATTTATTCCCATTAATATCAATCGTTCTTTCCTTCTATTTGAAAAAGAATATTTCTCCTTACCCGGCCGGAGCCGAACTTAAAAACAATAAAGCCGGAAATGCTCAGACTGCCCACAGTAGCTCTTTTGGAAAATTCGGTATCCAAATCAAACATTTAATGCAGATAATGGCTTTTTACGGACTTGCTACTTATCTGGTTATTATTGTCAGTTTCAACCTGCCTTTCCTTATGAAGGAGTATCATTTTACCAGCGGTAATTCCGGTATCATGATTTCTTTGTTCTTCTTGGCAATTATGGCTCCCGGATTTATTCTAAACCAGATTGTAACTTATTTCGGCAGCAAAACCAAGTTTTACAGCCTCCTTTCCATAGCTGCCGGCATGGCACTGATACTGGTTTCCCGCACCGAATGGTTAATCGGGCTGGGATGTATCTTTGCCGGTTTCGGCTACGGCATCATTCAGCCCATTGCTTACGATAAAACAACCCGGACGGCTATTCCGGAAAAAATAACATTGGCATTGGCTTTTGTCATGTCCATGAATTATCTGGCAATCTTATTATGTCCTTTCATTATCAATGTATTCAAGGACTTGTTTCATATCGAAACACAACAATTCGCTTTCATATTCAATATGATTATTGCTCTGATTGCAGCGGCTTGGGCCTATCTGAAACAAGAATCTTTCCTGTTTAACGACAGCTTTAAATCCACATAATATAAAAAACAATGAAGTATGAAGAATAAAATTACAGAAGCCAACATCTGCATGATTATCTCCAAAACCCTGAGCGGTCTGAACATGAATGCACTCAAGTATCTGTTGCCCGTATGGATAACTCCACTTTCAGGTGCCACATTACGATGTGTTTTCGCCGCAATCGCATTCTGGATTATCGGGATATTCACCAAACCGGAAACATCCACCGCAAAAGAAAAAGTATATCTTTTCCTATTGGGGGCACTCGGCATCTATGGTTTTATGTTCTTTTACTTGATTGGATTAAGTAAGACGACGCCTGTATCCAGTTCCATCTTCAGCAGTCTCGAACCCATTTGGGTATTCATTCTGGCCGTAGTATTCTTCAAAGAAAAAATTACCGGCATGAAAATTACCGGTATCCTGATAGGTTTGGGAGGCGCTTTGCTTTGTATTCTTACACAAAAAAGCGATGACTTGGCGGCAGATGCCTTTACAGGAAACGTGCTTTGTTTGATGAGTTCGTTTGCCTATGCCATTTATCTGGTTATCAGCAACCGCATATTAAGTAAAGTCGGAATAATGACTATGTTGAAATATACATTCACCGGGGCCGCCTTTTCGGCCCTCATCGTGTCGGCCTTTACAGGATTTGATGCTCGTGTATTTACGCTACCGTTACATTGGACACCTTTCCTTATCCTGATGTTCGTTTTGATTTTCCCTACGGTCATCAGTTATCTGCTGGTACCTATCGGATTGAAATATTTAAGCACTACGCTGGTTGCCATCTATGGATACCTTATTTTGATTGTCGCCACCATCGTATCCTTATCCATCGGTCAGGATCGCTTTAGCTGGACACAACTATTCGCTATCCTATTGATATGTTCCAGTGTCTACTTTGTTGAAATAGCTGAAAGTAAAGAGAAAATATAAATTTTTTCTTTTTCTTTGTAACAACTTTGTTTTCGTTTCCGTCTACTTTATGAACGCCTTTCAAAAGCGCGCAGAAAGGCAGATATAAACGGAATCAATAACGATTAATACATTTGGGAATGAAAAAATACATTGCAATTTTGGTTTTAATTTTAACCTGTCAGGCTATATACAGCCAGAACATAGACAAACTATTCAACGAGTTTGCCAAAAAAGAAAATGTCACACGCGTCAGCATCGGTCCGATAATCATGAAACTGAGTAGTATATTCACCGAAACAATGGGTGTTAACGGCATTGAAGTTTTAGATTTCGATGATTGCAGCAAGGACGTGAAAGAAAACCTTCGGACAGCCATCCGCAAACTTAAAGACGACCGGTTCGAAACCATGATTACTTCCAATGAAGACAATAATCATGTAAAAGTTATGGTCCGCATCGACAAAAAAATGATTCGGGAATTGGTTATTTTTTGTACCGGTGAAGATAATGCGCTTATCCGTATCAAAGGTAAAATCAAACCTTCGGATTTGGAACAAGTGGTAAAGGAACATAAAAATGGACATTAATAGCTTCAAACGGCTATTTCTTCCGCTCCATCCCAAACTCTTCAGGATTGCCTGGGCTTTGGTTGAAAACAAAGCCGATGCCGAAGATATACTTCAGGATGCTTATTATAAATTATGGAGCCGGAGGGAAGAACTGATAGACGTTCAAAATCCGGAAGCTTTCTGCGTCACATTAGTCAAAAACCTTTGTCTCGACTATCTTCGCTCTGCACATGCCAATAGGCACGAAGAAGAAATAACGGAAGTCGTAACACTCGCCGCAGACAGTTCACCGGAAAAGGAGCTGGAGGCAACCGATAAATTACAGCTGATATGCCGCCTCATCAACCGACTACCGGATAATCAGCGGCAAGTGATGAAGTTACGAGGCATAAATGACTGTTCAATCGAAGAAATAGAAGAGATAACCGGTCTCAGCGCCGTAAACATACGGGTGCTTCTCTCCCGGGCACGAAAAATAATACGGGAACAAGTTAATAAACTTTATATATACGAACATGAACGATAAAGAAATTGATGATTTAATAAACAAAGCCCTCCGAGAAGAGCAGGCTTTGCCAAAAGGACTCTCCGAACGGCTGGAACGGCAAATAGACAGTTGGGCGGCAGAAGAAGAAAAGAAGACTCGTTCATTCAACCTGAAACGCTCCCTGTACTGGGTAAGCGGAATAGCCGCAGCTATCCTTTTATGTGTCGGCATATTCCAATACAGTACTCCCCTACAACCTCATGAACAAATGGCAGACACCTATACAAACCCGAAAGAGGCTGCGGCCACTGCTCAGAAAGCATTGCTTTTGATGTCGCAAAACCTAAATAAAGGTTTCAACCAGATGGACAATGCCCAACAAGAGATAAATAAAGTAAACAACATATTGAACAAACATTTAAATGATTAAAAAGATGAAAGCTAAAAATATATTCCTCCTCCTTTTCCTTTGCTGCACAACTCTTTGTATGGCCCAAGACAAACTGTTCGAAAAATATGCGGACATGGATAATGTCACCTCCGTATTCATCTCCAAAGCCATGTTCCAGATGATGCCGAGCATCGAAAGCGGCGGACTCAACCTGATGAACCTGAAAGGAAAAATAGATAACCTGCAAATCCTCACTTCCGAGAACCAGGAAACAAAGGAAATGATGCGTAAAGACTTTACTTCCCACATCGGAAAATCTCATGAACTCTTAATGCGCGTCAAGGATAAAGATACCAAGGCAACCTTCTATATCGAACAAGAAGGCAATCGCGTCAGCGAAATGATTATGCTTGCCGATGCCGACTCCAGCTATGTCGTTATCCGGATTACCGGCAACTTTACGTTGCAAGATATACGCGATGTGGCAAACAGCATTTCGATACAAAAAGAATAAAATGACTTTTACAGTTCCGAATTCCGGAGATTTATAGCCAGATTATAAAAAAGACTTTTACTTTTGCAGTAAAGGTCTTTTTTATTAATATCACCATGACAACACAACAGATTATCAAAAACATGACGTATGCCGTAGCAGGAATATTCCTGTCCTTTGCAATGACCGGGTGTTATGGCAAAAAAGCGGAGACAACCGACAGCTTTGTTACCTTGGAAGCACAATTTTCCAATCCTCCATCCGAGTTCCGTACTGCCCCTTTCATGGTATGGAACGGGAAAGTTACGGAAACTGAAATAGACCGAATGCTGAAAGAATTCAAAGATGCCGGATGTGGAGGGACTTTTATTCATCCCCGACCCGGTATGATAACGGAATACATGTCCGACGAGTGGTACTCCCTCTACCGCCATGCTGTGAATAAAGGAAAGGAGATGGGAATGAATATATGGATTTACGATGAGAACTCTTATCCCAGCGGATTTGCAGGAGGACACGTTCCGGAAGAAATGCCCGAATCGTATAATCAGGGACAAGGACTGGCTCTCACCAAAACAGAACTCTTACCCGACAAAACGGACGAGTACTTCATCATCCTCAAAAAAGAAGGCGATAAATGGACGGATATTTCCCAAAATCCGGACAAATACAAAAGCAACAAAGGAGAATATTACCTGTATAAAAAGACTTATTTAGGCAAGTCGGACTGGTATGGCGGATACTCGTATGTCGACTTGTTGGTACCCGGTGTTACGGATAAGTTTCTTGAAACAACCATGAAAGGGTATGAAAAGACTATCAAGAACGAATTCGGAACAGCCGTTCTCGGTATTTTTACCGACGAACCCAACATTAGTTCTCCCGGCGGTCTGCGCTGGACTCCGGACTTGTTTGAAGTATTTCAAAAACGATGGGGCTACGACCTCAAACCGCTTATTCCACTCCTAAACGAAGAAACAGGCAACTATAAACAAGTCCGCCATAATTATATGGAAACTTTACTGCAACTGTTTATAGACCGCTGGTCCAAGCCCTATCATAACTATTGCGAAGCAAACAACCTGGAATGGACCGGCCACTACTGGGAACACGGCTGGCCTCAAATGAACGACGGACCGGATAATATGGCAATGTACGCCTGGCATCAAGTTCCGGCTATCGACATGCTGTTCAACCAATTTGACGAAACCAACCCGCAAGCTCAGTTCGGCAACATTCGTTCCGTCAAAGAACTCCGAAGCGCAGCCAACCAAACCGGCTGTAGCCGTACTCTCAGTGAAACTTACGGAGGAGGAGGCTGGGACGAAACATTTAAGGACTTCAAACGACTCGGTGATTGGGAATACGTATTGGGAGTCAACTTCATGAACCAACATCTGGCACACATGACTCTGACCGGAGCTCGCAAATATGATTATCCTCCCGTCTTTACCTACCATTCACCCTGGTGGCCGAACTACCGCGAACTAAACGATTATTTCGGACGTCTTTCTTTAGTATTGAGCAAAGGTATCCAGAAAAATGATATTCTGATACTCGAACCCAACTCGACGCTCTGGAGTTATTATGCCCATACCGGCAGTTCTCCGAAATTAATGGAAATAGGAACCGCTTTCCAGACTTTCATAACAAAACTGGAAAAGAACCAGGTAGAATATGACCTCGGCTCAGAAAACATTATCAAAGACCTCGGAAAAGCAGAAAAAGGCCGTTTCATCGTGGGTAAAACCTCCTACTCCACAGTTGTACTACCCCCGATGATGGAAACACTCAACAAGCCAACTTTCGATTTGCTACGGCAATTTGTACGACAAGGAGGCCGAATCATTACTTTTTCCGCACCGACATTAATAGATGGGGCAGAAAGTTCAGAACTGTCGGAATTCTTGTTGAACACCTCCATTATACCCGTTCCGGAATTGAACAAAGAGGTAATCGACAAATACTTTACCAATAGTGATTTCCGGATAAATACCAACGGTGGAAGCCTGTATCACCAGCGTCGCCGGTTTGCAGACGGCGAATTACTGTTTTTAGTAAACGCATCAATGGATGAAACCGCCAACGGAACTCTTTCCATCCCGGCAAAAACTATCCTCGAAATGAATGCGATGAATGGAGAAATCTATACTTATCCTTCTCAAAAAGAGGGAAACAAACAAAATCTTTCTTTCCGAATCGAACCGGCAGGAAGTCTATTGCTCTATTGCACAAGGGGAAGCCAGAAGGATTATCCGGTACCTCCTGCAAAAATAGGTGACACTCCTGTTGCATCAACCAACCAGACTACCGTCAGCCGACTGAAGGACAATGCTTTGACAATCGACTTCTGCGACGTGACAGTCAAAGGTGAAACTCATAAGAAAGTTCATTTCTCCCAAGCAGCCGACATCGCTTTTAAAGCACATGGATTTGCAAACGGTAATCCCTGGAACACCTCTGTTCAATACAAACGGAACATCCTGGACCGCGATAACTTCAAAGATGGTGGCTTCAAAGCTTCCTATCATTTTACGATTAACGATGCTTTCGATTATTCCGGTATGAAATTAGTATCCGAACGCCCCGAACTGTTCACAGTCAAAATAAACGGTACAGAAGTAAAAGCATTGCCGGACGAATGGTGGCTGGACCGCTCTTTCGGCGTTTACCAGATAGGAAAAGAGATAAAAAAAGGGAATAATACAATCGAATTGAGCATCAACCCGATGAGTATTTTTGCTGAAATCGAACCGGTTTACATCATAGGAAACTTCTCTGTCGTCCCCGAAAAGGAAGGGTGGAGTATCAGCGCACCGGTGGAAACTCTTACATTGGGCAGTTGGAAAAAGCAGAAACAACCGTTCTATTCCTGGGATATGCGCTACAGCAAAGAGTATAAAGTGGACAAAATAACCGGCCGATATGCTGTAAAACTGAATAAATGGAACGGTACAGTATCAGAGGTTTACGTCAACGGAAAGAAGGCTGGCATTATCGCTTTCAACCCTTGGAAACTGGACATAACGCCATTGCTGAAAGAAGGTAGCAACCAAATAGACGTTCATGTCATCGGTAGCCTTAAAAATCTGTTAGGCCCACATTATAGAAATCCGGCTCCCGGACTTGCTTCTCCGTGGCACTGGAAAAATGTGGACAAACCCATTCCCGGAAACGATTACCAGATGATTGACTACGGATTGATGGAAGACTTTGAATTAGTTCATTAACATACATAAAAAAGCCTAACGGCTTTTCCGGAAAAGTCTTACGGTTTTTAAATAAAAGACGTACGGTTTTTCTCGGAAAGCCCGGCTATTTTTCAAATAAAAAAGTATTCTTATGAATAACAGATTAATCAGTATTTGCTTCTTATTGGTGCTTCTTCCCTTCCTATTACAAGCGGAAAGCAAGCATACCGTGTACAATCTCTTATGCGAACAGGAAGAAAACCCATTGGGTATTGAAACAAAAGAACCCCGTTTCAGCTGGCAAATCCAAGCGCAAACGCGAAACTTCGAACAATCAGCTTGGCAAATTCTGGTGGCCGACTCACCGGAAAAACTGCAGGCAGAGAACGGAAATATATGGGATAGTGGAAAAAATCTTTCTTCCACTTCCATCCTTGTCCCTTTCAAAGGTAAAGAATTGAAAGCTGGACAAGTCTATTACTGGAAAGTTAAAACTTGGGATAAAGAGGGAAATCCTTCTCCCTGGAGCATGATTAACCGGTTCGGTATGGGGCTTCTCTCGGAAAAAGATTGGAATAATGCTAAGTGGATTGCACTGGAAAAGGATAAGAAAGACGAAATTATAACGACCGGATTACACGGCCTGGCAAACGTAGACCGGGAATTAAAAGGCAAAAAAATTGGTCTGTATCATATGCCTCAATTCCGGAAAGAATTTACGGTTCAAAAACCGATAAAGCGGGCTATAGCTTATGTTTCCGGCCTTGGACATTTCGATATGTTCCTGAACGGAGATAAAATTGGCAATCATTTTCTTGATCCTGGATGGACGAAATACGATAAATGCGCCCTGTATATATCCTTCGATATTTCCGACCAATTGAAACAGGGACAGAACGTCATAGGGGTTATGCTGGGAAACGGTTTTTTCAATATCCCGCGCGAACGATATTTCAAACTCCTCGCCTCTTACGGTGCTCCCCGTCTGCTTATGAAACTACAAATTGACTATACGGACGGCAGTACGCAAAATATAGTAACCGATACGGACTGGAAAGCAACCGAAAGTCCGGTTACTTACAGCAGTATCTACGGAGGTGAAGACTACGATGCCAACAAAGAACAGGATGGTTGGATGGAACCCGGATTCGATACTCGTTCCTGGAATAAAGCCCTAAATACCGGTTGGAAGACACGACTCATCTCCCAACGTTCCGCACCATTGATTGTACGCGACCCTATTCCGACTGTCCGTCTTTTTAAGACTCGTCAAGGACAATGGGTGTATGATTTGGGACAAAACTTCTCAGGTATCGTACGCCTCTCCCTGAACGCTAAGGATAAACAGCCTGTCAAACTTTATCCGGCCGAATTATTGAACCCGGACAGTACAGTGAACCAGAGCGCATCCGGTGCTCCTTATTGGTTCAGTTACACTCCGAAAGGTAAAGGAACAGAAAGCTGGCAACCACAATTTACTTATTACGGTTTCCGTTACGTACAAGTGGAAGGAGCTGTTCCTGCCGGACAACCCAATCCGGACGGATTACCAGAAATTACAGAAATCACAGGCCTCCACACCTGCAATTCAGCAGAAAACGTAGGACGTTTTCATTGCTCAAAACCACTATTCAATCAAACGTATGAATTAATAGATTGGGCTATTCGCAGCAATATGGCAAGCGTCCTGACCGATTGTCCGCACCGCGAAAAGTTAGGCTGGTTGGAGCAGACGCATCTCATGCAATATTCCGTGCAATACCGCTACAATCTGGCCCGTATGTATGAAAAGATATTCAATGATATTCGTTCTACACAAGCTGCAAATGGCATGGTTCCGGCCATTGCCCCGGAACTGGTCGAATTTGAAGGTGGTTTCAAAGATACACCGGAATGGGGAAGCACCTTTATCATCAGTCCTTGGTATATTTACCAATGGTATGGCGATACCCGTCTGATTGAAACTTATTATCCTGATATGCAGCGTTATATCGACTACTTATCTTCAAAAGCCAACAACCATATTATAGCTTACGGATTGGGAGACTGGTTCGATATCGGTCCGAATAGTCCGGGAGAGGCGCAATTGACTTCAAATGGTGTGACAGCCACTGCCATTTATTACTATGATGTTACGCTAATGGAAAAAATGGCGAATCTTTTAGGCAAACAGGAGGATGCCCGTAAATACGGCGAACTGGCCACAAAGATAAAAGAGGCTTTCAATCAAACTTTCTGGGAGCCGTCTACCCAAAAATATGAACGAAACAGCCAGGCGGCAAATGCTGTAGCCCTTTATATGGGACTGACAACTCCGGAAAATAAACAAAAAGTATTCGACAACTTGGTTGCCGACATTCGCGGACGAAACAATGCACTTACAGCAGGCGACGTTGGCTATCGTTACGTATTGCGTGCACTCGAAGCAGGGGGCGCCTCAGATGTTATTTATGATATGAACTGCAAATATGATACTCCGGGATACGGTTGGCAGTTGGCACATGGAGCAACCGCTCTTACCGAATCCTGGCAAGCATACGGCTTTATATCCAACAATCATTTTATGTTGGGTCATCTGATGGAATGGTTGTTCAGCGGACTGGGGGGTATCCGCCAACAGGATGATTCGTTCGGATTTAAACACATTGTCATCAAACCTGAACCGGTAGGTGATGTCCGTGAAGCAGAAGCCTCTTATCAATCGCCGTACGGATTAATTGTCTCCGACTGGAAAGACAACGAAAAAGAGTTCATCGTCCGGGTGGAAGTACCGGCAAACAGCCGAGCATCCGTATATTTACCAGCTAAAAATACAGAACAGATAACAGAAAGCGGCATACCATTGAAAGATGTTTCCGGAATAAGCTATAAGAAAGAAACTGACAAATACACCGTTGCCACTATCGGTTCCGGCACTTATCTTTTCAAAGTCTCAAAAGAATAATAATTATATCTTTCCACGAAAAAGGACTGCGTTATAGAGTAAAAGCACAGTCCTTTTTATATTTCATCCCAAGCAAATTTATATTCAAGTCAGCCGAAAAGTATAAAAGACAAGACTTTATTTTCCTGTAATGATACGCCTTATTTCACTTAACTTGTTCAATGCTTCCAAAGGGGTCAAATTATTCACATCCAAATTCTTTATTTCATCGCGAACTTGGCTGAGGATAGGGTCGTCCAACTGGAAGAAGCTCAACTGATATCCATCCGCCGATGAAGCAATGTCTTTGACAGGTTTACTTTTGATACCTTTCGTTTCTTTAGTGCTGATACCCTCTTGGCGATTTTCCGTTTCCAGTTGTTTCAATATTTCGTTGGAACGTTTCACAATACTTTTCGGCATACCCGCCATCTTGGCTACATGGATACCAAAACTATGTTCGCTGCCGCCCGGAACCAACTTACGCAAGAATATGACTTTATTGTTTACCTCTTTGACAGACACATTATAGTTTTTAATACGCTTGAAAGAAGCTTCCATTTCATTCAATTCGTGGTAATGCGTGGCAAAAAGCGTTTTAGCACGAGCATTAGGATGTTCGTGAATATATTCCACAATTGCCCAGGCTATAGAGATACCGTCGTATGTGCTGGTTCCGCGGCCCAACTCGTCGAAAAGGACAAGGCTGCGGGAAGACATGTTATTAAGGATATCCGAAGCCTCATTCATTTCCACCATAAAGGTAGACTCGCCCAACGATATATTATCCGAAGCTCCCACACGCGTGAATATTTTATCTACAATTCCGATATGGGCACATTCGGCCGGGACAAAACAACCTATCTGCGACATCAAGGTAATCAGCGCCGTCTGACGGAGCAGAGCAGACTTTCCTGCCATATTCGGCCCGGTAATGATAATAATCTGCTGCTTTTCATCATCCAGATAGACATCGTTGGCGATGTAAGGTTCGCCAGGAGGCAACTGCTTTTCGATTACCGGATGGCGGCCGGCTTTAATATCGATTACCTGCGAGTCATTTACATCCGGACGTATATAGCGGTTGCTTTCAGCTACTTTGGCAAACGAAAGCAGGCAATCTAGACGTCCAATCAGGTTGGCATTTATCTGGATAGGCGGTATGTACTCGGAAAGACAAAGCACCAGTTCATTGAAAAGACGGGATTCCAACGAAAGTATTTTCTCCTCCGCACCCAATATCTTTTCTTCGTATTCTTTCAATTCTTCAGTGATATAACGTTCGGCATTGACCAAAGTCTGCTTGCGTATCCATTCGGCAGGAACTTTGTCTTTATAAGCGTTACGCACTTCAATATAATATCCGAAAACATTATTGAAACCTATTTTAAGGCTTGATATTCCTGTCAATTCTATTTCGCGTTGCTGTACTTTCAGCAGATAATCTTTGCCGGAATAAGCGACTGCACGCAAATCATCCAATTCTGCATTTACTCCTTGCGCAATAACACCGCCACGGTTCAATAGCGAAGGAGGGTCGTTATTGATTTCTTTTTCTATCCGGTCGCGTATCAGGCTGCAAGCATTCAGTTGTTCGCCTATACGGCAGAGGCTCGGCTCGTCGCTTGCCGTACAAGCCTCTTTGATGGGTTCAATGGCTCGAAGAGCTACTTTCAGCTGTACTACTTCCCGTGGTGACACACGGCCAACGGCTACTTTGGAGATAATACGTTCCAAGTCGCCAATCTGTTCCAGCTTCTCTTCCAATAATTCTTTTATTTCTGGATGGCGAAAGAAATATTCCACTACATCCTGCCGTTCGTGAATAGGCTTGACATCCTTAAGAGGAAAAAGTATCCAACGACGCAGCATACGTGAACCCATCGGCGAAACAGTCTTATCGAGTACGTCCAGCAAACTGCTCCCTTCTTCATTCATCGTACTGACCAGTTCCAAGCTGCGTACCGTAAATTTATCCAAACGGACATAACGGTCTTCCTCAATCCGGGAAAGAGCGGTGATATGAGATATATGCGTATGTTGTGTCTGATCCAGATAATAGAGGATGGCACCGGAAGCAACGATACCCAATTTCAGGTGTTGCACACCGAAACCTTTCAGGTTTTTTGTTTCAAAATGTTTCAGTAGGCGGTCGTTGGCCGCTTCCGATGTAAATATCCAGTCATCCAGTTCAAAGACAAAAAAACGGGGTCCGAAAACCTCTTCAAAACGTTTACGACTTCCCCGCTCAACCAACACCTCTTTCGGAGAGAAATTATTCAGCAGTTTATCCACATAATCCGTTGTTCCTTCAGCCGTCAGAAATTCACCGGTGGAGATGTCCAAAAAAGCAATACCGCAAACATCTTTACCGAAATGAATAGCTGCAAGAAAATTGTTCTCTTTATGATTCAGGATATTATCGTTGATAGAAACACCGGGAGTTACCAATTCGGTAATACCTCGCTTCACCAATTTTTTCGTTAATTTCGGGTCTTCCAACTGGTCACAGATAGCCACACGCTTACCGGCACGTACCAATTTGGGCAGATAACTGTCGAGGGCATGATGCGGGAAACCGGCCATTTCGACTGTCTGTCCCGGTCCATTGGCTTTTTTTGTTTGTACAATTCCGAGTATTTCAGCTCCGATTACAGCATCTTCACCATACATTTCGTAAAAGTCGCCCACACGGAATAGCAGGATTGCGTCGGGATGTTTCGCCTTTATATCGAAATATTGCTTCATTAAGGGAGTTTCCACTATCTTCGCCACGGTAATAATATTTTTATCTGTTGAACTCTACAAAGGTACAAAAAGAGTTCGTATCTGATTTCATCTTTTATCCATATCAAAAAACAACCAGTCTATATTAAAAAGTTTATGGATAGCCTTTCTATTGACAAATGTACCTTGGGTGCCGCCTATTTCAACCGTTTCCAATAATTTCGACAGACGTTCGTACTCTCTGTCCAGCATCTCTTTCCCTTTTGGCTCGACCGGTATATTGGTAAACTCTCCTTGATAATAATTTCCTTCAAAAAAGTTGTTTGTAGACTTAGTGAAGTTAAATGTACTAACCTCTGGTGCATTAAAAATATTCCTGGTAACGAACGTACTGTCGGGATACCCGCCCCACGAATCAAAAGTCATCATACTGCGGTCCGCCTCTTTTGTTGATTTCCAACCGGCCATAATAATATTATTACGGATAGTCGTACGTTTCACCGGACCAGCCAAATGAATAATCGGAGAGAACATGCCGACACGCGTAGGCCGTTTACGGAGTCCGTCGTTGACACTGATGTTATAATGAACAACCGTTCCTATATTACCTACATTAAAAGAAGCGGGAGAATCTCCCGAATTACAAATCAAAACCATTCCTCCGTCATTATCATGGCTATAGTTATACTGGATAAGAGTATTACAACAATTCCAATCCGAATCAAAACCTTGCGCATCCCAAGGAGCCTTATGGCCGCTTACCTCGTTAAACTGAATAACCGTATTGTCGCAGCTCCACGGCCAAATGCCGGCAGCAGCTTCCGAGTCGGGAAGAATATCCGGACAATTACGCATGATATTATATTCAATCAGTGTACTATCACACCCTATCGGAACGATGCCGTCTCCCGGTACTTCTTCTATCAGATTTCTGCGAACCACCGTATGTTTGCTGGGATGCCAGTTTTCCCGGCTACTATAAGCAGCCCAAATTATGCCATTACGCGAACAGCGCCGGATACAGCAATTCTGAATAGTCAAACTATCAAATACGGAAATAACATCTTTTCCTCCATTCACAATCAAGATACCACTGCCACCTCCTTTTTCTTTTACCAGCGAACCGTTTACATCACGCACGTCTACACTGTCCACTACTATATTCCTAGAAACGCCGTAATCCTTACATTCTATTTTTAAACCGGTACGGAAAGGTTTACGCTCTTTTCCGGTATTCACGATTTCTATGTTTTGAAGCGTTAAATAGTCCGAATTGAAAATATGCACGGCATAAAGAGAGGTGTCATTCCCTACAATACAAGGTTTGCTACCTTCTCCGTAAGCCTCAACGTAAATCCGGTTATCTGATGTTCCTTGTCCTGATATTTCCAGTTCACCGGTGAAAACAGTTCCTCTTTTCAGCAATATTTTATCTCCCGGTTCCAACTGAAGTCCCCGGACTTTTTCCAAACTTTTCCAAGCTTTAGCTTTCGAAAGTCCACTCCGGTTATCGTTCCCGTTTACTGCATCCAAATAATAACTCTTGTTTTTACTGTTTGAGCAGCCTGTACATATGACCAATGCAAGGCAAAAAGAAAACAAGTAAAGAATATTTTTCATGGTACACATTTATATTTTGTGTTCAAAGATAACTATTCTTTATAAAAAACATAACTTTGTAAACGTTTAAACAAAAGCATCATACCATGAAACAATCTATTTTAGTCACAACAAGTATCTTATTTGCAGTTCCATTCGTTCACGCAGAAAAAATTAAAGAGAAAAAACCGAATATAGTCTTTATTCTTGCCGATGATTTGGGATATGGCGACCTCAGCTGTTATGGCCAGGAAAAGTTTGAGACACCCAACATAGACAAGCTGGCACAGAATGGAATGCGTTTTACACAATGCTATTCGGGGACTACCGTCAGTGCCCCTTCCCGCTCCTGCTTGTTGACAGGTACTCACAGCGGACATACACCTGTCCGCGGAAACCGGGAACTGAAACCGGAAGGACAATTCCCATTGCCGGCTGATGCCCGCTCTATCTTTCAGGTAATGAAAGACGCAGGCTATAAAACTTCTGCTTTCGGTAAATGGGGATTAGGTTATATCGGAAGTACAGGCGACCCGAAAAACCAAGGTTGCGACACTTTCTACGGATATAATTGCCAATTACTGGCACATAGTTATTATCCCGACCATCTCTGGGATAACGACAAACGTGTGGAACTGACCGATAACAACCTGAACGTACAATATGGAAAAGGAACCTATTCGCAAGACCTTATTCATGGAAAAGCTTTGGAATACCTGGATAATATAAATCCGGACGAACCATTCTTCATGTGGTATCCTACTATCATCCCACATGCCGAACTGATTGTACCGGAAGACAGTATCATTAAAAAGTTTCGCGGCTTATATCCTGAAAAACCTTATAAAGGAACCGAACCGGGCAATCCGGCTTTCCGTAAAGGAGGCTATTGTTCGCAATTTTACCCACATGCTACTTTTGCCGCAATGATTTACCGGCTGGATGTATATGTCGGACAAATTGTTCAGAAACTGAAAGACAAAGGTTTGTATGACAATACCATCATAATTTTTTCCAGTGATAATGGTCCGCACAAGGAAGGAGGAGCTGACCCTGACTTCTTTAACAGTAATGGCATTTACCGTGGTTATAAACGCGATTTGTACGAAGGTGGCATTCGCGTACCAATGATTATCTCTTGGCCGGGACATGTTCAGCCGGGCACGGAAACCGATTTCATGTGTTCTTTCTGGGATGTATTGCCTACATTCGAAGAAATCATTCATCCGAAAGCCAAACAAAAAGAGATGGACGGTGTCAGCATGCTTTCGCTGCTGGAAAATCGTAAAGGACAGAAAGAACATGAGTTCCTTTATTTCGAATTTCAGGAAATGAACGGTCGTCAGGCTGTACGAAAAGGCCCATGGAAATTGGTTCACATGAACATTCGCGGTGACAAGCCTTACTACGAACTATACAATCTGGCATCCGACCCGTCGGAAAATCATAATATTCTGGACCAATATCCGGACAAAGTAGCTGAACTGAAAGATATTATGGTTCGCGAACATAGACCGGACCCCAATTGGCCGCTATTAAGAAATGAATAAGAGGTAAATGTTTCCGGTAATCCATTGGATTTCGATTTGGCGGAACTCGCCAATAAGAATAAAGAAAGGGAAAATAGGCACAGAAACAGAATTGGATATATAAAAGACTAAATCGTTATGACAAAATTCACTAACTTTGTGGCTTTAAATAGAAAACGATAAAAATAAACGATAAACAATCATGGAGTACAATTTCAGAGAAATTGAGAAGAAGTGGCACGAATACTGGATTGCCAACAAGGTTTATAAAGTTGAAAAGAATGAAGACAAACCCAAATATTATGTCTTGGACATGTTTCCCTATCCTTCGGGAGCAGGACTACATGTAGGCCACCCGCTCGGTTATATTGCTTCTGATATTTATTCCCGTTACAAACGTTTACAGGGCTTCAACGTATTGCATCCCATGGGATACGATGCGTATGGTTTGCCTGCCGAACAATATGCCATCCAAACCGGTCAACACCCTGAAGTAACGACAAAGAAAAACATTGCCCGTTATCGGGAACAGATGGATAAAATAGGTTTCAGTTATGATTGGAGCCGTGAAATCCGTACTTGCGACCCCGAATATTATAAATGGACACAATGGGCTTTCATCCAAATGTTCAACAGTTACTACTGCAACGATGAAAAGCAGGCACGTCCCATCAGCGAACTGGTTGCCGCCTTCGAACAGGTAGGAACAGAAGGACTGAACGTTGCCTGTGGCGAAGAATTGAGCTTTACTGCTGATGAATGGAAAGCCAAAAGTGAAAAAGAAAAACAAGAAATCCTGCTAAACTATCGTATTGCTTACCGGGGTGAAACAATGGTAAACTGGTGTGCCGCATTGGGTACAGTATTAGCCAACGATGAAGTAGTAAACGGTGTTTCCGAACGAGGCGGTTATCCGGTAGAACAAAAAATCATGCGCCAATGGTGTTTACGCGTATCCGCTTACGCACAACGTTTGTTGGACGGACTGGATACGATTGATTGGACCGATTCTCTGAAAGAAACGCAACGCAACTGGATTGGCCGCAGTGAAGGTGCTGAAATCCAGTTTAAAGTAAAAGACAGTGATTTGGAATTTACTATCTTCACCACTCGCGCCGATACAATGTTCGGAGTCACATTCATGGTGTTGGCTCCTGAAAGCGAATTGGTTGCACAAGTCACGACTCCCGGGCAAAAGCAGGAAGTAGACGCTTATCTGGACCGAACTAAAAAACGTACGGAACGTGAACGTATCGCCGACCGTTCCGTAACCGGTGTATTCAGTGGTTCTTATGCCATCAATCCATTTACAGGTGACGCGGTGCCCATCTGGATTAGCGATTATGTATTAGCCGGTTATGGAACAGGTGCTATCATGGCAGTTCCGGCACACGATAGTCGCGACTATGCTTTCGCCAAACACTTCAACTTGCCGATTGTCCCGCTGATTGAAGGATGCGACGTAAGTGAAGAAAGTTTTGATGCCAAAGAAGGTATCGTCTGCAATTCACCCAGACCGGATGTAACTCCCTATTGTGAATTGTCATTGAACGGCCTGACTGTAAAAGAAGCGATTGCCGCCACCAAGAAGTTCGTGGAAGAGCATAAACTGGGACGTGTAAAAGTAAACTTCCGTCTGCGCGACGCTATTTTCAGCCGTCAGCGTTATTGGGGCGAACCATTCCCGGTCTATTACGATGCAGACGGCATGCCTCAAATGTTGCCCGTGGATAAATTACCGTTAAAACTTCCGGAAGTAGATAAATTCCTGCCTACCGAAACAGGCGAACCTCCTCTGGGACACGCTGTGAAATGGGCTTGGGACAGTATAAAGCAAGAAGTAACGGAAGTATCCAAAATAGACAATAAAACAATCTTTCCGTTGGAACTTTGTACAATGCCTGGATTCGCCGGTTCATCCGCTTATTATCTGCGTTACATGGACCCGCATAACGAACAAGCTTTGGTTGCTAAAGATGTAGATGAATACTGGCGTAACGTAGACCTGTATATCGGTGGGACCGAACATGCTACCGGTCATTTAATATACAGCCGCTTCTGGAACAAGTTCTTATTCGACTTGGGCGTTGTCTGTGAAGAAGAACCGTTTAAAAAGTTGATTAACCAGGGAATGATACAGGGACGTTCCAACTTTGTTTACCGTATCAACGGAACAAACAAATTTGTTTCCTTGAACCTGAAAGATAAGTATGAAGTCACTCCTATTCACGTAGATGTAAACATCGTATCAAACGATATTCTGGACATCGAAGCCTTCAAAAACTGGCGCCCGGAATATAAGGATGCCGAATTCATATTGGAAGACGGCAAATACATCTGCGGATGGGCAGTCGAAAAGATGTCCAAATCCATGTTTAATGTGGTAAATCCGGATATGATTGTCGAAAAATACGGAGCCGACACACTTCGACTGTACGAAATGTTCTTAGGTCCGTTGGAACAATCCAAACCTTGGGATACAAACGGTATCGACGGTGTACACCGCTTCTTGAAAAAGCTTTGGGGACTTTTCTTCGGCAATACGGAAACCCTACAAACGACAGATGCTGAACCGACTGCCGACGAACTGAAATCATTACACAAACTGATAAAGAAAGTAACGTATGATATCGAACATTTCTCATACAATACTTCCATCAGTGCCTTCATGATTTGTGTAAACGAGCTGAGCAGCCTGAAATGTAATAAACGGGCTATTTTGGAACCATTAACAGTTTTGCTTGCTCCGTTCGCTCCGCATATTGCCGAAGAGTTATGGCACATTTGTGGTCACGACACAACTGTATGTGATGCTAAATGGCCTGAATGCATAGAAGAATACCTGAAAGAAAACCTGCTTACTTATGCTATTTCCTTCAACGGTAAAGCTCGTTTCAGTATACAATTACCGGCAGACATGCCCCGTGAGGAAATTGAAAAAGCAGCTCTTACTCATGAGTATTCCGCCAAGTGGATGGAAGGTAAAACACCTAAAAAGATTATCGTTGTTCCCGGAAAGATAGTAAACATCGTAATCTGATAATTATATGAAGCTTATAAACAACAAAGTCTACTTTGCCGTACAAGATTACCTGATGATTATATTAGGTACGCTCTTATACGGCTTTGGCTTCAACGCTTTCATTCTTTCGAATGAAATCATTACCGGTGGAGTCAGCGGTATTTGTGCTTTAATCTTCTTTGCCAGTAACGGAATAATACCTGTATCCGTATCCTATTTCGTGATAAATGTCGTTTTGCTCCTTGCCGCATTGAAAATTTTAGGGTTCAAATTTCTGATAAAGACTATATTCGGAGTATTTTCCCTTTCAGCTTCTTTGTCATTATTCGAATGGTTATTGAAAGGACATTCTATCCTGCACGACCAACCTTTTATGTCCATTATTATCGGAGCCTTCCTTTGTGGAGCCGGTTTGGGACTTGTATTTTCGGCAAATGGCAGCACGGGAGGAACAGATATTATCGGAGCTGTTGTAAATAAGTATAAAAATATATCCATCGGCCGGGCATTATTATTTTGCGATTTTTTCATCATCGGTTCTTCATTTTTCCTGTTCCATGACATTGAAAAGATTGTGTTCGGCTTTGTAGAAATGTTTATAAGCAATTATGTGCTCGATATGGTATTGAATGGTAACCGCCAATCGGTTCAGTTCTTTATCTTCTCCCAAAAGTATGACGAAATAGCTGAACGAATCATTCATGACCTGGACCGTGGATGTACCATTCTCGACGGTGTAGGCGGATATTCCCGGAAACCTGTCAAAGTAGTGGTATTATTAGCCAAGAAGTCTGAGTCCGTTTCCATCTTTCGTCTGGTAAAACAGATAGACCATCAGGCATTTATTTCACAAAGTATTGTCAGAGGTGTGTATGGAGAAGGATTTGACCAGATAAAGACATAAAACAATCATTTAAACAATTTAAAGCATTTCCATACGTTATATACATCGTATAGAAGTGCTTTTTTTATTTATACAAAACGAAAATGAAACTTGTATTTGCAACAAATAACCAGCATAAACTGGACGAAGTCCGGAAAATAACAACCGGATGTACCGAAATTGTGAGTCTTTCAGACATCAACTGCCATGACGATATTCCGGAAACAGCGGATACATTGGAAGGTAACGCCTTGCAAAAAGCCCGTTATATCAAAGAAAACTTTGGTTACGACTGTTTTTCAGACGATACGGGATTGGAAGTAGAAGCACTCGACAATGCCCCCGGTGTCTATTCGGCCCGTTATGCCGGTCCGGAACATGACTCCGAAGCTAACATGAACAAACTTCTCTACGAGATGGAAAGAAAAGAGAACAGGAAAGCCCGTTTTCGGACTGTTATCGCCCTCATTTTGGATGGAAAAGAATATCTTTTCGAAGGAATCATCAATGGAACCATCATCAAAGATAAACGGGGAGGAACCGGTTTCGGCTACGACCCCATTTTTGTTCCTGATACCCATACACAAACTTTCGCAGAAATGGGAAATGATATCAAGAACAATATCAGCCATCGTGCCTTAGCCGTCAATAAATTAGTTTCTTTCTTATCTAAAATAGCTGAATAAATAATGAAACGTATCGTTTACATCTTACTTTTTCTTTCTGTCGTATCCCAGTTGGTTTATTCACAGGCTATTGGAGAATGGGAAGCTCTTCTCTCCTATTATAATACCATACAAGTGGCCGAAACAAACAATTATGTTTTTGCCGTAGCCAGAGGAGCCAATCCAAAATCGAACACACTGGAGGAAGGAGGTTCGTTATTTAGCTACGGGAAAGAGGACAACAGTATCAAATTTTACTCCCGTCAAGATGGAATAAGCGACCAGAAAATAACACTGATAAGTTATAATCCGAACGTAAATACACTTCTTATCATATACGAAAACGGCAATATAGATTTATTTAATGAAAAAGGATTTTACAATATCCCTTATTTATTAAATTCATCTTCCATCAATATTAAAACAATTCATGATATTTTTTTCTATAACGAATATGCTTATTTGCCGGCCGAATTCGGCATCATGGTAATCAACATGAAGAAAAGAGAGATTACAGATACTTACAAATTGAACCAATCCGTCTCTTCCGTATGTATAAAAGACAACTATTTGTATGCTGTAACCAATAACAACACCATCTTGAAAGGTTCCCTGAACAGTAATCTGTTAGATATAAACAATTGGCAAAACCATCCTGTATCCTTTGTTAGTCCTGTTCAGCAAATAGCCTTGTTTCAAAATGTCCTTTGTTTCAAAATCAAGGACAGGGGAGTTTATTACCAGCGGAACGACGGAAATATTTATCCTGTCATAGAAGATAATACCATCCAAAAAATGAAACTTCAAAACGATAAACTTATTGCTTTTACTACCAATAAGGCTTATATATTCTCTTCATTAACGACAAAAGATGTAGTGAATACCGGAACAATCCAGGATATTTCGTCTTTGAAAGACAAAAATACTTTCTGGCTGGCTGCCGGTAACGAAAGTTTGAAAGGTATTAAAAAAAACGTATCTTCCAATCAGTATGAAACATTCTTCACCGATACTCTTACAGCAAACAGCGGACCTAAACGTAATTTATGTGCATTCATGACAACACATGCCGGGAAGTTGTACGTTGTCGGAGGCGACCGATGGGCGGACCGTTCCAATATTTACGGTACTTTTATGATTTATGATAACTCGAAATGGTTCAATTATGATGAAAATCTGGTAGCTAAACAAGCAGCAGCCAGTAAGTATATGGACGTAACTTCTGTTGCCGTCGACCCGAAAGATGCAAATCATTATTATACTTCGACATGGGGAGAAGGAATATTTGAGTTTAAAGACGGAGAATGTATTAAACTTTATAACAACAGAAACTCGGCATTGGAATCGACTACCGGTGACAATGTAAACTATGTCCGTGTAGAAGGTCTCTGTTTCGACAAATATAATAATTTATGGATGACCAATTCGGAAGTTTCAAACGGAGGTATTAAGGTACTAAAAGCTGATGGAACCTGGAAGTCTTTACAATATGCCCCCTTGAATAAAGTCAATCTTATCGACAAAATTCTTATTACTTCCAAAGGATACAAATGGATAAATGTTCTCCGCATATCACAAGGTAGAGAAATAGGAATCTTCGTTTTAAATGATAATAATACGATAGACGACACTTCCGATGATACGTATAATTATTATACCACCTTCGTTAATATAGCAGACAAAAAAAGCATTCCGAGCAACGGTTTCTACTGCATGGCGGAAGATAAATCAAACTCTATTTTTATCGGAACCGGCAACGGTCTGATTATTTGTCCCCCTTCCAGCAACAATCCACAGAATGAAGTAATCTATGCCAGCCGTGTCGTACGGATTGACGAGGACGGTATTCCTACTTACTTCCTCGATGGTGAGAAAATAACAGCCATTGCCGTCGATGGAGGAAACCGGAAATGGATAGGTACGGAAAGCTCCGGAGTTTTCCTGGTAAATGAAGATGCATCGGAAACAATCTATAACTTTACGACAGATAATTCCCCTCTTCTTTCCAACAATATCAAAAGTATAGCAATCGATAATATGAGTGGTAAAGTCTATTTCGGAACCGATAAGGGGATTATCTCCTACACGGGAGACGCTACGAAGGGAAGCGAAAGTTATTCGGACGTATATGCTTATCCTAATCCCGTACGACCAGAATACAGCGACCGGGTGACTATTGCCGGATTAATGGAAAACTCTAATGTAAAAATAACGGATTTAAACGGTAATATCATTTACCAAGGTAAATCAGCCGGTGGACAGTTGACATGGAACTGTCGTAACCGTTCCGGAAATCGTGTGGCGACAGGCGTTTATCTGGTATTTGCCGCTACACCCGACTCAAAGGAAAGTGTTGTTACAAAGATTATGGTGGTTAAATAAAAATACTTACATATTTTCGAAAAAAGCCGTACGTTTTTCCGGAAAGAAACGTACGGCTTTTTTTATAACCTTATCAACAGATAAACTACAACCCTAACTTTTCAGATATTTCCAACATCTTCTTTATAGGTTTGATAGCTTTCTTCTGTACTTCCTCGTCCACGAAAATCTCCGGAAGTTCAAACTTCAGACAATTGTATAACTTTTCTATTGTATTCAAACGCATGAAATTACATTCGTTACAAGCGCATGTGCTATCGTTGGGAGGAGCCGGGATAAATTCCTTATCCGGACTCTTTTTACGCATCTCGTGAATGACGCCACTCTCGGTCGCTACAATGAATTGTTTTTTATCGGACGTAATAGTGTGCTTCAAAAGGGCAGCAGTCGAACCTACGAAACCGGACACCTGTATAATAGGTTGTTTACATTCGGGATGGGTTATCACTTCGGCATCCGGATATTGCTTTTTCAAATTTAATATCTTTTCCAATGAAAATTGTTCATGTACATGGCAAGCACCATCCCAAAGAAGCATGTTACGTCCGGTAATGCTATTGATATAATTACCTAAATTGCGGTCGGGACCGAAAATTATCTTTGTATCTTCCGGAAAACTTTCCACAATCTGACGGGCATTGGTGGAAGTAACTACTACATCCGTCATCGCCTTTACTGCAGCAGTTGTATTCACATACGAAATAACTACATGGTCCGGGTGCTGTTTCACAAACTTGGCAAAGTCGCGGGCCGGACAACTATCGGCCAGAGAACAACCGGCATTCAAATCCGGAACCAGCACTTTTTTATCCGGACATAATATTTTGGCTGTTTCTCCCATGAAATGAACTCCACAAAGAATAATGATATCCGCTTTCGTCTTGGCAGCCCATTGAGCCAAAGCCAAGCTATCTCCTACATAATCAGCTATATCCTGTATATCTCCAGTCTGATAATAATGGGCAAGGATGACTGCGTTCTTTGCTTTGCGTAACATATCGACAGCTACTTTCAAATCTAGATCTTTTGGCACCGGAGCATCTATATATCCGATTGATTGGTTTCTTTGCATCGCTTTTCTCTCCTATTCAAATCTTTGTATTTACAGTATATCAACAAAGTTATCATCTGTTTTTATCATTGATACTCTTTGTTTTAGTCTATTTATCAACAAATGGTTGATAATTTGCAAAGGTAAAAACTTTATTCAATCATACATACGAAAAGAGCTTAAAACAATTACATTTGAATATGTGTACTCTATCTCCCCTAAAGGATACACTCTATTTTGAAGATATGTATCTCCTTTCGAAAAAATACTGCTTCCTCTTTCCTCTTCTTAGTTATCCACAGTTATATATTATATTCTTATTTATCTTTAATTTTAAATTTAAAATATGATGAATATGATATACTGTTGAAATAGTTAATACATTTCTGTTTCAATATTTGTCAGGTTAGTTATTAAGGTATGCCGACCTGTTATGAAAAGGATACTAACAACTATATTTACTCTTTATATGCTGTTTTTCTTTTACTTACGGACTTTCTTAGTATTTTGTTGATAACAGGGTGTGTGTAAAAGTTTATAGCAGTGGATAGCTGTTTATACGTGTATAACCCATGTTGATACGTCGTAGTAAATAAAATGTTACTTTTATTGCATAATAAAAAGAGGGGGGTGTATAGACGATAAATTGAATAAAGCAAGAACTTTTTTTCATTTTGTGTTCACTACTTATCAATAGTTTTTCAACTGTGTATTCACTTAATTCACTACTTTTGCATCCGAAGTAAAAAAAGCGATTATGCGTAAACTGAAGATAACAGAATTAAACCGCCTTACACCGGAGGCATTCAAAGATAGTAAAAAAATACCTCTTATTGTTGTACTCGACCACGTAAGGAGCTTAAACAATGTTGGTTCTGTGTTTCGTACCTCGGATGCTTTTCGGGTGAAAGCTATTTATTTGTGCGGAATAACTGCTTGTCCGCCTCATGCGGAAATACATAAGACTGCTTTGGGAGCTGAGGAAACAGTGGAATGGCATTACTTTCAGGATACATTGGAGGCTGTTGACAAACTAAAGAAAGATGGGTATGTTGTTTGTGCGGTGGAACAGGCGGAAGGTAGTACAATGCTGGATAAACTCTTGTTGGACAAGACGAAAAAGTATGCTGTCATTATGGGAAACGAAGTGAAAGGTGTTCAGCAGTGTGTTGTTGATAACTGTGATATGTGTATAGAAATACCACAGTATGGGACGAAGCATTCTTTGAATGTATCAGTTACGACCGGTATTATTATCTGGGATTTCTTTAAACAGTTGTCAGATTAGTCCGTGTTCTACCATTATGACGACACGTTCCGTTATGGCATCTTTTCCTTTCGGATCATACTCTGATTTCAGGCTGGCGCCGAACATACCGGCAAAGATATTCCAAAACCCGGCACGGAAAGTTCCCAGATAAGCTTTCAACAAGTTATAACTGGACTGGTTACATTCCCGGTCGATAAGCTTGATAAGCAATTTACCTTGCGAGAAGGTAAGTTTCTTTAGTTCAGGTTTGTATTCCTTGAATAAATCTTTTTCCATCTTTTTAAGATGTTGTTGCTTTGCTTTTTCGTTGGGAAGTGTTTCCATGTATTCGTAGGTTTCTATCAATGTTTGATAAACCATTTTGGCATAAGGCAATGTACGTTTGACATCACGAACAAGTTTATTGTAGTTGTTTTGTTCTTTTTTATCTTTAAAACGCATTTTCGGAAAAACGTACACTTCCGGGAGATGAACAATAGCTATTGTATCCTTTCCGTCTATATAAGCTCTGTGTAGACCTTCCGGAAGGGTATTGATTTTTAGTTTTTGTGCATTTATATTTGCCGCACAAAACATGAACAGGATCAATATTTTAAACCATTTGCTTCTATACATCGATACAAATGTAGTTGATTTAAGAATAGTGTATACAGCTTTTACAGAATTTGACTAATTGACTTTCCAACTTTACTTTTTTTTGTTGACAGAAGAATATCTTGCAAATAACTTGTTAATAAGTTGTCAACTCCATATAAATCATTACATTTGCAATTGTACAAATAACTAAAGCCGATAGACTATGAAATCTATACGTTATTCAGTAAATATACTGATTATATCGTTATTATCCATTCATATTCATGCTGTTGACAATTTGCGGATAGCTAATATCCGTAGTATTGGAATGGGAGGAAACGGGGTTACGCAATCCGGATTGGTAAATCCAGCACTACTCACTTCGAATAAACAGAAAACTATTCATTTAGATTACTTTAATCGTTACTCGATGAAAGAATTGGGGACGGTTCATGTAGGTTTTTATTATCCTAACAATTTATTATCTGCCGGTGTCGATATCTTTTCATTCGGATATGACGGATATAGGGAAAGTATGTTTCGTTTGTCTGTAGGGAAACAATTGAATGAAAAGTGGAGGATAGGAGTAAGTGTTCAATATGCTTGCTTGCAGACTCAATTGTTTGAAGAAGTGCCCGGACAATTATCGACTGATATCGGCGCTCTTTTTTCTCCCGTTGATAAATTGTTGATTGGATTGTTGATAATGAATTTTCCTTCTGTTTCTTTCGGATATGAAGATACAAAAATACAGGAACTTACAGGCTATTCCATACAAATAGGTTTTCAATGGGAAATAATAAACAACCTGTTGATAGCAGGAACAGCCGAAAGTAATAAAGAAACGACACTTACCGGAAATATAGGATTTGAATATACTCCTTTCGATAACTTTCATATTCGTGCAGGAATGCAACTTTCTCCCCTTTTGCCCTCTTTGGGTGTCGGATATGCTTTTTCCGGATTTACCATCGATGCGGCAACTGTCTACCATCCTGTATTAGGTGTTAGTACAGGACTTGGAATGAAATATACCTTTTAATTGTACCGGACTATGAAACGAATGTTTATAACCCTGTTGGTATTCCTGTTAATAAACAGTTATCAACTTAAAAGCCAGATAATCTCTTCTGTTGATAAATGGATGAACTATCTGGAAGAAATGGCTACCGAGACAGAAAATGAGGAACAGATAGAAACACTTTACGCTGACCTTTCCTACCTTTCCGAACATCCGTTCGATTTGAATACAGTGACAGAAGAACAGTTGAAAAAACTTCCTTTCCTTTCCGATTTGCAAATAGAGAAGTTGTTGGAATACCGGTTGCGTTATGGTAAAATGATTACTCTCTATGAACTTAAGAATGTTGAGGCCTTCGATTTCCAAACGATATCTTTGTTGATTTCTTTTGTTTATATTGACAATAAAATTGTTGATAAGCATCCGGTTAAAGTTAAGAATTTGTTGAAATATGGTTCTAATGAACTGCAAATCAGATATGATAGATGTTTTCAACAGAAGAAAGGATATTGTTCATATCCGGATAGTATTATGGAACAATATCCGAACAGAAAATATACAGGCGAACCGTTTTATCACTCTTTGCGGTATGGATATACTTTCGACGATAAGATACAGTTTGGAGTAGTAGCGGAAAAAGATGCGGGAGAACCTTTTTGGAACGAATATCATAAGGGCTATGATTATTACTCTGCCCATGTTTTTCTAAAGGGTATGAATAAGGTGTTGAAAAGTCTGGCAATAGGGGATTATAAAGTCTCTTTCGGACAGGGATTGGTGATAAGCCATGATTTTACTCCCGGCCGTAGCGCTTTGGTCGTGCAGGCTGAAAGACGAAGTAATGGTTTTCGGCGTCACTTTTCAACCAATGAGCATGATTTTCTTCGGGGAACTGCATTGACGATTTCGATAAAGAAATTCGATATAAATATGTTTTATTCCTATAGAAAATTGGATGCGGGTGTAGATAGCAACCGGATAAGTTCATTCAAAACGGATGGTTTGCATCGATTGATAAGGGACAGGGAAAAGATGCGTACGCTTGCCATGCAAGCGTATGGAGGAAATATCCGGTATGCGACTCCGGATATTTGCGTAGGAGTAACAGCTCTTTCCTATTCTTTCGGGAATAAAGAGGTACAGCCGGATTTGGAGCCTTACAATCTTTATTATTTCCGGGGTAAACGAAATGTGAATATAAGTATGGATTATCTGTTGAAAAACCGGTGGATTAAGTTTTACGGTGAAACGGCTTTATCGGCTAATGGAGCGGTTGCCACATTGAATGCTTTGCAACTTACGCCGGCTTCTTACTTTTCTTTTCTGTTGCTGCACCGGTATTACGACCGGAAGTATCAGGCTTTTTTCGGTAATGCTTTTGCACAGGGGTCTGCTGTTCAAAATGAACAAGGGCTATATATGGGACTGCAATGGGTGCCTGTGGCTCACTGGAAATTGTCAGCTTACGCGGATATGTTTCGTTTTCCTTGGTTGAAATATGGAATAGATGCGGCTTCAACAGGAAAAGAATATATGTTGCAGGCAGATTATAATTTGAGTAAGGATATTTCTTTATACCTGCGTTATAAGTATAAACAGAAAGATAAAAACCAAACAATTGAGAACGAAACTTCACTTTTTATACTCCCTTATGTACAGCAAAGGTTCAGGCTACAACTTTTGTATGCTGTTTCTCCTGTCATCTTATTGCGGACTTCAATGGATGGTATTTTATACAAGGAAACGCAAAAACAAAGTACCGGGTGGATGATAGCACAGAGTATGGGCTGGAAACCAGGCAGACTTCCTTTCCAGGCGGATTTGTATGCGGCTTTCTTTTTTACGGATGATTATCAAAGTCGGATAAGTTCGTATGAAAAGAATATCCTGTACGCCTTCAATATGCCTTCCTTCTACGGAAAAGGGTTTCGTTGTTCGTTTTCTTTCAAATGGGAGATATTGGAATATCTTTCTCTTTCTGCTAAATGGGCCTGTACTTATTATCCGGACAAGGAAGTGATAGGTACAAACCAGGAAGAGATAAACGGGCCTGTAAAAATGGATTTGTATGCTTTGTTGCGTTGGAAATTTTAATAGCTTTGCGATAATATTCGTTAGAATTGCATAATCCTGCCGGATTTGTCGAACTTGAAAAATAATTAAGATTATGTCTACAATCCTTTTTGATAAAATAGTTTTCGGACCCATACGCAGTCGTCGGTTAGGTGTTTCTTTAGGAATGAATTTGTTGCCTACGGATGGGAAGCTTTGCTCGTTCAATTGTATTTATTGCGAATGCGGGCTGAATGAAGAACGCCGTACTCACAGTAAACTGCCGACCCGGCAGGAAGTGAAAGAAGCGTTGATACAAAAACTTACCGCTATGCAAGCCGAAGGTGTCGCCCCTGATGTCATTACTTTTGCAGGTAACGGAGAACCGACCATGCATCCTGAATTCGGAGGTATTATTGACGATACGCTTGCTACCCGCGACCGGTTTTTCCCGAAAGCGAAAATAGCCGTTCTCTCCAATTCCACCATGCTTCACAAAGAAGATGTGTTCCAAGCATTGAATAAGATTGAAGATAATATCATGAAATTAGATTCTGTATCGGATGACCGTATCCGGCAGTTGAACGTTCCGAATGCTCCTTCTTTTACATTTGATAAGTTGTTGAAACAACTTTGCCGCTTTGACGGAAATGTAATCATACAAACCATGTTCCTGAAAGGCGAATTGAATGGTGAAAGTGTGGATAATACCACCGAACCGGAAATAGCCGGATGGTTGGAAGCCCTGAAAAAAATAAAACCGAAAAAAGTAATGATTTATACTGTCGACCGGGAAACACCTGTAAAAGCTCTTCGAAAGGTAACAAAGGAAGAATTGGAAATTATAGCCTGTCGCGCCCGGAAAGAAGGTTTTGAAGTTTCGGTTTCTGCTTGATAGTATCCTGAAATTGAACCTTTTATAGCATATTGGTAGGCTGAAATGAAATAATAAGGTATCTTTGTTGCAACTTAATCTATTTAATCTAAAATATATAATGAAAAAGATGATTTTTAGCCTCTGCTTGTTGCTTGCGAGCGGATTGTTGTATGCACGAAAAGCCAATGATGCTTTTCAGTTATTGCCTAAGCCCCAGTCGGTCGTGCTTCTTTCGGATAAAGGACTTGATTATCGTGAACTTTCTTATGTAATTGCGGATGGGGATACGGAATTTCCCGTCATGCCTTCTTTGATAGATGGACTTCCCCGTTATAAAAGGGCAGGGAAGGGGATTGTATTGAAATTGTCCGACCGGAATGTTCCGGATTCTCCTGAAGGATATGTTATGGAAATAACAGCTAAAGGGGTGCAGATAACGTCGCGCGACAAAGCCGGCCTGTTTTACGGTTGTCAGACTTTGGAGCAGTTGATGGAAGATAGCCGCGATTTTGCTCTGATGATACCTGGCATGCGAATTACTGATTTTCCTACTCTTTCTTATCGGGCGGTTCATCTGGATACCAAGCATCACCTTGACAGGATGGAATATTATTACCGGATGATAGACAAATTGGCCCGGTATAAAGTAAATGCCGTTATCTGGGAACTGGAAGATAAACTCCGTTTTACCCGCCGGCCGGAAATAGCTTCGCCGAATGCTATCAGCAAACAGGAAATGAAAGCCCTTTGCCGTTATGCCAAAGAACGGAATATCGATGTCAGTCCCCTTATCCAAGGTCTGGGACATGCCGGCTTCATATTGAAAAGGCATTGGGAACTACGGGAAAATCCGGCCAGCGACTGGGAATTTTGCCCTTCCGACCCACGTACATACGAATTACAATTTGATTTGTATCTGGATGCGCTCGAAGCCATGCCATACGGTAAATACTTGCATGTGGGCGGAGATGAAATCACAGCAATCGGTATAGACGACCGTTGTAAAGCGACCGGAAAAACTCCTTTCGAATTGCAAATGTATTGGTTGGAAAAAGTTTGCCGGTTTGCAGTGGAACATGACCGCCAGCCTATCTTCTGGGACGATATGCCGTTGAAGTATGCAGGAATTTGGACTCCTATGCTGAGTAATATCACTGAAGAGGAAGTAAATAAAACCATGAATATGGATAAACTCGATGCTGCCGTCGAACTTTTTCCGAAAGAGTGTATATATATGCGCTGGAATTATGGAGATTCAAATACGCCGGCTCACAGGCGTGTGTTGAAATGGTATAGTGATAAAGGATTGAAGGTGATGGGAGCAACAGCTGCATCTGCCGGTGATTCGCCTTTTATTCCCCGTGAAGATACAAAGGCCAAATATATTAAAGACTTCAGCCAATTGGTTGCCGACAATCATCTGGAAGGTATTCTGGCTACAGCTTGGGATGATGGTTCCCCGCATCTTGAAACAGTCTGGCGCGGTTATATCGCTCAGGGCGAATATGGATGGAACCCTTCGGGACGTGATGTGCCTGCCTTCAAAGCTGCCCATGCACAACGGGAGTTCGGTTTCCGTCCGGAAGAAAACCGGATGGTATTCTTGGATGAACTGGAAAAGGCTGTCTTCTTTTTTGATGGGGCACTCGTTACTTCCGGTCATCGGAATCCTGCATACGGGGTAACTGGTTTTAATTTAATCGATTTGCCGGACAAGGCTAATCCCGGCGTATGGAGTGATACCTATAAGGAAAAGATAGAAAAAGCCCGTCAGGAAGCCGAACGATACAAGAAGATAGCCGGAGGAATAGAAGAAGCCGAACAACATGCTTTACGCAATCGCTATACCTTGGAAGTTTATGAACAGACTAACAACTTACAGAATTTTCCTACCCGGATTATCTTGGCCCTGGCTGCTTATGACGCGGCAAAGGATGATGCCGCCCGTGATGAGGCAATAAAAGAAATAACTGCCGTATGCGATTATTTCCCGGTTATGCGTTCTAAGTTCGAAGCGGTTTATTCACAAACCCGTTTTATGGAAAATCCCGATGGCTACATTGCGGATTTGAACCACCATAACCATCTGTCTGCCCGTACGCAAAGCAGCGATTGGTGGTTTCTATACGAACAGCCAATGGTTGAAAAAGTGAAAGAGTGGCTGAATAAGTAAGCTGTAGGAAATCTTTGAACAGGTAGTAATGAATATTTCTTTTCTTTACTCCCTTTCTTCTGTTTGCTCCGTATAAAATTTACTTTCCACAATTATGGAAAGTAAATTTTATAATTGTCTTTCTTTGTTTCAACAATTATTGAATTGAATTTATATGTAACTGGAAAGTATAATTATTCAAGGCATTTCCGGTAATGGAGATGTCCGGAGAGTATAGGCAAAAGTAATTCATCCTATGTTTTTATCCTAATAAAAGGACTAGGAAATTGAATTTATTTCACGCTACTCCAAGCCTTTGATACAGCTTCGTTTATATTACTGCAAATATTGTCGGCACCAATCTTTTTGTCGAAATCGGATTTGATAAGGACACGACGTACTTGTTCGTTTACACCCGACAAAATCAGTTGAATATTCTCAGCAGCAGATAAGCGATACAAGTTTTCCAAGTTATGCAATCCTGTGGAGTCCATGAACGGAACTTTACGCATGCGGATGATACGGATTTTAGGTTTGTCACCTATATTGTGCATGATATCATCGAATTTGCTTGCCACTCCGAAGAAGAACGGCCCATCTATTTCATACACTTCTACCCCTTTGGGCAAGGAGAGTACTTCTTCATCATGGTGAATTTCGCTTTCATCCGAAAGGTCGATTTCATCTTTGACAACCGATACGTGAGTCGTTTCGGCTACACGTTTCATAAACAGGAACATGGCTATTAGCAAACCGACTTCGATAGCAATCGTCAAGTCGAAAATAACGGTCAAAAAGAATGTTACCAGCAAAACGGATACATCGCTTTTCGGATTTTTCATCAGCGAACGGAAGGTGCGCCATTCGCTCATATTGTAGGAGACGATAATCAATACACCCGCCAGGCAAGCCATCGGAATATGCTTGGTCAACGGGCCGAGAAACAACAAGATAAGCAGTAAAACTACGGCATGAATAATACCGGCTACCGGGGTACGTCCGCCATTGTTAATGTTGGTCATTGTACGTGCAATGGCGCCGGTTACAGGGATACCCCCGAAAATAGGAACGATAATATTGGCAGCTCCCTGGGCAATCAGTTCCGTATTCGAATTATGCTTATCACCCGTCACCCCGTCGGCTACCGTCGCTGAAAGGAGGGATTCGATAGCTCCCAGCATGGCGATTGTAAAAGCGGAAGGAAGCAATAGATTGATTGTCTCCATATTAAAGTCAATAGGAGAGGGAGCAGGCAGGGAAGCATTGATACTGAAGCGGTCTCCAATCGTCTCAATCCCTGTAATTCCCAAATGATAACGCATGACATAAACTAGGATTGTCATCATTATAATTGCAATCAGTGAACCGGGTATCTTTTTTGAAAATTTAGGGGTGATGGCAATAATCAGGATACTGGCGATGCCGATTACCAGCGACCAGATATTAATGGTATGGCAATGTTGGAAATAAGCCATCCATTTGGAAATGAAATCAGCCGGAACTTTATCCATTGTCAGGCCGAAAAGGTCCTTCATTTGCGTAGTGAAGATAGTAAGTGCAATACCGCTGGTAAATCCTACTACAATAGGGTAGGGAATGAATTTGATAACCGTTCCCAACTTCAAGGCCCCCATAATAACCAGAATAATACCGGCTATAATAGTCGCGATAGCCAATCCTTCAATACCGAAAGTCTGTATAATTCCGTAAACGATTACAATAAAAGCTCCTGTCGGTCCTCCGATTTGTACGTTGCTTCCCCCCAGCAGGGATACGATAAAGCCTCCGATAATAGCTGTAATCAATCCTTTTTCAGGACTCACTCCTGAAGCGATGCCAAAAGCAATGGCAAGCGGGAGAGCTACGATACCAACAATGATGCCGGCCATCAAATCGGCCGTGAATTTCTCTTTTGAATAGTTTTTCAGCGCTGTTAATAATTTGGGCTGAAAATCAAACTTGTTTTTCATCTATCTGCCTATTTATTAAAAAAACGCTGCAAAGGTACAAAAAAACACTCTATTAGATAATAGTCCTTCTATTTGTTATCCGGCTGAGTAGGATTAGCGGCCTCCTTGCAATTTCGGCTCTACCGTCTCTTTACCGGTTGACAGAATGTTCTTCATTTTACTGTTTTGCAATCGGATTGATATGTGAAAAAGGGTTACATGTGCGGGTAATTCATTTTACTCGCCATATAAATCCCATTTACCCGCTATAGTAGTGACATTTTGATACTCGTGAATCTACATGAATCCTGTGTTGCTAAAAAAATATTATTTATTTGTATTCGAATATTTGTTTTAGTGAAAAACTTTTTGTTGTTTTGCTTTTATCTTTTGAAAATCAATCAGAATGTGAAATATGGAAGTATTTGTCATGCTGATAATATTAATTTGTATAATATGAAATCCTTATTTTTAATATTGAGTATTTTTCTTTTGTTTTCATGTGGTAGTAATCAATTATCAAAAAGTAATGAAGGAGAACGATTGGATTTTAAAAATACAATTAGTGAATCTATGAAATTATCTTTAATAGTAGATAGTGTAGAGTTGGTTCCACTTGAGACAAAAGATGATTTTTTAATATCCGGAATTACCAAGATGAGATATGCGGATGGGAAATTTTTTATATTAGATAAAAATCAAAAATCTATATTTGTGTTTGATAAAAAAGGAAAACCTGTTTTTAAAATAAATAATTATGGAAAAGGGCCTAATGAATATTTGAATATAAGAGGATTTGATGTAAATGAAAAAACAAAACAATTGGTTTTTAAAACATTTCCAAATAGATTATATTATTATGACTTTGATGGAAAATTGGTAAAAGAAGAGAATATAGATATTGATGCTTTTGACATAGCAATAAGTGATGATGCTTTAATTTTTGATACAGGATATATGACAAATGTATTTGAAAATGAAAGGTTAAAATATTGGTTTCTTGTAAAATCAATTTCAGATAACCAATATAAAGGTTATAAACCTTTTATTTTTGAAGAGATGGGAGATGTTAGACATACGTACCAGCAATGTAGATATTTAATACATAATGGGGATGAGGTTTTGTTTTTTGAACCGTTTTCAAATATAGTATATTCAATAGTAGGAGATAAAGTAAGCGTAAAATATTTTTTTGATTTTGGTGATAAAAATATACCAGATGATTTTTTTAGTCAGTATAATGATTTTGAAAAATCTCTTGCTAGATTAGATGATGGTTGTTATAATTATGCTTTTAATAGTTTATGGGAAAATAATGACTATTTAAGTTTTAATTATGAGTATGCTTCTAATTATTATGCTGTGTGTTATGATAAGAATAAGAAAATATGCTATAATAAAGGATGGATGGATGATATTACCTATTGTTGGCCATATATATCAGAGGCTACAGATAATTATTTAATAGGTTATAGGCCTGCAAATGAATTAATGAATGAAATTTCTTCTAAAAAATATGTATCAGCACAGAAAGAATATTTATCTTCTATAATTGATGCAGAAAGCAATCCTGTTTTATTTTTATATTATTTCAAATAGTAGTTGAATACAAATCTATCTATTAGTGATTTAAAACGAGTATATTAAACCATAAATAATCATCAACATGAAATTTATTGCCTGTATTACATGTTTATTCTTTTTCCTCACATGCAATGGCCAAGAATCGAAAAAGAGCGGGGAAGGGATACGATTGGATTTTACGAAAGCAGCGGATGAGGCAATCAAAATGTCCTCGGTTATCGATAATGTAAGAGCGATACCGCTTGAAACGAAAGATGATTTTTTAGTTTCTTCTATTTCTAAAATGCGATATGTAGATGAGAAGTTTTTTATATTTGATAGTCGGCAAAAAGCCATATTAGTGTTTGATAAGGACGGGAAAGCTCTTTTTAAGATAAATAATAGTGGAGGAGGACCGGATGAGTACGTGGAAATAAGAGGTTTTGATGTGAATGAGAAGTTGAAACAGATTGTTTTGAATGTTTCTCTTCAAAAACTATTTTTTTATGACTTCGAAGGACATTTGATTAAGAAGGAAAATTTAAAAATAACTTCAACGGATATCGCTTGGGGGAATGATGCCATGATTTTTGATACGGGACATATGAAAAATGACTATGAAGATACTGAAGGAGGATATTGCTTTGTTGTGAAACCTGCTTCCGAAGATAAATATAAGGGATACATGCCGTTTAGTTTTGAAGAGATGGGACATCATGTGTATCGTTTCCAGCAACCCCGGTCTTTTGTTCATGTAGCTGATGAGATTCTGTTTTTCGAACCGTTTTCGAATATGATTTATTCGGTTGTCGGAGATAAAGCCAATGTAAAGTATTTGCTGGATTTCGGAAATAAGAATATACCTTCCGGTTTCTTTTCCAGGTATAACGATATGGATAAGGCGGTGGATGAATTGGAAGATGGAAGCTATGCCTATGCTTTTAACAGTGTGTGGGAAAATGATAAATATTTGGGAATAGATTGTACTTATGATGCCGATCATCATACTCTTGTCTATGATAAGCGGCAAAAGAAACTTTTTACTAAAGGATTGAAGGACGATATTCTTATCTGTTGGCCCGAAGTTGCGGAAGCTACGAATCAATATTTGGTAGGCTATCGTTTTGCAGATGACTTGCTTTATCAATTTGATGAGAAAGCTGAGATGCCTGACCTGAAAAGGCAATTATTGACATCAATCAACGAAGAAAGCAACCCGGTCGTGTTTTTATACTATTTCAAGTAATTCCTTGAGAGAAGGAGTGAAACATCGATTTCTTCTATGGAGAGATTGATATATTTTATGTGGATTGATTTGTTTTTCAGTAAAACAATTTCATACCTTTGGATGTTATTTTCTTAGGGCGATAGACAAACTCATTTTATATATACATATATTAGCATTATGGAAAAAAGTATTAAAGGTACACGTACAGAGCAGAATCTGCTGAAATCATTTGCCGGAGAATCTCAGGCAAGAAGTCGTTATACATTCTTCGCAAGCAAAGCTAAGAAAGAAGGGTATGAACAAATTGCAGGTGTTTTTGCTGAAACAGCCGAACAGGAAAAAGAACATGCAGAACGTTTCTTTAAGTTTTTGGAAGGCGGCATGGTAGAAATCACAGCTGCTTATCCGGCCGGCGTTATCGGTACAACGATGGAAAACCTGGCTGCCGCTGCTGCCGGTGAAAATGAAGAGTGGGCTGAACTATATCCGGCTTTTGCTGATATAGCAGAAGAAGAAGGCTTCAAAATGATTGCCGTTGCTTTCAGAATGATTGCGAAAGTGGAAGCTGAACACGAAAAACGTTACCGTAAGCTGTTGGCTAACATGGAAGCCGGCCAGGTATTCGAAAAGCCTGAGGCTATTTGGTGGCAGTGTCGTAACTGCGGTTTTGTTATCGAAGGAAAGAAAGCTCCGCAGAAATGCCCGGCATGTGAACATCCGCAAGCTTATTTTGAACCGATGAAACAGAACTATTAATCGGTCGATTTAAAAAAAATTACACGTTCCCTATCATTTTTTTGCTGATAGGGAACGTTTATATTTAATATAACCTTATCTTTAGGCCCAAATTCACATGAAAAACGAATTTATCGGCGAATGGGCATATCTATAAAAAACCTCAATAAAGTGTATCCGAATGGAAACCACGCGTTGAAAGACATCAATCTGGAAATACCGACAGGTATGTTCGGGCTGCTAGGTCCGAATGGTGCTGGAAAGTCAACTTTAATGCGTATTCTTGTTGCTTTGATGGAACCTTCTTCCGGAAAGGTGGATATCTGTGGGTACGATTTGATGAAACAGCGGAAAGAGATACGGGCTATACTGGGATATCTTCCGCAAGACTTCCGTTTCTTTGCTAAATATAAAACGTACGAGTTTTTGGACTACGCTGCGCGGCTTTCCGGAATAACCCGTAAGTCTGTTCGCAAACAAGCGGTAGACGAAATGTTGGAGAATGTGGGACTGTTTGATGTACGCGACCGCTATGCCAATAAGTTATCCGGTGGTATGAAACGCCGTTTAGGTATTGCACAGGCACTTATTCATCATCCGAAAGTAATTATTGTGGACGAACCGACTACGGGATTGGACCCGGAAGAACGTATCCGTTTCCGTAACCTGCTCTCCGAAGCCAGCGAGAATGATGTGACGATTATCCTCTCCACCCATATCGTAGGCGATATTTCCAGTACTTGTAATTGTATGGCGTTGATGAATAAAGGAGAAGTCTCTTTTTACGGTGCTCCCCAGGATATGTTGAAACAGGCGGAAGGAAAAGTCTGGCGTATCCGGGTAAGTGGTGATGAACTGCATAAGGTTGATAAGCTCTACCCCGTTATTTCCACCATTCCTTTGGGTACCGGCTGGGAAGTACAGGTAGTAGCCGATGAGGTAAAAGGATATGATGCCGAAAGCTATCCTCCCAATCTGGAGCATGCTTACGTGTATTATATGGAGAATAAGTTGAACCGATGGACCAATGATTAATAAGTTGTGTGATTTATGTCTTTTATAAACAATATACAATCTGTAGCAAAATACGAAAGTAAGATACTGGTTCGAAGCTGGTTCTTTAAGATATTTACGATACTGGCTCTCGGAGTATTGGGTTTTCTTAATTTCATCTTGCTGCTTGTCGATAATGGAGGTTCGTTCTGGATGGCGAAGGCTATCACCTCGAATATACCTTATATAAACCTGTTGGTGCTGAATACGGGACAGGCGGTGATTGCGGTCTTTCTCTCCTCCGAGTTCCTGAAACGGGATAAGAAGTTGGATACATCCGAAGTATTCTACGTCCGTCCTCTCAGCAATGCCGAATATGTGATAGGAAAGATATGGGGAAACCTGCGGGTATTCCTTATTCTGAACCTGATTGTGATGGCGCTGGCGCTGGTATTTAATTTTATAGGGGCGGGAGCTTCGGTGGATTGGTTGGCTTATCTACTCTATTTCCTGTTGATAAGTATCCCTACTCTGGTGTTCATCATCGGACTTTCCATCTTCCTGATGCTGGTATTTAAAAATCAGGCGCTGACTTTTATTATTTTGCTGGGGTATATCGGACTGACACTTTTCTATATACAGGACAAGTTTTACTACCTGTTCGATTATATGGCATACAGCTTGCCGTTGTTTAAATCGTCGATTGTAGGGTTTAGCAATTGGGAGGCACTTCTCAACCACAGAGGTATTTATTTCTTCCTCGGACTGGGATTTATCTTTTTCACGATTTTCCTTTTCAGAAGGTTGCCTAACTCTTCCCGCAGCCATTATCCTTGGTTGTTTTTGTCTTTTTGTATGCTGTTGATTGGGGGAGCGGGTGGTTACAATCATATACGTTCCATCCTCCGGGAAGCAGAAATGCGCGAACTTTATACAACAGTCAATAATAAATATGTCCATACCCCGAAGATGATTATCGACCAGTACGATATTCAGGTGGAGCAACATCCGCAAACATTCAGTTCGGAGGTAAAAATGAAAGGGGTGGCGTTGGAAACTTCGGCTGTTTTTACTTTCTCTCTGAACCCCGGTTTGCAAGTACAGGAAGTGAAGGAAGGAGAGAAATCTTTGCAGTTTAAGCGGGACAACCAGATTGTATTGGTGGATTTCGGTAGACAGATAACAAAAGGGGATACAATTGCTTTATCCCTTTCTTATAGCGGACGGCTGAATGAAAATTTCTGCTATCTGGATATTCCGGCGGAAATCTTGCAACAGCAGTACAAGAAAGATATGGTCAACATAGACAAGAAATATGTATTCCAGACAAAAGACTTTCTTCTCTTTACACCGGAAACATTCTGGTATCCGCGTCCCGGTACAAGCTACAGCGACGAGAGTCCGGACTGGCAGCAAACTTATTTCAGCCGGTTCAATCTGCAGGTAAAGCCTTTGCCGGGTCTTATACCTTTATCGCAGGGAGAAGGGAAAGAGGAGGAGGAAGGAACTTTTGTGTTCCGTCCGGACTATCCTTTCCAGTCTATTTCGTTGACTATCGGCAAATATAAGCAAAAGAGCCTGGAGGTAGACAGTACCTTATATAATATATGGTATATAGACGGGCACGATTATTTTACGGCACCATTCGATTCCATTCAGGACACTATTCCGTCGATGCTACGGGAGGTACGGGGTAATCTGGAACGAAATTATAAACTCAGCTATCCGTTCAACCGCTTCTCGGTAGTAGAAGTGCCGGCCCAGTTCTTCAGCTATGTCCGGGCGTGGTCGAATGCTCAGGAGATGGTACAGCCGGAGATGGTATTTTTCCCGGAGAAGGGATGTACGTTCTATCAGATGGATTTGGCAAAACAGAAAAAGAACCAGTTCCAATGGGCGAAATGGAGCGGACGTGAAATATCGGAGCAAGAGGCGCAGATGCGTACTTTGTATAGTTTCCTGTATATTTTCCTTCAAACGGAAGGCAACTATAACTTCTCGTCCGGCGGACGAGGACAGTACAATATTTCTTCGCAGGCGAACCCTTATTTCCTGTTCCCGCAATTGTATAATTTCCGTTATAACATCTTTTCACCTGAGTGGCCGATAACCAACCGAGTGATAGAACTTTATCTCCAGAGGAAATCGGACAACAACGGATGGGAAAGGGAGATAAACGGTATCAGTAACAACGAAAAGTCGAATTTGCTGATGGAAAAACAATCTTTCAAGGATTTGCTGGCAGATGTCGAACATCGTGACTTGCTGGATAATATTATCAGCTTGAAAGCTTTTACTCTTTTTGCTCCGGCAGAAGTGAATGTTGGGGTCAATCTTTTCCGTGATTCCCTTTATTCGATATTGGAACAGAATACTTTCGGCAATATCCAGTTCGAAAGCCTGTTGGATCGGTTGGGAGAGATTAGCGATACGGATATTAAATTGCAGATAAAGGATTGGGACAAACCTGTGCCGCTGCCGTTCTATACTATCGGTAAACCGGAAGTGACGAAGATAACAAATAAGGGACAGGAATCATATATCATGAAACTTTTAGTGGCGAATAATTCCGATTATGACGGAATGCTTCAGGTAGATATCAATGTGAACAGAAGAGGCCCTGTTGCTGATCCGCGTACGAGCCGGAAAGTACCGTTGGATGCTCATCAAAGTAAGATGCTGGTGTCGGTTTGGGATGATCCCCCCTGGCAGGTATATATAAATACGTTGATATCCGGTAATCTGCCCAGTGCGCTGCGTCAATCTGTCAATGTCCGGGAAGAACGCGAATGGACGTTGGTGTCGGATAGTGATTTTGTCGTTCCGATAACTTCCGGGATTGCAGAAGGTGAAGTGATTGTGGATAATGAAGACTCATTGTTGTTCTCTCTTTCCGAGCCGGCTATTGTAGGACTTTTACCTAAATGGCTCGATAAAGTGGAAGATACCTCCTTCAAATATGCAGGCGTTTCCCCGTGGCGTGCTCCTTTGCAATGGACGGCTACGACGAATGCAAATTATTATGGACAGTACATCCGGTCCGCTTATGTCATCAAGAGTGGTGACGGAAGTCAAACGGCAACTTGGAAAGTTCCGGTTCCCTCTCCCGGACAGTACGAAGTGTATTATTATGTATCGAAGGATAATGAATTAAGATATAACAACCGGGCAGAAGGTGAATATCATTTCAAGGTGAAGTATGATGAGGAGAATGAAGATGCCTATATCAATATGAAAAGGGCTAACGAAGGCTGGGAACAGTTGGGTGTTTATTACTTCAGTTCCGATACCATACATGTTACGTTGACTAACGAGTGCAAACTCCGCAGTGTGGCAGCCGATGCCGTAAGAATAGTAAAACGATAATCATTTAATTAAAATAACCATGCAAAGAGAGTTATTATCCATAAAGAAAACTGTCCTGGCCGCTGTGGCTTGTCTGGGGCTTTCGGTCGTCCCTGCGTACGGACAGCTCTCGCTGACTATAGAGAAGGCGATGGATATAGCGGAGGAGAATAGTCCGACTCTACGCCGCTCACACATGAATCTGGACCGTTATCAGGAGAATTTGATCGCGCAGCGGGCTTCGCTCAAATCGAAGTTCTCGCTCAACCTCAATCCGGTGGATTATAATAAGAACCGTAGGTTCGATAACCGTTTGTCGCAATGGTATACCAATGAGACATTCAGTTCCAGCGGAACTTTCCAGGTAGACCAACCAATCTTGTGGACAGACGGTGTCCTTTCTTTGATAAACCGCTTTGGGTGGCAGGATAATAAATCGGATATCGACGGGGTTAAAAACAACAATAAAGCTTTTAGCAACGACTTGTATCTTCAATTGAGCCAGCCGGTTTTCACGTACAACAAACGGAAAATGGAACTGAAGCAAATTGAATATGATTACGAAAATGCCAATATCAGTTATGCTTTGCAACGGCTGAACACGGAGAAGAATATCACCCAACAGTTCTATGCCGTTTATATGGCTCAAAGCCAGCTGGCAATCCGCAAGGACGAATTGACCAATGCCCAGCAAAGTTATGATATCATCAAGAATAAGGTGGAGGCCGACTTGGCTGCCAGAGACGAATTGTTTCAGGCTGAAGTGAACTTGGCAACCGCCCGTTCGTCGGTGGAAGAACAATTGGTTTCCCTCGAAAATGCGAAAGACCAGCTCAAACAAACTCTGGGAATGCCCTTGAGCGATGACATTATGGTCTTTGCCGAAATACATATCGAAGCAGTTGATGTGAATTTGGAAAAAGCGATACAACATGGTTTGGAGTCGCGACTCGAGCTTCGTCAACGGGAGATTGAGAGTAAGGAACTGGCGTTCGAGATGATTAGGACCAAGGCCCTGAATGAATTTAAGGGGGATGTTGCCCTCTCGTTCGGTTTGATAGGGGATAACCATCGTTTGGGAGATATCTATCAGACTCCGACACAGAACCCCCGTGTTGCTATCAGCTTTACCGTACCTATCTTCGACTGGGGAGAAAAGAAAGCCCGTATTAAGGCACAGAAAGTAGCCCAGAAGATTAACGAACTGGATTTCCAGGAGGATAAAGTCAGTATCGAATTGAATATCCGCCAGACTTGGCGTAACCTGGAGAATCTGCTTACACAAATCAAGATAGCTGAACAGAATGTGGAGAACGCCCAGCGTACCTACGACCTGAACCTGACGCGCTATCGTGAGGGAGATATTACCGGTATGGATATGAACCAGTTCCAGACACAGCTCTCAAGCAAGAAGATTTCCTATACACAGACATTAATTAACTATAAGATAGAATTGTTGAACCTCAAAATACTTTCCCTCTACGACTTTGAGCGTGATGTAGCCATTGTTCCGATGGAAGATTTAGTAAATAAAAAATAAGCAGACATGAAATACTACAGTACAACTTTCGTATCCCTTTTCCTGCTTGCTCTGGTGGCTACTTCTTGTAACAATCAGCCGCAGAATACGCAGAATGATATCGCTACTCCGGTATCTGTCGTGGAACTGAAGAAAGGTTCCATCAGTAAGTTAATTAACACTACCGGTACAGCCATGCCTACTTATGGCGTGGACCTGACTTCCGGTATGGCTGGTCTTTACAAGCTCCAAACCAACCCGCGTACGGGAAAACCGTTTAAGCTGGGTGATAAAGTCAGTAAAGGACAGCTTATCGTCCGTCTGGAGGATAAAGAATATGAAAATGGTATCGCTCTCGATGCCAAGGAGCTAAGTTTCGAAATTGCCGAACAGGAGCAAAGCAAGCAGAAAGCTCTTTATGAAAAAGGAGGAGTGACGCTCAGCGAAATGCGTAATACGGAGGTGAAGGTAACGAATGCCCGTTACGATGTAGAGAATGGAAAGCTCAATCTGGAGAAGATGAACGTAACCGCTCCCTTCGACGGAGTAATCGTCGACCTGCCTCACTATACACCCGATGTACGGGTGGAACAGGGAAAGGCTATCGTCAGCCTGATGGATTATTCCCGGATGTATATGGATATCAACCTGCCCGAAAGTGCTATCAGCTATGTGGATGCGGGACAGCCTGTTTACATTACTCACTATACACTGCCGGAAGATACGGTAAGTGGAAATATCAGCGAACTTTCTCCGGCCATCAGTACCGAGACTCGTACGTTTAAAGGTAAGATACAAATACAGAACGATGCCCTCAAGCTTCGTCCGGGTATGTTTGTCAAAGCCGATATCGTAGTGGATAAGGCCGAAAGCGCCATTATCATCCCGAAAGAGGTTATCCAAACCAACCGTCGCCGTAAGTATGTCTATATCGTAGAAAAGAATACGGCTATCCTGCGTGAAATCGTAACCGGTCTGGAAGACGAACGGAACGTCCAGGTAGTACAGGGGCTTAACGAAAACGATAATCTGGTAGTGAGAGGTTTCGAAACCCTGAAGGAAAACAGTAAGGTGAAAGTACAGAAGTAAGAGAATATGAAGAACATTATTAAATTCGCGGTAAGCAATCCCGTCACCATCTGCATGGTGGTACTGGCTATCCTGCTTCTGGGCAAGATATCCTACGACCAGCTGAGCGTAGACTTGCTTCCCGACCTCAATAATCCTCGTCTCTTTATCGAGCTGAAGGCCGGCGAACGTCCGCCGGAGGAGATAGAGAAACAGTTCGTCAAGAACATAGAGTCTCTGGCTATCCGCCAAAGCGATGTTACGCAGGTTTCTTCCGTTATCAAGGCTGGTTCTGCCCGTATCACGGTAGAATATAGCTGGACGAAAGATATGGACGAAGCTTTCCTTGACTTGCAAAAGGCTATGAGTCCGCTCTCTCAGAATAATGATATTACCGAGTTGAAGATTACGCAGCACGACCCCAACCAATCGCCGGTTGTACTGGTAGGTCTTTCACACATGAACATAACCGATATGGCCGAACTGCGGAAGGTGGCCGAAAGCTATATCCGCAACGAACTGATACGCCTTGAAGGGGTGGCGGACGTGACCCTTTCGGGTGATGAAGTCAGTACCCTGACCATTCGTACCGACCCTTATAAGCTGGAAGCTTTCAAACTGACGATAAATGATATATCATCGAGAGTGGAAGCAAACAACCAAAGTATTTCCGGCGGTCGTGTCAGTGAACTGGGTCTACAATATCTGGTAAAAAGTTCCAGCCTGTTTTCTTCGGAACGCGACTTTGAGAATTTGATAGTCGGCTATAAAGCCATTGAAGCTCAAAATACTTCAGCCTCGTCCGGTTCTACGGCTACAGGCACTGTTTCCGATGGAAATAAAGCACCCATCTTCCTGAAAGAAGTTGCAAGTGTGCAGTTTGAGAACGCCCGTCCCGAGAACATTGTCCGTATCAACGGCGAACGCAGCATCGGGCTGTCCGTTTATAAAGAAATGCGTTTCAACACGGTGAAGGTAGTCGATGCCGTCACCCGCCAGTTGGGAATTATAGAACAAGCGCTTCCGGGTTATCGCTTCCAAGTGATTACCAACCAGGGAACATTCATTAAGAACGCGATAGGAGAGGTGAAGGACAGTGCCGTACTCGGTATCATCCTGGCCGTTATCATCCTTTTCGTTTTCCTGCGGCGCTTCGGAACAACGTTGATTGTGAGTATGGCGATACCTATTTCTATCGTGGCTACTTTCAACTTGATGTTCTTCAATCATCTGACATTGAATATTATGACACTGGGAGGGCTGGCCTTGGGAGCCGGTATGCTGGTGGATAATGCCATTGTGGTAATCGAGAGTATTTTCCGTAATCAGGAAAAAGGAATGTCCGTCAAGGAGGCGGCTATCACGGGAACTTCCGAAGTTGCCGGGGCTGTTATCGCCTCTACATTGACTACCGTTGTGGTATTCCTGCCTATCGTTTACCTGCATGGAGCTTCGGGCGAATTATTTAAGGACCAGGCATGGACGGTTACCTTCTCATTGGTTTCCTCTTTGTTTGTTGCCATATTGGTTATCCCGATGTTGTACGACCGGATTGCCGGACGTAAGAAAGAAGCTCTCCAGGAGGTGAAATCTATCCAGATGAAAGGTTATAGCAAGCTGCTTCGCAAACTTCTGGAATACCGTTGGGGAGTCATTAGCGCAGCTGTCTTATTGATAGTGGTGGCCGGTCTGCTCACTCCTTTCATCGGAACTGAATTTATGCCGAAGGCGGAGAGTAAAACATTCTCGGCCGTTGTTCGCTTGCCGGAAGGTACACGTTTGGAACGTACCGCCTCGGCTATCGATGGGTTGGAAAGTCTGTTACGGACGATATCCGGCGATTCGCTTTGTACGGTCTACAGCCATGTAGGTCCCGGAAGCGGTTCGGAAAACGATATATTCGAAGGTGAAAATACGGCTGTTATGAAAGTCATCCTTTCTCCTTCCTGTCCGATTTCTCCGGACGAAGTGATGGCCCGTTTCGTACAGGCTACCGAAGAAACCGAAGGGCTGGATATTACCCTGAAACAAGACGAAAATTCCCTGAGCAGCTTGTTGGGTAGCGAAGGTGCTCCCATCGTTGTCGAGGTGAAGGGAGAGGAACTGGATGAGATTGCCGTGCTGACCGAAGAGGTGAAAGGACGTATGATGACTGTCAACGGACTTTACAACGTTCGTTCCTCCATTGAAGATGGTGCTCCCGAAGTCACGATTTCCCTCAACCGTACTGTAGCCGGTATTAATAATCTGAGTGTACAGACCGTTATCGACCAGCTCAAGCAACAATTGAGCGGACTCGAAACCGGTAAGATGGATTACCGCGGGGAGATGCGCGATATTCTGATAAAAGTACCCGATATCACCCTGAAAGACCTTGGTATGCTGGTTATCAAGAACGGCGACCAGGAATTCCGTCTGCAGGAAGTGGCCGATATTATCCCCTCACAAGCGCCGAAAGAAATCTTCCGCCGCGGGCAAAACCGTATCAGTAAAGTTATGGCGGATATGGACGATAACCAGTCGCTGGACAAAATGGCGGCACAGATACGTTCCGCCGTCTCGGATATAGACCTGCCGAACAACTATTCCATTACCGTCACCGGTGAAGAAGAGAAGCGTCAGGAGTCGATGAACAGCCTGCTGTTCGCACTGGCTCTTTCGGTTATCCTGGTTTATATGGTGCTGGCTTCGCAGTTTGAATCACTGCTGCATCCTTTCACTATCCTGCTGACGATACCGCTGGCGGTGGTAGGGGCTGTCCTCCTGTTCTTCCTTACCGGGACAACCATCAATATGATGGGAGTAATCGGTATTGTGATGTTGGTCGGTATTGCGGTGAACAACTCGATTATCCTGGTAGACCGTATTAACCAGTTGAAAACCGGTATGCCGTTGACCGATGCCATTGTGGAAGCCGGCCAGCAACGTATCCGTCCTATCTTGATGACAACGCTGACAACTATCCTTGCCCTTCTCCCCATGACTATTAGTTTCGGTGAAGGCGCGTCGCTTCGTTCGCCGATGGCAATTGCCGTGATAGGCGGGCTGTTGACCTCCACGTTAATGTCGCTTATGGTTATTCCATGCGTCTATTATGTATTGGAAAGGATAAAAACGAGGAAGAAAAGAATATGAACTTTTTGCTACATAGAAAGATTGCGATTTGCATGCTGTTTGCAGCCCTTACCGGGTTGGGATACGTCTCCTACAAACAGTTACCGGTGGAACTGTTACCTAACGCAGAGCTACCGATGCTCTTCGTACAGGTAAGTTCCACGCAGGACATGGACCCGGCTTATGTGGAGACGGAAGTCGTTATCCCGCTCGAAGGTGCTATCAGTACCATCGGTGGGGTAGAGAAGATACAATCCACTATCGACAGCCGTCAGTCCAATATACAGATTAACTTCAAGAGTACTGTCAACTTCAAGATAACCGCCCTGAAACTACAGGAGAAGATTAACGAGACGGCCCAGAGCCTGCCCGATAATTTTAGGGTGTCGGTACAGAAAGTCGATGTCTCCGCACTGGGTGGCGGTTTCATGTCGCTGCAAGTACGCGGCTCCGGAGGAACCGACCGTGTACGTCAGTTGGTGGAGAAGGAGATACGTGCCGACTTGGAGAATATCGATGGAATAGCTTCCGTCAACGTGTACGGCGGACGGGAAAAAGCCATCGAGGTACGTCTCAATACGGATGCTTGCGCTGCGCTGAACCTGACTCCTTCGAAGATAAGCAGCCTGCTTAACCAGAATACACAGGAGAAAGCCTTTGTGGGATATGCCGTCGAACCTGACGGACAACATTTCGTGCATGTCAATTCCTCCTATACCCAAGTCTCCGACCTGGAAAATATAGTAGTTGCTCCCGGTCCCATCCTGCTGAAAGATGTGGCCACTGTGTTCTTCGACCGTAAGGAAGAAACAAGCTATAGTCGTGTGAATGGCAAAGACGCCGTTTCGGTTGCCTTGCAAGCTGATTCACAATCCAACCTGATAGACTTGTCGCATCGTACGCTTGCCGCTGTCGACCGTTTGAACGAACGTCTCGAACCGCTCGACCTGGCCATTGTAGTGGAGAATAACCAAGCGGAAACGATGGAAGATAATATCGACCAGATAATCAATCTCGCCTTGGTAGGCGGTCTGTTGGCTATCCTGATTCTCTGGCTTTTCCTGAAGAACTTCCGGTTGGTATTTTTCATCGCCCTGTCTATTCCGATTTCGGTCTATACAGCCTTCAATTTCTTCTACGCTTCCGGTATCTCTATCAATAGTCTGACACTGGTAGGAATGGCATTGGCGGTGGGGATGTTGCTGGACAACAGTGTCGTGGTACTCGAAAATATCTACCGCCTCTCTGCCTCCGGCTGTACTCCCGAACGCTCCGTTACGCAAGGGACGAAAGAAGTCTGGCGTTCTATCCTGGCTGCTACGCTGACCACGATAACCGTCTTCCTTCCTTTTGTCTTTTCCGACAACTTCCTAGTTAAGTTGATGGGACATCATATCGGCGTTTCTATCATTTCCACCCTTTCCGTTTCTTTGCTGGTCGCTTTGCTGTTTATTCCGATGGCAACCTATACTATCCTGCGGAAACGGACACCCGACGAGATGGATGTTCCCCTTCCGCTTCAGTCAAAAGAACCGGAACAGAAGGAAACAGGCCGTTGGGGAAAATGGAAAGCCTATTTGCGCGCCCATCTTGGAAAAGGAAAGGGAGACAGTGTATTCTACCAGAAAATAGGCGTTACACAGCGCCCCGTGCAGGTATATCTTGTCTTCCTTAAGACTTGTATGCGTAACCCGGGTGTGACTATCTTCGGTGCTATCATTACGCTCTTCCTGACCCTGATACTTGCTCTGACGCTGAATATCCAGGAGATGAAAGATGTGGAGTCCGACCGTTTCAGTATCTACGTCACCATGCAAACCGGTAGTACGTTAGAGAATACCGACCAGACGGTGAAAGTGATAGAAGAACGCCTCGCCGATTTCCCGGAGAAAGAAGAACTGATAAGCCGTATCCGGGAGGCAGATGCCGAACTGACACTTGTCCTGAAAGAAGGTTATAATAAGATAGGCCATCGCAGTATTTCCGATATCAAGGCGGATGTGCAAGGCAAGCTCCGCGATATTAACGGAGCTGAGATTTCTCTTTCCGATGCTTCCGGTGGAGGCCAGGGAGGGGCTATGGGGAATATGATGGCCGGCATGGGCTCTTTTATGCGTATGCTGGGTATCGGCGATAGCCGGGAACGAATTGTGATAAAAGGTTCCGATGTCGACCTGATGCAGCGTGTGGCGGAAGATTTCCGTTATTACCTGGACGAACAGGAGTTTATCCGGAATACATGGGTTTCCTACAATCGCCGTCAACCTGAGATATATCTGGGCTTCGACCCGATATTACTTACCTCCTTCGACATCTCACGTGGGAATATATCTGCCGGTCTTGCTTCGCTTAATCCGGAACTCTCGTCCGGTACTACTTTTAAGGTAGGGGAGGATACTTACGATATTGTAATCCGGAACGAGGAGCTGGAAGACGAAATGGAAGAGGATTTCACGTTGACTCCCGATACAGCATCTCTTCCTGCCGATAGTACTCAGGTCGGTCAACAACCTCCTCATGCCGAAGGTCATGTGGGAGATAAAGGAACTCCTCCCGCCGAAGGCCAGAAAGCAGAAGCGAAAACTCCTGCCGCAGAACATAAAGCCGGAGGAAGTACTGCTTCTGCCGAAAGACGTAGGCCCGCTGGTGGGGCTGCTCCCGCAGGAGGTCGCAGACCGGAAGGGGGTGCTGTTCCTGCAGGAAATCTTATGCCCGGAGCAACCGCTACTCCCGCTGTCCGTGCAGGTGGTGCAGGCAGAGGTAGAGCCGGCGGTGGAGGTGGTGAAGGCCGCAGGGGAAACAGAAGCGAGAATAGACGCAGACCTGACAGAAATCCTGCCGATAGCAGCAAGGTAAACAAAGATATGCCGGTTGCCGATAGCAGCAAAATGGCTGCGAACTTCTCCGGTACAGATAGTATGCAGGTGGATAGCGTCCAAATGGATAGTATTCGGATAGCCAGAGAACAGGCTGTTCTCGATAGTATCCAAGAGATAAAGGACAAGAGGATTAAAGACAGTTTGCTCCTTGCCCAGCTGGCAAAGGAAAACAAAGATAAGAGTGTCGACGACCTTCGTGCCGTCCAGATACCTAACGCAGCCGGCGGATTGCACCGGTTGGACGATATCGCTTCCATCAATTATGGTCGCGGTCGTGCCCGTATCACCCGTGTGAACCAAGATAAACAGGTGGAAGTATTCTATTCTTTCTCCAGGGATGTAGAGTCCTCGAAAGAGCTGTTGGAAGGCTACCGGGCCGATATAGATGCGTTGGTGGCTTCCTACAACCTGCCGGCAGGTGTCGCTGTGGAAGTGTTCCATGAGGAAGACCAGTTTGCAGACTTCAAGTTCCTGATACTAGCTGCATTCATCCTCATCTTCATGATATTGGCATCGGTGTTCGAGTCGCTTACTACACCGTTTGTCCTGCTCTTTTCCATTCCGTTGGCCGCTATCGGTTCGCTGCTTGCTCTGTTGTTGACGGGCAACAGCCTGATGAATGCGAACACCTTGATGGGCTTCCTGATATTGTTGGGAGTCGTGGTGAACAACGGGATTATCCTGATAGACTATGCCAATATTCTCCGGAAACGAGGATACCGGCGCAACCGTGCGTTGATAACGGCCGGTCTGTCCCGTATCCGTCCTATCCTGATTACTTCCATAACCACCATCGTGGCCATGCTCCCGATGGCAATGGGTAATTCGGAATATGCGGGAGCTATCGGAGCTCCGTTCGCCATCACGGTTATCGGAGGTTTGTCATTCTCGGCTTTGCTGACGTTGATATTGATACCGACAGTCTGCATGGGTCTGGAAAATACGTTGAAATGGTATCGGGGTCTCTCTCCCAAAATATGGTTGTTCCATCTGGTACTCTTCCTCTTCGGAGCGTTGTGTATCTGGCTTTATGCCGATGGTTTGCTGTGGCAGTCCATCTATTTGGTTGCGTTGACGGCTGCTATTCCGGGCATGACCTATTTTGCCCAAAACAGCTTGCGTCGTGCCAGCTCTAAAGTCATCGACCCGGATGCCGAAATTCATATCTCCGTCAGCAACCTGGTGAAGATATACGACTGGCCGGGACGGATATCCCGTCAGTGGAACAGCGGCCTGCTGATACGTCGCCGGTTGGGATTGGGAGGCGAATATCATTCATTGAAAGATTTTGTCGGTATCAGTTGGCAGTTTGCCCTGTGGGGCTTTGGTGTCTATTTTACCTGGTTCTTTGTCAGTAACCGGATGTGGATATTCCTGCTCTCTTTTGCCATGTATGCCGCTACGCTTGCTCTTTGGAGGAAAATACGCGAATACCTGTATTACCGCTTTGAGAAGAGCCGTATGGTGCGCAATGTCAACCGGGTTATCTTCTGGAGTATTCCGCCGCTTATCCTCTTCGGATTGTTCCGGAAGATGGATAATCCGAACCTGGTAGGGGTAGTAGCCTTGTTATGGGCTTTCTGCATCGCGGTTTATATATCGTCGGGTTATCTGTATGAGAAAGAAATCAATATAGAACGTATCAAAGGACGTTTCGCCGGATTGCGCCGCTCTTGGTTCCGGATGGTGAAGAGTATCCCGCTGATTGGCAAACGTCGTCGTCCGTTCAAGGCTTTGCGTGGCGTATCGTTCGAAATACGTACTGGAATGTTCGGACTGTTGGGACCGAACGGAGCCGGTAAGTCTACCTTGATGCGTGTCATCTGCGGTATTCTCGAACAGAGTTACGGTAGTATCTGGATTAACGGTTTGGATACGCGCATCTACCGCGAGGAACTGCAAAGCCTGATAGGTTTCCTTCCGCAGGAATTCGGTACGTACGAGAATATGTCGTCGTGGGAATTTCTCGATTACCAAGCTATCCTGAAAGGCATTACCGACGCTACTCTGCGTAAGGAACGCCTCGAATATGTCCTGAAAGCCGTCCACATGTACGAACGCAAGGACGATAAGATAGGTTCTTTCTCCGGTGGTATGAAACAACGTATCGGTATTGCCCTGATATTGCTTCACCTGCCGCGTATCCTCGTGGTAGACGAACCTACGGCAGGTCTGGACCCGCGCGAACGTATCCGCTTCCGTAACTTGCTGGTCGAACTGAGTAAAGACCGTATCGTGATATTCTCCACGCATATCATCGAAGATATATCCAGCTCCTGTAACCAGGTGGTGGTTATCAACAAGGGTAGCCTGAAATACTTCGGCGACCCGGTAGATATGGTAGATATGGCTACCGGTAAGGTCTGGACATTCAGCATCGACCGTGCCGACTTTGAAGAGAAGCTCGACAAATCGTTGATTGTAAATCACATGCAAAACGGCGACCAGATACAAATACGTTATCTGTCTACCGATTGTCCGTATGAAGGAGCTGTGCTGGTAGAACCGAATTTGGAGGATGCATATTTATGTTTATTGAAAGGATTGTAATCCGGTAAAACGAGAACGATTATGACACTGAAACAATTCGTAGGGCTTTTGCCCCGACTGGTTAAATATAACCTGAAAATAATTTTTGCCGGGAAGTTCATTTGGTTCTTCCTGGCTGCTTTCGGCTTTTTTGCCTACTTTATGTTCCAGAACGCCTGGAACCGGGCGGAGATAAACGAAGGGCTTATTTATAATATTTTGCTCTTCCCTTGTATATTGTTGGTGTTTTATCCTGCCGTGTTCGGTATCCAGAACGATGAGGATAGCCGGATACTCGAAATCCTTTTCGGTATTCCCGACTATAAATATAAGGTATGGGGTGTCCGTTTGTTGATGATTTATGTGGCGATATTCTTCATTCTCATTCTCTTTTCGTATATCGCTACGCTTTTGCTTTATCCTGTCAACCCTCTGGAGATGGCATCGCAGCTAATGTTTCCGATATTCTTTTTCGGCAATTTGGCCTTTATGCTTTCCACCATTACCCGGAGTGGCAACGGGACGGCCGTGCTGGTAATCATTATCGGCATTGCCCTGCTTTTCTTCAGCAACACGGGTTCTGTCGAACGTTCTTTCTGGAACATCGTCCTGAACCCTTTCCGTATCCCCAACAACCTCTTGCCTGTCATCTGGGAAAGTACCATCCTGAAAAGCCGTATTTTTCTCCTCAGCGCCAGCATCATCTGGATGATGATAGGATTGCTCAATTTGCAAAAGAGGGAGAAGTTTGTCTGATAAAAGGAATTATAATAGCCCTTCCTGTCGTTCATGCTAAGTGCAACGACAGGGAGGGCTTTACGTTTTACTAATTTGTACTTGACTGACATAAAGATTAAAGTTTAAGGGTTAGTACTTGTTTTTGATTACCCTACAAAGATAACACACCCTCTTTTCATCAATCAGCCGAACTACGCCCTCCTCCGCCTTTCGCAGTCATTCTATGCCATTTTGTACTATACTGTAGAAATCCACCGGTATTTTACACTCTCCTGTGGTAATTATTCTTTATTTAAATTCTCGAAAAATGTGTCACTCAATGAATATACTTTCCCCAGATTAGAGTATATGAGTATTTTATATTGTAAAAGAGTTCTCAAATCTCCTTTCATTTGCGTTGGCGAATGTTTTAATTCTTGTGATAGTGTAGCTTTGTCAACTTTCCCCTCCTGGTAGATAAGCATTATTTCCTTCACCATACGTTTCTTGATTTTTTGAGTAAGTGAAGCATCATAGGTATTCAACAACTTGAGTATTTTTTCTTCTGTTACAGTCGTATCATGAATGACAGGTTTAGCATTATCGATAGTATTAGTCGTATCGTTACTCTCTTCTTTTTTAACACTATCTCTATTGGATTTAATACTATCGGCATCTAAATTAACACTACTTCTATCAGGTTTAACACTATCTCCCTCTAATTTAACGCCAGCTTCATCTAATTTAGCACCATTATCATCAACAGCATTATATGTAATACTAAAAATAAAATCTTCTCCATTGACAATTTCTATTATACTCTTTTCAAAATATAAAGGAGCAAACTTTTTGATATTGCGACTACCGGACCCTAATTCTTCTACCCAACCCAGTTCACGAAAAACTTTCACCAATAAGGGGTTTTTGGTATAGTTATCCAGCTCTTCAATACTTATAACACCTGTTTTGAACATAGGCGTAAACTTTGTTACATTTCGGGTTATTACGCAGTCGGAATATATTTCAAAGAAACCTGCAGCATTATTGCTATATTCACGATGCACACATAGGTTTGCCACAATCTCACGGAAAATGTTCGATCTTAAGTCTCCTCTTTGCGTAGTTCCATCTTCCAGATAAAATTTCTCCGGAAGGTGCTTATAGACAAAACTCATCAAAGTCTCATAAGCATTTATCAGATTAGATCTTATTGTAATTCGGTCATCATACCTTGTTGTATCTTCAACCTTATTCTGCTTGAAACGTTTGAAGCTCATATTCCTGTAAATAGCTTCAATTCTATAAGCCGGCATAAAAGTTGCCAAGCTGACATCAGTGCCGAATAATAACAAAGCTGCCGATTTGATACCGGTTTGGCCTGTTGTCGGATCTTTGGCTATTAATCCGCAACTCTTCAGGATTTCTTCATCTGACAGCTTTATCCAAGGATGGGTTTCATTTATAAGCTTTACCAATTTTCGGCAGTAATCAAATGTTTTCTTGTCCAAATCTTCCAACCCGAGGTACGGTATAATTTTATTTTCATATGATAACGTATCTTTTCGGGCAAATAAGCCGGCCATTAAGGCAGGATGGTCTGTTACATCCACATCTGCATCTCCATTACGATCATAAAAACGATTTTTATAACGATGTACATATAAGCTTTTTTCTACTCTTGCATAAATAATCTTCTTTTGGTCTATTTCAATATCTTCCGGTGTTACATAAGCTTTAGGAGAGAATAAATCCGGATTGTTAATTATGTGAATGAAGTTTTTCTTCATTTGTTCCACATTCATCTTATTTACTCCTAAAATTTCACCTTGGTCGTTTATACCTATGAAGATATATCCACCGGAATGATTTAAAAACGAACAGACTGTCTCATAAACAGAATGAGTTATCTCGTTCTGGCATGTTTTAAATTCTATATTCGCGCCTTCACCTTTTGCGATTAAATCTTTTATTTCTCCTATCGTCATAAACTTATAATGTGGAAACAAAGATAATGGATAAAAGTAGAAATAACGATATAAAGTATTCTTTTCATAGCTCCTCCGCCTTTCGCAGTCATTCTATGCCATTTTGTGGAAATTTGTGGGGGAGGGCTTTGGTTTTTTGGTAGAAAGTTGCTACCTTTGTTTCGGATACAATAATATTTAATATCGTCTGTTTTTTCACTTTTAAGATACAATAGTATGCCATTGCTTTATAACTTCGACATCGATACGCCTCATGAGTTATTGGCGGTTCTTGCCGGTAATTTACAAAAGCGCAGGCTTGAAAAAGGGCTTTCGCGCGAAGCACTCACGGAACTTAGCGGAGTACCTACCCCTACCATTGCCAAATTCGAGCAAAAACATACCATCTCCTTGGCATCCTATGTGGCACTGGCAAAAGCATTGGGCTATTCCAAAGCCATAAAAGGATTGCTTTCCGAGCCAATCTACCATACGATGGAAGAATTGGAGATGATTAACAAAAACAGAAACAGAAAGAAGGGACGTAATGAAATCAGTAGATAAGATAATCGTCACATACCACAATCGGACCGTCGGTACGCTTAGTACAACTCCCGACAATCGATTATGTGCCTTTCAGTATGAGAAGGAATGGTTGGCAAACGGATTCTCTATATCCCCCTTGGAGCTGCCTCTAAAACCAGACTTGTTCATTGCCAAGCCGGAACCCTTCTGGGGTAACTTTGGCATTTTTGAGGACAGCCTGCCCGATGGATACGGGCGTTATTTGCTGAATCGTATGCTGAAAAAGCAGGGAATAGACGATAGCGAATTGACCCCCTTGCAGCGATTAAGTATTGTCGGCACATCGGGGATGGGGGCCTTGTGCTACATTCCCGGAACTTACATAGGTGAAGAGAAATCACTTCCTGACTTGGATGACCTCCAGAAAATGGCATTAGACATATTATCCGAAAAGTCCGACAAGGACGAGGATGTGTTATATTTTAATAGCGGCAATTCGGGAGGATGTCGGCCTAAATGCCTGTTTCACGACGCGGAGGGGGCATGGTTGGTGAAATTCAGGCATACATACGACCCAAAAGATATGGGGACTATGGAATACCGGTACAATGAGGTTGCACGTAGGTGCGGCATTACCGTGCCGGATTTCAAACTGATGGAAGGAAAATATTTTGCAACTAAACGTTTTGATATTGAGAATGGGAACAGGCTTCATATCGCTACGGCAGGAGCGCTCTTAAACGAATCGATTATGCACTCAAAATTGGATTACAAAACTTTGCTTCATCTGACAGGCTACCTCACACAAGACCCCATGCAAGTTGACGAGATGTTCTGTCGTATGGTATTCAACGTGTTGACCGCAAATAAAGACGACCATGCCAAAAACTTCAGTTTCATTTGCCGGGAAGGTGTTTGGTCGTTGGCTCCGGCTTACGATTTGACCCGATGTAGCAATGGCTATAATGGAGAACACATTACCTCTGTCAATAACAACGGAAACCCGACTGTCGAAGATATGCTTATTGTCGGTGATAGCATCCGTATCCCCCGAAAAAAAGGCATGTCTCTAATCCGTAGCATTGCTGAAAGATGTTCCGAAATCTTATCAAAGGATTATATATCTTCCGTTCCATCCTGAACCGGGTCCAGATGTTTACCGAAAAGGAATTGTCAGGCCTAGTCTACCGTTTCGGCCTGTCTCGGCAAATTGACAAGATGTTCTCCATTTCGGTGTTTCACTATCGGATTGATATGTTAAAAAGGTTTACATGTGCGGGTAATTCTTTTTCCCCGCCATACTAATCCCATTTAGTTGCCTTACTAATGACATTTTGATAGTCAGGAAAACTGACTTCCGGGACTTTCCGTCTACGTCCTTACAGAAAATTTTGTCAGGTACTGTGACCCGACTCGTCGTGAAACATTCTTTAACACACTGCCCTCTCTTATTCTTACTTCCGAGGCAATTGTCCTCGGAACAAAGTTTTTCCTCGCTGAAAGAACAGTGAAGCGCTTGCTCAAAAAGTGGGAAGAAGGGAGACTTATTTTCAAGTTCTCGCATGGTAAGTATAAGAAGCTCAGCAAGTAATCAAAGAAATGTACAATTTAAAATACTCATTGGCATTATTGGCACTTTTGGCACTTTTGACACTTTCGGATGAATGTAAATAACTATTTTGTAAAAATACATTTAGAAAGAAGTTTAAGGCTTTTACGGGAAAAACGTAAGTGTTTTGCTTGAAAAGCGTAAGTCTTTATAATAATCAATGATTATTTGTACTACATCTGCTCATAAAAAAATGACTAAAATAAACGAACGTTTTTTTTAGTCATTATTTCGATACAAACATCAACATTAATTTTCACATGGCAAAATTTTTTCCAACAAAAAAAACAATTAATTATCAAGGGCTAAGCGATATTTTATAAATCAATCTTTCAAAAGGCGCATCCATAAAGAAAATGACTAAAAAAAACGTTCGTTTATTTTAGTCATTATACAAAACAACACACCTGTTAA
>NZ_QRMP01000004.1:67317-193872 GCF_003473295.1 Parabacteroides sp. AM08-6
AAACAACACACCTGTTAACTTACATTGATGAATTGATGATTATAAAGTGCGGAAAGTAACTGGGGTAAAAGGGGTAAATAGCTTATAATAAATGTATAGGGAATAAACGATTAACAATTAACATTTTAAAATTTCACAATCATGAAGAAAAGATTACTCATGTTGTTATCAGTCTTTATGACGATAACAAGCGTAGGGTGGCTGCACGCGCAAAATGAAGGCTACACACAAGATGGTAATAATTACAAGGTAACCACAGCCAAGGGACTGCAAGCGGTATTTGCGAAGCTGAACAAAGCTACTACCGCACAAACTACCACAATCACGTTGGAAAATGATTTGGATATATCCGATGGTGCCGGAGTTACGGTTCAGGGACCGAACTTGGACTTCCAAGGTATATTCTATCTGACTGCCGATACTGACAAAATTGCATCTTTGACTATCGACGGGCAAGACTATGCGATAGCAGGGGAAAATACAAGCGGACAGAATTTCGATCCCTCCAAGAAATATGTTTTCTATTTGGATGGTTCCGGAGATAGTCCGATTACTTTTAAAAACCTAACGATTGAAAATACAAACATTTTGGCTTTCAATCTTTTCAACCTAAATAACCTGAAGTTCGACAAGGTGGCTTTGAAGAATAATGCAGAAGGAGGTTTACACCTGAATTCTGCACAACTGGAAGCTACCGGTTTTACAACAAGCGGGAATGGCAAATTCGCCGTTAAATTGTCTCGCGAAAGGGACAATAAGCCGAAGTTTACACTTGTAAGCGGAACAATTGGCGAAAAAAATGTTCCGCAAATCGCTTTCTTCGACAGACATGCTTATGAAGTTTGGTCTGGCAATCCTCAAAGTTCTATTGAGGATATTTCAAATGCAGTGGTAACTCCTGCCGGAGAAAGCTGGTATCGCTCTTTGCAGTATGCCAAGATGCACACTAGCAACAACAGCAACTTGGCATACGTTTGGACAAAAGACGATGCAAGCGTTTTAGTCAGTACAGCCGGACAGCTTGACTCTACCTTCAGTGTAGGTTTTGCCACGGCTACCGAAATCAATCTGGCTGCAGGAACATACGATTTGAAAAAGGTAGCAGAGGTTAAAGGTAATCTGGCAATAATCGGTGAGGACTCGACCAAAACAGTTGTTTCGCAAGGATTTAAGCTGAGCGGAACGGACAAACAAATCGTTTCTTTCAAAAATATGACGATTAAGGATGCTGCTACTGCTATTGAACTGACAAATCCGAAGGTTGATTTGACAATAGAGAACGCTGCTTTACATGGTACGTATGGCGTTAAATATAACAATTATACGGATACGCAAGCAACGGAAGCTCCAAGCTATACGGTTAAGAATTCGTACATTAAAGCAAATAAATATTATGCTTTGTGGACACGTTCGACAGGTAAATACACTTGGACAATTGAGAATTCTGTGTTGGAAGGTTGGAGTGCATTGTATACATCATTGGGAACTCCTAATATTACTGTTACTGATTCGAAATTGTACGGAATTACAACTTCGACAGCATCAGCTACCCCGGCTTATACCAATGGCTCCTCCGGAAACGGATTTGCTACGATTGTATTTGAAAGTACACAAAACGGAAATATAACGTTAGATAATACGGAAGTCAAATCTTCTTGGACAGCATCAGCTAAGGATATTCTGAACCCGGTTATTTTCCAGGTAATGGCAGATCAAACAAAGAATCCGAAACATTTTGGTGTTAGCGGTAATACCTTGACCTTAAAGAATAACTCTTCCATGTGGATAGAAAAGCCGGTGTTGACTCCTATCTTTATTTATCACGGAGCTTCCGATGATACTTATGGAAAAGAAGAGAACAACTGGGTCAATGTGGACAATTCTGTAAAATTCACTTACGGAGCAGAAAATAAGAGTGCCATGGTAGTGGCAGCGGCAGACGGAAAAATCCGTACGGCAGTTGCTCCCATACAGGATGGTATCGATAATATGAATTATTGGACGGCTGATGGAGACATCGTTACATTGCCGATTGCTACCATTGATTTGACAAAACAATGGGAAATAACAAATGCTGTGACTTTACAGGGAATTATTTCCGGAACAGATACAACTTCTATTGTGGCCGCTACAGAATGGGAAAAGTGCCCAGATAAGAACGATTCTACCTTGATTGAAATCAAGTCGGACAATGTTTCTTTTAAGAATCTGAACGTGAAAAATTCTATGCGTAATGGTATCAATGTATTTGAAGCCAAGAATGTTACCCTGAATAATGTAACGATACAGAACAGTAAAGCTGCCGGTATGGTAGTAAACAGCTCCGAAGTAGCTATCTCCAATTTCAAAACTTCCGGTAATAAGTGGGGATATGGTGTCAATGTGGATAAAGGTTCAAGAACAGATGCTCCGGAACCGTTACTGACTATCGGTTCGGGTTGCAGCTTTGGCGAAGCGATTGCCATCAAGTCTGATAATCCATCGGCATCCGATAAATATGTTTCTGGAAACGGATGGGTAAGGATTGAAAAAGAGGGTATTGCTTACTGGATAAATTCCGCAGCCTCCGGCATTAATTTCGCTATCACTTCTATCCCTGAAACTGTTGTTTACGGGCAGAAAAACCTGCCGCTGGTAGCCAATATAACAGGTGATAATGTTTCTATCACTGTTCCTGATAATAATGGTGTGGTATCGATAATAAAAAAAGACAGTGCACCCGACTCTTTGCAATTCTTGAAACCCGGGACAGTTGACTTGACTTTATCCGTGGGAGACACAACCGTTACCCAGAGCTTGACAGTCTTGAAAAAGACACTTACCGTTACAGGTATCACTGCAAAGAAGAGAGCTTATAATGGTAATACAACAGTTGAACTTGTTACAGACGATATTGTTGTAAAAGGTCTTGTCGGTGAGGATACTAAAAGTATTTTAGGAACTCTGACAGGCACATTAATGTCTGCCAATGCAGGGAATGCGGTACCGGTTAAAGTAAGTGCTACCTTAAGCAGTAAAGCCGACTATTACGAACTGGCAGAAATAACAGGCGTAACGGATACCATTACGAAAGTAGATTTGACGATTACGACTAAAAAACCATCTGCTGTCGACTACGGTCAAGTAAGCAATGTAGTCTTTGCTGTAGATAACACCGATCTCGTTAATAATGAAAATTTAGTCGATTTGTCAGGAAACCTTCAATTTGACTGTCCGGCAACCAATACTTCTTTGGCCGGTAAGTATCCGGTAACGCCCTATGGTTATACATCCGGCAACTACAATATTAAATATGTAGCCGACACATTGGAAGTACAAGCTATCGCTCCGACTGCCGAATTGACGGGAGTAAAGGTAAATTCGGTAGGTAAAAATGCATCGATTACCGTCAGCGGCCGCATTCTCTCGAACGGAGGTACGCCAAACGACAAGATAACAGCAGAATTTACACCGAAATTCGGAAGTACTACCGGTACGGCTAAAACCGTAAATGTGGCAAATGATGGAACATTCTCCGCTGATATAACCGGATTGTCTGATGCTGAATATACAGTCGAGCTTAAAGTAACAGGTAGTGATAAAACTTCTTCTGCAATAACATCTTCTGCCGTTGATTTGAATGCCCAATTACAGAATGTAGAGTTGGCGTCTATTCCTACTCGCCTGACTTATGGTAATTCTGTTGCCATATCAGCCAAGTCGACCGAAGCGGATGCCAAAATCGAATTCTCATTGGAAGGAACCTCCGGTGTTCTTGCGTTCAATAAAGATACAACAGCTGTAATTGCGACCCAAAAAGGGGAAGCTACTATCGTTGTAAAAGCTACGAAAGACCAGTTTGTAACCGCTGTTGCCAAACAGACCATCTCTGTAGAACCGAAGCTGGTAACCGTTACGGCAACAGCCGAGGATAAGGTATATGACGGAAAGACCGATGCGAAAGTTTCCTTCAAGGCAAGCGGTATTTTGGATAGCGACAAGAATACAGTCTCTCTTGCTTCTACCAGCGCTATCACAGCCGCCTTTACAGACAAGAACGTAGGCGACAAAAAGACCGTAATCCTGACTGGCGAATGTGAATTGGTCGGTAATAACGCCTCTAATTACACGCTTATCCAGCCGGCCAACCCGACAGCCAATATCACAAAGGCAACAATCAAATCTATCGCTGCCAATGCTGATGGTGTAAAGCGCAAATACAACGAAAAGACTTTGTCTTATAAGTTGGTAGCCGATGGTCTGGTAAATGGCGAAACGTTGACAACGAAAGACTTGTACTCCGGTACAATCAGTCTGAAAGAGAATAAGGATGGCGATGAATTGAATGGCAAATACACATTGACGGTTGATGCTACATTCCGTAATTACAATTATACAGGTAGCAAGACCATCACTGGAAATGTAGAAATAGAAAAAGGTATTCCTACGGTTATCACATTCAATACAACTGAGCAAGGAAAACCTGGCGGCTATATCGTGGATAAAGCAGGTTGGGCGGATACAAGATATGATATTGTAACTGTTGATGGCAGTGCTCACGCGATTTGTTATTATAATAATGACCAGAGTAGCGTAATCGGTAATACTGTGGATGCTAAGCAGACAGCTCCGGTATTGAATATTTCTTTGGGAGAGGCTACTTCAACTCAAACTGCCTCTGTTCGTCGTAACGCACTTGTTACCCGTGCGGGAAGCGCTAATAGCATGACCTATGGGGAAGAAAGAAAACTGACGATTTCTACAGGAGGCACTTTTACACTTACAACCGCTACCCCGTCTGTCCTTATCATAGATAACCAGAATAACATCACTGCGGTCGGAACAGGACAAGGTGCTATTTTAGCTGAGCGTACAACTGACGGTGCTATTGCCGAAATACTTATTTCCGTAGCTCCTAAGACGCTGGGCGTCACTTCTGCCAATGTAAATAAGGAGTATGACGGCACGACAACCGCCAACCTCTCCCTGACAGTGGCCGACAACATCGACAATGTATCGCTTGACTTGAAGGATATCTCCTTCAACTACGCATCCAAAGATGCAGGAAGTCAGAGAAAAATTGCTCCTTCTTTGGAATTGGCCCTGACGGGTGCGAACAGCAACAATTATGAACTGGATGCTTCATCGTTGACTACAGCTCTGCAAGGAACCATCTCTCCGCGTACACTGACCGTTACCAGCCAGGTAAGCAAGTTCTACGACGGTACGGCAACAATGACGCTGGATGACTATTCAGCCGAAGGTCTGCTGACGGAAGAAGCTGCTCCGAAACTGGAGGCTACATTTACAGGAACAGGAGCTGCAAATGTCGGTACGGCTAAGAATATGAAGTTGTCGTTGACAGGTAGCAACAACTACCGATTGGATGCTGATAAGAGTCCGAAGACCGGTAATATCGTCAAATCGACTTTGGAAGCTATCTTCCCGGAAAAGGCTACAAACGTAACCGACCTGAAGAACAAGCTTACATACGTCTTACATCAAACCGGTGATACGATTAAGGCAAATGCCGCCATCAACGCAAATATCACGGTGACGGGTACAGGTACGGAAAAGGACCCGTTTATGGTAAAGGCAACAGAAAACGACAACTGTACGTTTATCATCAACAATAAGTCCGTTGACAAAGCAGAAGTTCCTCCTGTTACTCCTCCGTCGGATATAGATGTGAACGGTATCGAGCTGGATGAAACTTCTCTGACTCTTCAGCTGAACGAAACTGCAACGCTTACCGCTGCCATCACTCCGGATAATGCAACGAACCAGAAAGTGGAATGGAGCAGTAGCGACCCGACAATCGTAAGTGTAGCTGCTACGGAAGCAGACGGAAAGATTGCGAAGATAACAGCCCTGAAGGCAGGTGAAGTAACAATCACCGTTACCTCTAATGATAATTTCAACTTCACCGCTACTTGTAAAGTGAAGGTGGAAGCACCTACAGGTCTGGAAGAAGCGTTGGCTAATTCGAAAGTATATGCGAAAGAAGGATATATCTATATCGAACCGCTGGCAGAAATGCAGGTAGTTGTAGTAAGTATGTCCGGTAAAGTAATATACAATAGTCGCATAAGCAGTCAAAAACAAATACCGGCTACCCCAGGCGTTTACGTTGTGAAACTGATAAGCGCTCATAAATCAATAACAACAAAAGTCGGTATATTTTAAATCCTATTCTTAAATAATTAATTAAAGAATAGTAAGTCAAGAAGAAAGGGGCGTCCGTGATGGATGCCCCTTTTTATATCCTGCCTTTGTCTTATGCAGGAATTGAAAACGCAACCGTATAGGTGATATCGAAGTAAGTAAATTCCTGCTGTATGAAATAAGGGACATTTTTTTTGCGGGGAAAACGAAATTGATGTATCTTTCCGGAATAAAAAGCAGGTACGGGCAGAGATGGCTTATGTATTAACCTTCTAATATATATATGTAATATGACAACACGAAGAGACTTTCTGAAAATAAGCGGTCTGTTATCAGGGGCATGTTTCCTCCCCGGTATTTTATCGGCAATTCCTGCCGAAACGCAGGCTAAGTTACCACATTTTGGGATTATTACGGGAAATACGGCCGGCAAATGGTTGGAAGAAAACCCGCGTAAAGCCTTGAAAGAGCTGGCAGCATTGGGCTATAGGGATTTGGAGTTCGGGGGAGATTTCGGGATGGGTGTCCCTGCCTTGAAAACTTTCTTGAAAGAATGCAAATTGAGGCCGGTTGCCGGTCCGACCTCCATGAATGCCATGCACGACACACAACAGTTGATGAAGGACATCAAAGCCTGCCAGGAGTTGGGGCAGGAGTATATTGTCTGCTACTGGCCCTGGACGGACGGAGGTGAAAACAAGACGCTGGACGACTGGAAAAAGGTGGCCGACAATCTGAACAAAGGCGGAGCCATCTGTAAGAAGGAAGGGCTGAAACTATTGACTCACAACCACGACATCGAATTTCGCCTGACGGAAGGCCAACTCCCCTTCGACACGCTTGTGCCGGCCCTGGACCCGGAGCTTGTCAATGTGGAACTGGATTTATATTGGGTAAATAAAGGAAATCAATCTCCCGAAACATTTATCCGGAAATATCCCGGACGCTTCCCTATCTTCCATGTAAAAGACATGGATAAGACTCCCGGACGCGGCTTTGCTTATGTGGGCGAAGGTTGTATCGATTTCCCTTCTATTTTCCGGTTGAATAAAACTGCGGGAGTCAAGCATTTTATAGTGGAACACGATAATCCGGAAAATCCCGAATTGTGTGTAAAAACGGCGGCACGTTATTTATCCGGTTTGAAATTCTGACTCTTATAAACTGAGGAGTCATGGAGTATCTTCCAAGCCCCACTTTAACAATAGATACCGGTAGCTTTTATTTCTTTTGCGTAAATCCGTAAATGAATCATTATCTTTGTACCCGAAAAATACAGGTGCATGGATTTGTTCGAAGGATATGTGGGGATTCGTCTGTGGGACGGGCAGTTGGTGGATGATATCATCTTTTCCTTGCTGCTTGCCCTGCTGATTGTTTTCGCAATCATATTCCGTACCAATTTCCGGTTGTTTGTGAAAATGCTTAAAGACGTGGCTTTTGTGAAAGAGCGGCCGAATATGTTTGACGAAGCCGTGAGGCGGGACAGTCCTTTTTTCCGGAACTTTATGGTTTTTCAAACATTGTTTCTTTGCAGTATTACTTTTTTTGTATTTGCAAGAATAAGAGGTTTTGTTCCCTATCCGGGCGAAAAAGGGGTATTGTATTCGATAGGTATTGCCTTTTTCGTTCTTTTTTTATTTTATCAGTTTAAGCAGTTTTGCTATTATTTACTGGGAACTGTTTTTGCTGACCCGGAACCTTATAGGCTTTGGAAAACAAATTATAATGCCATTATCGGGACGTGGGGTTGCTTGTTGTATATTCCTGTGCTTTGGTTGGTATTTGTAGGAACCTATTTAACAATACCTATTCTATTGTTTTGTATTCTTTATATTTTGTGTCGTTTTGTAATAATTTATAAGACAATACGGATATTTCACACGAAAAGTTCAGGTTTATTATATATAAGTTTGTACCTTTGCACCCAAGAAATTTTACCTCTGGTATTTTTGTACGAAGGTATGGTTTATTTGTATAACTTTATCGAGACAAGTACTCTATGGCATTGAACATCAAAAAGTTGCTGGTATCACAACCGAAGCCTGCATCCGAGAAGTCACCGTATTTCGACATTGCAGAGAAATATGGGGTTGAAATTGATTTCCGTCCGTTTATCAAAGTGGAGCCTCTTTCCTCCAAAGAGTTCAGACAACAAAGAATTTCCATTCTAGATCATACGGCTGTTATTTTTACGGCCCGTACGGCAATTGACCATTTCTTCCATTTATGTGGAGAATTGCGGGTTACTATTCCTGAAACGATGAAGTATTTCTGTATGACGGAAGCAATTGCTGTATATTTGCAGAAATATATTGTCTACAGAAAGCGTAAGATATTTTTCGGTCAGACCGGGAAACCGGAAGATTTGGTTACGGTTATCGGCAAGCATGCGAAAGAGAAGTACCTGATACCTGTTTCCGATGTGCACAAGGAAGACTTGATTGCTATGCTGGAAGCGAAGAAAATCAATTATACGAAAGCAATCATGTTCCGTACGGTAAGTAACGATTTCTCGAAAGATGAAGCGTTCGATTACGACATGTTGGTTTTCTTCAGCCCTTCAGGAATTTCCTCTTTGCTGAAAAACTTCCCCGATTTTAAACAGGATGACATAAAGATTGGCTGTTTCGGTCCTACCACGGCAAAAGCAGTGAAAGAAGCCGGATTACGTCTGGACATCGAAGCTCCGACCCCGGAAGCTCCATCGATGACGGCTGCTCTTGAATTGTATCTGAAAAAAGAGATGGGTAGTAACAAAAAGAATGGTAAATAAAAGGTATTCCCTTTCCAAAGAAGAGCGCCTGTCGTGGAAACGTTACATTGACCAACTGTTTGCGGAAGGACAATCGTTTGTTGCGTTTCCACTGCGGGTTGTTTATTTACCGCTGGAGGAGCAAATGCAGGCTCCCGTATCCATTCTGATAAGTGTCTCCAAAAAGAAATTCAAACGTGCTGTGAAACGTAACCTGATAAAGCGTCAGGTTCGCGAAGCTTACCGCGTACGCAAATACGATTTGATAGACCCGTTAACCGAAAAAGACAAGCGGATGTTGGTCGCTTTCCTCTATCTCGATAAAGAAATTCATCCTTTCTCCGATATAGAAAAAGCCATGACGAAAGCATTAAACATATTACGCGACAAAGCATGATAAAGCGTTTCTTTACCACACTTCTATTGTTGCCCGTCTATTTTTACAAATACTGTATTTCTCCCATGACGCCGGCATCGTGCAGATACACACCTACCTGCTCCGAATATGCTGTGCAAGCACTCAAAAAATATGGCCCGATAAAAGGTGCTTATCTGGCAATTAAACGAATCCTCCGTTGCCATCCCTGGGGTGGAAGCGGTTATGACCCTGTACCCTGAAATGACATACTACGACATACATACCCATCAACCCTCCGTTCGTCCGGAAGATATTGCTATCGTGAATACGATTGTTGAGGCCGGCCATTCTCCGGAGAGCGACGAGGCGGATAACCTGGAAGCCTCCCTTTCGCCGAATTACCGTTCCGTAGGCATTCATCCTTGGTATATAAATAACGTACACGTGCAATTGGCCGAACTGGAAATGCTTGTTTTTCAACCCGACGTGGTTGCTATCGGCGAAGCCGGGCTGGATAAGCTGGCGGAACCCCCGCTAAGTATCCAGGAAGAAGTTTTTCTGACTCAGATAGCTTTATCCGAGGAAGCAGGCAAACCGTTAATCATCCATTGCGTAAAAGCCTGGGCGGAAATCATAGAGATACGGAAACGGCTGAAGCCCCGTCTTCCCTGGGTGATTCATGGTTTCCGCGGGAACAGCGACCTTGCCAGGCAACTGCTTCGCCAAGGTCTTTATCTCTCTTTCGGCGAGCATTTCAATCCAGATGCGCTGCGGGTGGCATGGCCCGGAAGCCTTTTTGCCGAGACGGACGACAAGACGGACGACATACGTTCCGTCTACCGCCAGATAGCTTGTGCGCTCGATTTCTCTCCGGAACAAGTCGCAGCCCAAATAGCGGAGAACGTAAGAAATATATTCCCGTCCTTAAGTGTATGATTTACTGAAAAGCGGCTTATCTCCCTATATTTCTTAATTATCAATTTTCATTTATCAATTCTCAATTAAAAAGTCGTACCTTTGTCCCCATTCAATTAATACTATACTTTAAAACGATGAATTTTGTTGAAGAATTAAGATGGAGGGGCATGATTCATGATATGATGCCCGGAACAGAAGAACAGTTGCAAAAAGAAATGACTTCTGCTTACGTAGGTATTGACCCGACGGCCGACTCACTGCATATCGGTCACTTGGTATCGGTGATGATGCTGAAGCATTTCCAACGTGCCGGACACCGTCCTATCGCTCTTGTCGGTGGAGCCACCGGTATGATTGGCGACCCTTCAATGAAGTCGGCGGAACGTAATCTGCTGGATGAAGCCACGCTTCGCCATAATCAGGAAAGCATCAAGAAGCAGTTGGCCAAGTTTCTGGATTTCGATTCGGATGCGCCTAATGCTGCCAAGTTGGTGAACAACTATGACTGGATGAAAGATTATTCTTTCCTGAACTTTATCCGCGATATCGGTAAACATCTTACTGTAAACTATATGATGGCGAAAGACTCTGTAAAGAAACGTCTCAGTTCGGAATCGAGCGTGGGCATGTCTTTCACCGAATTCTCTTACCAGTTGTTGCAGGGTTACGATTTCTTGTACCTGTATGAACACGAGGGTTGCCGCCTGCAGATGGGTGGTTCCGACCAGTGGGGCAATATCACTACCGGAACGGAGCTTATCCGCCGTAAACTGAGCGGTGAAGCATTTGCTTTGACCTGCCCGTTGATTACGAAAGCCGATGGTGGCAAGTTCGGTAAAACGGAAACCGGCAACGTATGGTTGGACCGTCGTTATACCACTCCATACAAGTTCTATCAGTTCTGGCTGAACGTAAGCGATGCCGATGCTGCCCGTTACATCAAGATTTTCACGGCTCTGCCTAAAGAGGAAATCGAAGCATTGGAAAAAGAGCAGGAAGCAGCCCCGCATCTCCGCCCGTTGCAGAAATGTCTGGCTCAGGAAATAACAGTGATGGTACATTCCGAAGAAGATTACAATGCAGCCGTAGAGGCTTCCAATATCTTGTTCGGCAACTCGACTTCTGAGGCCTTGAAACATTTGGACGAAGAGACTTTGCTGGATGTATTCAACGGTGTTCCCCAGTTTGAGGTTTCCCGCGATGAACTGGGTGCCGGTGTGAAAGCTATCGACCTGTTCACGGAAAAAGCTGCCATCTTCCCTTCCAAAGGCGAAATGCGCAAGCTGGTACAAAGCGGAGGCGTAAGTGTGAACAAGGAAAAACTGGCAGACCAGGACGCGGTTATCGACTGTTCTTCCCTGCTCGACGAAAAGTATTTGCTGGTTCAGCGTGGTAAAAAGAATTATTACCTACTGATTGCAAAATAAGAAATTTGCTGAAAAGCTTGCAAGATAAGAATATTCTTCTTACCTTTGCATCGCTTTTAATAAAGCACAGGATTGTCTCATGGTGTAATGGTAGCACTACAGTTTTTGGTTCTGTCTGTCGAAGTTCGAATCTTCGTGAGACAACTCACAATCAAAGAAAACCATCTATTATCGCTCTGATAATAGATGGTTTTTCTTTTTGGGGAGAAGGGAATATAGCTCTGTTAGTTAACGAACTTTGTCATTTACAATTCTTTTCCTACATTTGTAACATTGGAGTTCTTTAATCTTAAATGCCATGAACACGAAATTATTCCTTTCATTAGCCATATTGCCATTGGCTACTCCCTTGCAAGGAAAAGAAGTTGCCGGGCAGGAGAATACCACTCGGCAGACACGTCCTAACATCATTCTTTTCTTAGTTGACGATATGGGCTGGCAAGATACGTCCTTACCTTTCTGGAAAGAGAAAACACACTATAACGAAGTTTACGAGACACCCAATATGGAACGCCTGGCTAAGCGGGGCATGATGTTTACGCAAGCGTATGCGTCCAGTATCAGTTCCCCCAGCCGGTGCAGTTTGTTTACCGGAATGAATGCCGCGCGTCACAGGGTCACGAATTGGACATATCCTAAAAATGCTTCTACAGACCGGAAGAGTGAGGTGCTGACATTGCCGGACTGGAACGTGAACGGTATTTGTCAGGTATCCGGTATCGCCCATACTTATCAAGCTACTTCGCTGGCACAATTGCTAAAGAACGGTGGCTATCATACCATCCATTGCGGTAAGGCCCATTTCGGAGCTGTCGACACACCGGGGGAAAATCCGTATCACATGGGCTTTGAAGTCAATATAGCCGGTCATGCCGGTGGAGGACTGGCCAGCTATTTGGGGGAAGCCAATTTCGGAAACCGTACGGATGGCAAGCCTAACCCTTGGTTTGCAGTGCCCGGCTTGGAGAAGTATTGGGGAAAAGATATTTTTATTTCCGAAGCACTGACGCAGGAGGCCGTGCAAGCACTCGATAAAGCCCGCCGGTACGACCAGCCTTTTTTCCTTTACATGGCCCATTACGCCATTCACGTTCCCATCGATAAAGACAAACGTTTTTATCAAAAATACCGCGACAAAGGTTTGACGGAAAAAGAAGCTGCCTACGCTGCCCTGATAGAAGGAATGGATAAGAGCCTTGGAGACCTGATGGATTATCTGGATAAATACCGTCTGACCGATAATACGATTATCCTCTTTATGTCCGATAATGGCGGTCTTTCGTCCGAAGCCGGATGGAGGGATGGCGTACTACATACACAAAACTCTCCTTTAAACAGTGGCAAAGGTTCGGCTTACGAAGGAGGCATACGTGAACCGATGATTGTCAGTTGGCCGGGTCATGTACAGCCGGGCAGTAAATGCGACAGTTACCTGATAATCGAAGATTTCTACCCTACTTTGCTCGAAATGGCCGGTATCCGCCATTACAAAACCGTCCAACCGATAGACGGCATCAGTTTTATGCCGCTCCTCGAAGGTAAGGACTCTTCTTCCAAAGGTCGTAGCCTTTACTGGAATTTTCCGAATTTGTGGGGAAATACGGGTCCGGGTATCGGAGCCACTTGCTCGGTCCGGGACGGCGACTGGAAATTGATTTACTATTATGAGACAGGAAAGAAGGAACTCTTTAATATCAAGGAAGATATAGGAGAAACACACGACCGGACAGAATCCCACCCAGCCTTGGTAAAGCGTTTATCCAAAAAGCTGGGTAAGTATCTGCGCAAAGTCGAGGCTCAACGTCCTTCCTTTAAGGCGACAGGACGACCTTGCCCTTGGCCTGACGAGCTATGAGAGACTTTCTTTTATGATTTCTCCTACAGTCGGATGCGGGAATACGATGGCTTTCAGTTCGTCCGCCTTCATCCCTTTTTCGATGGCGATACCGGCTATGACGATAAGTTCGGAGGCCGGATTTCCCAGCAGGTGAGCGCCTATAATCGTTTCATCTACCGCTAAAATCAGTTTGCAGACGCCGTTCCCCATTTCATTCTCGGCAACAAAACGACCAGAGAAAGCCATCGGTATTTTTTTCACGACATAAGGGATGCCCTCAGCCTGCAATTCCTCTTCCGTTTTGCCTACTCCGGCAATTTCAGGGTTCGTGTACACAACACCGGGGATGGCTTTGTAGCTCATACCTGCTTCCGGCTTGCCCAAAATATGTTTCACTGCCACTTCTGCTTCGCTTACAGCTGTATGGGCCAGCAAAGAAAAAGCCGTGATGTCGCCACAGGCATATACATTCGGGATGGAGGTCTGCATAAACTCGTTTACCTTGATGCCGTTACGGAAAGGTTCGGGGGCCAAGTTCTCCAGGCCGAAACCTTTAGTTACAGGTCGACGGCCTACACTCAACAGTACCTTTTCACCTTGGATAGCGAATGTTTCTCCTTCTTTCTCGACTGTCACTTCACCATCGTGTACAGCTGTTACCTTATGGCTCAGATAGAATTTGATACCTCGCTTGGCATATTCCGCCTGAAGCATTTCAGACAGTTCACGGTCCATCGGTCCCAATATCTTATCCATCATTTCCACCACATGCACTTCCGTTCCCATGCTGTTGAAGAAGGAGGCGAACTCCATACCGATAACACCGCCGCCGATAATCACCAACGAAGCTGGTAATTCCTTGGAAAGCAATGCTTCCCGGCTTGTCCAATAATCCGTCTCCGCCAATCCCGGAATGGGGGGGATAACGGTTTCCGAACCGGTACAAATCAGCAAGTGGGCTGCTTCGTAGGTCTCTTCACCGCAGGCAATCGTGATAGTACCATCGGCTGCACGGCTTTTTATTTCAGCTTCACCGTTCACGACAACTACTCCGTGTTCGGTCATTTTCATGCGGATACCGGCAGTCAGCTTCTTGACTACTTTATTCTTGCGGGCAATGATTTTAGGAAAATCGAATGTCGGGTTTTCCGCTTTTACGGCATATTTAGGCGCATGTTTAATCGTGTCATATACCTTCGCGGAATAGAGTAACGTCTTTGTCGGTACACATCCTTCATTCAGGCAGACACCTCCCAATGCGTTCTTTTCGAAGAGCAGGGTCGACAATCCTCCGGCAGCTGCTCGTTCGGCAGCGGTATAACCGGCAGGTCCTCCTCCGATTATGGCAACATCGTATTTCATGTTTTCAGATTTAATTAAGTTTTATATTCGGGTTAATTTGTAGTAATGTATCAATGAATAATTGTTCATCTTTCGGATAGTAGCAACGACTGCGTTCCCGGCCATTTTCCATTGCGGTGTAAAACAACGTTAAACCGCCTTTTTCTTTACATTCAATGCGTTTAACAAGCGGTATGCTGGTAATGCCATTCCCTGTTAATTGTTTATTGTCGGTAACCGAATAAGGAACTAATTGTATATAAAGAAGGAAAAACATGACTATTAGAACTGTTAGAGGACATATATTTGCCACCTTATCGGTATTAATTAATACAACTATACCCCAAAAGATAATGCTTACAAAAACAACAACCCAACCATAAATATGAGCGTCATAGATGTTTTTTTTTATTCTTTGTTTCATGATATTCTTGAAATTAGATGATAGGTTCTTTTATCTGTATCTCCGGATTATGCTTCCGAAGCAAATGTACGAAATCTTTCTTATTCACAGGTGAAATCAGCAACCACTGTTGTTTCCCCTTATAGATAATTATCCGGTCGAGCGACAATGCGTAACTGGAAACGGGCATTACCGTTGCTTCGAGTGCCGATATGTCCGCTATGGCAATCCGCTTTTCCGGGAAAATACTGCAATGGGCAATCAGCATCCCGTCGGCCGTAATCTTATACCAGGTGTTCAGGAGGACGTGCAACGTCAGCATGGCTATTGCCAGCATCCCTACCATCAGCACGATATTCGTCCCGAGGAATACCTTAACGCATCCCGCTATTATTAACACGATTGCCAGGTGATACCACCAACCTACCTTTGATTTGAATACTCTATCCATGTCTCTACTTTTTGTTTCCTAACCTCCGTGATTTTCTATCTCTTTCCGCACCTTTCTTTTTGCAAAATACCAATCGATTACTTTTTCGCTTAGTTCCGAGCATAATTTAGGATACTTATCGGCTATATTGGTTGTTTCGTTCGGGTCTTTTTTGATATCATATAGTTCTAAGCCCGTCTTATCCGAGTTAATCAACAGTTTAAAATCTCCTCTGCGGATAGCTAAATGCGAGCTTTGATGATGCTTCTTTGGAGGTTTGTTGAAGAAACGGTTTCGTCCGAAGTCCCACATCATATCTTTTTTTCGCTTCTGTGCTTTGATGCCCAAGAGTGCTTTACTCATATCTTCTCCGCTATAATTATAGCCTTTGGGTTGCTTGGCACCTGTTATGGAACAAAGGGATGGGAAGATATCGACGGCATTAACCATTGTTTCATTTTCTGTTTCACCAGCTTTGATGTGCCTTGGCCAACTGATTATGAAAGGCATATTTACTCCTCCTTCGTATAAGCTAATCTTAGAACCTCTTCGTCCGCCGACTCGTATCTCATCGAAAGTAGGCATGGCTCCGTTATCGCTGGTAAAAATGACTAATGTATTTTCCCGGATACCCAACATTTCAAGTCCTTCCATTAATCGGCCTATTTGCTTGTCGTATTCTTGTAATACAGCAACAAAGTTCTCCTTACTTACCCACGATTTTTTATCTTTGTAATATCGGGCTTCTGGTATCCATGGGGTGTGCATATCATCCGGCCATAGATTGACGAAGCAGGGTGCATCCTTATGCCTGGAAAGGAAGTCAAGCGTTCGGTCGACAAAATAGGCGGTACGATTCCATCTTTGGATACTATCTTGCTCACTCCATATCCAATTTGATGCCGTAATAAGAGGGTCTGGGTCCGGACCTTCGTAAGTCGTTACATATTCATCGAAACCATATAAGGGGATTTGAGGAGCGTCATCTACATCACGCCCGCCTCCCATGTGCCATTTCCCAATGTGGGCGGTCGAATAGCCGACTTCCTTGAGCGATTTAGCTATTGTCGGGGCGGAAGTAGCCAGATAATCGAACTGTTCACAATTTGTATTTGATTTACGGTCGTTCAGAAATGTATTGATACCCCATTCCGTCGGGAACATGCCTGTCGTAAGTCCTACGCGCGAAGGGGAACTAACCGGGGAGGAGGTATAGTAGTGATTGAATTTCAGCCCTTGCGATGCCAGTTTGTCGATATTGGGGGTCATCACCCAACCACTGTTGTAACAGGACAAGTCGCCAATACCCATATCATCCGTATAAATGATGATAATGTGAGGCTTTTCCGTAGAAGTAGCCATTGCCATATTTGTCGCAAGTCCGCAAGCACCTAATAGTAAAATTGAACTTCTCATGATAGTTTACTTTTGTACGGTTTCAAGTTTCTGCGGCGTAGTGGTTGGGCCGTCCACATAAAGGCGTCCTTGTTTGTCCACGCCCATTTTATCGATGAAGACTACCCGTTCATCGCCCGTTTCCTGTGTCCGTCCGTGATAAACACAATACATTTGTTTCCCGTCCAGCGAGTAAGTGACGCTGTTATGGCCGGTTCCCGTAACGGTTCCCCCTTGCTCGACATTCTTTTGCAAGACAGGGTTGTCGGGAGATTTCACAAAAGGTCCTAACGGGTGTTCGGAGGTTGCGTAACCTACTGCATAATTCTTCCCTCCGAAGAAGTTGGCGGAATACATCATATAGAAAGTGTCGCCTTTCTTAAAAGTATAAGAACCTTCTGTCCAACGGCGGTTTACCTCACCGGAGGTCACGGAGCGGCTTTCCCATTCGGACTGCTTATCGTCGTTGGTGACGGGCGGACGGAGGATTAAGACCGGTTCGCCGATTATAGCTGTAAAGTCCGGCTTGATTTCTACCCCGTAAATCCAGCTTTCCTCTATCTCGTCGAACATCCCCTGTTCCTTTGCCCATGTAGCTACCTCGCTTTCCACCGGGTGTTTGTAGCAGCAACGGGAGAAGTAGAGATAGCAACGTCCGTCGGAGTCTTCCACGATATTCCCGTCGATAACCGGATAGCCGGGGTCGAAGAGTGGGCGGTCGCTCATTTCCTTGAAAGGGCCGGTCGGTTTGTCGGCAACAGCCACTCCGATGCGGAAATTCTCTTTTTCGTTGGTCGGGTTCTCCTTCCAGTCGGCACTGAAGAACATATAGAACTTGCCGTTGCGTTCGTACACCTCTGGCGCCCAGAAGTTGGCCACAGCCCATGAGCCGGGAATATTCCCGTGGTAGACTTGTCCTTCGGCTTTCCAGTTTACCAGGTCGGGAGAGGAATAGGCACAGAAACCGTCCACTGCCCCGGCCCCGGTTCCATACATATAATATATACCGTCCGATGCAAGCAATACGTAAGGGTCACCAAACTTTACCGGCAACGGGTTTGTGTACGTGATATTTTCCTGCTTATCCGCTTGCGTGCGGTATACACAGGAGGTTGTTGCTATACAGGCAACCAAAAAGGCGGAAATGAGATACTTCTTTTTCATCAGGTAATAAAGTGTTTTTCTTTTCTGTCATTCTTTCGCCTTCAAAAATACGCATAATAGTTAGATTAAGAACAAATACGGGCTACATTTATGCGGCGGGACGGCATAACTATCAGGGTGGACGCAAGCCGGACACAGCACAGCCTCCGGACAGAAAATACGCTGTAACTTCGCAGCTACAGCGTATCCACTTAAACCGGTCAAACAATTCCAGAGAAGGAATATATGTCTCTTTATTTGACTTCTTCCAGAACGGTATAATATTGCAACTGATTATTGTTGTTATACTGTTCGTTGCGTACCACTCCGATGTTGGGGGCATACCATTCGTATCCGTAACCCTCGATAGTCTCTTTTGGCGAACGCGATTTGATTTTGTATTTTACTTTCGTACAATCGAACGTACCGGCAGGTGTCTGTACCTGTTCGGTCGTGACGTATTCGCGGTCGTAGATGGAAATATTCTTTCTGTCTTTCTTGTTCTTTTTCGAATAGATGCGGATGAGGGCATCGTCGAAATACATGCCTTGTCCGTCGCCGGAAGGACTATTTGCCACGCTCGGATAGTTGATGACATCGTCCACCACGGCAATATCCGACTGCATATCCGAAACAAAGGAGGGATTGCTTAGCACCTCTTTCATATCCATGAAGAACTCACCGTTCTGGCAATAAGCGTCCAAGTCGCCTTTGTCGATTACCGTCCCGGCCTTGTTGGTGAAGATGTAATCGGCTTCTACTTCGATGCCTGTCGGGGTGTTGCCGACTTCGTCCACCGTGTAGGTCATGACGCCTATCAGGTTGCCTTTGCCGTCATATCCCTTTTTTACTAATTGTGCTCCCTGCGTCTGCGGGAAAAAGAATGTACAATCCTGAGCCATGGCGCCGGCTGTGAACAGCAGGGCCAGGGAGGCCAATAATACTTTAGATTTCATATTTTAAAACGTTTAAGTGTTAATAATTAGCAGGATATCCAATGCCCCAATAGAACACGGCTGCAATCGGAGATGTTTACGTGATTGCTTTAAAATATCAAAAGAATAGGTAATACGGACTATATTTACATGAAAGCGGCCCGGAAGGGTACAACCAACTAAGTTAAATGTTAACTTTGTCACGCTAAACGATATGAATTATGGTACAACAATTCGATTTCTTAGTAATCGGTTCCGGTATCGCGGGCATGAGCTTCGCGCTGAAGGTGGCCGACAAAGGAAAAGTAGCCATCATCTGTAAAACAGAGTTGGAAGAGGCAAACACCTATTTCGCACAAGGGGGAATTGCTTCGGTTACGAACATGCTGGTAGACAATTTCGACAAGCATATTGAAGATACAATGATTGCCGGCGACTGGATTAACGACCGGGAGGCCGTCGAAATGGTAGTCCGCAACGCCCCTTCGCAGATAAAGGAACTGATTAACTGGGGAGTGAATTTCGATAAGAACGAAAAAGGAGACTTCGACCTGCATCGTGAAGGCGGTCATTCCGAGTTCCGTATCCTCCATCACAAGGATAACACGGGGGCGGAGATACAATTGAGCCTTATCGAAGCCATCAAGCGCCATCCGAACATCACGATATTCAACCACCACTATGCCGTGGAAATCATCACGCAGCATCATCAGGGTATCATCGTCACCCGCTATACGCCGGGTATCAAATGCTACGGCGCATATGTGCTCAACGAGGGCACGGGCAAGGTGGAGACTTTCCTCTCGAAAGTGACGGTGATGGCTACCGGAGGTTGCGAAGCTGTCTACCGGAACACGACCAATCCGCTGATTGCTACCGGCGACGGTATTGCCATGGTGTACCGTGCCAAAGGGGCTGTCAAGAATATGGAATTTATCCAGTTCCACCCGACTGCCTTGTTCCATCCCGGCGACCGTCCTTGTTTCCTGATTACCGAAGCGATGCGGGGATATGGTGGCGTTCTGCGTACACAGGATGGGAAGGAGTTTATGCAGAAATACGACAAACGCCTTTCGCTGGCTCCGCGCGACATCGTGGCTCGTGCCATCGACAACGAGATGAAGCTCCGGGGTGAGGACCATGTGTATCTGGATGTCACGCATAAAGACCCGGAAGAGACGAAGAAACATTTCCCGAACATTTATAAGAAGTGCCTTAGCTTGGGCATCGATATCACGAAGGATTATATTCCGGTAGCCCCTGCCGCCCATTACCTGTGTGGAGGTATCTGTGTCGACCTGACCGGACAGTCCAGCATCCGCCGTCTGTATGCTATCGGCGAATGTTCATGCACAGGCTTGCACGGCGGAAATCGTCTGGCTTCCAACTCGCTGATAGAAGCCGTTGTATATGCGGACGCGGTAGCCAAACATGCCTTGAGCGTCCTCGAACGTTACGATTTCAATACGGATATACCGGAATGGAACGATGAAGGAACCATTTCCACCGAAGAACGTATCCTGATTACCCAAAGTATGAAGGAGGTGAACCAGATTATGGAAGCTTACGTCGGTATCGTCCGCAGCAACACCCGCCTGACCCGTGCCTGGAACCGCCTGGACATCCTTTACGAAGAGACGGAAAGCCTCTTCAAACGCAGCAAAGCTTCCCGCGAATTATGCGAATTGCGTAATATGATAAATGTAGGCTACCTGATTACCCGCCAAGCGATGGAACGTAAGGAAAGTCGCGGGTTGCATTATACATTGGATTATCCGCCGGTGAAGAAGGAATAAAGTATAAAATGGGGATGTGCCGGACTGTCATTTCCCCCTTTTCATGAACATTAAAGACTCCCGGAAAATAACGGAATTAAATTTCATCAGTGCTCCAATATACAAAGCTGCAGAAAGTAATATTTTAACAACAAAAATCAACGCATCGTTTTGCAAGTCGATTATGCGCAGAAAGCACCAAACGATTGCAAAGATTATAAGAGTAAGTCCTAAGTAAGGCGAAAAATCTTTTACTATTTGAAACAATGTTACCGGTATCAACTTACTAACAATCCGATGCCAAACCAGTATATAGAAACAACTTACGACAACATTCACAAATGCCATCCAATATATGCCGAATGGTAAAGCAAGAATTGCCGCTCCTATCTGAATAACCGCAAACAACAAACCATTGACAAAGAAACAATTCGAACGGCCATAGGAAATAACAACTTGTGTATATAATAAAGAGATAGGAGAAAATGCAGCCCAGATACAATAACATTGAAGTATTGGGACACTGGGCAACCAATCTTCATTAATTAACCCAAAAAATTCTCTTCCGACAAATGCCAAACCCAACATGGTCGGGAATGAAATAAATGCGATAAAACGTATCATCTTACGAAAAATCAGCGCGAATCGTTTTGGCTCTCCTTGCAATTGAACAAAAATGGGTTGCGCGACATTACTGACCATTCCATTTATTACTTGCCCACCCATCCTGGACCATTTTACTCCCTGTGAAAAGTTTCCCACATCACTTGTTGTATTGTATTTACCCAATAACACTGAAAAAATATTAGCCTGTACTTGAGAAACGACAGAAGAGATTAACATCCTGGAACTAAAACCAAACATCTCTTTTATCGGCCTGAAATCAATCTCGAAATTCGGACGCCAAGGCGAATAATACCACCGGAGTATCATACCTACAGTTGCCGTAACAAGGGTTTGTATTGCTAAAGCCCAATAGCCATAGCCGCTCAATGCCATATACACACCGATTCCCCCACCTATTAAAGTGGAAAGAATATCAATTTTAGCACGTTCCCGAACAAGCAATAATTTAAAAAGAACCGCATTATGAGCTGTACTCAAACTTCCTATCACAATGGACAGAAATAATATTCTGGATAATAAAACAAGCTCCGGTTGATTATAAAAATCAGCAATTAACGGAGCACAGAAATACAATATAATATAGATAGAACATCCTACGATTAGATTGAACCAAAATACAGCATTGAAGTCTTTATTTTGAAAAGTTGGTTTATTGGTTAAAGCCATAGTAAAACCGCTATCCTGAATGATGCTCGCTATTCCCATAAAAATAGCCAACAGTTCAATCATTCCATAGTCACCCGGAGAGAGATTTTTAAGAAATATAAGACCAATCACTACACTTAGCAGCTGCTGTACTCCATTACTTATTCCGCCCCAGAATAATCCTTTGACTGTTTTTTGCTTCAGTGTATTTTCAGGTCTCAATTCCATTATAAGCAGTTTCTAAATAATTCTGTTTGTAAAGAAAGCTTGTTTTATAAACGAACGAACTGGATGTTTAGTATAAAAAGTATGAAATGGATAAAAAACAAGGGAGAGGTCGGTCGCGAACCGCCTCTCCCATCCATAGTCAAGGTATTCTTGCAACTAGCTTGGTTGCAAGTGAAAAACGTTTTTCTTGAATAATATATATATTATTTCTTCTATTACGAGACAAACATAGTACAATATCTTCACATACAACCATAAAAATATATTTATTTTTAATAAAGTGTTTTATAACATATAAAATAGGCTTTTATTCCTTCTTTAAGGCATAAATTCGCTGAATTATGTCGACAACTTTCATGCCCTCCAATACATTTGTTGTAATACTTTCAGCTTTTGTTCCTGAAAGGACACGGACAACATTTCGAATTACAAAATTATGATTTTGGGCAGAACCTTTATAAGGGCCATAATCATTACCCGGATTAGTCGGGGCCAACACCGGGATTTCGTAATTTTTAACATGACAATATTCTACCTCATTCATATATTGCCCACCTATTTTAACACTACCGTTCTCTGCTATAATCAGCATACTACTCTCCATATTTTTGTCCCAGACAGAAGTTGAATAATTTAAACTTCCTATACCACCATCAACAAAGTTAAAATTGACAAATCCGGAATCTTCAAAATCAGTTAAGCCTGCATGGTTAAAATCAGCAAAACGAGCTTGAATATTGCAAATATCCCCAAATAACCAATACATAATATCTATAAAATGGGAAAATTGGGTAAAAAGAGTTCCACCGTCCAATTCAGCATTGCCATGCCAACCTTCCGGTTTATAATAACGTTCGTCACGATTCCAGTAACAGTTTAATTGTACCATATAAATTTTTCCCAATTTACCGGACTCAACTATTTCTTTTATCCACACGGATGGAGGAGAATAACGGTTTTGCATGACACAGAAAACTTGTTTCCGGTATTTCAATGAGGTATAAACAACTTTTTCGGCATCAGCCAATGTCAATGCCATAGGTTTCTCGATTACAACATTGCAACCTGCTTCTATCGATTGAATAGCCATAGAAGCATGCAAACCGTTAGGAGTGCAAATATTAACCACATCGATGGAAATGTCACTTTGGAGCAAAGAAGTCAAATCCGGAAAGAATGGTACATCGTATGCTTCAATGCCTAATTCTTCACGAGGACGGATATCGCATAAAGCAACCAGTTCTGCATCCGGCTCACGGGTAACCATCTCTGCATGACGCTTACCGATATGACCGCAACCGACTACGGCAAATCTTATTTTATTTTGTTTCATAACCTTTTTCTTTAAGACAGACGAGCGATTGCCAGAATAGCCTCAGCAAAAGAGTCTGTTATATGTCGTTGTTCACTTTCTGTCATTTCCGTATGAATAGGCAGGGATAACACACTCCGGCTCAATTTGTCCGACTCCTGTAACGAACCGCCAATACGAATTATTCCGCGATAAGCTTCCTGCAATTGCAAAGGCAGCGGATAATACACCATGGACGGCACACCTCGTTCTTTCAGATATGCTTGTAACAAGTCCCGTTTTTTTTCTTCAACCTGAATTGTGTATTGATGATAGACATGGGTGGAAAAAGAGGATTTTAAAGGTAACAGAACATCTTGACAAGAAGAAAGAGCTTCATCATAACGGGAAGCTACTAATTGACGAGCTTGCGTAAATTCGGACAGATACCGGAGTTTTACATCCAAAATAGCCGCTTGTAAAGTATCCAAACGGGAATTACATCCGATTTGTTTGTGATGATATTTCCTCACCTGCCCATGATTGGCAATTTGATGAATACGTTCTGCCAATTGTACATCCGAAGTTATCAATGCACCTCCATCTCCATAACAGGCTAAGGGCTTGGATGGGAAAAAGGAAGTGGTCCCGATATGACCGATTGTTCCGGTTTTCTGCGTACGGCCATCCGGAAATGTATAAGTTGCCCCTACAGATTGAGCGTTATCTTCTATAACAAACAAATGGTGGACATCTGCCAACGACATAATCGACTCCATATCACACGATTGTCCGAACAGGTGAACAACAATGATAGCTTTTGTTTTAGGAGAAACAGCAGCCTCTATCAGGGAAGGATTGATATTAAATGTCCGCGAATCGACATCAACCAACACCGGTGTCAATCCTAAAAGAGCAACAACTTCAGCCGCTGCCACATAAGTAAATGCCGGAATAATTACTTCGTCGCCCGGTTTAAGCCCTAAAGCCATCAAAGCAATTTGAAGGGCATCCGTCCCGTTTCCACAAGGGATAACACTGGGGACATCCAGATATTCGGCCAAATGGCGGGAGAAAGTCTTGACCTGCGGACCATTAATGAAAGAGCAATCATCCATAACAGATTGCATGGCAGTGTCTATATCATTCTTAAGACGAAGATATTGCCTATGCAAGTCGACCATTTGTATTTGCTTTTCAAACATCCTCCCTCCCGGCATCTTGCTTGTTATTTCACTTCACTACCCGGCTTCACTTCTTTTTCAGGAGTGATTACAGCCAGTTTGCCATCGAAATTCTCGGCTGACAGTATCATACCTTCGGAAACGATACCTTTCAATTTACGGGGAGCCAGGTTGGCTATAAAGCAAACCTGCTTGCCTACCAGTTCTTCAGGAGCATAATGCTGGGCGATACCGGAAACAATCGTACGTTTCTCTAAACCGTCGTCGATACGGAATTGAAGCAATTTGTCGGCTTTCGGAACTTTTGTACATTCCAGAATAGTTCCCACACGGATATCCAACTTTGTGAAATCATCGAATGAGATATTTTCACGGACAGGTTTTGCCTTGTAGTTGGCTTCTTCGTTTGCCTTTTTGGTATCCAAAAGCTTCTGAACCTGCGTTTCAATTACACTATCCTCTATCTTTTCGAACAGAAGTTCGGATTTACCCAGTTGATGACCAGCTTCCAGCAAATCGGTTGCCCCTAAACGGTTCCAGCCTAAAGGTTCTACATTCAGCATTTTATTCAGTTTTTCCATGCTAAAAGGAAGGAACGGTTCGAATGCGATTGCAAGATTCGCCGTAATCTGCAAAGCTATATTCATAATAGTAGCGACACGAGCCATATCGGTTTTCGCCAATTTCCAAGGTTCAGTATCAGCCAGATATTTATTACCGATACGCGCCAGGTTCATCGCTTCTTTTTGAGCGTCACGAAAATGGAATGTATCGAGCAAACGTTCTACATCAGCTTTTACATCTGCAAAGTCGGTCAATGTCTGACGGTCGTAATCCGTCAGTTCACCGGCTGCAGGTACTTTCCCTTCAAAATATTTATCGGTAAGAACCAGGGCTCGGTTGACAAAGTTGCCCAAGATGGCTACTAATTCATTGTTATTGCGAGCCTGAAAATCTTTCCATGTAAAATCGTTATCCTTTGTTTCCGGGGCGTTAGCTGTCAGGACATAACGAAGTACATCCTGCTTACCCGGCATATCCACCAGATATTCGTTCAACCATACAGCCCAGTTACGGGAAGTAGAGATTTTGTCTCCTTCCAGATTCAGGAACTCATTTGCCGGAACATTCTCCGGCAGATTATAAGAACCTTCAGCTTTCAGCATAGCCGGAAATACGATACAATGGAATACTATATTGTCTTTGCCTATGAAATGAATCATTTTGGTTTCAGGGTCTTTCCACCATTTTTCCCAACTATCGGGTAATAATTCCTTCGTGTTGGAAATATAACCGATAGGCGCGTCAAACCAGACATAGAGAACTTTCCCTTCTGCTCCTTCTACCGGAACAGGAATACCCCAATCCAAATCACGGCTTACCGCCCGCGGTTGCAATCCCATATCCAGCCAACTCTTACATTGTCCGTACACGTTCGGTTTCCACTCCTTATGTCCTTCCAAAATCCATTCTCGAAGAAACGGTTCCCATTTATCAAGAGGAAGATACCAATGTTTGGTTTCTTTCATGACAGGCTTACTCCCGCTTATAGCCGATTTCGGGTCTATCAGGTCCGTCGGACTCAGAGAGGTGCCACAGGCCTCGCATTGGTCACCATAAGCCTTTTCATTGCCGCAATGGGGACAAGTTCCGGTGATATAACGGTCAGCCAGAAATTGTTTTGCTTCCTCATCGTAGTATTGTTCGCTCGTTTTTTCGACAAATTCGCCTTTATCATAGAGAGTACGGAAGAAATCCGAAGCCATCTGATGGTGCGTAAGAGAAGTGGTACGGGAATAGATATCGAATGTGATTCCGAATTCTTCAAAAGATTTCTTGATGATACCATGATAACGGTCTACCACATCTTGCGGAGTAATCCCCTCTTTTTTTGCTCTCAGCGTAATAGGCACTCCATGTTCGTCCGAACCGCCGATCATCAAAACCTCTTCCCCTTTCAGGCGAAGATAGCGGGCATAAATATCGGCAGGCACATATACTCCGGCCAGGTGACCGATATGTACCGGTCCGTTAGCATACGGTAACGCTGTAGTTATCAGCGTTCTCTTAAATTGTTTTTCCATACCTTGTGTTCTCTTTTGAGGCACAAAGGTATGGAAAATATTGTAAATAACTATTCGTATATCAGCTCAAAATCGTCAATCCAGAGCGTGCTGCCTTCACCTCCGGTAAAATAGTCTCCGTATTTACTTGCGGAAGCCACAATAAGAATATACTTCGGCTTACGTGTCAGAGAACGATAATCCAATTTGAGTTTGAATTCAGTCCAGTTACTGACAGTCTTATCTACTATCATCTCCTGATAAGCAATGATATGGGAATCGTTTTTGTCGAAAAGCTGACGCGCAGATTTCATTGTTCGAATTCGTACCGGAGCATCCCAATCGCCTAACGCTATATAAATATGGGCTTTGTCATTCATTCCTTTTTGAGCGTCTTCAATCGGATCGTCTGCCGATACACGGGTAATGGGAGTAGAAGTGTATTTAAACCAACCTTTTAAAGTGGTTGGTCGAACAGTAAAAGGACGTCCGAAATCCAAAATTCCATCACTACTGTTCGTATCCAAATCTACAAATTTTCCGGTAAAGATATTTCCGGCAGCAAATTTGATTACGACCCATTCCGAACCTAACCGGGCAGAACGTCTCCCCCCATGTACAACGGTTTCATCATAATTTGTTACATTTTTGCCTATCACGGCAGCACCGCCATTACCGGAATCCCAGAACATATCTCCTCCTTCGGCATAAATCATCCAAGCTTTTCCATCTTTCCACCAATCTTCAAAACCCGGATTAGGCAACTGGGAGACAGGGTCCGTCGTAAATGTACGGATATCGTTTACCTGCGAGCCGACCGTAGCTTGGTATTCATAAACCGTAGAAGGAGAAAGATGCCGCATTACTGCAGTAAAACTCCCATTTGAAAACTCTATTTCATCATCGAAAACCCGGTCCCATTCTTCTTCCCCTTGTTTACGATATTTGATATCAATTGCTGTTCCTTCAGCAGCATCACCAACCAAATAGGCGCGTTTAGACCAGGCAGACAGAGTGATTGAAGAACCCGTAAAATGAACTACACTCACCGTCCATTCTTCTGTCTCGCCAAAAGCCGTGACTTTAAATTTTAAAGGACGACGAAAATCTGTTATCCGCATAGGTTCCGGTTCCGTTTTTGCTATAGAAGACCCTAATACAAACTCTTCAACAGATAAACGACTTAAATCTGTTTTCTCTTCCACATAAATAATCACCTGTTTATTCTGCTCGTCGACAAGCGGGATGCCTACCTGCACATCTTGCCCGTCAGCGCCTTTTAGCTTAAAGCTTCTCTGAATATTCCGTTTAGCCGTAATTTGCCAGATATAATCCTGATAAGTGCTTAAAACAAAGTGTACCGGAGAAGACAAGTCTATATGCGTATTGGCTCCGGTAGCCAAACTGTCCAAAGATGCAAATCCGGTATCCGGAAAATGATTATAATCTTTACAAGCCAATGTATCCGGAGTAATTTTAACATCTTCGGATACAAGCAATTTTGTAATCCTGACATCACGCAAATCAGTTGTATCGTCAACCAATATCACAACTTCCCTGGTCTCTTTATTTATTGAAGCAGAAATAAAACCATCGGTTTCAATCTCTTTTATCTCTCCTTTTATAACCGGATAAGGAATATCATTTTCTATACATCCGGCCAATAGGTTGATGATAAACAGATAAATTATATATTTTTTATATCGCATCATCAATTATAAATAGAAAGTAATACCTAAACTGATAGACAATAGATTTATCTGAAAATTCGCACCACTGCTTGTCCTTTTACCTGTTTCCACCTGGTTAGTTTTCTGGTCATACCATTTAAAATCCAGTCCTAAAACGTCGACACATGCCTCTACAGCCGTAAAGTCGTTGATAAAGCAGGTAATCCCCGGTGCCAGACCAAAATTCAGATTCTGCTTAATCTGATGCGTCCCTTTCAAATCATCCCCTTTGCCATCTTCTACTTTACTTTGTCCGTAGCCATAAGTTACGCGTGCTTCATTGAACAAGCCAAATCGTTTGCTGTCCCCCAAGTTCAGATAGGTACGGACAAAAAATGAACCGGACACGGTATGAGACCTATCTTTGTAATCAGATAAATCAAAATTAAGGTCATCCCCCAAATCTAAAGACAGATTTCCTAAATCCGTCAAACTGCGGGAATAAGCGACACGTCCGCCGATTGCGACATTATCACGGATAAAATAACTGACAATCGGAGATACTTTAAAAGTATATCCCACACTGTTCACTTCGTCCAAGACCAACCATTTAAAGTTATCATCCGTATGTTCAGAATAAGAGAATGATGCTCCACACATCCATTGCCCTTTCGGAATGAATGTTTTCTGTTCTATACCACGGTCAAATTTCTCCCCTCTTGCCATTGCCGGTACACTACATGCCAGCAAAAGCATCACCAATATATGCTTCATTGTTTGTTATTTGTTCGTATTAGCCGGTGTCAGTTCTTCCAAGAAAGTACCGATAAAAGAATTTTCATTATAATCAAAACCTAATTCATAATCATCGATATAAAGGACACTACTTTCACTCCCTGCAAAATAATCGCCATACTTACTGGCAGATGACACGATTAATATATATTGAGGAATACGCGTCAAATCACGATATTTTATATCAATATTAAACTGAACATAATCATCTTTTGATTTGATTGAATTAGAAGTAGTCGTACCTGTCTCAAATTTGCCGTAAGCAATGATTTCTTTATTATTTTCTGAGAAGTCGATAAATGTCTCCGGTTTGTTTGTATTAATCTGATAGGGAGCAGACTTGTCCAACAATGCGATATAAATACTGCATGTATCAGGTTGCCCCACAGACAAATTGGAATTACCTTTATAATCTATCGGGCCGGTTGTATAATGATAATAACCTGTAAGTTTTGTCGGTCTGAGATTTACTGAAACTTTCTGACCAAAATTCAAAATACCCCCCATTCCTGAAACATCTACAAAATTACCGGTAAACAAACTTGCCGCAGCAAATTGCCCCAAAGAACCAAAGCCAACAAAAACAGAAGCTAATTTTGCGGCATATTGACCACCGTGAGCTATCGTTGTTTTTGATGTCGGGTTTTTAGTCCCAATCGTATTGGCACCCCTATTCCCGGAATCCCAGAAAACAGGTTCACCTTCCAAATTGGCCATCGCACTTTTCCCATCTGAATATGTAGTCCAATCGTCAAATCCCAAATTCGGAATAAAAGGTTTACCACTCGTATCCGAATTCACAAAACCAGTAGTAAATTGAACTTCATTACCATAAACAGTAACTCCAGCCGGACTTACTCCTACCGCACGATACAGGTAAGCAGTACAGGGCTTCAAACCAACAATCAAACTCGAAAAAGCTTCCCCTTTCTTTATCGAATCAAAGGAGACTTCATTCCAATCTTCTGCCGACAATTCCTTATATTGGAAACCTAAACCGTTTTCATACTCAGTACTTCCCTTTAATACTGCAAATGTAGCCCACAAACTTTCAACATCGGCAGTAATAACATCTCTATTGGGTTTTGCCTCATACGTCAACGTTATCGTTTGTTCCTGATGCTTTTTATCCATTACACAGAATGTAAACTGATGTTTTTGGATAGCATCTTCATCGGAAAGCAATTTACCGCTCATGGCACTCAAATCGAGAGTCAATTCCGTTGCCGAAACATCCGGTAACGGGAATTCCATTGTTTCCAATTTAGCACGGTCATCGGCCGTAAGCTTCACAAAATCAAAATCATACAGGCCTTGTTCATTCAACTGTTTGGAACGGACAGACATCGTAAAGGTTTCTATACCTGCTTTTACTTTCAATGTCAAGCCATTAGGTGCTCCGACGCCCGCTTTCATACTCAATGTATAATTCTCGTCAAACCCTTCCAAACTAAATTCCGGAACCTTCAAATTATCCAAATCCTCCACTTCAATCGGAATTCGGACAAAGACAGTATCCGCCGTCTCATCTACCGTTATATCAAAATTTCCACCTGCAACTCCTTCCTTATCAGGGACATCCTCTCCCAAAGAGAATTTTAAGTTATAATGACAACGTTCTTTTATATCCGGAAAAACACGTTTTAATTCGAATTTCTGTCCGTCCTTATTGACTAGGTTCAATAAAGCAGTTAGCTTTTCCGCAGCAAAAAAACCTCCGCGTGTTTCTCCTTTTTCATATCTCAGAGAACCGGAACTATTACTTACGGTAGTACTATAATCAGGAAAATACTCCTTAAACTGGTTTGTATAATCGACCGTCACTTTCGTATTCGCTATTTTACATACGACTTTCACAACACTTACTTCATTCGCCACAATCTGAAATTCTTCCTTCCCATAAAAATAAGGAGTCTCCCATACTGCAGAATCAGCCTGACCTGAAGTTATTACAACCTGATAAGCACCGGCATCGAGCAATATATCCTCCTTCATTGCCGTACTATCATAACCCGGAATAAATTTCACCGTATCTTCAGCTTCGTCCAAAATCAATACGTTCAAATTAATCTCATAGGCCTTTGTTTGTAACGCGACATTATTTTCTATATCCAGAAACAGATAACCCTTATTCCCTTTCGCTCCCGCATGTTCATCATCGCATGAATAAAAGCAAGCAACGAGTATCGATAATATACCATAAACAAACTGTTTCATATTCTGCATCTTTTATTTAACCACTAAAGTCAATGTTGCTTTAGCAGATTTACCATCCACATCCTTTACTTCTATATTGAACTTATGCGTACCTGATATTTCAGACAGTATCGGCATAAAACCTGTAATATCGAACGTAATTGTTGTTTTCTGTCCTTCAACAGGCAATGTCATCGTCGAGAATAAATTCTTTTGGATTTCCGTTAAATTCAACATGTCAAAACGAGAACCGCCAACTGCCGGCAATAAAGGAGCCAATGTGGGCGAATCAATATTTACAATTAACGATTTCAAACCAGCCGGGGCCGTAATGGCGACTTTTACCTTCGAATTGGCATCTACCGTAAACGCCCCCGTAATATCAGCAGGGATAATCCCCTTAATAGTCGGCTTGGTATTTATGGTTCCTCCCCCTTCACCGGAACCACTATCCGAGCTACCTCCTCCATCTGCCGGAATAAAATTGGATGGAATTTCAATCGTATAATCACGTTCCACCAATTTCACATCCACTTTAATAACAGGACGCTCCACGCTACCGCCTTCTTCATCCGTACCCGGTCCCGGCTCAGGCTCCGGAGTTGGATCGACAACCCCGATTGAATCCGAAGGAATAGAAGGTATCGTATCAGGCACTACATCAAGGACAACAAGTATATTATTGTAGTCCTTAACTGTCGGATTTTCAAATAAATCACATTGATAATTTACATCCAAACCTTTTTTCGTCGTCGCATGCAAAATAAAATTCAGATTATCGGTCGTTTTAAAATAGGGTATTTTCGTATCTCCGGCATGTGAAGTCAGAACTCCTAGACCATTGGTCATTACAATATCATAATCTGACTCAAAACGTTCCAAAAACTCATCGGAAAAAACGACTGTCACTTTTTTATTTTCCAAGACACAAGGTGTCACGACATCTGCAACTTCTTTCGGATTTACTACACACAATTGTATACCTTGGTAATATGGCTTATCATATGCGGCAATTTCCAATTCGCCTTTTGCTGCTACCACCTGATAATTTCCGGCAGGAAGCAATAATTCATCAATATCGGCATAAGAATCATAACGACGCACAGCTTTACCCTCTTCATTCAATATTTCTACTGAAAAGTCATTTACATCTAAAGTCTCATCAGAAGCTTTAGTATTAGCAGAGGTAGACACTTCCTTTTGAGGATCCAGCTTCAAGGCCAATAATCCCATTTGTTCCGAGGAAATTGTATTTTCATTTTTTTCGGGGGCTTTTACTCCACCTGTCAAATCCTGCTTCATTTCACAAGATGAAAAGGCAAGTAGCAATCCAATCGATAAATAAACTATACTAATATACTTTTTCATTGTCTATTACGTATTTAGAAAGACACTTTTACAGCGGGTTTTTCCCCATCAAATGTTATAATATAATACTCGCCTATCGACGGATTTCCATTTCCATTCTTGACATAATAAGTCCGTGTAGGATAAGGCTCACCGGCATTTTTAGGTTGTACTGTAACTGTCAGTTTAATTGACTCCCCTATCCGGTCAAAATAGATAATTTGTCCTTTATTTTCCCGGGTATAAGTCACTTTCCCATTTTGCCCGTTTTCAACAATAATCGAATAATTATCGCTGAAAAGATAATTAAAGTTATCCGACATACGGATATCAACTCCCACGTTACTAAACTTACAGACTAACTTATCAACCGTGGTAACTGTTTTATCTTCAATTTCAAAATTTTGTTCAGCCATAAAATAAGGTTTATCATATACACCGTTTTCAGGTTCGCACGAATAGACATAAACTTTGTACGAACCGACAGGAAGGACAACCATCGGACGTTCCCCATCCAGCATTTCCTGATAAGAAGTATATTTTTTTACAGTTTCCCCCGTAATACGGTTTATGATTTCCACTTGGAAAGTAGTAACATCCATATCGAAGCTTTTCGTACGAATGACTGTTATTTCCGAACTATCCTCAACCGCGACAGTACGGAGATTCAGCCCGCCACATCCTTCAGGCAATGCTGTATCATCCATATCTTTTTGACACGAAGCTACCAGCATACAAAAAAGGCTGAACAACAAGATTGATATGTTATATTTCATTTTCATATTTTATTCGTAAATTAATTCGACGTCATCGATGTAAAGTTGGCTACCTTCGAAATACTTATATGTATTATTATGGTGTCCAAAATATTTATCCAAATAGTCATTCGCATTTTCACTCAAGCTACCTCCTATATCTTCATATTTAGAAGAAGACAAAAACTCTAAATAGAAATGGGTTGCTTTCAAATTCATATATTTAGAATCATACTTTATCTCAAAGCTTTCATCGACATAGCTATTAGTGACCATAGTTCCAATATATTCACTATAACCAATTCTAATAGAAGAATCTCCTTCTCTATGTTCAGCAACTGCACGAATTTTAAAAGAATTATCTTCCCCATATGATACATACTTATACGCAAATTTCACTCCTGATGGTCTTGAAGTAAAAGGTATTCCATAATCATAAGTTTCTTCATTATTCTTGTGATTATAACTATAATCACCTAAAAACAATTTCCCTACAGAAAAATGCTTTATGACTGTAGCCAATCCTAAAACTTTATAAGAGTTTCCAGATCCATTATCCCAGCCCACACTACGAAGTAAAACACCATTTCCTTCTTTACCTGATGTCTTAACCGTAGAAGGACGCAAATTCCAAGTTGATAAAACATTCGGAGAACCTCCAAATGTTTTATCATTCACAGTTGACCATCCTTTTGGTTGATTCGCTGTAACTGTATATTTTTTACTCCATAGAAAAACATCAGCACCACTATATAAAGATTTATTCCAATCCTCTTCCCAATTATCCATCCCACCATTTTCCAACATTTTTGCATCTTCTGTTACAAAGGAAAATTCTTGATTTCTATTTCTTTCATTCTCATAAACAGCTCGCACCATATAATTCGCACTTGGTGTAAGCCCTTTCAACGTATCAATCACCACTGTTCCCTCTTTGACGCGAGCATCAGCAGACACATCCACCCAGCTATCTCCTTCCTTCTTCTGGAACTTCAACTTTGTGGAAAGGCCCACTTTTACATCAGCCCTGAGGATTGCTCGCTTAGCAAACACATCACCTTCATTTTCCGCCATTACGAATTCGAACACTGGTATTTTGACCAAGATAGTATTAGTCAGAGTCGTACTCATCAAAGATTCCGAGCCTTCTTTCGCATCAACTGTAATACTCAATTCATAAGGTTGGTCACTGTCTGATAAAGCATTTAATTTTTGAGTAAACTCCTTCGATATAGTTAATACACCTTTTGTATCAGCATCACTCAATACCAGTTCAGCACCGAATGCTGCCAACTGTTCAGTCGTATATTTCGTTTCCTCTCCGACAGCATCTTTCAGTGAGACAGTCACCTCCTTGATACCCCCTTCAGCTTCCAGCTTGACAACCAAATCTTGATTCAAAGACTCCCCTTCAACAACCCCGTTAACCGGCCATTCCGTTTCCGGTTTTATTTTCGGAGACGCATAAAAACGTTTCACAAATAAGCGGACAGTATCCGTATAGTTCGTTACCGGTAAATTATCTTTAATAAAGAATATAAATTCATATTCCTTATCTTCGCCAATATAAGGCAGACGTTTGAATGCTTCTTCAAGTTGCAAAGCTGCATTCTTTTTATAATTGAAAAGAGAACTGCCGCCCCAATCGAAACCGGCATTCACAGCAGCTACCGCCCCTGCAGAATTCGCAATATCATATTTGACCGTATCTTCAGAACCCGCTATCGTCTGCCAGATATGGAAACTACCGATACCCGAAGGAACGCCAAACGCAAGATAAGGAGGAACATCCAGCCCATCACCCGAAATAGCAACATGGTCGCCATTTTCAAAATCCTGCGCTTTCAGTGTCGGTTTATCAAAAGGTTTCCACATAAAATCAGGAATCGTATCATTCAATTCGACTTCCTCCATCGTATCATCCAATACAACAGATAAAGCAAGGCCATCGCCGGTCTTTCCGTCCGTCGTGAATTTTAATGTAATTGATTCTTTCGGCAGGATAGTAATTGCAGGGTTGGTAACCGTATAAACTTTAGCCTCCGTCCAACCGTTCCGTTTTAAAGAGATAGCCACATTCAAAGCCGTTCCATCCCTATCCGTCTCCAGATAAGCATAGCGTGTTTCTTCTTTCGAGATAAGAAAAGGAGAATCCAGATAAGAAGTTTTCAGCATCACGGTATAATTGGTATATGCTTTCAGGAAATCCTCGCTATATTCGGTTTTTACACGTGCGTTAGCCATCGTACAAGTCACTTCCAAGGGCGTTTTCATGCCCTCTTTAATCGTAAATTCCCTGCTTCCCTCAAAATAAGGATTATCAAATGCAGCCGGGATGTTTTCTCCTTTGAAAGCTTTCAAGGTATAATTACCTTCTTTCACAGCCAACTCATTTGGGAAATCCCGATACAAAAAGCTTTCAAGCGTATCCTCCTCTTGAATGATACGGATTGCATAGTTCTCCACTTCCTGAAAACTATCAAACTCACCAATCGCTTTAGTAGTCAGAGTTCCTCCCCTAATACCCGTCGTATCCGCGGACAGGCTTAAACTTAAACTTCCCTTGCGTTGAGTCTCACTCAAACGGTCGGAATCGCAAGAAAAAAGTCCTGCAGTCCACGACAGGACACAAACAAAAATTATCATAGCCTTCACCAGACCATACCTCAATTCACATTTTTTCATCTATACAGCGAATAGTTCTATTTTCGTCTTAACTTACTCTCAATCAAAAATCACTAAACAATTTGATAATATTGCTCTCCCTTTAAATATATCTTGACCCAAAAAAACGCTGCAAATTAACGGTAAACGCAAAAAAAGTACAAGGTCTATTTATACGATCACGTGTCCTCTTTTTTAGATTCTCAACAAATTACAGCAATGAAACGCATTGAAACACATAGGATAATGTTTTTTTTCACAACGCGAGTGTCCCATACTTAAGATAACCGGTATCCCTTTTACAAAAATCTACTTATCTTTGCGAGCATCACAATTTTTGAAAGATGGAGAATGATATACCTAAAATAGACTTACCCGGAGACTGGGTAATCGGAACAGACTTGAGCCGGGAGATACTGAGTTTGTACACCAATTTTCCCTGCCGGTTGAAGGCGGAAATATTCGTACTTTGCATGCAAGGGGAAATTGAAGCTTCTATCAATCTGGCACATATACAGGTCAAACCGTTCGACTTTGTCACAATTCTGCCGGGGAGTATTTTTCAGATACATAAGGTGAAAGGAGATTTGAAGATTTATTTTATGGGATTTTCTTCCGGCTTTATCAGCTATGTCAATATAGCGAAATCATCTATGGACCTTGCTTATTCCATCCGGGAAAGACCGGTTATTTCTTTTGATGAAAGGGCGGCACAACTATTAGAGGACTATTTCTCCTTATTAATAAAGACATACGGTTTTTGCGGGGATAAACTAAATAAAAAAGTGACAGAGCACCTGTTTTCCGGTATACATCTCGCTATAGGAGCAATGTATAAAGACAAAACTTATAACAACGAGAAAATTCTGTCGAAAAGCCAACAGATTAGTAAAGATTTCGGGCAGCTCGTCATGCAAAACTATCACAAGGAACGGAATGTTTCCTGGTATGCCCAAAAATTAGGTATCACACACGCCCATCTTTGCACGACCGTTAAACAGGTGACAGGGCAAACTTGTATCGAAATTATTTCGGCAATGGTTATTATGGATGCCAAAGCACAACTAAAATCGACCGACCTTTCCATACATGACATCGCTTATTCGTTGAATTTCACAAATATGTCATTCTTCGGGAAATACTTTAAACGGCATGTCGGCGTCGGACCACAAGAATATAGAAATAGCTAAATTCTATATTCTACAAAAACCAAGGTCTCTAAAATTAAAAGGCTTCCCTTGCCGATTACCGGTCGTCAATCTTTATTAATTCCTCAATAAACGTCCGGTCGTTGCTGAGACGAGGTATTTTATGTTGCCCGCCTAATTTCCCTTTACTTTTCAGCCATTCATAAAAGGTACCTTCGCGAGCAACAATAATTTTGAGAGGCTGAAGGGATATTTCTTTATAGCGTTTGGCTTCGTAATCGGAATTCAGTCCCTGCAACGTTTTGTCCAACAATGAGGCGAAATCATCGACAGAAAGAGGCATCTTTTCAAATTCGATAAACCATTGGTGGTAACCTTTTGCCTTATCCAAAACAAAAAACGGAGCGGCCGTATATTCTTTCACTTTGGCTCCCGTTTCCCTGCTTACCAAGCTAATCGCTTTATCCGCATTATCCACCATCAGCTCTTCACCAAAAGCATTGATATAGTGTTTGGTACGTCCGGATATTACAAATTTATGCGGATACAAAGAAGTGAAACGGACGGTATCCCCAATCAGATAACGCCATAATCCTCCGGAAGTCGTAATGACCATCGCATAGTTTTTGCCCGTTGTGACCGCTTCCAAAGGAAGCACGGTCGGGTTATCGGAGCCAACCTCGTTCATCGGGATAAATTCGTAAAAGATACCATAATCCGGCATCATCAACAAGCTTTGCTCCGCCGGGTCATCCTGCATGCCGAAGAAACCTTCCGAAGCGTTATAGGTTTCCATATAATGCATCTTATCCGACGGGATAAGCGTCTTATACTGGTCCCGATAAGGCTCGAAACTGATACCTCCGTGAAAAAAGACTTCCAAATTCGGCCACACATCCGTCAGATATTCACATCCGGTTTTCCTCAACACGGATTTAATCAGCACCAACATCCACGATGGGACACCGGAGAGACTGTTCACATCCTCTTTCCAAGTACTATCTACGATGGCCTTTATCTTACTTTCCCATTCGTCCATCAGAATAATACGCTTGGCTGGAACCCGTATCAGGTTGACTAATGGATTCAAGTTCTGCAATAATACAGCAGACAAGTCGCCGCAATGCGACTTGTGATTAATTGGTGAAGGGCTGTGGCTACCACCCAATATCAACCCTTTCCGGGAAAAGAAATTACTTTCAGGATTGTTTCGAAGATAGAGAGCAACGGTATCGAAGCCTCCTTTATAATGGCAACCTTTCAATATTTCAGGGGTAACAGGCAGGAATTTACTCTTATCGTTCGTGGTACCGCTACTTTTAGCATACCACTTGACCACCGAAGGCCACAGAATATTCCTTTCCCCGTTAATCATACGCGCGACATAAGGCTTAATGTCGTCATATATCTGCAATGGTACCCGCTCACGAAAATCAGCATAGCTACGGATGCTTTTATAATCATACTTCAGACCCCACTCCGTATTTCGTGCGGTCGAAAGGAGGGATTGCAGCTGTTCCCGCTGGATACTGTCCGTATCCTGCCCAAACCTTGCAATCTCTTTTTGTCGTGGACGGAAGAGTAGTGATATTGTGTTTGTTAAAATATCCATGCTCCTTTTAATTGTATCAAGCACAAAGGTAGGCATTCTCTTTTTATTTATATCTTTGCTGTATACATAATTAACATAACGATGAAAATAGGTATCCTTTCTTCAGGTGGCGATTGTCCGGGTATTAACGCAACAATCCGGGGCGTAGGTAAAACAGCAATCATGCATTACGGGATGGATGTGATTGGCATCCACAGTGGATTTATCGGACTGTTAAACAAAGACATTCAGGCTTTCGACGAACGTAGCCTGTCCGGTATCTTGAATCTGGGAGGAACCATTCTCGGTACTTCCCGCGAAAAACCTTTCCGCAAAATGCTGGCTTCCGGCGAGAGTGAAAAGCCGCAAATTATTCTACAAAATTATGAAGAATTAGGATTGGACTGCCTGGTTTGTATCGGAGGGAACGGTACGCAAAAGACCGCTGGCATGCTTTCCGCACTCGGAATGAATATTGTCGGTGTTCCCAAAACCATCGATAATGACATCTGGGGTACGGATATCACGTTCGGTTTCGATACCGCAGTCAATATAGCGACAGAGGCTATCGACCGCCTGCATTCTACAGCCAGTTCGCATAAACGCGTCATGGTCGTTGAAGTGATGGGACATCATGCCGGCTGGATAGCTTTATATGCCGGTATGGCGGGAGGTGCCGATGTAATCTTGCTTCCCGAACTGGGCTACGATATGGAAAAAGTGAATGAGACTATCCTGAACCGAGCCCACCGTGGAAAACCTTATTCTATCGTTGTGGTCGCCGAGGGTATCACAACCCCCGACAAGAAACGTCCTTCCGACTATATCACCCGTGCCATCGAGGAAGCTACCGGCATCGAATCACGAGACACTGTTTTAGGATATATTCAGCGCGGCGGCAATCCCTCGCCTTTCGACCGTAACTTGGCAACCCGTTTAGGCGGACATGCCACGGAACTGATAGCAAAAAAACAGTTTGGACGCATGGTCTGTATGAATGGGGAAAAAGTAGAATCCATTCCATTATCGGAAGTAGCCGGCAAATTGAAATTAGTGACGCCCGATCATGACTTAATCATACAAGGGAAAAGAATGGGAATTTGTTTTGGGAAATAAAGAAGCCGGATATTAATTTCCCACAGTAGAAACAGATTCTACTTCGACTGTTTCTTGCTCACTGTCCCCTGCAACTTCTTCGGGCAGCTCTTCAAACTCATGCCCGGCTGTGCTTTCGTCGGTTTGCTTCTTTTTAAGTTCCGATACAAACTGTTGGAATTCTCTATCCGTACGCAGCTTCTTAATAGCCATCCTGGCTGCATTTTGTTGCGATTCTTTCTTTGAATATCCGATACCCACGCCAATCTGCGTATCCGAAAGAATAATTCCGGTTTGAAACACAGGATTGCCTTCGTTATCCACAAATGACTCTATCAAATCGAACGAAATTTCAAGTTTATTCTTCTGGCTCCACTCGATTAGATTCGATTTAAAGTTCACTTCCTTACGGGCAATCGTTTCCAGATTGATATGCTGCCTGATAATAACATCCTGCACAAACTTATAGCAAGTCTTATACCCTTGGTCCAGATAAATAGCACCAATCAATGCTTCCAAAGCATTCCCGTACAGGTGGTTATTGTGTGAAGTCAATTTTGCGGAATAAACAACCATTTTATCTAACCCCAACTCCACTGCAATACCATTCAAAGTTTCACGCTGTACTATTTTGGAACGGGTATTGGTCAGAAAGCCCTCCCGTTTATTTTGAAAACATTTATACACAATATCAGCGACGACAGCATCCAATATCGCATCACCCAAGAATTCCAACCGTTCATTATTCAACCATTTTCCGTCGCCATTCTCCACTGAAGAAGATTTATGCAGAAAAGCCTGTTCGTACAGATGGATATTATCAGGATAAAAATTCAGTATTTTATATAAAGAAGAATAAGGCTCCTTATTTTTATTCTTCAGGAGCCTTATCCATTTGTATAGCTGTGTAAACACGTTACTTCACAAATTTTTTTACGATTGCACAAGCATTATGACCACCAAACCCGAAGGTATTCGACAGTGCAGCCCGTACTTCTCTTTTTTGAGCTTTATTGAATGTAAAATTCAGTTTATAATCGATTTCCGGATCATCATCACCTTCTGCGTGATTAATAGTCGGAGGAATGATACCATTCTGTATAGCCATAATGCAAAGCATTACCTCTATGGCTCCGGCTGCGCCCAACAAATGTCCGGTCATAGACTTTGTAGAACTGATATTCAGATTGTAAGCACTATCTCCGAATACTTCTTTGATTGCTTTTACTTCTGAAATATCACCTACCGGAGTGGATGTTCCGTGAACATTGATATAATCAATATCTTCCGGATTCATTTCTGCATCTTCCAATGCATTGCGCATAACCAACATAGCTCCCAGTCCTTCCGGATGAGAAGCCGTCAGGTGGTATGCATCGGCAGACATTCCGGTTCCGGCAATTTCGCAATATATTTTAGCTCCACGCGCCAAAGCGTGTTCCATTTCTTCCAATACCAAGCAAGCTCCACCTTCTCCCATTACGAATCCGTCACGACTGGCACTAAACGGACGAGAGGCTGTTTCAGGTGAATCATTGCGCGTAGACAGTGCATTCATCGAATTGAATCCACCGACACCCGATTCTGATATAGCGGCTTCCGCACCACCTGTAACAATAACGTTCGCTTTTCCCAAACGAATATAGTTGAACGCATCACTAATCGCATTAGTAGAAGAAGCACAAGCCGAAACCGTAGCGAAATTCGGACCATGAAATCCATAAAGCATGGAAATATGTCCGGCCGCGATATCTGAAATCATTTTCGGAATAAAGAACGGATTGAATTTCGGACCGATTGTGTCTTTCGTTTTTGCATATCCTAATACTTCTTCGTCGAATGTTTTGATACCACCGATACCGGAGGCGAAAATAACGCCGATACGGTTTTTATCTTCCTTGTCCAAATCCATGGCAGAGTCGGCAATCGCTTGTTTTGCGGCATTAATTGCGAATAAACTATAGCGATCACACTTACGGGCTTCTTTACGATCCATCATTTTCAAAGGATCGAAGTCTTTTACCTCGCACGCAAATTGTGTCTTGAATTTGGAGGCATCAAACTGAGTAATAGGCCCAGCTCCACTCTTTCCATTGATAATACCTTCCCAGGTTTCCGGGAGGGTATTACCAAGAGGAGTAATGGCACCCAGACCTGTTACTACAACTCTTTTTAATTCCATACCTTTAATTAAAAGGATTGATTACTTCGCGTTTGCTTCGATGTAAGCGATAGCATCACCTACAGTTGTAATCTTTTCTGCTTGATCATCAGGAATTGAGATTCCGAATTCTTTTTCAAATTCCATAATCAATTCTACCGTGTCAAGAGAGTCTGCTCCCAGATCGTTAGTAAAGCTTGCTTCGTTTGTAACTTCTGTTTTCTCAACGCTCAGTTTGTCAACGATGATATCCTTTACTCTTTCAGCAACTTCAGACATAACTTTTTCAATTTAGATTAATAAATACGAATATACTTTTTAAATTTGCAGTGCAAAGAAAAGAATTTTTTATGTTACAAAACAAATTTAATAAGCTAAAAATGCGGAAAACTGCACATTTTTTCTTTTCGTGTGCACTAAAACATAGAAAAATATGAAAAACGTAGCAATTTTTGCCTCCGGGTCGGGTACGAATGCCGAAAATATCACCCGATATTTCTCTCAAAGTGAAAGTATTAAAGTTGCAGTTGTTTTGTCAAACAACAAGAATGTCGGTGTGCATGACCGCGTAAACAAATTAGGGGTTCCTTCGTTCGTCTTTTCGCGTGAAGAATTTGTGGAAGGAACAGTTGTTCTTGCAAAACTTGCCGAATATCGTACAGACCTGATTGTTCTTGCCGGTTTTATGAACAAAATATCCGACGCATTACTAAAAGCTTATCCCGGAAAAATAATCAACATCCATCCGGCTTTACTGCCCAAACATGGCGGGAAAGGGATGTATGGCATGCATGTACACGAAGCGGTAGTTGCCGCCGGAGAAAAAGAGTCGGGCATCACCATCCATTATGTCAATGAGAATTATGACGAAGGAACCACTATTTTCCAAGCCAAATGTCCGGTATTACCGACTGATACGCCCGAGGAGGTAGCTGCCAAAGTTCATGCACTGGAATACGCGCATTACCCGCATGTCATTGAAGAGTTGCTGAAATAAACAGCCTACCGCAATTTATATCTGTTAAAGTGAGGTCCTGCTTTGACCAGAAAGAAGACAGCAGACAGTACGGTCAGGCAGGCTCCGAACAGGTAAGCATAATCAAACCCACCGAACGCCTGTGCAATACTTCCTCCAATCATCAATCCGATACCGATACCGACATCCCAACTGGTCAGGTAAGTAGAGGTAGCTGTTCCACGCTGACTATTAGGAGCCAGATTGACGAACAACGTATTGAAGGCCGGAAACATGGTTCCGAAAGCCACACCTTGCGAAAGCGCGATTCCTATATATAAATAAGAAGTGAAAACCGGATTCCATTGCATCAACCTATCCAATGAAGCCAAGACAAAAAAACTGAGGCTGGCCAGACACATGCCAAGAGAAATAACCAACGTAATCCGCCCTTTATCGACTTGCCGCCCGGAGAACAGACGGGAGACTGCCAGCCCGATTGCCATAAATGTAAAATACAAACCGGAATTGACAGAAATACCGATATCTTGTGCATACATGGCTACATAAGTCGTTGTCATGCCATACGGAATAGAGAGCAACAGCAAGGAAATCCCCGCCCAAGTCCCTTTCACTAAGAAAAAACGGTCTAACGAAACCGGCTCTCTTTTTACCGGCTGCTTATAAGGAGTCTTCACAAGAAAAGCCATGATAAAACCGAGGAAACAGGAAATCAGCGAACAGGAAAATATCGTTTCATACGAACAACTCCCCCGCATAAACAAACCAATCATCGGTCCGAAACTCATCGCCAGGTTATTGGCCAGACCGTAATAGCCCAATCCCTCGCCGCGCCTGGACGACGGCAGGATATCAATCACAATGGTATTCCCCGAAACCGTCACCATCCCAAAAGCGAACCCATGCAAGATACGCAAAATGATAAAAATACTTAGCACGCTTGCCACCATATAGCCGGCAAAAATAACCATAAAGACAGCATACGCCACCAAATACAAAGGACGGCGCGCAAACGTATCCAGCAAATAGCCCGAAAAAGGACGGATACAAAGGCAAGCGATTGTGTAGCACGATAATATAAAACCAATCATCGAATTGTCTGTCATGAACCGTTCTCTCAGATAAAATGGCAAAACCGGCAATATCAGATAGAAAGCAAAAAACAACAAGAAGTTGGCTGCCAATATATAGCAGAAGCCGGGTGATACGAGTTTGTCCTTAGTCATAAATTTTCCGATATCCGTTATTAATAGAGTTGAAAACCGAGATTTTTTAATAAAGCACCCTCTGCCACAGTCGCGTTCCTGGCTGTATAAGCAGCATATTCCCGTGGATGATGATAATTTGAACGAAACTCTTCAAACTTTCCGGGCGTTTCCCGCAGAGCGGCATCCACAATAAGGGGATTGAAGCTTGCCAAAATCGCCCGTTCGACACGATAGTCCGGGAAATGCTCCAAATCTATCACCGGAGTAGCCGGCGCGGGAGGTACGACCTCTCCTTTCTTTTCTATTTTGACATGAAAGAATGTTTCAATATTCTCAAGGCACATACGAGTTCCATTCGCCTTTCCGTCTGCCGAAAAGCCGGCGATATGCGGAGTTGCGATAGCCGCAATATCCAATAATTCCCGGTCGATATTCGGTTCGTTTTCCCAACAATCGATAATTAATTCACCGATTATCCCCTCTTTCTTTGCTTTCAACAAGGCGGACGTATCATGAACAGCACCACGGGAAGCATTGATAAACCAAGGATTTTTCTTCAACTTTCTAAAAAAGTCTTCATTTGCCAAATGAAAGGTAGCAAAACGTCCAGCCCGGGTCAAAGGTGTATGAAAAGTAATAATATCAGCCCGTTCGGCGATGGCATCCAATGAAATGAATCCCTCATTCCCCTCTGCTTCAGCGCGGGGCGGGTCGTTTCGCAATACATGCATACCATAAGCCACGCAAAGCTTTTCCACTTCTTTCCCGACATGCCCGACTCCGACGATACCGATTGTCTTTCCTTGCAGGGACTCATTTCTGCGCATACCTACCACAACAAGCGAAGCCAACACATATTGGGCTACAGAGACGGCATTGCAACCCGGTGCATTTTTCCAAGTGATGCCTGCCTCATCGCAATACAACGTATCTATATGGTCGAAACCGATGGTCGCACTTGTTATCAGCCTGACGCGACTTCCTTCCAGCAAATGCCGTGTACATTTATCTATACTCCGAACAATCAGGGCATCTGCATCATGGATATTCTCCGGGGTAAACGCACTCGCATTCAGATATTTCACATCTGCAACCGATTCTGCAATTCCTTTCAGGTAAGGGACAGTGTTGTCAGCTACTATTTTCATCTTACGACTCACTTTTAGAGGAGGCAAAGATAGCAGTTATTCCGTCAGGTCTCCCTATTATTTAGAGAACCTTTGTTGAATTTTATATAATTTAAACGGGTATAACAAATACCCCGGTTTTCATACGTGCCGGAAATACGTGCCGAAGCGATATGCAGAACTTCACCGGGTTGGAAAGCATGTTCCAGCGAAGGTAGCCTGCCGGAAACCAAGCTGGGAGTGCTGGACGAAAAAGCGAGATTTACCAGATTCCCGTTCGCATCCACGGCAGTCAGCCGCTGACGGACATAAAACAAAGGCGTTGTTCCGCTAAGTTCCGTTTTATAGGGGTCATCCTCCAAACGAACGCGAAGTACTTTCAGAGTCAAGTTCGTCAGTTTCTCCCCCTTCACCCCCAAATAACGGCTGAGCGGCTGGGTACGCCTTCTTTTTCCCGACATTTTATCCAGGTAAATCGTATTATAGGCCTGAGCCATCTTAACAAAACGTTCCTGCTTCGGTATCCTTGCCGTGAATTTAAAAGCAATCCAATTCACATAGGAAGGGTCTATCCGTAACACCTCATACAAGAAATGTCCGCGATATTTACCGAAAGAGACCAAGTCGTCACCGTTGTGCGACATTCTTTTCTCATTATATTGGGTGACAAGCACCTGCCGGTTTACATACCAGAGTACAGAAGTGGCAATCCGGAGGGAAGAGACAATATCGGGTTTTAAATCTTCAATAAACAAAATATTCCTCCGTTCGAGGAAAGGGGTATAAAACCAAAGGCTGTAATCAGGATGTCCCTCCCGGGGAAGGACTATCAAATAACATCCGGCTTCCTTGTAGGAAGTCCTGTTCCGGTTGTACGCATTCAACTTCTCATACAGAAGGTTTTGTTCTGCTTCTGTGATATCAGGTAATCTCGGATTTGCCATATTATTACCTCCTTTTCGTCAAATATACAAAAAAGGTGGGAAATACGCAAAAGATACCGTACTTTTATCCGGATGATTAGTATCTTTTTTCAATTTTCACCCAAGCAAATTTCCTTTCCATTCTCATTGAAATCAAAAACAACAATTGTATACTTTGATTTCAATAATTGTTATTTTTACTTTCAACATATATTGAAAGTAAAATAGCTTGAATGAAAATCAGGCAAAGGTAAGGACGTTTCCTATGATTCGTAAGGCAGGATTTACAAAAGGGAAGTAGCGGTATCTGCAAAAGAAACAACAATAGAGCCAAAAATATTATTGCCGGGTATCAATTGCATTTCCTGCAACGATACCCGGCAATAAACATTGCTTTATAGAGTAGCACTATTAAAACTGGCTTACTTCCTGATCTATATAGTTGGCTCTGTTTTTCAGCCAAGTTTTCAATTCTCTCACTTTGGCGTCATATGAGCGGGTCTTTTCCCAAATCTCACTATCTTTTTTCGCAGATGGTTTAAGCACTTCGGAGTAATCATCTATATATTGTAGCAGCTGACTTAATTTATTCTTCTTAAAATCTTGCCAAACTTCTTTATACAATGCTCTCACCCGGCTGTCTTGCAGGAAACGCTGGAAAAAGACCGTTCCGATACCTTCCCCTACCTGATTAGAAAAAAGCGGGGTGTTATACCTACCAAAGTGAACTCCTGTCCCTTCATAATCAAATGCCCAGTCAAAATCCCAAAGAGGACCCATCACATATTTACCACCTTTCTCCTTATGGATAAAAATACTTTTCGGATGATTAATTTCCATATTGTGCACCAGATTAAAGGTAATTAAATACTTAACGACTGATTCTATATCAATCATATCCACATACGTGTTCGTATTCAACGGTTCTTTAGCGAACTGCCCCATAAACGCGTTAAAATCCTTCCGCCAGTAATCAAACTGTTCCGCTGACAAATCCGGATCTTTCACCATCACAGGAAGGTTATATATTTCCGACTTGAACTTCGGGTCTTCATCAAAATAGGAATCAAGCTCCCACATGACACTGTTATCTTCGTCCAAATCCACGCGATTTTTTTTCACTTCAATCTGTTCTGTCAGCAAATAAGAGCCTTTATATTTGCCATTCAGGACTACATCTACAGGGATTGCATGATTTGTGAAAGGAAGTTCCAACAGATGTCCGATTTTGAAAGTCACCGAATTCAACATTAATGTCGGGTCGATATAGTTTGCCAACAATACATAGTTCTTAGCCTCTCCAAAACCGCAGATTTCCGCTTTCTTATCGAGTTTCAACCGGTAAGGTTTCTTTGGATAGCCCCAAGTTGAGTTACCACGTCCCTTTATCTGGGTTTTACCGGTATAGTCTTCGTAAACACCTTTTCCCTTCACCGTCAAAGTAGCATCCAAGTAATCGTCTTTACTTGGTATTTCAGTTATGGAAGGATCATTCAGCGTTATGACGAATTCGGGAACGCCCAATACCCGGTCCGGGTCATCATTCATCAAATCAATCTTGACAGTGTAGGAGACTTTACTTCCGTCTTCAGCCACCACTGCGATAATCAATGGTTGGGAATAATCATTCGCGGTCACACCCGATTTCTGCTCCACACCATTTATCGTAAGGGCTTTCCCTTCATATACGAACGTAGCAATCAACGAGGTCAAGTTATTGGACCGATAAAACGGCAATACGACCTGGTCGCCTTGAATAACTGCTTCTACATCACCACTGATTTTACCTTGATTGTCACTTTCCAAAAGAGAAAAGCTTACCAACTGTTTCGTTGAAGAAAGTGGAGTTTCTTCGTCTTTACAAGCAGAGAACAGTAATATAAAAACTACCAGAACTCCAAAAATTTTATTTACCATAGCATCAAATAAAAAGTTGTTTGCACAAATATATGATTTTATCAAGTAATCACAACATTATTTTTATGTTTTTTCAAAAATATCTTTACAGAAAGACCTATTCTTTCACGCTCGACATACACCGTCTCTTTGACAAAAAAGGGTTGCATGCTAAAAGGATAAAAATTCTTTCTATCTTTGTGCTTTAGTATTTACAGAAAGAAAAAAAGACGCGTATGAATTTCAGCGAACAATGTTGCCGGGTTTTCGAGCAGGCAACAAAAGCTTATCATGTTACTGACCATGTGGATGCAACGGTTCACAATCCTTACGAAGTAAAAAGTATAGAGTTTTATCTCTATCTGAAAAACTGGATTGATGCCGTACAATGGCATTTGGAAGATATAATCCGTAACCCGGCTATCGACCCGGTAGAAGCATTGGCTATCAAAAGGAGAATTGATAAATCCAATCAGGATCGTACCGATTTGGTTGAATTGATAGACAGTTTTTTTCTGGACCAATATAAAAATGTAAAAGTTCAGCCCAACGCTACCATTAACACCGAAAGTCCGGCTTGGGCGATAGACCGTCTTTCCATTCTGATTTTAAAAATTTATCACATGCAGCAAGAGGTGGCTCGAACAAACACAAGCCAGGAGCATAAAGCACAATGCCAAGAAAAGTTGCATGTTTTGCTGGAACAGAAAAAGGATTTATGTACTGCCTTGGACCAACTGTTGGAAGACATTAAGACCGGACGTAAATTCATGAAGGTTTACAAGCAAATGAAGATGTATAACGACCCGGCATTGAACCCTGTACTGTACGGCAAACAGTAAATAACGGATGAAAAAAACGATTAAACATATTTTAGTTATTCGTTTTCGCCGTGTCGGGGACTCCGTCCTTGCTACTTCGTTGTGCTCCAGCTTAAAGAAATCTTTTCCGGAAGCACAGGTAGACTTTGTTTTAAATGACAATATCATTTCTTTATATGATAATCATCCGGATATCGACCGTATAATTTCTTTTAATAATGAAGAAAATCATTCTATCCGGAAGTATCTTTTACGGGTCCGGCAAGTGATGCGGGAAACAGATTACGATGTGATTATAGACATGCGTTCCACAATAAAAACATTGTGGTTCAGTCTTTTTTCCTTACATACGCCTTACCGGATAGGGACAAAGAAGAGATATAATTTCCTGATACACAACCATCGGATTGACAATCACAAGGACAATTCCCTGGACATGGTACAGCACAATCTGGCTTTATTAAAACCATTGGAGAAAGAGAGTAAAATTGTATATGACCCGGCCTTTCGTCTTTATGTAAGCAAAGATGAAAAGAGCAGATTTCGTTCCTATATGGAACAACAAGGCATAGACTTCTCCAAGCCGGTGATATTGGCATCTGTTGTTACCCGCGTTGCAGACAAAATGTGGAGCCTGTCACTAATGAAGGAAGTTTTATTCCGTATCATAGATAAATACGAGCCTCAAATCATTTTTAATTATACAGGAACAAAGGAAGAAGAACTTGCTAAAAGACTGTTCCGGGAGATGGAATGCGACTCACATTTATTCGTAAACATTCAGGCTGATGCCTTGTCCGATTTACGTGCAATGATTGCAAACTGCGATTTCTTTTTTGGAAACGAAGGCGGCCCGCGCCACATTGTGCAAGCACTCGATATTCCGTCTTACGCTATCTATTCGCCTGGAATTTCCAAGTCGGTCTGGTTGCCGGAAGATGGCGACAAATTTCAGGGCATAGAAGCCGGTGATAATAAAAATCCGGAAGAAGTAAGAGCTACAGCCGACGGACACACCGCAGTTTCAGTTGATGAAGTCTGGTCAGGAGTATCTCCGATGCTGGATAAATATTTGAAAAAATAGATAATTATTTTAATATTCATGGCAAATATATTGGTAATAAGACTTTCTGCCATTGGCGATGTCGCAATGACCGTTCCGGTTATTTACTCGGCCGCTAAAGCTAATCCCCAAGACACGTTCACCGTGCTGACGCAGGCATTCCTGATGCCGGTCTTCATGAACCGTCCCGCCAACGTGGATGTCATCGGCATAAATACCAAAGCGGCAGAAAAAGGACTTACCGGTCTGCTTAGATTTGCATCAGCCTTGGTCAGATACGACTTCGACATTGTTCTGGATTTACACAATGTAATCCGTACGATGATTCTCCGTACCTTCTTCTTCCTTAAAGGAAAACATGTTTTTGTGGTAGATAAGGCCAGAAAAGAACGCAAACAACTGACAGCCAGAGAAAAGAAATCCAGAAAACCACTTCGCCCCGTAATAGAACGTTATGCGGATGTATTCCGGGCTGCCGGATTAAATTATACGGAAACATTCACTTCGCTTTACGAGAATCATCCGGCAGACCTTTCGGTCATAAAATCGCTGACCGGCCCCAAATCCGGGAAATGGATTGGTGTGGCTCCTTTTGCCAAACATGATGGAAAGATTTATCCAATCGATGATATGGAACAGGTTGTTGCCAAACTTTCCAAAAATGAGGAATATACAATCTTTTTGTTTGGAGGACGCGGATACGAGGAAACGGTTCTGGAACAATGGGAATTTCAATATCCGCATGTCGTAAGTGTAGTAGGCAAATATTCGTTGGATTACGAGCTGGCCTTAATAAGCCTGCTGGATGTATTGCTTTGCATGGATTCTGCCAATATGCACTTTGCCTCTTTAGTCAACACACGAGTGGTTTCAATCTGGGGTGCGACACATCCGTATGCCGGTTTTTACGGATACCATCAAAATCCGGAAGATGCCATTCAGGAAAAACTGCCGTGTCGTCCTTGCTCCGTTTTCGGACAAAAGCCCTGCTTCCGGGGAGATTGGGCATGCTTGACAAAAATTAAACCGGAAGCGGTTGTGGCTAAAATAAAAGAAGTTCTTAAGTAACATTATTGCCCTTTGGAATCATGAATATAGGATATGAAGCAAAACGGATTACACATAACGCGACCGGACTGGGAAATTACGGGCGTTTCATAATCAGAATATTAGCGACATATTATCCGGACAACATATACAATCTGTATTCTCCTTCTCCGGGGAAAGAACGGTTGCGTTGCCAGATAGAAAACCTTTCAGGTATCCGGTTTCATTATCCGGAAAAGTTTTTCCATAAAATGTTCAAGTTTATCTGGCGTTCAGGAGCCTTGGTCACAACATTGAAGAGAGATAAAGTTGAACTTTTTCATGGTTTGAGCAATGAACTCCCACTAGGGCTGGCAAAAAACCATATTCCTTCCATTGTCACTATCCACGATTTGATATTTCTCCGTTATCCTGAGTTTTACAAGCCGATAGACCGTTGTATTTATACATACAAATTTAAAAGAGCCTGCCGGCAAGCTGACCGGATAATAGCTGTCAGCGAAATGACCAAACAGGATATTATTCACTTTTTCGGTATTGATGAGAAGAAAATATCCGTAGTTTATCAAGGATGCGATGCCTCCTTTACGCATCCGGTTTCCAATGAGGTTAAAAAGCAGGTAAAAAAGACTTACCGGTTACCGGAAAAATATATATTAAATGTCGGAAGCATCGAAAGCCGGAAAAATCTGATGCTGATAGTAAAAGCCATGGCATTGCTGGAAGACAAAGAAATAGCATTGGTTGCGGTCGGCAAACATACGCCTTATACGGATGAAGTGGAACAATACATACAAGAACATCATTTATCCGACCGCATTTTTCTGCGAAGCGATGTTTCTTTTGCCGATTTGCCCGCAATCTATCAAATGGCCTCCCTTTTCATTTATCCTTCTTTTTTTGAAGGATTCGGTATTCCCATCATCGAAGCAATCCATTCCGGACTTCCGGTAATTGCAGCAACCGGTTCATGCCTGGAAGAGGCCGGAGGACCCGGTTCTGTTTATATTAACCCGAACGATGAAGTTGCGCTGGCCGGAAAGATTAACCAAATATTTTCCTCTCCCGAATTAGCTGAAAAGATGAAAACGGAAGGCAAAACATACGTGCAACGTTTTGAAGACGAAGTCATTGCAAAACAACTGATTGATATTTACCAATCGGTTGCCCGCCTCCGCCCTTAGCCTATTCTTTTTGTTTGACTATATACTGTGCAGCTTGTATCATAGAAGCTGCATATTCCTTCATTTCCTGTGCTTTACCGGATAAGAAGTCCAAAGAATCTTCCGCACTGCCTGCCGCATAATTATAAAGACTTTCCCGGCCATCCAACCGATTGACATAATAGTATTTACGGTCGACACAGGCATACGAATCATCTGAAGAAAAATACATATAAGGCCGTGTTTCACGGAATAAATCGATACCGAATGTCTCGTTTCGATAAGGTATCCCCAGCATACCCATAACAGTCGGGAATATATCGATTTGTCCGGCCAGTTTGTTTATAACCTGAGGATTGTCACAATCCGGTTGGAATATGATTAAAGGGACTTGATGATAGGCAAGCGAAACGTCATATAAATTATCCCCGGCAGGGGAACCATGATCTCCCGTCAGCACAAAAATAGTATTCTCATACCAAGGCTGCTTGCCGGCCCATTCGAAGAAACGTGCAATAGCCCAGTCGGAATACTCGATAACCTGGTCTTTCCGGCTTCCTTCTTTAGGGGTGAAATATTCCGGAATAACAATCGGCTGATGATTGCTGGCAGTCATCATTGTTGCAAAAAACGGCTTTCCATCCTGACTGACCCTATTCAAGACTTCAATGGAACGCCTGAACATATAATCGTCGCATACCCCCAGATTACTATGTATTTCTTCGCTCGGATAATCTTTCTGGGATATAATTGTTTCTACCTGGTTAGCAAGCAGGTAACCTCCAATATTGTCGAACTGGTCGTCATGAGTCGTAAAATACAACGTGTGATAACCGTTTTGTTTCATAACAGCCGGCCAACAATTGTAAGATTTGATATTTCCCGTTTTAAACGGATGTTGGCTCAATAAAGCCGGGAAGGAAAACAAGGTACCGTAAACCCCATTCATGGTATGTATACCTGCCGAAAACGCATAAGGGAAATAAATGGAACGCCGGACCAAATCGTTTACAAACGGAGTCCGGTCCTTTTTGTCCAGGAGGTTTGTACAAAAACCCTCCATTAAGATAAATACTACATTTTTATGCGGAAGCGTGTCATTTCCTGCCACTTCCTTACAACAAGTTTTACCGGATACATCCGTAAACTTCAGACTCGCAGCAACTTTTTGTATTGCAATACTGCTATCCATTAAATGTACTTCACTGTTTTTTTCCTTTTTCATATCGAGGACAGAACGCAGAAAAACAAAGGCCGGGTCGAGTCCCAATTGGTTCAGAAAAGAATTATTACAGAAATAAGCCGTACCTATCCGTATCGGTGATTTACGTGCCAAGCGTCCGCGAATGCCCAGAAAACAGACAGTACAGACGAGCAAGCAAACAAAAGGGGTCAATCCGTAATACAGTTTTACAGGCTCTACTCCCTCTTGCAAACGAAGCATCCTCTTTTTTATATATCCCGCCAACGAGCAAAATAGAATATCCACCACAATAAAAAGGACAATATATACAAGAAAACTCTTTTCCTGGAATAACATGCCGGTTACAAAAGAAAGCTCGCCGGCCCAATTCAGTACAGATGCGTTAATTGGCTTATAAAACTGGAGGAAATAAGGAATATTGGCTGCCGAAAGAAGCAAACAGATTGAAAAAAACGTACAACACCAAATATGGATGCCTTTATACAAAGCAGAAGAAGATGTCTTCAAAAAAGAATGAATGCAAATCAGTACAACCGGAAGTATCAATATATAGCATGCAATTACGGTATCAAAACGTATCCCCATGACAAAAGCTTTGAAGATAAGCCCCGATTGAACAGATGCTTCTTTAGCTATATTATCATATTCACACGCAAAGAGTATCAACCTGAATAAAGTTAAAAATAAAATAGCGATGATATAAATAGAAAATAGATATTTTATTCCGTTAAATAGTTTCCTCATTATTATTCCCTTTTATGTTTGTTATAAATATTTGGATGCTTTCTTTTTTTTAAAGAAGTTTGGTTTTAGTACCAATTTCGTAATAAAATCATCCATTTCAAAACGAGCAGCACAACGCGGCATAAGCATTGCATTTGTATTAGATTTCAAACGATCCTGGACTGTGGTAAAAGCAAGTTTATAACCGACTTCCGCCGCAGTAGTTAACGCATAGTTCGTTATGTCCCCCTTGCGATAAATACCATTTGGATAAGCCAGAAAATCACAAGAGGTATGTAGTTTCTCTTCAATTATTTGTTTACTGCCTTGCAGTTGTTCCCTTATATCCTCCTCTGTTTGGTAAATATTGCAAATAAAATGGTCTTTGCAATGCGAACCAATCGTACAATCATATTCCGTATGCAATTTTATCACATCCGTCCAGTTCATAGGCGTTTCCATTTTATGAATATGACATAGCTCCTCATATTCATCAGGGGATACATTTGCAATAAGCTGATTGCAAATTTCATTAACAAGCTGAATATTACAACATTTTAAAACACGGAGAATTGCTTCACAAACTTTTTCCCTCTGCTTGCTATCTTTTAAAGTCACAGAGTATTTAAGACAATCTATCTTCAGAAAAGATAGATTGCTGTATCGTATAATTATACGAGCGATAGCTGTCGGAAAATAGTCTCCGCTTCCGATGTGATTGGTTGAAACAAAAACAGTAAACGGAATATTCAAAGACTTTAAAATTGGCGCAGCCAATGTCAGATTGTTCTTATAACCATCATCAAACGTTACAACTATTTCTCTGCCGGTGAACCGGTTAGTACGGAAACGGTTTTCATATTCATGGATGGATATTATCTCGTAATGCTTTAACAAAAAAATCATTTGCTGTTCAAAGATATCCGGATTTATATGCAAGGAGTTAATACTTTCGGCAAAGTCGACACCATGATAGAAAATAACCCTAGGGTTCTTATTCAGGAAACGTAATAACCCGGTAAGTCCAAATTTCACGAGATTATGTTTCAGTCTACTTTTTCTCATATTTTACTACTCTTCGGATTGAAAGATAGTGGAATTATTTACTCAATTCAACCGCTGTTTGACCAACAGGTACCATTTTCAACACTTATACCAGTGAATAAAATCGGACAAAACTATACAAAGTTTTTGTACAATCCAATTATTCAGGAAGAATATCTTATCTTTGTCCATTCATAACATTTCTTTAAGGCTGATTGGCTATTTAGTATGGAAAAAGGAGCAACAATTCTGATAACAGGCGGAGCTGGTTTTATCGGTTCAAATTTATGTGAGTATTTTTTGAATGAAGGTCATCAGGTTATTTGTCTGGATAACTTTGCTACGGGAAAACCGGATAATATCCGCATGTATTTCGATAATCCGCATTTCCGGTTGATTGTAGGAGATATCCGCAATGAGGAAGATTGCCGGAAGGCAGTAGAAGGCGTTGATTATGTGCTGCACGAAGCTGCTTTAGGCTCGGTTCCCCGTTCCATCAAAGACCCGGTTACTACTAATGCCGTTAATATAGCAGGTTTTCTGAATATGCTGGTAGCCGCCCGCGATGCAGGGGTAAAACGGTTCGTATATGCAGCCAGTTCTTCCACCTACGGCGATTCCCAATCGCTGCCGAAAGTAGAGGATGTCATCGGTAAGCCGCTCTCCCCTTATGCTGTAACGAAATATGTCAATGAGCTTTATGCAGACGTATTTTCCCGTACTTATGGAATGGAATGTATCGGTTTACGCTATTTCAATGTATTCGGACGCCGCCAAGACCCGAACGGAGCTTATGCAGCCGTAATTCCTCTGTTTGTAAAGAAGCTGATGCAGCACGAATCACCTGTCATTAATGGCGACGGCGAATATTCGCGTGATTTCACTTATATCGAAAATGTTGTGCTGATGAATAAACTGGCGCTCTCTACCACCGATAAAGCGTCTGTCAACACTGTTTACAATACCGCTTTCGGAGAGCGTACAACGTTAAATCAGCTTGTCGGCTATCTGAAAGAATATCTAAGTATTTATGACCCGAAAATTGCCGGGGTAGAAGTGAAACATGGCCCTGAACGTTTAGGCGATATTCCGCATTCGCTCGCTTCCATCGACAAAGCACGCCGTTTACTGAAATATGAACCGCTTTACAATATGCGGGAAGGATTACGGGAAGCCGTAAAATGGTATTGGGAACATCTGAAATAATAATCTGGTTCGCTTAATTAAGAAAGTATAGAATGGAAAAGATAAAAGTGGCCGTTGTCGGTCTGGGATATGTCGGCTTACCGTTAGCCCGTTTGTTTGCAACCCGTTATCCGGTAGTCGGTTTTGATGTTAAAAAAAGCCGGATTGCCGAACTGATGTCCGGACACGACGCGACATTGGAAGTTTCCGATGATGTATTGGGTTCGGTATTGCTGCCGCACGTACCCGGTGAAACGGAAAAAGGATTATATTGTACCGACAATCTGAATGATATCCGCAGTTGCAACTATTATATCGTAACGGTTCCAACCCCGGTTGACAAACATCACAATCCCGATTTGACCCCCCTATATCGTGCCAGCGAGACAGTAGGAAAAGTAATAGGAAAAGGTGATATCGTCATCTACGAATCAACAGTTTACCCCGGTGTCACGGAAGAAGAATGCGTTCCGGTTATCGAAAAGACATCCGGCCTTGTTTTCAATCAAGATTTCTTTGCCGGTTATTCCCCCGAGCGCATCAATCCGGGAGACAAGGAACACACCGTTGAAAAGATAAAGAAGATAACCTCCGGTTCCACACCGGAAATAGGAGAGAAGGTAGACGCACTCTATCGTTCGGTTATCACAGCAGGGACATTCCGGGCATCCGGTATCCGGGTTGCCGAAGCCGCCAAAGTAATTGAAAATTCCCAGCGGGATATCAATATCGCTTTTGTAAACGAACTATCGAAAATATTCAATGTATTGGGAATCGATACGTTCGAAGTACTGGAGGCAGCTGCGACCAAATGGAACTTCTTACCCTTCAAACCGGGGCTGGTTGGAGGACATTGTATCGGAGTCGACCCGTATTATCTGGCACAAATAGCACAAGACAGGGGCTATCATCCGGAAGTAATCCTTGCCGGCCGCCGTATTAATGACACAATGGGCGAATACATCGCCAACCGGGTCGTTAAATGTATGATAAAGAAAGACATTCCGGTACGCAATGCCAAAGTCTTAGTCATGGGCTTTACTTTCAAGGAGAATTGCCCGGACGTACGGAACACCAAAGTCTACAATGTAGTAACAGCTTTGGAGGATTACGGTATCCAAGTGACAATTTATGACCCTTGGGCTAAACCGGAAGATGTCCGGAAAGAATATGGCCTGGAACTGACCCATGAATGTCCGGAAGAAACGTTCGATTCAATCATTCTGGCTGTCGCCCACCAAGAATTTGCGAAATTCGACATTCGTTCCCTGGCAAAGGAAAAACATGTTATTTATGATGTGAAAGGTTGTCTAAACCCGGCTTGGGTAGATGCCCGCCTGTAAAATATATGCAGTACAAGATTACCTCCAAATATCTGTATCTGAAAGATTATCTTTTATCCCTTCCCGACCGTTTTGACCGGGAAGGTAAAGTGATTTATTCCGGCCGCAATACCCTGAAGGTTTTTGAACACGAAGGGTTGCAGTTTTGTGTAAAATCATTTAAGGTGCCTCATCCGGTAAATAAGATTGCTTACACCTATTTCCGCAAATCAAAAGCCGAACGCTCCTTTCTTTACGCAACCCGTTTTATGGAGCTGGGAATCGGCACTCCCGAACCGGTAGCATATATCGTATTTTGCGACAAAATCGGCGTGACCCGCAGTTATTATATTTCCTTATGGCAAACCTGCGACTTTACTTTCCGGGGAATTGCCACTTTGCCGGAAGTCGAACAAGACGATGTTTACAGAGCCTTTACCCGTTTCACATACGATTTTCATCGGAAAAATGTCTATTTCACAGACCATTCTCCCGGTAATACCTTGTTGAGAAAAGAAAAAGACGGCCATTGGAATTTCTGGTTAGTCGACTTAAACCGGACTGAGTTCAAACCCGTTTCACCGGACAAAGGCTTGAGAAACCTATGTATGCTGGAGCTTCCTGATGAAAAACTAAAAGTAATCGCTACCGAATATGCCCGGTTAACCAATCGCAATCCGGAACAAATGACCCGTACATTAACAAAACTCACCTGCAAGCATAATGAACTTGTAAAACGGAAAAGCTGGATACGTAATACCCGCCGGGCTATCAAGCGCCGGTTGTTTCATTAAAATGAACCAGTATCTTTCTCGCCAAATTATGCCAATCAAACTGTTCGACATGTCTGCGAGCATTGCGGCCTAAGCGTTCCCGCAAAGCTTCATCCTCAATCATACGTTTGATTTTCCGGCGGAACAGGAATGTGAAACGACGAGTCAACAAGCCCGTTTCTTCATCTATCAATAAATCTTTTGTTCCGGCTCGGGTTGCAATTACGGGCAAGGCACACGACATAGCCTCACATACCGTATTCGACCAACCGGCATGCCGTTCGGCTGCAACAAACAAATCCGCCCGGTTAAACAGTTCGCTATTCTTGTCAAACGGATGATTCTGTACAAAATCGAATGGCACGATTGTCGCAAAATTGTCTATCAGACTCTGAGCCTTCTCATTGACAGCCGTATCAAAAAGCAGCAGACGAATATTATATCCCTTTTTATATAGCTTTTCGCAAGCACGGATTACATATTTGGTTCCTTTTACCCGTTCAACCAAACGACCGTAAGCCATCACAACAAAAGGACGGTCTTTTACAAGATAGTCTGTTTTAGGCTGATAATTAGCAGTATTTACACCTCCCAATGCTTTAAAAGCTTCAATGCCATATTTCTTTTTATCGTGCAGATAAATATTGGTAGAACAAGCGAATATTTCAATATTTTTGTGTTTCAGGAAAGGACGCAGGTTTTCTGTAATGCGCACATGGTAAAGTATCCGGCGTTTTGCATTGGCATTCACCAATTCATCAATAAACTTTGTTTCGGTAGTGAATAAAGCGTCTGTCTCATCCTCTTTCAGTTTATCGAACGTTTTGGTTTCCCCTTTGAAATCAAACCAGTCCGGCGCAATTCCTTCTACAGTATATACAGTAAAACGATGCCCCAGCTCAATAAAAACATTCCCCAATTCGAGGAAACGCTTTACGCCCCCGTATAACTTGGTATGAGGTAAAATAACTCCTAAATTCATAATCTCCGATTTTATTGATTTATTCCCATAGCATTTTAGCCTGCCCGCTCTTTTTAAACATCGAAAGCATTTTTTTCAGGCGGCTACGGGTGATATCCTTTTGCAACGCCAATTCGTGCACTTTTTCTATTTCATCTTCCCGGAAAGGTTCCCCTCTTTTCAACACATTACGCATGAAAGAGGCGGAAGTAATACCCCATTTCATCAAAAATTGAAGACTACCGTTATTCTTCTTCACCCGACCGGTCGATACCGACTCAAAATGATATACTCTGCTATCCGAAAGGCCTTTAAACAAACGAATACCAACCATCCATAATTTGGCGGAAAAATCCGGATCACTATACATTCCCGGTGAAAATTCGAGACTGTATCCCCCCACCAAATCCCATATTTCCTTGTGTACGACATTGGGTGGCCAAGTAGACCCGAACCAATCGTAGTGAGGCAATGAGCGGTAGTTCTCCAGCAAATCCTGCTCTCTGAACGATTCCACACTTTCTCCGAAGTTGGCAGGAGCAATCACACTTTTGCAAAAAAACGGACGAGGTTGTATCAGGGTAGCAGACAAGAAAAACTTATTATCCGGCAATCGCTGTATCTCTTCCCACAGCACTTTGTCCCATTCCGGGCAAACATACATATCGTCATTCATGTACAAGATATAGTCGGTCGTCACCTTTGTACGCAACGCATTCAAGGCCTGGCATACACCGACATTCTCTTTATTGCTGATATACTCGTATCCCTGTTCCTCCAGCCACTCAGCCGTCCCGTCCGAACTTTCATTCACATAAACAAGCACCTGATGATTGAACGTTGAATTTTTACGAATACTTTTCAGACATAATTTCAGATAATCCAAATTGTTCCAAGTAGGAATAAGGATAGAGAATATTTGTTTGTCCTGCACCATCTGATTATTTTATTTAGGAGCAAAGATAAGGATAAAAATGAGAATGAGAGCAAGTGGTCATAAACAAAGGGTTTAACAAATCTGCAACCAGAAAGTGCCTATCTATCGTCATAGTGCGCATATGTCCTTAGAATTATAACTTTTATGGTATCTTCGTGAATTTCGTAAATTAGACGATGTTTGTCCGTTATCCTACGTGACCACTTGCCGGAGAGATTACCCCGCAGCTGTTCGGGTTTTCCTGTTCCGGTGGTAGGATGTTCTTCCAATTCGGAAAGCAAAGAGTTCAATTTCTTTAACGCCTGTAATTCTCCCGCTTTCTTTAGCTGTTTGATGCCTTTTAACGCATCTTCAGTCAGCTCAATTTTGTACTTCATTACTTTTCAAACAGTTCTTTGCGCAGGTCGGCAGTTAGTTTCACCGTTTGTCCATTTTGAGCTTGTTCGCTTGCTTTTATAATATCCTCAATATTGCGGGGATCGTCAAAATAGACATCATTTGAGGGGCTTACACTTTCGGGGATAAATTCACCTCTCGGCACAAGTTCCAAAAATTGATTTTTGCGCTTGATGATAACCCTTTGCACTTCAGCAAGGTCAAAGAACTTCTTTTGGTTCTCCCTAAATTCTCTTGTTGTAATCACTATCATATAATCGCATTTTTGTGTACACAATTATGTACCATTTTACACACACAAAGGTAAAGCATACTTTCGTGATTTCCAAAAGCAAGAATATTATTTAACACGCAATCGAAACTCACTCATGAAATCATATTGAAAATCATACTATATAAAAACATTCGATTTTTATATAGTATGTTCTACACCTGTCGCATCCGCTCTTTATTTCCTTCCGAAATCGGCTGGTATTTCTCCCCACTCCGATGTTTCCCATTTTAGGATAGTAGTCGTATAAGTATTGGTGTTCAGCCATTTTTCAGCCCGTTCAATCAGGTCGAAAATCGGCTCATTTTCGGGGAGTCGTTCCAGCAAAGTCTTGCATTTCTTCTTCTTCACCCAGCCAATAGCATTCCGGCTGTCCGAATAAATCGGCAAGTTACTTCCTTTCTGCTTAAGCAAAGCCAAACCATGCACTAAAGCCAGAAATTCCCCCACATTGTTGGTCCCTTTTTTCAACGGTCCGATATGAAAAATCTCCTGACCGGTAGCCGTATAAACCCCCCGGTATTCCATATCCCCCGGATTTCCGCTACAAGCAGCATCCACAGCCAGACTCTCGTTAAGAGGCTTCCCTACCGGTATTTTCGGCGTAGTAAGAGTGGAAGCCGCTTTTGCAGAAGATGCCGATTTCAAATATTGCGCATATCCCTTATCAAAAGCCTCAACCGCCTCTTCACGGGTTTCGAAGGATTTGTATTTCGCACCATCCTGCCCTTCCACCTGCATCTTACACTCGGCCCAATTATCGTAAATACCTGGGTTCAAGCCTTTCCAAACTACGTAATATTTATTTTTAGCCATTCAATATCTTTTCTGTTGCAGGAGCAAAGATAACGAACTCTCCCGATTCCACATCAAAAAAACTTTATTCGCATTATTTATCCTGATTTCAGATAGGACTTTTTCCCCATGATGAAGGAGCAGGTCCGAGCTTAACCATTCTGCAAGGGGTACACACACCGGGAAAAACATTCCCGTCTCCTTCAGTTCCGATATACGGGTCTACATATTGTGCATACTCGTTTTCAACTCCGTAACAACTATGTATTACTACAGGGAGAATCGTTAAAAAAATGACATTATATATTTTTTCACCCGAACAGGCATTAAATTCAAGAAATCACATTAGCCTAAACCTCAATATGGACAATGAAAACATCTCTTATCCATATACAAATATAAACATACTCTAAATAAGAACTTTCCGATAACACGTTTTTTGAGGTTCTATTTATTTTTTACATCAAAAAAAACCTTTGTAAAGATATACATAAAAATTGGGGGCTGTTATTTTTTTACAATTATCAAAATGTCACTACTACAGCGACTAAATGGGATTAGTATGGCGGGTAAAATAAATTACCCGCACATGTAACCCTTTTTAACGTATCAAACAGATTGCAAAATACAAAAACAATGAGCATTTTGTCATTTACTCTTGAAGCATAAAAATAGGAAAAACAAGACATCCCTTCTTTTATCAAAGTACCAAAAGCCAATAAAGTATAAAAATATAGCAAAAAAGTATTTTGCACAAAAACATTTATTATGTTTGTAAAAAATAGACAAAACTAAATCTACGTTATGAGAAACCTCTCTCTTAAATATACATATTATAATAGTACATATATAGCACTATTTCTCATAGTACTTTTAACAGTCCTAATTTATTCTCCTATACTATCGAACGATTTTTTATACTATTGGGATGATCAATGGCAGGTCTTCAACCAGTATACAGAAGGGGGCATCAATATTAAAAACCTACACAACATTTTAACTCAATCATACGGAGGCCAGTATTCACCGGTCAATGAAATAATGTACTTATTACTATATAGCATAAACAAATACGACCCCTTCTATTTTCATCTGGCATCTTTAATTATACATAGTTTGAATGTTCTGCTCGTATATTTAGTCTTTTCGAAATTATTCGATTCTCCCAAATTTAAGATGAAATACTCACCTAAGTATATTATATTACTAATAACCCTTATATACGCTATTCATCCTCTAAATGTAGAAACTGTTGCATGGATTAGTGCTTCAAAAGTAGTATTGTATACCTTTTTCTATTTATTAGCAAGCTATACATATTGCATCTTTCTATCAACACAGCACTGGAAATACTACATTTACTCAATCATATTATTCATTTTATCATTTGGTTCCAAAGAACAAGCTATCACTTTTCCAATATGGATATTATTCATCACCTGGCTCCTAGGATACGATATCAAAAAGGAGAAAAAAGAATACTTAAAAGTTATCCCCATAATACTTATATCTATAATATTCTTCTATATAACAGTAAATGTACAAAACACGGCAGAAGGTGATAATTACTTCGACAGAGAGTTCTATCCATTATGGCAACGCATTGTTTTTTGTTGTTACTCCATAATTGAGTACCTATCTAAATTCATACTTCCGTACAATCTAAATTATTTATACCCATTTCCGGTTAAAACAGGTGAATCATTACCATACTGGTTACTCTTGTATCCTTTATTCACCTCTATCATCATTGTTTCATTATGGAAATATATCATTCGTTGGCCTATTTTAGTCGGATTACTTATATTTCTTATACATATTAGTACAGTAGCACATATTGTTCCAATAGCCAGGCATGCAATAGTTGCAGACCGGTATATGTACATACCCATTTTAGGCTTTTGTTTTATTTTTGCTTTCTATTTTTGCAAATCATACTTTACCTCTAATATGAGCAAAAAATATCTAATATCAATATTAGCTATTATAATCGTCTTGTTATCAGCAAGTAGTTATTCAAGATGCAAAGCATGGAAGAATTCCGAAAAAATACGGTCCGAACATATATCATTATAACATTTTCCAAATATTTATCAATTAATAAAAAAAACAACATGAAAAATTCAAAACTTACATTAGTAGGTATTTTTACCCTACTATTAACAATGGGACTAAACTTTAATCATTCTCTAAATGATTATAGTATTAAAGCGACCAAGCTGTTTGCAGCAGGAACATCCTCATCTACTACATCTACAACAGCAACTAACATTAACATTAAACAATGCAGGCCTAATGTCCTGTGTAATGGCGTATGGAAAGGCACAGCAAACCTTGAAGGGTGTATAGAAATTTTTCATAATTTTAAAAAGTGTGGTTTTGCAATTAAAGGAGATATAACCTATCAATATGTCGGGATTAAAGAACATTGTACAGGTGGAAATACATGGCATGACTGTGAAGCATGTCAGTCTGATTGTGTTCCTACAGAAACTTCTAACTAATCATGACAAGGATGTGTCAAAAGATTACACATATAGTTTTATTAACCAAGTAACTATTTAACTTTTGACACATCTTATCTCATAATAATATCTAATACAATCTTTAATAACAATAATCATGAAATTATATATATATATTCTTATACCAATATTATTCGCCATTACATCTTGTAACAAAGCATATATGAAAGAGGACATAATACTTTCTGAAGATAAGATTGTTACAATAACACCAATTTATGAAGGGGACTCTATATATTCACCTTTTTCATTAAATGAATATATAGATTCCATAAAATACATAAAATTAGATTTATCAGACGAATCATTAATCGGAGAAATTGCAGAAATAGATATCCATAAAGATCATATATATATAATGGACATTCAAACTTCATCTATATTCATTTACACATTAAATGGAGAATTTGTATCAAAAATACATAGTATAGGAAATGGTCCTCAAGAATATATACAATTAGACTACTTTTCTATAGACAAAAACAGCGATCAGTTAATTGCAACAGATTTAACAGGTTATTGGGTATTACGTTATGACTTAGAGGGTAATTTCATAAAAAAACAAAAAATACCTTTTTGGATAGATGGCCTATACCCTACAGAGGAAAAAGGTTATGCATTGTTTGCTAATAAAAGAAATAATAAACAATATTTCAATCAAGAGTTTTCTTTATACATAGTAGATTCATTAATGAAAGTAAAAAAACAATATTTCCCATATAATTCCGAAAATTACGGAAATTTACAAGTTCCAGCACCTGGTAACGGAGGGTTCTATACCGCAAACAGTAAAAGTCATTATTATAGTATGTACACAGATACAGTATATAAAATTGATACCGATGTGCTAAAGAAAAAATACATATTTGACTTGGGGAAATTTGCTTTTAATACTGCTTTAGAAAAACAAAGTAAAGAAGAATTTCAAGAATATTTTAAGAAAAAAGCATATGCAGGAGTTCACAATGTTTTAGAAAATGATAATTTCATATATTTCCAAACTTATTTTTTCAATGATATTTTTGGATGGTTTGGATTTTACGACAAAAAAAGCGGGAATATATTAAATAGAATCACATACTATTTGGATAATAATTTATTTTTCTTAAGTTGCCCTAACACTTATGATGATTTTTTCATTACAGCTATTCCAAATGATGTATTTTCCGATTATCAATTACCATCTGGAAAAATCAATAGTAGACAAGAACAAGTAAAAAAAATCTTAGAAAATTATACAGAAGAGGACAATCCTATCATTGCACTTTACAAACTGAAAAACTTTTAAAGACATGAAAAAAACACCTGTATTTATTATACTATTTGCAGTTGCTATTACAATAGTATTTATAATACTAAACAAAGATATGAAAACAAGAAATATCAATACTGATAAAATGTTTTCTATCAGGAGAAATATTGAATTTATTTACAAGAATAACTCTACACATATTGATACATCAAGCATTCAAAAATATAGAGACTCCACATACAATTCCCTTTCAGAACGTATAAAGTCAAATACGCAATTTGTTTTCTATGTTCCAGAAAATTATTGTAATGATTGTTTTATACAAGAGTATAATAAGCTAATGAAAATGCCTACAAAAATGCAAAGAAACACTATAATCCTCACTTCTTTTGAGAAAAATAGAGATGTAAGACTATGGGTTAAAGATAAAGAGATAAAGTATCCTATTTATAATTGTTCGGATAAGAGCTTTTTGCAAGAGATTGCATCAAGAGGAAAAATATCTTTTTTCACAGTAGATACAACCTATACATTGAAACACCTTTATATTCCAATTATATTTATACCTGAACAATCAGAAGAGTATTACAACTTTATCAAAAACAATATTTTTAATATCAACATAGAAGAATTATCTATTAATAACACGAAAGCTGATATAGTAAAAAAGAAACATGATTTCGGGAATATTTCATTGGGAGATACGGTCTTCACGGAATTCTCTATCAAAAATATAGGGGACGAACCTCTTGTTATAAAAAGAGTAGATTCCTCTTGTGATTGTACGATTACAGAATGGGAAAGAAAACCGGTAGCTCCCAATACGGAAACAATCATCAAAGTCAAATATGCAGCCTATAAAATCGGTTCCTTTTCGAAAAGAATAAGTGTATCGACTAACACAGAGAATGGTATAATACAATTTACCATCTATGGGAATGTTACAAACTGAACATTGTACAACAGAACACATGATTGACATGATTGTGCTGCACCCAATTCGATTATATTTATTCCAAAACTGAATTCGAAGGATGAATCCTAAGTTTTCACCGGATACAATCGCCTCTTTTTACTTTTTTCTAACAGATTACAGATGTTGTTGACAGAAAAAGTATACTTTTGCAGGAAACAATCATATTGATATGAAGCGTATATTTCTGATTGGTTACATGGGAGCAGGAAAAACCACTGTGGGAAAATATTTATCGAAACAGTTGGGTCTCTCATTCATAGATTTGGACCATTATATCGAAGGTCGCTACCATAAAACCGTCGGTCAGCTTTTTGCCGAAAAAGGAGAGGATGCCTTTCGCGATATGGAGCGTAGAATGCTTCGGGAAGTGGCAATGTTTGAGGATGTGCTTGTTTCCACAGGAGGAGGCGCACCTTGCTTTTTTGACAATATGGAATTTATGAATGAGACCGGGACTACCGTTTACCTGAAAGTATCAGTTGACGAACTATCCAAACGATTGGAAATATGCAAAACTACGCGTCCGGTACTGCAAGGCCGTTCCGGTGAAGAATTAAAAGCTTTTATTGCGGAAAATCTGAAAAAAAGAGAACCTTTCTACAACAAAGCTTCAATCATCTTCGACTCGGAAGTTATGCTGACCGAACAGGATGTACATCAAATATCAAATGCATTAGCAAAGCTGTTATAACACGGTTAAGGGCAATTCTTGTAATTGCCTGTCATCATATACATTATATATATGTTATGGAAGCAACAGGAGGCAAACAAATTCAGGGAGCTTACATCCCGCAGGAATTATTAAAAGAACTCAGTAAAGTAAATAATCGTCTACTGATAGGTATTCCCTGTGAGCGGGTTGAAGGAGAGCGCCGTTTGGCACTGACCCCCGAAGCTGTCGATATGCTGACCGACCGCGGGCATCATGTCCTTGTTGAAAGTGGAGCCGGATTGGGTATCAACTATTCCGACAATCATTATTCGGAAGCGGGAGCCGAAATTGTTGAAACTCCGGCCGAAGTATTCCAAGCGGATATTATATTGAAGATATTACCGCCATTGGTAACCGAAGTGGCTTTGATGAAATCGCGTTCCACTGTTTTTTCGACCGTACAATTCAACCTCTTTTCCCAAAACGCATTCGAATTGATGGTAGCCAAGCGCATAACGGCCTTTGCCTATGAGTTGCTGGCAGATGATATGCACCGCTGTCCGGTGTTGAATGTCATTTCAGAAATAGAAGGGACCGCATCCATTACAATCGCATCCGAAATGTTGAGTAATACACAAGGAGGAAAAGGTATCCTGCTGGGAGGTATTCCGGGCGTATCACCGACGGAAGTCGTGATTATCGGAGCCGGAAACGCAGGAACTGTAGCCGCACGGGCAGCTATGGCACTGGGAGCATCCGTGAAAGTATTCGATGACGACATCAATAAGTTGCGGACTATCCAACAGGTGCTCGGACAAGGCTTATTCACTTCCACCTTCCACCCGAATGTTCTTCAGAACGCTTTCCGTAGCGCCGATGTAGTAATCGGGGCCATGCGATATATCAACACTCGCCGGCGTTATGTCATAGCCGAAGACATGATTCGCATCATGAAACGTGGTGCGCTGGTTATCGATTTGAGAATCAATCAAGGAGGATGCTTCGAAACGACCTGTTGCCTCAAACCGGCCGATCCGGCTATTTTCGAACAATACGGCGTATTGCATTATTGCCGGCAAAACATCAGTAATTATGTAGCCCGAACAACATCGATGGCCTTAAGTAATATTTTCGTACCGATGCTTTTCCAGTTGGGAGATGCCGGGTCCGTACCGGGGATGCTGAAAAGTGATTCCGGTTTTCGAAGCGGGGTATATATGTATTGTGGGAAACCGGTTAACAGCTACGTTTCCAATCAATTCAACCTATCATCCAATAATCTGGATTTATACCTTTCTGCGTTTTAAGCGTTAAAAGTTTTGAACTCGCAAAGTTTATGTGTTACTTTGCGAAAATCTTAAAATAAATAAGCGATTCGCTAACAAATTATATTATGGCAGAACAAACAAAAGTAACAACTCTGGAAAAGGTTGTCATCCGTTTCTCCGGTGATTCCGGTGATGGTATGCAGTTGACCGGAACAATCTTTTCAAATCTGTCGGCTATCTTCGGGAATGAAATTTCGACGTTTCCCGACTATCCGGCAGAAGTACGTGCTCCTCAAGGAACACTTAGTGGTGTATCAGGTTTTCAGGTTCATCTGGGTTCTCGTAAGATTTTTACACCCGGTGACAAGGCTGACGTATTGGTAGCAATGAACCCGGCCGCATTGAAAGTAAATGTAAAACACCTGAAACCCAACGCAATTGTAGTTATCGATACTGATTCGTTCCAGAAAAGTGATTTGGATAAGGCCCTGTTTACAACAGACGACCCATTTAAAGAATTGGGACTGGGCAGTGTACAAGTTGTTGCCGCACCTATTTCAAGCATGGTAAAAGACGGGTTGACAGAGTTTGGACTGGACAATAAGTCAGCCCTGCGCTGCAAGAATATGTTTGCACTGGGTCTGGTTTGCTGGTTGTTTGAACGGCCTCTCGAAGAAGCCATGCACATGCTTCAGAATAAGTTTGCAAAAAAACCGGCTATCGCACAAGCTAATATCAAGGCGCTGACAGACGGATACAACTACGGGAACAACATTCACGCTTCCGTTTCCACTTACCGCATTGAAAGCAAGAAAGCAGAACCGGGTTATTATACGGACGTAAACGGGAATAAGGCCACTTCATACGGCTTGATTGCTGCTGCTGAAAAAGCAGGCTTACAGTTATTCCTGGGCAGCTATCCTATCACTCCGGCTACAGATATTTTACATGAATTATCAAAACGCAAAGATTTAGGTGTAATCACCGTTCAGGCGGAAGATGAAATAGCCGGTATTTGTACCTCTATCGGTGCAAGTTTTGCCGGTTGTCTAGCTGCCACTTCCACTTCCGGACCGGGTCTGGCCCTGAAAAGTGAAGCTATCGGCTTGGCTGTTATTGCAGAATTGCCACTGGTTATTATAGATGTACAGCGTGGTGGCCCCTCTACCGGTATGCCGACCAAAAGTGAACAAACCGACCTGATGCAGGCTCTTTACGGACGTAACGGAGAAAGCCCGCTGGTTGTGATTGCCGCTTCCACGCCGACCGACTGTTTCGATGCTGCTTACTGGGCCGGCAAACTGTCTGTTGAGCACATGACTCCGGTCATCTTGCTGACAGATGCATTTATCGCAAACGGTTCGTCTGCTTGGAAATTGCCGGACTTAGACAAATATCCGGAAATCGTCCCCAATTACGTATCCAACTATCAAGATACTGAAAAGGTATGGAAAGCTTATCGTCGCGATAAAGAAAGCCTGGTTCGCTACTGGGCAATTCCCGGTACGGAAGGTTTCACCCACCGGTTGGGTGGTCTGGAAAAAGACTATGAGACAAGTGCAATTTCAACCGATCCGGTCAATCACCAGAAAATGGTTTCTACCCGTCAGGCCAAAATTGACAAAATCGCGGACTATATCCCTGAACTGGAAGTCATCGGAGACAAAGATGCCGACTTGCTGATTGTCGGATGGGGCGGTACTTACGGCCATCTTTACGAAGCAATGGAAACTATGCAGGAACAGGGAAAGAAAGTAGCTTTGGCTCATTTCAAGTTCATTAATCCGCTTCCGAAAAATACAGCCGAAGTGCTGGGTAAATATAAGAAAGTAGTCGTTGCCGAACAGAATAACGGTCAATTTGCAAACTACCTGCGCGGTAAAGTGTCCGGATTCAATCCGTACCGTTTCAATCGAGTAAAGGGTCAACCTTTTGTTGTGGCAAGATTAGTTGAGGAATTCACTAAAATAATGGAGGCTTAAAAATGGCAACTGAAGAAATAAAATTTCAACCGAAAGATTATAAAAGCGATCAATATGTACGTTGGTGTCCGGGATGTGGAGACCATGCCGTTTTGAACTGTTTACATAAAGCAATGGCCGAAGTAGGGGTGGCTCCTCATGACATGGCCGTGATTTCCGGTATCGGGTGTTCTTCCCGTTTACCTTATTATATGAATACGTACGGTTTCCATACTATTCACGGACGTGGTGCTGCTATCGCCACAGGAGTGAAAACTGCCCGTCCCGACCTGAGTGTATGGCTGATTACCGGTGACGGTGACTGTCTGGCAATTGGCGGTAACCATTTCATCCATGCTGTTCGCCGCAACATAGACCTGAATATCGTACTGTTCAACAATAAGATTTATGGTCTGACAAAAGGTCAATATTCACCGACATCCGACCGTGGATTCGTCTCTAAAAGTTCACCTTACGGAACCGTGGAAGACCCGTTCATTCCGGCAGAATTAACTTTAGGCTCACGCGGTAATTTCTTTGCCCGTGCCATTGATGTGGATTTGAAGAATACAACTGAAATATTGACTGCTTCGGCCCGCCATAAAGGGGCGTCTGTAACGGAAGTATTAGTAAACTGTGTTATCTTCAACGATGGGATTCACAAAAAAATCGTGGACAAGGAGTTCCGTGCCGACAAAACCATCTTCCTCCGTCATGGAGAAAAAATGCTATTCGGTAAAAACAACGAAAAAGGCATCGTTTTGGAAGGGCTGAAACTGAAAGCCGTAACAATCGGAGAAGACGGTTACACGCTGGATGACATACTTGTACACGACGCCCACGAGAAAGACAATACGCTGCATATGATGCTTGCCATGATGGGCGAAGATATGCCGGTAGCCTTAGGAATCATCCGCGATGTGGAAGGAGTAACCTATGATGAGGCAGTCCACCAGCAGATTGAAGAGGTTCAGGCGAAAAACCCGACCCGCAAACTGAAAGACCTACTGATGCAAGGGGAAATCTGGGAGGTAAAGTAACCCCCTGTCAGGATATGATATATGGAGCTGCAAACGGCGGAAAATAATCCGGCTGTTTGCAGCTTTTTTGTATAAAATACATATCTTTGTGAAACAAAAGGATATAATGATGAAAACGACAGCTGAAATCATTGAAATATTGCGTGACTATAAAGCTCGTTCCGCAGAGAAGTACGGAATAGAGACGCTTGGCCTTTTTGGCAGTGTTGCTCGTGGTGAACAGAATGAGCAAAGCGATATCGATGTGTTTGTAAAGTTGCATCGAACCAGCTATTATACATTATTGGACATAAAAGAAGATTTGGAGCAATTGTTTAAAAGAAAAGTCGATTTAATAACGCTGCATGGAACAATGCGTGCTTTGTTTCGGCATAATATAGAGCAAGATGCAATCTATTTCTAAAAGTCGCATACTTGATAAATTACTCTTTGTTATTCAAAGAGTCGAATTGACGATAGAACGGACAATGACCGTTAATGACTTGGGAAATCTCTTGCTTTCCCCTGACGGCGTGGATTTGTTTGATGCAACCTGCATGAGAGTACAAACAATTGGTGAGACTCTAAAACAAATAGATGTTGAAACAAAAAATAGACTATTGATATATTACACAGACATTCCTTAGCGTAAAGTTTTTGCAATGCGCAATCTGATTTCCCATGAGTATTTGCTCCTTGATCCGGAAATAATTACGGATATAGTCAAACATAATCTATCCCCTTTATTAACTGTGTTGTATCGTATTGCTGACAATCTAAATGCAGGTAAACATGATGCTATTTTCCAAGAAAACACCTGATTTGTAAACTATAGATTGCAAAATGACGGGGTTTAATGTTAACAGCATGGAAAAGTGTAATTATTACTGAAAAATTTCCTTAATTCGAATTGTGCTATGAAAATTTATATTACTTTTGTACCCGGTTAACAAGGTAAGGTAACAGCAAGTATATAAAAAAACAAATTACCTTGTGGTTTTATATAGAAGAGAGAGAAAAAGTTATATAAAGTCAATCAATTAAATTAATTACAAGATGGCTACATTAGATTTAAGCAAGTACGGAATTAAAGACGTAAAAGAAATCGTTCACAATCCGTCTTATGATGTTCTGTTCGCAGAAGAAACAAAACCAGGTTTGGAAGGCTTTGAAAAAGGTCAGGTAACTGAACTGGGTGCTGTAAACGTAATGACAGGTGTTTATACAGGTCGTTCTCCTAAAGATAAATTTTTCGTAAAGAACGAAGCTAGCGAAGATTCAGTATGGTGGACTTCTGAAGAATATAAAAATGACAATAAACCTTGTACTGAAGAAGCTTGGGCTGATTTGAAAGCTAAAGCAGTAAAAGAATTGTCAGGCAAACGTTTGTTTGTTGTCGATACTTTCTGTGGTGCTAACGAAGCTACTCGTCTGAAAGTACGTTTCATCATGGAAGTAGCATGGCAAGCACACTTCGTAACGAATATGTTTATTCGTCCGACAGCTGAAGAACTAGCAAACTACGGAGAACCTGATTTCGTTTCTTTCAACGCTGCTAAGGCAAAAGTCGACAACTATAAAGAACTGGGCCTGAACTCTGAAACTGCCACAGTATTCAACCTGAAGACTAAAGAACAGGTTATCCTGAACACTTGGTACGGTGGTGAAATGAAAAAAGGTATTTTCTCTATCATGAACTACCTGAACCCGCTTCGCGGTATCGCTTCTATGCACTGTTCTGCCAACACAAACATGGAAGGTACAAGCTCTGCTATCTTCTTCGGTTTGTCCGGTACAGGTAAGACTACTTTGTCTACAGACCCGAAACGTAAGTTGATCGGTGATGACGAACACGGATGGGATGACGAAGGTGTATTCAACTACGAAGGTGGTTGCTACGCTAAAGTTATCAACTTGGATAAAGAAAGCGAACCGGATATCTACGCTGCTATCAAACGTGATGCTCTTTTGGAAAATGTAACAGTTGCTGCTGACGGCAAAATCGACTTCGCAGACAAGAGCGTAACAGAAAACACGCGTGTTTCTTATCCTATCTATCACATTGAAAATATCGTTAAACCGATTTCCAAGGGTCCGCACGCACAACAGGTTATCTTCCTGTCTGCCGATGCATTTGGCGTATTGCCTCCGGTATCTATCCTGAACGCAGAACAGGCTCAATACTACTTCTTGTCCGGTTTCACAGCTAAATTGGCTGGTACAGAACGCGGTATTACTGAACCGACTCCTACATTCTCAGCTTGTTTCGGTGCTGCTTTCTTGTCATTGCACCCGACAAAATATGCTGAAGAACTGGTTAAGAAGATGGAAAAGACCGGTGCTAAGGCTTATTTGGTTAACACTGGTTGGAATGGTTCTGGCAAACGTATCTCTATCCGCGATACCCGTGGTATCATCGATGCTATCCTGGACGGTTCTATCGACAAAGCTCCGACAAAAGTTATCCCGTACTTCGATTTCGTTGTACCGACAGAATTGCCGGGTGTTGATCCGAAAATCCTTGATCCGCGTGATACTTATGCTGACGCTGCTCAATGGGACGAAAAAGCTAAAGATTTGGCTGGCCGTTTCATCAAGAACTTTGCTAAGTTCACTGGTAACGAAGCTGGTAAGAAGCTGGTTGTTGCAGGTCCGAAATTGTAATCAATACATCATTTATAGAAAGTGCAGAGCGAAAGCCCTGCACTTTTTTTGTATATATACATTAATTTTAGCACAATTGTTAGGATGTTTTAAAATCTATTCCTATCTTTACCCCAAATTATCTTTTAATGTGGGATGTAAGGTATAATGATTAAACGTTTATTACTGATCTGTGGGATTATAGTGTCTTTGTCGTCGTGTGGCGGAGATATTGCATACCGGATAGAAGGCAAACTGAAAAATCTGGAGGATCAGACTATATATGCAGTTTTTGAAAACGATGAAATAAAAATCGTCGATACAATTACCTGTGAAAAACCCGGGCAGTTCCTTATCGAACGTAGGCTTGGGGATTTCAAAGATGCAACGCTATTTTTTGAAAACAAAGAACGCTGGGTCAATGTATTTTTGGAAAAAGGCAAAAAGATTACAATCAGCGGAGACGTAACCTATCCGGCTCTTTTGCAAGTGAAAGGAGGGAAAATTAACGATCGGCTTACCGCAATCAAGAAAGAGTTAGCTCCTTTATTGAAAGAACAGGCAGATTTGATAAGCATTCTGAGAAAAGAACATAAAGACAAACAAAATCAAACAATTGAAGACACGGATGTAGCATCCCGTTTGGCAAATGTCAATCATTTGGTGAGCGAAGAGGTCGCAGTATTGATTAAAAAATATCCGGAAGAGGAAGCTTCAGCTGTGCTGATAGAACGTTATTTTGCAAATCCTGATGACACCCGTAAAATGGATGAACTACTGGCTGTTTTGAGTCCAAAACTGAAAGACTCTTATCTGGTACGTAATCTGGAAGAATACAGTGCCAGAGCTAAACAGACGGCTTTAGGGGCCGAAGCTCCCAATTTTAATGTTAGGAATGTATACGGGGAACCGGTTAGCTTAGACTCTTTTCCTAAAAAATATTTACTGCTCACTTTCACTGCACCATGGTGTGATATGTGCCAGACGGAAAATTTATATCTGGACGAAATTGCAACCAAATATCCAAAAGATAAACTGGACATGCTTTTAATCAGTTTGGATGACAACACTGTCGGAGTTCGTAAAATACTGGAAAAAGACAGCATTAACTGGAATCTGGTAGCAGACTCAGCCGGGCAGTCTACATCGCTGCTTAACTTATATAATGTAAGTGCTTTACCCCGCTGTTTCCTGATTGATGAAAAAGGAATAATCATCCTGAAAACAGATAACGGTATCGAAATAAAACAAACACTGGAAAATCTTTTAGAAGACTGAAGATAGAAAATCAGCTATGAATGAATAAATAAACATATAAATCGACTAAAAAACTTAACTATGCTTGTAAAATCTTATGCTGCCGCTGTGCAAGGCATTACTGCAACGATTGTAACAATTGAAGTGAATTGTACCAAAGGTATTCAATTTTTTTTAGTAGGCTTGCCTGATAATGCTGTACGCGAAAGCCACGAACGCATTGTTTCCGCTCTTCAGGTATCCGGTTATAAATTTCCACGCAATCGTATTATCATTAATATGGCCCCCGCAGATATCCGGAAAGAAGGCTCTTCATACGACCTCCCTATGGCCATCGGGATACTGGCGGCAGCTGAAGAACTGGATGCATCAAGGCTAAGTCAATTTATAATGATGGGAGAACTGTCGCTCGATGGAAGTCTGAAACCGGTTAAAGGAGCACTCCCTATCGCCATACAAGCACGGGAAGAAGGATTTAAAGGACTTATCGTACCTCAACAGAATGCTAAGGAAGCAGCTGTTGTCAATAATCTGGAGGTATACGGAGTCGCTAATATAAAGGAAGTGATTGAATTTATTAGCGGAAAACGGAATTTACAACCGACAGTCGTGAATACTCAAGAAGAGTTTTATTCCCGTCAACATTTATTTGAAGCTGACTTCTCAGACGTTCGCGGACAAGAGAATGTAAAACGAGCGATGGAGGTTGCTGCAGCCGGTAGCCACAACCTTATATTAATAGGTCCTCCCGGAAGCGGAAAATCGATGCTTGCCAAACGCCTCCCATCCATCCTGCCCCCCTTTACTTTACAAGAGTCGCTCGAAACAACCAAAATCCATTCCGTCGCCGGAAAGATTGGTATTGATACATCTTTAGTAATTCAACGGCCTTTCCGTTCCCCACATCACACCATATCGAATGTGGCCATGGTAGGTGGCGGAACTTTTCCACAACCGGGTGAAATAAGCTTGGCTCACAATGGAGTCCTTTTTCTGGATGAATTGCCGGAATTCAACCGGAATGTATTGGAAGTAATGCGCCAACCTTTAGAAGATAGAATAATTACGATATCACGTGCTCGTTTTTCGGTAGATTATCCGGCCAACTTTATGTTGGTTGCTTCTATGAACCCCTGTCCATGCGGCTATTATAATCATCCCGAACGTCCTTGTCTTTGTACGCCGGGAGCCGTTCAAAAATATATGAACCGCGTATCCGGACCGTTATTGGACCGTATCGATATACAAATCGAGGTAATACCTGTTCCTTTCGAAAAGATTTCCAATCAAGAACCCTCAGAGTCCAGTGCCTCTATCCGTGAACGTGTAGTAAAAGCTCGCACGATACAACAGAAGCGTTTTGCAGCCTACGAAGGTATCTACAGTAATTCCCAAATGAGTACTAAATTACTGCACAAATTTGCAGTCCCCGATACAGCTGGTCTTGCCCTCCTGAAAACAGCCATGCAACGACTGAGCTTATCGGCCCGTGCTTATGACCGTATCCTTAAAGTTGCTCGCACCATTGCTGATTTGGATGCCTCTCCTAATATTGAAGCTAAACATCTGGCCGAAGCAATTAATTATAGGAATCTGGATAGGGAAAACTGGGGGATATAACATCGTCTACAAACAACGGATAAGCCTTATGCTATTAATCATCAAAAAATTAAAGACCGAAGAAACTCAGAGATTAAAAACTCAACGAGAAGTAAACTCCTCCCCCTTGTTGATTGAAAGTAGGAGCAACCATCAGGCGATAATTGTCTCCCTGATTGCTTCCCCCATTAACTTTCCTATTATTTCTCCTATTAATTTTCTGCGCAATAGCATTACGTATCGGAAAATAAGCCAGATAAGATAATTCGGCAGAAAGAATACCGAACCCCGCTCCAGCCACAACATCCGCTACCCAATGTCGATTATTATAGACCCTCGAACCCGCAACAAACAAAGCCAGTGCATAACCGGAATAAGCCAGTACCGGGCTACTGTCCTTAAACTCTTTATAGGCAATATGCGCTCCCAAAAAAGCATTTGAAGTATGCCCGGAAGGAAATGAATGGCGCCCTCCATCCGGACGAGGCTCATCCACAGCATACTTCACGGCACGCGTCATACCAGCATTGAAAACTTCGGCCAACGCAACCAGACAAAGTTGATCCGCCCAATTATGCTTCTCCTTCCCCATCAGGTCACAGACGAAGACCCAACCCAGCATTCCCCATTCCATATAATTGTCGACATGGATTTTCTTAACCGACTCTTTCCGGTTGAGGAGATGGAAATCATTCAAGCCGTCAACTGCTGTTCCTACAGTCCCCACAGCAATCAGCGAAGCCGGCAATATCAGACTTGTCGGTTTAAACCGATAGGGAACAATAGGCATCTTTTGCCGCAAAGTATCAGATACAACTATCGTTTCTTGTGCCCGTAAGGGAAAAGTCGTTAATTGCAGGATAGCAAGCAGGATATAAATCAAATATTTCATTTATCCCTTTTATATGTTCCATTCACACCCACCTTTTTACTATTATCCGGTAGTATCCCCGGATGAACAAGTCCAAACCAAACCAATCCGAACAAGCCCGCATTCCAACCCTGTAATTGGAAACCTAGGTTTTCGCCTGTCAAACTATTTATATGCTCGTTGGGCGACCAATCACCGGAATCAACCAAATCAGCATGTGCCACCCGTTTTATTAAATCAATTGCCTCCGCACTACGTCCCATCCGAATGCGCGACCAGCAATCCATAAAACTCACCCAAGGCCAGACAGCCCCATTGTGATACGTGGCCGGTGCATAACCGAAACTAGCCGGATAATAAGGAGAAGTCTCGCAGATACCATATTTCGTCAGACTCTTCTTGTTCAGAGCTTCAATTATTTTCTCCGCCCGGTCTTCCGGTACGACATCAAAAAGAATACCGATAGTCTGGTCTTGCAAAAGTTTATCGTTTACCGTTCCGTCCCGCCATATCTGGCAATAATATTCACCGTTCCACAAGCCACCTTTCCCGGTAGGTTTATTTACGGAATCATATCCTTTCCGATAAGCAGTCTCATATTTCCGAAGGCTTTCCGAGTCTTCGCACTCTTTACTCAAATAAATCATTTGCCGAAGGGCAGCTAAGTAAATCAAACAAGAAAAAGGAGAATATTTACGTCCCTCCACCCCTTTGACATCTTTCCAATCGCCCCAGAAAGAAATCTGCGCCGGCAAACCGCTATTCGTATCGTCCCGGCCGATAAGCCAATCCATCGCTTTCCTCAAAGCTGGCCACCAAGCATCAAGTCCGTCACGATTATGATAATATTGATAAAAACGAGTGGCGCGAAGAATAAAGAAGGCATTGATGTCAAGATCATCATTACGCTCAATCAGAGGCAGAATAGTAGTCGGTATCTTGCCGGAAGGTTGTTGATAATGAATACTTTCTTCTATCATCTGTTGCTCGGTATCTTTGAAGAGAACAAGGTGCAGCCATGAAGTCCAATAACTGTCGCGCTGGTTCAATTCACAATACCCCATCGTCAGGACATCTCCCTTCCGGGTTCGTTTCGTCAGAGATATACCGGGTATCATATACCAGCGGAGATAGGTATCGAGTTCCTCATCGCCCATTACCGGAATAGCCTCTTCAAAACAAATAGTTTTATCTTTTAGAACGGACCAGGTACAGAAACCGTAAACAGACAACTCATCGACATTGCGGAACTGATTGGCTGTCGCCCATTCCGAATCGTAGAAAGCAAGCAGAATACGGAGTTGCTTCTTCTCTCCGGCTTTCAATGAGACAGGAATCTGCCAGTTACCATCCACCCAACGAGTTTCTACATCAGCATCAATCCGACAAAGCCCCTTTCGGCAGTTTTCGGTCAACACTTCATCCGGATGGGCGGTCAGTGTAAATGTTTCATCGGCCGAGGTCGAGTTTGTACAGGTAACTTCAAGCATCAAAAGAGGCAGCGAAGAAGTCTCCGGGTCGTTAATGCCCAGCGGACAGAAGGTTTCTACCACAAGAGTTGAATTTATTGATGGGGAAGCACTGTAAGTATTCTTCACAAAAGGAAATCGACGTTGTACAGTCTTTTTCCCAAATCCGGAAAGAAGATGATTCCGTCCATCCTTCTCTACTCCAAAAAGAATGTTTCCACGGCCGGACAACCAATCGCCCAATTTCCCCGGATTTTGCATGATATCCCCATACAAGTCACCTGTAGCGGAGGCGTTAACTGTCAGAGCAAAATTAGCAACAGGATAACCGTCCGGTATCTTTTTTTCACCAGGTACACCAGCCTGGCATTCTATCTTCATTAAAAGACAAAAGGTAATTAATAAGAAGATTCTCATCATATTTACATCTTAATTAATACTACTCGCTATCACAATACCACCCGCCATTATTCATTTTGTCTTGTTGAACAAATCATACAGGTCAACCTTTATTCTTCAATTCTCATATCTACACTCTCATCAAAACCTCCTTCAAATTGATTATCCTCAACCTTTATATCTACCACCCGCTGGAAAAACAAACGATATTTGTTCCAATGGAAAGCCGGATAATCGTGGTTTTGCCGAATAATATTATTCCGAAACACCAGACCGTCTACCGACTTGGCATACACGATTGGTCTGTCGAAAGTGTCGAATTCGTTATTCTCAATCACAATACCACTATGGAAATATTTTTTCTGGTCTTTCAAATCGGGTATTTCGGGATAAATGGAAATGACAGCATTTGTGAATTGAAACATATTGGTAAGGGAATTGATAAACTTGTTATCGCGTATCAGCACATCACGGCAAGCACCGGTCTCGAACCAACCGTTGCAATCACCACACAGCAGAATAGCCGTACCCGAAGTATGGTCAAATATATTCTTTTCGACTACTGTCTTTTTCGGTGTACTGAACAAGGAACCACGAGCACGGTTATTGCGGACGATATTATCAGCGAAATAAACTTCAGGTGTCCATTCGAGGTTCTCGATACCAAAAGTGCCGGTTTCGCTAATAACAGGGTCCACGGGCTTTTCGAAAGTAATTCTGAATAGTTTGGCTCCATGAGGGCTTGGACAGTCAACAGCCTGAATGGAAGCGATACGGTTAGGCGTACCTATCAGCTCCATTGTCCTAGAATCGATATATTGGACACTATCGCCGGAATACCCCCAATCGAAACCGTATGCTTGCGGATGCATATATTCACCTATCAAGGTCTTATCATCTACCCGTTCCTTTACTTTCAGATAAGTACCATGTACATTAATGGCATCGTCCATCATACCTTCATACAGTCCGTTCACTGAAATAATCTTCCCTTTGCAACCGGAGAAATGAGTAGCATCCGCCTGCGTAGTAAAATAGCGGGGGTCCTCCTTACCACGAAGGCAAACAGAGAATTTATCCAAAGTGATATTTTCACTCATTTGTGCCAGCAATCCCATACCTTCGGCATAATGCACCCGGATATTTTCCAATCGGGTATTTTTATCGTGAGAAACAAAAATACCCGGAGTAGGACGTCCGTACCCACGCATGGCAACTACTGTTCCAGGAATTAGTTTTTTATTCATCCAAGGAGCTTTAATCTTACGGGGCGATAATTCAGTCACGTTACGGCTCCCGACAGCTATATCGCTAGTTGTATACACCAATCGTTTGGTATCTCCCTCGAAAGCAATACCGAAGCCGGAGACATGTTCCCAGCCCTCACCTTTTGCCACAAAGGCACTGTCGCGAATTTCATACTGTACCCAAGGGGCGACTTCGTATGTTATCATACCATTCACCGTATCGTTTTCCAAGACTTTCACCTGGCTGATATGCGGATTCTCAAAGTCAATACTAAAATTCCTCAAGGTGCAATTTTCTGAATGAACCAAAGAAACAGGGAGCATTCGTCCGTGAAATATCAGTTCAGAACCCTGCCCGTCGAATATTACATTCTTCATCGACTCGAAAGGCAACCCTACATATTTAGGATTATCCTGATCATGATTGGATATAAAATATTCGCGCTCAGATGCACCTTCCGGATAAAAATCATAACGTCCTTTCGGCAAAACAATTACAATGGAGTTCGATTTATCAGAAGCAACGATGTCCTGCAAAGCTTTCGCTATTAAAGGGGAAGCATTTTCTTTTGTATCCGGCTTCAAGCCATAATCCGCCAAATTATAAGATTGTTCAGTACAAGCGGAGAATAGAACAGTTAACAAAAATGAGAAGAAGATGTTTATTTTCATACAATATACGTTTTACTGATTATTACATCAATTAGCCTACAAAGTAACAAAAAACAAACATAAATTACTATTTTAAAATCGACAGAAACGAAACAATACCTGACAAACAGGTTGGCTAAGGCAGAGATTATTCATATATTTGCCACTCTAAAAGAAACAAAAACAAATTATGGAACATCCATTAAGTATTTACAACACACTCACAAGAAAGAAGGAACAGTTCATCCCGCTGCACGAACCGCACGTGGGTATGTATGTTTGTGGCCCTACTGTCTATGGAGATGCTCATTTGGGACATGCCCGCCCGGCCATTACATTCGACTTGCTGTTCCGTTATCTTACGCATATAGGATACAAAGTACGTTACGTACGCAATATAACCGATGTCGGCCATCTGGAACACGATGCGGACGATGGCGAAGACAAGATTGCCAAGAAAGCCCGCCTCGAACAGCTCGAACCGATGGAAGTGGTCCAGTATTACCTGAACCGTTACCACCATGCCATGGAAGCACTCAATGTACTTCCACCCAGCATCGAGCCACATGCTTCGGGCCATATCATCGAACAAATCGAACTGGTCAGGAAGATATTGGACAACGGCTTTGCTTATGAGAGCGAAGGTTCCGTTTATTTCGATGTGGAAAAATACAACAAAGCGCACAATTACGGTGTACTTTCCGGCCGTAACATTGAAGATATGCTGAATACGACCCGCGCATTAGACGGTCAGGATGAAAAGCATAATACCATCGATTTCGCACTTTGGAAAAAGGCACAGCCGGAACATATCATGCGCTGGCCATCTCCCTGGAGCGATGGCTTTCCCGGTTGGCATTGCGAATGTACGGCAATGGGTAAAAAGTATCTGGGTGAACATTTCGATATTCACGGTGGTGGCATGGACCTGATTTTCCCTCATCATGAATGCGAGATAGCCCAAGCCGTCGCTTCACAGGGCGACGACATGGTTCATTACTGGATGCATAACAATATGATTACCATCAACGGGCAGAAGATGGGGAAATCGTTAGGCAATTTCATCACACTGGAAGAATTCTTTTCCGGCAGCAACAAGATATTGCATCAGGCTTATTCACCTATGACTATCCGCTTCTTTATCCTCCAAGCACATTATCGCAGCACAGTGGATTTCAGTAATGAAGCGCTACAAGCCGCCGAAAAAGGACTGGAACGCTTGATGGATGCTTACAATCATCTGACGAAACTGAAAGCTTCAGATGTTTCGACGGTCGACGTCAAAAATTTGCGTAATAAATGCTATGATGCCATGAATGACGACCTGAATTCACCAATTGTCATCGCGCATCTGTTTGATGCTACCCGCGCCATCAACTCGGTAAAAGACGGGAAAGAAACTATTTCGGCCGAAGACTTGAAAGAGTTGCAAGACGTATTCCACACGTTCGTTTTCGATATCCTCGGAATGAAAGACGAAGCAGCCTCTGCCGGCGGCAACAACTACGAGGCATTCGGCAAAGCCGTAGACCTGCTGCTTACTCTTCGCCAGCAAGCGAAAGTAAACAAGGACTGGGCTACTTCGGACAAGATACGTAACGAACTGACCGCCATGGGCTTCGAAATCAAAGACACGAAAGAAGGTGCCGAATGGAAACTGAATAAATAAAATGACAATACACGAATTTCTTCAAGGCGACAAGTTCGCCTTATTAGCCGGTGTTGAGCTGTTGGAAACCGGCAACGGATATGCGAAAGCTCGTATGGAAATAAAGCCGGAACACCTCAACGGGGGTGGGGTCTGTCAGGGAGGTGCTATCTTTACCTTGGCAGATTTAGCCTTTGCTGCGGCAACAAACAGCCACGCTCGTCTGACTCTATCCATTACCTCCAATATAAACTTCTTCAAAGCGGAAAGTAAAGGTTATTTGTATGCCGAAGCCCGTGAAGCATTCAGCCACAAAAGACTGTCAAACTGTGAAGTACGAATCACAAACGAAGCAGGTGATTTGATTGCCACATTCAACGGAACAGGCTATCGGAAAGAAACGGAACTACCGTTCGCTCCCATAGAATAAATCTTATCTATTTCGTCGAACGTCCGCATACAGCATATCTGATACCGGCCGACGTTCCGGATGGCCTTCCCAGCAGGAACGGGTTCGTCAGTTGGCAGAATCGCTTGCGGACAATGAAATGATTGTTATGACACTGGAATAAGGTCTCAAAAAGTCTTAAGGATTTCGGGAGAAAGACTTACGTTTTTCCCCGAAAAGCCTTACGGCTTTAAGAAGAATAGTCACCACTCCGCACAGCTAAGGCCATACCGAAAAGAGAAAAACGACCGGCAGAATAAAAATAATTAAGGACGGGGAATGACGAAACGCGAACTAAGCGGATAACGCAACCCTTTAGATGATTTATAATAAACCTCCACAGCCCCAATCTTAAGTTTGGCACGTATCTTGACCGGAATATGATTTTCATCATCACCTATCCATATCTCGGCAGCTTCCTTACTCTGAGTAAAGGCATCGTCAAAGATGTCTATGTAGAAATGGCGGGTGCGATACTTGAGCGTTTCACTACGTTCCACAATCTGCTGGCCGGTATAGCGAAAGCTGACATTAATCCGGTCACGACCGATAGCTACCTGAAAAGGAAATTCGTCGCCATAATTCATCTCGTCCCAATCCAGCGAACGAAGATATAAAGTGGCTCCTAACATATCGAACATATACTGCGCGGAAGAGACGAGAGTCGTATCGATTTTGGTACGAGTCGGAGTATAACGGTGGGAATGTGCAACGATATTTTCTTCATCATACGAAAACTTAATATCATCTATCAGATAATAGTCATTTTCGTTTACACGCTTTTCACTCCGAAGCAGTAGCATGTCCGGAGTAAAATAACAGTCTAACGTATCACGCATCCGATACACCTTTTCGAACAAACCCGTGGTATTGAAAAGCAAACAGTAATGATAGGCCGGTTCGTTCTCATATTCCACCTCTTTGATAGACAAACTGGCTTGTCCTGCACGCGGCATCAGCAAACCCCACTTGAAGTATAGTTCATACCGTACTTCCTCTCCGGATTTGATACGTTCCTCAACAGGTATATTCTGCGCTCCCGTCACACCGACCAGCAACAACAACAGGAGTGTCAACCAAAAACGGTCGAACTTAGAACGGCAAAGCCATATTGCCGACTCCGGAACTTTTTGAAGATTGCTGTCCTTCATCTTTATAGTTTCTCTTCTTTTTAGTTACTTCCTTAGGTTTATTTTTTGTTATCTCAAGCGGTTTCTGCTTATATAACGGTATCGAACGGTAGTTCCATGGGATTGTTTCGTCCACATCCCAGTTCTGCGTTATTTCATATACCTTAGGCGAATAGAATACCTCTTCCGGTTGCCGCTTCTCGGCATAATTCCCAGGATCCCATTGCCCATTATTATTTAAGTCGACAACTATGCGAACATAATATTTAGCAGGCTTAAGGTCCATAAAAAGAGCTCCGCCATCTTTCACAGGGACTTTCCGGACAGGGGCATCACTGGTTGAAAGTAGTTCGGCATAGGCCGTCGTATCCACGCCTTCTATAGTGACATACAAGTTCCCGTACTCATCCTTATTCTTTATCTTAAATTCACCGGAATATTTATCATTCCACTTCCCATATAAACTGGTAATAACAGTGGAATCTACTCTCAAACGATACTCTTCGCCGTACTTCCAAGGTCGAAGAATAAAGAAATTCAGGCTATTAGTTGTATCAGGGAAGAAATCGAAATCGATTTCATTCCAGATTGTATCCGTCTTCTGATCAAGAGAGAACATCTCCTTGTTTATGTCAAGAACCGGCTCATCGAAAGTGATAGAGACCGTATCAAAAATATCCATCGAACTGGGAGCATCCACCAGCATACCAAGGAAGACAATCGGTTCGGGCTCATCATCCTTCTTCTTTTTCTTCTTTTCAACCGGACGTTTACGCATTACAAGCGTCAAGGTATCCGTTTGCGGACGGAGAATATTTAAAGAGTCGCTCTTGGGATAGGTCACTTGCATTTGTAATGTATCTTGCTTCCATACCATCGAGTCGGTCAACCAATAGTTGACACTTGCACCTCCATCAGTACGTTGTACAAAATACCAACTGCTATCCTCTGGAGCAAAATTGAGCGGGACAGGTACGGGAATCGTATCCAGTTCGGTATTGAAACGCAATGTAAAATACCTTTCATCCAAACGTTCAGGTTTCACCATATACTGACGTACAAACTTTTCCTTAAAAAGCCGCAATACGACATCCTCAGGCAGAAAGCGCGTGAACTCGACAGTACGGATGGTATCGATAGTCAGACTGTCTTTCCAAGTTGTATCCTGCCGGGTTGCCAACTCGAAAGTAGGGACAATAACGGAGTCCAGAAAAGCAATATCTTCACCGGGCTGGTCAAACTTATAATCACGGTTCACATCATTCAAGGCGAACAAGCGATAAGTTCCCGGCGCAATGTTACGGATAGTAAAATGCCCTCTATCGTTGGTTCGTGAAGTACGTACAAACGGGATATTCACAAATGCGGAGTCTGCCAGGTTACTGTGCAGACCAATCGTTATACCTGGCATCGGTTCCAAGTTCTCGGCATTAAGCAAAACTCCCGATATCTCAAGCGAGTCTATTACGTCACCGGTAGAAAAGGCAAAAGAGAAGTTCTCAAATACATTCTTTTCATTGTTATCAGCAATCGAATTGGTGAAGTCGATTGTATATGTAGTATTCTCCTTCAATGTATCTTTCAGCTCGACGACTACCTTTCTTCCTGCCGAACGGATAACAGGCATCTCTATTTGGGGGGGCGTAATGATTACATTTTCCGAAGGTTTATCTATCTGTATCAGCTCATCAAATATAATTTCAATCTTTTTCCCTTTGTAGTTGGTCTGGTTAGGAGACGGCAAGCTACCGATAAACCTGGGCGGTGTTTCATCATACGGTCCTCCGTTCGGGCTACCTATATTGGCACACGAATAGATGAAAATCAGGAGAACTGTTCCATACAACAGCCGCAATGAATTACGTATATATCTATTATCCATTCAATCTCTATTTAAAGTGAGTCTGACAAACACGCGCAAAAATAGGGAAAAATCCGGTGAATATTAGTGATATATAAGGTTATTAATCAATCTTTGCATTTCATGTGTCTATCTGCCTGTTAGCCGGATTAGCACGCTATATGTTTCAATATAATACTTACACGGGATATATCCCGCTTTTCAACATCCGAAAGCCAATCCGGCAATACAAACATTTCTTCTTCTCACAATATTCGCGTTTTAACTGGATAAGGGCTTGAGTATCGCATGCATTACTGACAGAAATACCGGCATTACAAAAGGTTGAAACGATAGTATTCTTTTCAGGCGGAATAGTTTCCAACAGGCGAGTGGCACGGTCGCAATACTCCGGTAACTTATTGTGAAGCCCGTAAGCAAAAAACATCGGAACCACCGTATTGATAAGGAGAATGTTCAATGTATTCTCTCCAATAAGCTTTGGTTTAGGAGCCGAAGCACAACGGAAATGGTAATGTGTTGTCCAATAGTCTGAAGGAGTGATACGAAAATACTCTTTAATTCCGCCTATACTTCCGGCATGAAGAATTGACGAAAACAACGTATCATGTTGTACCCAAAGAGCCGCCAACTGTGCCACTTTCAAATAAGGGAAGTTCACCGGACGAATACGAAGGTTCTTAAAAACAGAAGCATCCAAAGGGATAAGAGAAAATTTGTAAGCCAAGAACTGATACTCGCGCTGCAAGAGGCGATAATAAGGGTCATCGTTTTCCTCCGTAAGCATTCCGGCCTGTCCGAACAGCATCGCTTCCACCTGCGAAGAACTGCCTCGCTGTTTTTGTACGCAACGTAAAGGAAGGCTTTTGGCAAGACGTTCGAAAGCATCATTATTGACCCCAAAACCAAAGTTACGGGTTAAAATAATATAAAAGACTTCATTCCAATCGTCCTTATACTGCTCCAGCAAAGTCAGGATATCATGTGTTTTCCGTTCAAGGCGTTCACTCAGCAGGACAGCCAGCCAAGAAGAGATATGCATTGAATCAATCTGAGGGATATAATTGAGGCAAGGTAAAGAAGCTTCCCGATAAAGAAGCCAGTCAATACTACGCGAAACTGTCTCCGGAACAGTCAGGACCAGTTGCGGGACGAGCTCTCCTGTCGTACGTGTCACTTCCATATCATTCAACCCTGTAACATGAAGGACTACGGTATCATAAGCTCTGTTCTTGTCATGACCATGCAGTAACCAGTCTGAAGCCTTATCATGTATTTCCACACTTCCGGCCCAGAGTGTTCCGTCTATTTTTATTTTTGCATTGAAGAAATCGGGACCCGCATCCGTGTTCTGTATGCCGGGGTCGATGACTTGGAGCAGACGTCCGTCGGTGGTAGTCAATGGGGTGGCTACATAAAGTTTGTATTTCCAAACATAGTGTAATAAACGTTCCATCTTCTTTCAGAGTTAAGATTTATGGTCCAAATCTAATCATTATTCTTTATATTTGCACTCTAAAGGCTAAAGTATTAGCTATATTATTCATTTTATATTGGATTAAGATATGAAAATTGCACTTATCGGTTACGGGAAGATGGGCAAAACCATTGAACAAATAGCTTTAAGCAGAGGACACCAAATCGTTTCTATCGTTGACATCAACAACCCTGAAGAATTCAATTCCGACAATTTCAAGAGCGCAGATGTAGCCATCGAGTTTACAACTCCGGCCACAGCTTTCAACAATTATATGAAATGTTTCGCAGCCAACGTTCCGGTTGTCTCCGGCACTACCGGATGGCTGGACCGAATCGAAGAAGTAAAGACCATGTGCGAAAAAGAAGGTAAAACCTTTTTCTATGCATCCAACTTCAGTATCGGCGTCAACATCTTCTTTGCCCTCAACAAATATTTGGCGAAGATTATGAATAACTTTCCGACTTACGACGTAAAAATGACGGAAACCCACCATATCCATAAGCTGGACGCACCGAGTGGCACTGCCATCACATTGGCCGAAGGTATCCTTGAAAACATCGACCGCAAAGACCGCTGGACACTAGATGCAGCCGAACAACCTGCCGACCTTCCCATCCACGCCATCCGCGAAGGTGAAGTGCCGGGTATCCACGAAATCACTTACGAGTCCGATGTTGACTATATCAGTATCAAGCACGATGCCAAAAGCCGTGCAGGTTTCGCTCTGGGAGCCGTTGTGGCAGCCGAATTTACGGCCGGAAAGAAAGGCTTCTTAGGAATGAATGATATGCTAAAGTTTTAATTATCCCTTAGACTACAAATACAATGAAGAAGTTTTCTAAAAAACAATGGATTAAATTTAGTATCGCCGCCATCCTATATGCCTTGTTCGTACTCTGGATGCAAAACGGTTGGTTGCTTCTCGGTTTGATTGTACTGGTCGATATCTTCCTGACACAATATATCCCCTGGGGAGCTTGGAAAAAGTCGAAGAACCCGCAGGTCAGGAACGTATTGGAATGGGTGGACGACATCCTGTTTGCACTGATTGCCGTCTACTTTATCAACATATTCATCTTCCAAAACTATCAGATACCCAGTTCGTCATTGGAAAAGTCTTTGTTGGTTGGCGATTACCTGTTTGTCAGTAAACTGAGCTATGGACCGCGCGTACCGAATACGCCGATTGCTTTCCCGCTGGTACAAAATACATTACCGTTCTTCAATTGCAAATCCTATCTGGACTGGCCGGAATGGGGATACAAACGTGTGAAAGGCCTCGGAAATGTGAAACGCAACGATATCGTAGTATTCAACTTCCCTGCCGGCGACACGGTTGCCCTGAAAGTACAGAACCCGGATTATTATAACCTAATAGAAGATTATGGCCGTGAAACAGTCCTGCTTGACAAACAGAATTTCGGTGACATCATCTATCGCCCGGTCGATAAACGTGAGAATTATGTAAAACGTTGTATCGGGATGCCCGGCGACACAATTGAAATACGCGATAACCAAGTCTATATAGACGGTGTGGCGGCTAAGAACCCGGAAAACATGCAGTTCAATTATTACGTCGAGACAGATGGTTCGATGTTGAGCGAAGAGCAATTCCGCCTACTCGACATCAGCAAAATCGACCGCATATTAGTGTCAGACGGCAAATCGAACACCAAGACGCTCTCATTCCTAGGCTTCAAAGCGGACGAAAACGGACAGTTTAAACCCACTTACCGTCTGCCTTTAACTCAAAAGGCATTGGAAAAAGCAAAGAAGCTGCCGATTGTAAAGGAAATTATTATCGAGCCTGACGCTTGGGCCGGTTCTACCTATCCCATAGGTTACGAAACGGGGTGGAGCCGCGACAACTTCGGCCCGTTATGGATACCGAAGAAGGGTGCGACCATACAGTTGAACGAACGTAATCTGGCCCTCTACAGCCGTTGCATCAGAAACTATGAAGGCAATAAGCTGGAAGTGAAAGACGGGAAAGTCTACATCAACGGAAAACCGGAAACTACTTATACATTCAAATACGATTATTACTGGATGATGGGGGATAACCGTCATAACAGTGCCGATAGCCGCTCATGGGGCTTCGTACCGGAAGACCATATCGTAGGGAAACCTATTATGATTTGGTTATCCCTGGATAAGGACCGTAGTTTGTTCAATGGAGGTATCCGCTGGAATCGCATGTTCCGTTGGGTACATCCTGATTAATCTATTTTATGCAAAAGGAAGAGACTGACAACGGATATAAAACGGGCGGCCATAAAGGTCGTCCCTATATGGGATGGGTGATAACTTTAGTTATTGCCTTTCTCTTTGTCATGTCCATCCGTCAATATTGTACCGGCTCCTACCAAGTATCGACCGGAGCGATGGAAGAAGCTCTTCATAAAGGAGATTATATATTGGTGAACAAGTTACCACTAAAAGGAAATCCCGGCCGTAACCGGGTGGTGCTCTTCACCAGTCCGTTGCGGAAAGATACATTGAACAGTCCTCTTTTCCTGGGCCGTTGCATCGGGATGCCCGGCGATACGATAGAGGTTAGCGACGAAGGATACAGGGTGAACGGACAGCTTTTGCCCCGCTCTCCCCGCTCACTAAACACTTATCTGGTGGCAAACAGCGGAGCCGCGGACTTTCTGAAAGCCCTTCACAAGTTGAATATTCCTCTTCGTAACAAGAAAAGCGAAGCCGAAGGCTTCTTCCTTTCCCTCACCTCTTTCGAAGAATATCAGTTGCGTGAGGAACTGGACGCAGACACAAACCTCCGTTTCCTGAAAAGCCCGACCGAGAGCTACACGCTCATCGTCCCCCGCAAAGACCGTGCCCACCGGCTGGATGCGGCTGCCCTCACCGCTTGTAAAGAAGCGATACAACGTGAAGCCGGCGAACTGGCTGATTTCCGTGACGGCAAACTATATCTGGATGGACGCGAGACGACTTTCTTCTTTTTCAATCAAGATTATTACTGGATACTGGCGGATAATACAGATGAGTCCGTCGATTCCCGCCATCTCGGCTTCGTACCTCGCGACCACATTACCGGCAACGCCTGGTTCTGCTGGTACAGCCACGATAAGCAACACCTATTTAAACCCGTACACTGACATGTTACCTGTTTATCTTTCCACGGCCTATCTCGGTCCCGTACAACAATACTGTAAAATGCTTCAATACCCCGAAGTCCGCATCGAAGCGGCAGAAAACTACCTGAAGCAAACCTACCGCAACCGTTGTACCATCGCGGCAGCCAACGGTCCGCTCTCACTATCCGTTCCCATTATCAAGCCGGATACACTGAAATGCCTGACGAAAGATATTCGTATCTCCGACCACGGAAACTGGCGACACCTGCACTGGAACGCCCTTGTTTCGGCGTACAACATGAGTCCTTTCTTCGAATATTACGAAGAAGACTTTGCTCCCTTTTATCAGAAGAAGTATGATTTCTTGTTCGATTTCAACGAGGAACTGCGCCGTACGGTCTGCCACTTGCTCGACCTGCAACCGAACCTTGTCTATACGCAGGAGTATATTCCTGAAGTTGCAAACGATTATCGCGAAATAATCCGCCCCAAACACGAAGGGGAAGACCCCGCTTTTCGCCCGAAACCTTATTATCAAGTATTTCGTGACAAATACGGATTCCTCCCCAACCTGAGCATCGTTGATTTGCTTTTCAACATGGGCCCCGAAGGGCTGCTCATCTTACGCGATTCTATAGCATCTCTTTAATCATTTATTAAAGCCTTGCCTATTCTTTCTGGAACTTCCTACTGACCTTCAACAAATTGGTCGTGAAAGAAACTATATTTTGCGCCTCTTGTACCATATTCAGATAAACCATGCTGACCTTCGTACTACCGGTCTGTCCCTGAATACGTTTCAATTCGCTTTTCTTCAGAGCAACAAGTTGGTTCATCAGCTCTGCAGATGTAGCGATTAAGTCATTCAAACGGTGATAATCATTGCTTTCTATCATCTCAGCACTTTGGTTCAGGAAAGTGACGATATTGTCGGTTACATAGCCGAAATCCGTTTTCTGTATCTCACTCAGCGGACTGAAATGGTTATCCACATGCTCCTTTTCTGGCTCTGTCAAACGGCGAATGCTGAATATAATTTCACTGGCGAAATCGTTCCCTTGGTAATAATACAAACCTTTGTCGATTGCAATATCACGCTCCAACTGGGTAACCCCGAGTGTCCCCACGCGTTTTATCTGTTTGAGATAGCTTCTTTTCTCTTCTACCCCGGCCATCACTTTACGCAATTCGCGGAGGTTTTCATCCATAAAACCATGAACAGAACGGTAGAAAGCTTCGGAGGTAAAATTAAGAACATTACAAAGTTCCTCGCGGCTATGTTCGCGGAAAAGGGAAAGCGCCTCACGCTTGTCGGTTGTCTCACGCAATTTATGAACAGTAGTATTCACGGCCTCCTGCATCGCTTCCTTCTTCATCTTCTTCTTATAAAAGAGCTGATTACGTATCAAGATATAAACGGCAAGTCCCACCATCGCCACCATCGCGGCAATTCCTCCTACATGTATCAATAAAGCGACAAAGAAACAGATGGTAAAAGCCGCTATCGCTGTAATAAACCAACCACCGATGACAGAAAGTACGCCCGTAATCCGATAAACAGCACTCTCACGTCCCCAAGCACGGTCAGCCAACGAACTACCCATAGCCACCATAAAAGCGACGTAAGTAGTAGACAACGGCAGTTTCAACGAAGTACCAGCAGCAATCAATAGACCTGCCAATACCACATTCACCGAAGCGCGTACCAAGTCAAAACTGGCCTTCTCTTCCAGTATAATTTCACTATGATTAAAACGGCTGTCTATCCAGTCCTTGACACGAGGAGGAACAACACTTAAAATAACGCTCCCTGCATTGTTGCACGTACGAACCAGAACACGGGCAACCGGAGATGTACCAAAGGTTTCATTCCCTTCCGATTGTCTCGCCAAATCGAGGGAAGTCTTTACCACATTATGGGCTTTTTTAGAAGTAGCAAGGGCTATTACCATCACCAATCCGGAACCTACCAAGAAATACCATGGAGTTTTAGCCGGTTCAAGCAGAGAATTCATCAAGAAAGTATCCGTAGTTGTTGTTCCTCCTTGTGCCATTAAATCCATATAAGAAGAATAGCCCGCCAACGGAACTCCGATGAAGTTCACCAAGTCGTTTCCAGCAAAAGCCAACGCGAGTGCAAACGTCCCCATCAAAATAATGACTTTAAACACATTGACCTTCAACCAGTAAAGTACCTGCATCAGGATAGTGAAAAAGATAAAAGCGCCCCATACGATTTCATTCGTATGCCCGTAAATGACCTCTTTCAACTCGCCTTCCATGAAAGCACTTTGCTTCAGTCCCTTTATCAACATAAAATAAAGGATAGAAGTTGCTGCCAAGCCGGCAAACAAGCCGACAAAGTATTTTGCATGCTTTTTATAATTGAATGTAAATATCAAACGGGATATATATTGCACGATTGCCCCGAAAAAGAAAGCAATTGCCACCGACAAGAAGATACCCAAAATAACAGTAAAAGCCTTATCTGTATTCAGTAAATCACTAAACTGAAGGGCTCCGTCTGAATTTGCAATCTTTACCAACGAAAGTGCAACCGTACCTCCCAACAACTCGAATACTAGCGAAACGGTTGTAGAAGTGGGCATGCCAAGTGAATTAAAAATATCCAGCAACACCACATCCGTCAGCATCACTGCCAGTAGAATGCACATAATTTCGGAAAAGAAAAAATGTTGCGGTTGATAAATACCGTGCCGGGCAATGTCCATCATCCCATTGGAAAGGGAAGCTCCTATGAAGATACCGACTGCGGCTATCACCATAATGACCTTGAACGAAGCGGCTTTTGCGCCAATAGCCGAATTGAGAAAATTCACTGCATCATTGCTGACACCGACCGAGAGGTCGAATACAGCCAGAACAAAAAGGAAAATAATAAGAAAGAGATAAAACGTCTCCATAATAAATTGTTAGATATTTGGTTGCAAAAGTCAGAAACAAATATTTCAGCCGAATGACATAGATATTACAAATCTGTTACAAGTCTTTATCATAACAGATTGATGCAATCCGAAAAGAAAACAGCCAATCATTCTCCAACAATTTATTATCTTTACGCGCAAAGAAAAGATGAAATATTGACAGCTAACTATAATTCCCGGGAAAAATGAAACAACATTTACTCTTATCTCTCGCATGCCTCTCATTGTGGGGATGCGGTCAGGAACAATCACAGAAAGAGACGCAACTCAAGATGATTGAGCAAGTGGACTTCTCACACGTAAAGATACAAGATAGCTTCTGGTCGCCCCGGCTACTGAAACATATCACGACCACTCTCCCCGTCTGTATCGACCAGATAGAAAACCAGACAGGCCGTATCCGCAACTTCGAAAATGCAGCAAAAGGAGAAGGGGAACATTCGGGTATCTTCTTCGACGACTCGGATGTTTACAAGGCATTGGAAGGGATGGCCTACGCCCTGATTAACAATCCAGACCCGGCATTGGAAAAGAAAGCGGACGAATGGATAGACAAGTTTGCCGCCGCTCAACAGCCGGATGGTTATATCAATACGTTCTATACGCTGACAGGCCTGGATAAACGCTGGAGCAATATGGACAAACACGAAATGTATTGCGCCGGCCACATGATTGAAGCCGGAGTGGCTTACTATAAAGCAACCGGCAAACGAAAACTGTTGGATGTCTGCATCCGTATGGCAGACCACATGATGGACGTATTCGGTCCGGGCAAACGCCATTGGGTGCCGGGACATGAGGAAATCGAGCTTGCCTTAGTCAAATTATACCAGGTAACGCAGCAAAAGAAATATCTTGACTTTGCTTACTGGCTGATTGAAGAGCGCGGCCACGGTCACGGCAGCAAGGGAGACGAAGGGGAATGGAGTCCGGCTTACTATCAGGATGACATGCCGGTACGCGAGATGACGGATATCGGCGGACATGCCGTACGTTGTATGTATTTGTATTGTGGAATGGCCGATGTAGCGGCTTTCAAGAAAGACTCCGGATATATTGCGGCCCTGAATCGTTTATGGGACGATGTCGTATTACGGAACATGTATGTGACCGGAGGTATCGGTTCTTCCCACCACAACGAAGGTTTCACGGAAGATTACGACTTGCCGAACCTCGATGCTTATTGCGAAACTTGCGCCTCTGTCGGCATGGTGCTCTGGAATCAACGGATGAACCAGTTTACAGGCGACTCCAAATATGTGGATGTTTTGGAACGTTCGATGTATAATGGTGCTCTGGCAGGTATTTCTTTGCCGGGCGACCGGTTCTTTTATGTGAACCCGCTGGAGTCCAAAGGCGACCACCACAGACAAGCCTGGTACGGTTGTGCTTGCTGTCCGAGCCAGATATCCCGCTTTCTTCCGTCCATCGGTAGCTATATTTACGGGACTTCCGACGATGCGCTTTGGGTAAATCTCTATATCGGCAACCAGACAGAAATTCCGATGGACAAATCGGCTGTTACGGTAAAGCAGGAAACCCGGTACCCGTGGGACGGCTCTGTCCGGTTGACCCTCAGTTCCCCACAGCCTCTGAAAAAGGAAATACGCATGCGTATCCCCGGCTGGTGTAAGGAATATACACTTTCCGTAAACGGCAAAGAGACCACAGCACCCGTAGAAAAAGGGTACGCTGTCCTGAAAGGTGAATGGAAATCCGGCGATGAAATCAACTTAAACATGGACATGCCTGTCGAACTGGTTGAAGCAGACCCGAGAGTAAAGCAGGACATCGGCAAACGCGCCATCCAGCGCGGCCCGTTAGTGTACTGCTTGGAAGAAGTCGACAACCGGAAGGATTTCGACAAGCTGGCTGTTTCACCCCAAACAACATTCCACAATCACTTCAAGGCTGATTTACTGGACGGAGTGGAAACCATCGAAGCCGTGAACGGAAACGAAAAGATAAACCTTATCCCCTATTATGCCTGGGACAACCGGGAAGCGGGGAAAATGAAGGTTTGGATTGATTACTTACAGTAATTCAATACCTCCACACCCGTCACCGTACTTTTGAAATTCCCTGTCTTTTGCAGAGGAAAGACCAGTGTACGGACATAATTCATCGAGTCCTTGCCGCCGTTGAAGAAGCGCTTCTGAATATTGAGTTCTTCTTTCAACTGCCCATCGACATACAGACGAGTGGATTTCTCATCTCCGGAGATGGAAACAGAGACCTGTTCACCCGGCAAGAACTGATAATTGAATGTATTCAGATACCCATCGCGGGCAAAGCCCAGCTTACCGCTTATCGGGTCGGACAGGTAAAAGACGGCATCCGGAGAGCGGAACAATTCGGTTCCGGGAGCTTCGGGAACGGCTTGTATATTGAAAGAAACCGTATATTGGTAGCCGATTTCCTTCAGGCCGGTTTCCATATTGGGTTTCAGAGTTTCAATATTATAGACGGCACGTGGTTTGTTCCCGATACGTCCGGCAACGTTTACGCCCGGAGCTTCGCTCAATTCCTTGCGGCGGACATCAAAGTCCTCGAATGCCACTTTGTTGTTCTTTCCGGTCCACATCTTGACAGCCAATGTCTGCATAGCAGGGAAGACACGGTAATGAATATCCTTCGTGCTGATACCATTGCCGGCATGGTCGTTCCACACAGCAAACATACCGCCGGATATTTGTTTATGCTTTTCAGGAAATACCTCTTCGCCGATATGGGCAGGAGTCCAGTTTTGGTAAAGCCATCCGGTATCCAGGTAATCGTGATAATACCCGGCTGCAGGAACGATATAGACTGCACCGTCGGGAATACTTATCAGGTTGTAGCCCTGCTTTATCATCTCTTTCGGGTCAGCATAACCATTGTACCAGGCATTCATTATCACGTCTTTGGACTTTACCGGGGTCTGTCCGTTCGCATGCGTCAACGCTCCCCATACACAGGCTTGCTTGCCGAAACTTTCCACAAGACGGATATAATGGTCGGTGAAGGCACGGAACTTTTCGACTACTTCCGGGTCTTTATTGGAATATTCATCTGTTCCGATATGAACACGTTTACCGGCAAATACAGGATTGCTGCCTTGCAAATACTCACGGAAAAGACTATCTACAAACTCATACGTCTCCGGTTTAAGAAGGTCGAGATGGTCCATACCATATTCCTTACTGCCTATTTCAGGCCGGTATTGGGTAAAAGCCAGCGAATGGGCCGGAACATCTATTTCGGGAATGATTTCAACCCCCAAACTGTCGGCAAGCTGCTGGAGGGCGACAAACTCTTTCTTCGTATAAAAGCCGTCGCGGGCGGTCAAACCGGGGAAAGTCTCCGATTCCAAGCGGAAGGCAGAGTAAGTCTTATTCCAATCATGTTCGTAATATTGCGGGAAAGCATTATCGTTCAAGTGTATCTGGAATGTATTCATCTTATAGTATGCCATCATCTTCACATAGTCACGCAGGAAAGACATGGGGATAAACTTGCGTCCGCAGTCCAGCATAAAACCACGCATGGCATAATCGGGATAGTCGCGGGCGGAACCCTTTGGCAAAGCTTGGTCGCTCTGCTGTTCTGTCATCTGAAGCAGGGTACGCGTTCCCCAGAACAGCCCGCGGCTTCCGGGAGCGGAGATAGTCACACGGTCGGTAATGCGTAAGGAATAGCCCTCCTGCCCCAAACGATTGTCCGGCGAAAGGGTCAGGACGAAATCGCCAGCGGCGGCACGTCCCTGAACGACCATCATCCGACGTCCGAACATCGTTTCGTAATCATCCGCAAGCTGACCGGCGATACGGGCCACTTCCGGGTCTTTACTGTTATACACAATGCGGGATGTCGACTGAGGAGTGAACATACCCTCACTTCCCACCCATTCCCTTAATTCGGGAATCACAAAAGGCTTATTATTCTTCGCCGCCTCCATCTGTACGGCAGGTAGCAAAACAAGGACTGCCAACAGCAACCGGTAGAGTTGTTTCTTCATAGATATTTTATTTATTAATGCGTTTGATAGAACACTGCAATATTACAACTTTTTGTCCATCCATGCAACCGGAACCGCCTTATTGGTTAAAAGATGAATACAAAGAAAGGGGGTTTACGTTTGATTTATTACTTTTGTAGTCAAATTTATATGAATGAGTTACAACTGGAACACACGGACAGAGCTTCTATTAGGTGCTGACCGGATGGAACAACTGGCACACAGCCATGTGCTGGTAGTAGGATTGGGCGGTGTTGGTGCTTATGCTGCCGAGCAGATATGCCGGGCAGGTGTAGGACACATGACGATTGTAGATGCCGATACGGTAAACGAAAGCAATATCAACCGGCAACTTCCGGCCTTGCATTCCACTTTGGGAATGCCCAAAGCGGAAGTGATGGCTCTCCGTCTGTTGGACATCAACCCACGTCTGAAGCTGACAGTTGTCAACGAATTCTTGCGTGACGAACGGACGGAAGAGATACTGTCGGCTACCCGATACGATTTTGTTGTCGACGCTATCGACTCCCTCAGCCCGAAGGTCTTCCTGCTCTACCATGCGCTGCAAAAGGGCATCCCCGTTGTTTCCTCTATGGGAGCCGGGGCTAAGACAGACCCTTCGCAGGTGAAGATTGCAGATATTTCGAAGACCTGCAATTGCGCCTTGGCCAAAGCGGTACGCAAACGTCTCCGCGGACTAGGCGTCAACAAGGGAATTCCGGTAGTATTCTCCACCGAAATGGCTAATCCTGATGCCGTCATCGAAGTGGACAACGAGCAATGCAAAAGGACTACCACCGGAACCGTATCCTATATGCCGGCTCTTTTCGGATGCTATCTGGCTTCGTACGTAATTAATCATTTGACAACGGACAACTGACATGATACAAACAGAAAATATAACCAAGAGCTTCGGCTCCCTGCAAGTGCTGAAAGGTATCAACCTTACCGTCGAAGAAGGCGAAATCGTAGCCATTGTCGGCCCGAGCGGAGCAGGCAAGACAACCTTGCTGCAGATTATCGGCACATTGGATAAACCGGACAGCGGAAAGCTGTACATAAATGGGACAGAAACCGTAAGGCTTTCGGAAGAAAAGCTTGCGGCTTTTCGGAACAAACATATAGGCTTCGTTTTTCAGTTCCACCAGCTCTTACCGGAGTTCACGGCACTGGAGAATGTGATGATACCCGCCCTGATAGCCCGCGAAAAGCCTGTCGATGCCGAAAAGCGTGCCAAAGAGATACTGGACTTCCTGAAACTGACGGACCGTATGTCGCACAAACCCAATGAGCTTTCGGGTGGCGAGAAACAACGCGTCGCCGTAGCCCGCGCCCTGATAAACAGGCCATCCGTCATTCTGGCCGACGAACCGTCCGGTAGTCTGGATACCCGGAACAAGGAAGAGCTGCATGCCCTTTTCTTCGACCTCCGCAACCAGATGCACCAGACTTTCGTTATCGTCACACATGATGAGAAACTGGCAGCCAACACAGACCGGGTTATCCATATCAAAGACGGTATTGTCGAAAACTGACAGCCGTCGAGTATTCGTTTACAAGTCATAATTTCTAATCCACAATTCAAATGAATCATTCAAACAGAGCAACCTTTGGCAGCAAAATCGGAGTCATCCTGGCAACAGTGGGATGTGCCGTAGGCCTTGGCAATATCTGGCGTTTTCCTTATATGGTCGGAGCAAACGGAGGAGCGGCTTTCCTGCTTATTTATATCATTTGTATCCTGCTTTTGGGTTTACCCGTGATGATTACCGAGTTCTTTATCGGCCGTTATTCACGCCGGAACGCTGCCGGAGCCTTCAAGATGATGGCACCTGGCACGAGATGGAGCTTTATCGGATATAACGGCGTAGTGGCGGCTTTCCTGATATTGGGCTTCTATTCCGTAGTGGCTGGATGGACACTCGACTACATCGTACAAGCCTTCAGCGGAACGCTGAGCGGCAAAACGGCTGCCGACTTCAAACTGGATTTCGAACAATTCTCCTCCAGCATCGTCAGTCCTATAGGCTGGACCATTGCGTTCATCGCCCTGACACATATCATTATCATCTCCGGAGTAAAAAAAGGTATCGAACGAGCTTCGAAAGTGATGATGCCTTTGTTATTTTTTATCCTGATAGCTCTCTGCATCCGCTCCGTGACATTGCCGAATGCGGAGAAAGGACTTGTATTCCTGTTCCATCCGGATTTTGAGAAGATAACCTCGTCGGTCGTGCTCAGTGCCATGGGACAAGCATTCTTCTCGTTGAGTATCGGGATGGGCTGCCTGATTACCTACTCCTCCTACTTCAAGAAGGACACAAATCTCCAAAGCACAGCTTTGCAGGTTACGATACTGGACACACTGGTAGCGATATTGGCCGGTGTGATGATATTCCCGGCCGTATTCAGCTTCGGGATTGCTCCGACAGCCGGCCCCGAACTGGTATTTATCACATTACCGAACGTGTTCGAACAGTTGCCGCTTGGTTGGCTTTGGTCTGCCGTCTTCTTTGTGTTGCTGGCACTGGCGGCACTGACCTCGACGATTTCCTTGCACGAAGTTTCTACCGCGTACGTGCATGAAGAATATCATATTTCGAGAAAAAAGGCAGCTTGGTTTGTTTCGGGCGGTGTGCTGATATTAGGAATACTCAGCTCGCTCTCTTTCGGTGTATTAAAAGATTTCACCATCTGCGGCATGGTATTCTTTGATGCACTGGATTACCTGACAGCCAAAATCATGCTACCGCTCGGAGGTATGCTTATTTGTATCTTTGTCGGCACGCGCGTTGACCGGAAAATACTGAAAGCGGAGTTGACCAATGAGGGTTCCATCCCTTTCCATTTCTTCAACACCTATGCTTTCTTCATGAAATATATCGCACCGGTAGCCATCGGCCTCATCTTCCTCAACGAACTGGGTCTTATCAACAAGCTCATCAAGCTATTCTAAAATAAATCAGGAAGTTCCTTGCTTATCAGCGAGGAACTTCTATCTTTGCATACTAGTATTCATTTTCAATAAAAACATTCGCCTTATGGAAATCAAAACCAACCGAAAAAAGAAAGTATTACTTCCCGGTCTCAACATGACAAAAGAGGAGTTTATGTCGCGTGTTCACCAAGCAGAACAAGGACCATTCTACACGATTGACGAGTTCAAGCAGAAGATGCAAGAATGGAAGATGCAAAAATACGGCCTATAAGAATAGCAGACCTGTTCTATGAATCAATAAAAAATATATTTGAATATGGCGTAGAACAATTCGGCTTCCTTCAAGCCTTAAAATATGAAAGCCTTATCTATGAAGAAGTAGACAAACTCCCCCTTAGATATTTAGCTCATCCGGAATGTAGATACCTATCAACAAAAGACAGGAGATACCGTACGATTATACTCCCTGCACACTTTATTTTATATCGCATTACGGCTACTCAAATCGAAATCCTCGATATTGTATCTTATCGGGAAAGCATATCACACATTAAAAGAAGAAGAAATATCAAACTGTAATACTGTATTCATTAACTATGAACTGGCGCGACCTTCTCTACTTCTCCAAAGGCGAACGACGAGCCTTGACACTGCTCCTTTGCCTGATTACGGCCTCTTGGATTATCCTGTTGGTGACTGAAGACCCAGCTTCGCCTACTCCGGAATATTCCCCTACGCTCTCCCCTCCGGATTCATCCGGAAGAAAGAATATTTCCTCCCGAAAGAAAACAGAATTTCATCCGAAGGGAACTTCTGTTTCTTCCGAAGGAAACAAATCGACCTTTAAGGGTAAAAATTCTACCCTTAAAGGTAATTCCCGCTACCCTATAGGGAAGAAAGGCACACCCTATAAAGCATATCCAACGGTTGAAAAGTATCCCGAAGGAACCCTAATCGAGCTAAACACAGCCGATACCGCAAGCCTGAAGAAAGTTCCGGGCATCGGTAGTACTTTCGCCCGACGTATCGTGAAATACAGGAAATTGTTAGGTGGCTTCTACACTGTAGAACAACTGCAAGAGGTGTATGGTATCGATGAAACACGCTATCAGTCGCTCAAAAAGTGGTTCACGGTCGATACGGTCTATATGCAACAGCTTCCCGTCAACCGTTTGCCTGCCGATTCCCTCAACCGTCATCCCTACATCAGTTACCGGCAAGCCCGGGCTATCGAACAACTCCGCAAACAAAAAAGCAGGCTCTCCGGATGGGAGAACCTGCAACTAATAGAAGAATTTAACGACGGTGACAAAGAACGGCTACGCCCTTACCTGTCGTTCCGGTAATACGTCAAAAGCTTTACGCCTCATCACTGGGACATAAAGCTCAAACATGTAAATCAGTTATTAAAAAAAACGAAGCAGTGTGTATTAATTAACAGAATTTCATCATTTCATTGACAAAGGAACAAGCTTGGCATTACAACAAGATGACAGAGAAAAGACATTTATAATTATTTTATATCTATATTTGTTCGTAAACATACATCGTCCCATGATATATCTCAAGCAAATCAAGCTGAACAACCCGGAACTGGTAGAAGGACCGGTAGAGGAATTGAAGTATCCTTACCGTGCGGCAGCAGTCCGTCATCTCGAATCGATTGTATTCAACAAGCCCGTCACCTTTCTGGTAGGCGAAAACGGTATCGGGAAATCGACTCTGCTGGAAGCCGTCATGTTCAGATATGAAACGCATGATGAGGATGAACGGGGAATGCTGAACGACGGGCGGGAAGGACTCAAAATGTATGCGAACGTACTCCCCGACAATATTCATCTGAAAGAAGAACACAAACCGGACAATCATTTCTTCTTCCGCGCAGAATCCTTCTTCGACTTTGCCCGCGAACTGGACAATAAATCGATGAAAGATATTCTAAATTACGGACGGGATTACACGATGGGGCAGTATGGCGGACGACGACTGTTGGAACAATCGCACGGAGAGAGTTTTCTCAATACTTTCCTGCATTACGGCGGACGGAACATGCTGTATATATTGGATGAACCGGAAGCCGCCCTTTCCCCACAGCGGCAATTGGCATTGTTGGTCAGAATGAAGGAACTTGTGGACCGGCAATGTCAACTTATCATCTCCACTCATTCCCCCATCCTCATGGCCTATCCCGGAGCCGAAATCTATCTGATTGATGAAGAAGGTGCACGCATCACACCGTATGAGGAAACGGAGCATTACCAACTCACAAAATACTTCCTGACGCATACGGAGCAGATGTTGCGGGATTTGTTTGCCTAACCGCCCGAACTGCTATTTTATCCAAGCATTCACAATCTCGGCTACATACACATTGTGCAGGTTACCGGACTGTGCGTTGTACCATTTCTCGCATAAGTCAGGGTCGACAAAGCTCTCCTTTTCCATCTTCGTCGTATAAAGGGTTTTACACTCTAAGGTCAGACGCGACTCCTCAAAGCAGGGGTTACCGTCGGCGGTAAAATAGGGAGTCAGGCCTGTTGCAGCCACTTTATCGATATCGCGGCCGGACTTACTTCCACAGATTTTATGCGCCGTCTTATGTTCTTCCCCCAGGAAAGAAAGGGTGAAACTCCCCTTTGCATCCACAAATTCACGTGTATAACGTTCCGGGCGGATGAAGACGAATACAACCGGCTTGTTCCACAAATAGCCGACTCCTCCCCAGCTGGCTGTCATCATATTAAACTTGTCTTTGTCGCCGGCACTTACCAACATCCACTCTTTACTTATAATCTCGATGAAATTGTCTTTTATCAGACTTGGTTCGATTGCTTTCATATTCTTTCTGTCTTTATTGTTATTCAAAGATAAGGATTAATCTCATTTGCCACAACATCCGGACAAGAGATAAAATCCTCCGCAACAAAGTCAGGGCATAACGGAAAGATTTTGTCCGGAATCGCTATCTTTGTAAAGACAATCATACACAAATAATAATCAAAAGCATAAAAATATTTGATGGAAATACTGAACAACTGGATTAGTACGGCGAATGATGTTTTATGGTCGTACGTATTGATAATTATGCTACTTGGCTGTGCTGCCTGGTTTACACTGAAGACAAGGTTCGTACAGTTCCGGATGATAGGCGAAATGGTCCGGTTGCTCGGTGACTCCACGGGGAAACATGATGGAGAAAAACATATCTCCTCCTTCCAGGCTTTCGCCGTATCACTGGCCAGCCGCGTGGGAACAGGAAATCTGGCAGGAGTAGCCACAGCCATTGCGGTAGGCGGCCCGGGAGCTGTTTTCTGGATGTGGATAATTGCATTATTAGGTGCCTCAAGCGCATTTGTCGAGTCTACGTTAGCCCAGTTATACAAGACAAAGGGGAACGACTCTTTTGTCGGAGGTCCCGCCTATTATATGAAGAAGGGATTGGGGTTGGAATGGATGGGTATTTTGTTTGCCGTCCTGATATCGATAACATTCGGATTCGCATTCAATTCGGTACAAAGTAATACGATTTGTGCAGCATTGCAAGGGTCGTTTGGTGTCAGCCCGGCAGTAATGGGAACGATATTAATGGTATTGACACTGGCTATCATTTTCGGAGGCATCCAACGGATTGCAAAGGTGAGTAGTGTGATTGTCCCGATTATGGCGTTGGGATATATAGCGTTGGCATTGGGGATTGTGCTTTTTAATATCACGGAACTCCCCGGCGTTATCAAGCTGATTGTAAGCAGTGCTTTCGGTTGGGAACAGGCATTAGGCGGAACTGCCGGTGCAGCATTGATGCAAGGTATCAAGCGGGGACTGTTCAGCAACGAGGCCGGTATGGGCTCGGCTCCGAATGTAGCGGCAACAGCCTCGGTCTCTCATCCGGTGAAGCAAGGATTGATACAAACATTAGGTGTCTTTACCGATACCTTGGTGATTTGTACTTGTACGGCTTTTATCATCCTCTTCAGCGGCGCTCCGTTGGATGGCTCGGTGAATGGTGTACAACTGACGCAACATGCGCTGACAAACGAAATAGGAAACGCCGGAGGTATTTTTGTGGCAATCGCCATTCTTCTTTTTGCTTTCAGCAGTATCATCGGTAATTATTATTATGGAGAAGCAAACATACGTTACATCACAAGTAAGAAAAGCGTTCTTTACCTTTACCGCCTGCTGGTCGGAGGAATGGTCCTTTTTGGAGCGTTGGCTACTCTCGAACTGGCCTGGAGCCTGGCAGACATCATGATGGCATTGATGACCATTTGTAACCTGGTTGCTATTTCCCTACTCAGCAAACAAGCTTTCCTGCTCCTGAACGATTACCTGGCGCAGAAACGCAATGGCATCAAAAGCCCGGTATTTGACAAAGAACGCATCCCGCAGCTAAAAGGGAAAGCAGAATGTTGGTAAATAGCATCTATCCAAAAAAGGCCACAGATAATTCTTTATCCATGGCCTTCTTACAAAGATACTTAATATATCACACCTATTCTATTACCGGTTGCAGTGAGAGCATAAACGGTTCTCCTTCGTTTCCATTACTTCCATCTTTGCTAAAAGAGAAAGTCTCCGATGCCTTATAGATACCGCTCGTCTGGAAACTATAATACTGGAAATATACGGAAGACTTTTCCTCTTTCTTTCCCCGTATTTCAAACATATACACTTTCTTGCCTTCTACGACTTTTGCTTCTCCGACACCCCGGCATTCATCTCCTACAAATGCGGCCAGCAGGTCCTTATCCCGACTGTCGAACGGAAGCGGTTCCGTTAAAGCGACAACAGCAGTCATCACTTCCGGATACTTACCGGATTCTTCAAAAGGAGGGATAGCTGGTTCGGAAGCTTTCCCGTATGTCCCATTTTGAGTAAACTCCAATAAATCCCGGCAAACATAAGTTTTCTTATTCCTTACACTGTAATATTTCAGTGTCACCCGTTGTTTCTCCGGCGAATTACCACGGATATGAAGAAAATACAAACTCCTACCATTCGTATCTATTCCTTTTGTTATTCCCCGGCACTCGTCGCCAACAAAGGCGGATATTTCATCGCCGGCATCCGCATACGTCTCCAGAAAGTCGGATAAACGGATAATAGCCGTCATGCTGAACTGGTAAACACCGCTTGCAGGCGGTTCCCAAGAAGGCTGAGGTTCATTCTCGACCAGATTAAGTTCCCAAGTGGTCGGTTCCGGGACCACCTGAGGCCCCGGTTCTTCCGACTTACAGTTCCACAAAAGAGTGGAAACTGTTAGTAGTATTACATAATTGATAATCTTTCTCATTCTTTCGTACTGATTAAATTACTTCTTCCTTATTTTATACACATGTTTCTGTCCGTTGACCACCACTACAGCCATATAAACCGTATTGGCTGCATCCTCCGTACATTCCCAACGGTGGTTCAAATAACCACCGGCAGTTGCAACTTCCCCATGGCGGTAAACAAGGCGTCCAATCATATTATACAATAAGATTTCTACTTTGTCGCCCGGTTCCGTATTCAACATGAAGTTTAACTCATGTTCAAACGGATTGGGATAGATGGAAATCTGAAGGTCGTTCACAAAATCAAGAACTATGGGTTGTTCGATATTTCCCTGTATATGATTGGAACGATAATCCATCATCGGGGATGTCTCGGCAATAATTTCGCCATTACGTTCGAGGGCAAAGGATACAGACTCATTTCCTTCACCACCTATTGTAACGAAATACAGCGGTGTACCGTCATTCGGGTTCTCCGTTTGCAAAGCCGCCCCGCGTAACTCTCCGCCGACATACGCCAACAATTTGTCGCCAGGACGAACCGGAAGACTGTTGGCAACCGTTGCCACAACCGACATGTTTGCTTCAAAACGGGTATCCGTATAGACCGGAACTTCCAAAGTACTACCTGCACGTGTCACAAGTCCACTGCTCTTCGTTCCGTTTCCACCTTGCATACTCGGATAAACCAATGAAGTGGAATCTCCGTTATTCAATAACATATATCCTTTTCCCGGTTCCATATAGGTCAGGTTACCTAACCATCCAGTCTTCGTTCCATACATAGAGAATGCATTTTGCGATTTGACAATATCGCCTTCTTTAGCAGAATAACCGGACAATGCCTCTTCCAACGGTAAGTTGACAAGTGGTAAATAGCTGATATAATTCCACTTCTTAGCCACCGGGATTGTCATATCTGCTTTTTCTTTGATAGCAATACCTGATATGGAAAGCTTTTGTGCAACCGACGACTCAACCAGATACATGTGTTTGTTATCGAAGCTAATATCATTGCCTATCCATTTACCGGAAGCTCTATCGTAAGCGGCAAACGAACCGAATGCTTCGTCTTTCACCTGTTCGTCCCCTATCAACATCGAGTTTTTCATGACTGTCGCCAAATCCGGCGCATCGGGTTTGACACCGAATGAAACCCAGTTCCAGCCTTCCATCAGGTCGATGTTTTGTACCACCCGCTCTTCAGCATCAAAAATAATCGGAGAAGATGCAGTGCCTTTAATACCATTATCTTCGAAAAGAATATCCGGTTCACAGAATGCATTATATACAGTTCCGGTACTGGCATCCCATACACGGAATTCCAAAGGAGTTCCGGATATCAATTCATTGCCGTAGACTGTCAGGAATACATACCACATGTCATTCCTATCGGTGTACTGATTGTTTGCAACACCTACACAGCGACCACCATCGAATACGGCAATCATATCTTCGGCATCCGTTGAAAAGAGTTTGTTTACACGTAATTTCCCATAGATGTTCATGCTGTATCTGAAGTTAGCCGGGTCGACAGTCCAATCCGGTTGTTCATCGAATACTTTTAAAGTAACAGGTAATGCTTCCGATACATTATTGTCACCCTTCACATAAACAACTTCATCGTAGCGGCCGACGTTCGTACCCTCGTCCACAGTAAAGAGGATAGTTTGTCGTCCTAGCGGATCGATTGTTCCGTATTCCGGTTCTGCATGCAACCAAGCAGGAAGTCCTTCAATGGTGAAGTTCTTTTCCGTACCTCCTTGATTTTCGACATCGACCGTAAAGTTCATCGAAGCATATAGTTTCTTCTCTTTCAATACCGACGACTGACTCCACTTCAATTGGTTGCGATTGACATAAGCGCTCCAAGTCACCGGACTCTGCATCAAGTTTCCATTCAAATCACTTACATCTTTTACCGTAAAGTTGACAGTCGTTTTCTCCAAAGCCTCCGGTGTATCCATGAGATTGATAACCAAAGCATCTTTATTTACTACAAAAGTAAACGGAATAAACACTTCCGGTCCCTTGGCCCGTACAGGCGCTTTCTCTTCCGAAGCAAGTTCACTGCCCTTTACAACCAAAGTAGAGTCTGTCACTAAATCGTCTCCGCTAAAGACCATTTCCTGTACATTCGCACTATTTATGATGTACTTACTGAACGGCATATAAAGCATCAAGCCCATTTCCGTACCCTTCGGACACACATTATAATTCTTGTTGATGACGGTAGACGGCAATGCCATATTCCACAAACGAAGTTCATCAATCTGACCGTTCAGGTACATATCCGTATGTTCTACCGCCTGTGTTGCTTCCATCCAGTGACGTGCTCCCAAATAGAGTTGCGTTCCGGAGAATCCTCCCAGTTTGCCGGCATCAAAATAGGTATTCAACGCACCATCCATAAATATCTGTGCATTCCCTGCATTCCGGTTTACAGCGATGGCAAAATGATGCCAGTTATCATCGTTCCAGTTTCCGGACAGGATTTTCTCGTGGCTATTGTTGCGGAAAACCAACCGCCCTTCGTCATTGAAACCGACAAATACTTTGTTCGTATTTCCGTTACTTTCCGCCTCTACACCTTTCCCGTTGGAGACTAATGCCGCATTTTTCTGCCCACTCTTAGCCTTGAACCAGAATTCAAGGGTATAATCCTGCGCATCAGTCAGAGCCAATCTGGAAAAGTCGAGAGCCAAAGCATCCTCACCCTTAAAGGCAACAGACATTCCGGCAAGCGTACTCCATTCAGCTCCATAAATCCAAGCTGTGGCGCCCTGTGCTTTGTCGCTCACCCGGTCTCCTTTGCCATCGTTCATTGGGTAGTAGGCAAGCATGCCCGCTTCCTTTCCGGTATAAATAGTCAGTTTATTCGCCATTAAGTCCGATGAGCTTACAACAGCATTCCACACCCTTGCTTCGTGCATCTTTCCGGCAAAATACTGATTGCCCCGGATACTACGTCCGAACTGCATCGGTCCCATAGAGGTATTTGGTTTCGCAACTTGTACTCCGGTAATCACTTCCTGTCCGCCGAAGTAGGCAGATAGTTGGTTATTGGAAGCCTTATAGGTCATCGCCACATGAGCCCAATCGGTTGTTTTGAAATTCTGCGGTTTAGAGGCATACTCACTTCCGCCTATTCGTACTTTGACAGAATTGTCAGCACCGATAGCCAGTTCAAACATATCCGTTTCCGTACCATGACTGAACAAAGTCATTTCCTGTCCCAGAACGGCGGGCAATACCCACATTTCGACTGTTATATCCTTTTCCTTCAGATTGCGTTCAGCCTGGGTCGCCAGATAAGCAGATGCTCCGTTGAAGGTAAGCGATGTACTATGGTCGCCATTCGAACCATTACGTACTGCCGTAACCTGGAAGTTCTTTACATCCGTCATATAACCTTCAGCAATCTCTTCGTTGAAGTTCAGACGGATTTCGTCTTCAATACCCAATACCCCGTCAGCCGGCTGGATATTGCCAAACACGACAGGCCGTTTTGTATCCTTCACGCCGGAGATAATCGGAGATGATTTCGTCACAAAATCGTTCCCCACTTTACTGAACGTTACAGCTCGTATATCATACTTCTGGTCTTCGGCTCCATAGAAACGGGTATTGATAGTAGCCCCTTCAATCATTGCTTTTTCACCGGAAGCCGCTTTATACGGAACAGAGTCGTTGAAGAAACTACAGATGTTCGTCCAGTCTTTATCGGAACCGGAAGAAGGTTTGTATTGTATTTCGATATGGTCGAAACCGGTAAAATTCACATCAAACCCATCTATCGTCAACGGCATGTAATATTTGCCTGACACAGAGTCTAACGAAGCTTGTGTATTCAAAGTCCATTTGTCCGTCGGATTCTTAATACTGATGTCGCTGGATGACGGAATAAAATGAGCCGAGATATACACTGTATCTGCTATATCCGCCTGATAGTCGGTTGGATCCGACTGGCATTGCGATTTCAGTACCAACGCCAAGTCCTCATAGTCATACTCTGTACCGCGTCGCACTTCCAGGACCTTATTCAATACTTCCCCATAAGGAACTTCTATGCCACGACCTTCACCCAACGGAACCCCGTCGATGGAAAATTTCGCTCCTTTCTGATTAGCAGCATCTACTATGGCAATCGTGAAAATAGCTGTAGCCCCTGCCACTTTCGAGTCGTTCATCAGTTTCAGATTGAATACAGCCGCCTGATCGGAAGGGACATTCGTCACAACCGGTTTATCCACATCCAAGCTCGGACATTCAATCTGTAAAGTGGCATCATTCAGCAATTGCTGGTTACCATCCTGGTATTGCGTATATTCAGCCGGTTCGTACGGACAAGCAGTTGCACCTCCTCTTGTACGGAAGACAAAGTTACCATATTGTATTGCCTTCATCTTATCCGGAGCCACCTCCACATAGTCCTCATCTTTCAAATCATCATACATATTCTTCCATTTATTCTTGAAAGTCGTATCCACCGGAGCAGAGCGGAGTACATCCACACTGATGTAATCGAAATCCCCTTCATCCGCCAGCACAAATCCGGCAGCAGCCGTATTCTCTTCACCGGCATTCTGCTCAAAGTCGCCGGTTCCGCCGAACTGCTGGTCTATTTGTGTCTGGAAACCTGTACCATTCACTTGGAAACCGACTTGGACAGCCGCACCAGCTGTAGCCATAAAGGAATAAGTATATCCGGTTTCTTTTGCCACAGAATACTCTTCTGAATATTCGACCGGAGCAGAGGCGTGGAACGAACGGTTCCTGTCCACATAATCGGCGGCCTTAATAGCAGCCAACTTCTCGTCTTCGTTCTGCTTCAACACACGTATCCATTCCGCAATGGAACTATTATACATGTAAACAGAGTCGGGTGTACCATTCCTCACTTGAATTGTTTCCCCCCAAAGTGTCTCATCGACTACTTCCTCTTTTAATCCTCCGGCCGGAATAAATGCTTTATAACTATTGCCATTGGATGTTCCGTTGGTATTATTCGAACCGAAGTTTTCATCATCCTTATCGAGCATGGAAAGATAGATAACACGTCCTTGCGTATTAGCCATCGCCTGTGCCTGTGTTTCGCTGAACTCACTCTTAAGCAACAACAGATTATTACGTAACTCTTCCAATCCGGGAATCACTTTCTCTTCGATATGTACCTTCGGATAAGAGAACAATGTTGAAGCAGAAGTCGCCACACTCAGGTTCATACTTGAGCAAATATGATAAATCTTACCATCGACCTTAACCTCTTGATAGCTCTCCTTATTCTTATCTCCTAAACCATTATAAGCTGCATCATCCATTATACCAACGGACTTGACCGGACCATAGAATATATTATTGGAATAACCTATAAACACATCGGCAGCCGAACCAACGTTCAATGCATCATCGCTAGTCTGGTAATGTGAATTCATTGTCACAGTCATTGTCTTCGCTTCCGGATGATTAGTCGACTCTTCGTGATTGACAGAAGCTGTTACAGTATTCTGCGAATCTGATTCCAACAAGGTGAAAGCTCCCACACCGACTCCAGTCTTTACTTCCACACCGAACATGAAGACTTCAGCTTCCGAACCGGCATTTGTAAACCCACGACCGGATGTATTGGTGTAGGAATAAGTCTGTCCACTCTCCCACCAACTGTAACTGGCACTTCCGGGAGGGTCGCGCAAAATGTTCAACAGAGTAATCGGTCCGGCTGTAACAAAGTCGGTACCATCCCCATTGTCCGAACCAATCAGATAACCTTGTAGTTGTGGAGCGGTATAGGTCTGACCGTCAATCTTTACTGCAATATCCAGACTACCTAACATATTAGAAGCAAATATCGGTTTATCCATACCCACTTTAATATACAACTTTCCGTTACTATCGAGTTTAGCTTCTTGTGTAGCGGCTGTCGAATGGAAGCTGTTGGAAATGGAGACATCTCCACCCTGCGTCGGTACACGGTCTACCTTCGACTCCGCATCGGCAGCATTACCGTTGTAAGTATAATCTTCTGTGGCTTCAATATGCAAGCCCCAGGAACCGACACTAAAGATTGGCAAACCGTCGGGATGTTCCTCGTCTTGTCCGAACAGATATTTCTTTGTTGCCTTATCATAGAGTTTCAAGGTGTCAGGCCTACTGCCATCGAGATGAGGAATAAGATACGTCGGTAAGCCGAAATATTCAGTTGTCGCACCAAAAGCATTCCCCTGTTTGTAACTGATGGTCGGTTGAACACGTTTAATAAGCAAATACTTTTCGTTGTAGGAAAGGCGATACGTCTGTCCTTCCTTTTCGTCCGTATATTCCGATACCTGTTCGGTAAAAACATTCTCCAAATTCACAATAGGAGTTGCGTCTGGTAATAAACCATCCCAACCTGTGGCCATAGCCTGTGTCACCTTATATTTTACAGGATAAAGCCAAGCCTCGTATTCGCCGGTTTCGGCATCCGGGGTAATCACGATTCGTTGTTGTTGATAGCTAACACCATTTATATGCTTCTCGTTCCAATGCACTATCATGCTATCCAACTTTTCCGGAGCATTCTTATCTATCACACCGTCTTTATAAACGGCATCCTTGTCGTAGATTTCCGAAGAAGCATCTCCTTCCAGCTCCAGAACCAACGTGGGACTGTCGCCCAAATTGTTTTTCGAGAGAGAGAAGCCGAGAGGTTTGTCCTCCTCCACCGTACCCCCGGCCATACGTCCAATCAGCTTGACTTTCGTCTGATCCCAGAAGCGGACATCGGTCATATTGTCCTGATAATTCAGGTTAATACCTTTCGAGTCGAGCAAAAGACCATTGTTCTTGAACGTATGATTAGCTTTCACTACCCGTACTGTCTGTTGACCGACCGGTACGCTGAATGCAAATTTACCGTCGGCAGCACTCTTCACAAACTCGCCATTACTGACAACAGCCTGTCCATTCACTTCAAAAGTAGCTCCTACGACCGGAATACTACTATTTTCGAAAAAGACACATCCCTCGATTTTGACTGCTGTTTTATTCTCAAAGTTGATATTCGACATCGTAACAGCATCCGGACCAATTGTTACATTTTGCATGGTTGGCGAGAAAGAGAAAATCGGATGGGTAGGTGTCAATGTATAAGCTGTACCATTTCCTTGGTAAGGGATACCACTGACGGAATAATTACCCGAGGCATCGGTTACGCCACGCAGGGCCAACTGACCGGGTGTCGGGTAATCTTCAGAGCCGGTCTCCAACGTCGCATTATGTATTTTACCATGGTGGGCATTGTAGTCTGCCTTCGAATAGGAAATATCATAAAATTCATCCGTCACCAAGTCGTTCAAGCGCCAGTAAGCCATCAAGCCCGATTCGTTACCGGCTAGGAGACGGTTGTAGGTCTGCCCTACTTCTATATCAGAGAGACCTTTATTCCAGAGGCGTATTTCATCGATATAGCCGGCATAGCTTTTACCGATTGTTACTTTAGCCGGGCTGGGGGTATCGACCAAACTACTGGTCGCAGCATGAGATTTCTTCAGCTCGCCACCTACATATATATTGAAGCTGGTGCCATCGTACATGGCCGTCAGCTGGGTAAAACTGTTCGTCGAAAGGACCGTATCGGCTACTGTCCATTCAGCATTTCCTTTCGCTTTAAAGGCTGGTTTACCACCTTGAAGCCCCAGACTGTAGCAGCCTGCGCTGATAATTATGGCGTCCTGCTTTGCTTTCGTCGGCTTCACATAAGCCTGAACCGTAAAGTTGGCCGGCATATCCACGGTTTCATCCGTTTCAAGATAGCTGCTGGCATCACCGGTAAACAGTATACTTTGCCCGGCCAACAGGTCTTTGCTGGATAATATGACATCGACACCGGGTACGGCATCCCCATAGCTATAGGTGATGCGTCCGCTGACAATACCGGTCGGGCTGCGGAAACCGCGAACAATAGCTGAAGGTTTTTGTTTTACTTCGCCTGCACAATCCGTCAATGCCATAATACGGTATTCATATATATCACCCGGATTAGCCGTAGTTTCGGAGAATCTATAATCCCTTTGCCCTTCTACATTTTCCACAGTCCCAATCGATGCAAACTTTCCCGTATTGCCTACATCATACAAACGCCGTTCAACGGAGAAACGTGAAATCGGATTTCCATCCGTTGTCCAGGCTAAATCCACCCGATCCGGGAAATAACCTTTCGATACAACCAAGCTTTCCACTCCTCCAAATAAAACAGGTTTAATCGGTACCGAATTATAATCGGCTTCTATCTCTACCTGATTGTCATATTTCTTATTACCCGGTTTAACATAGGCAAAATACTTATACTCCATACAAGTAGCATAAATTTCCTTATCGATAATATAAGAATAGCCATCAGCATCTGTCTGAATCGACTTATCATTCTTATCCAACTCATACGTAAAAGTCGTCTGATTGTTTTGAGTTGCATTCACCTGCCGGATTACGATTTTCGCGCCATTGGTCCAAACAACATTCTTACCTAACTCATTCAACTTCCAAGCGACTTTCACTTTTATACCCTCTTCAAAAGAGGTCGTGACATCTTGCGCTTTCAACTCTTTTATACCTTGGTGGGACATCGACTTCTCAATCGTACATTCCTGCACCCAATTCCAGTCCCAAGCCGGTTGTTTGGAGCGGCGGATACGGTAGTAAACCGTGCCGTTCAGGTTCTCTTGCCCAGTTGGGTCTGTTAATTCGTATAATTGGTCTGGGTCCTTCTCTTCATCAAATTTAACCGTACCGACTGCTACAGGGGACGAGAACTGATTGTCCATCGCTCGTTGCACTTCAAACTGGTCACCATTTTGACAATTTTTTCTCCCTGTGTCTGCAACTTTCCATGTCAGCTTCGTATTTCCATTCTCAGCATCAACAGCATTAAATTTCAAAGCCTTATGAAAAGCGGGCAAAGTGACTTTTTGCTCTTTTTCTACTGTCTGATACTTATTATACTGATAACTTAAACCTACGGAGTATGTCTCTGCCTCGTCAGTGACATCGACTTGTGACGTCCCGGACATTTGGCTGGTACTCTGCCAGCCTCCGTTGCCCCATTTCACGTTAACCGGCCTCTTACTAGCCGTATAAGTGACATCATATTTCCCGGCTTGGTTTGACAGCATAGCTTTAACATCATGTAGCTCATATCTAGGAGCGGTTACGCTGCTAAAGGTTTTCTGAACCGTATAGATAATACCATGCCCATCATTGTATCGATCACATGGAATCGACACTGAAAATGTCAACTCTCGTCCTTCATATTCCGGTTTTATATAAACAATAACATTTAAATAAGTAAAACGGCTTCCATCTCTGTTGAAGGTAAGCGTACCCGACCAATCAGAGCCCATTTTCCGTTCTCCTTCCCTTGATTTTACAACCACATGCCAACCATTCTCAGCCTTGGCGTGAAGATCGAAAATTGCATCGTTATTGTTTTGATCCCACGAACTAAAAGTGAAAACAGGAATATCTCCAATCTTTAACGTTGCATTCTCCGCATGGTCATCACTACTTTGGTCGTCATAAAACGGAAGTTTAAACTCCAAATACCCCTCACTGAGGCCATTTGTAGACATTTCGACAGAAGCTCCTTCTAGCCCTTCCGCTTTCGCCTCTTTCACACTTAAAAACATAAATGTCAACAAGAACAACCACTTCAAATTCAGCCATCCCCTTTTCTTTTTCGGCCATAGGCCTCTTTTCATAAGTAAATCTTTGTTCATACACTCTCAATTATATATGCTTAAATAAAAATAGTAATAAAAAAGACGTCGAAGCAACACCAGGTAAGACGCAGTACAATCGTTAGTCGTGATGATAGTACTGCGTCAATTAGATTATAAAACATCAAGGTTCTCCGGGTCTACCGGCGCAGGTTTACCTCCGATGTAAATAGTGCTGCTTACGCTACGAGGTTCTTTCAACCCGACATTACCCTTGCTGTATTGCGTTGTGACAGTCACGGTATTGTCGGCCAACCAACCTTTCAATGTAATAAGATTGCGATTTACCGGGAGACGCCTGGACATATCTCATCCGGCTTCCATTATCCCTCCCTCATCGATTCGCGCGACAAAGAACAGGAAAAATACAAAAAAAGGGTGTGACAATTCGTCATCTTGATGAGACGAAATGACCCGAATAGACCATCAGAAGCGCGTTCTGAAAGGAATACCTACCACTGGCGATAGAAATACCACCGACAGGAAGCATCTACATTCTATATTTTTGCCCCGTTATCAAACGTTACCAATATGAACCTATTTCGTCTATCTACTTTCATGCTGTACATCCTCTTTTCACTCTCCCTTGTCGATGGCTATTCCCAATCATCCGACAGCATCATCAGCATCAAAGACGTACAGAAACGTCTGGATACAGCTCCCGATGAAGCACTCCGTATGCTCGAACAGGTAAAGGAACAAAAGCAGACACCTCCATTCAAAATAGATTGGGTGGCCACCCAGATTTATATGAAGAAGCAACAATACCGGCTTGCGCTCGAATATGGACGACGCACACTCGCCAACGACTCGGTCCGGAATAATTGGCAGTATTATTGTAATATGTGTGAAAATATGGTCAACATCTGCATCTCCCTCCGGAATTATGAAGAAGCACTACGCTACGCCAATTTGATGCAAGAACAGCAAGAGAAGCATCATGTCCCCGAAAGCAAAAAATATGTATCTGTCGAAACGCTGGCCGAAGTACAACGGCTGATGGGAAACAAAGAGAAAGCCTACGCGTTGAACCAAGAAGCCACCGAAGCCGCTCGACGCTATATCGAAGACTTGGCAAGCAGAGGCTACGACCGGCCCTATCCCTTCCTTTACCTTTCTCTCTACCGGGAGACAAGAACAAACTGGCTCATGGAAGACGAGTTGTATAAGGAAGCCCTCGAGGTATCGCTCAAGGACCTGCAAATTCAAGAGGAACTCAAAAAGCGGGTCGGCAGAAACTTTCCGGATAAAATACCAGAAGCAGTATACCAAAAAATAGTCGCCAGGCACGCCATACGCCTGGCGACTATTTACCTATATATAGGTAAAAAAGAAGAAGCAGAAAAGTGGTATCGCACATATTACGAGAACCCCTATTACCAAACTCCCGAAGGCATTTCCCTGTCCATCGAATATTTTCAGGCAAAGAAAGATTATCCGCAAGTCATCCGCCAAGCAAACGAACTCACAGGTATGCTGGACCCTGCCGACAGCCTCTCGCCGGCACACCTTCAGATAGCACTGAACTTGGCCGAAGCTTACGAGCAGACCAATCGTCACCCGGAAGCCATTGCCCAACTAAAACGATGCATCGTCCTCAGAGATAGTATCGAACTGAACGAAGAAAAAAGCGATGCCCTCGAAATGGCAACCATTTACGAAACGCAGGACAAGGAACGGATGATTGACCTACAGACAAACGAACTGAACAGAAATCGTCTTTTGCTGATAAGTGCCTGCGGAGCAATATTCCTGTTGGGATTAATCCTGTACCTGATAGCACGCAACTGGCGTACCACACGCCGCAAAAACATCACAATGGCCAAACAAATACGGGAACAGTTGGCGTACAGCAAAAGCATCGAACAACAGTTGACCTTGCTGGAAACACATCCGGAAGAGCAGGCGGATATGCCCGATACGGAAAATACCACACAAAATATTACCGGTAAGGAGGAGCTGTTATTCGAGAAGTTCCGGCTTTTGATTTCAGGACAGGAGATGTATCGGAATCCCAAGCTTACCCGCGATGAAATCACCACAAGGATGGGTATCAATAAGAATATCCTATCCACAATGCTTCAGAAATGCGCGGGAATGAACTTTACGGATTATGTAAACCATTTCAGGTTAGCCTACGTGCTGGAAAGGTTGGCTGACTCGGATGATACCATCGAAACCATCGCGGAAGAGGCCGGATTTGGGTCGGCACGCAACTTATACAGGGTATTCCGCAACAAATACGATATGTCGCCTACCGACTACAAAACGATTGTCATGGAGGAGAGCCGGAGGAAATGAAGATTATTCGTAAATCAACGTAAACAATTTCTCCGGAGCAAACACCTCGTTGGCGACCTCCAATATCTCATCGGCTGTCAGCTTTTCCACTTTCGCAAATACTTCGGGCAAAGTATCGTAACGGTTGTAATGCAGGAAACTTTTCCCCAAACCGAGAAACAAGCCTTCCCTGTTATCCCCCGATACACCCAACTGACCTATTACCTGTTTCTTGGCAACGGCCAATTGGCTGGTCGAAAGTTTTACATCCCGCAACTTCGCCAGTTCCTTATGAACCAACCGACAGGCTTTCTCTTTGTTTTTGGGGTCTGTTCCGAAATAGATGCTTGCCAGCCCGGTATCGGTGTAGGATGTTACATTCGACTCTACATTATAGACCAAACCATTCTTTTCACGCAAAGAGACATTCAGGCGGTTATTCATGCCCGGCCCACCGAGGATGTTGTTCATCAGGAAGAGAGGAAGTCTCTTCTCGTCATGCATGCTGTATGCGCGACCGCCTATCAGGACATGCGCCTGATGTGTATCTTTATGTATCCGGTGAAGAGAAGGGACAATTGCATCCGGAGCCGTCCGGTTACGGGCTGTCATCGGAAAAGAAAGGTCGGCCAACAAACTTTCCGCCATCCGGACAATCTTCTTGAAGCTGACGCGTCCTATGGAGAAAAAGACCATATTCTCCGGTGCATAGAAACGTTGCGTAAAGGAAAGACCGGACGCCGGAGTAAAACTGAGGAGCGACTTCTCATCGCCCAATATATTATGCCCCAAGGCATGCCCGTCGAACAGCAGGTTCTCGAACTCATCAAATATAAGTTCCGAAGGACTATCCTCATATGAATTTATCTCGTCCAAGATAACATCGACCTCTTTCTCTATTTCCTGTTCCGGAAAACGGGAATGGAAAATAAGGTCGGCCAACAGTTCGAATGCACGTCCGTAATGTTCCTCCATAAAGACGGAATAAACGAACGTTTCTTCTTTGGTAGTATAGGCATTCAACTCTCCACCCACATTCTCCATGCGGTTCAGGATATGAAAGGCTTTCCGTTTCTCCGTCCCCTTAAATATCATGTGTTCCACAAAGTGAGCCAGGCCGAACTCGTCCGCTTCCTCATCCCTTGTTCCTGCGTTTACGGCAAAGCCGCAATAGGAAACCGGAGAATTGGATGGTAGATGTACGATACGAAGGCCATTGGGTAATGTATATGAGCAATAATCCATTTCTTTCTTTTGCTTGTTTCGAAGTTGCAAAAGTACAAAAAAAGCTTACACCGCTGTGCAGGTATAATTAAATTCGATACTTTTGCAAACTGTTAGGTCAATACATTAATTTAATTAGCAGTTATGATAAATGAAGCAATCGCGGCCATCCTGCAACAGGAAGCGGAAGCAGTACGTAATATCCCTATAACCGACGGCTATGAGGAAGCTGTGACACTTATCGTCAAACATGTACACCAACTCGGTGGCAACCTGATTACAAGCGGAATGGGGAAAGCCGGACAGATAGCCATGAACATCGCGACTACTTTCAGCTCCACCGGTACGCCCGCCTATTTCCTGCATCCCAGCGAAGCGCAGCATGGCGATTTGGGCCTCGTTCGTCAAAATGACATCATGCTCCTTATCTCCAACTCCGGAAAAACACGCGAACTGATAGAACTGGTCGAACTGACGCGCGGCTTGGCTCCCGACATGAAGTTTATCGTCATTACCAGCAATTCCGACAGCCCGCTGGCTGCCGAGGCCTCTATTTGCCTGCTGACCGGTGCTCCGAAAGAAGTCTGCCCGCTCGGACTGACTCCTACCACCTCCACCACCGTGATGACGGTCATCGGCGATATTCTGGTTGTAGGCACGATGAAACGCATCAACTTCAACTACAAAGACTACGCCAAGCGGCATCATGGCGGCTACCTGGGGTCGAAAAGCCGGGAACAGTGTAAAACCGAAAACAAATAAACGATGAGAAAAGTAATCGGCATCGGAGAAACCATCCTCGACATCATCTTCAGGAACGAACAACCGCACGCGGCTGTGCCGGGAGGCTCCGTATTCAACGGGTTGGTCTCACTGGGCCGACTCGGCATACCTATCTCCTTCATCAGCGAGGTGGGAAACGACCGGGTAGGCGACATCATCCTCAAATTCATGCAAGAGAACTCGATTTCCACCCGGTATGTAGACCGTTTCCCCGATGGGAAAAGCCCTGTATCCTTGGCTTTCCTCGACGAACATAGCAATGCCAATTACATCTTCTATAAAGACTATCCCCGCCAACGCCTGGATGTGCCCCTGCCGGAAATCAACGAAGACGACATTTTCATCTTCGGCTCCTACTATTCGCTGAACCCCGCCCTACGCTCCCGTATGGTTGAATTTCTGAACCACGCCCGCGAGCGGAAAGCCATCATCTACTACGACCCGAACTTCCGCAAGGCACATGCCCACGAAGCCATTCGCCTTACCCCCACTGTTCTTGAAAACCTTGAATACGCAGACATCGTACGCGGTTCGGATGAAGATTTCCTCAATCTGTACGGAAAGGCCGACACACAACAAGTCTATACCGAACATATCCAATTCTATTGCGACCGTTTCATCACTACGCACGGGGAAAACGGCATAAATCTGTATACAAAAACATTTCAGGAACATTTCGATGCCCCCCACATCCACCCGCTCAGTACCATCGGAGCAGGAGACAACTTTAACGCAGGTATCATCTACGGATTGTTAAAATATAATGTACGCAGCCGGGAACTTCCCACACTGGATAAAGCGACCTGGAGCCAAATAATTCAGTGTGGAATAGAGTTGGCAACCGAAGTGTGTCAAAGTTATGACAATTACATTTCTAAAGAATTTGCCGAGGCTTACAGCAAACAGTCTTAAATATCATTAACTTGCTGTATAGTAACACGTGTTTTTCATTATCTTTGTAAGGTATGATTATTAGAACTATGATATTAAAGCAAATTCTATTTCCACTCGTCAGTCTGACTTTATTCGCCGGATGCAATTCTGACAAAGCGCCGGACATTCGTACACTCTGCTTGAGGGATGGTATCGGTAACTACGTAATCAAATGGGAAACAGAACCCCACATCAATGGAGTGATGAAACTTTATGTATCCGATAATCCGGAAAGTTTCAACATGTCGAACCCGGTCATGTACTCCAATATCGATAAAGGAATCACTACCTTTATTACAAATAATAATATCACACGCAAATATTTCCTGCTTGCGTTCAACGATAAATATTACCAAACCGTCGGTTCGCGTTCGGTATCGATGGATGGCGTGCAAAACCTTCGCGACATTGGCGGCTACCTCACTCCGAACAAAAACAAGGCTACCCGTTGGGGAAAAGTATTCCGCTCCGGTCAATTGGGAGCCCTCAGCAACCTCGACACGATGCGTCTGAATAATCTGGGCATCAAGACCATCATCGACCTCCGTGGAGAAGATGAAGTAGCAGCCACTCCCGAAAAATACGGCAACGCCAAACTAATATCCATCCCTATCCCGCTGCAAAAAAAAGATATACTATCCAAGCGTATAGAAGAAGGACGCATCCGGAAAGGAGATGCCATGCTATACATGCAAGATACCTATCTGCGCTATGTCAACCACGACAACGAACAGTTCGGCAAAGCCCTGAAAGTCTTTCTGGATAAAGACAACTACCCCATCCTTATAAACTGCTCGATGGGCAAAGACCGGACCGGCTTCCTTACCGCCATGCTGTTGGCCGCGGTAGGCATACCTGAAGAAACCATAAAAAAAGACTATGTCTCTTCCAACAATTATATCAATATCAGCCACTTGGCCTATATGGCACGCAACCTCAGCCAAGACTCGCAGGAAGCCATTACCGTCCTGGTAACCGTCAACGAAGGCCTGATGGACCTCGTGTTCAATCAAATCAAAAAGGAATACGGTTCGACCGACAAATTCCTGTCAAAAGGATTAGACCTTTCCGAGAAAGAACGCGATACTTTAAAAGATATTCTATTATACTAATATGTATCCGAATAATTTACGTATCTTTGCCCATTCTGAATTTATTATATATACATATATCACATTTTGAAAACATTTGAAGAATTAGGAGTTGCCGAACCTATCCGTAAGGCAATTCAAGAAATGGGCTACGAAACGCCCATGCCGGTACAGGAAGAAGTGATTCCTTTTTTACTGGGAGATGATAACGACGTAATTGCATTGGCGCAGACGGGAACTGGGAAAACCGCAGCCTTTGGTCTTCCTATCCTGCAAAAGATAGATGTCCCGACATACCAACCTCAAGCACTTATACTTTGCCCGACAAGGGAACTTTGCCTGCAGATTGCTGACGACCTGAACGATTATTCCAAGTATATCGACAATCTGAAAGTCCTTCCCGTTTACGGAGGCTCCAGCATCGAAAGCCAGATAAAGACGCTGAAACGCGGCGTACACGTAGTAGTTGCCACCCCGGGACGTTTGCTCGACTTGATGAACCGCAAGACGGTCGACCTCAGTCTGGTGAAAAACGTCATCATGGACGAAGCTGATGAAATGCTGAACATGGGGTTCACCGACAGTATCAACGCCATTTTGGCCGAAGTGCCGGAAAACCGGAATATGTTGCTCTTCTCCGCCACCATGCCGAAGGAGATTGCCAACATTACGAAGAAGTACATGAAGAACCCGAAAGAAATCGTAATCGGGAACAAAAACGAAGGAAACAAGAACATCCGCGACATCTATTATATGGTACGGGCACAAGACAAATACCTCGCCTTGAAACGTATCGCCGATTTCTATCCGAACATATACGGTATCATCTTCTGCCGTACCCGCAAAGAGACACAGGAGATTGCCGACAAACTGATACAAGACGGCTACAACGCCGACTCCCTGCATGGTGAACTCAGTCAGGCACAACGCGACTACGTGATGCAGAAATTCCGTATCAAGAACATCCAATTGCTGGTTGCCACCGACGTAGCTGCCCGCGGACTGGATGTCGACGACCTGACACACGTCATCAACTATGGCTTGCCCGACGAAGTAGAATCCTACACACACCGCCGCGGCCGTACGGGACGTGCCGGCAAGACCGGTATCTCCATCTCCATCTGCCACGTAAAAGAAAAAGGGAAAATCCGTGAAATCGAACGTATCATCAATAAGAAGTTCGAAAAAGGAGAAATGCCTTCCGGACATGCCATCTGCGAAAAGCAACTTTTCAACCTGGTAGACCAGATAGAAAAAGTCAAGGTAAACGAAGAAGAAATCGAAACCTTGATGCCGCAGATTTACCGCAAACTGGAATGGCTGGATAAGGAAGACATCATCAAACGTGTCGTCTCTCTCGAATTTAACCGCATGATTGATTACTATAAGGATGCCGATGAAATCCTTGAAGTGGACGAACGCGGCGGACGCGACCGGGGCGAAAGAGGCGAACGCCGTTCACATGCCGCCGAAGAAGGTTTCACCCGCTTCTTCATCAATTTCGGAAAGACCGACGGGCTTTATCCGAACCAACTGATAGAACTCGTCAACAAATGTGTACCCGGAAAAGTCCGCATCGGTAAAATCGACCTCCGGGAAAACTTCTCTTTCTTCGAAGTGGAAGAAGGCGAAGCCAAACGTGTCATGGATAGCATGAATGGTTTCGAACTGGAAGGACGACGCATCTCCGTAGAACCCGCTCAAGGCAAAAAAGGCGACGGCGACGGTAAGGGACGCGGAGGCAAACGTAGCTACGGACGAAGCGAAGGAGGCTACAAAGGCAGACGCGACAGCAAAGAAGGCGGACGCCGCAACGACCGCTCAGACCGGGGCTTCAACAAAAAAGAACGCGATAGCGAACGCCCCTGGAAAAGGACGCCCGCTGCCCGTGACGCCCGTAAAAAGCGCCGCTTCTAAGAAATCTGCATAAAAATATCTCCTTACAAACAGGAAACAGCAGCATAAGCCAGCAACCCCCACCCTAAGAGGACGGGGAGTTGCCGGCTTCTTTTTTGTCCGAAGGTCCGTACCCCAAGAGCGTCAACAGGGCTCCCAAACATGCCAGTACCACCTCCGAACGGTCCACCCACAAGCCCGCTATCCCCAGTATTGCCAGGTAACACATCACTCCTTCCCGTTTCATCTTTTTCATCCGGATTCTTCTTTTTCAGGTTCAACAAAAAGCCCAAAAGGCTCATAATAAACTCCAAAATCTCTTTTAGCTTTTTCATCACGATAATTCTTTAGTTGATAACTCTTTATAATCTTTCACGCTGCGACTTCCATATCCTCTCCCCAATCGATAATACGTCCGATTTCTTCCTCCAAAAGGACAATATTACGGCGATAAACCTCCCGGTTGTCATGGTTCAATTCGCTGATATAGGGACTATAGGCAATCTCTTTGGCATAGACTTCCGGCTGGCGGCTGAAACTCCAGGCACGGTGATAGCCGGTATGGATAAGGCGAGCGAAATCGAGGAACGACATACGCAAGGAAGAATAGTGGCGGAAATGAAACTCTATCCCCCGCGCATTCTCCAGTACTGCCCGTTCGCCATGCCAGTACGCATTGGCCGTACCATACCCCATGATACCGAAAAAGTTGTGATGCTCCACAGCCAGCAACGATGTTCCCCACCCGCTTTCCAACGCTCCCTGCGCCAGAATAACACGCGGATTCATATTGAATACCTTTCCCGCTTCCTCGGCTGCCGGCCGGCATTGGCGGATATATAAAATCTTCTTATTCATCTGTCTTTTATTTGTTATATTATTGTATATCAGAAAAATAATCACTACCTTAGTTACCAGAAAACATAATATTCCGAACAATGGAAAACTCATTTAATCAGAATAAAGTATGGGGTTGGGGCGAACTGGCCCTGCAATATTTCCCGAATATCTCCCAGAAAAGTGCCACGTGCCAGCTTCTCAAATGGATACGTGTCAGCAACGTCTTAATCGCCCAACTCGAGAGTACCGGCTGGCATCCCGGACAGAAGTATCTGACCCCGAAACAACGGGACTTCATCGTGGCACATCTGGGAGAACCTTAAAGGATATCCGGGTTTTCTTCATCACCCCCTCCCGGTTCGGAAACCGGCGGAGTTTCGGGAACAAGCTTCTCGAAAGTGTAATTATTCACGGCATCACGCAGCATCTTGCCGGGACGGAACAGGATACGCTTGTTCTTGATAAGCGACTGGCTGAACTCCTTTTCCGTTGCCGTACCGGTACTGCCGAACTGAAGCTGGAAATTCCCCAACTCCCCTACCTGTACGACCTCTCCTTTACCCAGACTTCTGCGCATCACCCGAATCAGCTCGTCCAATATCAGCTTCACGTCACCGGACGATGCAGTAGAGTCTTCCGCTATCAATTCACACAACTCATACACACTCACCGTCCCCGCCGCTTTCGCATTGGCATAATATAACTTGGCATCAACCGCCGCATTTTTGCGCATATCTTTACGCAACACTAATTTGTACTTTGCAGGCATACTCTTCTTTGTTTTTTTAATTAAACACCTTGTTTTTAATCACATAACAAAGATACAACACCCCTTCCCCCGCCAGCGGAAAGACAAAGAAACAAGAGGAAGAAAGAGGAAAAGGAAGGAGAAAAGAGGCCGGAAATAATTTAGAACTTCAAACCTTTACTTCTTCAATAAAATTCTTACCTTTGGGACATCATCCGCCATTGGATGAATAACCAACA
>NZ_QRMP01000040.1 GCF_003473295.1 Parabacteroides sp. AM08-6
TACCCGGCCTTTGTAAACTCTTTTGCTTTCAGACTATAAAACATAAAACTAATAAAACCATCATGAACATTAATTACTGCGGCTACGTTCAAGCGATAGCCGATTATAAAAAAGAACATATCAATCCGTTGCCAGGAGTAACAAAGGAACACACCTTACACTACTCCGGGTTATTTATTAATGACCAAGTGTATAATCATATCCTGATGCTAAAAGAAGAACTTAAAACATCAGGATTATTCAGATTCTCCGCTAAACGGGATTTCCAAAAGGCGGAGCATGAAATAGCTAAATACAACTTGGATATGCGTTCACACGTCAATGTCTCTCCTGAAATATTCGCATCTGTCCTTCAGGATATGGAAGACTGTTTCTTGAAAGACATAGACATCCTAAAATACTCCATTAGCCAGATTATGCTTGATTGTAATATTTCTGGAGTCGATAACAGGATTGCCAGCCTTTCAATGCTAATCAATATCTTTTGCCAAAGTAGCAGGGTATTGGTTAAGTTCTACCGGGAAGATGCCTATGAGATATTTGGAATACACTCGGATAAAATGGATTATCTTCTATTACCTACTACAGAAAGGTACACAGCAGAACTAGCGGCTTCCATATCGGGTAACAGTGATACTTCAAGTAAATCTGAAAGAGCAACAGAGGCTTTCAATGTATTCGTTACAAAGTTGATTGACCCGGAAAGATTCGGAAGAATAGCAGAAAAATATAATCAAATAGCATAATCATGAGCGTAAATAAAGTAATCCTTCTCGGCCATACCGGTAAAGACCCTGAAGTGAAAGATGTTGCAGGAACAAAGGTTGCTAACATTTCGCTTGCTACCACAGAGAAGGGGTATACCCTTCAAAACGGTACACAGGTTCCGGAACGCACGGAATGGCACAACCTTATCTTTTGGAAAGGACTTGCCGAGGTCGTAGAGAAGTATGTCAAGAAAGGTTCTCAAATCTATATCGAGGGTAAGATTAAGACCCGGCAGTATGAGGATAAGACAGGGTCAAAGCGGTATGTGACAGAAATATTTGTCGATAAGTTGGAGCTATTAGGAAGTAGACCTACCCAGCAAGAAGCCAGTCCACAGCCTGAACCCTATCAACCTGAGCCGCCAAAAGATGATTTACCATTCTAAAAACACGAGAGGCAACGCCCCGAACCACCAGTAACGTCACCTCTCCACACGATTATAGTGCAAATATACTATTTACTTTAAAATAATCGTGCCATGTTTTCAGAAATCGCAGAAATAAAATCTATCCGGGAACAGAAATCCAAGTTGTCAGAAAGAGAGAAAGAACTAACAGAACCTACATTGACCGACCTTAACATGATAGGGACGTTATATACGTGGTTCCAGGAGATCATATCTCAAAAGGAAACGTTTAGGGTAGGGAATGTTACCCAAAGAAAGAAATTCATCTTTATCATCCTGTTTTTGTACTCTCCAAGCACGCTCGCCGGCGGAAAAATGAAGAACGGCCTTCGGAATAAATTAGCGGAGGTCTTAGGTGTTAGCGCGCAGACGGCCATATCCGATAACCGTAATAATCTGGTATTCTCTTATCAGTTGTATAAGTATTTCCGTCAGGATGTGGATTGGATATATGGGGAGATTATGGAAAGGTTGAAAGCCGGAGTTTAGCTCCGGCTTATTTTATGTACACTTCTACTATTTCGTACATTCCATCACCTAATTGAGAAATAATGCTTTCAGCTTCTTCTTTGGCATCAAATTGTTTAATTTCATAAACTTGGTTGATGCCATAGCCAAATGTATTTCCATACTCTCCTTTATACAAATACAAGGATTCTCTGCCAATCATAATTTTTCTGATTACAAACTTCTTTTTCATATCTATTCTCCTTTCTCTATTTTAATTTTCTTCCCACAGTGAGGGCAGATGATAGTGCTTTCCTCTTTTTCTTCCCCTATCAATTCAGTGATAGATATATTAAGAACACCGGCTATCTTTATGAGATTATCCAAAGAAGGCGATGATTTACCTGTTACAATATTGCTGACAGCGACCTTTGAAATACCAACTTGTTCAGCGAGCCACGCAGAAGTAACATTACGCTCATTCATTATTTCTTTTATTCGTAAATCCATAAACTATACTTTATTTTGATTACTCCGCAAAGTAATGCAAACTTTATCGTATAACCTAATATTGATAAAGTTTGATTTATTAAATATTCTTAATTGATAAAGAAAACTATATCAAAAGTATTGCTTTTAATAAAGTTTGCTTTATCTTTGCATCATCAGAAAGAAACAAAGTAATAACAATTAAAAGATATACGATTATGGCAACAGCAGAATTTAAGAAAGGTCAGTCAGTAGTAGTAACTACAAAGAGCGGTAAGGTAGAAGGCGTTATATCAAGCGTAGATACTAACGTATGCACATTTGACATAGAGTATTCGGTAGATTACCTGAAAGACGGTAAAACATGGACTATGATTGGTGTACCTGCAAGAGCGATTGAATTAGTATAAGTTTAACCAGCAGGGCGAAAGCCCTGCATAATATAGAAGATTATGAATATAAATGAGGTAGTAGTAGGTTTGAGATATAGAGTGTCAGGTGACTTGGCCAATGGTCGCTATGCAGATGGTACGCCACGCATATCGCACGATGACGTAGTAAGAGTGATAAAAAGAATAACAGATACACGCATGATTTTAGAGTGTGGTCGTGAGTTTATCATTAACGACAATCTTAAAATTGAGAAGTTCTAAGTTTAACCAGGTAGCCTTCGGGCTACCACAATAATAAATTTATGAATCAGAAGAGTAAATATATAGTTCGTGAAGCTACTGAATGCGGTTGCAAAATTTACGAAGTAATAGATACAATTACTGGCAACCGGATAAATTATTTTGCTGACTCATAATCAGCATTTGAGTTTGCAGAACGCCAAAATATGAAGCGTTATGACTAAGAGAGAAGCAAAGATATTGGCATTAGAAGTATTTGCAGATAGCGCAGATGCACTTATAGAATCTGATAGGGTATCTGATGCAATCCGCACAACTAAAGATTGTGATTTGATTAATATCGCTTTTTACGAATTGGCAGAAAGCCTGAGAAAGAGAGCTAACAAGTTGAAATCAAATAAAGATAAATAATTATGGGCGAAATAGCAGATAGTTTAATAAGTGGTGAATTTGATTACATCACAGGTGAATATTTAGGTGAAGCGATTGGTTTTCCAAGAACGCGCTCTTATGGCAAGCGTAATGCGCCTCCTATCATAAAGAAGCCATCGAGCAAGGCGAATGTATGTATTTCAAATATGTGCAAGGATAGAGGTTTCAGTAATCACGAAAAGGTTGAATTGGTTGCCAAGTTCTTGCATAGCAAAGGGCACAAACAGTTGCCTAACTTATCACAACAGTATAAAATCATTCATAGCCAATACAAGAATGATTTTAGAAAGTTTTTGATTGAACAAGTAAAGCAAAGAAATAATGGACGAACATTTTAAGAAGAAATACGGTGTCTATGACGGTATAGATACAAGTACATTTAAGCATATCCCCGAAATAAGCTTCTACAATAATAACTATTACGTAGGATTAAAGAGAGGTAAAAGTGTGACAAATGATTTGCTTTTCGCGCATGGTGACGATGATAATCAAGTAGATTGGTACATTATAAACGGCAATTCGGTTAGATACATAGGATATGAGTTTTCGGATAAAGGTGTGCTTAATCTTAGTGATGTTGAATTTACTTAAAAATGAATGATTATGGATATACAAGAAATTAAGAGAAGATTTGACCTTCTTAAAATGGCAAACAATGAACGCTACTGCCTATTGTCAGAACTTGCCAAAGAGCTGAAAGTAAGAAAAACGGATTTGATGCAGTTTGTGATTGATAATCCTAAATTATTTAGAAAAGGCAGCGTAGAGAAAAAAGGAAAAAATATGGGTGCGTGCCTCTTCAATGTTTTTCTTTTACCCGAAGATAATCCTAATACAGAAGAATGGCTACAAAAGCAGATTGTCGAAAAGGCAAAATATATCTATATCTCTGAATTTGATAATTACGGGTGCATAGAAGGATATTTTGTAGTTATTGACAAAGAGGATAGCTCTAATAAGAACAGAGAATGGCTTTGGCGAAATACAGAGCAAAAGGTTAAAGAAATTTAATCGCTTGGTGTCACGCATAATGCTACATTCTATTTTGGTGGATATGGAGATTGTACTGAACGCCCGGTTGAATATGCCATATCTTCTGACGGATTACAGAAACTAAAACAAGCTGGGTGGACTTTCAACGAATTAAAACCATTATCAAGATGAACACAATAAACAAAAACGGTTGTAGCGTATGTCAACCCGGTAAAGAGAATTATTGTACCTACACTACTAAGTTGAGAGGTAAGAGAGTGAGAATGTACCAGTACGACTATCGTACTGAAAGTGGTGAATTGTTCGCTTGTTGTGCGCCAACTTTAGAGGCGTGCAGAGAAAAGCGTGATAAATGGCTTAGTTTACGACAATAAGCCGATTGTCATAAATAACGATTGAAGATCTTTCTGTATCTTTGGTTATGGTAGTACCTTAGTGGTGCTATCGCGGGGTAGAGCAGTGGTAAGCTTGCTACTTTGACTTGGTAGAGGTCGCGTGTTCGAGTCACGCCCCCGCAACTAATTATTTATTAATAAAATAGACACGATTATGAATGTATTAACACTTTCGATTAAACAGAAGTTTTTCGATGAGATTTTAGCCGGTAAGAAAAAACAAGAGTTCAGAGAAATCCGGCCTAACACTTCTCAAAAGTATATCCGGTATAAGGTCGGCGACAAAGAATATAAGCACTTTGAAGAAGTGCCAGAAGATCAAGAACCCGAAGTCGTACCGGTCGAATATGATGCTATCAAGTTTCTCACAGGTGAATATAAGGGCGCACGCCCGTTTGCTATTGTCGAGGTTAAAGGTGCAAAGGTTGAGATCCTAACAGACGAAGACGACAACGAAATCCCCTATGAAGTAGATGGTGTTGAGTACGTGATGGCCCAAATCATTTATGACTTGGGTAAAGTGATAGAGAAGTCTAATGTTTAACCATTAATAATTTTGCTGAGTCGGTAGAAGAACTAACAGAACAGGTTTTGCGACCTCTAATTACAGAGGCGGCCGTAGAGGTTTGACGGTACCAGGAACAAACAGAGTTTCTCAAGGTGGTAGATTTATTACCAGAAATCAGCAGTACAGAAATGTACGCTCTGGTTTAGGTATGAGTTCGGGATGACCTTGCTTGAGAGAACATATAGGACGATAGACCTCGTTAGAGTAAAATCTAATGAGGCTATCGTTTTTTGTTCTTTGGGTAAGGATAGCCTTGTGTTGCTGGATCTGATCTATCCGAAGTTTGATCGAGTTGTATGTGTATTCATGTACTTTGTTGAAGGATTAGAGCATATTGAAAGATATATCAAGTGGGTAAAATCCAAATACCCGAAAGTTGAGTTTATCCAGGTGCCACATTGGAATCTTACTTATATTCTCCGATCCGGTATGTATTGTGTACCCAATCCGAAGATAAAGCTCTTGAAGCTGGCAGATGTTGATTTAGCCATGCGGTTAAGATTTGGCATCGACTTCGTTTTTTATGGCATGAAGAAGGCTGATAGCATGAACCGCCGGTTAATGTTGAATACCTATCCAGATTATGAGAACGCAGGGAAGGTTTATCCTTTGGCCGATTGGACGCAAAGAGATGTTCTTACTTACATGAGACAGAAAGGACTTCCCGAACCGGTACGATATTCAATAAAAGCCAGTTCGGGGGTTGGGTTCAATATCGATTGTATGCTTTGGATGGAGAAGAATTACCCGCAGGACTTACAGAGAATTTATAAAACTTTCCCAATGGCTGAAAGAGTGCTTTGGGAGTATCATAATAAACAAAATTAATAGGAGGATTGCTGAGTTAGAAGAAAAAGTTTGAATGACATTAATGCACAAGCTGCAAGATTAAGGTCGCAGTTGCAGGGCGCAAATCGGTATGCGGATGGTAACAATAGGGCGGCAAGAATATCACAGGCTGCAATATCATCCCGTAGAGTCAGAGGGATGGGATTGCTTGGAGCAAGAGATGCACAAGGAAGATTGCGTGACAAGACAAAGAAAGTTGGAACAGGAAGATTCGCTTTAAGCAATGGCTAGCATGGAATTGTCAAAGTATATAAAGAGTGAATCGGTAGAACTTAATCGTTCTGCCATTCACTAAAATCATATATTATGGATGTAAGCAAATTATTTCAAACAAAAACGATAGAAATTCTCCGTTCGCAAATAAAGTTTTCGGATTACAATCCGAGAGTTATTGATGAAGACGGCAAAAAACAATTAAAACGCTCTCTTAAAAACTTCGGTGTAGCTGGAGGTATCGTTATAAATGGAGCGAATGGAAATACTGTCGTGTCCGGTCATCAGAAAATTAAAATTCTTGATGAGTGGGCAGGCTATCCAGCAAATGATTACAGATTAAAAGTAGAGGTTGCTGATTATACGCAAAAAAAAGAAAAGGAAGCGAATATTGCTTTTAACAATCCCAATATAGGGGGAAAATGGGATTTCGATGCTCTTGCCCGAATTGTTCCCGATATTGATTGGAAAGACGCAGGATTGACCGATGCCGACCTGAACATGATTGGCGTCGATTACCTATTACAGACCGAAGAGGAAAGCTCTATCGCTGATGCTCTGTCTGATATGATGTCACCTGTGACCGAACAGAAAGAAGCCGAGAAAGCCGCCAAGCAATTAGAGCGTGCAGAGAAGGTTGCCCACATGAAAGAAGTCAAGCAACAAGTTAAGGAGAGCGCACAGAAGACAGCCGAGGATATGGATGCCTATGTGGTGTTGTCTTTTGATACCTATGAAGCGAAAGCTGCTTTCATGGCAAGATTTGGGTATGATCCGGATATGAAGTTTATCAAAGGCGAACTGTTTGACGAAATGATTGAAAGGGTAGATTGATATGGCAGTAAAGTTCAAACATAAAGAAACCGGATTGTTCTTCTGTAAAGCGAAAGGATTATCCACTGATAAATCATACGGAGAATATAAAAGCCGTGAGCGTTTCTTGAATCGTCATTTATCTAAGCGTGGGCGCATTTATGAATCCGCTACTGAAAAGCAAAAAGTAGATTGGATTGGCAAAACGTATGCAGATGAATTTGAAATAGTGGAGGTGTGATATGGCAAAAAGTGAATCTCAAAATACAAAAGGTAAAGGAGGAAGAAAGCCTAAGTTTGATTACACAAGCGAGGACTTTCTTTCTCTCGTAGAATCGTATGCCAAAAAGGGATTCACGGATAAGGAAATTGCTCATGCTATTGGATTGTCACCGCAAAAGTTTAGTGAGAAGAAGAGCGCATACAGTGAATTAAGTGATGTCCTTTCACGCGCGCGTTGTGCGATAAACTCTCTTGTCCGGGCTAAATTCCTTGCTATGGCGCTTGGTGGTGTGAAAACAAAGAGTACCACTATTCGGAAAATTAAGGATAAGGACGGCAATCTGACAGGTGAAGAAGAGGTTCAAACTGTAGAAGGTGAACTGGCTCCCAATTTAAGTGCTCAAATGACTTGGCTCTATCATTATGATGAAGAGTGGAGAAAGGTTGAGCGCAAACAGGATGAAGATGCCGACATTCCTACAGACATAAACCACGGTATCAGTATTGATTCATGGATTAAAGATAAGCTGAAATGATTACACCTCAGACGATATATCACCCCTTGTACACCGATAAAGAAAAGTTTATCATCCTTATCACAGGTGGACGCGGTTCCGGCAAGTCGTTCAACGTATCAGCTTTCGTTGAACGACTGACCTTTGAAATGACAGAAGCCGAAAAGATGGTACATCAGATCCTTTATACCCGTTATACGATGGTCTCCGCTAATATGTCCATTATCCCAGAGATGATGGAAAAGATAGAATTAGATGGGACAACAAAGTATTTCAAGACGACCAAGACGGATATAGTCAATAAAATGACTAAAAGTCGTATTATGTTTCGGGGTATAAAAACATCCTCCGGTAATCAGACAGCAAAACTAAAGTCTATCCATGCTTTGACAACTTTTGTCTGTGACGAGGCCGAGGAATGGACAGATGAGAATAGCTTTGACAAGATTATGCTCTCCATTCGGCAGATAGGAATCCAGAACCGGATCATGATCATAATGAATCCAACTGATTCTAATCACTTCATTTATAAAAAGTACATTGAGAATACTCATAAGCTGGTAGAGATTGACGGCGTACAGGTTCAAATCTCAACTCATCCGAATGTGCTCCACATTCATACGACCTACTTTGACAATTTGGATAACCTTTCACCGGAGTTCTTGAAAGAAGTAGAGGATATGAAGGCTAACAATCCCGAAAAGTACGCTCATGTCGTTATCGGTCGCTGGGCTGACGTTGCGGAAGGTGCAGTGTTCAAGAAGTGGGGAATTGTGAAAGAGTTCCCACAGTGGTGTAAGAAAGTGGCTCTTGCTTCTGACTGGGGATATACTAATGACCCATCAACCGGTATTCGGTGTGGGATTGTGGATAATCGATTGTATGTAGATGAGCTATTCTATGAAACTGGAATGCTAACTAACGCTATCGCTGAAAAACTAAAACCGTGGGGCTTGAAAGTATATGGTGATAGTGCAGACCCTCGTTTGATACAAGAAATCAAGAATAGGGGAGTGAATATCTATCCAGTAGATAAGTTTCCTGGTTCAATCAAGGCTGGCATTGACAAGATACATGAAATGGAACTATTCGTTACAGAACGTTCTTATCACATCATTGAAGAGCTTCGCAAATATGTCTGGGATAAAGACAAGGACGGGCATTATATCAATGAACCGGTAGACGCTTGGAATCATACGATTGACCCCATTAGGTATTATATCTTGGGGCACATCCTCGGACGAATTTTGAAGCCGAAAGATAATTCAGGAGTATTTGCACATTAAAATATAATCAAATGAAAACGATAGACGAAATTTTAGCACTCGAAGATATAGACCGTAAAATCTACTATCTGAAGAAAGGTCGGAAAACTCAGCTTCCAGACAGGGAGAAACTATATGCCGACTGGGACCCGAATAGACACGAAATCATCGTGGATAAAGAGAAGTATCCACAGATTGAAATCACAATTGAGCAGGAGAAAGAGGTATTTGACGAAAAGACCGGTAAGACTACCGTCATTCCGAAAAAAACGAAGAAGGTAGATCCTAACCGAATCGCTCTGCCTTTGGAGCAGGATATCGTAAATATCCAGACGGCTTTCACCGTCGGTACCGAGCCGAAGATGGATTGTACCCCGGATGAATCGGAGAAAGGTATCTTTGAGGCTTTGAAACAGGTTCTAAAGAAGAACAAAATCAAGTATCAGAACCGGAAGATTGTTCGTTCTTGGCTGTCAGAGCAGGAATGTGCTGAATATTGGTATGTAACGAAAGATGACGGCTTCTGGGCTAAACTAAAGGCGAAAGTGGCTAATCTATTCGGTAAGTCCATGCCACAATACAAACTTCGTAGTGTTCTTTGGTCTCCGTTCCGGGGCGATAAACTTTATCCGTTCTTTGATGATTCCGGTGATATGGTTGCTTTCTCCCGTGAGTACAAGAAGAAAGACCTGGACGACCACGAAATCACCTGCTTTATGACTGTGACGAAAGATGTAGTCTTTCAGTGGGAGTTAGACAAAGGTTGGGAGATGGTATCCGCTTTCAAGCATGGCTTTAAGAAACTGCCTGTAATATATAGCTACCGGCCGGAAGCATATTGTGAGAAGATAAAGACTATTCGTGTTCGATTGGAGAAACTTTTGTCCAGCTACGCCGACTGTATCGACTATCATTTCTTCCCGATACTGAAACTGATAGGTGATGTAGAAAAACTTTCTGGCGAGTTTAGAAATAGGGTTGTTCAACTTACAGAAGGAGCAGATGCAGCTTATTTGACATGGAACCAGGCAAGCGACCCTGTAAAAGTCGAATTTGAAAATCACTTCAATCAGGCATATGCACTTACCAATACTCCCCGCATTTCATTTGAGAATTTAAAAGGTACAGGAAACGCATTATCGGGCGAAGCCTTCCGGTATGTATTCATGGGTGCACATATGGCAGTAGAAAATACGGCAGAGGAAATAGGTCCATTTCTACAAAGGCGTGTGAATTTCTTAATATCAGCACTCGGTTCTATTAATACCAATTTTGAGAAAGCATCAGAAACGATTGATGTTGATGTAGAAATTGTTCCGTACATGATTGATAACGTCTCAGATAAGGTTTCTACTGCTGTCTCTGCTGTAAATGGTGGAATATGGTCCCGTAGGGAAGGTATCATATTCGCCGGAAACATGGATCGCATCGACGAAGAGCTAAAAGAGATTGAAGAAGATATGAGCCAAAAGACAGAAAAAACAAAGTAATTCTCCTACAGCAGCATAGTTGTGATAATATGATATTAATGAGCGGGGCTATTTAGTTCCGCTTTTTTATTATCTAAATTCTATTATGTAAAATAAATTCCTTATAAAAGTTTTGTAATACGGAATTATTTTGTATTTTTGTATCAAATGAAAGAGAAATGAGAATAGTATCACATAAGAAGCTGAAAGATTTCTATGAAACTAAAGGTTATGAAGATTCACGCATAGCTCTTGAGCGTTGGTATGATATTGCAGAAAAGGCTGAATGGAAAAACTTATCTGATATTAAGGTTGATTTTCTTTCTGCTGATTATGTAGGCAACCAGCATTATGTTTTTAATATCAGGGGCAACAGGTATCGGTTGGTAGTTGTCGTAAAGTTTACAATGGGTTATATATTCATCCGCTGGGTGGGTACTCATAAAGATTATAATAAAATTGATTGTTCAACCATTTAAGATATAGGATATGAATAAAGTTAGTAAGGAACAATACGAATTTGCATTGGCAAGAGTAGAAGAACTGTTGCCATTGGTTGATGGTAATACCCCCGCAAACGATAAGAATGCGGTGGAACTTACTGTAATGTCTGATATAGTGATTGCTTACGAAAAGGAGCATTATCCTATAGAAAAGCCGACTGTTGCCGAATTAATAGAATTATCTCTTGAAGAAAAAGGAATGACGCAAAGGCAACTCGCCGGTGAAATAGGAGTTAGCCCTTCACGTATTAATGATTATCTTGCAGGTCGTTCAGAACCGACTTTGAAAATAGCAAGATTACTTTGTCGTGTGCTAAACATACCTCCGGAAGCTATGTTAGGTTTTTAAAGAATTGTTTTTACTATTACAGGCGTGATTCTTTAGGCTTCACGCCTTTTTTATGCTCTTTACTTTCCTTTTTACGACAATAGCTCTATTGTCATGTATTCCGTATTCTGAAATTTCTTATCTATACATAACCTATCTACTTTTATACCAAAGATTTTAAACGAAAATTCATACGGTATGAAAGAAAAGATTTTAGCATTACTCAAAACCAAATTCCCTGGGGTTGATGAAGCTACTTTAATCCGGATCGCAGAAAAGAAAGCGGCCGGTGTTACGGACGAAAGCCAATTACAGACAATTGCGGATGGAGTAGGCTTCCAGGACGTGTTAAATTCCTATGGTGATTTCCGGGCTAATGGTGCAGGTGCTTCCGCAGTGGCTAACTACGAGAAGAAACATGGCTTGAAGGACGGTAAGCCAATCGAGAATCCCAATCCTAACCCAAATCCATCACCAGTTCCGCAGGATGACATGGCAACCATCATTGCAAACGCAGTGAGTGCAGCCGTTAAGCCTCTTTCCGACAAGCTGACTCAGTTTGAAACGGAAAAAGTACAAGCTACACGCCAAGAACAGGTTCTTGCCAAGGCTAAGGAGTACGGTATTCCCGAATCACAAGCAAAGCGTTATGCTGTTCCCGAAGATGCAGACTTGGATACTTATTTCAAGGATGTAGCACAGGAATTGAAGAATGAAGGCTTTGCCGGTGTTATTCCTCCTGAATCAGCAGAAGCGAAGATTGAGAAAGAATCTGAATCTATTGCTAAAATGATTGACGAGGGGACAAAAACGATTGTTGAACAAAACAAGAATTAATTATGTCAGCAGGATTTAAGTATGATTTAGTTCCGCCTGTTGAGCAAGAGGAACGTTACGATGTCCAAACGGGCATCCGCAGACGTGGCCCATACAAGCTCGACACAACGAACTTGACGGTGGGAAGTTTCCTGCCTGTATTTACCCCGATTTATGCAGACTTGAAAAACAAGTTTGCTTATGCGGTAATCAATGTGCAAGTTGTCGAAGCCTATACCGCTGGTGATACGGCTTTGTCTATCAAGGTAGCCAAGAACTCTTTGGCTTATAAGGGAATGTTTATCGGAAGCGGAAAGAAAGGTGCGGAAGTAGACTCTATTGACAAGTCAAACAAAGACTATGATGTCTTGACTATCAAGGCTGCTTTCGGTGAAAATATCGCTAAGGATGCGGTTCTTTTCGAAGCTACCGCAGTAGGTGGGACGAAACAGAAGTATGTTGCTAACTCTGCTTTGTACAATCGTACCAAAGTAGAAGACGGTATCGTACTGGTATCATTACTTCGTACAGCCGCAGAAATTGAGCCTTCCAAATTGGTTATGCCGTTCTCCGAGAACGATAAGACTAATTTGAAGGGATGGTTTGAATTTAACGAGTAAGGAGGTGAGATATGTTTTTAACGATTCAAACATTATTCGATGATGCGAACATTGTTTCCGCTATCATCAGACGTGTAAACGTAACGCGTAAGGACAAAATATACTGGCAACAGTATCTTGCTTTCCGTAGTGTAACAACCCGCGTATTCAAGGATTATATCGGTTCTGTTACCGGGGTGATGGCTGGTTCAATCAATTCCCGTTTTGGTGAGAAGCCAATCCGTGAGCGTAGGAATATTGGTTCCGGCTATGGTGAGATTGCCTATTTGGGTGATACTTACCAGATGTCTATCGACCGTCTTTCTGAATTGCAGGATTTGATTGATAAGTACAATGCTGCCAAACCTGCCGACCAAAAGGCAGCTATGGAAGAGATTGTAAACTTCTTAGTGGATGATTTCCGTCAAGTTATGCTTGCAGCCCACAAGCGTATGGATATTGTTGTCGGTGCTTTGTTGATGACAGGTGAAGCTACAGTCTATAACAAGGACGCAGCGATTACCTCTGGACATACAGACAATAAGTTGTTGGAAATTGGCCTTCCGTTTAACTTCATAAAGCCCGCTAAAGCGGATGTAGTTGTAGACAGTAAGAATGTGTTCATCTCTTACCTAAGAGAGAAGCTACAATCTCTGATTCCTGATTTCGGTGTGTACGCCAAGATGATTATGACCCGTGCTTCTTTCAACAAGCACGTTCTCGGTTCATCTGAATTTGGCGAACAGTACAAGATGATTCTCGGAACTAATGAGATGAAGTTGAGCACTGGTTTGATTTCATCTGACTTGGCTTCCGAGGTATTCAAAGGCATCGGCCTTCCTGGTATCGAAATCAAGGAAGATTACGTAAAAGATCAAACGGGTAAGAACGTACAGATTTATGCGGACAATCGTATCACTCTGTTATCTTCCGACCAAATCGGCTATATGCGCCATCATACCCCGTATGAAAAAACAGACCCGGTGGCAGGACGTACCTATATCCCGACAGACGGACAGATGCTTATTTCCAACTACCGTGACAAGAACGGTCGTTACATGGAATATACGGCAGAGTGGATTCCGCAAATCAGCAACCCGGATTTGATTACCAACTTCGACTTGAGCGATATTGCTTCAATCCAATCAGCATAAGGAGGTGACTATGAAAGTAAAAGTTACAGAAGTCTTTCGTGATAAGTTTAACGGCAAGTATTACGAACCGGGGCAAGTTCTCGAAATTGAGGATGAAGCCCGTGTCGCAGACTTGGAAAGTCGCAAGTTGGCCGAACGTGTTGTAGTTCCCGAAGAAAAGAAGGAGATGAAAATCACCCTCTTTGAAAAGGAGTTCGAAAAGAAAGAGTTGGTTGAAGCCTTGAAATCTATTGGCGAGAAAGGTAACATGAACATGAAAGATGAAACTCTTTTGGCTAATGTTACTGCTTTGGACGAAGAAAAGACTTCGGCTTTGAAAAAGGCTTTAGGAATTGAGGCATGACGGTAAACGACTACATACAGCAGAAGTTCCAGACCTTCGGCATTAACTTGTCGGAGGCTGACCTTTTGGATATGTGTCTTACCTCTAAGATAAGCGGAGAGGATGAGATGAATGAGGATTGCTACGGTCGTGTCTCTGTGGCGATGGCGAAGTTCATCCCCTCTCTTTTACTTCGGGCCACATCTATCGGGGAAAGTGGTTTCTCAATGTCTTGGGACATTAAAGGGATTAAGGACTACTATTCTTTCTTGTGTAAGAAGTACGGGGTGAAAGACGAACTCAATACCGATAAACCCAAAGTCAAGTTCTTATGATATTCGCTCCACATAGATTAATGGTCAAGGTCGTGTCCGGTCCGTCATTTGACGAGGATATGAACCCAATTCCTTCAAAAGAGGATTGGATAGACTTCGGTTCCTGCCGGTGTGATGATAATGGCGTGATGAAGCAAATCTCCGTAAATGGGGTAATGTACGACTATAATTATCATATAGTTTATGAGGGCGAGAAACTAAATGCAGGTACCGAGGTAAGAATCATGGATGGGGAAAGTGTGAGAGCTGAAGGAAAGGTTATCAAGTCCGGTAAGTCTAACTATTTCAAGTATGCGGAAATATGGTTGTAGATTTTGACTTCTCAGATGTTGATGCGGCCTTTGATGAGTTCTATGAAGAGGTCAAAGAAGCGATGATTGAAGTAGGAGAGGAAGCCGTTCAGTACGCTAAGGATAATGGGGACTATCAGGACATCACCGGTACTCTTCGTAAATCTAACGAATATGAAGTAGATGAAACGGGATTGACGCTGAAGAATGAGACGGAATACGCCTCGTATGTAGAAGCTAAAGGATTTGAAGTATTGAGTGGTGCTGCCTTGGAAGCAGAAAAACTTTTAAAAGAGAAATTTGAAAAATGAAAAAGTATATTGGAACAAAACAGTTGTTAGCTGTTGCGATGACATTAGGTGCTTATAATGAGTACCGTGGTTGGGAACAACCCGAAAACGAAGACCCGAATGCAGATGGCTATTTGGTAGAATATCTGGATGGTGGTAAACCGAATGACGAACGACATAAAGGTTACATTAGTTGGTCGCCTAAGGACGTGTTTGAAAAGGCGTATCAAGTGGCAGAAACTCACATAGACCGTTTATGTATCGAGAAGAAAGACCTTGCAGATAAGTTTGAAAAATGCTCTGCTTTTGTCCGTTCTGACAAATTTCGTGAGGTGGTAAAGGATGACATTCAAGCGTTTTTACTCGTGTTGCAACGTGAATTAATGGGAAGATATAATCAAGTTTTAGATTATAGGCTTTTTGAAAAATCTTTCCGTATGGAACACATGAGTTTCGGTATGGCAATCGAAGCACTTAAATACGGTCTTGCTGTACGCAGAAGTGGCTGGAACGGTAAGGGTTTATTTGTTGTAAAACAAATCCCTGCTCATATCACCGAAGAGATTATCCCAAAGATGCAATCATTACCGCAGTCAGCGAAAGACCTTATTCTGAAAGGGAAGGGCTTTGTAGATTACACTTCGCAGTGCCTTATCTACAATGAGAATACCGGACGTGCTGATTCTTGGGTCCCATCTATCAGTGATGTGTTTGCAGAAGATTGGGAGGTTGTTGGATAATGATAGTAACAGGCGACATAGAAACTATTCTGGTTCGGGACTTGAAGCCGTTCGGTATCCCTACTTACAAGAAGGATGCGATACCGGAAGGGGAAGTCACCGAAGAGAGGATAACCGTCATTCCGAAAGAACCCAAACCGGGAACTTACTGGAATAAAGGTTTCGTTGAAGTGAATTTCTGTGTGCCTGATATTAACGGAATGGCAAATAAAAAGAGGTTGACTGAATTAGAGCGGCAAGCGTCCGGCTTACGTTCTGTTTCCTCTTTTGACGGTTCTACCTATCGTTACAAGGTCTATTCTACCCATCAAGAGAAAGATGCACCGTTAAAATGTCATTTTGTGAATGTGAAAATAATGTTTGAAGTTTTAAATGTGAGATAATTATGGCAGAGAATAAAAAAGTCGTTGTTGTAAACCTTCAGAAGCTGGAGGTTGCGCCGATCGGGGCTGATGGTTCCGAAGGTACTGTTTTCGAAGAAGTTCCGGTAGTCCACGAGGACACTTTCACCTATGAGGATGAAGATCCTACAGTTACGGATTATAAGGATGTAGCCGGAAATACCTATTATTCCTCAAAGAAACCGGGTGCGGTTAAAATCAATGCCTCTATTGGTATGTATGATCTTGAAACTAAGGCTAAGTTCCAGGGAGGTAAATTTACAGCCGGTGAGGGTGGTAAGCCCGGGACATGGGAACGTGCTGACCATGTAGAGAGTAAAGAGTTTACCGCTCGTGGCACAACGGAGGACGGTGTGAGAATCATTTTTCCACGTGCAGGTGTTACTGCTTCGGGTAAGGCAAATGAAAAAGCGATAGGTCTTGCACTTGTCTTTACTGCGTTGAAGCCGATAAAGGATGGTGTTCCTATTGAACGCTGGGAAGACGGAGAAGATACTACTCCGCAAGGCTAAATATTAATGTGTAATGGGGGGGGTGAGAGATCACCCTCTAATTTCTAAATCATGAATGAGGCAGCAAAAAATATATCAGATTTGATTTCTGGGGATTATTGTAAAACGATAATAATAGCAGGGAAAGTCCATATAATAAAATCTCCATCTGTAAAAGTAATGATGCGGGCTATTAAGTATTTAAGTCATGTGGATATACCATCTGATACAAGTGCGACCGAGTTGCTTAAAATCGTTTCCGAAAACACGGATAACATAGTCAAAGGCTTGGCTTATCTTGTAGTAGGTGATGTTCCTGACTTTGAGAATCAGGTCAAAGATAAAATCGAAGAGATACGATCCGGAACGCATGAGGAATTTTATAACGCTTTTCTTGTAGCGTTTAATCTTATTGTAGGAAAAGATTTTTTCGTAGTCTGCCAGTTAGCGATGGAACTGGCAAATCTGACAGTAAAACCAAAATTGTAGGGGGCGATACCATCGCCGGAAATATTGCTTCGTTTATGGATGATTTGCATCTTTCTTATCGAGAGGTGTATGAGGAACTTCCATATCTTCTTTTACTTTTAATGAGTGCAGATAAACCGAGAGCTGTCTATGAGGACAAAGAAAAAAAAGAAGTAATAAAAATGTCGGGGAAGGATCTTCTGAGACAAAAGAGAGGCGGGTAGTTAGTCCGCCTCTTTTATTTTACGACAACAGCTTAATTGTCATATATCCTTTTCCCTAAAATTCTCTCACTCCATTTGTCTAATGTACTTTTATCCAAAACAATATATATGCCAGGTTTAGTATTTCATGTAGATTCTGACTATCAGAAAGTTATTAAGTTACGGGAGGAGATTGATAAATTAAAATCGACTCTTTCCGGCATGGATGGTAATACCCCTCCAGCGACTCTTCGTGCAATGGAAGTTCAGTTATCGAAGAATATTAAGGAACTGGACACAATGGTATCGGCTGCTGTTAAAGCAGGTAATGAACTGGATCAGAATTTCAAGGATAAGATATATCAAAGCTCTTCTGCATTAAATGACCTAACAGACAAGATTATTAATCAGAAGTCGGTAGTTAGAGATGTTGAATCTGACGTGAAGAGGCTTGCTGCCACTTATGCTAACCTTGGCAAGTTTAATACAAATAGTGACCAGATACTATCTGAACTTACTGCGGCAAAAAAGGCGTTAGATGAAGAAAAAGCGACACTTTTCGGTCTCCAACAAGAACAGGCAAAATCTCGTTTGTCTGTAAAGAAGCTGAAAGACGAGTATGCTCTTTATAAAAAAACGGCTGGTGATGTTGTGGTCTCCAATAAGGAGATGTTGAATGCTATTCAATCTATTCCCGGACCTGTTGGGCAAGTCGCTACATCAATTAAGACATTAACAAAAGCATCACTTACTTTTATCGCAACTCCAATAGGTGCGGTACTGGCAGCTATTTCAGCGGGTTTGGCCGCTTTAACTTCATGGTTCAATAGAACGGAAGAAGGCCAGAATGCCTTAAATGTGGCGAGCGCATATTTTAAGCAGACTTTGGATAGTGTACTTGATGTTGTTGATGATGTAGGGGAATGGCTGTATAAGGCCTTCACAAAGCCCAAAGAGGCTTTGACTGATTTAACGGACTTTCTCGAAGGACAGGTTATGAATCGCCTGAAAGCTGTGGGGAAAATGGGAGAGTCCATTTGGAAAATATTTTCCGGCGATTTCTCTGCTGGCCTAAGTGGTTTGGAAAATGCTTATTTACAAGGGATAACTGGCATAGAAGATGCCGGAAGCAAGTTGTCTTCATTTATGGATGAGACAAATAAAAAAGCAGAGCAGAGAATGGCTATCGCTGAAAAACAGAATGCGTTAGATGTTAAAGAACGAGAAAACTTAATTGAACGTGCCAAATTAGAGGCGAAAATCAATGAATTAAGGGAGAAGGCTTATGATGAAAGTGTTTCTGAGTCGGAACGATCCAAGGCGATAAAAGAGGCATCGAAATTGACTGATGAGATGTTCAATAAGGAAATAGAGCTTGCTAAGGAAAGATATGAAATAATAAGGGACACGAACGCTTTATCTCATTCTAATAAAGACGCTAAACAAAAAGAAGCACAAGCGGAAGCCGAGCTTAGCAGATTAGAGGCGCAACGATCTGCCGCACAAAGAATGCTGTTAAGGCAATCTAATAGATTTAATCGCTCAAATTCCGATAATAAGGAACTCGAAAAGCAAAAAGCGATCTATAAAGAATTACTCGACCTTCGTCTTCAGAACCAACAGGTCGAGATAAACCTTATGAAAGAAGGTTCCGAAAAGAAGATCGCCCAAATAAATCTCGACTATGACAAAGAGATAGCCGCTATTCTCGCGAAAGAGAAAGAGTGGAAAGACGCTCAAGACGGTAAGCTAACTAAAGAGCAAACGGTTGAGATACGGACTGCTTTGGTCAATTCCTACGTGAAGAAAGAGAAGTCAACCGGATTGGTTAGCAGTGAACAACTGGCCGAGGAAAAGCGCATGATGAACGAGTACCTGAAGGAGTACGGTTCATACATGGAGAAGCGACAGGCAGTTACTGAACTCTATAATGAGAAGATTTCAAAAGCTCTTACTTCAGGAGAGAAACTCTCTCTAGGTGAAGAGATGAAAAAAGCTCTGGCCGCAGTCGATGACGAGGCCCAGAAGAAAACGTCCATCATAACGAAGCTATTTTCCGACATGAGTAAGCGGACAGTGGCCGATATTCGTGCTATTGCCAAAGAAGCTCAGGAGATGCTTGATTATGTCAATAGCGGAGAGTTCAAGACTGGCTCGGACGGTAATGGATTGTTCGGTTTGACTAAAGATCAATTCGACATCCTCTCAAAGTCCCCGGAGAAGTTACAGGCCATCAAAGACGAAATCGCCAACGTTAACCGTGAAGCGGACCAATGCGAGACTGCCTTTAACAAGATGTCCGGTGGGTTGAAAAAGGTCTTTGCCGCCGGTGATGATGCCAGAAAGCTAAAAGAAGGTCTTGCCGAGATTGAGGAAGGCATGAACGACATCATGCAGGCCGGGCAATTCCTCTCTGAAACATTCTCCAAATTAGGTGATGCTTTCGGTGGTGCGTTTAGTGGCATAGCAGAAGGACTTAATGTTGTAATGGACACGATGTCTTCTGCCATGAATGGTGCTAAAGCCGGGGCTATGTTCGGACAGATTGGTATGGCTGCCGGTGCAGCTATCGGGGTGGTTACTTCTTTGGCCGGTGCTATTGCCAAAATCCACGACAAGAAGAACGAGAAACGTATTGAGCGGTTACAAGAACAGATTGACACGCTTGATAAGTCTTACGAAAAACTTGGCAAGGAGATAGATAAGGCTTATTCCAAAGATGCCTCTAAGTTGATTGAGCAGAATAACAAGCGCCTTGAACAGCAGAAAGTCCTTATCCAGCAACAGATACGTGAAGAGCAGGACAAGAAGAAAACGGACAAGGATAGGATTAAGGATTGGCAGAACCAGATTGACGAAATCAATCAAGCTATTGCTGATAATAAGGAGAAGGCAGAAGATGCCATTTTCGGGGAAGACCTGAAATCTGCTATTGAAAATTTTGCCAATGCACAAGCAGAAGCTTGGGCTTCCGGTGAAAACAGGGCTGAATCGGCTAAAGATACGGTCAAGAGGATGATGCGCCAGATGGTCACAGAATCCATCAAGGCAGCAACTGACTCTTCCGGGGCAATGGAGAAAATTCGTCAGAAATTAAAGGAGTTCTACGCAGATAATGTTTTCTCCGATTGGGAACAGGATTACATCTACAACATGGCAGAAGAACTGCAAAAGGAGTTGGACCGACAGTTTGGCTGGGCTGATAGCCTGATGAAGAATAAAAAAGAGGATACCGATGTTTCTGATAATTCCCTGAAAGGAGCTTACTCAAAGGCATCACAGGAGAGTATTGATTTATTAGCCGGGCAGACCGGTGCTGCTCGTGTAGTCTTGGAAGACATCCGCAACAGCACGCAGCCCATAAGGGAACAAATGAAGCTCATATATGATATGCAGTCGAAAGGCTGGGAGGATGTTCATGCCATCCGTGACCTGTCTGATAAGGTAGAGAAGAACACCGAGCAGATAGCCGAGAATACGAGAGAAATCAAAGAGGTTGCCGGCAAGATTTCAGAGAACACAAAAAGGACATTTGAAACTCTGGAAGGTAGAATTGACGTAAATATAAAGGGAATGTAACGATATGGACAAAGAATTTTTTGAAATAGCAAACCGGTTAGGTGCCTGCCGCCTCTTACATGGCACAGAGAGTAAGGAAGAGCTTATGCGTCTTCTTTTGACACCGCAGGGGACAGAGTTCTGCACAAAGAACAATTTCCCGTCCATGGAACAGTTGCGTGAGTTCCGGGGCAAGAAAGCTGAAAGCATGGGTATCTATATCGATACGGACGTGGAGCTAACCAATCCGGTTAAGGTGTTCTTGGCTGGTTCTAAGGCCGTTCTCCATTTCGATACAATTGCCCGGTATAACGTAATTCTGATGCACGGTGCGACGGCTGAAATCCATGCGAGTAACTACGCTGTGGTGTTCGTAAAGAACGCTGGTGGAGAGGTAAAAGTAATCAAAGATAAAACAGCGAAGGTATTATGACAATAGACGGTAAGGACATATACACCGAATGGGGATGTACCCTGTTAGAAGGTTCATTCGATACCTTATTGAAGTACCCGAAGCGGAAGGCTGTTAAATATAATAACTGGGCAGAGGCAGACGGTATCGATCCGGATTTGTCTATCGTAGAGTTTGAGCCTAAGACGGTCAAGATGGAATTTCTTATGAAGGCCGATACACTTGAAATGTTCTGGTTCAGATACCGTAAGTTTATTAACGATTTGTCCGCTCCTGGGTATAGGGAATTTGACCTTATTCCAGGTATGACAAACCGACTACGTTTTAATGCCGGTACCGCTTATGACAAGTTTGTACCCTTTAATGCTGGGGAAAACCTGTCTGTCTTTGAACTCTCTTTCATCGAGGATAATCACTCTGTTTTCCCGGCAACACCTTCAGGGGGAATAAACCTTCGCGGAGACTATTCTATCAACGGGATAGACTTCGCAGACTTCGGAATCGGGTCGGATGATAAGCAGGAGGATATTTTGAAGTACCCGGCAATAAAGACACCGTTCACAGATGGCCGGACAATCGACCTATCGACTATAAAGACACAGCATAAAGAAATTAAACTGTCCCTTTGGATGCTGGCCGGCAGTGCGGAAGAGTTCCTAAATAATTATCGGGCGTTCTTTACCCAACTTACCGGGGCAGGAACGCAGAGCTTATATATTAAATCACTTGAAGCCGCGACGCAAGTTTATTATACTGATTGTCCATCTTATAAGGTTGAAGTATGGCGAGAGACAGACATAGCAGTACGGTTTACTATCTCCTTTGTTGTTCCTGTCGTGACTTGGGTAGACACCGGTGGGGTTACAAGATATAGAGTCCTGATGGATAAAGAACTTGGGCTTTTGGCAGATGAAAATGGTCGAATAATAGTATTTAATTGATATGGAGCAAGAATTTGATATAGTAAGAGCGCAGAACCTTCCACCTGCAACGAACATAACAGAGAATGACATGTTGCTGGTGGTACAGAGTGGAATGCTGAAACGTGCTTTGCCTTCTGCAATGAAGGGGAAACCTGGTGATTCAGGTCTTAGTGCATTCTTGGGTGTAAATGACACGTACGTTCTCTGGAAGCAGGGTGCATCAGGAGCCTGGCAGACTCTTTTTGCCCTGGAAAAGATACGTGGACCGAAAGGAGAGAAGCCCATATTCAAGAAGTTGAACGGTACTTTACAGATGAAGTATGAAGGTGAGCCGGATAGTGCTTTCGTGAACATCTTTGACCTGGAGGAATTGAAGCTGAAGTTTTCAGATTTGACACCGGCAGAGATTGACTTGTTGAAGCTCCATTTCTCTGATTTAACCGAAGAGGAAAAAGCCGAATTGCAAAAGCCGGCAACAGATGCAGCCGCTGAAGTTCGCGCGGAAATGGTTCAAATTTCCGAAAATGTAAACTTGGTTATCGCCGACACAGAAGAGGC
>NZ_QRMP01000041.1:0-7751 GCF_003473295.1 Parabacteroides sp. AM08-6
ATTACTTTCTTTTTGATTTCTTTTTAATGCGTTTGCCCTGTAATTGCCTTCCTAATTTTATGTCGATAATTGTCGGCCAGCTGGCTCATAACTATCAGCCACGTGACTGATAACCGTCAGCCAACTGGCCGACAATTATCAGCCAATAAATTATACGGCATCAAATATACAAAAGAATAGGAGAAATTGTACCGGGGAACAGGATGTTTTTCAAAAATACAAACTCTTAAATAGAACTAATATTTCCCATTATCAGAATATATTTTGTTATTTTTGCAGGTTATAAACCGCAAGGTATCTATAAGATAATGAATATGGAAAAAGAAAATAATCCGATATACGACCGTAACACACTGGAATTTGTCACGGTTGCATTGGAATTTTGTACATTCGTGGAGCAAGCAGGACAAGCCGGCTTGTTCGATTTCACGGACAAGGCCGTCAAGCTTTTACCTTTACTATATCTGAAAGCAACGTTACTCCCCGAAGTGGAAGATACAGACGACGAAGAACCGGAACTGACAGTAACAGAAGAGATGTATGAAACCGTCCGTACCCGGATTGCCACTTTGCTGGGAGAAAAAGATTCCTACCTGGAGACATTTCATGCAGACATGCAGTATAGCGATACCCCAATCGCAGCTTTTATCTCTGAAAACCTGGCCGATGTCTATCAGGATGCGGGTAATTTTATTTCACAATTCCGTCAAGGAAACGAAGAGGTGATGCAGCAAGCTATTTTCCTATGCCGCACAAACTTCCGTGAATTTTGGGGACAACAATTATTAAATGCACTGAAAGCACTTCATGCCGTACGATACAGCGATGAAGAGTACTTAGAAACTAACGACGAATAATGGCACAACAATACGAACATTCAATCACCAAGGAAACCATTTCTCAACTTCCTGTCGAAGAATTCCCGGGACGCATCATAGTGATAGAAACAGAAGCAGATGCACGGAAAGCTGTCACTTATCTGTCTGAATTCCCTGCTGTCGGTTTCGATACGGAAACACGTCCCAGCTTTCGGAAAGGACAACGATACAAAATAGCACTTATGCAGATATCAACCGATGAAGCTTGTTTCCTGTTTCGTTTGAACCTCATAGACATACCGGAAATTCTGGAAGAATTCCTGGCAAACGAAAAAGTCCTGAAAATAGGCCTCTCCCTGCGTGACGATTTCGGAGCTATGCGGAAACGGACGGATATAGAGCCGGCAAACTTTCTGGATTTACAGAATTATGTAGGACAATTCGGCATAGAAGATGCAAGCTTGCAAAAAATATATGCCATCCTGTTCAACAAGAAAATATCAAAAGGGCAGCGCCTTACCAATTGGGAAGCAAGGACATTGAGCGAAGCCCAACAAAAATATGCCGCACTCGATGCATGGGCATGCCTGAAAATATATAATCAACTGAAAGAAATATAGATGAAAGATTGTAAAGTATATCTTAAACCTAAAAAGGAAGAATCGTTGTTACGTTTCCACCCGTGGGTATTTTCCGGCGCTATCCAGTCGATAGAAGGAAAACCGGAAGAAGGGGATGTGGTGGAAGTTTACGGAGCCAACCAGCACTTTCTGGGAACCGGACATTATCAGATAGGCAGTATTGCCGTACGTATCTTATCATTCAAGCCACGTACTATCGACGTTGCTTTTTGGGAAGAACGTATCCGTATTGCCTACACGCTCCGGAAAACATTGGGATTGGCCGGCGTAGACAACAATAACACGTTCCGCTTGGTGCACGGAGAAGGGGACAACCTGCCGGGATTGGTTATCGACATGTACGCCCATACAGCTGTCATGCAAGCCCATTCTGTCGGCATGCATTATGCCCGCCACCAGATAGCCGAAGCATTAAAGACGGTTCTGGGAGATACATTGCAAAACATCTATTATAAATCGGAAGCGACCCTGCCCTACAAAGCTAATCTGGAAAGCGAAGACGGCTATTTGCTGGGAGGCGAAGTGGAAGATGTAGCAGTGGAAAAAGGATTAAAATTTTGCGTAGACTGGCAAAAAGGACAAAAAACAGGCTTCTTTGTCGACCAACGTGAAAACCGTTCGTTGCTGGAACATTATGCCAAGGACCGTTCTGTTTTGAATATGTTCTGCTATACCGGAGGATTCTCCTTTTATGCCATGCGCGGAGGAGCCAAAATAGTGCATTCGGTCGATAGTTCCGCCAAAGCCATATCGCTTACCAATAAAAATGTAGAATTGAATTTTCCGGGCGACCCCCGTCATCAGGCTTTTGCCGAAGACGCTTTCAAGTATCTGGAAAAGATGGGAAGCAATTACGATTTGATTATTCTGGACCCACCGGCTTTTGCCAAACACAAAAATGTATTGCGCAATGCGCTTCAGGGCTATCGTAAGCTGAACGCCATCGCTTTTGAGAAAATCAAACCGGGAGGCATTCTCTTCACCTTCTCCTGCTCGCAGGTTGTAAGCAAGGAAAACTTCCGTTTGGCGGTATTCAGCGCGGCCGCCCAATCGGGTCGGAGCGTCCGTATCCTACACCAATTGACACAGCCGGCCGACCATCCGGTCAACATTTACCATCCGGAAGGAGAATACCTGAAAGGATTAGTCTTATATGTAGAATAATCGACTTCAGGACATTAGTGATATTTAATAAAGGAAGGCACAAAATATATACGGAAATATTTCTTTATTCCGCAATACATCGTACCTTTGTCTGGATAAAATCAGAGAAAAAGTATTTTATAAATAACACATATAAAACTTATTATTATGTCAAAAGTAACAGTTGTTGGCGCCGGTAACGTAGGTGCTACTTGTGCAAATGTTCTTGCCTTCAATGAAGTGGCAGACGAAGTCGTAATGCTTGACGTTAAGGAAGGTGTATCCGAAGGTAAAGCAATGGATATGATGCAAACAGCCCAGCTGCTTGGTTTCGATACCACAGTTGTAGGTTGCACGAACGACTACGAAAAAACAGCCAATTCAGATGTTGTTGTCATCACTTCCGGTATTCCCCGTAAACCGGGTATGACTCGTGAAGAGCTGATTGGTGTTAACGCCGGTATCGTAAAGAGCGTAGCTCAGAACATTCTGAAATACTCTCCTAACGCAATCCTGGTAGTTATCTCCAACCCGATGGATACGATGACTTATCTGTCATTGAAATCTCTCGGCCTGCCGAAAAACCGCATTATCGGTATGGGTGGCGCTTTGGATAGCTCTCGTTTCAAATATTTCCTGTCTCAAGCTTTGGGATGCAATGCAAACGAAGTTGAAGGTATGGTAATCGGTGGCCACGGTGACACAACCATGATTCCGTTGGCTCGTCTGGCTACTTACAAAGGTATCCCCGTCAGCAAACTGTTAAGCGCCGAGAAGCTGCAAGAAGTGGTTGCTTCCACAATGGTTGGCGGTGCTACATTGACTAAATTGCTGGGAACTTCTGCTTGGTATGCACCGGGTGCAGCAGGAGCTTATGTGGTAGAATCCATCATCCACAACCAAAAGAAAATGATTCCCTGTTCAGTTTATCTGGAAGGTGAATACGGCGAGTCCGACCTTTGCATCGGTGTTCCCGTAATTCTGGGCAAAAATGGTATTGAAAAGATTGTTGAACTGGAACTGACAGCCGAAGAAAAAGAATTGTTCGCTAAGAGTGCTGCAGCCGTTCATAAAACAAACGAAGCGCTGAAAGAAGTCGGTGCATTGTAATCAATACTACAATCTATAAAATGAAAGGGCTGCCCCTTGTATAAAGGACAGCCCTTTTTCTCTCTCTTCCTCATTTTAATTCATTATAAAATCTTTAGACATGAAAAAACTAATTATTACAGTTACAAGTCTATTAATTACTACCTTATTTGTCTCCGCTCAAAATTCCGAACCGTTAAAAGGCACAGTCATCGGCTCCGAATTCTCCGCGGATTACAGTGTTTCGGGCGGAGCACAATCCACCACAGTAAATACTAAAAACAATGCGTTCGACAATGATTTGAATACCTTCTTCGCTGCATACGACAGAACAGGAGGATGGGCCGGATTAGACTTAGGTAAACCTCATATTATCAAACAAATCGCCTTTGCTCCGCGCAAAGATTTTGCCTCACGTCTGGAACTCGGAATTTTTGAAGGAGCCAACGAGCCGGACTTCATCGATGCCATTCCCCTTTATATTATTAAAGAAACACCTAAAAACGACGATTTAACAACGGTGGACATCCAATGCAGCCGTGGATTTCGTTATGTGAGGTACGTAGGCCCGAATGATGTTCGCTGCAATATTGCGGAAATAAAATTCTTCGGAGAAGAAGGAGAAGGTGATGATAAGCAATTATACCAGCTAACCGGGCTTCCGGTGGTTACTATCCATACAAAAGGCAGTCAGGATATCATCGAAAAAGAAGTTTATCTGGAAGGAAAAGTTTCTATTATTTCTGAAAACGGGAGTAAAATTTACACGGGTGATTTGGATATACGCGGACGAGGAAATTCCAGTTGGGGGTTCCCCAAAAAGCCATACCGGATGAAATTAAATAAAAAGACAAAGCTCCTGGATTTCCCGGCAGATGCTAAAAACTGGACACTTATCAACAATTATGGAGATAAAACGTTAATGAGAAATCTACTTGCTTTTGAAATAAGCAAAAGATTTAAAATGAGATATACACCGGCCGGACGTCCTGTCGACGTTATTTTAAACGGAGAATATAAAGGTTGCTATCAGTTGTGCGACCACATGGAAGTAAAAAAGAACCGTATCGATATTACGGAAATGGCTCCCGAAGACATTTCATATCCGGCTTTAACCGGAGGATACCTGATTGAAATCGATGCGTACGCAAATCAGGAAATATCTTGGTTTAAATCGTCCATGTATGGCATTCCCGTTACCATCAAATCACCAAAAGATGACGAAATCGTCCCTGAACAATCGAAATATATTAAAGACTATTTCAACAAGATGGAAAGCCTGGTATTCAGTCCAAACTACAACGATCCGGAAAAAGGATATCGCAGCATACTGGATACGGAATCATTCCTTAAACATTTCCTTATCGGAGAATTTTGCGGTAATACAGATACCTATTGGAGTGTTTATATGACAAAGGATAGAGATGAAGATAAATTCTACACAGGGCCCGTATGGGATTTCGACATCGCATTTGACAATGACCAGCGTACCTATCCTATCAATTCCCTGTACGACTTTATTTTCCGCACAAAAGGTTCTTGCGCGGACGGCATGAGAGATTTTGCGGACCGTATCATCAGAACAACAGCTACAGAACAAAAAAATATTTGGAGCGAAGCACGTCTGAACGGAGATATAACACTCGAATCACTGAATGCTTTTATCGATAAATTGGCAGAAGAAATGGATGAATCGCAACAGCTCAACTTCAAACGTTGGCCGATATTGAACGAGAAAGTACACGAAAATCCAATGGCCTTAGGTTCTTTCAAAGCGGAAGTTAATGCAGTGAAAAGTTACTTGAAAAACCGGATAGAATGGATGGATAAAAAAGTTGGTTTGAACGAACCGCCGACATCAAACGGAGCCATCGTTCAATCTTCCGGTCAGATTTATGTAGCAGACGGACAGCTTCACGTCAGTAATTTCGACCCGAATAGTCTGATTAATATTTATGATTTAACCGGACGCAAAGTGGGGACATACAAACAGAGCGGAACTACCACGATTTCATTAGCATCCGGATTATATATCATCAGTGTCTCTGAGACGAATACAAAATCCGTACAACAAAAGATACAGATTCCATAAAGAACTACTTTTGTAAAAAAGAAGATAAATACTTGTAAAAAGAGGAAGTGTCATTGAGATATTTCCTCTTTTTTATGCCCCATAACATAGAAATCAAAGCTTTATTAATTTGTTTTATTGTAAATAAATAGTTTCCTTTGTACTATAGCGAGTGATATCATAGATGGAAAACCCGTTAGTCTTCACAAAGCAGAATTTGCGCTTTGTTAATTGAAACTAAACAATAAAAGATGAAAAAACTTCTATTATTGGTATGGATGATTGCTCTAACTATCAGTATCTATGGACAAGGACTTGATACTATCACAGATGCCCCCTCCCAGCAAAAAGGAGAGTTAGAGAAAGTTGCCAAAACGATAGAACTAAATTATAAGCCTCCTAAAGAATATATTACTACCTATCTATTCGATTTGAAAAATCTGTTTTCCTGGATAAAGCATTCATTGAACATGGAACCTATTTTCAGCTACATGTGTAAGGGGCTTTCCGGTTGAAGATTGATTGAAAACATTTGTTACGTGGCACAAACGTTCTTGCTAATAACATAAAAATAAATAAAATGAAGAAACTTCTATTACTTGCATGGATTATCACTTTAACTATCGGTGCCTATGGACAAGGTATCGACCCTGTTACAGATGGCTCCACTCACAATAAGAGCAAGTTAGAGATGGCGACTAAGACCATAGGGTTAAATTATAAACTTCCTAAAGAATATTTTGCAACCGGTGAATTCTATTTGAAAATGCCACCGGCCAATCCGACAGAGTTATTAAGAACAGTATTTGGTACCAGGGCATCTAAATGGATACATGAAGACCAAGAATGTATTTTATTTATAGACTGTGCCGGAACAGAAACTACAATTGATAAATCTGTGGACAAGTTGCCGGAAAATGTGTTTTCCCAAATAAGAAATTCCCTGGACATGGGTTCCGCTTTTAAAGAAACCACGGATGAACAGATGGAAGAACTAAAAAAGATTATAACCATCTGGCCTTCCCAAAAATCAAAGGAGATTTTTAATGCGCAATATGTGATTACTTACCCCATAGAAGATAAAAAAGCTGTGTACCAAGACAAATACAGGCATAGAATGGATTTGATTATGGTAAAATGGGGAAAGAAACTTACTGTTTCATTCTTGCTAACTAAAAAAGGCTACAAGCATATCAACAAGTATATAAAAGATGTGGAAGAAGCTTTCCGGTTTGAGGATTGATTGCTAACATTCGTAGTGTGGCACAAAGTTCCAACTAATAGTAAAAAACAAAAAAGATGAAAAAGCTTATATTATTGGCATGGATTATCACTCTGTCTATCAGTGTTTACGGACAAAAACATGATACTGCCACCGACGAATATGTCCAAAAGAATGGAGAGTTAGACAAAGTAAGCAAAGCAATAGGATTAAATTATAAACTTCCTAAAGAATATATTGCTTCCGGTCGATTTAATTTGAAAGATCCACCGGCTAATCCAGTAGAGTTAACAAGAACAACATTTGGTGTTATAGTATCCAAATGGATACATGAAGATAAGGAATGTATTATATTCATAAGAGCTGCAGGAACAAATGGAGGAATCAATAAATCTATTGACGACTTGCCGGAAAATGTATTTTCCCAGATAAGAAATTCCTTGAAGATGGGTTACTTTAATGAAAAAACTACGGATGAACAGATGGAGAAGCTGAAAAAGATTATAACGATTTGGACTCCCCAAAAATCAAAGGAGGTTTTTAATGCGCATTATGTGATTACTTACCCCATAAAAGAAAAGAAAGCCGTGTATCAAGGTAAATACAGGCACAGATTGGAACTGATTATGACAAAATGGGGAAAATCACTTACCGTTTCATTCTTGCTAACTAAAAAGGGCAATAGGCATATTGACAAGTATATAAAAGATGTGGAAGAAGCTTTCCGGTTTGAGGATTGATTGATAACATTCGTAGTGTGGCACAAA
>NZ_QRMP01000041.1:7761-21924 GCF_003473295.1 Parabacteroides sp. AM08-6
GATTGATTGCTAACATTCGTAGTGTGGCACAAAGTTCCAACTAATAGTAAAAAACAAAAAAGATGAAAAAGCTTATATTATTGGCATGGATTATTACTCTGTCTATCAGTGTTTACGGACAAGCGCTCGATACTATTACAGATAGGGCAACCAACGATAAAGGGAAGTTAGACAGGGTAACAAAATCCATAGGATTAAATTATAAACTTCCTAAAGAATATGTTGCTACCGAGGAGTTCGATTTGAAATACCCACCAGCTAATCCTGTAGAGTTATTAAGAACGACATTTGGTATTAAAACATCCAAATGGATACATGAAGACAAGGAATGCGTTATATTCATAAGATGTACAGGTATGAGAAAAGACATTGATAAATCCATTGACGACTTGCCGGAAAATGTATTTTCCTGGATAAGAAATTCCTTGAAGATGGGCTACTTTAATAGAAATACCACAGATGAGCAGATGGAGATGTTGAAAAAGATTATAACGATTTGGACTCCCCAAAAATCAAAGGAAGTTTTTAACGCGCATTATGTGATTACTTACCCCATAAAAGAAAAGAAAGCCGTGTATCAAGGTAAATACAGGCACAGATTAGAGCTGATTATGACAAAATGGGGAGAATCACTTACCATTTCATTCTTGCTAACTAAAAAGGGCAATAGGCATATTGACAAATATATAAAAGATGTGGAAGGAGCCTTTTGGTTTGATGATTGATTAATTTATCCGAAAATGTGATGAAGCATAAAAAAAGAGGTGCGACAGATTTCATCCATACGCAACCTCCTTTATTATAAACAATTAAAAACAAATTACTTCAATTCCCGTATCTTGATATTGCGGAACCAGATAGGGTATCCATGATCTTGCAAGCCGATATAGCCTTCATGGGCAATACCTTCGGTAAATCCGGGGAAATCCTTGAATTTACTGTTTGCAACCAGTTCATCCCATTCCTTGCTCCATAAAGTATATTGAACCACTTTTTTGCCATTTTGAGTATGAGTAACTTTACCGTCTTTCACTTTTATAACGATGGTATTCCACTCTCCGGCCGGTTTTACTGTTTTCGGATCGGCTGGAAGCATATCATACAAAGAACCTGCCAAATGATTTGCCAGCTGATTGTCTGATGCATCTACATTGTCTAAAACCTGTACCTCGGGAGCTGCGTAGTAAATAGGCTGACCCGGAACTTCACGTACATAATAAAAGATACCGGAATTACCCATCTTACTTGTTTTCCAGTCCACTGAAAGCTCGAAGTTTTTATATTTCTTGTTTTGATACAGAATATCACCGTTAGCACCCTGTCCCGGTTGTCTTCCTTCACCTGTAAAAACTTTCATTGCATTGTCTTCGATAACCCAGTTGGCAGGCATACCGGAACCATTACACTGACGCCATCCGGAAAAATCTTTTCCGTTAAACAATAAGGTCCAGCCCTGTTTCTTTTCTTTTTCCGTCAACGTATTATTTGCTTTCTGAGCAAAACAGGGAACTGCGGTCGTAATGGCCAAAAGAACTAAAAATGATTTCAACAAATTTTTCATGATACATTCTATTTGATTAGACTTTGAGAATATTAAAAACAATACAAAGATATAAATTATTTCATATATATTTCCCGTCGGAACCGGAACTTTTCCTATCGGATGTGTTACCCTTTCATCATTCCGGAACTTGACCGATAGCCAAACCTTTATTCTGATATCGGATTCGGGTTCGGGATGTGAAATGACAGCAATAACATATACACATTAATAGCAAGTATTTTATGAAAAAGGTAGGCGGCTTTTCTCTAAAAGGTAGGCGGCTTTTTGGAGACAGGTCATAGTCTTTTGATTGAATGTTCACAGTCTCGTAAAACAATAAATATCTGCCATTTACGGTGAAAGCTGAAAAACTATTCTTATTTTGAAGCGTTTCACTTCCATCGGTACCTTACTTTCACTGCATTCACTGTAATGTACTGACTCAATTTCTCTTACATCAGCGTGAACCTGATACAAAAAAATAATAATAAGGTTTGAGAGGTAACCTTATTATTATTTTTCTTTTCTCTTAAATAACCATCTTTTATTTGATGATACCGAGCTTTGATTCACCGATAAAATCAATGATATGCTGAATCTCTTCACTCATCGGCACCTGGTCCTTAATCATCAGCAAGGCATCGAAGATACTCGTATTGCCTTGGTAAATGATACGGTAGGCATGGCTGATATGCTTGATTACCTTATCGCTTACACCTTCGTGCAACAGAATAACAGAATTAACGCCATAATAGGTTGTCGGCTCCTGTGCAGCCACGATATAGGGAGGCACGTCCTTACGGAAGCGGCAACCGGTCTGCGTCATCGACCATTTCCCGACGCGACAGCCCTGGCTTACCAGCACATTCCCGCCGAAAATAACATAATCTTCTATTTTGCAGTTTCCGGAAATCTTGCTACCATAACCGAATACGCTATGGTTTCCGATATGTGTATCGTGGGAGACATGAACACCTTCGTGCAGGAAGTTACCACTGCCGATAACCGTCTTGCCTTCAGCAGTCGTTGCGCGGTTAATCACCACGTTTTCACGGATTACATTATCATCGCCTATTTCAGCAATCGTATCGCCTCCTTCATATTTGAAATCCTGTGGTTCGGCAGCAATTACAGCCCCATTGAATATCCGGTTTCTTTTTCCCAGACGAGCACCACTCATTATACTGGCATAAGGCATAATCTCACAATTATCGCCGATTTCCACATTCTTATCAATGTAAGCAAAAGGATGAACAATTACATTCTCACCCAACTTTGCACCGGCATCTACATAAGCTAACGGACTTATCATAATACATCAAATTTATTAGTTATTATTCTCTTCCGCCACCCAACGCCTGATACAGGTTGATAACAGCCTGCATACGCTGGAACGTATCGGATACTTCATTCAATTGAGCATTCAGCAAAGATTGTTGTGCTGTAAGGATTTCCAAATAAGTAGCGTCAGCGGAATGGAACAGGGATTGCGTATAATCGACTGCCTGTATCAACTCTGCCACCTGTGCCCGATGTTCGGTCATTTTCTTGGTTGCCGTCTCATACAAAAACAAGGCATTGCTTACTTCTTTTCCGGCATTCAGGATACTCTGCTGGAAGTTCATCCGAGCAATTTCTTCTTCTGCTTTCGTTACCTTCAAATTAGCAATCAATTTACCGCGGTTGAAGATTGGTTGTGCCAAGGATGCCATGGCCTGTGCCAGAAAGACGCCCGGATTGGCAACAGATACACCCGAACCATTCGTCCAGCCGGCTGTTCCTCCGATTGTCAGTGAAGGATAGAAAGCCGAACGAGCCTGATTTGTTGTATAATAAGCACCAGCCAACGCCATTTCGGCCGCTTTCACGTCCGGACGGTTAGCCAATAACTGGAGAGGAACACCGGTTGCCAAATCGTCCGGCATCTGCTGATTTTCGAGTACCCCTCTTTCGATAGAATGAGGAGGCTGTGCCAACAATACGGAAAGAGCATTCTCCGTTTCACGTACCTGACGGCGTAAATCAGCCAGAGAGGCTTCCACCTGATGACTATTGGCTTTCGCCTGTGTAACGGCAGCTTCATTAGTCATTCCGGCCTCTTTCATCGCCTCCATCGCACGGACATTCTCTTTCCAGATTTTAGACGTTTCTTCACTGATGGCTACCTGACGGTCAAGCATCAATAAAGTATAGTAAGCATTTGCTATACCTGAAATCAACTGGGAACGGACAGCCTGCTGATACGCTTGGCTTTGCAACAATGAGGCTTTTGCTCCCCTACTGGCATTCAACAGTTTTCCAAACAAATCGATTTCCCAACTGGCTGCCATAGGGAGGGTATAAGCCTTAGCACTTGTACCTCCATCCATAGAAGTTATCGTACCCTGCGGAGCCAAATTCAGGGAAGGCAGATACGATAAACGAGCCGACATCAACAACGTCTTGGCCTCGTCTACCCTCAGAATAGCGGACTGCAAATCCACATTACCTTCAAGTCCCTGTAAAATCAGGGCCTGCAACTTTTCGTCCCGGAACACTTCTTGCCAAGGCAAGTTGCCCATATTGGTCGTATCGGTTACAGCCAGTGTATCCATTTCAGAAACCGGGTCACGATACAAGGCCGACGCATCAATATCTTTCGGACGATCATAAGATTTATAGATGTGGCAACTACTCAGCAGAGCGGTTGCACACATCATATATATAATTTTTTTCTTCATTGTCTTCTCTTATTTTGTTTTTGCGTACTGTTCTATTTCCGTATTCAGGTCGCTGTTATCCAAGTCTTCCCATTCAATCGGCTTAAATTTCTCCTGCAGATACTGGAAGGCCACAAACAAAGCCGGCACAATCAATATCTGGAAAATCATACCGATAAACATACCACCGATAGCAGCCGTTCCTAAAGTACGGTTACCGTGAGCACCTACACCGAAAGCGAACATCATAGGCAACAGACCGACAACCATAGCCAGAGAGGTCATCAAGATAGGACGCAAACGGGCTGCAGCACCTAATACGGCGGCCCAGGTTATACTCATACCCATACGGCGGCGTTCAAGGGCGAACTCTACAATCAAAATCGCATTTTTAGCCAACAGACCCATCAACATGATTAAGGCAATCTGCATATAAATATTATTCGACATCGTACCTAAAATCATCTTCAGTGCCGGAATATTTCCTAAAGCGGCCCATCCCTGAACAAACAGGAAGCTACCCATCAAACCGAACGGAATAGAAAGCAGTACGGCCAACGGCAGGATATAACTTTCATACTGCGCACTCAGCAACAAATATACAAACACGAAGCAAAGCAAGAAAATCAAACCGGTTGTACTACCGCTGGTTGCAGCTTCCTCACGTGCCATACCTCCCAGTTCGTAACCGAAACCTGTAGGTAAGGTCGTTGAAGCCACTTCCTCAAGCGCTTTCAGAGCCTGACCACTAGTATAACCTTCTGCCGGAGCCACCATCACCTTGATAGATGTATACATATTGAAACGGCTAATGATATCCGGTCCGTACACTTTCTGAATGGTGATAAACTGAGAGATAGGAGCCATCTCGTTACCGTTCTTCACTTTTACATTTTTCAATGATTCCAGATTCGTTCTTAATGAAGGATCGGCCTGGACCATTACACGGTACATCTTACCGAAACGGTTGAAGTTTGATGCATACAAACCACCGTAATATCCCTGAAGTGTCATCAGGATATCGCTGGGACTGATACCAACCTTTTTACAGGCAGCTGCATCAATATCAATCATATACTGCGGGAAAGTCGGGTTAAATGTACTCTGTGCCGACTTAATTTCAGGACGAGCCGTCAATGCAGCCATATAATCTTTGGAAACGGTAAAGAATCTATCCAGACTACCACCCGTCTTATCCTGCATATTCAATTCGATATCACTGGAAGCCGAATATCCCGGAATCATAGGCGGAGTAAAGAACAATACTTGTGCATCCTTTACAACTTTCTGAGCACGCATAAACAAACTACCGTAAACCACTTCCGAACTCTGCATCAGCGAACGTTCTTCCCAGTCTTTCAACTTAATGATAAAAGAACCGTAAGAAGAGCCCTGGCCACCGATAAAACTAAAACCGGTGATTGCCGTACGTGATTTTACAGCCGGGTCCGAAGCAATCAGGCTGTCTACACGTTCCATCACTTCCTGAGTACGTTCCATGGAAGTTCCCGGAGGTAGAGTTACAGCTCCCATAATCGTACCCGTATCTTCGTTCGGCACCATACCTGTCGGCGTTATCTGCATCAAAAATATCAATAAGACAATAGAACCGGCAACTGTTCCGAATGCCAACCATTTTTTCTGAATAAAGAACAGGACACGTTTCTTATAACTCTTTAATAAGGAATCATACGCCACATTAAATGAAGTATGGAAACGAGAGACGAAAGTCGTTTTCTTCGCTGCATGTTCCTCATCATGAGGTTTCAGGAACATTGCACACAAAGCCGGACTCAATGTCAATGCGTTCAATGCGGACAAACCAATTGCTATGGCCATAGTCAAACCGAACTGGCGATAGAAAGTACCCGCAGTACCTCCCATAAAACTTACGGGGATAAATACGGACATCATTACTAATGTAATAGAGACGATAGCCCCTCCCAATTCACTCATCGCATCGATAGAAGCTTGTTTCGCCGATTTATATCCCTGGTCCAGTTTCGCATGGACCCCCTCGACGACGACTATCGCATCATCGACCACAATGGCAATGGCAAGCACCATCGCACAAAGAGTCAGCAAGTTGATACTAAATCCAATCATTGACAACAAGAAGAAAGTACCAATCAATGCAACCGGAATGGCAATAGCCGGTATCAAGGTAGAACGCAAATCCTGTAAGAAAATATATACCACGATAAATACCAGGATAAATGCTTCCAGCAAAGTCTTGATAACCTCATGGATAGACGCATACAAGAAATCGTTGGCATTCATGGATACTTCTATCTTCATTCCCGGCGGCATGGATTTCTCCGACCTTTCCAACAATTCTTGAATATTATTGATAGTTTCCGTTGCATTCGTTCCGGCCATCTGATAAACGATACAAGCTACGGCATTATGTCCGTTCACTTTATTGGAAAAAGTATAAGTCAAACGTCCCAATTCAATGTCAGCAATATCCTTCAAACGAAGCACTTCACCGTCAGGCAAGGCTTTAACCACCATATTTTCAAATTCTTCCGGAGTCTGCAAACGTCCTTTATAACGAATTGTATATTGGAATGTTTGATTTCCCTGTTCTCCAAAAGAACCGGGAGCTGCTTCCACGTTCTGTTCAGCCAAGACAGCCGAGACATCCGAAGGAACCAAATGATACTGGGCCATCACATCCGGTTTCAACCAGATACGCATGGAGTAGTCCGTACCCAACACATTCGCATCACCTACACCAGGAACACGCTGAACTTCCGGAATCAGGTTAATCTTCGCGTAGTTTTCTATAAACTTCTGGTCATAACGATCTTCCGCATCATATACGGCAAAAACAACCAACATTGAGTTCTGGCGTTTCTGAGTCGTCACACCAATTTTTGTTACTTCCGCCGGCAACAATCCCTGAGCCATGGTCACACGGTTCTGAACATTGACAGCAGCCATATCCGGGTTCGTACCCTGTTTAAAATATATGGAAATATCAGCAGAACCGTTATTGGAGGCATTGGAAGTCATGTACATCATGTTTTCAACACCGTTAATCTGGTCTTCCAGCGGCGCGATAACACTATTCAATACAGTCTGCGCATTAGCACCTGTATAAGTGGCCCTTACCGATACGGTAGGAGGTGCGATGTCCGGATATTGAGTAATAGGCAGCGAAATCAAGCCTAATATACCCAAGATGACAATTACGATGGAAATCACCGTAGAAAGCACCGGACGGTTAATAAATCTATCTAATTTCATATTTTACTTTTTTATACGTAGAATTTGTTCAAGCATAAAAGACTTGACAATTCTATTCCTTTAATTAAAAGCTGTTTTTAAGTTACCCTCTTTCTGATCCTTCATTGCCTGCTGGAACTTGGCAACTTTCTGTTCCGGAGTAATCGGTTCTATTTTCTGGCCGTCTTTTAAAGTCTGTACGCCTTCTACTACAATTTTATCGCCGGATTTCAAGCCATTTGTTACCAGATAAGATTTTCCGTCGTCCAAACTAGAAATCTGAATCTCCGTATTCTTCACCGTATTATCAGATTGAAGAACAAAAACAAACTTCTTATCCTGAATTTCAATAGTTGCCGATTGAGGTATCAAAATAATATCATTCATCAAATAAGGGAAAACAACTTTACCCGTACCACCACTTCTCATAATATTTTTTTCATTAGAGAAAATAGCGCGCATACTTACAGAACCGGTCGACTGGTCAATCACTCCACTGACTGCATCTATTTTTCCGGCATCCGCCAGCATAGAGCCATCCGACAACTGCAATTGTACAGCCGGCATCTTTTCCAACTGTTCTTTCAGCGTTCCTCCTGCTTTCGTAAGTTGCAGCAATTCCTTTTCCGTCATGGAAAAATAAACGTAAACATCCCCTATTTCAGAAACCGTAGTCAATGGCTGGGATATAGAAGCGCTTACTAAACTTCCCACACGATACGGGAACGTTCCGACAACACCATCAGAAGGGCTGGTAACCGTACAGAATGATAAATTCTGATTGGCACTAATCAGGGAAGCTTCAGCCTGAGCCAAACTCGCCTTAGCCGACATCAACTGATTAACAGCTGTCTGATATTCAAAGTCACTGATAATTTTTTTCTCAAACAATATTTTCTTATTCTTTTCTGTCAAAGTCAAAGTCTTCACATTGGCTTTTGCCATTTCAACAGCAGCTTTTGCCTGACGCGCGGCAGCCGCATACTGTGTAGGATCAATCTCGAACAAAGCCTGTCCTTTACGAACAGTTGCACCTTCATCAACACACAATTTTACAATAAAACCCGAAACCTGAGGGCGTACCTCAATGTCCTGCGTACCTCTGATTGTGGCCGGATACGATGTAGTCTGGTTGCTGGAAGAAGAATTGACTGTAATGACAGCAAACTCGTCATCTCCTAACTTCATACCACTCTGGCTCTTTCCGCAGGCGGTTAATAAAGACATCCCCACTGCAAATAATACGATTTGCCGTAATTGGGTAATAGTAGTACTCAACATTTGTTTATCCATATTTATAAATTATATATATTCAATCAGTTATCATTAGTATTTTTCCCATTCAACTTGCTTTATGGTAGGATTCTTAAAAAAAACGTACAAATGTAGTGTCTTTTTGTTGGACTTTTGCAGTTTATACATTCTTTTATATAGAAAAATAGCTTTATTTCAGACTTTATATATCAACTGCATAGTAAACTTTGACCATTCGAAAATAGATTCGTTCAAAATGATACACATTTTAATCCTACAATTTGTTTATTCAATAATTTATCCTAATTTTACGGCAAGATATAACTTAAAAATCAATTCAAATGGAACCAAAGTTTACAATTTCGGATGTATTTCAGACATCCTGGAAATGTGTAAAATCACAAATCTGGGTGTTAGTCGGGCTTTTAATCGGATATTTAATCATCAATATGATTATTACCTTATTTGCTACGCCGGTACAAAGTTCTACGGGAGGAATTATTGTTGTTAACCTAATCAGCATCATCATTTCCTGCGTTTTCATGCTTGGCTACTTCAAAAACCTGTTTCAGGCATTAGATGGTGAAGAGCCTCAATTCTCGGCATACGGACAACAGTCCCGTAAAATCCTGACCTATTTTATAGCAAGCCTCCTGTTTGGCATTTGTGTCGGCATCGGTATACTATTACTGATTGTTCCCGGGATTTATCTGGCACTCCGCCTTCAATTCTTCGGTGCTTTCATCGTTGAAGAAAACACGGGTATTATCGAATCATTAAAACGCAGCTGGGCGATAACCGAAGGGCAAGTCATGCCATTATTCCTACTCGCACTAACCATGATTGGAATTTCCTTGATTGGACTCATCCTGTTCGTGGTCGGCATTTTTGTCGCCATGCCGATTAATTATACGATGTATTGCTACACATTCCGTAAATTAAATGCTGTAGCAATTCAACCGACTGAAGAATTTTAAAAAACAATCCTAATAATTATAAGTCGCCCGCAAAAATCATTTTTTGCGGGCTCATAGCTTTCTATTTATGGGCAAGACATATAGAATAAAAGATATAGCAGAAATGTCCGGTGTTTCAACCGGAACCGTAGACCGTATCCTGCATAATCGTGGAAAAGTTTCCGAAGAAGCAAAAAAAAAGGTAGAAAAAGTATTAAAAGAGATTGATTACCACCCGAATCTTATCGCACGTTCTCTTGCCCTGAAAAAAAACTATCATTTTATCACTCTGACTCCTTTCTTTGTGCAAGGTGAATATTGGGATAAACTCTGTGAAGGAATAAATAAAGCGGAACAGGAGCTTTTCAGTTATAATGTAGAAGTTGAACAAATGTATTTCAACCAATACGACAAAAGTAGTTTCGACGAGCTTATCCCCCACATCGAGAAATCTGATTGCCAGGGTGTTATCATTGCAACCCTCTTTCATGACAGTGTCCTCCAGTTAACCCAAAAATTAGATTTATTGGAAATTCCTTATATTTTAATTGACGCATTCATCGAAAACACCAATTGCGTAGCTTACTATGGTACCAATTCATACGATTCCGGCTATATTGCCGGCCGACTGTTGTTCGAGCAAATAGAACCGGACGACAACATTGCCATTTTCCGTTTCATAAGAAAAGGAGAAAAACAAGTTACGCAAGTAATGAAACGAGAAGAAGGCTTCAGAAACTACCTGTCTGAAAAGAATTACAGCGGCCGGATTTATTCGGTGCAACTTCATGCAGACGAACCTGTTGAAAACGCTGCTATCTTAAAAGAGTTCACACATACACACGAAGATGTGAATACCGGTATCATTTTTAACTCACGCGCTCATTTACTTGGTAAATACTTTAAGGAAACCGGAGAAGCGTTCAAACTTATAGGATACGATGTCATCGATGCAAACATCCGGTATCTCGAAAGCGGACACATCACTCATTTAATCGCTCAACGCCCCGAAGTGCAGGGGTTCAATTGTGTACGTGCCTTATTCCGTCATTTGGTACTGAAAGAAAAAGTCGAGCAAATCAATTACATGCCAATAGATATTTTGATAAAAGAAAACATCAGATACTACAACAATTACATTTGAAAACATAAAAAATCTTTTTTATTACACGTTTTTTTTCTTCAAACAAATAAAATAGTTTACATTTGTGGTCAATGTGTGCGCGAGCACAATTTATTTACAGATACTGAAATTATCACAATCAAAATTTTATAAACATGGCTAATTTATTTTGTGTAAAAAACAGAGTAGTCGTAATTACCGGTGGAGCCGGTATTTTAGGTAGAGGTATTGCCGGACACCTGGCTGAGGAAGGAGCTAAAATAGTCATCCTTGACCGTGCGGCCGAAACAGGTGAACAAATCGTTGCCGATATTAAAGCAAAAGGAGGCGAAGCAACCTTCTTGTTGACCGATGTACTGAATAAAGAAGTACTGGAACAAAACAAAAAAGATATTCTTGCCAAATACGGGCGTATCGATGCATTGCTGAATGCTGCCGGAGGAAATATGGCAGGTGCAACAATCGGGCCGGATAGCAACATCTTCGACCTTCAACTTGATGCATTCCGCAAAGTTGTAGACCTGAATCTATTCGGAACAGTTCTTCCGACAATGGTCTTCGCCGAAGTGATGGCCAAGCAGCAGGAAGGTGCAATCGTAAACTTCTCATCCGAATCCGCCTTACGCCCGTTAACACGTGTCGTCGGTTATGGTGCAGCGAAAGCAGCCATATCAAACCTCACCAAATACCTGGCCGGCGAATTAGCTATCAAGTTCGGCGAAGGATTACGGGTAAACGCCATCGCTCCGGGCTTCTTCCTTACAGAACAAAACCGGGCTTTGATGACTAATCCGGACGGTTCCTACACGGAACGCGCCAAATCGGTTATCGCACATACCCCTTTCCGTCGCCTGGGTACGCCGGACGAATTATTCGGCACTATCCAATATTTGATTAGCGATGCCTCCAAATTTGTAACCGGAACAATTGCAATTGTAGACGGAGGTTTCGACGCATTCTCTATTTAATCCATTAATAACCCTAAGATTATGTATTTATGTGAACAAACATGGCGCTGGTACGGTCCGGACGACCCAGTCAGCTTATCAGACATCCGTCAGGCTGGTGCCACCGGAATTGTAAATGCCCTGCACCATATTCCTAACGGTGAAGTATGGACTGTGGAAGAAATCCAAAAACGAAAAGACATCATTGAAGCCGCCGGCCTGCGATGGAGCGTCGTAGAAAGTGTTCCCGTACATGAACACATCAAAACACAAACAGGAGATTTCCAACATTATATCGAGAATTATAAACAGAGCCTACGTAATCTGGCTGCCTGTGATATTCGCATTATAACCTACAATTTCATGCCGGTCTTGGACTGGACCCGTACCGACTTGGCTTATACGATGCCGGACGGCTCAAAAGCTCTCCGTTTCGAACGTGCTGCTTTTATGGCATTCGACCTGTACATCCTGAAACGGCCGGCCGCCGAACAGGAATACACTGCGGAAGAGAAAGCAAAAGCAAAAGCCCGCTATGAATCTATGACGGAAGCAGACCGCCAATTACTCGTACGCAACATGATTGCCGGACTACCCGGTTCCGAAGAAAGTTTTACCGTCGAACAGTTTCAAGAGGCATTAGACAGGTACAAGGATATCGATGCGGAAAAGTTGCGTGCCAATCTGATTTATTTCCTGAAAGAAATTACTCCGGTAGCCGATGAAGTGGGTATACGTTTGGTTATACATCCGGACGACCCTCCCTACTCCATCTTAGGTTTGCCCCGTATCCTGAGCACAGAAGACGATTTCCGCAAACTGATAGAAGCCGTTCCAAGCCCAAGCAACGGCCTATGCCTCTGTACCGGTTCGTTCGGAGTACGTAGCGACAATGATTTGGCCGGTATAATGGAACGCTATGGCGACCGTATCGATTTTGTCCATTTCCGCAGTACCCAGCGTGATGCGGAAGGCAATTTTTACGAAGCCAATCATTTGGAAGGCGATGTCGACATGTATGGCGTAATGAAAGCGTTACTTGAACTGCAACAAAGACGCGGCTGCTCCATCGCCATGCGTCCGGACCATGGCCATCAAATGATAGACGACCTGAAAAAGAAAACCAATCCGGGATATTCCTGTATCGGCCGTTTACGTGGACTGGCCGAACTACGCGGATTGGAGATGGGTATCGCCCGTTCGTTATTTAATAAATAAAGGAAGTAATTTTTATTTATAGCTTAGCAAAGAAGAGAGTGTCCGGTCTATTGTTCCGGGCACTTTTTTTATTTCTTTTTTTTCTTTCCGGCACTTTTTTTCTACTTTTGCACAGCTAATTGATTGAAAGAGATGTCAAAAACACATTACAGTTTAATTCTAACAGTTGTTCTACTATTGATATTAAGTGCCTGCCATTCCCTCTGGACAGCCCAGATACCTGTATCAACAGTATCGCAACGCGAAACGGTAATGACACTTCCGACTACAGAGATTCCTTTGCCGGCCACTGACTTTTCTTTTATATTTCCTAGCAAACCGGAATTGAACCAGATAGAACCGCCTCGCAAGAATATAACGGAAGAATTGACAGCAAGAGACAAAAGCTACATCGGTGTGGTCGACCCCCTCCTAATGGCGGACGAGAACTCGATGATTATAGACCTCAGCCTGATACAAGAAGAAGCATACGCGTTTCCACTGCCCGGAGCAAAAGTTATTTCCCCATACGCAGGTCGCAGGAAACATCATTCGGGCGTCGACCTGAAAACCTGTGCCAATGACACAATCGTTTCAGCCTTCGACGGCATAGTCCGAATGGCAAAGCCTTATTACGCTTATGGAAATGTCGTTGTTGTCCGACACTATAACGGGTTGGAAACAGTCTACAGCCATAATTCCAAAAACTTAGTAAAGCCGGGAGACCGTGTAAAAGCCGGACAGCCGATAGCGTTAACCGGGCGAACAGGACGTGCCACGACAGAACATTTGCATTTTGAAGTACGGGTAAACGGACAGCACTTTAATCCAAATCTCGTCTTTAATCTCACAGAAAGAAAACTAAACAACCAATGTCTGGTCTTTACTAAAAAAGGGAACAACATCGCCGTAGAACCTATTGAACTGAAATTCCCCTACCGTTGGTCGTCAGACAGCTACAGCTATAAAGCCGCTACTGTTAAAAGTAAAGCTACTTCCCATTTATAAAAAGCATACACCGAATCAAAAAAGCAAAGGAGAAATACGTGAAATTCTTACTTCCTATTTTACTTTCAACAATTATTGAAAGTAAAAAGCACATATATCCTTTTTCTTTTCAACAATTATCAAAAATACTTTTATCAATTGTAGAAAGCAAAATTGCTTGAGTGAACAGGGCAAACGCATTAGAAACAATCTGAAACTGAAGATG
>NZ_QRMP01000042.1 GCF_003473295.1 Parabacteroides sp. AM08-6
ACGAAACTGGATGCGGATACAATTGCGGCTATACAAAAGGAATTTTCTTAACATAGATGTATCGGATAGCAGCGGTAACCGGTTTTACCGCTGCTATTTTGTTTCAACTTCCCAAGAGCTAAAAATCATTTTTAGTTCTTTTTCTGTTTCATATATCCTTTAAATCGAATTCTTTTTAAGTACATTTGTCTATATTTAGAAATAGCTATTGTCATGAAAAACAGCAAAATCCTTTTATTCTCTTCACTAGCCTCCTTTTCGTTGCCGGTAATGGCAGCCGGTTACACCAATTTTATTCTTATCAATTTGGATGATGCCGGATATGGTGATTTTTCCTATAATGGAGCGTATGGCTATACAACTCCGAATATAGATAAAATGGCTGCCGAAGGGGTTCGTTTTACCCATTTTCTGGCCGGACAACCTATCAGTGGAGCTTCGCGGGCAGGCTTGTTGACCGGTTGTTATCCGAACCGAATAGGTTTTGCCGGTGCTCCGGGACCGGATTCCGATTATGGCATCAATCCGGACGAAATGACGATAGGGGAATTATTGAAGCAAAAAGGGTATAGTACTGCCGTGTTCGGTAAGTGGCATCTAGGTAGCCAACATCCGTTCCTGCCGTTGCAGAATGGTTTCGATGAGTATTACGGGCTGCCTTATTCCAATGATATGTGGCCGTTTCATCCGCAACAAGGGGAAGTTTTTAATTTCCCGGATTTGCCGACTTACGATGGAAACGAGGTGGTTGGATATAATACGGACCAATCTTGTTTTACGACCGATTATACGACTCGTTCCGTGAACTTTATCCGTAAGAATAAAAACAAACCGTTTTTTCTTTATCTGGCCCATTCCATGCCACATGTCCCGTTGGCCGTGTCGGATAAGTTTAAAGGAAAAAGTGAACAGGGATTGTACGGAGATGTAATGATGGAAATAGACTGGAGTGTCGGAGAGGTACTGAAAACTTTGCGTGAACTTGGTCTGGAAGAAAATACGCTGGTGATACTGACATCCGACAACGGTCCGTGGGCTAATTACGGTAACCATGCCGGTTCGACGGGTGGATTGCGGGAAGCAAAAGCCACGACTTTCGATGGTGGAAACCGTATTCCTTGTGTGATGTACTGGAAGGGTAAAACTCAGCCGGGAACTACTTGTAATAAACTGGCTTCCAATATCGACCTGTTTCCTACATTTGCCGAAATCAGTGGTGCCGCACTTCCGGAACGGAAAATAGACGGTATCAGTTTACTCCCTTTGATAAAAGGGGAAAAAGATGCTGAACCGCGTAAATCGTTTGTTTATTATTATAATAAAAATGACCTGGAAGCTGTTACCGATGGTCGTTTTAAGCTGGTGTTTCCCCATAAATACGTGACTTATGGGGCTTATCTCCCCGGAAATGACGGTAAACCCGGGCAATTGACCAATCTGGAAATCCGGAAACCCGAACTTTACGACTTGCGCCGGGATGCCGGTGAACGGTATGATGTAATCACCCAATATCCGGAAGAGGCAGCCAAATTAATGAAAATAGCCGATGAAATGCGTGAAGATTTAGGCGACAACCTGACCCGTATGAAAGGGAAGGGACGTCGGGAACCCGGACACGTTCGTCTCACCCCGCCAGCGCAGAAGAAATGAACATATAAATCATCATCCCGATAATATCGTTTGTAATGGTGATAAACGGCCCGGTAGCCAATGCCGGGTCTACCTTTATTTTGTCGAGAGTCATGGGAACCAGTGTACCGAAAATACTGGCAAACATGACTACGGCAAAAAGGCTCAGCGATACGGATGCCGTAATACCCCGGTCGCCCAACATAAAGAAGTTGTAGACGAATACGACCAGACTGATGATACTGGCATTAATTAATGAAACGACAGCTTCTTTGAGTATCTGGGAAAGAATATTCCCGGCTTTTAACGTGTTGTTGGCCAAGCCTTGTACAACGATAGCCGACGATTGAATTCCTACGTTTCCTCCTGTCCCTCCAATCAAGGGAATAAATAACGCCATTTTAGGATTTACAGCAAAGTTCCCTTCAAAATTCCCAAGTATCAGGGAGTTGCCTATACCGCCAATCATCCCGATTAGTAGCCAGGGAAGACGGGCGGCTGTTTGTGTAAATACATTGTCCGACGTTTCCACATCTTGGGAGATACCGGATGCCAACTGGTAGTCACGTTCGTGTTGCTCGCGGACTTCGTCCATTACGTCGTCGATGGTGATGCGTCCTACCAGACGTCCGATACTGTCGACGACCGGTAAAGCTACCAGGTCGTATTTTTCGATTGTCTGAGTGACCTCTTCAATACTGTCGCTGTCTCGTACCGAAATAGGGTCCTTTTTCATCACATGCTTGATTTTGGAAACCGACGGATTCGTGATGAGCGTCTGAAGTTGCAGGACTCCACGCAGGCGTTCGTCGTCGTCTACCACATACACATAGTAGATTTCATCCATTTCTTCCGCCTGTTTACGCATTTCATCGATACATTTGGGCATACTCCAATTCTCGTTTACCACAATCATTTCGGTACCCATCAAGCCACCGGCCGTATCCTCGTCATATTTCAGCAAGTCGACAATGTCGCCGGCCTGTTCCACGTCTTCGATGTGCGAAAGAATCTCTTCCTGGGTATCTTCATCCAACTCACGCATCAGGTCTACCGCATCGTCGGTCTCCATATTATCGACAAAGCGTTTAGCAATCAGTTCGTTGGGCAACTCTTTCAGTAACTTATGACGGTCCTCTTCATCCAGTTCCATCAGAACGTCGGCTGCTTTCTCTCCATCCATCAGCAAATAGAGATAGATAGCTTCCTGCAAGTTCAGTTCCTGATAAAGTTCGGCAATATCCGCCGGATACAACTCGTCCAGCAGTTCTTTGATTTTAGCATCGTCTTTTTCAGCGATGATATCCCGCAGGTGTTCGATATATTCTTTCGTCAGTTCAATCATTTTTATGCCTGTTTAAGGTTGGGATGATGATAAGTTTCGTTCCGTGATTAATGTCAGTTCCACAAACTGTTCCACCGACAACTGCTCCGGGCGTTTGTCGAATATCGGTAGTGCGTAGTCCGGGCAATCTTTTCCAAGCAAAGGTTTCATCGAGTTGCGCAGTGTTTTACGACGTTGGTTGAAAGATGTTTTAACCACCGTTTTAAACAACGCTTCGTCACATCCCAGCTCCGTACGTTTGTTCCGTGTCATGCGGATAACAGCACTTTTAACTTTGGGAGGCGGGTCAAACACCGTTTCGCTGACGGTGAACAGATATTCCACATCATACCAGGCTTGAAGCAATACGCTTAGAATACCATAGGCTTTGCGGCCGGGACCGGAAGCTAACCGTTCCGCAACCTCTTTCTGTATCATGCCCGAACAACAGGGTATCTTTTCCTTATAATCGAGTACTTTAAAAAATATCTGGCTGGAAATATTGTACGGATAGTTACCAATCACACAAAACTCACCCGGAAAGAGCTTACTCAAATCCAACCGCAGAAAATCTTCTGCAATGATTTTTCCTTCTAAGGCAGGGAAATTCTGTTCCAGATAATCAACCGACTCCAAATCCAGTTCCACCACCGTCAGGTCGTGTCCGGCTTCCAGCAGGAATTGGGTCAGGACTCCCATGCCCGGACCGATTTCCAAAACAGGCAGATGCTGATAATCCGACAATGTATCTGCTATTCGCTGTGCGATATGCAAATCTTTCAGGAAATGTTGTCCTAATGATTTCTTTGGCTTGACTAATCTCATACACTTTCTTGGTGTAATGTGTTTGTATTAAAATATTGTTTATCTTTGTTGCCGCACAAAAATACTACAAATAATTTAAAGTCATCTTACACATAATGAATTTTAAAGCAATCCTACGTACGTTTGTCAAGATATTTCTTCCCCTTGCTTTTGGCTGTTTACTCCTTTGGTATTTGTATAGTAAAATGGACATAAGTGAGATATGGGCTGTTGTCCGGCGGGGTGTTCATTACGAAATTATTCTGTTTTCCCTTTTGTTTGGCCTCGGGGCCAATATCATGCGGGGGTTACGTTGGGGCTTGCTGATTCGTTCATTGGGCGATAAGGTGAAGACGAGTGATGTCATCTATGCAGTTTTGGGGAATTATGCCGTCAATCTGGTCTTGCCGCGTGTAGGCGAAGTGTGGCGTTGTGGTATGATAACCAAATATGATAATATTCCTTTCACCCGCCTGTTGGGGACCTTATTGATTGACCGTGTGAGCGATACCGTAATGGTCGGTCTGATTACCATGTCTATAATATTGTTCAACTTTGACTTCTTCCAGGCTTTCTTTTCCCTTAATCCGACTTTACTGGATGGCTTCCGGACGATGTTTAATTCTATATGGATTTATGTGGCAGGTATAATTTTTATCGCTGTAATTTGGTTTATATTCACATATATGAGTAACTTTACGCTGGTGAAGAAAGCCAAATCGATGCTTCAGAATATTTGGGAAGGCATGAAGAGCATTTGGTTGATGAAACAAAAGGGTCTGTTTGTCATACAGACATTGTTGATTTGGACTGGCTATTTCTTGTATTTCTATGTTACGTTCTACGCATTCGATTTTACCCGAAATCTGGGTGTAACGGTTGGCCTGATAGCCTTTACAATGAGTAGTATCGCTGTTGCCGTCCCGATTCAGGGGGGCATGGGGCCATGGCACTTTATGGTGATTGCCACTTTGATGTGCTACGGTGTAAATGAAAACGATGCTGCCGCTTTTGCACTGGTGGTATTTACGATACAGACGGCATGGTTGGGATTGACCGGTTTGTTCGGAGTAGTGGCTTTGCCAATCACAAACAGAAAAAGAATAGAAAGTGAAGAGGTGAAACAAACTCTTCCATAAATAAACTATTATTGGTAACAAAAAAACGTCTTTTTTATGTCAGCAGAAATCAAAAATCTTTCTCCGCAGCCTGTATGGGGTAACTTCTACGCCCTTACACAAATCCCCCGTCCGACCGGACACATGGAGGCTGTTACTCGCTTTATGGTAGATTTTGGTAAAGGATTGGGATTGGAAACCCTGCAAGACGAAGTGGGAAACGTTTTGATTCGTAAGCCTGCCTCTCCGGGTATGGAAGAACACAAAACCGTGACCATGCAGGCTCATCTGGATATGGTTCCTCAAAAGAATTCATCTGTCAAGCATGATTTCCTAACCGACTCGATTGATGCGTACATAGACGGCGAATGGGTGAAAGCCCGCGAAACGACTTTGGGAGCGGACAATGGTATCGGAGCCGCTTTCGCAATGGCCGCCTTGGCGGATAAGAACCTGAAACACGGTCCGCTCGAAGCTCTTTTCACCATCAACGAAGAAGTGGGGATGGACGGAGCTTTCGGTTTGAAGCCGGGTTTCCTGAAAGGCGAAATCCTGTTGAACTGTGACTCGGAAGAAGAGGGACAGTTGTTTGTAGGTTGTGCCGGTGGCGCCGACCTGAATGTTTCCATGCAGTTTAAGGAAGATACTTATATACCCGAAGGCGATGTGGCTGTTAAAATCAGCCTGACCGGTTTGAAGGGCGGGCATTCCGGTGTGGATATCCACTTGGGACGCGCCAACGCCAATAAACTGATGTTCCGTTTTCTGAAAGAGGCGGTTCGCGATTATGGCGCTCGTCTTTCTTCTGTGGATGGCGGTTCGCTGCGCAATGCCATTCCGCGTGAAGCGTTTGCTGTCATGACCATTCCGGGTGATAATATAGAAGCTTTGTGGGAACTGGTTTCCGATTATCAAGAAACTTTCCGCACCGAATATAAAGGGATTGAGGAGAATATCAGTTTTGTTGCCGAAATGACCGAGATGCCTGCTACGCTGATACCCGAAGAAATTCAGGACGACTTGATTAATGCAATCGAAGGTTGCCAGAACGGAGTCATCAGCATGTTGGTCGATTTTCCCGGAACGGTCGAGTCTTCTACCAATCTGGCTATTGTCCATTCTTCCAATGAATTGATTGAAATCCAGTTGTTGGTCCGCAGTTCCTCCGAAAGCCGTAAGGAATCGGTTTGCTCCAGTTTGGAAAGTGTTTTCTCCCTGGCAGGTGCTAAAGTGGAATACGATGGCGCTTATGGAGGTTGGCAACCGAATATCGATTCCCCCATCCTCACAATCATGGAAAAAACGTATGCCGAATTATTCGGTAAAAAGCCGGCAGTAAAAGTGATGCATGCCGGTCTGGAATGCGGTATCATCCAAGAGTCTTATCCGAATATGGACATGATTTCCATCGGTCCGGATCTGCAGCATCCGCATTCTCCCGACGAGCGGGTTAGTATCCCGTCCGTTCAGCGGGTATGGGATTTCATCGTTGCAACATTAGCTCGTATCTAATCTATCTTACCGATATATCTTTTACAGGCCCCTTGGTGTTCAGACGCCGAGGGGCTTTTTTTTGTCCGATATTATGAATTTGAAGCAGTGAGTGCCATTCACGTGTAAGTCTAACCCCTTGATGAATGATTGCGTTAGCTAACGTCAATCATTATTTGCTTTTATGTAAAACGTGCTTGGCGTTTGTTGATTTTCACCCAAGCGATTTTACTTTCAATATATATTGAAAATAAGAAATACAATTATTGAAAATAAAAATGACAATTGTTGTTTTATCTTTTTATATATATTGAAAGTAAAATTGCTTGAGTGAAAAATATAAAAAGCATAGGGCGTTTTGTAAGAAGGGAAGCTATACTTCCTGAATTTCATCGGATAGTGTTAAATCTTATAAACGAAAACCGCTTCAAAGCGGGCAAGCCGAGAAAATACTCATTTTACTGACTTTATCTGTTTTCGTAATTGTTTGATTATGAATAAATTGCTATTTTGTATAATGTACGCGTGTACCTATATATCAGAGGGGTGAAAATGGGTGTAAAAATCGATAATTGGATTGATAATTAGGGAGATAGAAGACCGAAACAGAATGACTAAAATAAACGTACGTTTTTTCTAGCCACAAAAATAGGCATAAGTTTTGAACCTGCAATTCTTTTCTTGAATTTTTTTATCGTTTGTATGTGCTTTCTTATCAATTAGATAGCAAAGTATGTACAAAAATCGGGCTTTCCGTTACGAACTCAGAAAACGCCTGAAAAAATGACTAGAAAAAACGTACGTTTAATTTAGTCATTATACAGAAGTTAACAAACGTACGAAATAGAACGAAATTTCAATATTACAGTATTATTAATTAAATTATTTAGAATTATGAACATGAGATTTTCTACTCTTTTGGCTACCGCCCTGGTAGCCGGTAGTATCTCCGCTTTCGCACAACAGACCAAGGCAGAAGTCGGGGATATGTTGGATGGTGTGAAAACCGGGGATTATGTTACTTTGAACACAACAGCTTCTCCTGCATTTCTTTGTGACACAAAAACTGCTTATGATTTTTCTACATTAACAAGTTTGGAAGATGATGCCGAGAAATCTTTTTCCGCAATGTGGAAAATAACCGTTATCCCGGGTGTAGGTGCAGCCGGAACTCCTACTTATTCTTTTGAAAATAAGCTGACAGGTAAAATGTTCGCTGTTAAATTGCAGACGAATAATAAGGGCGCTTCTACAGCTGCAGCTACTTTTGATGAAGAAGGTAATACGGAATGGGCATTCAACAGTAAATTAGGTTTGTATAGCGTGAAAGGGGATTCTACATTCTTCTTTGATAATGCTTACAAATTGAATGCGGTAAAAGGTGGTTTGGATGTAGCTTTGGGTTCAAGTGCGATTCCTGGGAATAATGCAATTACTCCGACTGCTCTTGCTGATAAGCTTGAATTGACATTGACTCCGAAAATCTTTAACCAGATTACAACTTCTGGTAAATTGATTTTTGCTAATGGTAAGGATGTTCAGGATGCAAGTGTTGAAAACTTCCTGAAAACTAAGAAGTGGACAGCTGCAGCTGCCGAAGCTAAAACTGCAGCAGAGGCAACAACATTTATGTTGGCAACATCTGATAGCACAACTTCTAAGAACCCGTATGTATTGGTAGTTGATACAAACTACTATACAACAGCAAGTACGAATAAGCTGAGCCACCTGATTGTTGATACATTGGGTGCAAAGCCGACTCATGCTGCTCTTGATGGAAAATATACAGCTCCTACACCTGAAGCTTCTTATCGTCTGGAAAAAGATAAAGATGGTAAAGTAGTGAAAGCTATTGCTGTACGTCCTCATGCTTCTGCTATGTTTACAGGTAAATATTATCTGAAAGAAGATTCTATTGTGTTATATGCTGTTAATACTGCAAAAGCAACAGAAGTAGCTGAAGTGGTAGCTAAAGCTGAACCATATACTTATGATGGGAAAGATTATTTAACTGTTGCTGCTGTGAAAACGGCAGTTGGAACTGCATTAGATGGTATATTGTCTGGTGTGAAAACAACTGTAGATGGTGTAATTGATGCGAAAACTGCTCCTGGTGCAGAGTATGCTCTTACCATTTGTGAAGAGGAATTTAAGATTACATATGCTGCTTCTAACTATAGCTATGCTGTTGTTAGTGGTGCAACTGGGGTGACTGGTGTGACTAGCGATACTTGGGATAATGCAAAAGCTGCGTTAAAAGCTGATGTTGATGCGTATTTAACAGCAGCTGCTGGTGCTACTAAAACAGCTAAAAAAGCTGTGGAAGACAAAATAGATGCTTTGGACGGTACAACTAACGGCCTTGATCTTACCATATATGATGCTACAAAAGTTGAAATAGCATACACTGCTCCTGTTGCAGATAAGGATGCTCATCCTGCTTATAACAAGATTGATGCTTCTGTAGCATATACAGGTGGACATATCGCTCTTACAGTATTGGATAAGAACAAGATTGTTATCACTCCTGCTCCGGTAGCTATCGAGTCGGAAGCTGCTGCAACAGCTGCTAACTTCATCTTACCCTTAATCCAGCCCGACTTCCAGATAGAAGAACCGGAAGTAGACAATACTCTGACAACGATTAAAGATAACCTGTATCGCATCAAGAATGCCGATGGCAAATACCTTGCAGTAGCAATCAACTATGCCGACTCGGTAGCCAACTGGACTCGTTACGACGCGGACTTCCAGGCTTTGGATCACATGCCGGCTTATCAGTGGGTAGTACTTCAGGAAAATGCGACAAAAACAAATTCCACGATTGTGATGACCAACCGTGAATATCCGGAACAATCTTATGAGGGTGTTCAGTTGCATAAAGATGATAAAGGCAAAATCTATTATGAAGTAGATAAACGAAAAGTATATGTGACATTCGAAGAAGTATCAGCCGTGGCAAAATCGGATACATTGCTGGGTTACAAGAACTTTGACAAAGATTCATTGCGCGTGCTTACTTATACCTTCAATCACTTCAGTCCGTATGACGCTTCTCACTTTATCGGAGTGAAATCGGAAAACGACTCGGTATTGACCGTAAAAGATTATGAATCAGCGTTCAAATTGCAACAAGTAACAGACAAAGCCGTACGTTACGGTTATGAAGTGAAATCCGATGTAGCAAAGAGAATCCCGGGCTTGAAGAACCTGTACCGCAATGCTTATCAGGTAGCAGTAAGAGACGCATCCGCCAACAACGGGCTGAATGTATTCAAGAATGCCGATAATAAATTCGCAGTAGATGAAGCCGGAACAAATGTTCGCTTCTACTTCAAAGAAAACAACTGCGACAACGGTATGCATTACTATGCCTTGGTGGCTCTGTCAAACGACACGACAAAAGCCGGTGTGGCTGAAAATACCAAGAACGCCGTTCTTCAGGCTGAAAATATGGCCAATATCAATACTTCCGTATTCGATATCAAACCGTACGACACACCTCTGTATCGCCGTTTCAACACCGCATTGGAAAAAGCCGTAGCCGGAAGCGAAGATGCTGCTAAGTTGCTGAACTTCAAGGAAACTTACCGTGGTGAATACCTGATGGATGAAAACAATCCTAAATTCCAGCAAACCGGCATCGACTTCCTTGGCATTTGGTCCGAAGGAAAAGCAACAGGCCTTTCTCTGCATGTCGATACCGCTTGGGTGAACCGTGGTCTGGGTTATATCAAACCGCAATACCTGATTTCAGTAGACCGTCATGAAGTAGCGAAAGTGGATACCATTCCTTGTAATGCAACAGGAGGTCACAAGCACATGACCCCTGATGGTAAAGAGACCACCGATGCCAACAAGTGTATCCATGCAACACCTGGCAAACCGGGTTATGTTGTAGCCAAATATTTGGTAAGCTTTGCCGACTCCGCCAATGTAACGGATAAAGCGACAAAAGAAAAACCGTATATGTTCGGAGACTATAACCGTGTAGGTTTCGTGAAAGCGATGTATTACAAAGATATGTTGATAATCCTGACGAACGGTTACGAAAAAGCCGATGTAGACAAACTGAATCCTGAAGCAGTCATCAAGGCTTACAAGGATGCTAAGATTGACGGAACCTGGATTAAAGATTTGTCAAAAATCAATGATGCCCATCAGACTTATACTTGGTCATTCCGCTATGTATATCCTGAAAAGGCCGCCTCTGCCGATAAGGAAGACGAAACAGTATCCTTCCTGATAGAGTCTCAGAGTGGTGATGGTGAGGTAATAGCTCCAAAGAAAGGTGCATGGTTGAAGAGTCAGAACGGTTGTCTTGTATTGTCCGACAAGAAAACATCAACCTTTGCCAATGCAAAGACCGGTGGCGACAATGGTCTGGTATTCAATCTTGAAGTAGGTTCGGAAGAGAATATGGCTACAGATAACGATGCAATTTCAACTTCTGAAGTATCGGTAATCGCCGGTAATGGTCAGGTAACCATCAACGGTGCAGCCGGCAAGAAGGTTGTCATCAGCAATATGTTAGGCCAGATGAAGGCTAATACAGTTATCGCATCCGACAATGAAACGATTGCAGTGCCTGCAGGTGTTGTTATAGTAGCTGTTGAAGGCGAAGAAGCTGTAAAAGCGATGGTTGAATAAGAACAATTTATAATCAAATATATAGCCACGCGTCCGGTTCTTTGTAACCGTTCAATTACCCCGTGACGGGCGAACAAGTGGCATAATACTAAAGTAAAAAAGTTCTTCTGCCGGTACCTGTGAAGGAGGAAGGCAGACAAAAAACAAGCTCCGGTGGTTTTTTAAGACTACCGGAGCTTCGTTGTTTTATTGGAAATGGATTGGCTTATAAGACATCGATTGTCTTTTCCAAAGCCATGCCGTGCGAACCCTTTATCAGAATGTGGTAACCTGTCAACGGGTTACGGCGCAAGGTATTAATCAGTTCGGCCGTTGTCGCGTAGGTGGCAAAACCTTTTCCGGTTTTTTGGAAATGTTCGCCGCAAAGGAACACTTTGTCATATTTGCCGGCTTTTATCAGTTCGACGATTTCGGCATGCAATTCATCGCTTGTAGGGCCCAGTTCGCGCATATCCCCCAAAATGACTGCTTTCGGCGAAACGGGCATGGAAGCGAAATTCTCCAGTGCAACCCGCATACTGCTGGGATTGGCATTGTAAGCATCGATAATCAGCTCGTTTTTTTTCGTCTTCTTTAATTGCGAACGGTTATTGGTCGGTTCATAGGTCGCAATCGCGCGGCTGATGCGTTCTGCCGGGATTTTGAAATAACGTCCGACGGCAATGGCTGCTAAAGCATTGGTCAGGTTGTAATTTCCAATCAGATGTGTTTCTACCGTATGTATTTTCCCCTGTTGTCTCCATTCGAAAGTAAGATAAGGGTTGCTACTTTCCACACATCCCCAGGCAAAAGCCGTTTCATCGGAGCCATACGTGATTTGTTCGATACCCTTGGCTATGTCTGTCAGGTACTTGTTGTCCTGATTGATAAAAATTTTGCCTTTGGAGTGGCGAATGTAATCATACAACTCGCCTTTCGTCCGGATTACCCCTTCGAACGAACCGAAGCCTTCCAGATGTGCCTGGCCTACATTGGTGATAATCCCATAATCAGGGTGTACGATATCCACCAGCTCCTTAATGTCGCCCGGATGGCTGGCTCCCATTTCGATAACAGCCATTTCGTGTTCGTGATTGAGGCGGAGCAGGGTGAGGGGAACTCCGATGTGATTGTTCAGGTTCCCTTCCGTATACAAGAGGTTGTATTTGGTAGACAGGACAGCCGCCAGTAGTTCCTTAGTCGTTGTTTTCCCGTTTGTGCCGGTAATGCCGATAATCGGGCAACCCACAGCCTTACGATGACGATGGGCCAACTGTTGCAAGGTCTTCAGCACGTTTTCCACAAGGATTGTCCGTTCGCCGGATACATATTCAGGATTGTCTATTACTGCATACGAGCAACCGGTGGCCAGTGCTTTTTCTGCAAACTTATTACCGTCGAACTTCTCTCCCTTGAGGGCGAAAAAGATAGAACCGCGCGGGCAATTGCGGCTGTCGGTTGTTACTTTCGGGTGATGTATAAATAATTCGTATAGTTCTGAGATAGTCATAGTGTGTTGCTCTTTCGTAATTATTGGTTGTACTTATTGTCCGCAAATGTACTAATTTAATGTTTTTCCTGTATCTTTGCTGGAAAGAAGTCATAGCAATGTTACATAAAACGCTCAATATTAGGGGAACACTTACCTCGCTTGATACCCCTCTTGTAATGGGTATTCTGAATGTTACCCCTGATTCTTTTTATGCCGATAGCCGGAAACAGACGGAGGCTGCCATAGAGAAACGGATTCAGACTATTCTTTCCGAAGGGGGGAGACTGATTGACGTAGGTGGGTATTCTTCGCGTCCCGATGCAGCGGAGGTCTCTCCGGAAGAAGAGATGGGACGGTTGGCCTTTGCCTTGAAAATACTCAATACGCAATATCCGGACGTTCCTGTTTCCGTCGATACGTTCCGTGCAGGGATTGCCCGATGGGCAGTAGAGGAATATGGGGTCGCCATTATCAATGATATTTCGGGGGGCGAACTGGATGCTGCCATGTTCGATACTGTTGCCGACTTGAATGTGCCTTATATTATGATGCATATGCGTGGAACACCGCAGACAATGCAACAGCATACCGCTTATACGGATATGATGGAAGATATTATGCTGTATTTTGCCGCTAAAGTCCGCCAGCTTCACCTGAGAGGAGTGAATGATATTATTCTGGACCCCGGTTTCGGTTTTAGTAAAACGGTAGATCAGAATTATGTGTTGATGAGCCGTCTCCCTGAATTTAAGGAATTCGGGCTACCACTTCTGGTAGGTGTTTCCCGAAAAAGCATGCTGTATAAGTTTTTGGGCGGAACACCTGCCGACAGCTTGAACGGAACAACTGTTCTCAATACTTTTGCATTGATGAACGGAGCGGATATCCTGCGTGTACACGATGTGAGAGAGGCAGTGGAAGCGGTTAAGATAATTAATAAATTAGCACATTAAGATTATGTGGATGAATTTCGGTGTAAAAGACCTGATTGATGTTCTGTTGGTCGCTTTTTTCCTTTATCAGACCTATAAACTGATGAAGAGTTCGGGTACGCTGGCTATTTTCAGTGGTGTCGTCTCTTTTATCGTTGTCTGGATTTTAGTTTCGCAAGTGCTGGAAATGCGGTTGATGGGAGCTATTCTGGATAAGTTTATCAGTGTCGGGTTTATAGTGTTGGTCATTCTTTTCCAAGATGAAATACGCCGTTTCCTGATGGCTCTCGGTTCGCACCGGGGATGGAAATTTCTGGGGAAATTATTTTCCAAGCGGAATGCGGATAATGATAATGAAGGAAAATTTATCGCTCCGGTTGTACTGGCATGTATGAACATGGCAAAGAAGAAGACCGGAGCCTTGATTTGTATTCAGCAGGATGTGGATTTGTCTGTTTACGAGCATACCGGTGAAATGTTCAATGCGGATGTGAACGCGCGTCTGATTGAAAATATATTTTTTAAGAATAGCCCTTTGCATGATGGGGCGATGATTATAGCCGATAATCGTATAAAGGCTGCCGGCTGTATTCTTCCGGTAGCCCAGAACGCCAATATTCCGAAAGAAATGGGATTGCGTCATCGTTCCGGCTTGGGTATGTCGCTCGAAACGGATGCGCTTATTATCATCGTCTCGGAGGAACGCGGGAAAATTTCCGTTGCCCACAATGGGAAGTTGGCAATCAATGTGACGGCGGAGGAATTACAACAAATTCTGTCCGGTGAACGGGAAGTCTTAAATTATTGTTAAATGTTCTGAAACTGACAGCTCGGCATGCAAATCTTTTGCTGATTTTGTAAACTCTATGTTGCATTATGTCTACTTTTGTATCCGAATTACGGTGACATTAACAAAATAATATAAATATAGATCTTCCGCTATGGACTTAATGCAAGAGATTATTGCACGCGCTAAAGCAAATAAACAGCGTATTGTTCTTCCCGAAGGGACTGAAGAAAGAACATTAAAAGCTGCCGACCGTTTAGTGGCCGACGGAGTTGCAGACATTATCCTGATTGGCAACCCTGCTGAAATCAACCGGCTGGCTGCTCAGTTCGGATTGAATCACATCGGACAAACTACTATTATCGATCCGAAGAATCACGAAAAGAAAGCCGCTTACGCCGACCTGCTTTTCCAATTACGCCAGAAAAAAGGTATGACGCCGGAAAAAGCGGCTGTGTTGGTAGAAGATCCTTTGTTTCTTGCCTGTTTGATGATTAAATCCGGTGATGCCGACGGCGAGATTGCCGGTGCGCAGAATACAACCGGTGACGTGCTTCGTCCTGCTCTTCAGATTGTTAAGACAGCTCCGGGCATGAGTTGTGTATCCGGTGCTTTTATCATGTTTACAAAAACTCCGCAGTATGGTAAAGAGGGAATTCTTGTGTTTGCGGATTGTGCGGTTATGCCGAATCCGAATGCGCAGGAATTGGCAAGTATCGCCTTGGCTACAGCAGCTACGGCACGTGATATCGTAGGGATGGAACCACGTGTTGCCATGTTGAGTTTTTCAACCAAAGGAAGTGCTTCTCATGAAATGGTAGACAAGGTGGTGGAAGCGACCCGTCTGGCTAAGGAAATGGCTCCCGATTTGAAGATTGATGGCGAACTGCAGGCTGATGCAGCTCTCGTGGAAGCTGTCGGTGCGAAGAAAGCACCGGGAAGCGAAATTGCCGGAAAAGCCAATGTGTTGGTATTCCCGACTTTGGAAGTGGGCAATATCGCTTATAAACTGGTTCAGCGTCTGGGTGGCGCCGAGGCTGTAGGCCCTATCCTTCAGGGAATGGCCGCTCCGGTGAACGACTTGTCCCGTGGTTGTTCAGTGGATGATATTTATAAAATGGTTGCGATAGCCTCCAATCAGTCAATCGGCTTGAAAGCGGCAAAGAGATAAAAACAAATAACACGCGAAGAAAATGAAGATTTTAGTATTAAACTGCGGAAGCAGTTCTATTAAGTATAAACTGTTCGATATGACATCCGGCGAAGTAATGGCGCAAGGGGGTATCGAGAAAATAGGTTTGCCGGGTGCATTCCTTAAACTGACGGACAAAGACGGCAAGAAAGTAGTGCTGGAGAAAGATATTCCCGGTCATCAGGTGGGCATCGAATTTATTTTGAGCGTATTGACGGACGAGAAATATGGTTGCATCAAAGATTATAACGAAATCGATGCTGTCGGCCACCGGGTGGTACATGGAGGTGAAAAGTTTGCTTCCAGCGTACGAATCAACCAAGATGTTATCAATAAAGTGATTGAATGTTCGGATTTGGCCCCGTTGCATAATCCGGCCAACCTGAAAGGTATTGACGCGATGGAAGCGTTGATTCCGGGTATTCCCCAGGTTGCGGTATTCGATACGGCTTTCCATCAGACCATGCCGAAAAAGGCTTATATGTATGGCTTGCCATACGAGATGTACACTAAATATGGTGTGCGCCGTTATGGTTTCCACGGAACCAGCCATCGGTATGTTTCCCGTCGTGCCTGTGAAATACTGGGTGTTCCTTATGAAGAGCAGAAAATTATTACTGCACACGTGGGAAATGGAGGTTCTATCGCTGCTATAGATCATGGTAAATGTGTTGATACTTCTATGGGATTGACTCCGGTGGAAGGTTTGTTGATGGGAACTCGTTGCGGGGATGTGGATGCCGGTGCTCTATCCTTTATCATGGATAAGGAAGGAATGGACGGTGCCGGTCTGTCCGATTTGATTAACAAGAAAAGCGGGGTTGCCGGTCTTTCCGGTATCTCTTCCGATATGCGTGAAATAGAAGCGGCTGTTGCTGCAGGAAACGAACGGGCTATCATGGCTTTGGACGTTTACAATTACCGCATCAAGAAATATATAGGTGCTTACGCGGCTGCTATGGGTGGTTGCGATATTCTGGTATGGACCGGCGGTGTCGGTGAAAACCAGTGGTCTACTCGTCGTACTGTTTGTGAGAACATGGAATACATGGGAATGAAAATTGATACTCAAAAGAATGACGGTATGCGTGGCGAAGAAATGGTAATTAGTACACCGGACAGTAAGGTGAAAATTATTGTTGTCCCGACTGACGAAGAGTTCACGATTGCTTCCGATACAATGGAAATATTGGATAAATAATCATTATTCTAATCCTCACAGCTTACAAAACACAAAGGATTAGTGTTTAGGCAGTCCCGGCATCGGTTGGGGCTGTCTTTTTTTATTCTTCCGTTTCGAATTGTTCGAGATAAAGATTTTCGCCATCCCAGACGATATAGGAGAAAAAATGCATCCAGTCGCCCGCTATCAGGAGGCGGGAGGTATGGGACAGCATTAAGTCGAGCATGATGTGGCGATGGCCGAAAATAAAGAAATTGATATCAGGATGCGTTTTCAGATACTCTTTGGCGAATTGAACCATATACTCGTTGTCTTCTCCCAGATAATCGGCAGATTCTTGTGTTTTATGCTTTTCCAGCCCTTTTTTGCGACTGCTTAGTGACCAGCCTAATGCGAAACCGAATGTCCAACGCGGATGAATGGCGGCGTATAGCCATTGGCAAAACTTATTCCGGAAAAGTGCACGGATGAAACGGAACGCCCGGCTACGGAAATCCACTTCATCTCCATGGCCGAGGAAGAAACGTTTACCTAATAAATCGACAGTCAATGTATCCCGGTGGATAATCGCTCCGATTTCTTTCGGAAGATAATCGAACATCCAGATATCGTGATTACCGATGAAGATATGAATTTCCACACCTCTGTCGGACAATTCGGCCAACTTACCCAGAAAACGGACAAAACCTTTCGGTACGACATATTTGTATTCGTACCAGTAATCGAACATGTCTCCCAAAAGATAGATGGCCATAGCCTCGTCTTTGATACTATCCAACCAGCGGACCAGCCTTTTTTCGACGGCCAGCGGGTCTTTATGAAATCGGGCGCCTAAGTGGGCGTCCGATGCAAAGAATATTTTCTTTTTGGGAATGTTCATCGTGAAAGTTGTTTATTCTTTACGGGAAGTTATAAAAAGCCCAACTCGAGCTTGGCTTCTTCCGACATCATTTCCTTATCCCACTCAGGTTCGAACACCAGGTTTACTTCCACGTTGTTCACATCTTGTATCGATTCTATTTTCATACGGACATCTTCCAGAATGAAATCGGCGGCCGGGCAATTAGGGGCTGTGAGTGTCATATCGATGCGAACATTCTTCTCATCATCGACTTCCACATTGTATATCAGGCCTAAGTCGTACACATTGACCGGAATTTCCGGGTCGTACACGGTTTTTAGCATGGCGACAATCGCTTCTTCTGTTTGGAGAAATTCGTTGTTCATGTTTTTTTAATTTGAATGCAAACTTACGAAATAATTTTCGGTTTTTCAGATTCTTCCTTCGTCCGAATAGCTGTAATAGTTGCCGTCGGCCAGAATTATGTGGTCCAACATATTTATTTCCATTAATTGGGCTGCTTTCTGTAGCCGGGAAGTCAATAAATCATCTTGCTTGCTGGGCGTTGTATTTCCTGAAGGATGGTTATGACAAAGGAGGATACCTGTGGCAAGTGCATTGATGGCAGCTTTCAGTATCAGGCGCAGGTCGGCCGATGTTTCGTTGGTTCCACCCTGGCTGATTTTGATTTTTCCGATGACTTTGGAGGAGCGGTTGGTGAGGGCTATCCACAATTCTTCATGCGGCAAATCGCATAGAATCGGATAAAACAACTGATAAACATCCTGACTGGTTCGGACGGACGGACGTTGGAGCGGTATGGTTATTCCCCGTCGTTTGCCCAGTTCCAGGGCGGCGTTGATGGTAACAGCTTTGGCTTCTCCGATACCTTTAAAACCGGTTATTAAATCTTTAACGGATAATTTGCCCAAAGCGTTCAAATTGTTGTTGACGGAATGGAGTATACGTTGGGAAAGTTGGACGGCTGTTTCTTCGTTATTGCCGGAACCAATCAAGATGGCAAGCAGTTCGGCATCACTGAGGGATGTGACCCCCTTTAATAACATTTTCTCACGTGGACGGTCTTCTTCGGCCCATTCTTTGATTTTCATAGCTGTAATGTTTTGGAAATGAATAAAAAAGTGTTGTAAAAGCTTCTCTGACCGATATACGTTTAACTGAAACCAGATGAGGCTTTTACAACGTTTTTCGTGTTTGATTAGCGGATGCGTCCTACATAAGAACCGTCCTGTGTGTTCACTTCGATGATTTCACCTTCGTTGATGAATAACGGGACACGAACTTCAGCACCGGTTTCAACAGTGGCCGGTTTCAATGTGTTTGTGGCTGTGTCGCCTTTAACACCCGGTTCTGTGTATGTTACGGCCAACTGAACTTTGATAGGCATATCAGCGAAAAGAACTGTTTCGGTAGAAGCATCGGAAACGACATCAACAATTTCGCCTTCTTTCATGAAGTCCACGCCGTTGATAAGTTCCTTATCGATAATGACATCTTCATAAGTTTCCTGATTCATGAAATGATAATGCTCACCTTCTCTGTATGTATACTGATAAGGACGACGTTCTACACGTACATCTTCCAGTTTTTCACCGATATTAAAACGACGTTCGATTTGTCCGCCCTTTACAACATCTTTCAATGTGGTACGCATAATTGTGTTACCTTTTCCCGGCTTTACGTGGAGAAAATCGACGCAGAAATAGAGCTTACCATCCAGACGGACACATGTCCCTTTCTTGATGTCTTGTGAATTAATCATACTTTATAGTCTTTATTTTAATATTATTGAGTCAATCAGAAATGATTTTGGTCGCAAAATTAGTGTTTTCCTGTTAAAGTAACAAACTACTAATACTTTTTTATCAGGAAATCAGTTGCAAATCAGTTTGATATAACAGCTGGCCGGTAGGAGTCGGGTGGTATCTTTAAAAGAGTGACAATATGAAACTGATTACCGGAACTAATATGGCGGTCATAATGCCCATTAATCCGATAGCCAACCCGCTCAATGCTCCTTCGACGGCTCCAATCTGAATGGCGGCGGCTGTTCCCACACCATGCGACGAAGCTCCTAAGGCAAGTCCTTTGGCTATCCGGCTTTCGATACCTAACACTTTCATTATAAAAGGGCCGACAATACTTCCGAATATCCCGACGGCTACGACAATGACTGCGGTCAAAGAAGGAATACCCCCCGATTTTTCAGCAATTCCCATTGCGATAGGCGTAGTTACTGATTTGGGTTGCAGAGTGGCAATCAAAGCTTTATCGGCTCCCATTAAATCGCCAATCAGGATAACACTGACGATGCCGATTACGGCTCCTACAAAAACGGAGGTCAGGATAGAGGCGACATTCCCTCTCAGATATTGCATTTGTTCATACAAGACATATCCGAGCGCTACTACCGAAGGACCCAGCAGGAAATGTATCAGATGACTACCTTTTTGAAACGAATCATACTCGATACCCAATGTTTTCAGTACGACAATGATGACGAATATGGAAGTTATCAGCGGATGCAACAAGCTGATATGCGTCTTTTTATATAAAGCCAGCGCAGCCAGATAAGTTCCGACTACCAAAGTTAAAGCGAATACTTCCGATTGTGCCAGATTATTCATTTTGTCCCTCCTTCCCTAATTTTTGCTGGATAAGAGCTACGCTGGCAATGACTAAAATGGTGCTGACCACCGAAGCTGTGACAATGACTACCCAATAGTGTGAAATAATCCCCAGCGAATTCATCAAACCAACTCCTGCCGGAAGGAAAAATAATCCCATGTTTTCAGTAAGAAGAGTCGATAATTTTTTGACTTTCGATGGTTTGACCAGTTTGAAGACTAGAGCAAAAAATAAAAGTACCATTCCAATCACACTGCCTGGTATGAAGCCATCGATAAAATAACTGATAAACTCCCCTGTAAAATAGAAGAAGAGAATATAAAATACTTCTGTCAGCATAATACTTCTGCCTTTTTAGATAACCGGTACAAAGATAATAGCTTTTCATGAAATATGTTTTATAACATAATATTTTAACAGAACTCATGTGAATATATACTTTGGCTTTACAAGGAAAAGCCGTAAGTTTTCTTCGATAAAAGCTTACATATTCCGGTCCGTTGGAACTTCAAATTCCGGGATACCATCCGGTATACGTCAAGGCTTCACGGGGTTCATTATAAAACATTGTCAATCTGCATATTGCATTTCTGTGAAACCTTTCGAATCAAACAAATTCTCATTTTAAAATCGAAATCTAATTCATTTATATCCGACCCTTTCCGAAAAGACGAAGAAAACAGGCACAAAAGAACGCATACTGAAAATAAAAAGTAA
>NZ_QRMP01000043.1 GCF_003473295.1 Parabacteroides sp. AM08-6
CATCTTCAGTTTCAGATTGTTTCTAATGCGTTTGCCCTGTAGGCATATAATTTAATTATTACCGGAAGAAATTTCAATTACAATTGCATGAATCTACACATACAATCGAAACAATTCTGACATTGTGTCATTATTCCGACAAAAATACCCGAAAAGAGATTTTATGTTTCCCAAACAGCGTTTGGCATTTTTTTTGTAATATAACCGGTGATTTACTTTCAAAGAATATTCAATGTTTGACTATTGTTATACGAACAAATAAAATTAAAAACATAATATACTAATTATGAGCGCAAATGGTAAAATAGGTGTTACAAGTGAAAACATCTAATTTTAATATTTTTTCACTACACAATAAAACACAAACACCATGTATGTTTGTGAAAATCAATTAATTACAAAATCTTGACTATTTGATAATACATGCCATTCATGTATGTTTGTGGTAAAATGTTTTACAATTGTTTTACTCAAAAAAAATGTTTTACAAAATGGCAACAATCTCATATTCAATCAACGAACAATGGAGAAAGAGCGACGGAACATTCCGAGTTCGCTATCGTGTTACACAAAAAAGGCAATCTTCTTACCTTTCTACAGACTACTATGTCAATGAAAAACAACTAACTAAAGATCTAAAACTCAAACCGAAGTGTTACGTGTACAATCGCGTGATGAATGACTTATTGCTTATACGCGAAGAATTTAATAATCATCCCAGAAAGTATTCTTGCATGGACTCAAAAGAGATCATTGAAGAACTAAAGATAATCATAACAGGGAAAAACTCTGAACCTATTTATATAAACTCTGTTGTTCAGGAATACTTGTCTTTGAAAGAAGCAAACGGCAAGTATGGAACAGTAGCAAATTATAAAGTCTTCTTGAAAAGAATAAATGAGTTTTTCAAAGGGAAACATACCGACATTAACACGATTACATCAAAAACGCTCCGTGAATTTGAAACTTATATCAGAAATCGCCCCAAAGAAGTAGGCCGCAAAAGAAAAGTAAATAATAGCGGAGTGGTTACGAATATGGTAATGTTTAAGGCTGTCTTGAATTATGCAAGGTTTAAATACAATGATGAAGAAGCTGGCAATATTAAGATCACATGTGATCCATTCAAAAAATACATCATACCAGAACGATGCTTGCCTGTAAAGAGAGCTCTTCTGGTAGACGACCTTCGATTAGTACTTAACTTTAAAGTGAGCAAAAAAGCGCATGAATTGGGTCGCGACTTTTTTAGAATCTCATTTTACCTTTGTGGCATTAATGCCGCTGATATATTTACGATGAAAGCCCCCAGAAACGGATACCTTGAATATAAACGTGAAAAGACAAAAGATAAACGAAGAGACGAAGCTTATATGCGAATAAAGATTCAGCCGGAGTTGGAACCATTGCTTATGAAGTACAAGGACGAAACCGGAAAAAGAGCATTCAACTTTTATCAACGTGGTTTAGCTTACTTATCTTTTGCGAAAATGATAAACAAGTCCCTGTACTTGATTAGAGATGAATTAGGATTAGACCGACTATGCACCTACTCCTGTAGGCATTCTTGGGCTACAATAGCCTACAACGACCTGAATATAAGCAAAAGTGATATTGCGGCATGTCTCAATCATAAAGATTCCCGTTACGTTGTCACTGACTATTACATAACCCAGGACTTTGCCAAAGTTGACGCTGCGAATAGAAAAGTATTGGATTATGTTTTATATGATAAGATAGAAAGTTAAAAAGGGAGGCTTGACCTCCCTACTCTATTTGTAGCAGATTTTACAAGATCTCTTCCCCTGTCCCTTAGCTTGGTCCAATGTAATACATTTCACTTCTCCCTTACAGTTTTTCAAATGATGTAAATCTTTAAGATATATATTGCTATTAATAGTAAAATATATTTAAAACACTTGTCGCGTATTACTATTAATAGTATATTTGCGTCATAAAAGTAGAACAATCTAAAATATACAGAAATGAGAGAGCAAATAAGAAGAGAAATGCAACTGCAAGGTTTATCCGCGTCTAAATTGGCGGAAAAAGCTGGTGTAAGAATAGCTTCGTTTACGGAGTATTTGTCCGAAAAAAAAGAATTGAGGTCTGACAACCTCGAAAAAATATTCGGAGTGCTAAAACTGAAATTGCAGTCAGCCGACGAAATGGCCAGTGAGTTCCGGAGTGGCTCGCTTTTCCCCATTTATGAAAGGATGATGGCAGATGCTTACACGCAGGGTTTGACGTCAAATTCGCAAGTAAGCAAGGTTAGATTGGCCTCATACATTTGTGGATTTTTATCTGCAATAATAGCCAGAAATGTAGAGCAGGAAAAATCATTCGCTTTTCTTGATAAGGTCGTTTACCAAGAAAACGCCAAAAAACCATATTTATTTAACAAGTCGGTTTTAAAAATGGCATTATATGCAGAATATTGGGACTCAGACGAAAAAAAACTATTTGCAGTACTTTGTTCTGAAATTTCAGATTTGGGTACGGACGAAATGGACAATGCAGCTTTTTTAGCTGCATTTATGAGGTACATATTTTAATTTAATAAACAAAAGGCAGTAAGTTCAATACTCTACTGCCTTTTTTTGTGTCCGGGCGGTTTCTAAGTCGGACACTTTTTATTTCATATCACGAAACCTCTACATTTTTTCTTGGAGTGATAGACTTTAGCATATTTCCCAGTACAGATATATACATTAGTTACTTCTACCGCCCCCGTCAGAGGAAGAAGCAAAGAAATTATCAAAAACAGTTTTAAGATATACTCAAACTTTTTCTTCATCTTAGTTACATATAAAGTTTCTATTTATCCTCATTACGTGCAATGATACTTTGATTAAGCTCCCAAGGTTTTTGTATTTTGAATGGATCTATGTCTTGAGCATACAAAGACGTTGAATCTATTTTTGTTCTTAAGTTCGATAATGGATCAATGCCTTCTATAGTCGTTAAAGACCTTGTTATTTTACTAATATCGTCGCTCAATGATATTAGAGGATTCTTATACATCTCTTTTAGATATGAACCTGAATTAAACGGTTCAATCAAGTCTTGATAAGAGTCGGATGAAAATATTCTGGTCGTAACTTGTTGTTCAGCACTAATTTTTTCTACTTCATTAATAGTGTTTTCTTCTATTGAACTATCATGTAGCCCCTTTACATATTTCAGGAAGTCCATTGCGTTGTAGATAAGAATACGCTTTCCCGTTTCATCATGAAATTCTCGAATCAATTCTTTACGAGGTGAAATAGACATTCCTCCCTCTTTTATCCACCAATCTTCTTTATTGTCATCTGTTACAAAAATGAGAGATTTTTTATCAGCTTTTGATTTTTCAATTAATTGTTTCCATAAAACCAGATCGCCATAACAGTTGGTTGTATCATCCTCTTTTTTACTTTTCTTATCACAGTATCCAGGAGGAATTTTATCTTTATATCGAGAATCTCCCTCCTTATATATTTCGATTAGACGCTCTTTATGAAAAGCCTCTCCTATCTTCTTATCAAATAAATTCGTTATTCGATCTAAAACAGGATCGCAGTCGGCGTAGTTTGGATGTTTTTGCTCCAAATCCATCAAGTACTTTTTGACATCAGACAAGCAATTGTCTAAAATTTCATTTAGAACATTCGCCTCGATAAGAGGATGATTCGTTTTGCTTATTTGAGATCTCAACTCATTAATCTTTAACGCTATTCTATCATTCCATTCTTTGTAGGATAACTTTAACCCTCTGAACAAATTTCTTCTGTTAGTAAAAAACTCCTCTCCTGCTTGATAGGTCAGCCATAATTGATCTTTGCATTTCTCTAATGCAGCAAAGAACTCTTCACGTGTTTTTTCCGTATATCTATAGAAATTAAGTAGAATATTGGCATCAACAGAAATATTCCCATTTTTCCAAATTTCTTCAACCTCTTCTGTCTTAGGATCAATATACTCGTAAAATTTATCTTTCATTTCGTTTTTTACTTTTGTTTCTTATATAAATATTCTGTATACTCGTATCAAACTATTTTGTTATGGAACTTGACTGCTTATTCACAAATGACACTCGTCCTCTAATTCGTCCTCGGTTTCTAATCGCCTATGCTCTTTCCGAAGCCAAAGCAAGAAACTTAAACCAGGAAGAAAGCATAGATCTTATGGAAAAGATGCTATGTCAATTCATGGATAAGTTTGAATGTAATATACAGTCTGATCCAGAAGAATATATTTTAGAATTTCTTTTTAGAACTCATACTTGAACAACTAAAACAGTTCTTCTTCCCATTCACTCACATTGTCCCTTATATCCTCATAATATTTATACATTATCAAAGCCAATTTGAACGTTGCACGTTTAGGGTGGTATTTGTTGGTCGTTAAATAACCATAGAAATTACCATCCCTATCGACTACTACTGGTGGATGTGTAGCATATGGGTTCCAAGGACTATAATCGCTATACTCATTTCCATAAGTTCCATATTCATTCCAGATGGACTTGGAGTTATAAGAATTACCGTAATTTGAATATTCATTCCATACGGAATTACTGGAATACCCATTACAATTTATACAACCCAAAAATTCATCATGATCCTTCCCTCCAAATAAAAGTAACGTTTGAGCAGATGCGACCAATGATGTTAGCCAAAATGTAATTAAAAATACAAGTTTCATATTTATCTATTATATACTATGAATTATAAAATCTCGCAATCCACCTCCTACATGTGCATGATCAGAACAAAAAGCAATCAATGCTATGATTATAAAAACAACAATACTATTTACAAGTTTTATTGTGAAGTATCTATCTTGAATATACATATCCCATCCTTCTGAATTACACGCATATTTCATATTATAGTCTATTCCGCAAATTGTTTAGCATCAATGACCATCACTAATTTCGTGCTGTCCATTAATAAATTTAAGATTTCCACTTTCGAGTACGGCTAAAATAGAAGAGATATCAATTTTATCAAACTGATTTCTATACGCAAGGATATACTTAAATTCATTAAATAATGGATTGTAATCATGGTAAAACTCCATATACGTGTTCTTTTCTATTGTAATAGCCATGCACTCTTTTTTATTATCATCAACGATATATTTTATATGACAACAGGGTAGTACTGTATAGCAACATCCGATATTCAATTTTTTCCCATACATATCTAACGTTTCTATTTCTTTGTTATTAATACCAATGATCAGATATGTTTCATCTTCAGGAAAAGACTTTAGTATGTCATCTTCATCAGTAAGATCAAAAGAGGCGACCCCTTTATAATTTTTAGTTATTCCTATCCCTGTAATATATGATTGTATTTTAGACAAATTCAAGCAACTCTCTTTTGAGTAATTTCCAAAATTAGAAAAAGTACAATGAAAATACTTCTGCGCATCCAATATGCCATTATAATAGCGCTTTATATTTAGAATATAAGATAGAATGTCTTCATCAGGCCTAAGACTTGTATGATGATTGACATTAGATCCGATGACTTGGAAGCTTTCACCTTTTGCCATGTTTTCTATTAATTCAATAGCATGTATAGCCATATATACATTTTGGCACTTTGTTTTTAAAACATGAGTCATTTGAAAATTGATAGAATTATCAGAATACTTAAAATCAAACAAACTCCCATCCATTATTGGAGTATCAAATGTAAAGCTCATATTATTATCAGGAAAGCCAAAAACTTTGACAGCAAGCCCATTATATACAAATCCATTATCAAAAAAAATATCTACATTCCCTTTAAACGTCGGATTATGAGAAATCGAAACTTTCTCTAATTTATCAGGTTTTACTACTGTTAGCCCATTAACCTCGGCTGTAAAATTGAAAAGTTGATCTTTATTTATCTCAATCGGAGGAGGATTATAAGACAATACTGGCTCAAAGAGCTTTTCTGCTATATTCTTGGATATATTAAACTTTAACAGAGCCGTTAATGGTGCTTCGTCAACCGCTTCAAAACCCATTATTTGATTTGTAGAATTCTCAACCTTAATTATAGGGCTTACCTTATTCTTTATAAAAACTTTCTTTACAACATCAATGTTCCCTTTTGAAATATCATCAATAGCATTTTCTTTTATATTAGCAGTAAGCTTGTCAATAAACTCTATGCAATCAATATCATAGTAACGAATTCCTCTTTTCATTAAAGCCGCTTGATCATAATTAGACCAACCAGGAGCTAAAAGAAACATCTCCTTTTGGTGTTCCCCCACACATTTTTGAATATTATCTAATATCTCTTCAATGTTTCCATCACCCATACTGTATCCTAAAAAGATTATATTCTTTTGTACCATTTCAGCTTTAACGATACCCCATAATTGAGGACAAGAGACATCATTAGCAAAAGTTTTTCTATTATAGTCTCCTCTTGTTACAATAATACGCTCCTTATCTGTAACATCACCATGTATTTTAAATACATGGACCTTGTTAGAGTCTAAATATGTGCAATCACTGTCATTATGCAATACTTGACATTCATCGCTTCCATAACCGGTTTCTATCAGTCTGTCGTAGTTAGTCGTAATAATTGTTTTAAAATAAGGAATAGCCCCTAACTTGCTATGAAAATCCATATAAGCAGAAGTATGATCAAATCGTTTTAGAACCATTTGAATCAAAGAATTCCTGTTTCTTCTTTTTTCAAACTCTTCCGCCATATCGGGTAAGAGAAGACCGTTCTGCATCCCTTGTCTCTCATTCTCTTTTAATTCATCAAAAAGATTTTGAGCAAATTCTCTACCACTAGGAAAACCTGCAGTCATAGAACAACCGGCTCCCACAAAAAGAAGAACCTCCCCCCTTCTTACTAATTCAAATATATGTTCTAACATAACTACAATTGTACTTATCTAAGAATTATTCAAACTTTCTATTTGCCCAAATGACTTGCAATGCTGTTATAAAGAGTACTAAAGCCACTCCCGTAATAGTAATACCTAATATTATCTTTGGAGCAGTATAATCCATATCTAATCCCCAAGGAAGCATTACTGAAGAATAACCATGAAACAACATTGCTATAGAAGGAATGATTTTACTCACAGCATTATCAATCATGGACAACATCGGAGATAATACCAATGTACAAATTGAAATAAAAATGGCTACCAAGACCGATCCACATAAAAGACCAACAATAACACCTCCCCACCCAAAAGACATAACCCAAGGCGTTAGCCAATAAAAGAGCAACCAAATAATATATGATGCTACTATTCCGTACAAAGCAGATCCCAAAAACTTTAATATTGCCATAATATTATATTTTAATCAAATGTTTCATCTTCTATCAATCCATCCCACCCTCCCTATGCCCTAAAACATAGCTTAGGTGTTGTTTTTCTTTTTATCTTTACATTTCGGGGAAAGGAAGACTATGCGCCCGCGCTTTCCTCAACACCTAACTTGCGGCGTAGTTCCGCGTTCTCATTCTCCAGCCTGTCAATTTCTTTTAATGCAAGCTTTAACAATTTGTCCTTTTCGTACATGTTTATATTTAGATTTAAGTTATCCCCTGAAACTATTTCAAAGGATTGTTTTTCCATTTCACCACGTCCAGTCAGAAGCCATTCTAAATTTACATTAGAATAAACATCTGCAATACTAATTAAAATATCATCTGGCACAGATGGGTATTTTTGAGTTCTTGTATCCAAATTAAAAATACGGTTCAGCCTTTGTTGAGTAATATTTGGTAAAGTAGTAGAGAATAAAGCAACATTTCCATTGCTATATTTCTGTACAATATCTTTGATTCGAGAATTCAAACCAGGTAATAAGTTTTCTGCTCTATTATTCATATTTACTGAATTGTTTGTATATTTGTAATCTAAATCAGTTTCTCATGTTACACAAAAAAGAACAAGCCGATAGAAAATTACCTCTTAGATACTATTTCTTTTTAGGTTTTACCTGTGGTGTTATTGGTAGCTTTATTGTAAAAGTCATAGAATGGCTTCTAAGTGTTTTGTGAGCACTACACCTATTATCCCCCCCCTATTACTCCGATAGAGAGTTCTCTGAAATAATTCTTTCTGTTTTCTCTATCCATGTCCTTTTTTAAGCCCAAATATCCGCCTAAGCATAAATGCTTTATGTCTTTATCTGTTATGCTATAGTCAAACCTATTTGTAAATAGATCATTCTTTTCTTTTTTAACTAGTCCATCAGTAACAAGTATAGATAAGTCTTCATTGCGAATCCTGTTGTTAAGGAGGAAATCCTCATCACACAAGCATCCATCTCTTTGATATATGAACCTTAAAGCCTTATCAAGTAATCCATATCTGCATTTATCCATACACGCAACTGTTAATTAAAGTTATATATACAAACATTTCAGTATTGATAAATAATAAATACTGAAATGTTTGTATATTTGTCCCCGTAATCAATCACATGCCCCACGCACGAGGCACAAATTGAAATGAATTTTCAAAAGTAGTTAATATATATGGAAACAACAACAACAAAGAAGAAAATTAACCCGGTCGCAATAAAAACAAAGACCGATGTGCAAGGAACGCTCCTTGCCTTGAAGATTGGTGTTCCTACTGTCATAAAGAATACCCAGATTAAAGCATGTTCTATCCGGAGTGCTATACGCAAATTAACCATTAAAGGATACTCATTTAAGCAATCGGAGGAAGGCCGGATAGACGATGTAATAGTAACCCGCCTAAAATGATAGCCATGAGAGTAGATACAGAATTATCGGAAATCATTCGCCTTGTGAAAGAGGCCTATGAATCTGGAGCCGAAAAAGTGCTTGCAGAAATTGGACATAAAGATTTCATGTATCAAAATGAGGCTTTTAGAAAATACGGACGAATTACGGTTGAAAAATGGCGGGACGCAGGGCTTATTAGAGTATTCAAAGATGGAGAGAGATCGTCTAGGATAAGAATACCAATAGAAGACTTGCACCGTGTTTCAATGTCTTCAAATATTCACAAATTGGTTAAGTAGCCATTAAAATCAAACAACATAAAAGACTACCGTCGTGAGACAGGTTAATTTGTTTTCATAGCTTTTTTTTTTGACAGCCTGGAAAGACAGGCAACGGGCTTTTAACTCAGCAGTAGGTCAGAGTATCAGACTCATAATCTGAAGGTCCCCGGTTCAAGCCCGGGAAGGCCCACTTTCGTAAGCGTTCTTTGAAATAGTGGATAAATCCTATGATCCAGTAAATGGGCTTTAGCTCGGGCTGGCAAATAGGTTATTCCAGTAGATCAGCAGCAAACTGTTTGAGGTTATTGCTTCCGGTGTCGTTTAACCGGTGCTGTCGATGTGAAGCTGGGATATGTGGCGTTCATCATTTGATGATTCCTTTCGGTGTTACCTGGTCATGAGGTTGGCTAACCGTCGTCACAGAGAAAATATACTCCCGGTCATGAAGGCGTTATGTCGGTGATTGGATTACCTACCGGGAACAAACAAAAATAAAAAGAAATTGAACCTTATGGTGTAAAGATCAACCGTAGTTTTACATGAATACGAAAAAATATATTGGAACAAAAGAGATTAACGCTATTCCTATGAACCGACAGGAGTATAACGATTTCAGAGGATGGGAACTTCCTGCCGACGAGAACGGCTCTGATGAAGGTTACTTAGTTGAATATGTAGATGGAGGTAAGGCAAACACGCCTCAATATGCAGGATATGTAAGTTGGTCTCCTAAAGATGTGTTTGAAAGAGCTTACAAGTCAATCGAAACTCCGCTGGACAGACTTTATATCGAGCGCGATGAGTTGATGGATAAATACAACAAATTGGTTTTATTCCTCGGTCGTGAAGATGCAGAGTCTATTGCAGGTGAAATGCAAGTTGAATTAATGGAACTACAGAAAATTCAAATGCACGACTACCTGTTGACTTTAAGAACTCGCATTGAGCTGATGAAGAAGTAGTTACAATTTGCTCCCGACATTTGTTTCGGGAGCAATAAACATAAGAATATGAAAATTAAAATCATAGGTTCATGCAATATGTGTGGAAAACAAGTGCATGAGCATGGGTTTGTAAAGGAAGGAGATAAATTATTTCATAGGAGTTGTTATGAAAAACAATTCGCTTCGCACTCGAAGAAACCATATCAATATGCAAGAAAAAAATCCTGCTTTAGTGGTAGTCCTTGACATTGCCAATGGCCTGAATCTTTTTGACCACTCTCCACTTTGAAAACAAAAAAATGTCTTCCTTGAAACAATTTAATCCCACAATAATATGAAGATTACACAATTTGCATGCCTGGTACTAATCGTGCCAATGATAATCATAACATTTATCGGAATGTTTTTCAATCCAGCTCACATTATCACCTTTATAGGTTCTTCTTTACTATTTTACGCAACATACAAGGAGAAGAGATGGTGAAAGAAATAATAAGACGCCTTCCCGATGGTGATACTGACTATGACGGAGAAGAAACTGAAGATCCATCATTCGACGAAATGCTGGAAGAATGGAGATTTGAAATGAATACGTACAACTACTAAAGAATAAAATCATGGAACCAGAAGATTACAATGTTACACCAATTGAGACTGAACAGATTCAAATAGCCCAAGCTGATACGATAGAAAGAGCGAGTGTTGATTCCCAGGTGGCCACCGCCAAACAATATCCAAGAGATGTGCGAAAGTGCATAAACAACTCCATCGTAATTGTCACTATGGATATTGAGACTGCCAAATCTTGCTCTTATGCATTGTCCAGGGGCGGAAAATTAATAACCGGCCCATCTGTACATCTTGCAAAAATCCTGGCTACAAATTGGGGAAATATCAGAACAGAGGCAAAAGTTGTCCAAATAACAGACAAACAGATCATCAGCAGAGGAACCGCCTGGGATCTGGAAACAAATGTCGCATCTGCATTCGAAGTTAGCCGAAGCATAGTCGACAGCAAAGGCAAGCGATACTCTAACGACATGATTGTCGTTACCGGGAATGCCGTCAATTCAATAGCCTATCGTAATGCTGTTTTTGCCGTGATACCTAAAGCTATCACCGATAGAGTGTATCAAGCTGCGCAAAAATATATCACAGGTGATCTATCCGACGCCGATAAGCTCCTGAAATTCCGTACAACCCTTATTAATACATTCAAAAACGAGTACGGAATAAGCGAATCCGAAGTGATAAAACTATGTGGCAAACAGACCACCAATCAAATAAAAACAGATGAAATCACCTTCCTTATTGGCGTTAGTCAATCCTTAAAAGATGGAGACACCACTGTAGATGATTTGATGAAACCCATCAGGAAAGTAAAAGAAGACATCACCACAAAGAAAACAAGGATGAAAACTAAAAAAGTTGACAAACTACCATGAATAAATACTCATCATACAGCGACGCTGAACTTGAAGAATTGTTTTCCTATTACCTAATTGATTCTTGGAGTTATAGCAAAGTAGCCTCATTTTCCAGAAATGAAAAAGAGTTTGAAAAGACATATATCTACAGAGAAAAATCAAGAATATCAGCCAGTACAGTTGCTGGAAACGCTTACCACGTTGCCCTCGAACTCTTTTTCAATCAGTTAAAAGACGGAGTGGAAACCCCGCTGGCCGAAATAGAACAAATCGCATTTGCTTATATAGACAACACTCCGGCGAACGTCTGGAAAACGCAGAAGACTACCCCAACAATTGAAGAATGCAACCTGAAAGCAACAAAGGTTTGCACTTCGCTACTTAAAAACTTCTACAGTGAGAAATCAATTTATATGTCCGGCCTGAGTGAAATCTTAGGCGTAGAACTAAGATGCGATGAATGGCTGGTTATAAACGGAGTCGATATTCCCCTGCCCTGTCATGCCAACATAGATCTTGTGCTAAGACTTGACGACGGGAAGATTGTTATCGTTGACCATAAATCGAAATCAAAATTCACGGACGAAGACGAGCTTGCCTTAGTGTGTGGGAAACAAGCTATAACTTATATCTTGAATTTCGAATCGAAGACCGGCATTAAGGTTGATGAAGTATGGTTCATCGAAAACAAAGATTCCAAGAATAAAGACAATTCACCCCAGCTCAAAAAATTCAAGATTATCCTTGATAACGATACCCGTAAACTATACGAAGCTTTATTGTACGAACCGCTCAAAAGAATGATAGAGGCCGTTTCCGATCCCGACTACGTCTATATGATCAATGACAACGACAACTTCATAGACCGAGCAGAACTCTATGATTTCTGGGCCAAAACGATGATTGCAGAAGTGGACGATTTCAATATTCCGGATAAGAAAAAAGAACTGATTTCCCGAAGGCAAAAAAAGATCCGAGACGCTTCGATTGGAAATATAAGCCCTAAGACTATCACTTCATTCAGAGACAACGCGGCATCATTTATTACTTACGACTTATCAAATACAAATATGACAAACGGAGAAAAAATAGAACACGCCCTAAGAACATTTGGGGTTATCGTAAAAGTGGCACACGAGATATCGGGGTATTCTTCCAATACTTTTTTATTGGAAGTATCAGCCGGTGTTAAAATCTCGAATGTAATGAAATACCGATTAGATATTGCAAATGCCTTAGATGTCTCCTCGGTAAGAATCGGAAATGACCTAATGGTTTATAATGACAAATCATACCTGTTCATCGAAACATCAAAAAAGAGAACGGATACATTATTTTGGGATAAGAAATACCTGGTAGAAGAAAAAATCCCTATCGGAGTTGATAATTTCGGTAGGACAGTCGTTTGGGACATGAATAACCATTCCACCCCACACATGTTAATATGCGGTGCGACAGGAAGCGGAAAGTCTGTATCTATCATCTCTACTTTAAAATACGCTAAAGCCGCCGGGATCAAAAACATCTACATCTTTGATCCTAAATACGAGTTTTGTTCATACAGTGGTTCTGCCAAGGTATTCAATGAAATAGAGGATATAGAAGAGCAAATGAGACTTTTGGTTGTAGATATGCAAAAACGGGCTAAGACAGGCAGATACACTAAAACTCTAATAATCTTTGATGAGTTTGCCGATGCGGTTGCCTCTGCTAAAAGTGGTCCCGAGCTGGACATTAAAGAAGAAGTCGTTGTTAGAGTATCAGCCAGAGGTATTCCTAAAAAAGAATTAAAGACCGTTGGCCGACTGAAATCCTTGGAAGAGAACTTAAAGATTCTACTCCAAAAAGGAAGGTCTCTCGGCTTCCGAATAGTTGCAGCGACCCAACGTGCATCTGTCAATGTCATAACCGGAGATGCCAAAGTCAATTTTCCCGTTCAAATATGCTTCCGGGTTCCTAAAGAAATCGACTCTAAAGTTGTAATTGACGAAGCCGGGGCAGAAACTCTAAACGGTATGGGAGACGGATTAATGAAGTCACCCGAATATCTTAATGTTGTTAGATTTCAAGGATTCTATTACAAACAATAGAGATGAATATATGCAAATCGGATATAGAAAACATAATCCGCCTACTTGAAAAAGGCGCAGAATATATCGAAAGATATTCTATAAAACCTCGCGATCAAGATAAAGCGAGACAAATAAAATTCATGATTAGAAAACTCAAAAGAAAAAATCAAAATGCATAATTGGTTCGAATGTAAAGTCTCCTATGAAAAAGTACTGGAGAATGGAATGCAAAAGAAAGTGACGGAGCCTTATTTGGTGGATGCTTTGTCGTTCACAGAAGCGGAAGCTCGCATAACTGAAGAAGTCCGCCCCTTTATATCCGGGGAATTTACAGTGACAGACATCAAACGCGCCCGCCTGTCAGAACTGTTCTTCAACGAAAACGGCGACCGTTTTTATAAATTCAAAATTTATTTCATTACGCTTGATGAAACAACCAAGAGTGAGAAAAAGACTGCTGCTAATATGCTTGCGCAGGCCAACACATTAAAAGAAGCTATCACCGTATTGGAAGAGGGCATGAAAGGTACATTGGCTGATTATACCATCGCATCCGTTGCGGAAACCCAGATAATGGATGTTTTTCCTTTTAATGCCGAAATAAACAAAAGAGCTGATGATATAAATAAGCAAGAGATTGAAAAGGCAATATCCGAGGAAGGCAAAACGATCGAGGATAAAATGCGCGAAGCAAAAGAAATCATTACCCGTGATCCGAAATCGGGAGATGGTGACCTAATCACTCGCACTCAATCTTTCATCCGCCAGAAAGCTGGATATGATAAAGAAAAATATAAAGAGTCTGCGATAGAGATGGCTTTACTGCAACGCTCGCCAGCCGCACAAGTCTGGTTTATGGGATGTGGCCAGCTCCTAATCGAAGAAATAGACATCTAATTTATTTCGAAATGAACATAGAAACATTAAATAACTGCTCACAAGCCCTTTTTCTTATAATGCTAATTTTCGGCCTTATGGCTGCCGTCCTTATCATCTTACGTCTTATCAACAAAAGAAAGACCGATGAAGCCAAATAAGTATCATAATATCCGGACAGCCGGCTATGACAGCCGAAAAGAAAAAAGACGCGCTGATGAATTAAAACTGCTACAGAAGGCAGGGCTAATTTCCGACTTGCAAGAACAAGTCAAATTTGAGCTTATTCCTTCACTATATGAAGTGATAAACGGGAAAAAGAAATGCATAGAACGATCCTGTCATTATGTGGCAGACTTCGTTTATGTCGAAAACTCACAACTTGTAGTCGAAGATGTAAAATCCCCGACTACCAGAAAAAACAAAGAATATATTATCAAAAAGAAACTCATGCTCTACTTGCATGGCATAAAGATTAGAGAAAAATGAATGAAACAAAATCCAAGCACCTCTCAATTCCACTGCTCCAACAGAGATTAGATAAAATCTTTTCCGAGTACATCCGTCTTCGGGACGCAAACGAAAATGGTTTTAGCCGTTGCGCCACATGTGGAACGATGTGGAGATGGCAAATCATGCAGAACGGTCATTATGTTGACCGCCGACATATAGGAACCCGATATGATGAAAGAAACTGCCACTCGCAATGCTCTAATTGCAATATTGGGTTGCGTGGTAACCTTGACCGATACAAACGATTTATTATTGAAAAATACGGAGTAAAGGTTCTTGAAGAGTTGGAATCAGCGAGACGGTCTACTGTGAAATGGACCATTGCGGACTATCAGGAAAAAATCGAATATTACAAAGCTCAAATAAAACGTCTCAAAAAAGAGAAAGGACTTTAACATGGCTAAAACCGGATTCCCTTATTACAGAGCCGAGACAGATCGTTTCCAGGACATCCGGATTAAACGATTAAAGAAGGAATTTAAAGGTACCGGTTATGCTGTTTATTCATATATACTCAATGAGATCTACCGAGTAAAAGGTTGCTTCCTGGAGTGGGACGAAAATACTGCCTTTGACGTATCCGAATACTGGGATCTGAAAGAGAGTCAAGTAGAAGAGATAGTGAAATACTGTTGTGCAATCGGGCTCTTTGACAAGGGACTATTCACAAACGGGAGAGTAATTACTTCACGGGCAATTCAGATAAGATACCTTGAAATGAGTAAACTGGCAAAAAGGACAAACTTTAATATTCCTGATAATATCTGTCTTATTCCGGAAGAAATACCAAAACTTCCAGAAGAAATAAGAAAACCTACAGAATTTTCAGACAAAGTAGAGTATAGTATAGAAAAGAATAGTAAAGAAAAGAAATATCCCCCTCTATCCCCCACAGGGGAAAATGGAGGATGCAAAAATATTCTTAATTTAAAAGACTCTAATAATGACAGAATAGAAAGAAACTTTGAAGGTTTAACACTCAGGCTAAAAAAGATGAATATTCCTCCTGATGATTTCAACACTATCTGTCAACTATCCAACAACGGAGAAATCGGGCATCCAGTCTGGAGTATAATTCCTAACGCAGAACGAGGAGGAAGCCGTCTGCATTCTCCCGGCAAATACATTATTTCAGAATTAAAGAAAACATTAAAAAAATGATTTATTATCACTTACTATCCAAAGACCAGGCCGAGGAAGCCCTAAAACTTCCCAACCTGATATTTCAAAAAAAATTCAGAAAACCGGACAATTGCGGTTATTACGGGGCGCTCGATAAGTCGTTCGGATGTCCATTTTTATTTCGCTCAAACAAAGACCGGATAAATATCATTAAAAGGTGCAAGAGGTGTACTTGCGGAAAGGTGGGAAATGACGCATAAAATAAAATGCTACGGCAACACCTGTCCGGATCGGCACGACTGCCAGTTATACACGACCGAGGCAGAATCCAAGAAGACGGAACCGGATGAAAAGACGGTGAAGAAGTGTGAGTTTTTCGTGAAGAAAACAAACGAATCTCACAATTGTGGTGAATGCTCCTTAATTGAGAATGAAGACATGACTGGGGCCGGATGGTGTGCTTTCCACCAAAAGCCGATTATGTGTGATGATGTAGCCTGTGATGATGGGTTGAAGAAAGGAGGTGAAAAATGAAAAATAAGATAGAATGTTTGATAATTGCAGTACTGATAATTTCATCAGCCGTGTAAACTCTGTTCTCTCGAATAAAGGTAAACAGGGAGAGCTTGGGTTATGAGAATACTTGACTTACCTCTAAAGGCTGTCTGGTATCTTATGATCGAGAACGGCGAGAAGCCTGAAGAGTACCGAGAGATAAAAGAGCACTGGATTCGTCGATTAGTATGGATTCATGATTACATAGATGATCCTTGTGTTTTTAGTGAGTTTGTGAATGAATTAAGAGAACCTTTCGGATACACCAGAGAGGAACTATTTAAAGAGTATTGTGCTGAATTTGCCTATTACTCACACGTCCGCTTCCGGTACGGCTACACGAAACGAACCATGTTATTCAAACTGGATAACATTTCTATTGGTAAAGGTAATCCAAATTGGGGAGCACCTGAACATGAAGTATTCATTTTAAAATTAGGAGAAAAAATAGATGAGTAAGATATACACACCCCTTGGTGCAACAAACCACTGTAAGGGTGAACGAGAAAAAGACGATTTCTACGCTACAGACCCAGTAGCGATAGATAAACTATTTGAAAAAGAAGAATTCCATTACCGCATCTGGGAACCTGCATGTGGAATGGGCCACCTATCTAAGAGGATGACAGAGTTGGGCCATGATGTCCTTTCTACCGAATTGGTAGATAGGGGGTATGGAATTACTGGAATAGACTTCTTCGATTGTAAGGAGTGCTTCGATGGTGACATTATAACTAATCCCCCATACTCCAAGGGGCTTGATTTTGTAAAAAAGGCCTTGGATTGTGTACATCCGGGAAGAAAAGTTGCAATGTTCTTGAAACTTCTCTTCTTAGAAGGGAAGTCAAGAAGAGAATTTTACGAAGATAATCCTCCAGCAAGGATTTATGTATTCTCTTCAAGAATAGCCTGTGCCAAGAATGGTGATTTTGAAGCCATTAAGGAAAATGGCGGAAGCGCTGTATGCTATGCTTGGTTTGTATGGGAAAAGGGATTTAAAGGAAGGCCAGTTATTGATTGGATTTAAAACAAATGAATATTAGCCATGTTGGTTTCAATTAATAATTAACTAACAACTAAAAAAATGAAACAAATTATAGCAAAATTAGCATCAACTAATAGTACGCAAAGATATTATGAACTATCCTCTCCGATTTACAAAGGTCGAAGATTTGGAAGCGATGTTGATATTGTCGCAGAACTTGAAGAATGCAAAGAGAAACGGATAAAGCCGGAATGCAAGCACCTACTTCGCACAGACGGATGCCACATTATATGTATATCAGACGCATATACTCATATTGAAAGGCTTGCATTCGTTGGTGAAAAATTTCCGTCAGGATATGGTCGGACTAGTGTTCAAATAGACGGATCTCATACCATGAGGATACATGGCGGTGATGAAAGATACATTTATCCCGATGAAGTGTATTTAAGACATCTTGGAATAATTAACGGTGTACAAATAATTTTAGAGACAGAACGTAAATAAATAATAACGAATCATGGATACTATTTATAAATATCCTTTGGAGTTAAAGGACAAACAGACGATAGAGATGCCGATAGGTTCCCAAATATTGTGTGTCCAAACGCAATTCGACAAACCTTGCATTTGGGCTATGGTTAATCCTAATTTACCTCCTGTTGGGGTGAAGATAGAAATCTACGGAACAGGAGGAAGTATTACAAATCCATATCCTAGCTATCTGAAATATATAGGAACATTTCAGATTTACAGAGGGCATGAAGTCTATCACGTGTTTCTGAATGAATTAGTATCAGTTCCAATCAACAATAAGAAGAAATGAGCATTATGAATCGAATACAAGAGTTAGAAGCTGAAATACAGCGTATAAAGAAAGAAGAAGCCGAGAGTAAAAAAGCTAAATACCAGCATTTTGTCGGTAAGTATGTGCATAGAGCGCATACTTCGTATGAAAAGATTATCGGCATAGACCGAATTGATACAGACGAATTTGGTGACGAAGTAGTATTTGATAGTATTCATGTATATTACGATAATAGAGGAGATGAATACAACAATGATGCAAGCATCAATTTACAAGGCTGGGGACAAGCCTATGCCGAAGAACTTGAAAAGCAACTGATATCCCCTGAAACTTTCAATAAGGCACTGAATGATTGCATTGATTTAATTAAACGGAGATTGGTGTAAAACTAAAAAAGGTAGAGCTTCATTTGCAGAGAAAAGGTGAAAATAATAC
>NZ_QRMP01000044.1 GCF_003473295.1 Parabacteroides sp. AM08-6
TATTGACTCTTTTTGGAGTCAACCTTATTTACAAAAAGACACATTCGGAACAAAAAAGTGACAGTTGTCGCCCCGTTGAGCTAAACATTGAGAACCATTTGATAAGCATCCGGGACTTATCAGCCGGCATCCGAATACGAATGTAATAAAAAATAGTAGTGTAAACGCACACACATTAAAAATTTTCCTATATTTGTGCCAAGTATTATGGAATAACTAATTAAATATCATGAACAACACATCTCAAAGAATTACTGAAAAAATGACAAACTACAGATGGACAATCTGTGCCATGCTGTTTTTCGCGACAACAGTCAATTATCTCGACCGTCAAGTCCTTTCCCTGACATGGGACGAGTTTATTAAGCCGGAGTTCCATTGGGACGAATCGCATTACGGTACGATAACGTCTGTCTTTTCTATGGTATATGCCATCTGTATGCTGTTTGCCGGCCGTTTTATCGACTGGATGGGAACGAAGAAGGGATACCTTTGGGCCATCGGAGTCTGGTCGTTCGGCGCCTGTTTGCATGCCGGGTGCGGTATTGCTACCGAATATTATGTCGGCATGCACAGTGCCGCAGAGTTGATTGGGGCAACCGGGGATGTGGTGGTTGTACTGGCTACCGTCAGCATGTATTTCTTTTTGGCCGCCCGTTGTATCCTGGCTTTAGGTGAAGCCGGAAACTTTCCGGCTGCCATCAAGGTGACGGCCGAATATTTTCCGAAGAAAGACCGCGCTTATGCAACCTCTATTTTCAATGCCGGCGCTTCTATCGGTGCTCTGATTGCTCCGATTACTATCCCGCTGCTGGCAAAGTTCTGGGGATGGGAGATGGCTTTTATCGTAATTGGAGTGCTCGGATTTGTCTGGATGGGTGCGTGGGTATTCTTATACACAACCCCGGATAAGAGTAAATATGTGAACAAGGCGGAACTTGCTTATATCGAACAAGATAAGGAAGCGTTGGAAGAAAGTGACGATGTTGAGGAATTAGAAGAAAATAAGATTGGTTTCCTGCAATGTTTTACCTTCAAACAAACCTGGGCATTTGCCGTGGGTAAGTTTATGACGGACGGAGTCTGGTGGTTCTTCTTGTTCTGGACACCGTCGTATCTGAACACGCAGTTTAATATTAAGACTTCTGACCCGTTGGGGATGGGGCTTATGTTTACTTTGTATGCGATAACCATGCTTTCCATTTATGGCGGAAAGCTGCCGACTATCTTTATCAACCGGCAGGGGCTGAATCCCTATGCCGCCCGTATGAAGGCGATGCTGATTTTTGCCTTTTTCCCGTTGCTGGTACTGTTGGCACAGCCACTGGGTACGATTTCTCCCTGGTTCCCGATTATCCTGATTGGTATCGGTTGCGCGGCCCATCAGTCCTGGTCGGCCAACATCTTCTCTTCCGTAGGGGATATGTTTCCGAAGTCGGCTATTGCGACAGTAACGGGTATCGGCGGTATGGCCGGTGGAGTCAGTTGTATGATTTTGCAGTTCGTTGCAGGCAATTTGTTTGTGTATGCGGATGAAACCCAGATGACTTTTATGGGCTTTGTGGGCAAGCCGGCGGGCTACTTTATCATCTTCTGTGTCTGCTCCGTTTCTTATTTGATAGGATGGGTGATTATGAAGATGCTGGTTCCTCGGTATAAAGTAATTGTCCTGGATTGATTTCGGATACTTATCTCCGATGTTTCAAAGACTTTTTCTTATATTTGCAGGATACCGGAAAAGGTTCCGGAAACATAAAAGTATCTATAGTTATGAGAAAATTATCTATCCTTATGCTCCTTGCCTGTATCAGTGCATGGACATTTGCTCAGCAGGCCATTTGGGGTGGCCGGCCAACTGTTTCGCCGGAAATTCATCCGGACAATACCGTCACTTTCCGCTATTTCGCACCGAAAGCGATAAAGGTACAGATTACAGGCGACTTCCTTCCTTCGGGTATCGCGGACTTGAAAGAGGGGAAAAACGGAGTCTGGGAGTTTACGACACCCGAACCACTGCCGTCCGAACTCTACGGCTATTCCTTTTTTGTAGATGGCCTGCGGACATTGGACCCTGGTAATATTTTCTTAAGCCGCGATGTTACGACCATCACCAATATCTTTATTATCGGTGGCGGACAAGGGGATTTATATAAGGTAAACGATGTACCCCACGGAACCGTTAGCAAATGCTGGTATAATAGTCCGACTTTGGGCATTGACCGGCGTATCACGATTTATACGCCTGCCGGTTACGAGACAAGCGGCAAACGTTATCCCGTCCTTTACCTCTTGCATGGAATGGGAGGTGACGAAGAGGCATGGCCTACATTGGGACGTGCCACCCAGATTTTGGATAACCTGATAGCACAGGGAAAGGCGAAACCGATGATAGTCGTGATGCCGAACGGCAATGCCGGCCAGAAAGCTGCTCCCGGCGAAGCGGAAATGAGGGACGAACAGCAGTCCAAAACGATGGAAGGCAGTATGGAAACCAGCTTCCCTGATATTGTGAAGTTTGTGGAAAGCCGTTATCGTGTGCAGAAGAATAAAGCCAGCCGTGCCGTAGCCGGTCTGTCGATGGGAGGATTTCACTCCCTGCATATCTCCAAGCAGTATCCGGACATGTTCGATTATGTCGGACTTTTCTCTGCTGCTATCATGCCGAACCCTAAAGTGCAGTCCCCTATCTACGAAGATATGGACGGCAAGTTAAAAGTACAGTTCGACAAGAAACCCAAACTTTACTGGATTGCCATCGGTAAGACGGATTTCTTATATAAGAGCAATGTCGAGTTCCGCCAAAAGCTGGATGAAAAAGGTTATCCGTATATTTATCGTGAAAGCGACGGCGGACATATCTGGCGGAACTGGCGCATCTATCTCTCGGAATTTGTACCGATGCTGTTTCAGTAACAGCACTGGTACGGTTATTTAAGTCTTCTGATTTTCTTTTTTATCCAGAAGTAATAACCGGTTATTGCAAATATAGCTCCGAGTAATGATACCAGACAAGACAGTATCCGAGTAGTGAGACCTCCCCATGTCCCGGCGTGGATGGAATAAATCCATCCTCTTATTTTTCCGGACTTAGGGAGGTCTTTATATAACAGGACTTCCGTAATATCCCCCGTTTCCGGGTGAAAGGAATACCGGTCGCTCCCTCTCGTATTCCCGTAACGGGCGGAGGAGACAGTGGCCGAACCTTCTTGAATGGTGATGGATTGGTAATCAGAGTAACGGCCTTGTATAGCGGATAATACTTCTGCCCATAGCGTATAATCCGTCTGTCTCTGCGATTTTCCGGAACCTTCCCTATGCTCTTTCCCGTTTCTGTTTCCTTCTGCTTGTGTCTGATTCGTACTGACTCCGAAAATGGTATAAAAAGCCGTACGATACCAACCGAACGACCAGGTCAAGCCGGTCAGGGACAAAGCCAATAGGAGCAAAGCCGCATAGAAACCACCCGAAACATGCAGGTCGTGGAAGAAACGGAAGCAGCCGGATTTTGTCTTTATCTTCAACCGGTTCTTCAAGACTTTCCTGTTGCGGGGAAACCAGATGACGAGTCCGCTGATGATAATGATTGCCAATACCAGGGTAGAGACGCCGACAATTGTTTTCCCCCACGAGAAACTGCCGTCCCGTTTATATTCGTCAAGCAACCAACGGTGCAGGCGCATCATTTGCATAAAAAAGCCTTGACCGTTGTCCATTCCGGTAATCTCTCCGGTGTAAGGGTTGATAAAACAGACGGCCTTTTTCCCGGGCAGAACCAATTGATAGGTCCGTTTGGGGTCGGAAAAGACGCGAATGCCGTTTATCTGAACGGAGTCCGGTACTTGTTGACGTGCTGCATGTATCAGCTCGGCCGGTGAAAGAGGTCTCCCTTTTACCTCTTTTACAAAATAACGGGAGGGATAACATAGTTCCAATATCTCCGTTTCAAATACCAGAATTGCTCCTGTCAGGCAGACAATAGTGATGATTATACCGAAAGGTATCGACAGCCATAAGTGTATTTTCGCAAAGAGTTTTCTCATTTTCCGAATGGTTGTTTGAAGCCGTTATAAGGCTTCCTTGATTATTACTCCTGAATAACAGATAATTTACCAACGCCCGTGATTTGTTCCGACTCTACTGTGAGACCTTTTGCCGCGGTAGCTGTTTTCGGGTCAATCCGGTAGATGGCAGGTTGGTTTCCGTCGGTAGTTGTGACAGGCATATAGGCAATGCCGTTTTCAGTAAACGGAGTGTTTCCGAAACCGGAAATAATATCGGCGGAAGGCATTCCCGTCACGTAGGTAAGGGTCTTGCTTTCTCCTTTGTAGATAGCCAACTCTTTTGCCGTAAAGCCTGTTTCCGTCAGAGGTCTGTCGTACATAAGCAGCATAAAATAATCTTCGGCGATATGCCAGCAACGGACGAATGATTTGCCGTTTGTTTGCTCTTCGAGGTTGCAGTAATAGCTTGGGTCGAAATCTGTGGCGCCGGCTTTGATACGTACTACACCGGCAGGCAGAGTTGTTTTCTGTACATCGGCCGTCATGGTTTTGGCGTAGCTTGGTGAGAATACATATACATCGCCGTTGTCGGCTGCCCAAATAGTTTGGTAGTATTGGGAACGGTTACGTCCGCAAGCATAGCTGATTTTGTCCGTTTTGAGCAGTGTCGGATTTTGAAATTGGTCGTTGTTATAGATAGCTACCCAACATTCGTTCGGATATTGTGTCCACTGCAATTCCCCTTTTTCGTAGGCGCCGCTACCGCTACCTCCGGATTCTGTCTTTACGAGTTCCGGATACTTGACATATTTGCCACCGTCGGCTACTACACCGTATTTGCTTAATCCCATCGGAACGGCGGCGGTGAATATTTTATTATTCGTTTCCAGGATACCGGCCAGCGTCACAAATTCTCCCGTACCTAGATAGTTTTCAGACATGATTACTTCCTGATTGCCGGAGGCGGTCTCATTCTTTACATCCAGATAATTGATGAGGAAGCCTTTGGGTAAATAACCATTCTCATCTGCATATTCTTTACCCAAATCTCCGGTGGACGTGGTGATGATATAATCTTTATAAATACCGTAAGAGGTGAAACGCTTCACTTCATACGAGTTGGGGCGTTCTTTTACTTTCCCTTCCTTATTCAGTATGTAGGAAGAGGTCAAACCGGCATTTCCCTGATTATAGACCAATCGGTACAGATATTGGTCTTTGTAGAAGACCCACTGTGTAACGCTTTCCGTAGTCAGTCCGTTCTTTTTGGCAGACACGGTGCCTTCATCCAGTGTACCGGCTGTCAACAAGCAATTCGCATCGTTTACCGAAGCCGCAACGACATAGCCGGATGAGATTTCATCTCCTCCATTGCTTCCTCCTCCTTCGGATATATTATCATCGCATGAAATAGTAGTTGAGCCCAGGCATAAGATAGCTGCCAAGCTCCAGTTTAAATAGCTCTTTTTCATATTAAAATTGAATTTGAATAATTATTATTTTTAGTTCTGTAGAAGTATTCTTTGATTATCCTCCGAAATACACCCGGACTTTTCCATAGAAAGAGCGGCCTGCTTTCTGTAAACTGAAGTTGTCATACAACTTTTCGTTTGTAAAGTTCCGGCACTCGAACGAGAGGTTGTAACGCCCGTTCTGGATACCATACGAGAGAGTCAGGTTGTGCGAGAATTGCGTAGGAACCACAAATTCGGATTCACTTCCTATTACCTCCGAATAGAGAGGGAAGCTGTGCATGTATAAATTATCGTAAGTGACTGCCAGCCTGTTTCCTTTCTGTCCCAGATTTTTCCAATAGAATGTCACATCCGAATTGGCAAACCGGTAAGGTAGGTTCGGCATACGTGCGCCGTATGTCAGACTCTCCTGACTTGTCCCGCTACTAACGGTTTTTACATTGTCGCGTACATTCATTTGAGTAAAGTTTCCACCTATACTTATCCAGTCAGCGAAACCATAACGGACGGAGATATTATAACCTTTGGTCAATACTTTGCCGTGATTGACATAAGCCGCTCCGGATTTGCCTCCGCTCAAGTCTACGATGTTGCGTTGGATATAATCTTTTGTGTTCCGATAGATAACTCCTCCCTCCACGTATATGGAATGTTTGCCGAAAAGGTCGTTGTAGCTTAAATTGAAGTTGAGGTTGTTGCTGTTTTCCGGTTTCAGGGAAATGTCTCCGGTTTCGAGGTCTTCATCACCGAACATCTCTTCGTTTGTCGGCAGGCGATAGGCTTTTTCGTACGACAGTTTTGCCTGCAAGCTTTTCAGGATAAAATAGGTTCCTGCCGCTCCGTAACCCATTGCACTGACGGAGTTGGTTATACGGGTGTACTTGTCTTGAGCTGAGGATGTGGCAATAGGGCCGGCTATGAACTGGTTGTAATATTTACCGAAAACGGAGGCATTCCAGTATTCCGACGGCATCAGGCGATAGGAAAGACCGCTGATGTTTTTACGGGTTTCTTTCGGAATGGCGTTAGCTTCCGAGTCTTCATCCAGAAGAGACCTGTTTGAACGTTGGAAAGAATTCAATACATGATTGAATGTAAAGGTATGCGCTTTGCCGATGCGATAATTAGCCGTTAATGTTCCGTTCCAGTTATTATTATCCGAACGTATGTTCTGATAAGACTGTTCTCCGGGCATTCGGAGAGGACGTGTTTCTCCTCTCCAATTATATTCGAGGGAGGATGTATCCACATTGTTAATCATATTCTTATTGTAATTGGCTGTCAGAACCACATCCAATCCCTTTGTAAACAAGTCCCGTTTGCTGTAATCCAACGACGGCATCAGGGAATAGCCTTTACGATATTTTCCTCCGAATACAACTTCTTGCCGCACGCCGGTTTGTATATCTTTGTACATGCGGGAGTAAGTGAATCCGAACATCAGACGGTCTGCCCACTTTTTGTCTACGATACCGATTTTACCTATGACCGCTTCGTTATGATATGTATCATGGAAACGTTTGACATGTTCTATCTTATTTTTGTTGATAGCCCCTGTCGCAAAGTCTTTTACCGGAGTATCCACATAATAATCATTGTCCGAATAATTCTGAAATGCGTTGATTTCGTAGGTGAGACCGTTATGGAATGTTTGCCCGAAATTCACGTAAGATTTGTGTGTATTGAAAGAACCGTAGGAATAAGAAGCATCCAGAAACCATCTTTTGAGGTTCTTTTTAGTAATAATATTGATGACACCTCCGATGGCATCTGTTCCGAAACCGACAGGAACAACTCCTTTATATACCTCGATACGTTCGGCATAGTTGACCGGGATATTGTTCAGGCTGAACGAACTCCCGACCCCTTCTTGCGGCACACCGTCGATAAATATCTTAATGTGTTTGCCGCTGAATCCGTCCATCATCAACTGCATATCCGAGCCGACACCCCCGGACTCCCTGATTTTCATGCCGGGGGCTTGAACCAGTGCCTCGCTCAGGTTTTGAGTGGAGTTTTGCAGGGCTTTCGTATCGAGTGCTACAGCGTTGAAGGCGGAACGTTTCAATCGGCTGATACCGTTGGAAACTATTACGACTTCATCGAGTTCAGTGTTTTGTGGGGTAATTGTTATGTTCAGCCTGGTCCGGTTCTCATTGAAAAGTTTTACCGTTTTTTCTACCGTTTGGTAACCAATGGCTGATACTACCAGTGTATAGTCGCCGGCAGGAGCTTTCAGGTGGTAGATTCCTTGCTGGTTGGTTACGCAGCCGTAATTTGTACCCTTCAGATAAACCGTTGCAAAATCGACTATCTCTTTTTCAGTTGATAGTATTTTGCCCGAAATCATCGCATCGTTTTGTGCATGTACATGTGTGAAGGATGATAGCAGAAGGATAAGCAGGAGAAGTTTAGAATAAGCTTTCAATTTATATATTGTTTAATATCGTTAGTAAAACGATGCAAAGGTCTTTATAAATAGAAAGCGCATCAATCGCCATAATTAGGTAACTTTAGGGCGATATATCCCCTGCCTGAATAACTATTTGTAGGTATTAGAGGAAAGCCGCCGCCTTACCGAATACATTCAGGAAAGCCTGATTTATCAGTGTCCGGTCTGTTTGTGAGCGGAAAGGAAAAGGTACTTGGTGCGAATAAGGAAAAGGAAAGTCTATTTCTTCCAGTATCTTGTTTGATATTTTTCCCAACGCTTTTATGACTCCACCGGTAGGCATCACTTTATCTTTTTTCAGGGAAATAGCCCGTATCCGGTTGCAGGCGCGTTGGAAAAAGGATTCGCGGTAGTCCTTTAAAACATCCGGACGTATCATTGCCTTGAAGGCCTGTTCCAGGAAATCGTTCTTGAATGAAGTCGGGAGTGAACGTTGTTCGAGAAAGTCGTTCCGGTAGTAATGTTGCAAACTGTCGAACGCCGCTTGGTCCATAATGTCCCGCGCATTTCCGTCCATTTCGCTGAAGATGGAGCCGCCGCAGAACATGAATAACCGTGTGTCGTTGAACATCTTTTCCGGATTCGACAGTAATAATACTTGTGACAAGAGCGCTCCAATCGAATAAGCGAATAGATTGATGGAGGTATCTTCCTTGAACAACGGATGCCTGCCGTCTTTTATCTCCTGAACCAATTGCCAGAGATTGTAGACCGATTCCCGTCCCGATGCGTAGAAACGTAGCGGATTTTTCGACAACCGGCTGCTAAGTGCCACATTGGCGAATGTCGAATTGCTAAGGTCTTCTATCTCTTTTTTCCGGACACTTACCCACGATAAGGTTTCACGCGGGTTACACCATTGGCTGGGCGTACGGTTCATGTGGAAAGCTATCGGAAAAAGAATAACGGGTTTTCCGGTATTCCGGGCCAGATATTCCGCCCATGTCAGATACTTTTCCCAACTCCGTTCGTTCAGTCCGTGCAACAGGATAATCGCTTTGTCACGTTTCTCTTTCCCGGAAGGGGCAAAGATGGTATAGGTGAATGATTGGTTCTCTTGTATACGATTGTCGGGGATGGAACAAAACTCGGTCGTAGCCAACTCACGCTGGAATTGGCTTATTTCGCCGGCTCCGGTTGTTTGTGTAAAACGAAAAGGCAGAATTTCCAGATGACTGTCCTCGAGCTCCGCCTTTTTATCGTACGAAAAAAGACTGTTCAGCTGTTGTGTTCGAATCGAAATATCCATATTGCGTTTGAATTTTTTACAAACTAACAACACAAAAACAGTCTTTCAAAATAAATGGTTCAGATGACTTTTATCAGGGGCAGAAAGCCTTATTTGGGGGCAAAATATTTATATGAGGGGCGAATGTCAAAAGAAATATGTGTACATTTGTTCCAACTAATAGGTGAAAAGTATGGGAGTAGGAAGTCATAGAATACCGGAATACATTTACGAGAAGTCGAATATTGTCCGACTTGTTTTGTTGACAGCTCTCTTCGCATTAATCTTTATCAATATATATAAACCGTTTAGCTCGTCCAACTGGTATCCGGTATCGGAATTTAAGTTCTTCGTTTTCTCCAGTCTGATTATTTTGACGGGAGTATTGGTGGTGGTGATTAGCCGGATTGTGATGTATTACTGGGGCCGGAAGCACGGAGTGACGATGAGTGGGTATGCGCTTTGGATTGTACTGGAGATATTTTTCATGTCTATGTTTTATACCATTTATACCCTGGTGCTGAACCCGGAACGGGAATATCTGAGTGCGTTTAAGGAGTCGGCTATTAATACGAGCCTTGTGCTTCTGTTGCCTTACTCGGTTTTGCATCTCTATTTCTCTTATAAAGAAAAGGAGCGTCAGCTTCGATTGCTGGAAGAGCAGAAGGCTGAAACGGCTGTCCATCAGACTGTTTTTTCTTTTTATGATGAGAAACATGAACTGCGCCTTTCCGTGAAACGGAGCAATTTGTTGTACATCGAGTCTGCCGATAATTATGTATGTATCTGGTATCTGAATAAAGGGGTATTGACCAAATTCATGCTTCGTAACTCCTTGAAAGCGATAGAAGAGAGTCTGGCAAACACGAATGTCCTGCGCTCTCATCGCTCTTATATGGTCAATTTTGATCAAGTAAAGGTGATACGCCGTGAGAAAGATGGCGTTTACATGGAGTTGGGTGTTGAAGGTGTTCCCGATATTCCTATATCAAAAACTTACAGCGAAAAGGTTACGCATTGGTTTATGACCTATTCTTCCTAAGAAACTTGTTTGCCGGGGTGGTAAGAAACGTAAGCTTTCCGGGGAAAATCCTTGCGCTTTTTTCCCGGAAAGCTTACGTTTTTTCTTCTGTTTATTGCGTGATTACGGAAAACTCTCCGATACCGGCTTGTGATGCATTGTCGACGACATGGGTTGCGACTAACCGGATTTCTTTTCCTTTCACTGCCGGGAAATGAATTTCCTGCTCTACCGGATTATGTTTGATATTCGAGAACTCTCCTTCGGAAACTTTCTTATTATTAACGTATAGCTGATAGTGTGAAATATGGCCGCCGGCATCCCGTCCCTGGTTGGGCGTGTAGCGGAAACCGCAAATGTCTTCATCCTTTTTCAGCAGGATGGTTATCTCTTGTTTCCCTTTCGGTAAATAAAACGTAGTATATCCGTTTCCGTCGAAGATGACGGATGCTTTCTCGTCTTTCGGAGAAAGGACGGTATAATCTGTAGCCGGAATATCCAAAGGAAGTGCCGATACAGGACTCGATTTGTCGAAAGTCTTGTCGTAAGTAATCGCTTTTACAGTACCTTTCTGTGGGAAAAGGAAAGGCTTGGTATAAACGGGAGCATCTTTTGTCGGTTCGCTTCCGTCGGTTGTGTAATGGATTTCCGAATTTTTATCTCCGCCCCGAATGGTGACTTCGTTTGCCAGGTTTCGGGAAATAAGTGGCTCCGTTACGAGGGCAGGGGCCAGGAATGCTTCTACATTATTAATACACAGCGGACCGCGTGCATCCGTGAAGTTAATGCGAATCTTGTCGGCTTTTACAGTTTGGAAACGGACGATACGCTTATATCCGACAGTAGTAGTGGAGTCGACTGCTTCGACCGGGAACCATTTGCTTCCGTTTTCGTATTCGATGTTGAATGATTTGATACGTTGTCCTAATGGAATATATTCCTGGATGAGGAGACGGTTCAGCTCCGAGGCGGTGCTGAGAGTGAATGTCAGGCTGCCGCTTGTCACATTATCCTCCGTGGCCCAGTAAGTATCCCATTCGTTATCGTTCGTCATGCAGGCGCTGAATTTCCGTCCGCGCGTATTGCTGGCTTCGGCGTATGCACCTTTTAGCAAGTTGTCTTTCATGTCATTTTGGATAGTCTGGAACCATTCGACGGCACGGACAGAGTCGGACGGACTTATCTTGCCGTTCAGTGCGACCGGGAAATTCAACAGGAAGTTGGCATTATGCCCTACGCTCCGGTAATATAAATCGACCAAACGGGCGAGCGATTTTACCTGATGGTCCTCGCGGGCATGATAAAACCAGCCCGGGCGGATAGATACGTCGCATTCGCCTCCCAACCATTTGTCGCCGTCTTCCATACCCCATTGGCTTTGACGGTAGTTTGTTTCTTTTTGATAGGAATATGGACTCCATTGCGTGTCTCCGGCCCAGCCTTCTTCGTTGCCAATCCATCGGATATCGGGGACGGTTCCTCCGAATATCATGGCTGCCGGATGATGCTTTTTGATAGTGTCGCGGGCTTCTTCATATTTATAGTAAGTATTCGGGTCGATGGAACGGGTTTCATTTGTACCTCCATACCAGCCGTTACCTCCGTTTGCTCCATCGAACCAGTATTCGAATAAGGGGCCGTACTGTGTTATCAGTTCATGCATTTGGGCGTGAAACTTTTGGACGTATTCGGGTTTGCCGTAATTATCGCTATTACGGTCCCAAGGGGAAAGATACAGTCCGAACTTTAACCCGTGTTTGCGGCAGGCATCGGAAAGTTCGCGCACCATATCTCCTTTTCCGTTTTCCCAAGGAGCGTTTTTGACACTGTATTCAGTGGTGGCCGTGGGCCATAAACAGAAACCGTCGTGATGCTTGGCTGTCAGGATAACTCCTTTCAGGCCGGCTGCTTTAATGGTACGAACCCATTGGTCGCAATCCAGTTCCGTAGGGTTGAATGTGGAAGCAGGTGTGTTGCCATATCCCCATTCGAGGTCATTAAATGTGTTCAGGCCGAAATGAACAAAAGCATAAGTTTCCATTTTGTGCCATTCTACTTGTTCGGGAGTCGGTACAGGCAATACGGGAGTCGGGGCGTCCACTTCTTTGCATGAAAAAAGGACACTCGCGCCAAGTCCCCAAAGAAGAAGTAATTTTGTGTTTTTCATTATTTGTGATGAATTATGTAAGACTTCAAAGATACGAAAAAAATGAACTTGGCATATATTATTCAGCAGTTAGCTTTTTTTAATTATTGTCATGGCTTGTGTCTCTGAAATGGTCGTACTTCTCGTTAATACTACAAGATGTATTTGTTTATTGTTTAAAATACAATTTGATGACGCATATACTCTTAATAATATGAATGATAAAAGGAAGAAAATGTTTTCTGTTTCCGTTAATACTCAGTATATTTGAGAGAATATTGAATCTAATTTATTACATTTTGCCATGAAAAGACGAGACTTTTTAACAAACACCGCCCTGTTAGGTGCCGGTATTCCATTAGGTATGACATCCGCGGTAATGACTTCTTGCTCCCAACTGCAAGGGGGAGATGCTCCCGTTCCGGGTAAGGCTCCGGATGCACCGGTCATGTAATTTGTGTAAATTATTTATGAGGAAGATACTGTTTTTTAGGATTGCATTAGTCTTGGCTTTGATTAATGTAATGATGATTTCCGGCTGTGTGGCTGTTTCGGAGAGTAGCAAAGTTGAGTTGTTAAGCCCTTTCTGGAGTTTTAAGACTTTACCGGTTGCACAAAGCAGGCTTTCCGGACAGTCTCCGCAGGCTTCCTTATCTGTTCCTTCAGACATAACGAAAGGTTTTACCCTTACATTCAGAGTAAATCTGGAAGATTTTGACAGTGAACAAAATATACTGGAAATACCGGAAGTTATGCGGGTTTGCCTTCGTCAGCATGATGTGAATGACCGCAAACAGCAAAATTATCCGGCTTTTAAAATGCCAGATGGCTCTGTCCCGGTTCTGGAGGCGAGCCTCGCGTTGCAATTGCCGGTCGAAGCGAATCCTGTTCAGGATATGATTATCGGTATTCCGTTTGCCATATTGGATGAACCATATGGAGAACATGAAGTGGTTCTTAACTTTACCGGCGTACGTTGGACGATGTATGTGGACGGGAAATTGTTGGATAACGACTTTCCGTTGGGGTATCCGTTGGCAGAAAAGATGAAGGGCTGGAAATTGAACACTCAGTATGTAAGGGAGGCTGCTATCTATTTCCCGGCTATTCAACCGGAAAGAGTACAATCCCCGGTTCCTTTGCTAACTCCCGGTATCCAATATTGGACACCTGCCGCACATAATGCTTGGGTGGGGGATGTGGTTACCTTTTTCCATAGCGGGCGTTACCATATCTTTTACTTATTCGACCGCCGTGGACATGCCAGTAAATTCGGCCGTGGGGGACATTATTTCGAACATCTGTCTACCGCAGACTTTAAAACATGGACTGAACATGAAGCGGCTACTCCGATAGAGGAACAATGGGAAACATTCGGAACGGGAACACCTTTCGTTTTCGACGGTAAACTTTGTCTCAGTTACGGCCTCCATACGACTCGTATCTATCCGAGGGAGAAAACGGCTCTTCCTCTGCAATGGGAATATCTGGAAAAGCATGGTTATACCGGTTCGTTCAATTATGATACGATTACTGTTGTACCCGCCGGTTCGACTTATTCGATAAGTGGAGATGGAGTTTCGAATTTTAAGAAGACTCATCTTTTATATCATCCTTGTGAAAATCCGAGCATCTATACCGACCCGGACGGAAATTTGAGAATGTTGGCAAACTATGGTGCGAAAGGAACTTGGGGCACTGATAAGGTTGCCGGCGGCTGGCAATGTCTGAATGCGGATTTTCCGCTGGGTGGGGATTGTACTTTCTTCTTCCGTTGGGGTAATTATGATTATATTATCGGAGGTTTCACCCGTTTGTGGTCTAAGCCGGCCGATGCTCCTGAAATAGCTTATCAGGATATTGTCAGTCAAGGGCTCGATTTTTATAATGGATTGAGCGTGCCGGCCATTACTGAAATACCGGGCGGCCGTTTTCTGATGGCCGGTTGGATGCAACTGGCTCCTTGGGGCGGTCCGCTGATTATCCATGAATTGATACAATATCCGGATGGTCGCGTTGGAACCAAATGGATGGAAGAGATTATACCTGAAATCGGAAAGTCTGAACTGTTAGCAAAGAAACTGACTGAAACAGAAACTTTCTCTATGGATAACCAATCGTTTATGGTTTCTTTCGATGTCTTTCCTTCAAAAGTGGAAGAAGGAAAGTTTGGAATCCTGTTCTTATCCGGTGAAGGAGAGAAGGATGCTTGTGAATGGCAACTTGATATGAATGACAGAAGAGCGCAGTTCGGGGTTGGTTCTACGCTTGATTTCTCCGCCAAAGAGAAGTCGTTACGGGAAGGAGGAAATCCGCAACAGGTTCGGAATTATGCCTTGGAGAATTTAGTCGGTGTGGAAAAACCGTTTACTGTCCGCCTACTGGTAAACAGGACTGATAAGTTTGGCGGGTCTATAATCGATGTGGAAATAGCCGGACAGCGTACGATGATTTCCTACCGTCCCGGCCTGACTGTCGGTAAATTGCTTTTCCGTACGGATGGAGTTGAACTTAAAAATATAAAGATTGCACCGGTAAAGTGACTTCGGATTACATTTTCCATTATCCGAACGATAAGCCGTATGTTTTTGAATTTATAGCAAGCGTGTGAAGGGAAAACTCTACTTCACACGCTTGATTATTCCTTTATATCAGGATTCTGATTATTTGTATTGCTGTTGCAACCATTTAATACGTTCCCATTCCTGTTCCGGATACGTCCAGTGTCCGGTTTCCAGATAAAGATGTAATTCTTTTGCTGCCGGGATGACGTTGTAGGCAGAATAAGTGGAAGTAGGCGGGCAAACCGTATCATTGTATCCCCAACTGTACCATCCCGGGGCTTTTACCCTGCGGGCAAAATTTACAACGTCGAAATAGGCCAGTGTTTCTACTTCATTAGGAGCCGGTTGTACGTATTGGAAATAATGCGGCCAACCGCCTGCCCGTTTATTCAAATAGCCGGCATAATCACATAGGGCCGGATACAAAGCGGCCAGGAACTTGATGCGCGAATCCAGTCCGGCTGTTACGATTGATAATGCACCTCCTTGACTACCTCCGGTCACTCCAACTGTCGAGCCGTCGAATTCAGGCAAGGAATAGATGAAATCGACTGCGCGTACACAACCGAGGTAAACACGTTTATAATAATGTGAATTCCGGTCGTTTTTATTGATACCCATATAATTATTTAATGCGCCGGCGCCCAGATTGTTGTACACTTCGTATGGCATGTTGACCGGAATGCCGTGAATGCCGATTTCCAACGTAATCACATCATCCCCGAAATTAACGCCATTATAGGGGCGGATACCAGCCCCCGGGACTTGGAGAATTGCCGGATATTTGCCTTCTTTTTTGGGAACAATCAGAATTCCGTACATGCGGGAACCCGGACGTTCGTTCTGGAAACTGACATGATAAACATTTTGAGTCGGAGTACATCTGTCGGGCAACAGTGTCATCATTGGATTCAATGGCGTTTTGCGTGCATCGCTGATGGCATTTGTCCAAAAGCTGTCGAAATCTTCCGGATTTTTTGTTGTCGGCTGAATTTGGTTTTCGTCGATAGCAACAGTCGCCATGCCTTCATAATTCCGTCCGTTTACTTTAGCAACGACCTTGCAACGGAGAAAGCCCGGTTCTTTCATGCTTGATTTGATAGTTGTTTTACCATCCTTTAGTTTTATGTCCTGTTTCTTCTCCGTGGGGAAAAACTCGGGACCTACTTCGTAATCGATGATAACGTCTTTTACCAGATTTTCATTCTGGAATACCTGAACGGTAAAACTAACCGGATCTTTTGCATGATATTTCCAGTCTGTACGATCCGGTGATACGACTACATTGACCAATCTCTGGGAGGGCTGTGCCTCTGCATAGAAATTATTTCCCCATAAAGCGATGAGGGAACAGAAGAAGAATAACAGTTTTTTCATGATGAATAAAAAATATATATGGACAAAGGTATAAAAAAAGTCGTTTCAAATAGAACTTATCCCCCCCAATAAAGCTCGATTAGTTGCCGAGGGAATTGCCTTACGATAACTGTGGTAAGGCCTTGCCACAATTGTCGAAAGGTCTTACCATAACTATCGCAAGGCCTTGCGATAACTATCAAAAGGCAAATGTAAATTAAGTAGGAAGTGAAT
>NZ_QRMP01000045.1 GCF_003473295.1 Parabacteroides sp. AM08-6
AATGGAGCAGCCATGTTCTTTGGGAAACAACCTGAACGAAAGTTTCCACACGCAGTAACAAGATGTGTCCTTTTCAAAGGAACAACCAAAGTATATATCATAGATGATAAAACCTTTGGCGGTCCACTATACCAACAATATTTGCAGGCTATGGCATGGCTGGAAAGTAAACTGCAAGTAGCTTATAAAATTGAGGGAGCAGGACCAAGAGAAGAAATTTGGGAAATTCCTCTTACTGTATTTAAAGAAGCCATTATTAATGCTCTCTCACATCGTGACTATTACGAACAGGGAGCAACCATTACGATAGAAATGTTTGATGACCGGGTAGAGGTTTCTAATCCCGGAGGGCTTTTGCCTATCGTAGCTAAAGATTTCGGACACAAGAGTATGACACGAAATCCATTAATATTCGGATTGTTTACCCGTATGCATTTGGTTGAAAGGGTTGCATCCGGCATTCCCCGTATGCAGGAAGCTATGAAAGAAGCCAATCTTCCTGAACCGGAATTTCATACAGACGGAATGTTTACGGTAGTGTTTAAAAGAAAATACAGTGTCACAAGTGATACAGTAAATGATACAGTAAATGATACAGTAAACGAGAAAGAGCAAGAAGTTCTTAATTTACTAAGGCAACAGCCGGGGTTAAATGCAACGGAAATAGCCCAAAAGTTAGGAAAAAGCATACCAACTATAAAAAGGTATTTAAGTTCTTTATCAAAATCAGACTTGATAGAATTTAGGGGCGCACCCAAAACTGGAGGATATTTCCTGAAAAACAATGTTGTTATCAAATAAATCTCTATCTTTGCATTCAGAAATCGTACCCAAGATACAAACTTGTGTTGAACGGTGCAAAGCTGTGAAAACCTTATTCAAGGGACTTACATCGTAGCAAAGATATAACTTACTGAAAGATAGTGCCATATCAACCCATTTTCGGTTGCTGGTGGCACCACTTTTAAAAGACTTCACATCTGGTAAATCCCTGAAAATTAAACGTTTCAGGGATTTTCTTTTTCTTCTAATCCGCATATTTTGGGCAAAATAACGCACTTCCGTAGTGCTAAATCGTGGACAATTTTAGTCTCGAAAAAAATGTCCACGAATTGTACCGTAAGTCACTGATTGTCTTATCGTTTGATTCTTGCTATTCTGCACGATTCAGTAACTTTAAACATTAATTTTTAGAGTATGAAACGACAGACTTTCAACGTACTGTTCTTCATCCGCAAAACAAGAACAGTAAAATCAGGTGAAACACCTATCATGTTGCGGATAACTATTCAAGGTCAATTAGCTGAAATGCAGCTAAAACGAACCGTTAAGCCTGAACTTTGGTCGCAAGCCAAAGAACGGTGTACAGGTAAAGATTCTAAATCTGTAGAAGCAAACCGTTATCTGGAGTCAGTAAAATTACGTTTGTATGAGATTCATCGGACTTTGGAAGATGAAAACAAACTTATTAATCCGATGGAAATCAAAAAACGTTTTCTTGGACTGGATGAAAAGCATAAAATGTTCATTGAAGTATTCCAAGAACACAACGACAAATGCAGGGAACTGATCGGCAAGGATTACGCAAAGGTCACTATCTCCCGTTTTGAGACATGCTTGAAGTATTTTAAAGAAATGCTTCTAAAACAGTACCATCTAAAGGATATTCCGATGAAAGAAATAAATAATGCCATCATTCAGGATTATATTCATTTCTTGAAATCAAAAAAGAATCTGCAAGAGAATACCGTTATCCGCTACATGAAAGTAGTCAAGAAGATTACTAACATGGCTCTTGCAAATGACTGGATAGACAAGAATCCGTTTATGAATATCCATTTTCATGAGCAGGAAGTACACAAGGAATTTCTAACCAAAGAAGAATTAGAAATTTTACGGACTAAAGTTTTCAATGTGCCACGTTTGGAATTGGTACGTGATATTTTCTTATTCCAGTGTTGGACTGGATTAGCGTTCATAGATGTATCGGAATTGAAACCCGAACATTTGGTAACAGATAATCTTGGGAACGTCTGGATAAGAAAAGCCCGCCAAAAGACAAAAGTCATGTGTAATATTCCGCTTTTAGATATTCCGTTAGCGATATTGGATAAGTATAAAGGCTATCCGCTTTGCGAAAAGAGAGGTACATTATTACCTGTTCCATGCAACCAAAAGGCAAACAGTTATTTAAAGGAAATTGCAGATTTCTGCGGAATTAAGAAGAACCTGACCACGCATACCGGGAAACATAACAAAATTAATATTTAGTTGAAAATCAAATAATTAAACCAACGTTTAACAGTAATAGGTAACGATTTAGAAACGAGCGAATTGCCATATTCTGTCCCATTCTGCATCAACTCAAAGAACGGTTTCAACTGTTGCAAATATACATTTTAACCTCGAAAGAAGCAAGGTTTCGTTTACTTAAATATCTTTTGATCAATGAGAAAAGGGCATCTGTTTTCACTATCTCCTTTTCATAACAGAAAGAGTTGCATTGAGTTTTGACATCATCAAAAGAGAAAATGACTTTTGTATGTTTAAAGAAATAGAAAAGATTCGCTAAGAATAGGACGATATTTTAAATTATCTTTTAAAATCATAGTCAAACGAATATTTGGATGAAAAAATCCTACTTTTGCTTTCAATTTGGTAAATAGATAATTATCAATATATGAAAGCATTCAATGATTATACTAGGCGTGAAGAATTCTCAATATTCAGAGATTTCTTTTTGGAACATGGGCTGTGCAGGGAGGTTAAGAAAAAAGAGTATTTCGCACGACAAGATTTCACAACGGCTCATGCGGCTTATATAAAGAAAGGTATGTTCCGCTACATTTGCACTGACGAAAGAGGGTGTGAGCATATTGTAGGCTATTCTTTTGAAGGAGAATATATTGGAGACTATCCGTGGTGTATGAAAAAAGAGAAAGCAATGGTAAGTATCCAAGCTACTGCGGATTCTCAAATATACTGTGCTTCAGCCGAAGAGATGACGGCTTTCTTTTCTACAAATGCAGAAACTCAAAAACTTCAAGGAATTTTAACTGAAGAATTGTTTGTCCAGACATACAAACGCTTATTGGATGTCTATTGTAAGACACCGATTGAATTGTATATGGATTTGGTAGAACGTTATCCGGATTTCCAAGATTACATCACGCTTAAAGAAGTTGCATCTTTCCTTCGGGTTACTCCCGAAACTATTAGTCATATCCGTAAGAAACTAGAATAACCATTTTTGATAGTTTTCAGTTTCTTGGATTCCTTTGAGAAAAGCAATGTCTAAATAATAAAGACAAACAATCTACGATAAATAGTATCGTAACCTTTCCATTCATTCTATAACATTGTCCAGTAAGCCTAATTCTGCATCACCTATATATTCCCATCTCGCCACCACTTTACCATCTTTATCTATTAAAACGTAAAATGGAATTTCTGTGCATCCATATGTTTCAGATAGAGCACTTTCCTTAACGGAATTATCACCATTTTCATCCTCCTGTCCTATACTCAATACTTGAGGCCAGCCATTTAATTGATGTCTCTGTATGGCTTTACACCAACTGTTTTTATCTTTGTCCAGTGATATGCCTATAATTGTCAAGCCTTTACTTTGATATTTCTTGCAAATCTCTTTCATTTTCGACATTTCTTTCAAACAAGGAATACACCAACTTGCCCAAAAATCTAACAATACATAAGTCCTGTTTTTATAATCGGATAACTGTATTGTTTCTCCGGTGAAGCTTTTTCTGATGAAATCAAAAGGGTAAGAACCTATTGATGTACTATTTAAAATTCTTCTTTTCTTTTCATGTTCGTTTATTTCTTTAAGAATGAGCTTTCCCAACCGACTGTTTTTTATTTCATCAGCTAAAATATCATACACTGCACGGACAGAGTCAATACAGACATTATCTGTCTCTGAAATAGAGTATAATAAATCCGGCGTAATTCGATAGAAAGGATGTTTAGCTGCAAAATCAAGTTGTATGCTATCTCTTTTATAACTATTTGTTTCGTTCATCGCAAAAATGTTGTTCCCTATGCGAATAAGCGAATCTCTCAGGGGAGAACCTTCTTGTGACAAATCTATTTCATGAGACAAACTTATAATATTATCCAGAGATTTATAATAGAACTCCATGTAAGGTTGCATGCATCGTCTTAATTCAATGTTCTCTTCCTCAACCGCCGTTCCAGTCAATCGGTATCTATATGGCTTATTTCTATCAATATGCAAATTCATGAAAGTTGGCTCCATATATATGCGAATGAATTTATTAGAGAAGTCCAACCGGGCAGCCGTCACGTCTTCAATATTACCTTGAAATGAAAATTTACCATTAATGGTTCTCGTGGAGTCTGTTATGGTAATCCTGTCATTCTTTTTAAATATATCATAACTTATTTCTACCAATGTTGAGTCTTCAATACCCGTTATTGTACCTTCTAATGTAAAAGAACCGTCGTTGGCTTTTTTACAAGATAGGAGTACGATAGATAAGAACAAACAAATCAAAACATCTTTTTTCATATACAAGGTAATTTTCTATTGAGAATGAATTGATTATTGCTTAATATAGTTATACAATTGGTCTTGGTCGGTCTTTTCCCATAAATTCAAGGCTTCATATTCCTTGTTCGGAAAAACTAATATAGCATGTGGTATACCAGGAACCATGAAATTCCGGCGAACTTCTTCTACATTGACAGATAACAGGCTACGCCAAGGAATATGCTCTTTTTTAAGAAATGTCTTCCATGCGTCAACAGTTTCCGGTTCATCAATAGAAATACAAACGAAATCCATCTTATCCTTTAAATCATTATAAATCTTCCTTTGAATGGGGAGTTGTAAATGACAGGGGCGGCACCATGACGCTGAAAAAAGAATTAATGTGCAACGGGTACTATCTTGTATTACCGGTTCTTTTTTTGCTGTCAAAGCATTAGGCAGGGAAATGTTTTCAAATGGCTTGTCAAGATACGCTTGAATCTCCTTTCCCCAAACAGAGTTTTTACACCTTTCGGAAAAACAATTATAAAGTCGTCTTATATCTTGCTTGGTTTTATAATTATACATCTTTGCACACAACCGTGAAATATAATACCGGGAATCCGGATGTCTTTGGGCTTCCCCAATGTACTTGTCCAAATACTGCTTGTAAGAATAGGTAGTATCTTCAATTGTCAGGAACATTCCATATAATTGATCCAGCATACGCAAGTAGAGATCCGTCCCTTTTATCGATGATTCTACCATAAAGTTATCTGTGTTGCATGTTCCTAAATAACTATTTCCTTTATGGTCACTCATGAAAATGCTGTCTTCTGTTATAGTGCTTTCATATTTAAGGGAAACAAAGGAAAGGGAATCGTCAAAGTTCAATTGCTGGGTTCTGCGTTTTTGTCCGTCTATCATTGAATTAAAGGCAATCCTGTTACTGGTGTTCGTCTTGTAGTCAAAAGTTTGGGGCACAATCTCAAAGTCTATCAAATGCTCATAGATTGTATCGGGTATCGTAAACACCCAACAATTGGAGTCTTGCCTTTCCGCTGCTATTTTCAAGGTATAATAAGGTCCCTTGGTAAAGCTGTAAATGAATAGGGAATCGTAATTCTTCCCTTGCATTTGTACTGTAAAAGTCCGTTCCTTCTGAATTACTTTCTTATCTTTTATATTGCATGAAATACAGATAGCAAGAAAAGATAAAAGTAGAATTTTGATAATGTAGTTTCTTTCCATAATTTGTATCTTTTACATATTACTGATTACGAGCAAGGTGTAAATAGCAAGAAGAATCCCTATGCCCAAAGCCAGAGAACACCACTTTATGAATGGTTTGTCCTTACTTTTTATACCATAGAACAACCCGATGGCACCACATATTGGAATGCCTACCGGGAATGCTAAGAATCCAAGCGTCATAAGGCAAATAAGCATTATAACACCCATTGCAGTTAATATTTTACTTCTCATGTTCTCGTTTTCTTTGTTCATTATTCATTTGAAACCATACTTTTTTCTGGTATTCATTGATAGCAAACAACTCATCATCCTCATTGTCTGTTTTATCAACGAAGGTTCTTATACTTGGGATTTCGGGATATTTAGTTTGTATAATGTCATCAATCAAGTAACCATTCAACCCTTTTGTGTTTTTAAAAAGGAAACTCTGAAACATAAGGTTGATATATTCATAGTTATTACAGATGTATGCTTTATAATTTTTGTAAGCGTCCGATTTCATATATTCTTTTGAATGACTACTAAGGTTAGGCTTTTGCAGTTCCTCAAACAGTTCTTTTTCTAATTTTTTATATTCGGTAGTATCATCAATACTATACCAATAATGTTCATTGGGATTGGTTGTCAAGTCTTTCCAGGCATAAGCTTCCCAATAATCAATTGCCATAATCATTGAATCTGCTTTTTCTTTACTTAATGTATAGTAAATGGAATCTTTATTCCAGTTTTTAAATAGACTATCAATCGAATCTATTTTTTCCTGTTTTATCTGACTAAATATAGCTTTTAAATTATGCTTGTGTGGAGCACTGCTAATGCAAAATCTGCCACTTTCAATCCGCATATTAACCTGTGGAGCAGTTATAACGCTATCATTGTATATAAATCCTATCCGTTTACCTATTGCTTTTTCGGTTGCATCAGCCCATTTTTTAAGTCTATGCTTACTTATAGTACCAAAAATCACAGGTACTCCAAATGCATCTGATTCTAACTCCAAAGCATTAAATTCTTTCACGGTTACAATGGGATCTTTAGAAATACTATCTTTCTGACCGTCGAGAATGTAATACCAGCCATTTTCCTTTTGTTGCGCTTGACTTGTACCATATGACATACAGGAAGTTGCGACCACCATTAAAAATAAATACAAAGTCTTCATAATTGAAATATTCATTGGTTTATCATAAATCACTATATGAGTAGCAAATTAATGAATTACTGAGGGAAAAAAACTTGAAGTAATTCAAGGTCATCCTTTTTATAATCTATTTTAACACATCTAGACTAATAACTCATCCCATTCTTTTGTGTATGTGTTTCTGATTGAAGATATAACAAAATGAAATCCCACCTCATAAAATCATGAAGCGGGATTTCTCTTTAAATGTCTAGTTTAGTATATGCCGACTATTTCTCTGAAAGCGGCAGCGATTTATACTCCCTATATTCTCTGTAATCTTGTCCAGGGACAGTTAACGGATCATCATAAGTTTCATATATATGCAATTGGTCAGGGGTAAGCTTTTCTATTTCCCAATATAATCCGTTATCCATATAGATAATGCTGAAATTAGGTATTGTAAACGACCAACGGAAATAAATTGTATTTTCCTCTGTTTCTCCATCATCATAATTTCTGACGAATTTACGGGAGCCACTGGCATCGTCTTTGAACGTCCATAACTCGTATATATCGCATTCCCTGCCATCATGCGATGTCATGTGGTAGGTCCTTTCCCATCCCTTGTTTTTGGTCAGGTCATCAATGACCTTTTGCTGGCCGTCATCATAGTACCCCGACTTTTCTATGCAGCCCGACAAAAGGGAGAGAATGATAAATGACAAATATATATATGACCTTTTTATCATTGATATGATATGTTAAATTTTGCGATATTGGGATCGCTGCTATCGCAACTGCTCGCTACTTCAAAGTTCCATTCTGTATCCGGTTGGTCTGCATGCCACACAAAACGGGGGGCAATCATTCTATAACCCACACCGCAGAATAGTACGTTCACCGTTTCTTTATTACCGTTCTCCCTCATTTCACAAGATACAAAGAACGCCCAACCTGCATTTTTATAGGTTTGCGGAGCCAGTTCGATGGAGGTTTCAATATCCCCGTTTCCATAAACGGTGTATTTATCTTTGTCGTTGGTTACTTTTAAAGGGACGGTTCTGGGATAATAGCTACGGGTAGCTTCTGTTTCATAGCTTCTTTCCAGTACTATAGGGGAATCGCTTTTGGTACGGCTCACGTAGATTTCATTGCTTGTTATCATGACCACATAATCCACTCCGTGGCTGGACGCTAATTGTCCGGACAACTTACTTACCCGATTAACACTTTGTTTGAACATATCAAGGTTTAATGAATTGACGGCAGCCAACTCTTCCGCATCTGCATTGGTGATATAGGACAAGGCGGTAGTGCGTTTATTAGGATTGATGTAGTACTCATGCGTAGTCTTGTTTATATCGACAAACTTGTTCAGTACTTCTGCATCCTGGTCATAACTTCTACTTGCTGGAGACGGTAAGCTTAAATCATTCTGGCAACTTTGAATGGACAAAGTCACTAATACCATTAATAAGATAGATATCCGTTTCATAATTCATGTGTTTTATAGTGATTAATCTTTTTACACTTTATAGCAACTAAATGATATATAGATACCCCAATAATAGGGAATAGTATAACAACCAAAGCGGACAAAACCTTATGTCTTCGTGTATGTTTGGATTGTATAATGTTCCAAATTACAGCAAAGTCTAACAAAAACACCAATACTATCAGCCATATCGTTATATTCATATTTTGTAATTCCAGTTTAATGTATCGTTTTTCTTTTAGTTGATAACTTTGTCCGCTACAAATTAAGTACATAAAAAAGAGAAAGGTCTTGAAGATATTCAAGACTCTGTATCTTTAACCTATCTTAATGCATTTATTTTATGTAGCGCCTTCACTATTTTATAATGTTTTCCAGAGCAGTTTATTTCCCTGTATTGTGAATGTTATCTTTTCATCATCTCTGAGCCAAGAAAGATAGGAGCGTATAGTACTGCCGACTAATACATATTGTTCTATATTCATCGTCAAGTTATATCTGTCGAATATTTGTTGAAGTACGGTTTCTGTGGAAATTTGTTTTTCGCATATAGCCAATAGTGTCTCTACTACTTCATATATTTTATTGCGATTAATCTTCACCAATTCCTTCATATCTTTGGTCACTTCCGCATGTGCAGGAACAAATGTTTCTCCTTGCATCTTTTCTACCTTATCCAAAGTCTCTAAATATTGTGTAACATCATAAATGAATGAAATCTGATATTTTTCCAAAGTGGCTTTACTGCTTATACAATCAGCTAAAAAAACAGTATTATCAGGAGTACGCAATCCAATCATGTCAAAGAAATGTCCCGGTAATGGGATAACTTCCAATTCTTTAGGAAAATCATCATGAGAAATATCGTTAACCTTACTAGATTTTGCAAGTAAGAATTTACTCCTCAGTTCTTTGCAAGGATATCCGCCATATAAGAAAGAGGGTTCCAAGATAGGATGATTGGTAAAAGCAGCCTCAATCCCTTTTGCAAAAATGGGACAATTGGTTTGTTCCTGTATATAATGATTTCCACCAATATGGTCGGCATTGGAGTGTGTATTGATGATAGCCTTTATCCGCCAATTGTTTTGATTGGCTATTTTAACGACTTTCTTACCCGCTTCTTTATCATTACCGCTATCAATCAAATAGATATCAGTATCATTTTGCCTATAGATACCTATTTTCGCAGGACTTTCGATGTAATAACTCTGAGATCCAAGTTGTTTTAATTCGTACATGATTTATTGGATTAAAAGATATAACTATATTCATGTTTTTTTATTTCCCCACAATATTAGATTTATGCAAGATATTGCTACTATCAATGCTATACATTTCAAAATTAGAGCATCTACAATGAAGAGCCCTGTTATAATGTTAGCTAATGATATAAAAAGAAGTCCCCAATTTAATATCTTGTATTCTTTTGTTTTTTGCATATTTTATTCCTCTTGCAATGAAAGTCAAATAATACTTTTTTCCATTTCGAAAACAATATCTTTAATGCAAACATTCTTTGATAAATTCAATAAAAAGCGAATGGTATTTAGCAAATCGTCTGGTTGTACCATCTCTTCTTCTTTAAAAGGAGTTCCTGCCTTTTGCGCCATTTCTGTATTAACCCATCCGGGACAAAGGGTAGTAACATGTATGCCCAATGGAGCTAATTCACGATACAAAGATTCTGCTAATCCGAGAAAAGCAAACTTTGTGGAACCGTAAATACCACCATTGGCAAAACCATATTTGGCAGCACGGGATGCGATATTAAAAATATATCCACTTTTCTGTATTTTCATTATTTCCGTTACAGTTTTCAAAATACCGTATTGAGCAATGACATTTATCTCCATAATCTTTCTGAAGTTTTCAACGGGTTCATTTAAAGAACCGTCCATGAACATTGCAGCGGCGTTTACGAGAATATCGATTGTTCCATATTTCTCATTGATATTTTTTATTTCATAATCGACTTTTGCACTATCGGTTAAATCTAAAGGTAATACAATCGGCTGCTGTATGCACTTATCCAATAGTCGAATTTCATTATATACTTTATTTAAGTTCTCTTTATTCCTGGCTATCAATACAACTTGATAACCGTCACTGGCTAAACCTTTAGCTATTACTGCGCCTATTCCTTGACTGGCTCCTGTAATTATTGCTATTCCTTTACGAGTTTTCATAATCTATTTATTTATAAGTTCCTTTTGTCTACAAATGTATATCTAATAAAAAAAGCCTTGAAATAATTCAAGACTCTTGATGGGCATGCCACCAGTCCGGAATAAAATCTTCGGGAAGCCCTTGTGAGTCCTTTTTCTCTTTTGAGATGATTTCAAGAAGTTTGTATTCGCTCCATGCTGGTGTGCCACGTCTATAATCTAAATAGTTTGTCTCACTTATCTTGATTACATATTCGTAGCCGCTTTCATAATTGAAATCTTGTATGCCTGTAAATTGTTCCCATTCTTGTGACATATCTTTTTTTACAGCATACACATCTGATAAAACATTAACTCCAACTCCCACAATCCCTTGTAGTTTTTGTGATGCAACAGTCATAACATATTCCTGATAGCCGGTTACTTTAGGTTCATCCTCGGTTTCATTTATGTCGCAACTTACAAAGCTGACCAAACAAATAAATAACAAAAGTGCGTTTAATGAATTTATTGCTTTCATATTCCTTATATTTTCAGCAAAGAAAGACAAAATGAAATGAAAAAGCCTTGAAATAATTCAAGGTCAGTGTGATTTCAGTATGTGATTTATATTTTTTAATAAATATACTTTTATTAATACTATTCCGTGTATTACTAATCGTTTCAGGTATGACTTGTGAGAAGGAAGAGTACCTCTGACATATAAAATCATTTCCTATAATAACAATTGGAGACTATTTCCCCTTGTCGCATTTCACTAAATACATTTTACATTTGCAACACTAATAAACATCTTGTCATAAAATAGACTATATTCATAATTGTTATTAATAGCTAGCGATTTAGCCCCCGTCTGCATGATTCTCTCTTGTCTTTAATCTATCAAACATCTCATTCGGTTGACGAAAAGGCTTTAATTTATCTAAAAACAATTATTGAAGCAATCGCTTTCATGAAAATCTAATTGTCAATCAAAAAAACTACATACAGGATTGTTATAATGAAAAATATAGAACAAGGTTCTAGTTTCATGATCGGCCTTTTCGTCAATGTCTATTGAGCATTTGCATATCTAATGGCAAAATCCAGTATTTCATCTCTTTCTTGAATAATACTTTTTATAGTCGGTTTTACTGTTATATCAGGTTGTATGCCTTTATTTTGAATTATTCTTTTATCTGCATAATAAAATCCGACTCCTGTAAACTTAACATGTATTCCACCTGGAAGATAAAACGGTGCAATTGCTCCATCTGTCCCAGACGTTGGTGAACCTATTAAGGTACAATTGGGAGCTTGTTGTAATACAGCAACAATACTTTCTCCCATGCTAACTGTTTTTTCATTGATTAAAACAATGATCTTGCCTTTATAATAATTGGGATTCTCTTTCCCAAATATTTGAGAATTATCCCAACGGAATACGCCCGGATACTCAGGAATAACAGAAGTGGTACGTGTGCATGCCTTGGCTTCAGGGAATAAATAATCTGCAATATTTCCCATATAGCTATTAGGATAATTGCGCATATCAATAATTACACTTTTGCAATGTTCAAATTTCTTCATAATAAACGATATACTATCATTCGTAAAGTTCCCTATAGGTGAAAAATATCCAATATCACTCTGTATAAAACGATTGCAAGCCACATTTATACCGAATAATTCCCGTTTGATATTCCAATATGTAGTTTCATCCATTCCCTTTATGCAAGAGGTCATCTTTTTACCTTCACGCCGTATTCCTAAAGTATTTTCTTTACTTTGTACTTGATTCAAAAACAGGCATAGGCTAACCAGATAACTTCGTTCATTGGAGCTACTGATTCTATTTCTAAAATCTTTTATACATTTCTTTATCTTTCGTCCATTGATGTCCATGACAATATCTCCCGTTTTCAGGTTTATAGTGGAATCTAATACTTCAGAAACAATAACATGGTTTTCAATATAATCAAAATGACATGGTAAATAGAATGGGTTCCGTTCATGGGGCAAAAGAGAGTCAGCTCTACTAAATTCTGCATGGCTGTCTTTTAATTCCGTTCCTAATTGATCAATTAGCTTTCGGTACGTTTCCGTATCTTTCGCTGAAATGAATGCAGGAATATATTCACGTAATACTTTATTCCATTCTGTGCTATGAATATAAGGATAGAAATAGTTTACTATATTCCAATACCGAAACAAAGACAATAATCTAAATCCGGCGTCAGGCATAATTCTATCTTGATAAGCTTTTTCGTTAGGAAATATATTTTTGCTGCCACCCATGACTCGGTTGTAGTATTGAATAGTATTTGTACGATTCGCATATTTTAAACTATCTAATAGTAGATATAATGCCGGAGTAGTTTTTTGTATCTCATTCATCCATGAAAAATCCGGAATGTGGTGTATGGCACTATCTTGTGGATTCGGATAAGAAGGTTTTAATAACTCAAAAGCACCTAAGTTCCTAACCTTCTGCAATATAATATCTTCAAATTCTACCAAACTTTTTGCTTCTAATATTTCGGGGAGCCAACGAAAAAGTTCATAATCCCAATTAAACATTCCATTCGTGACAGCAGGATGGTAATACTTTAAATATCCCCATACTTTTCCCAATAGTTCTAAATTATGTTTTTGTAGAGTAGATATATCTCCGAATTTGATATTTGAACCACAATCAAACGTGTGATCCATGTCTGCGGGATAAACAATTTTCTCCATCTTTAAATTAACACTATCTACCCAACAAGAACCATTACTCATGCTGGCTATTTGAGATATGACCATTTGGCTATTTGAAGACAAAGGTAATTCAAGTTGAAAACGTTGCCAGTCCAGATTTTTAACCAGTTTCATCTCGTTTTTATCCATGGATGACAAAACTATGATCAAGGAGTCTTTAGATGTTTCCACCTTTGCATAAAGACTAAGTATTGCTCTTTTTTCTGTACTTACAGCCTGTGGAGGCATACTTAAAACTGTCATTTGTTCATTTCCATTGCCTTTAATGCAAAGAGCATATTTTTCTAAATGATGATGAATAGAATCCAATGAACAAGAATGATTTCCTTGTACAGTCCAGTTCTTTTTCCAATTTTGATTAAAAGTAACTGGTATGTTTTTTATCACCCGTTGTTGAGCATACGAGAATGTTGTATAAATCAACATTAATAAAATAGTAATATGTTTATATCTCATATTTATAGATTTTGTAATTATCTACTTATTAAAAAAATAAGGTTGAATAAGTGGATGCTCTCCTATTGTTGTCTTATTTTAATTGTGGCACCCGTGTCACCTACAGTCATGTGTATGGATAGTTCCCGGACTATCGAAGTCGTATTTGGTGAAATCGTGATAAATACATGATTTTCACTTTCTGTCGGGACTTCGATCTTATACCATTCTCCTTCAACCATGGTGAAATCGTCGGATGTCACATAATGGAAGGGAGCATTTCCTATTTTTTCCTGTATATCACCTATCCACCAACTTGTATAATTACTTGTCGTTATGACAACAGAACCACCATCAGAGGAAAATTCGATTTCAGAGCGGTCTATTTTAACGGCTTCCCAATCTCCGTCTTTCTTATCACACCCTATCAAGATGCTTAGAAAGGAAACTATATAAACTATTTTAATACACCTCATACTATCTGATATATAATTTGAATTCGAGAAACAAAAACTCTTTGTGTCCATTTATCAATACAGAATTGTATTTCATCCACAGATTAATCAGCCGATCACAGTGTTTAGGTTCCAATCATAAAATTCGATATTTTGCTTAAGAATACTATACTTTATTATTTAAGAGCAAACAGCTCTGACGTTTTTACAGATGGTTAGTTACTTTTAGTTCATCCTCAGCTTTTTTTCACAATTCACAAAGCTGGCAAAACAAATAAATAACAAAAGTGCGTTTAATGAATTTATTACTTTCATGTTCCTCATATTTTTAGCAAAGAAAGACAGAATGAAATAAGAAAGCCTTGAAATAATTCAAGGTTTGTGTGATTTTAGAATATAACTAAGATTTTTTAACAGATATGCTTTTATTAATGCAATTCTATATATGGCTAATTGTTCCAGGTGTGGTTTGTTGCAATGAAGCAGTTTCTTTTAAAATTATATAATCTTAAAAAACAAGACATCTTTATGTTAAGTTTATATATAATTCTTCTTTACTTTTGAAATAGAAATTCAATAAACGTGTACACGCTGCTATAAATAGTTCCCTCCGCAAGAACACAACCAGCAACTTGTACATCTCCACAGGTAAAAACTCTGCGACTTCGGAGCTATACTTTGAGGAACGGTTGGCGGGGGAATATGCCGTTAAACCGTTCCCTTTTGGTTAAACCAAAAGACAACTTGCTGTCCCCTCTACGGGGACAACGCTTTTAAGTAGCACTGGCTACATCGCCTGCATCCACGGTCTTTAGGCGATTTCTTTCCCCTGCAATCCTGCAAGAAATCCCCAAAACAAAAACAGTTTTGGGAGAATATTCCAGTATAGGATAGAATGTTCTGCCAATGAAAGGGTATCCAGTTCGGTAAATAACGTGGTCTACTGTTGTCCGTGGCTACCGTTTGAGAAGTAGCCACGGACAACAGTAGACTGTATTTCTTACTTTTTTTCTTTCATAGTCGTAATCTGTAACGACTGTTGGGAGAAAAAAGAGAGAGTTTCCGCATGGGGAGGCAGGAGGCATATTGGATGACACCTTCCTGGCTCTAAAAAACAAGAAAATCCGCCCATCAGGAGAAAAAGCAAAATAAAGAAGGCGGAGTGACATGAGGGAAGGAAGAGTTTTCTTTTGGCAGTTAGATGATTGTTGAGAATTTGCGAATGTTTATTTCATGTTACCATGTAGCCTGTGAGAAAGCATGCACAGTAGCACAGTAACCTTGTGGACTAAACGTAATAATGTAGTGGCAAATGTCAGTCTGACTGAATCCGGGGCTTCATCACCACTTCCTG
>NZ_QRMP01000046.1 GCF_003473295.1 Parabacteroides sp. AM08-6
GTGTCCGGAATGTCTTTGCGAAGAAACATTCCGTCTAAACTTACCAAATTATCTTCTATTGCCTTGTAGATTTTCCAATCGGTCATTAAAGCAGAGTAGACATTGCTGTCAGACGGAAGGGTAACAAAATCTGTAGATTCAATTATTTCAATGGATGAAATACGTTTTAGCGCATCTGCATCATTTGCGGTAAGGTGTATATCTTTTGCATTACCTGAATATTTATCCGCTGTACTAACTATACCTGTCAACTGACTATGGTCTGTTGCACTTCCGGGGGTACTGCCACTTCCAGATGTAGAAACAGCGGAAGAAGTAACAACTCCCCCAGACAAAGCATCCAAAGCACGACCGGTACGGGGCATTGCAGCTATCTGCTTAACTTTATATGTATATTTAAGCGCCATTATCTGTAAATTCTACTCCTTCATAATTATCAGCTTCTATTTCAACCATACTTATATCAGAAGTAGCTGCACTTAGATTCTGATATTCATACGTCAACATAAATTTCCCAAGTGTATTGTTATCAGAAAGAACTGTAAATTCAGGTACAATCATTACTGTTCCTGTCAATTTATTTTTTCTTGATGCAAATTGGGAATAAATAGTACCTATCGCCAGTTCTTCAACACCAGCAGTTATTCCATTTCTATGTAGTTCTGTTACAATCCCATCCGAATAGGCCATAAACATTAAACCACGAGCAGCAGGGCTACAAGCAGAGGATGTGCCTATATGTGTTGTTAATTCGTATTTTTCCGCTGCATTCTTATCCATCCAAGCCGTATGTACTTGGTCCGTTAGATTTACGGACTTACCATATTTATCGACAATTTCGACAGACAAATCCTTATACAACACCCATCTTGTTAAGCTATATATATCTTCTTCTGTCCAGTTTATATACTGATTGTGCTGTATAATGCCCACACCAACCCGTATATCCAACCAACCAGCGGCAGGAGGTAACGGAATATACTCACCTGTTCCTCGTCGCGTTATTGCCTCAGGAAAGTCGTCACCCCAAACACCAGTTATCTGCCTATTAGTTTGCCATCCTCCTAGACCTGATGCTTTATAACGATCATTTACATCATAATAACATAGATAAGCGTCACCCCATGTACTTTCTCCTTTAACCCATTTCCCTTCTACGTTATATCCAATATGATTAAATACACTATTGTTAACATAATGATATTTAGCTATGCCATCCCGGTCCCGAAGTGTTATCATAACCGGGACATAAGCATAATTAGACCACGATTGCAATTTATCCCAATTTCCTTGTTCATTATATTTTCCCGCTTGTTCAAACGGATTATAACGGACATCGAATAAAAAATCAAGAGAGATTTTAAGCAAGTAATCATTTGTGGAATAATAGCCTATATATGGCTGCTTCTTAAGCCTGAACATTTCTCCTTTCACATGAGTTCCATTCGGATTCCCTTCCGAGAAACAGGATATTGCAGCGTTAACAAAACTTATATCACGTGGAAAGATTGTCCAAGCAACACCCCTAGAAGGCTCTCCACTGTAAACAGACTGGATATTAAAATATCGTGCTGTTGGGTCTGTCAATGTATACACATTATCTCCTCTTTCTGCAGCAATGTAAATAGTAAATCCAATTGGTTGTTCACTAGAAGTTCCCAAGTTCTCATAATTAACCCGCACTACGGTATTTGTCATTTGACTATCTACAGGAAAATCATCTTCTGGTATTTCACTTTTAATCAAATCGGCAACGTCATACGGGGAAAATGTCAAATTAACATTATTGTATATCTTATCAAATCCTAAAATACTATCTTTTCTTACCCATTTAACAGGTTTAGTTTCTTCCGTAACAATCTGATTTATATCAAATACATGTATATTCCCATTCTTTTGTTGAATATGAGCAGTTAAAGGTGTAAGAATATATTCAAGTACATCCTTTAAGGTATTTGCTTCTCCATCTTCGTCATAAAAATTTTCGCTTAAAAGATTAATGCCATCCAGTATACCAACAAAATCTATATGTCCCATCTTTGTTGACAGGTGAGTAATTACTCCTCCAGTATTTATACCTGTTTCAAAAACCAATTTGTCCAATAAATCTTTCAACAGAATAAAACCTGTTTCTTGATATTTTATACGGTCTAAAACAGAAAAATCACTAAACGTTAATGTAACAACATATCCTTTAGGGGTATAGTAAGGTTCTTCATACAATTCGGTGTCTATTGTCCCACTCCAATATAATGAACCATTACGATAAATATCCAATCGGATTGATTTAATACTAGTTGTGTATAAATCTGTAAATTTCCTGTCTTCATGACACAATACTTTAAGAGTAGCAGCACTACTACGGATAGGAACAAGTTTATCAAGTTTAGCCCACTCTATTGTAACAGCTTCGCGAGCGAGTTGTATTTCTTCTATAACAAAAGCCTTACCGGACTCTTGCCATATTTCAACATCATACAGAACCTGATATAAGTCCCGGAATTTAGCAGTATATCTTTTATATAAACTCATTGAACACGCTCGTTATATCTTTTACGTTTATCCATTACAAATTCTAAATCACGACCAGAAATATGACCGATAACATTAACATCCACCCGTGTAGCTGCCCCTGCCGTAAGTTGATACGCGATATTACGCTGTTGTGCTCTGTTTAATATCAATTCTCCTGAGTTAACACGAGCTAGAATATTATCACCACGGTATGATGTTCCGGAAACAATACCTCCTGTTTCATATTTCGGAAGACTAGAAAATGCAGCCATCATAGCCCCCACAGCAGCAATGGCTGTAATCCATCCGACAATTGGCGTTCCTGCTGCACTTCCTGCAGCTTCTACCGTAGCTTTAACCATTAAAGCAGGAATAACTTTTTGTAAAGCCTGATAAGTATTTCCTAATGCCGTAACACAATTAACACCATATGATAACCACCCAGCAGCACCTTCACCTGTAGCACTTCCAATAGCCTGTATCATATTAAGCGTACTACTAAGAGCTTCATTGTAATCCTGTGTAACCCTTACATCGTTATTAGATATTACCGGTTTAATCTTATCACCTAATGCACTAGCCGGATTTTTACCTTTATGCTCAATAAAAGCAGGTCCTGCAATTGGTTTGAGGTCAGATGCAAACAACATCCGATCTAATTTCGTTTTAGCTTCCTTAATAGCTTTATTCAAACCGATACGAGTTCCATCATCTGCAGCCTGTTCATACTTTTTTTGTAATTCTGAGATTTCGGCTTTAACAGCCCCTATGCTACCAGAGGAAAAACTTTCTTTTTCCTTTTTGGGAGTACTTATTATACTTTCAGATTGCGATGCCCGGTTCATTGATTTAACCATACTGGAAAACGTTCTATTTGCAATAAAAGCTTCCGAGCCTATTCCTAATACATTCTTTAACCATTCATCGCTTTCTTTTACCAAAATAGAGTTATAGTAAATTGCATCTTCATATTGTTTCAAAAGTGGTTTTAATGCTTCTTTAAATTTATCTTGATCTACTACCGTTTTCATTTGAACACCTGTTATTCCAGATTGTACAAAATCGACTTTAGAATTTTGCTTTTGTAATTCAATAGAACGTTTTTTAAATTCGTCATACATAGCCGACAATTTCGCCTTTTCTTCATCCCCCATAGCAGACACATCCAGACGAAAAATCTTTTCTAGATTCATTTGAGAAACATCCAAATTATCAAAACCTGTAGATTTTTGCACTATAGCTCTCAATGCATCAAAACTACGACGAGACAATTGTTCTGTTATTTCTTTTTGATCAGCTATTATTTTTTTTGCCTCTACCTCTGCTAATGCTTTTTGCTCCGCAGTAGAATTTTTGTCTTTCAATATCGCAATCTGCTCTTGTAAACCAGCTTGATTTTTCATATTGAAATACCCATAGCTCATTTTAGTATTACCCAACTGGTCAAGGGCAGTATATGCCTCTCTAGCCAATTGTATAGAATTACTAAGACCTTGTAAAAATGGACTCCAATCACCATTGGCAAATGAGTAAAATAAATTATCTACCGTTCCTTTTAAACCGTCTAATGTTCTATTATATTCATCGCTTAATGTCTGACTTGAATTTATAGACTTGTTAAAACCTTCAGCCACAGTAACGCCAGCACCCAAAGCACCCATAAACTTAAGGACAGTTCCAGATGCAAATTTTGTAAATTTTTCAAAATCCTGCATCTGCTGTCTAGACCGCCTCAGATTTTTATCATACTCCTCTGTTGTTAACCTAAGTCTCGCAAATATATCAGCCATTTTTCAAATCTTTTTCAAATTCTTTTGCTTCTTTTCGTAATCTACTCAAAGCTTCCATGTTCACAGGGTCTGCAACTTCTACATCTTTGTTATCATCCCATGGAAAAGGCATAAATTCTTCTACTGTTTCCGCATCACACCCAAAAGCCCTAGCTATTATAAACGATTTAAATCTAGCTTGTTCCCATGCATCATGACTACGAATAGATGCACCTTTTAGAAAATCAGCTATTTCATCTATATTAGCACAATCAAGAAAGTAGTCAGGGGCCATACCATAACGACCAACACAAATACGGTATAACTCCCGAACACTTGTTATTTCTTTTTCTTCACTTTTTTTTTATCTGTCTCCTGATTTATTTTCTCCATTTCTGCCATATAAAACTTCACGAATTTTTCTAGTAGAGTTTTATCTTCATCCAATATATCCACAAACTCATCAAACGTATATTGGAAATCATTATATTTAGAAAGTAGTGCAGAAAAAAACAGCAAAGACATAGATAAAAGCGTTCCACCTATAAAAGTTTTATTTGTAATAAGTTCATAGGTGTAGTACATACGTAAAGAGTATGATACTTCATATTCTTTACCTTCAATCACCATTTTCATGACGGTTTTATCTTTTCAAGTTTACCCTTACCTTTTAAAGATACAGACACTGTTCCGTTCTGTTTATTAGCGGCTGTAATCTTTACACTCTCAATAATAGCTTTACCGGAATATCCTTTTGATGGGACTAACCATCCGCCATCAGGAACACCCTCATTATTAGCGTTTGCAGGTATTCCAAATTTTATATCAACCGGTTCACCAGACATGCACTGTTCCAGAAGTTCATCATACGTAATATCTTGGCTAGCATCTTCATCCGCTCCACAAATATTTTCTGAACCTCCAGACCATCCGTACCCCGTAACCTCTGGATCATCCCAACCACCACTATCCTTACTGGCTGCATCTTCAGTGGTAGCAGTCAAATCTATATTACAAGATGTAGCTAGAGCAATCGCCTTGCCACTGACAAAAATCATAAGGTCTTTACCTTTTATTACTTTTCGTTTCATATGATTAATAAGTTGTTTGAAATTCAAAATTTAACACAAATACATATAGTCCACTGTCATATCCAACAGTACTATTTTTAAGACAGGAACCTTCTATTGAATAACCTTCATACTGCTTAGAGCTGCTTTCCAAAACCATACGTACATTATCAGCTAGAATAGAAACAGTTTCGAACCGCTCAGATGCGCATTTAACGGATACGCATGTTACATCACCTATCAAGCCATCTTTTGTATATTCTCCCGAAACATTTATCTCATCGTATAAGACGAAACTTTTTTTAGTTTGCTCAGGTACAACAATAGGAAATATGCGTTCTTCCACTATTCGTTTAACATCTTCATCTGATGTTAACACGCTGAATATATGATTACCTATTAATAAACTCATTGTCTTTTCTTATTTGCTATTTTTACTATTTCCTTCTCAATATTATCATTTAAAATATCTTGCGCATCTTTGATTTTAACCCTAACTGCCGTTTCAAAAAAGGGTTTCTCTTCCATCTTTCCCCTGTTTGTATCACGCGGATATTTCCCCCTTCCTTTCAACAATCTGATTTTTGTTCCGCTATTAATCCATCTTAAAATATAAGCAGTGTTCTTATAAGTCTCACCCTTGTATCTTATTGTAGACTTCCTATTGTCAAATAATCCGATTGTTGCACCACGGCCCGAACGATATATATTAATATTAATAGCAACAGATAACAGACTGGAATTTTTAATAGGACCGCTTTTATAAACAACCTGTCCAAGTCTTGTCGCAGCTTCTTTCTTAATAAGTTTAGAAGACGTAGACAATGCTTTTCTAAAAGCTATCTTTAAGTCCTTATTATTCAAATCCAAATCATCAATCATCCGATACATTTGGTGAGCATCTATTAGCCATCCTTCGTTATCCATATTACACGAGTTTTACACTTGAGCACTCATAATAGGCATATAATCCAACTCCAACAGGTTCTATTTTATTAATATCATATCTAATTGAGTTATACTCAACTTTCCATTCTGTTGTAATATCAAAAAATGAAGCATTGAAATTTAAATAATGCCTCCCAGGAACAGATTCATCTATACGCTCTCCGGAATTTACACAACTAACAATTTCTGCTAAAAACACTGCATCCGGATTATATTCTTGTACCACTTCTCCAGAAGGACATTTATTCTTATGTGGCTTAAAAAGTTGCATTTTATAATGCATCTTTCCTATATTTACTTTTACTTCTCCCATCTGAAATCTCTAATTAAATTTTGCGCAACAGTAGGTATACCATCCATCGCATCAGTAGGATTTTCAAACAATCTCCCGGCAGTCAACAGAATAGCAGCTTTTAGTTGGTAAGGTACATTGTCTTTATAGTCAACGGCAAAATCAACTCCTGTAAACTTCTCAACACTTCCTACAGCAGCAAGCAACATTGTTGTCAGATTACTATCCTGCATATCATGAAATATTCGCAAATGTTGCTTAAATTCTTCAAGTGATACCGGGCTATTGTTTAAATTCACCATTACTTTCCAAGTATTTCAATAATTTCAGCGGCAGTCTTTTCGCCAATGCCTTTTATATCTGTCAGTACTTCCTTAGCTGCAAGTACAGCATCCTTAGAGATTAACCCTTCTTTAATCAGGGCAGAACGAGCTGGTAAATCAATCGGCAAATCACTTTCATCAGGTTGCTGGGATGGTTTTACAAACCCTTCATCAATAAGAGTCTTCGCATTCTCTTCATCCATCTTTACGATATCCCCGGCAAAGTATGCTAACCCTTGCCGGGACTTCACAAATTCAACCCACATCATACAGCGATATCTTTTATTGCAGCAAATGATTCTGCCCTACGAACGAACACATCATGATAAGCATTCATTGTGATTTCTATCGCCCCCTCCTTTTTAAGTGTATAAGGGTCAGATATAACATCCAATCCACCCCACTGGCAGATTAACAGGTCATTGAAGTTTGCGAATAAAGCCGCATTCAAATTAGTACCTGTTCCTTTTTTAATATCGGAAGGAATGATATTAGATGCATAGGCTTTATATCCGTTAACCTCCCCATTTTCCCAGATATAACCGGAACCACCTTGCGACCTCAATGTTTGTTTCAATGCACCTCTTACCTTACTGTTTGTAAGATAAGCCAAAGACCCTAAATCAGCATTACGAATCGAAATAGCTGTTTCCAAATCAACCATTTTACCAAATGTCACTGCTCCCCCATTTTCACCAATAACAACAGAACCAATACCTGAAGTATTAAGAATACCAGTAGGTTGTCCTTCTCCACTTCCATTTATTGCAGCAGTTTCCAATGCCTCCGCATGTGCGTTAAGAATGTCTGAAATAATCATCTGCTCAACATCCCATGAACTTTGTATGATTAGCTGTTTTGAAATAGGAACATTCACTGCTAATCGTTTAGGCTTAAGTTCACGAGTAGTAAATGTTTTTTTAACATCAGACGCAGTAGTATTTTCACCTTCCCAGTTCGCTGTTATATGTTTTCCGTCAATTATTGTAATATTACCGGTTAGACCTCCAACATACTGTGCACCGGCAGATGCTAGCACAAGACGTTTACGTAGTTCTTCCTGATATCGCAATGATGTAGCGATAGTATATCCACCATCAGTTTGAGTTCCGGCTGTCATTCCTGCAAAAGCACGACTATAGTTAAGCACACATACAGGAATACCAGTTCCCTTAAGTGCAATGCCGGACCGTTCACATTCCTGCTTTGCCAGTTGCGACATTTCCAATTCAACGCCTGTTAGTCCTTCCTTTGAAGACAATTCTCTGAAAAACTTAGCAAAAGAAAATTTTCGAGCAGTTTCTTTTACATCATCAGATAACATACTGTTGGCAATAGCACGTTCCGCCGCTTCATCAATATTAATACGGTTCAATTCTTCAGTTAGACTCTCAACTTCAGCCTGCATTGTACGCAATTTTTCCTGTTCTTCAGGTTTGCCCATGATTGCGCGCATATCGGACAATTTTTTACTAAGTTCGTTTTGAACATCTTTTCTTTTTCTTGACATAATCATTATTTTTTAATACCTACAAATAGCCTCATAACCTTCAATAATTGACCGGATAAACGTTTCGTCCTGTTCATTTACCCCCCTTTCATTTTCTCCGGTATCTTCTATATCAATACAACGTACCAATCCGTCAATATAAAAGCCTTCTCCTTCAGCTAGTTCAATTGTTGTTTCACTACCCAGAGAACGCACCAAAGCATTTTTATTAGAAGGAACAGGAACAACCGATATTTCAATCAATTCACGTTTCCCGATATAATATGTTGGATTTTCGCCCTCAAGTGCTTCAGTTCCTTCTCCCCATTTACCATTTTCAAGCGGAAAATAGCGGACAGATACCCCTTTATAAGTCCCGGCCAAAAATTTCCTAAACACCGTTTCTGCTAATGGATTTATTTCTTTTTTCTCAAATGTTATTTCTCCCAATAACTTATTACCTTCTATCCATGCACGAGCACTTCCAATAGCCATATTAGGGTCAGAAGAATAGGCGTTATGATTGAATAAAACTATACCATTCTTATCAAATCTATCCAAGACCCAATCATTTGCAGTAAATACTGTGCCGTACGAGTCTTTTGTTTCATCAGAAAAAACAAAAGGAATAGTCCTCGTTTTTTCTACATCCTTACCAAATTTTCTCACATTACTCATTATCTTTCTCCTTTCCCGAATCTACGTTTTCTTCTTTTCCTGTTATATTTTGATTTGACGGATATAAATATTCATCCAAGCCGTCAACACTATTTCTATTCTCCATTTCACGCACTTCATTACGATTTAACCAACCGTCAAGAATTGCATTATGATAAAAAGCCGAACGCGTTTTCATGTCCCCACGTAAAAAGCCGTCTATATTGAACTTAAATTCAAACCTTCCCAGTTCCTTATCAAAAAGCAGCTTATTCTCAAGTTCAACCTCATAGCGCTTCAGTGTAGCACGAATTGAATACTTTATAAACTGGATATCTTGGTGTTCTATATTAGAAAATGTAGCACGACTAAGTTCTGCAAGTAAATGCGGAGGAACATTGAAAATGCGCGCTATATCCTGAAGAGCAAATGTTCTTGTTTGTAACATCTGAGCAGCTTCAGGAGCAACGCCGACTGGCTTATATTTCCAACCACCATCAAGTAAGGCTGTTTCATGATTAGCATTACCGTTAAACTTTTCTTGAAAAAGTTTAAAATCAGCGACCCCCATAGCCTTATCATTCTCAAGAACAGCCTTAATATTCCCTCCTTTCTCAAAGAACTCATTACCGAAAGAGGTTGCTGAAATTCCAGACTTTATAGCAGCCGAATTATACGAAATAGGATTGACACCTTTAATTCCATCGATAGATAGCGAGAAAAAGTGTAACATATCATCATCACTGTATACCCCATCATACCATTTTGACCCGGATATACGAAACCACTTTTTCCCATTCGAAAGCGTTACATAAACATAAGATGGATGTATAGGTAGTAATTCAACAGGAACAGCAGAACTATTTCGCTTTATTAAAACATATGCATTTCCCCAACCATCCAAGCAAGAATTAATATACTCCCAATATGAAAATACATTCATATAACTATTTGGACGATACTTTATTAGCTTATAAACAGGATGATTTAAAGCTTCTATTTTTCCACCTTCAATACGTTCTGTTAGTGTTTTAGGAAGTGAAGCAACACACTCCGCTCGTAACCTCATGGCTGCAAATACAGCCGTAAATTTCATTGCTGTACTTAGCGGTATTTCTGAACCAATGCCATTAAAAAAAGACATAGAATCGAATGTCATATTTTTATCTCCTACAACATTTGTTTTTTGCGTCTCATCTTCAACGATAGAACGTTTAAACGGGTTGCCTATTTTTATATTAAAATTCAATTCCATTCTTGATTATTTTATACAAACATCTAAAATAAATACATACAATACAACAGTATAAAAATAGCCATTACGAATATTTATTAATATCCATAATGGCTAAAAATATAAATACAAAAAAAGTTTGTACTTTTATAATTAAACAAGTTCAATATTTAACAAACAACACCATTAATTTAACCACAATTAACTAAAACATATATATCGTTTAAACGTTACATATTCACTGTATAAAACCCGTGAAATGTATACATACTCTCATCATCATCTTTCGACATATATGTACCGTAAGCATTTGCCATAGATACCACACCATCTATTTTTTCAATGCTTCTCTTTTTATCCAGCTTAATATTATCATTCGCATCTCTATATACAACTACATTTCGAAACATCCATCTAATAACCGGATTACGCATCAAGTCAACAGCACCAGCAGTAACATCTGCTTCTATTTTTTTTGTCGGTTCAGACATATTTTGCATTGATTGGCTAAATTCATCCAGAATTTCGTCAAACCCACACTTTTGCAGTCCTTGTATAACGCCATGATATGCTTTTGCTGGGTCAAATGCAACACGTTTAACATCATACTTCTTAAGTACATTTGAGATATCAGACACAAAAAAATCAATATCAATCACATCACCGGGTGTAATATTTATCCACCCTTCACTATGCCATTTACGATAATCTATCCTGTCCTCTTTCTGAAGAACTTTACCTTCAGGTATCCAAAAATAAAATCGAAACGCAGGAACAGGAAGATTTGGAAAATATAACGCAAGTGAATTAATATCCACATGTGAAGCAAGGTCAAGTCCTGCATAACATACCTGACCCTCCAAATCATCTTCAGTTGTACCATAATCACACGCCAAAACTTTTTCATCCTGTATCCATACGTCAGGAGCATCCACCCACATGTTTAAATTTTTGGTTTTAAAATTAACTTCTGTAGTACCCCCTTTATTTTTTGCATTTGTAAATTCATTCAACATATAATGCTCATAAACCGATATTCCATAATTTGGATTAGCTTTTTGCCAAGTAGTAATATCATCCCATTCATCCCCGGTATCCGGACAATATATAATGACAAAAGTATTATCCTGTACTTTAACCCCCTTTAGAATATCCACATAAAATGACCGCATCGAATAGTAGGGTAATGACATGTTACTACCTGCCGTTGTAATTGAAAACACTAAAGGTTGCCGCCTAGCTCCCATACCGGTAGTTATAAGATGGTACAAATCATCACTGGTCCAAGCGTGCATTTCATCGCATATAGCACAATGCGGAGACAAACCGTCTTTATTTTTTGTTTCTTTTGAAAGTGGCTTATAGCTTGAAGCTGTCCGTTCATAGACTATTGACGTTTTCCAAAGTGTAATAATTGTTTTTAACTCTGGAGATTGTTCAATCATCAGTTTTGCAGCATCCCAACAGATTGATGCCTGTGTTTTATCAACTGCCGCCGAATAAACTTCAGCTCCAGCCTCTCCATCCAATACAAGCATGTAAAGTGCAATACCTGCCGCAAAAGTCGTTTTACCATTTTTTCTAGCAACTTCGACATCTACATACATAAAACGTCGGCGACCATCCTGTGTTTTCCAGCCAAATACACACCATACAATAAAACACTGCCAATCTTCTAATTCTAATTCTTTCCCGGCCCACTCCCCTTTATAATGACGAAGAAATGTAAAAAAAGCAAGTGCCTTTTTAGCAGACTTTTCATCAAAATAGAACCCTTTTTCCGTCGCCGTTTCCAAATCATTCAAATGTCTCTGAACCGCTAACTTTTCAAGCTCACCTGCAATTCTCTCTCCTGACATTACACGGTCAATATAAGACAATGCTTTCTTTTTATAAATCTCTGACTTTTTCATAGATTATCCAATAAGTTTTTAAACGGGTCTTCATTTTCAGGTTGTGTCTGGTTTATTCTCTGCCGGGACACCGGAGTAAAACCAAATTCAGCCCCTATTCTATTAACATCATCAACCATCTGTTTGTACATCTTAGTCTCTGGACGAGTAATATACCCTGTCAATTGCAGGTTTTTATCATATTTAGGTTCAGCAGGTTTACGCATCCCCTCCATACATGTAAATAAGACATCCAAACTATTAGCATACACAGCCAAATGTTCAATGTCTAATTCTGTAAGAACACCTAAAGCAATCAACTGATTCGCTTTAGTCTTAAAAATCTCTTTAGCCCGTTTTGTAGGCAATAATTTAAGACGTGACGTTGATAATATACGTTTCACATCAGTAATCTTATCAGCATTATCCACACAACCGGACATTCTGCAAGGCTGATCTGTTCCCCTAAGTATTTTAATAGCGTCAGGGGTCGCTTTTCTTCCTTTTCCCATATCTATTCTATATTTCAAAAAAACTCCAATTTTGCACGCACGCGTTTTTGGTTGGGGGAGTGGTCTCGGCTAAATTAGCCTCAGAGATTTTCACCCCCCCCTCCCCCCGCTGGTTCAGAGGCATTTTAAACATTAAAAACCGCTTCACAAAAAGTAACAAACAATACATAGTACCTTGCATTACACAAAACAATAAATTATTGCTTTACTCACTTGCTATACTATTTTATTATGTTTTAATACGTCATTTAGCACCATTTCTAGCCCATATCAGAAAACATCATCAAGCACACGAACTGCAGGATTATCCAGCCTCAAATCATCATCAACACTCTTTAAATAAATTTCTGTCGTTTCTATCCTCCGGTGTCCTAACATTAATTGTACCTCTTTTATCGGAACTTTATGAATAATAGCTTGAACAGCGGCAGTATGCCGGAGTGAATGCGCAGTCTTTTCTTTAGTATAGATTCCTGCTTTCTTCATATAGTTTGTAACTATTCGGCTTATACTTCTTGCCGTTAATGGATACTCACCTTTTGAAGAATGAGACAGAAACACATTCTCGTTTTCCGAAGACACCCCACGATATTTAAGATATTCCATTAAAGGGGCAACTGGTTTTTTAGTTAATCCCAACCTTTCACGTCCATTCTCACCCTTGCGTTGTATGTCTATATGGCATCTGTCATCCGACATACAGACATCACAAACACGTAAACGAGAAGCTTCTATGCATCTAATACCAGAACGCAACATCAAATTTATTAAAGCATAATCACGCTTTCCGAATATTGTTGTTGTATCAATAGATTTGAATAGTTTTTCAATCTCTAATACTGACAAATGGGCTTTCCTATACCCTTTATAATTATGTTTTACCTTGATACCTGCTGCTATGTTTTCATGTTCTCCTGTTCTTTCACAATAATCAAAGAACATCCTTACAACTATCAGATATAGGTCTATAGTTTTATCAGATTTATTTTCACGCAACATAGTTGCCTTATATTCTATTATATCCGACCTTTTGAGTTCTTTTATATTCCGCCCTGTTATTACGACCCACTTTGCAAACTGAGCAAGAACCCTAAGATACAAGGCTCGACTATTATCCCTTATATCCTGATTGGCTACAAAATCTTTTGATAACTTACTGAATAGTTGCTTCATATTACTATTAATTAAAATCCTTTACGAAAGATATCCGTTCCCGGCTAACGCTCTGGCATTATCTTCCAACGTCATCCGGTCGTATCTGTCAAAACAAGCAGATGATTTATGCCCTGTACATTTCCTTATCTTACTTGTTGACACATTGTTGCGAACCATATTCGTTGCAAATGTTCTGCGCGCAGTATGAGAAGATATCATCTCATACTGAGGCTTTTTAATCATCACAATATCGCCTCCTCTATCTTCTTCGTATATAACTAAGTCAGTCAATCCAGCTTTTTTACAGATAACTTTAATAGCTTTATTAAAGTATTGTATACAGCGAGCAGGAGGCAAATTGCCACCGTATTTATTAAATATTTCACGAACATAATCTGTCATAGGTACAACCGCCTTATTTCTTGTTTTTTTCTGAAGTACATGGATATTATCACCGACTATATTATCTTTAGATAAACGAGAATAATCAGAGTATCGCTGTCCAGTCATACAACCAACTATAAATAGGTCCCGTATTTCTTCTTCTTTTTTAGTCAATCCTTTATAATAATACAGTCTTGCGACCTCTTTTTCCTTTAAATAGATTTGTGTAGAAATACTTTCGTGAACCTTTGCATCGGTATAAGAGTCATCAACAGCCCAGCCATTTAAATACGCTTTACCCAACAAGTATTTAAGTTTTATAACCATTGCCTGAATTGTAGATATTTTAAGACACTTTTCCACATGTAAATATTCAACAAATCCATCTATTTCTTCTTTACCTACTTCTTTTGTAGAAAAAGAGCGACCAAGATATTCCTGATAGTTTACAAAATGTTCCAGCATATTACGAAATGCCGCAAAATGCTTTCCTTTCTTTTTTAAGTTAATAAACAATACTCCAAATTGAATAAAGTTACATATTGGCAAATTGCGATAATAATCGCTTTGCAATTGCATATTTGAATCTTTATAAAACTCTAATTGAAGCGCTTCCATGATGTATAATTTTATAATCTAAAAAAAAATAGCACTACATTTGTAGTGTGATAAGCATATCAGCCTACAGGCTGGTGAGAGTTTGCAAAGCCGTTCGGTTGCCGCCGGACGGCTTTGCTGTTCCTATTCAATGTTTCACATCTTCCGTGATTTGAGCTAAAATCGACTATTC
>NZ_QRMP01000047.1 GCF_003473295.1 Parabacteroides sp. AM08-6
TGTACTACTTTAGTTGATATGTAATTCTTTCAAAGAACTTGTTGCGCTCGTTTTCTCGATTGCGGGTGCAAAGGTAAGGAGTTTTTATTAACCGGCAAATTTTTCAGGGAAAAATTTGAAAAGTTTTTTTAAGCCCCCGGACGCCCGGACATCTTGCTTAGCCTTGCTAACCTCATCCGCTTTCCGGTTTACCTCTTCTCAGCATGTATATCACTGACCACTCTCGCTCGAATGCGGGTGCAAAAGTAGAGGATATTTATGCAACTACCAAATCTTTTCCAATCTTTTTTGCATCTTTCTTTCACGAGGAGGTTCTGTATTATAAGGTACGGGAAGGAAAGTAAAGATATGTTTTTTCTTAAGCTATCGTTATTTCATTATCCAAATAGACATCCTGTATTGTATGGAGTAATTCTATCCCATCCTTCATCGGACGCTGGAATGCTTTTCGACCACTAATCAGCCCCATACCTCCGGCTCGCTTATTAACAACGGCAGTATATACTGCATCTTTCAAATCTGAGGAGCCATGAGACTCACCACCTGAGTTTATCAGCCCAACACGTCCCATATAATTATTGGCAACTTGATAACGACAAAGATCAATCGGATGTTCGGTTGTCAGTTCCGTATACATTTTTTGATCAACTTTTCCGAATTTAATCGTAGTAAAACCTCCGTTATTTTCAGGTAATTTCTGTTTAATAATATCCGCTTTGATTGTTACACCCAAATGATTAGCCTGACCGGTTAAATCAGCTGACGCATGATAGTCTACTCCTTCTTTTTTAAACTCATTATTACGTAAATAACACCAGAGAACAGTAACCATCCCTAATTCATGCGCATATTCGAAAGCTTCAGAAATCTCGACTAACTGCCGACGACTATGCTCGGAACCAAAATAAATAGTCGCTCCCACTGCTGCAGCACCCATATCCCAAGCCTCTTTCACTGTGCCAAACATAATTTGGTTGTATGAATTAGGATAAGTCAATAATTCATTATGGTTAAGTTTTACCAGAAAAGGTATTTTATGTGCATATTTTCGAGCTACAGAGCCCAAAATTCCAAAAGTAGAAGCAACTGCATTACATCCGCCTTCAATAGCTAATTTAATGATATTTTCAGGATCAAAATAAATAGGGTTCGGAGCAAAAGAAGCACCGGCTGTATGTTCTATATCTTGATCGACAGGCAAAATAGAGACATAACCGGTATTTGCCAAACGTCCATGACCAAGTAATCTTTGCAAATTATTTAATGTTTTCAGATTCCTGTCCGAAACGCTCCAGATATCATCGATTACTGAGGGAGAAGGAAGATGTATGAGCGATTTGTCTATTGTTTTACAAGTATGATTCAACAGAAATTCACCTTGTTCACCTAAAAGGTTCTTGATTTTCGAAGTATCCATAATATTAGTTTTTTAAATAAAACAATCCTCCATTAATGAAGGTTCATAGTTTTTATCAATTAACAGATAGAATATTTCTATCAAGAAAAAAACACTCCCTTCAAAATGTTTAGTTAATTTTGCACTAAACAACCAATAAAAATTTTACAAGTATGAAAAAGAAATGGATCTGCACAGTGTGCGGTTATGTTCATGAAGGTGATGAAGCACCTGATTTTTGTCCTCAGTGTAAACAGCCAAAGAGCAAATTCAAAGAATTGGTAGAAACTACCGGAGCTTTGCAATTTGTAGACGAACATGTATTGGGCGTAGCAAAGGGAGTAGACCCAGTCATTTTAGAAGGTCTGAATGCCCACTTTATGGGAGAATGTACGGAAGTCGGTATGTATTTGGCAATGAGCCGCCAAGCCGACCGTGAAGGTTACCCCGAAGTTGCCGAAGCTTTCAAACGTTATGCTTGGGAAGAAGCTGAACATGCGGCTAAATTTGCAGAATTACTGGGTGATGTTGTTTGGGACACAAAAACCAACCTGAAAAAACGCATGGAAGCTGAAGCCGGAGCTTGCGAAGATAAAAAACGTATTGCTACATTGGCTAAACAGCAGAATTTGGATGCTATCCACGATACTGTCCATGAAATGTGTAAAGATGAAGCTCGTCACGGTAAAGGATTCGAAGGTTTATACAACCGTTATTTCAAATAAATCGCAAATTCGTTAACTACAAAAGGGGATGTGTCAGACTTTTGGCACACCCCCCTTTTTATTGCAAAAACAAATTAGACATAGGATATAACCATCTTCGGCAAGTCCCTTGGACATGTTTATCGTCCTCAAGATACTAGATTCATAATAAGAAGCTGACATTTATTTAAAACTGAATGTTCATTGCTCCCCCTACAGTAAACAAATTCAACACCCCGCCTCCACCCTTCACCATAGAAGGAAGCATAACATAATCCACATAGGCTTTCATTCCAAAGTTACGTTTAGCTAAATAGGTGATAGACAAACCTGTACTTAAACTAAAATTACCGGTTTCTCCAATCAATAAATCAGAAGAAGCATATTCCGGATAATAAGCATACCCCACTAAGGCCTTAGCTCCCGTCAACCAACGCGCTGCAAGCGGGTATGAGAAGTAAGGACCAGCATAAGCCGAGACAATCTCAACGGCATCCGTTGTTTCCACATCATCGACAGAAGGCTGCATACAAGCGACCAACGCACGCCCACCGATACCGACATACGGAGTTAGAAAGTAGGCCCCTTCAAAACCGGCACTACTCCCGGCAGATAAAGACAGTTTTCGCCCATCAGAAAGTCTATTACTTCCTACCGGCAAATTCACTCCCATATATAAACCGACAAATGAAGGACGATACAATCTCTCAAACGGCTCACTTTCCCCAAAAGAACGTATCCCTTTCTCTTTAAATATCAGGTCCGCCAAATAATACCCCAGTTCCGTAGTCAGAATACCAATACCAGCCCCAACCATTACATCGCTCAGCCAATGGCGGTTATTCATCATACGGCTTACCCCTGTTGCCGTTGCAACTGTATAAGCCCCAATACTATACCAAGGACTCCTCCCACCATACTCTTTGTGCATCATCGTTGCAGTCATAAAAGCTGTAGCCGAATGTCCCGAAGGGAAAGAGCGACGATTACTGCCATCCGGACGCTTTACTTTAGCCGTAAACTTTACCCCATTCACAATCGAGGCCATTAATGCTACCGAAAAAGCATCCGATACAAGCATTCGTCCCCATGAACTGCGACTATCCACACCGCCGATTTTCATCCCCACCATTGCAAAAGCCGGTAGATATTGCAAGTAATCGTCATATTTCCAATGGTAGTCCGGTATAAAAGTATTTCTCAATTCCCGGAAATGTTTATCCGAAGCTTTTGCCAGAAAGCCTACAGTCACTAGAGGAACTCCAATACCAGTTATTTGAAAAGCTTTTGAAGATACAAAATTACATTTAGAATGTTTATTAAAATTATAATACGAAATATTTATCGTGTCTTTTTGTGCATTCGAATCCGCACAAAAAGACATCAACAATATAGCAATCAACAGATTACATAGAACACAATGATTTTTGATTTTATACAAGACCATAGATATTGAATTATATAGTTCAGTAAGAACTACGCCTTTGGGTATCAAAAAGAAGTGGTTTGTAAAAGAAATATGTGGGCAAGGCTTTCCTTATGGTCTAAATATGAAAACACAACACAGAAATATTCCAAAATAAAAACACATATTTCACATAAAAATGTTACCATTCGAAATTTATTCTATAATTTTGTCTCATTATTAACGTAGTTCTTACTGAACTCTGTCACCCTTTTTTATCCTTACCCCTGTTTCTTCCTATCTCTGTATTAAAAAGTAGGTTACATTTCATGACTTATTGTCTTATTGTACAGTTTTCACAAATACTCGTTAGTCCAAATCGAAATACAATCCCATAAAAAAGAAATTTATATCCCATATAGTTGATTTTTCTATTGCGGGTAATATTTATTAATAATCTTACATATATTATAACATTGACTATCAATCACATACAGAACAAAACATTTAAGAGGGGTTATTGTAGATTTTGTATTTATAAAATGGTCGGATTACTCACAGTTGAAACATATTTCATATAGTTTTTGCAGAAAAAACACGTTTTATGGATAAACATATCAAAAATTCCATACATTTGCAACGTCAAACGACCGAAGGAAAGATGCCAGAGTGGTCGAATGGGCCGCACTCGAAATGCGGTGAACGGGTAACTGTTCCCTGGGTTCGAATCCCAGTCTTTCCGCTAAACCAACCAGTATTCCAATCCATTTCCGTCTGATTACCAGCGTACAGAAAGATGGGGCATCCACAAGTTTCATGCAAAATCAATACAAAGTCTTAATCAATAAGATTTGCGACAAATACAAGGAAAGATAAAATAAGTCAAAAGGAAAAAGGATTCTACACAAATAAATTCTAACTTTGTCCTATCTAATGTAAAAAATAATCTAATCATGCTGAAAATCGTTCTTATTGCAATCGGTGCCATCCTATTAATTTGCATAATCATTTATAATTTATTGGTTAGCAAAAGGAATCAGGCTGAAAATGCATTTGCCACTATCGACGTAATGCTGAAAAAACGTTTCGACCTCATTCCTAATTTAGTCACAATAGCCAAACAATATGCGGAACACGAGAAAGAAGTCTTTTCCAAAATAGCTCAGATGCGAAGCATGAACTATGCAAAAATGTCGGATACCGACAAAATGGAACTGGACAACAATTTTAACAAAGCAGAAGAAAGGCTTTTAGTGATTGCCGAAAACTATCCGGAACTGAAAGCTTCCGAAAATTTCCTGCAATTGCAACGGACGCTCAACGAAACAGAGGAACAATTAGCTGCTGCGCGACGCACCTATAATGCAGCCGTCACCGACTATAATAATAGTGTCCAGAGCTTTCCATCCAATTTGATTGCTAATTCATTCAAATTCACACGTAAAGAAGTTTATAAATACTAAACTTCTTTCTAATAATCCATCGGTAAAATCAAATAAAAATGAGAAATATCCCTTCTTTTAGCGAAATAAAAGAAAGAATGGTCCCAGCTATGGACCAATTGGAAGGGCTCCGCCGTTCGCTACTTAATGATGCCAAAAAGAAAAGTTTGATATATAGTGGCGGCATATTGGCAATTGCTGTTGTCATATCCTTGTTCGCAACCTCGAATCCCTTATACGGGCTACTTTTCGGTTTCATAGTTGCCTGTATCGTTTCTTCCGTTATTTTTAATTATCAAGCAAACAAACTGTCACCTCTATATAAAAAGAAAGTGATTGGCAAACTGGTAGAAGAATTGATTGAAGAGGGGAAATACGAACCGGAAACGGGTATATCCGAAGCTTCTTTTAATCAAACAGCTTTATACAGTCGCCCCGACCGTTACAATAGTGAAGACTTTATCAGCGGAAAAGTCGGGAAAACCGCTTTTTGTTTCGCTGAAGTACATGCGGAAGAAAAACAGGTCACAACAAATTCCAAAGGGCAAACACAAACACATTGGGTTACTTTATTTCAAGGCTTTATGTTCATAGCCGATTTCAACAAAGATTTCTCAGGGCAAACGATTATTCAGAGAAATTCCATCTTTAAATTCGGACGCGGACAACGGGTTAAATTAGAGAATCCGGTATTCGAAAAACATTTCGATGTCTTTTCGACCGATCAGGTAGAAGCCCGTTATATCCTATCCCCCAGCTTAATGGAAAAACTTATTAAGCTGGACGAACTGTTCGGAAACGGCCTTTTAGTCAGCTTTCATCACTCTCAGATTGTGATTATGGTAAAGTGTACCAGCAATCATTTTGAGGCCAGCCTATGGAGATCAGTCCGTGACATCGAAAATCTGAAAGAAGAATATGCCACGATTGTTTCGCTGACCTCCATTATCGACGCGCTCGATTTGAATACCCGCATCTGGAGCAAAGAATAATCCGGATACCGAACAAGACGCAAGTTGCGCATGTAGCCATTCAATAATAAAAGAAATTTACACTTTCAATCCTGCGAGCAATCTGTCGACAGCTTCCTCCGGAGTTGCTTCGCTACCTAATAATTGGACAAATTTACTACCGATAATCGCACCGCTGGAATTAGAAACGGCCGCATCGAAAGTCGCTTTATTGGATATACCGAAACCAACCAAACGGGGATTAGCCAGATTCATGGCATTGATACGACGGAAATAAGCCTGTTTTTGTTCATCAAAACTTTTCTGCGCCCCAGTAGTAGTAGCACTCGACACCATGTAAATAAAACCGGAAGTATGTGCATCTATCAAACGGATACGCTCTTCTGAAGTTTCCGGAGTTATCAGCATAATGATTTTCAAACCGTATCGTTCGGCTGTTTCTTTATAGTCCGCCATATAATCGGCAAAAGGTAAATCAGGAATAATCATTCCATCTACCCCCACTTCCACACATTGTTGGCAGAAATTTTCGAAACCGAATTGCATAATCGGATTCAGATACCCCATTAGGATAACCGGTATCCGGATTTCGTTGCGTGCCCCGCCCAATTGTTCAAATAAACGACGAAGCGTCATACCATTGCGAAGTGCCTGGGTAGCTGCTTTTTGGATAACCGGACCGTCAGCCATCGGGTCGGAAAACGGAATTCCCACTTCTACCATATCTACACCTTTGGACTGTAAGGTTTTCAGAACTGTTACCGTATCCTCCAAATGCGGATAACCGACCGTAAAGTAAACGGATAATATATTACTTTTTTTTGTCTCAAATAAGTTTGTAATGCGATTCATACCTATCTCTTTTATTTGTTTAGTTATTTTTTTCTGATTGTCTCTACAAAAGACTTCAATTTATCAATATCTTTCAGTCCAGGTTCCGTTTCGAACCCACTATTCAAATCGATACCCATACAAGCGGGATGATGAAACCGGATAATAGCGTCCACACTATCCGGACGAATACCCCCACTTAATATAAACGGAGTTTGCCCTTCATAAGCCGCCAAGACCGACCAGTCAAACTGGTGTCCTGAGCCTCCGAACCCTTTGCATTTGGTATCGAAAAGAAAATAATCGACGCGTCCCTCATAATCAGCCGTATGCCCCAAATCCTCAACCGTAGCAACAGAAAAAGCCTTGATTAGGGAATATCCACGCTTTTGCAACATATGGCAATCATCCGGAGACTCATTTCCATGTAACTGTACATAATCAAGCTTATACCGCAAAACTGTTTTCATGATTTCCTCCAATGGGGAATTGACAAAAACGCCCACCTTCTTAACAGACTGCGGAATATGGGAAATCGCGTCTTCGGCAAGAAGCAGTTCCTTCCCGACAGCACCATACCATCTCGGAGATTTAGCATAAAAGATGAATCCCATCCAATCCACTCCCAAAGCAGCTACCTTGCGGATATTATCAGGCTCCCGCATGCCACAAACCTTTATCAGCATAACAATTCTCCTATAAATGCAGACAATGTTTTGCCAGGTTGTCCGGTTTTCATAAATGTTTCTCCTATCAAGAATCCGCGAAAACCGACTTCACGTAACCGGAGAATTGTTTCTGTGCGGGAAATGCCACTTTCCGAAACCAAGAGAGGAGAGTAATTTTTTGTTTCCACACAGGCACACATCTTTTCTGCCAAGCGGAACGAATTTTCCACATCAGTATGAAAAGTTCCCAGATTACGATTGTTTACCCCCAGCATATCAATATCCGGATTCAAATAATCCAATTCCTCTTCACTATGGATTTCCAGTAAAACCTCCATATTCAACACATGAGCTAACTCCGACAACACACGACATTTCTCGGTAGTCAGGCAAGCAGCAATCAACAATACGGCATCTGCCCCCATGACACGGGCCTGATAAAGCTGGTATTCGTCGATAATGAAATCTTTACGTAATAAAGGTAAATCGACCCGGCTACGCGCCCGGCATAAATCACTTAAAGATCCACCAAAAAACAACGAATCCGTTAAAACAGAACAGGCTGATGCTCCCGCTTTTTCATAAGCAGAAGCCACTTCCGCCACGGCCGCATCCGGATGCAGCCAACCTTTGGAAGGACTTTTACGTTTAAATTCCGCAATTATTCCGGCAGGTGAAGCAGCCAAAGAGGCACGCATCGAACGAGTCGGACGTTCCAGCCGTTCACCGCCAAGCCCCAATAGAGTTTGTAATGCAACAGCTTCCTTCTGGCGCTCCACTTCAATACGCTTATTCGCTATTATCTCTTGTAATATATCTTTCATATCGCTTATGAATTCAATTCGATGAATTTAGTCAATACAGCCAGTGCTTTTCCACTTTCAAGCGATTCACTAGCTTCTGCAATACAGGTTTCTATTTTCTTTTCCGGGCAAATCACCTGAATGGCAAATGCGGCATTAGCTATCACACAATTTTTCTGTGCATCCGTTGCCTGATTCCGCAATACATTATCAAAGATACGGGCTGCATCACCCACTGTTTCTCCTCCATCCAGTTCGGCTTCCGTCGCACGCGTAAATCCTAACATTTCGGGCGTATATAATTTTTCTTTTTCCGGCATGGAAACCTTAAATTCAGATGTCAACGATATTTCATCATATCCGTCCAAACTATGAACCACGGCAAAACGAGTACCGCTTTCTTGGTAGGTATAGCTGTAAAGACGTAATAGCGGCAAATTATAAACACCCAATAACTGATAGGCAGGCATCACCGGATTCACCAGTGGGCCAAGCATATTGAAGAAACTACGTACCCCCAAACTTTTACGAACCGGAGCTACCGCTTTCAATGCCGGGTTAAACAAGGGTGCATGCAAATAAGCAATATGGCAGATGTCCATAGAACGGCGAAGTTGGCCGATATTATTCGTAAATTTCACACCATGTTGCTCCATTACATTGCTGGCACCACTCACGGAAGTTGCTCCGTAATTACCATGTTTCACTACATTATAGCCGGCTCCTGCCACCACAAAACAGGAAGAGGTACTAATGTTAAATGTATTTTTTCCATCTCCTCCGGTTCCGACAATATCAATCGGCTTATATTCGGCTAAATCTACCGGAACACGCATTTCGAGCAGAGCTTCTCGAAAACCGCTTAATTCCTCGACAGAGATATTACGCATCAGATAGACGGTAATTAAACTGGCTATCTGAGAATCGTTGTACTTACCCTCTGCTATATTTTGTAGTATCTGGCGGGCCTCTTCACGTCCCAGGTACTGATGTTCAAACAATCGATATAATATTTCTTTCATAAAACGTATATTTTATTATTGGATTTTACTGATAACATTCCGGCAGGAAAAATCACTTTCCATTCAACCAGTTTTGTATTATCACCTTTCCCTTGGGTGTCAGAACCGATTCCGGATGAAACTGGATTCCTTTTACATCGTATTGACGGTGGCGGAGCGCCATAATTTGTCCGTCCTCACTGTCTTCAGCCGTAATTTCGAGACAATCGGGAAAATTTTCCTTCGAAACCACCCACGAATGATAACGTCCGGCACGAAAACCAGGTTCCAGACCGGCAAACAACGATTCTTTCGCCTTGATACGGATATCCGAACAAACACCGTGATGAACCTCCGCCAAATTAATCAAAGTTGCCCCGAAAGCCTGTCCGATAGCCTGTTCTCCCAGACATACACCCAGAATACTTTTCGTTGGTGCATACTGCCGGATAAGCGGTAATAAAATACCGGCCTCTTCCGGAATACCGGGTCCGGGGGAAAGTAATATTTTATCAAAACGTTCCACTTCGTCCAATGCTATCTTATCGTTGCGGTATACTTCCACATCCGCACCCAATTCCTTTAAAATATGCAATAAATTATATGTAAAGGAGTCGTAATTATCTAACAATAATATTTTCATGACCTATTTGAATTTTCTATTATCAATTTTTCAGTTTTTCAGCCAAATCAATTGCTTTTTTCAAAGCCCCCAGTTTATTATTGACTTCCTGCAATTCCCTTTCATCATTACTTTTAGCAACAATACCGGCACCAGCCTGATAATACAACACATTTCCACGACTGACAAATGTACGGATGGTTATGGCCTGATTTAAATCACCGTCGAAACCGATAAAACCGATACAACCGCCATAAGCCCCTCGATTATGTTTTTCAATGTCGGTAATCAGTTGCATAGCACGAACTTTCGGTGCTCCGCTCAAAGTTCCGGCCGGAAATGTGTCAATGTATGTTTTCACCGGATTACTGGTTGCATCGATATCGCCACTCACACGGGAAACGAGGTGAATAACATGGCTATAAAATTGTACCTCCTTATAAAAATCGACCTGTACATTATGTGCATTCCGGCTCAGGTCATTGCGAGCCAAGTCAACCAACATGACATGTTCCGCATTTTCTTTCGGATCAGCCAGTAATGCTTCTGTACGTTGTTTATCCAAAGCCACATCACCGGTACGGAAAGCTGTTCCGGCAATCGGGTCGATACTGGCGTGTCCGTCAGCTACTTTACAATGTGTTTCGGGGGAAGAACCGAAGATACGGAAACCTCCAAAATCAAAATAAAACAAATAAGGAGAAGGATTAACACTGCGTAAAGCACGATATACTTTAAAATCGTCCCCTTTGAACGGTTGCTCGAAACGGCGACTCAACACAATCTGGAAAACATCACCGCGCAAGCAATGACGGATACCTGCACGAACCATTGCTTTATATTCTTCTCCGGAAATCGGGGAAGTTTCCGCCCCTACCGTTTGAAAATTATAAGAAGCATAATTTCTATTTTCAATAAGCGATTCTATTTCGTGTAAATGAGAAGCCTCACCCGGTTCCAACAATTCGACCAAAGTCAACTCATTTTTAAAATGGTTGAAAACAAGCATGTACTTATATAATATGTATAGCATATCGGGAGCATCATTTTCTTCATGATGGGCTTCCATTACCGGAATATTTTCAAAATAACGGACTGCGTCAAAAGCTGTATAACCGAAAAGGCCGCAAACTTTTTTATCTTGCCCTTCCACAGAAAAGCGAGAAAGGAAGTCGTTCATGGCATCTCCCACATTGTATTGTTCCGTCAAAGGAGAAACTTCCCGGCTACCATCGGGAAAGGTTGAAGTACACTCGCCATTATTTATGCCGATACTTGCCAACGGGCAAAGAGCTATATATGAAAGACTATTTTCATTTCCGTGAAAATCAGAACTTTCCAGCAAGGCAGACTCAGGATAAATATCACGAACCTTCAGGTAAATACTGACCGGAGTATGGAGGTCGCCGAGTACCTTCTTGCTTATTGTCTTAAATGTATAATTCATGATTGAAAAATTATTTTTGGTTTTTATACTGAATATAGGTATCCATATCCTTATCCCCGCGACCGGAAACAGTCAGAACTACAACATCTGTAGGTTTGAATTCAACTTTTGCCAAAGCACCCAAAGCATGTGCACTTTCCAAAGCGGGAATAATACCTTCCAGACGAGTCAGTTCGAAAGCGGCATCCAGTGCCTCATCATCGTTTACAGCCAGAATAGCGGCACGATGCGTAGTAGATAGGTTTGCGTGCATCGGACCGATACCCGGATAATCCAGTCCGGCAGAAACCGAATACGGTTCTTCAATCTGCCCGTCTTCATCCTGCATCACAAGAGTACGGGCTCCGTGGATAATTCCTTTTTTTCCCAGTTGTATGGTGGCGGCACTCTTTCCGGTTGTAATACCCAGCCCGCCGGCTTCAGCTAAAACAATTCTTACCCGTTCTTCGTCAACAAAATGATAAATCGTACCGGCTGCGTTACTTCCCCCTCCTACACAGGCAATCAGGTAATCAGGACAATCGCGTCCTTCCTTTTCCTGCAATTGTTTTTTGATTTCCTCGCTGATAACAGATTGTAAACGGGCCACCATATCCGGATAAGGGTGAGGACCGACTGTCGAACCGATAATATAATACGTATCGGACGGATGGCAACACCAGTCGCGAATAGCTTCATTCGTAGCATCTTTCAAAGTCATATTCCCGGAAGTGACAGGAACAACCGTAGCCCCCAACATTTCCATTTTCTGCACATTAGCATGTTGGCGTTCCACATCCGTCTTTCCCATGTAAACGATACATTCCATGTTCATCAGAGCACAAACTGTCGCAGTGGCAACCCCATGTTGCCCGGCTCCAGTTTCAGCAATAATACGCGTCTTTCCCATCCTGCGGGCCAATAAGATTTGGCCGATTGTGTTGTTGATTTTATGTGCCCCGGTATGATTCAGGTCTTCCCTTTTCAGATAGATTTTGCAACCATACTTTTCGCTCAACCTATTCGCCAAATAAAGAGGAGAAGGACGTCCTACATAATCACGCAGTAATTGGTCGAATTCCTTTTTGAAACTATCACTTTCCAACACTTCGAGATACGTTTTTTGTAAATCCGCTACACACTGGTGAAGGATTTCGGGAATATAAGCTCCGCCAAATTCACCGTAATATCCGTCTTTGTTCACTTGATACGTTTTCATCATTCTTTCTTTTATTTTTATATTTCTTTTTGCTCTAAATGAAAAAAGGCCTGTCGCAAGTGCGACAGACCTTTTAATTATATCTCTATTAGTATATACACGAGGACTGCTTTCCTTACGACCTTTTGAGTTGTACGGAATGCCACCACCAATATGTATTTACTAAAATTGTTCTCATAACGATTATTGTTATTACGGCAGCAAATATAGATATTCTCTTACAAACTGCAAATAATTACGTCTTTTTTTTACAAAAATATTTTCAAATACGAATTTATTACTACTATTCCATATATTAAGGTATAGCAAACGACTTCCCGATACAGCCTTGAGGTAAGCCGAAAATCCAAAGATTCTTCCTAATCTAATAAAAGCCTCAACTAACCTAAATAAGAGAAATGCACATCTATCACCTCCATCTGTCTCAACCTCTTTAACATTTCATCGATACAGGGCAAACGCATTAGGAATAAAAATCAAAAGCCCCTT
>NZ_QRMP01000048.1 GCF_003473295.1 Parabacteroides sp. AM08-6
GAGATAGCTCAAATCGACGTAAAGGCGAACTATCCGCATTTTCTAACTTTCGAACTAAACTTAGACTTATGGGCAGGAGAAGGTTAATGAAAAAACATAAAGTTGTTTCGACTGCAAAGACCGCCTTGTTGCTGCATTTCGATGGGAGTTTAACAGATGCCGTGAATAATAAATCTAACATATCCGGTTCAATATCATCTTATCCAATTGCTAAATTTGGCCAAGGGGCTTATTTCAATAGAAATACTATTTCTTACGACACGTCAGAGATAGATTTTTCAGGAGATTGGACAGTTGATTTCTGGTGGCAGGATAAGAGTGATACGGATTATTCAAATGACAATATTGGATTTTTTTCCAATTCTAGTTATTTCTATCCCGGTTGGGATAAATCAGGGCTTGGATTAAGATGGATTAGGAGCGAAACTTATAACCAAGATTTTTTTAGAGTATACTTTAATACAACTCTGTATAACTCTACGGAAAAGTATTTGGATTGGAGTGTTAGTAATGCGTATTTTAAAGATAAACTCCATCATATTGCAATGGTAAAATCTGGAACAACCGGATATTTTTTCGTTGACGGCATTCTTAAAGGGACAAAAACAGGTTTGCCGGCAAATGATGCAATTTGCGATAATTTAAAATTAGGAGATTGGACTCTTGGGTCTTCCGCTAATGGTTTTAACGTTGGAATATTTGATGAGTTCCGCATATCGAGAGTAGCCCGTTGGACTTCTAATTTCACTCCGCCCACACAGCCTTATGTAATCGATTAAAAAATAATATATGGAAACAGCAATTAGAGAATACAGAAAAGAGGTGGTTGCCTTATTCGTGGCAACATTAATAGGTATTATGAGCTATCAGTCAGTTAATCATACCTACTACATGCCTACTTCTAAGATAGAGGAAGGGACAATTGTTCTGCGGGATGATAGTATTCCTACAGTATTAATACCAGATAGGAGGTAGTATGTCAAGACGAAGAATGATGTTCACGAAAAAGAAAGAATCGGCAATTAACTGGCTTGGGTATGTCGCCGAAGGGCTTATAGCCTGTTTCGACGGCGAGTACAATACACGTGCCGGTAGTAATAGCACATCTAAGACATGGGAAGATTTAAGCGGAAATGATAACGATGCGACATTTACTCGAATATCCAAGGGGTCTAATTATATGATTCTATATGATGATGACCACTACGGTGGAAACCTTCTCCGCAATTTATCTTCCAAGACAGAACTAACCGTAGAAGTCGTATTTAAGCCCAATGCCGGTGAAACGGGATTTACATTGCTAACTGTAAATAGCTCTTATTTTCTATTTGTTGCCGGAACTCAGCTATTTCTTTACGGGTCTACCCAACAGCCTTGGTATATAGATGGCTACGAAGCATTAACAAGTCTATCCGTAAGGTATGGGACATCTCCATCTCTCACGGAAGTTAGACTTAACAATAGTCTTGCACAGAGAAAAGGTACAGCCGATTACTGGGGTATATGGAGCTATCCGCAGATAGGAAGTAGAGAAGGTTACACCCCTACCAATAGTCCCGGAAACAAATTTGCCGGCAATATTTACTCTATACGAGTTTACGATAGGGCGTTAACCAAAGAAGAGATAGATATAAATTATGCCAATGACAAGAAGCGATTTGGAATATAGTTTTCGGTTAAAAACTAAAATACCACCCCCGAACTTCGCAGCCAAGAGGTGGCGATATATAAAATTTAATACTATATGATTATGCAAATATAAACATAAATATAAAAACATGGCATTAGTAATTATTTCTTTTATTGTCTTTCTGGTCTATCTGGCCGGAACATGCAAGTCTTTTGGTATCCCTTATTCAATTAGCGATACCTATTACAAGTTGGAAAAACGTAAGAAAGGTCTTGGTTGGCTATTCTCCGTTATGTGTGTGTCTGTTGGAGGCCTTCTTCTACCGGCATTGCTCGATATAACACCGTCCAGCTATCAGTTTACGGCTTTTCTGGCTTGCGCCGGATTATTGTTTGTTGGGGCTGCACCGCAATTTAAGTTGCCTCTTACAAATACTGTGCATTACTCTGCAGCTGCAGTCTGTGTAATCTTTTCGCAGATATGGGTAGGATTAACATTCTGGTGGCTGCTTATCCCGATATGGCTTGCGTTTATAGTCTACACCGTCGTCGGCATGAGTAAGCATGTAACCGGTAGTTTATGGCGGGATTTCATAGCAGCCAAGCCTATGTTCTGGTGCGAAGTTGCTGCGCTTGGAAGTACTTATCTGACGGTATTCCTAGCATCTTAAAAAGGTATCCATGTTTGCAAAAGGTGGACACCTAATATGAAAAGGTGGACACCTAATATGGACAGTTATAGTTAACCGGGCTTTGGCCCACAAAATAAACTTATATATGGCAAAGATTTTTTACAACAGCAAAATTGCAAGGATTTTCACGTTCTTGAAAGATTTTAAAACAATCATGCTTTTCGGAGCAGTGTTTACCGAAGAAAAAGAATTGTCAGACCGGGCAAAGTTTCACGAGGCAAGTCACGTGGAGCAGTATCAAACTCTGTTTACAACTGGTTTGGCTCTCGCGGTCGGGATAATGTTTATTTGCTTCGCTTTCGACTGTTACGGATGGTGGATGTCAGCACTTATCGCTATCCCAGTGTTCCTGTACTATGCTTGGTATGGTATCGAGTATCTGGTTCGGTTAATCATGTACAGAGACGCTGACAAGGCGTACAGGAGGATTACTTTCGAGCAAGAGGCATATGACTTGGAAAACGAATATCTCAAACCGTGTAGCGAGAGACTAACCGCAAGTTCCTTTAGTTTCTTTAAATACTACAGGAAAAGGGATGCGTGAGGAGGTGCTTATATCTTAATTCACGACAACCCATCGGATGTCATTTATAAAAAATAATTGTTAGGCCACTTAAAACCTATTAGGGATAATTTAGCAGTATGGAAATAAAGCGCGGAAATACAGTAGTTTGCGACGTTTACCTGAAGGACAACAGTTATACGGTCGAGGAAATAATGGGGGAGGACACTCTTACCCTTAATTTCCTTTCCCGTAACGTGGTAGAGCTTCAGATAAACGACTATATAGACTTTGAAGGAACGAAATACAAAATACGTCATAACGAGAAAGTAACTAAAAGGGAAACGTCTCTCGGCTGGGAATATACCGTTATGTTCTATTCATCTAAGTATGACTTGGAAGATGTTGCGTTCTTTTTGAATGGCAAACCTGAATATAAGAAAAACTTTGACTATTACACCGGTACTGCAAGACAAATACTTGAGTTGATAGTCAAAAACATGAACCGGGAGGATTCTGGATGGAAAGTAGGTTCATGTATTGATTCCCGGTCAATAATGATTTCGTTTAAGGACAAAAATGTAGGCCCTGTTTTAGATGATACTGTAAAACAGCTTGATACTGAATACTGGATATATCAGAAAACTATCAGTATCGGAAAGAGGAAATATGACAGCAACGGCCTTGTGTTAGGACAAGGCGAAGGACTTGGGTTTACAGAATTGGAAATATCGGCTGTAAGTGATGAACGTCCGACAACTGTTATTTTCCCTTATGGGTCTGATAAAAATCTTGGTTCAGATTATGGCGCCGACTACTTGATGCTACCCGGTGGACAGGAAGAATTATCGAAGAATACAGAAAAGTACGGGAGATTAGGGCAGAAAAAGATTCCTTTTAATCATATTTTTCCGAAAGGGGAATTTCATGTTTCATCTAAGATAGATGATTTTACTTTGCGAGCATCTGATATAGATTTTAATCTGGATGATTGTAAAATCGGAGAGGAAGATATTATTGCTTCGTTCCAGGACGGTGGGCTGGCCGGTTATGACCTTGCAATAGTAGAAGGTAGCTGGGATAATTCAACTAAACAATTCAAACTAAAGGTAAATGAGCAGGAAAACGCCTTAAAAGTGCCGGGAGACATCAATTTCTCTGTAGGGGATAAGTTCATCCTTACTGGGTTGAAGATGCCGCAATCGTATATAGATAAAGCCTCGCAACAGCTCTTAGAAGAGTCGCAAGCATGGCTTGACGAACATTGCGATAAACGTATCCAGCTTCGAGGTAAGTGCGAAGAAAAAACATTCCGCATGCAGAACATCTTTGTCGCCTGTGGCCAGATGGTCGGTGTGTATTCCGAGCAACTGAAGATTGACCGGGAGATTCGTGTTACCAAGGTAAAAAGATATATCGAAAAAGACGGTACACCATCATTCAGATATGAACTGACCTTATCCGATTTCCTTGAATCGAATGGTTTCAAGGACTTGGTAGACGACGTGAATAAAGTCCCGGAAGAGATAGAGGATAAAGTAAAACCTGTCCGTGAACACACAAAGCGTTCCTGGAAAGACGTCATGGAGACCATGAAGATGATGTTCGACCCGGAAGGGGACTATTTCACCGAACTTATTAAGCCATTGGTCGTACATACCGCGCAATTGATTGTCGGCACGAACTCACAGCAAATGGAGCTTATAGGAGTGAAGTTCATTCCGAATGCAGACAATGACGCCAATTATTTCAAGAACACGTCCGGCAAGCTGGTACACTTTACCGTTAGTGATACTGTCCGCGAGTGGATTATCCCATCGGCATCCTATCGGTTGAATAATTCGCTTGCTTATTACGTCTATGCCAAATGCCCGAAGGATGGGGATAGCGGTTCTATTTATGTAACTGAACGGCAGATAAAATTAGAGGACGAAGAAGGGTATTATCATTTCTGGGTAGGGGTATTGAATACTCCGGAAGATGGAGTGCGTTCCTGGCTTCCGAATTATGGTTTTACCGAGATTGCCGGTCAGACGATTACAACTGGATTGATAAAGGACAAGTTGGCCAGATTGGTTATTGACTTAGTAAATGCGAAAATTACGGCTACCAATGGTGCCACTATTGAAGGAGTAATAAAGTTTGTTTCTGGTTCTTCTGGATATAATAATCTTACAGATAGGCCGGACCTCTCTATTTATTCTACACTATCGATGTTAAATTCCGCTAAGGTTGACTTGCAAAATCAAATCGATGGTAAAGTAGAAACCTATTACCAAACGACAAATCCTTGGAATAATTGGGCATCAGGCACTGAGCCGGAACATGTTGGAGACTTATGGTATAATACATCGACTAAGATTCTACAAAGATACATAGGACCGTCTTCAAACACTTGGGCTACGATAGAAGATGCGACAGCTATTGCGGCAGCACAAGCAGCATCTCTGGCCAAAGATACGGCAGATGGAAAAAGAAGAGTGTTTTTATCAACTCCTTATCCGCCGTATGATTCTGGTGATTTATGGGCACAGTCTGGAAAGTTGTTACGTTGTGTATTAGGTCGATCTTCCGGTTCTTATGTGAGTTCTGATTGGTCTGAAACAGCAGACAATACAAAGACTGTCATTGATGGTGGTGTCGTAACATCTGGTACTGTTAGATTGGCAGGTGACGACCAGACAATAAAGGCGGGTGTTACAGGAGCAGGAACGTCTGATTCAAGTGTAAGATTTTGGGCTGGTTCTTCGACACCTGAAAATGCACCTTTCAGGATTTATCAAAATGGAAATGGAAAAATTGCAGGCTTCGATATAGAAGGTGCACATTTAAGAGCACAATATTCTGATGATTTGGGCATTATGCGCTCAGTAAGACTAAGTGCCGCAGAAGCATCATTGGTGTTTGGATCAAGTAATAATAATTCTGTATTTGTTGGTATTCATAAAGGGTTTACGAATTCTCAGGGTGATAATGAATATACAGATTTTTGTTCTAACAAACAAATAATAAGAACACGAGTAGACCCAAGCATGATGAGTTGTATTAAATTAAGGGCTTATGGTACATTCATGCAGGGAGATGCTGCACTAAAAGTAGAGATAGGTACCATGAATAAAGAAGATGGAACTACTTATAGGGCTAACGCCATAAGTTGCGAGCATTTGCCGGGAACAACATCTTATCGCCATATCCATCTTGCTTTTCAAAACTTTTCAACCGCAGATAGTTGGTTTAAAAGAACTTGAATATATGCTTCTTTAATGCCTACTAATACGCAGCTTGCTACTATTACATCTTCTCCTGAAAGTTATAGTGTAAAGTGGGACAAAACTACAGGACTATTCTATGTGCAATAAGAATTTCAACATAACATGTATTCCAACTAAAAAAATAGAACGTATGAATTTGACATTAAGAGACAGAGTGATAATACTAAATACGGTATTGCCTCAGTACGACACGAGAGCTAACATGATGTTAAAAATAGCCATTGATAACAAGATAGCTATTTCAGACTCGGAGCAAAAGAAGTTAGTAGTTAAAAATGAAAACAATGGACAGGTAACTGTCGGCTTTAAAAATCAGGAGGATATTTATCAGGAATTGGATTTTGCTATCACAGACGCAGAGCTGGAATATTTAAAAGTACGTGTCGATTTCATCGACCGTAACGGTATGTTTTCAGAATCGACTATGCCTACATATATAAAGATATTAGATGCTCCTTTTGCTAATGAAGAACACAAAGAAGAAGATATGTGATGAATATTGAATTAACAGACATACTAACAATAGTAGGTACACTGGGAGGATTTGAAGCTATCAAGTGGGGAATCAACTTCTATACGAACAGAAGAACAAATGCTCGTATAGAAGATGCCCATGCGGACGCAGAAGAGTTTAGGGCTTTACGTGAATATAATGAGTTCCTTCAGAAACAATTATCCGATAAGGAGGAACGATTTGTCGAGCAAACCGGAAGGCTTCGGCAGGTGCAAGATGAGCTTTTTACACTGAAAGAAAGCTATTCGGATGTAAAGCTGGAACTTGCTTTGAAGAGATGTGAAAAAAAGAAGTGTGGTGATCGTGAACCACAAAATGGTTATTAAATAAGGAGAACAAAGAATGAAAATCAGTGAGAATTTTGAATTGAAAGAGTTTACCCGTAGCAACACCGCGACCCAGAAAGGTATTGCTAATAATCCGGGAGTGCAGGAAGTAAAAGCAATCGAGAACTTGGTTGTAAACCTGTTGCAACCACTCCGGGAGGTCTATGGAAAGCGAATGGTCATCAACAGTGGCTACCGGTGTTCGGAACTGAATAAAGCTGTCGGTGGTGTACCAACCAGCCAGCACATGAAAGGGGAGGCTGCGGATGTAGCTTGTGAGCACCCGGCGTACATGGTCGAGTGCCTACGACGTTCTGGGCTTGACTTCGACCAGTGCATCCAGTACAGTACATTCGTGCATTTGTCATTGAAACTCTCCGGACAAAACCGGAAGCAATATTTGAAAGGGAAGTATTGATGAAAGCTTTGCACGTAATATTAATATTTGTATTCTACGGGATTAGTTTCTGGGGAGGATATAAATACAAAGGGTTGATTGATAATTCGGCATCCGTAAAGACTGACACGATTATCCGCATAGACACCCTTATCGAACGTTTCCCTGAACCGGTAAAAGAGGTGGTAACGAAGTATGTCTCATTACCATCTGACACCGTTATCAAGTATATTAAGGGAGATACAATATATATTCCGGTTTCTCAGAAAGAGTATTTAACCCCGGATTATCACGCGTGGGTATCTGGATACAATGCGGCATTGGATAGCATAAATGTATTTCCAAAGACAATGTATATTACAAAACGCATACCGTCTCGTCGTTGGGGACTTGGTGTTATAACCGGATATGGGGTAGGCAAGCACGGTTTATCTCCTTATGTCGGGATAGGAGGGTTCTATAGGATTTGGTAGATTTCTTTTTGTTTTTATGTTATTAGTATTTAGTGTTAATGTTGAAGCCGCTCTGCCTGTGAAGGTGGGGCGGCTTTTTATGTTACAAAACATATTATTTTTTTTATATGAATATGATATATAATTCAAATAAATATTGTATATTTGTAGTGTAATAATAAAACAACAAACCATGAGAGTATACAATTACAAAGATGGAAAAGCAGTTTTCGTTAATAACGAAAGAACATTTATTTCAGAGAATGTAGCAAAGGTTATAGAGATCGGCATTAATTATCCGGACAACTTACAAGCAGATGCCGGAGTAACTACTCCGGATTTTGTAAGACACAAAGATGAGGATATCCTTAAGATGGCCGAGCTTGTAGAGGTAGAACATTTCGTTATACCCGAAAAACAAACGGACATAACCTTTTTTCTTTACAAAGGGAAGGTTCTTAAAATTAGTGGCAAAATAGGTCCATACACAGAAACGAAATTGTCATGTTTCAATTTGGAAGATTTATATGAGCAATTAAAAACAGGAAATTACAAATAATAAAAAAATAAAGATTATGATTACAATTGAAGAAGCAAACATCCTGTTAGGCGAAATAGCCTATCATGACACTGTAGAAAGAGTTAATAGTGGTTTTAAATTCACCACAACCGCGGAATTTTCAGGAACATGTAGGGAGGCTTATATTACTGACGAACAAATAGATATGGCTGTAGATGGGCGCTCTGTCCACAGCGAATTAGCCCAAAACAGGGCTATCGATTTTGTGAGAGACAATCTTTAACCCAGCAAATAAAAAAAAAATCCCAGAGAACTTAGATCTGTTCCCTGGGATATATCCCCCAATGGTTCAATTAATGTGCTGATACCAGCATTAGACTATCTATATATTTCAATACCTCGAAGGGGGACGATGCAAATGTAATAAAAAAACAAATAAAATGGCAGGAATAAAAAATAAAAGCGGTGGAGCGCGTCCTGGAGCAGGACGCAAAACGCTTAAAAAAAAGGACAGTTCGAAATTAATACGGCTGTCCAAACAGGGTAAATTCCTACTTGAGTTCTACTCAAGTAGCATTGGGATAAGTCAGTCAGATATAGTAGACACCCTATGTTTACTATATCTTTGCAAAGAAAACAAGGATATAACGCACTGCCCCACATGTGGTAATCCTATTTTCTTCGAACCTGTTCAAGGAACAGGTTCAGGTATTTGCGAAATAATTTGCAAAAATTGCAATCATACTACAGAGATAGAGATTGAATAATATGTTTTATAGCATATAAAATAATAGGATAAATATTTGCTTATATTATCACAATGTTGTATATTTGTATTGTGATAATAAAGAAGTGAGACACACTTAAAACTGTACAAAAAATATGATTACTATCAATAAGGTTGTTACAAACAAAAAAGGTCAGAAAGGCACTATTACACGTATCATCACGAAGTCAACAGGTTACGTAGAAGTAACATTTGAAAATGGCACAATAGGTAAAGAGATGGCCTTTAACCTTACGGACGAGAACGGCGTAGCTTTGAAAAAAGCACCTAAGTCAGAAATAGCCGGTATGTCAAGAGGTGAAAAGAAAAGATACAAGGATGCTAAAGCAATTCAAGCATTCAACGCATTATCCCCCCTTCAGCAAGCAATCAATAAATTGCAATGGATTAACAACTGCGTTTATGGCGACAGAAGTTCTATGAGCTATAAGCTCTCAGAAGAGATGTTTGCTGCTATTGAATTAAAGGCTAAAGAAATTGGCAACGACTTTATCATTTCAGTTTGTCATTCAGTTGACAAATATATGTCCTGTTCTGACAAGCAGGCTTATTGCCTTGCAAAGTTTGCTGTAGATAATGAAATAGAATTATAATTTAAAACACTTATAATCATGAAAACTATCACCGGTAGAGAAATTAACGTGAAGGCAAATCACAGCAAAAGAACCTTCACTATAAGAGTTGAAGGTTCTAAATACAGAACTGTTCAATTGAGTAAGGAAGAATTTAATTCTTGTCTTCACAACACCAGCAATGACTGGGCTAACTTTCTGAAAAGCGATGATTATTATTTGGTAAAATAGATATGTACGTAAATAAAAAACAAAAAATAGGGCCTGCAATGTGGGTATTGCAGTGCCCTTTATGCAGTGAAATATTGGCATCTGCAAGTGAGAGAGAGTATTTGCCTGAGTTTTCAACTTGCGATTGCGATAGAAATGGAAATAAACAGCCCGCGTATGAGTTGTTTATAGGGGATGCCGGCAAGCAAATGATACGACGTAATAAATATCCGCGTTTTACAGCGGAAGTCATGTTTGAGGAATTGTCGGATATTGAGAATGTGCAACTGCTGGATGATTGCACGGATACAATTGAATTAGCTCGTGCTATGCGAAAAGCCGGTGAATTTTTACTTAAATCATCAAGAAATGGCAAGAGGTAAGAGCATAACGAAATCACAAGAGAGGTTGCTTATAAAATTATACAAAGATGAAGAGTGTTCTATTAAGAAAATAATGGAGCTTACCGGAATAAAGTCGGAGCAAACCGTATATCGGTTGCTCGACCAAAACGGCATTCCGCGTAGGGCCAAAGTAAATGGAGTAACCAAAATTTTAGTCTCCTTAGAAAGGGATGTTGCAGATATTCTCATCAAAAAGAAGAATATCTCAATGTTTGTGAATAATGCTATTCGGTTTTATGTTGAACAACATACAAAATAAATAGGTAGGCACATTATATTCCCTACCTTTGTCGTGCTGTCTAATGACAGTCATAGTTAAGGTTAAAGCGTCCGGGGTAGTGATTATTCTGGACGCTTGCTTTTTTATGCTTATGTATTGGATGGTCAAGAAAAGTGGTTTTACTTTACAAATACTTTACAGCTGTTGAATTGATTATTTGGTAATATATTGAAAATAAATTTATTATAATATGATTTCAATTTAGTATTTAATAAGAGTTTGTTATTTGTTTGGTCCGTATGTAACTGTGAAGTTGGATACGGGCTTTTTTTTATTATCTAAATTCTGTATTGTAAAACAAATTCTTCATAAAATTTTGCGATACAGAATTATTTCGTATTTTTGTATCAAATGAAGATAAATGAGAATTGTATCACATAAGAAGCTGAAAGATTTCTATGAAACGAAGGGTTATGAAGATTCGCGCATAGCCTTAGAACGTTGGTATGATATAGCAGAAAAAGCCGAATGGAAAAATCTGTCTGATATAAAAGTTGATTTTCTTTCTGCTGATTATGTAGGCAACCAGCACTATGTTTTTAATATCAGAGGCAACAATTATCGGTTGGTGGTAGTTGTTAAGTTTACAATAGGGTACATATTCATTCGCTGGGTGGGTACTCATAAAGATTATGATAAAATTGATTGTTCAACCATTTAATATAGGATATGAATAAAGTTAGTAAGGAACAGTATGAATTTGCATTGGCAAGAGTAGAAGAACTGTTGCCATTGGTTGATGATAATACTCCTGCAAACGATAAGAATGCGGTGGAACTTACTGTAATGTCTGATATAGTGATTGCTTATGAAAAGGAGCATTATCCAATAGAAAAGCTGACTGTATCAGAGCTAATAGAGTTATCTCTTGAAGAGAAAGGAATGACACAAAGACAACTTGCTAATGAGATAGGAGTAAGCCCTTCACGTGTTAATGACTATCTTGCTGGTCGTTCAGAGCCGACTTTAAAGATAGCAAGATTGCTTTGTCGTGTGCTAAATATACCCCCGGCATCTATGTTAGGTTTTTAAAGAATTGTTTTTACTATTATAGGCGTGATTTCCCCCCTTTTTAGTTCGCCCAGCAAGTGATTACCTTTCTGACATAAACAAAGAGAGCATTTGTATTTTGCTACAAAGAGTCTAAGTAATCATATAAAGCTGGAAGTTTATCCCGATCAAACTCAAATTGACTTGCCGTGTACGGGAGGTATTTTGCATCTACATTCTCGGCATCTTCTCCCCATTCACATCCTTTTCGTTTCCCTATTTGCATTCCATTAGCATTATCTCTAATCCATTCCCAGATTATTCTACCAAGTTGGTCATTTTTCAATGACTTCGCACGTCCTTGTTTTCTACAATAAAGGATAAATTCATCATTACCCATCATATTTTCTTTTAAAAATTAGACATGGACAAAGATACAATTTATAATTGAAAAAGATCTCAAATATAAAAAATAGTGGTTACAGTATGTAACTGTAAAGTTGGATACTGGCTTTTTTTCATATAAAATGCTCCTTGGGATTTTTTATCTCATCAGGGCAAACGCATTAGGAATAAAAATCAAAAGCCCCTTC
>NZ_QRMP01000049.1:0-10188 GCF_003473295.1 Parabacteroides sp. AM08-6
GTCCAAGACGCTGCGCCGACAGACCTGCTTCTTTTGCTATATTGTCAAAAGGAAACACGGAATGAAGCCTGCCAAGCTCACTCGCATTAAAACTCTTGCGATATTTTTCCAGAATATCGAATTCTGTAAAGCCCAAAGTTGGGTGAATTTCGGAAATATTTCGTATCTTAGCCATATCTTAGTTTGGATATTTCCCCCGTTTTGGCCGTCAAACCTTATTTTCGGGGGAATACCTAAAGATACAAAAAAGCCAACTAATTCGCAATACTTTAAGTATGAATTAGTTGGCTGATTTTAGGCTATTTAATGAATGTCCCTATGAAAAGCATATTTTATTTATCATACTGATAACACATTGATCATCATCAAGAGTATAGACATTGTGTGCCTCTCTTGTAGTTTTATCCCAATGCCACCATTCATACAAATCTGCTGATTTTGTTGCAGACATAATGAATGAGTTGAGAACAATCTGCTTATCACCTGCTGTCGGTGCTAACTGCTTTTCCAAATCCTTGATTGTTTTGTAAAATTCAATCTTAGGATCATCAGGCATAATACGAAGTAAACCTTTCGGGTCGACAAATGTGATATATTGCTTTTCCGGCGTGTCTATCCATAAGATATAATCAGGATAGAAATTACCTGCAACAAAGAATCCCATACCCACCTTACTTTTATTTCTTAGAAGATAAAGAGATTTGTTTTCAAGTACATCACTATTATTCTCTGTAAATTCCTTCAGATAATCAACAAACAGCTTTTCATCTTCATTCAAACTGACAGGGGTAATTTGTATATTGGTATTTCCCTCTTTCAAGCATACAAATGGCGCATACAAATGAGAACGGAAATCGAACAGACACAGATTTTTGTTGAAGTCAAACTTCTTTTCGTATTCGTTCAATCCATTATTATCTGCAAGAATAGACTTTATATCTCCAATGAATTTATCCAATTCTTCACCAGTGATATCCAAGCTATTTTGTGGTGTAACGGTGAAGGTATATTCATCTACAAAATTATTATCAGTAGCCGATATTTCTTGGAATTCACGCAATGGTGCTTCCCATCTTTCCTGCTCGAATTTACAGAATTTATCCATATAAGACTTTAATGCCATAATCGCATAGTCTGTGGCATACTCAATTTTGCGAATCGAATCTATTTCAAGTTGCTTTTCTGGAATAATTAGTTCATACCAACCATCTGTTTCAAGAATAGGTTTCAGCTTGTTTCTATCAATGCTGATATTGAAATAAGACTTCTCATTCTTGTATTGCTGAATCTCATCAAAAATGCGATAGTAATCAAGCAAGGCAAGCGTTGACGTTGGAATCGTGAATCTTGTATCAATCACCTGAATATTCATTTTTAATGAGCCTGATGACTCAATAGATTGAATCTTGCTTCGGCAATCTAGTACCGACTTACCACGAACAAGGTATCGCATGAAGTCTTCTTTGGGTACATCGAGCACCATACGTCGTGCTTGCTTCTTGAAATTCTTTCCATCCTTTATTTTTATGACACGGAGTTTCTTTGTCTTTACTTCATCATAACGATTGACTACTGGCAGAGTCACTTCAATAATATCATCATTGATTGGAGCACCTTCCTGTTCAAGGAATTTCTTGAAATCCTCCATATATTGCGCTTTCACACCAAAAATGGTAAGTGTTTCCACGCAATTCATATATCGCAGAGGCTTTACTGAGGTATCGTCAAGGCATGTAGACCTTTTTAGCATTCTTTTATATCCTTTCAAACGAACACCACGACCAAACAACTGAATTGCCTGAGAACCTTCACCTTTGGCAAAATTTATCAATCCCATTGTAGACACACGCCAGCTGTTCCATCCTTCGGTAAACTTTCGTGAACCGATAAGTATTCTAACCTTTGATTCTTTATCGTTGATGCTACTGAATAATGAAGTAGAAACGAATTCTTCGCTTCTGCTTACTATTCCCTTTGCTTCACAAGCCTTAATAAGATTAGCTGTATCTCCAATGTTTATCACACCAAAATAATCACCATATTCGCCAATCTTCATTGCAATTTCGCCTTGCACTTGCTTTATGGCTTCAATGTGCAATCGTGGAGCATCGGCAACAGTGTCGGTATTGAATATCAGATGAAGCATATCTTCATATAGCACTTGTGCTGATGGTAATTGGCCATACACATCTATTAGCGCATTGAAATCGTGTAAAAATAGATCACGCCCATATTTATCGGCAAGACCTGTTTCTTCTGACTTCACTTGCTCTATACAACGGATGCTTTCTTGTTTGTTACGAACAAATCTGTCGATAAAACATAGCACTTCTTGAACATCACTCAACTCATCTTTGGATGTTGATGCTGTTACACGGTTTCCAACAAACACTAATAATGGATTCTCTATATTGAAAGGAATCAGTTCGGTTCGTTTTTCAATAGAGTACTTCACTTGTTGGAAGAAGGAAAGCAAACAACCTATCAAATACAAATGACGGTGATTATCATCAATACCTGCTCTGAGATTATAGATACGATAATCTTTTCCATAGCCATCACCATAGAAATATTTATAAGAGTAGTCCATTATTATAGACTTGCCATATTCCGCTATCATCTGCCTGTCTTCCTTTTTTGAAGATGTGGCATTCAGTGCTTGTTTGAATGTAGCTGAGTACTCAAAGGCAAAACCTTCTTCGCTTAATCGTGTACGATAGTCGTACCAAACACCATCTGTTGAAGACATGCCACGATGGGCTTCATCCACAAGAACAAGGTTATTGCGTTCAAAGCTGTCTACCGATACGGTTTTCACTTTGCCTTCTTCCTTGAGTTTGTTCATATCAATGATGGCAACACCTTCATTTTGTCCGTTAAACATACCACCATCTTTATTGAAGATATTTGCTTTAATTCCAGAGAGAGTAAGCTCACTTAAATGTTGTTTACTCATTCCTTCATTTGGCGAAAGCACTATAATTTTATTGATAGCGATACTGCTGTTTATACGTTTTGCACGCTTCAGATAAAATATAAATTGCTTTATGTTGATGTGCATCAAAAGTGTCTTACCACTACCTGTAGCACACATATACGCTAACTTGTTCATTGAGTTAATGGTATATGGTTCCATCGTAAGAGCACCAAATGTTCTTGCATTTTCGCTATCAATGAATTCGTTAAGCGACTTGCAGAAGGCTGATCTGTCTGCAAAGTAGTTGTCGAGATACATCTCAGTGAATAGCAGGGAGATGTATTGAAAATACTTCAGACTGATTCCACCACGATTTTCTCCAATTTCTTTTGTATATCGACAGATTCTCTCATCGTATTCCCGCAACTTGTCTGTTGTGATACTAGAGTGTTTCATTTTTGCTATCTGAGCTATGTAGTGATGAAAATGAGTATTGCCATTTTCATCCAATCCTTCATATTCAATGCTGTTGAGCTTGTTACCCAAACTTTTCAGTTCAGTAGTGCCTATCTCACCAAGAAAGTAACGGAATAAAACCAAATAGGTTTCAAAGCTGACTGATGGTGAACTTTTCTTTTTTGCCATACTTCGTTATTCCTCCCACATTCGTTTATTAAACTCTGTTTCAGTGCGCACCACTTTCCATTGCTCATCGTCAAGACGCAGATTCTCAAGGTTGTTATCTCCATTGATATATATCACATCAAACTCGCGGTCGGCAGGATTGATACGATATTTTAAGAAATAGGCATCCAATGCAGCGTTGCTTGCTAGAATATTGTCATTATTGATATTGCGCCATATAACCAATGCTCTGCGACCGTCAGGCAATGTTCCTTCTATCTGACGGAATCCATATACGCCATTTTGGTCTTTCAGCAAGTCAACAGCACCTTCATAAGAAGGATCTTTTGCTTCTTTGGTTGAGAAATATGAGATTGCAGACTGGCAATGAACAGACAAACCGATAAGATAATTGAATGTCTCAACAACATCTACTTGTCTTTCCTTGCATTCATTCTTCTCAGTAATCTTCATGTTGTACTCGAATGGAGCAATGAAGGCATCAAGATTTAGCAAACTGCCTTTTGCTTCCATATCAAGCATATAGCCTATTAGATATTCATCTCCCAAGTTGGATCCGAAAAATGAGTCTTTCTCTTCAAGAGTAATATTTGAAAGTGCATCTTCATAGCTTTCAAGACGCATATATTTCATTATTTGTGGAATACCAGTTGATGTATTTAATGGTTTTCCATCCTTCCAGTCGGATGCATAGACAGCTTTTTTAACACGTTTTATCATGATATTGTCAAAATGTTTCCCCATTTCGATCATGATATATCGATGAGAATGCTGTCTGCTTCTATTGTCATTAATTATAGTATGTGCAGTTGTACCAGAGCCTCCAAAATAATCTAACACAATACTTCTATCATGAGATAAAGCAGATGATAAAATAGAATCATAAAAAGATAGTGAATGACAATATGGAAAAGTTAGATTCATTTTTTTTAAATCCGAAGTTCCCTTAACTGCGTCAGATATAATTGAAGTAAGTTGCTTTTTTGTTCCATGCGAAAGATACATTTTATATCTTGGTTGTGTACTTTCATCAGCCCCAAATATAATATCTCCTCTGTCTTGCATTTCTTTTAATGTTTCAGGAGTTCTTGAAAATCCATTAGGTGGTACTGGGCATGGCCTGCCTGTCTGAGGATGAATCAATGGTATATGAAATTTTGGATCTGTTCTGTATTCTGGCGCACGTAAACTGACGCTTTGATATAATCGCCAATCATCTGATATATTTCTATAAGCCTTATCTCCACCACTTAATTCTGGATTAGAATTAATCCAGTTGTTAAATTCGGCTTTAAGTTCATCTGTAATAGATCCGTATTTTAATCGAAGCTCTTCTACCTTTGCAAGCATTGATTGAGCATTATCGCCATTTATACTTATTGTAATATTATCTCTACTAAAAAATGTAAAATATTCATGTTGTATTGCAATGCCTGAACCACCTGTCATTGGATTACGTTTATCCCAAATGCAAGTTCCAAGATTATAAAGGGGGGTGTTATTGAAAAGATTCCAGAGATTTTCATATTCATTCTCATCAATATGACAAATAAAGGTACTATCCACAGCCATCAGAGGAATTGAACTATTAATTCTATTATCCATCATAGATATCCAAGAAGAATGTTTGAAATTATTTTTGTAAAGAAATCCGCTTGTGTCTGTGTTGTAAGGAGGGTCAATGTGAATACAATCAATTTTTCCATTATACTTTTTTTGCAAAAGAGAAATTGCTTGAATGTTATCTCCGTTAATCATCAAACCATTAGTGTTCTCATCTATATTATCTATAGATGCAATTAAACGGTCACGGAATATGGTAGGGAAATTCTTTGTATCAACAATCAAGAACTGATTCTCCTTCAAAAATTCTATGCTCGGAGGATTTGTGAATGCTGTTGTATTTAGATCTCCTTTGATTTCATCAATAGCATACATATCAATCCACTCCTGAATCTGTGTCTTATTAGTAATAATCTCCGGATAAAAAGATTTATCAATATGGTCAAGTGTAATGCACCAATTCGTTTCCACCACAAACTTCTTCTTCAGCCAAAGTTTGCGCTGGAAATTTTCTATTTGTGCCAAGAATGTGATTATCTCTTTACCGATACGTTTTACCGCACGCACCTTTGCAAGATAACTTTCTGCACGTACTTCGTCATCTGTATCAAGGTCATCGAGATGCATTACTTCGTTCTTGATAAAGAAATCAAGTTCACGCGTGAGGAATCCACCTAAATCCTTATGGATGAAATAATCGAATGTGTTCTTTGCTACATATCCGTTAAGATGTTTCTGAATCAAAGTTATAGGTTTCTTTGGGTCTGTTGATATTTGGTACATCAATGGCATCATCAATTCAGGTACACCAATAATATATTCACGAATTTTTGCATAGTTATCATCAACATAGCTCTTCTTTTTGTCTGCAGGTATGTCAAAGATAAAGCGAATGATTAGTTCCTTTGATTCAGCATTCCATTCGAATGTCTTCAATTCAGGCCGCTCATCATTTTCTGTATACAGCATGAACACTCGTTTAGAATCGTCAGTTTCCTTATTATTGTTCTGCTCGATTGTAGCATCGACCAAGCGAAAATGAACATTTATCCCTTCCTTTGTAACAAATGAATAATCCTTGAAGTTTTCAGCAGTCTTAATGTAATACTGGTCTTGGTTAGCCCAATACAGTTTTACTTCTTCACCTTCATATGGAATGGCATAGACACCTTCTTTATAACGACGTTTAGAGATAAAATCTCCTTCGTCGTAGTAACGATTAAAGAATGAATATAGTGCAGAATAGACATCGCTTTCGAGTGCTGACATATCTGAGCCTTGAGATAATTGCTTCTGCAAAGCAATATATTCTTGCTTTTTGGGAGTATTGTCTTGAAGAGCATCAATAGTCATACCCATTGATTCAACATCAGATTCTATCTTAGCCAACTTTTGTTTGATTTCATCAGTCTTTTCATTTGCAAATGGGGCGAGAATCTCTTGTATTTTCTTGGGTAGACGATTCTCGAAGTAATCAACAATCTCACGTTGACGAATATTGATGATTCTGTAAATACCGAAATCAAGGTCAGACTTATCTAACTCAAATATGGTTTTCAATAATGCGACGAAGCGCTTCTGATATTCATTCATTATACTGTTATTAATTAGTTAGTACTCCAGCGGACAATGAATAGATTGTCTGATGAAGTTGTTTGAATCATTTTTCTCTCAAGTTTAGCAATGAGCTCTTTTCTACGAACAGATATTTCATCTTCCCTATTTTCAAGTTCATTGCGCTTTCTACGCTTCTGACGGCACAGATCCTCTGCTTTAGCTTCAAGACTGATACGTTCTTCTATATTTTCAGCTTGACGAGCAAGTCTTTCAGTCTCACGTATATTACGTTTTACTATATCAAGTTCTTGCTCAATACCATCAATCACATCACGTTCCCAACGATAGATTCTGTCTTCTTCTTCTTTGAAGAATGAAAGGTTTCTGCTATCCACACTCTTTATTGTTGTTATGATGTGTTGTTTTGAATTTGCATTCAGTCGAGAAACAATGGTATCGGGTATTTGGGTATTTATCTTTTCAATTCCACCACAGAGGAATAGTTTTTCGGCTTCTTCTTGTGTTAAGAACTTGCCATCCTCTGTGAATGCACTAAACAAGCAATATTGTTCATCTTCAAATGATGAAATTTGAAGTCTTGATAAGACTAAATAGCCTGATTGACATCTAAGATATTCAGGCAGTACTACGTTTATACCAGTGTCTTTATTGTTGAACACGATTTCACTGTTGTAGTTGTCTGTATCTAAAACCATAGCTTTGTCGAGGACATATTGAGCTAAAGGGTGAGAAAGTCGATACGGGGCGCCATCTTGCAGTTGTGATAGTAGATCATATTTACCACACGCGCAATTCGCAACTGACTTTTTGAGAAGGAAAGAATGTTGTTTATCATCGAATTTAGCTTTGCCATCAAGCACATACTTTGTTAATTCCCAAAGAATATGTTCATATCTATTTAAGAAAGTACTTGCTTCATCTTTTGCTACACGAAGATGTTCTTGCACATCAATATCAAAGTTTTCCAAAATTTGATGGCGAGTATCTTTCATGCGTTCGTCTATCTCAACCTGCATATCAGTTTGAAGACGATCGAACGCTTCATTGATTTCTTCTTCAGTTCTACATTGCTGATAGATTTCCCAAATGCGAGTTTCAAAGTCGATAGCGTCTGCCTTACCGAGAATTTCATCAGAAGCGCCGAATATATCATCAAAAAGATTGAATTTCTCGTTAAGGATATTGAATACACGCACATCTGCGTAATTCCTGATATTTACGAAGTTGACAACAACAACATCATGTTTTTGACCATAGCGGTGGCAACGACCAATACGCTGTTCGATTCTCTGAGGATTCCACGGTAAATCGTAGTTTACAACAAGAGAACAGAACTGAAGGTTAAGACCTTCGCCAGCAGCCTCTGTTGCAATCATAATATCTGCCGATTCCCTAAAATAGTCTACTAATGCCATTCTTCGGTCAACAGATTTGATGCCACTAACTTTTGAAGGATTAGCTTCGCACCAGTTTTTATAGATTTGTGTTGTTTTAGGGTCAGAACCACGACCATTGAACAATACGATTTTACCTTCGTAGCCATTAGCTTCAAGATATTCTTTCAGATATGCCTGCGTCTTTGTAGATTCAGTAAATATCAAAGCCTTTCGTGAAGCACCTTCTTTAGCTTGCATCTCAAATGATTTATCCAATGCTTGAAGAAGAGCTTCTGATTTGGAATCTTGCTTTATATGTTTGGCTTTGTCAATAAATGTTTGCAATAGTTCAATCTCAATCTTTAGTTTATCAATCTCAACCACATCTTCTTCCTCGGCTGGTATGTCCTCGTCATCATCCATATACAAATCTATTTCTTCATCATCGTCTATCAAATCCTCTGTTGTAAATAAGAGCATAGATGCCGTTTCGAGCATCTTTTCAAGACGTGATTTTATATTGGTCAATGTACTGATAAGAGCAAAAGTAGAAGAAGCCAATATCTTACGAATTATCATTGTAGTCAACTTCTTCTGCTGTGCAGGAACTGAGTATATATCGTTTCTTCTGAGAAAATCAGAGATAGCTTGATATAGCTCATACTCAGCATCAGTTGAGTCGAACTTTTGTGTCAGTGGTAATCTATTTGTATGATTGATATATTCTTTCACATCACGTCGCAATGTACGTTTATACATCGCAGACAATCGTGAACGAAGGTCGGCATTATTTTCTCCAGAACCATATTCACTTCGGAATGATTTCTCGCTACCAAAAATATGCTCATCAATTATGCTTGTCAAACCATAAAGTTCCAGCAATGAGTTCTGGAAAGGTGTAGCTGTAAGCAACAACTTCTTTGTTGTTGTGAGAGCATCACGAACTGCATGAGATGTTTTGCTTGATTTGCGATAAACATTTCTTAGTTTATGAGCTTCATCAATGATTGATATATCAAAACTATGCATCAATATTTCAGCCTTTCTACGAGCCACAAAGTTATAAGAACAAATTATTACCTTATTCTTTGGATATGGAGACCTACCGTTCTTGATAGCTTCATTGTAGTTCTTGGTATCAAGGATGATATTGTCAATACCAAATTTATCTATCAATTCTGTACTCCATTGTTTTCTCAAGGCAGCAGGACAGACAATTATAATCTTTCGTTTGCCTATAGCCCAATATTGACAAATGACCAAACCAGCTTCAATAGTTTTTCCTAAACCGACTTCATCAGCTAAAACGATACCTTTGGATAGTGGTGATTTGAATGCAAAGAGCGCTGCATCAATCTGATGTGGATTGATGTCAACAGATGCACTCATTAGCGACTGCGAGATTGATGATAGTTCACCACCCACAGCTTTTTGTGTAAGCAAGTTTGCGTAATACTTCGCGTGATATTTAGTTATCATACTAATAAAAAATCCACCACAAAACGATTTAACTACTTTATTCAAAGGCAGATATGAAAGAGTTTCCCTTTTGATTTATTGCCTTAAACATAACTATGTTATAGTTGAATGATAAATATTTTTGCTTTTTGTCGACCTGCATTATAGGTGAAGACGCTTACAAAAATACATATTTCGAACTTTAAAATACTATTTTTATTCTGTTTTCTTCAAAAATATACAAAATAGTTAGTAATGTGGAAAATTCACTCTCAGCTATCTCTTCATTCACTTTAAAGTACCCCCTAAAAAATACACATCGTTCTTTAAAGTACCCTTTTTGCTATTTGATTGTTCTTTTATTTTCCATAATCCGCCTAACCATACAGCCGTTTACAGTAATTCTCATGCACACTGATGCTTCTCCGTTCTTTAATAATTTGGCATTCTTGATAAAGAACAAAAACAGAAAATGATTTTCTAGCCATTTTTACATCGTTTTTTAGAGTACAAAACTATGTATTCTCTTCCAAAATATTACTATGCAAAACGCTATGAATCAGCGATAAATATGCAAATTCGTGGAACTTTTTCTACTGAATTTTAGTCCCACGATTTATCCACCGATAATATGCTTGAAACGACTATTTT
>NZ_QRMP01000049.1:10198-11260 GCF_003473295.1 Parabacteroides sp. AM08-6
TTTAGTCCCACGATTTATCCACCGATAATATGCTTGAAACGACTATTTTCTACTACCTGCTAGAAAAAAGAAAGGGGATGTGTCTATACAGTCATATCCCCTTTTCTCATAGTTCAGAATCAGTTTCTATTCAGTTTTTGTCTATGCCGCTTTTTTTTCATTCATTAGGCAACAAGTTGCTATATTCCAATTGTACCGGGTCGCAAATAGCCCCATGAACATAAAATTAGCACCTGCAAATAGCCCCTTTCCTGCTTTTCGGAGTTTTGCGCACATCTTTTTGATATTAAAAGCTATGGCAAAGAAGGCAAAGTCCATCGTGACCTTGTCTATTCCCACATGGCGGAACCGGCGGTATGCCATGTTGTATTTCATTTGTCCAAAGACAGCCTCCGGTTCTATACATCGCCTGCCTCTATGCTTGATGCCTTCTTCCGAGCTCAACCTCTCACGTGCCTGCCGTTTGTATTGTTTTAGACGGTGGTTGACCTCTATGATACGATTCCCCCGGGCCTTGAAGCAACCGCCACGCAAAGGACATCCCTCGCATCTTTGTGCTTTATACCGGACGCTTTCGGTAATATATCCGCTTGCCGTTTTCTCACGCCTGGTCCCTATACGGTTCATGTGCTGTCCCATGGGGCAAACGTAATAATCCCCATCCTGGTTGTAATGGAGACTTTCCGCGTGGAACGGGTTGGGGGTATAACGGGGACGCTGTTCTTTATGGAAGTAATTGTACTTGACAAAAGCCTCTATCCCGTTCTCTTGCATGAACCGGTAATTCTCTTCCGAACCGTAACCGGAGTCTGCCACACCGATAGCGGGTAAGCGGTCATAGCGATCTTGGAAGGAGCTGAGGAAAGGGATGAGGGTCAGCGTATCGGTTGGATTGGGAAACAGCCGGAAGTCTATGATGAACTGGTTCTCGGTGCCTATTTGCAAATTATATCCGGGCTTGGTCTGCCCGTTCCTCATGGCGTCCTCTTTCATGCGCGTGAACGTGGCATCGGGATCGGTCTTGGAATAGGAGTTACGTTCTCCGAGGGTATCAAGGTGATT
>NZ_QRMP01000005.1:0-89543 GCF_003473295.1 Parabacteroides sp. AM08-6
GAAGGGGCTTTTGATTTTTATTCCTAATGCGTTTGCCCTGTCGGTTGCTTTTCATTTTTGCAAAGTAGTAAATTGAAAAAAGGATGTAATGAACTTTTTTGTCGGATATAATAGGTTTTTGTGGAATGAACGGTTAAAACAGTTTGTTTGAATGAATTTATGCTTACATTTGCGGGTATAACAAATTCGTTTACCATGGAGAGGAGGATGATGTTTTTAGCAACAAGCTTGCTTTTATTGCTATTCCTATCGCTGTAGGAGCTTCACAATCGGATTTAGATCTCTCTTTTTGATTGATAAGAATAATGAACAATATAATTACAGATTTAAAAACAGTCCGTTTGAGTCCGGATACGAATGCGGTCGTCATTCTCGACCAGACCCGGTTGCCGGGAAAGGAAGAATATGTTTCTCTTTTTACTGCCGAAGAGATTTGGGAAGCTATATATAAATTAAAGGTACGCGGGGCGCCCGCCATCGGTATCGCTGCCGCTTATGGTATTTATGTCTGTAGCAAACAGATTCAGGCGGAAACCTACGATACGTTTTATCGGGAATTTGACAGGGTTAAGCAATATTTGGCCGGAGCACGTCCTACTGCGGTCAATTTGACCGCGGCATTGAACCGGATGGAAGATGTTGTCTGTGCTAACAGGGAAAAGTCACTTTCGGAAATTATCCGCTTGTTGCACGATGAGGCAAATGCTATCTGGAAAGAAGATGCGGTTGCCTGCCGTCAGATAGGTGAGAATTGTTTAACTCTTTTGCAGCCGGGAATGGGCATTTTGACGCATTGCAACGCCGGACACCTGGCTGTTTCCGAATATGGGACGGCGCTGGCTCCTGTTTATTTGGGGGAAGAACGGGGATATAAATTTAAGGTATTTGCCGATGAAACACGTCCGTTGTTGCAAGGTGCCCGTCTGACAGCTTATGAATTGTGTAAAGCAGGAGTCGATGTTACGCTGATTTGCGACAATATGGCATCGGCCGTGATGAAGAAAGGCTGGGTGCAGGCCGTTGTGGTAGGATGTGATCGCGTGGCGGCCAACGGGGATGTAGCCAATAAAATCGGAACCTCCGGTGTAGCTGTTTTGGCCCGTCATTATGGTATTCCTTTTTATGTATTGGGTCCCACCTCTACCATCGACTGCCAATGTTCGGATGGTGACGCCATAGAAATAGAAGAACGCAGTCCGGATGAAATTACCGAGATGTGGTATGCCCGGCGAATGGCTCCCGAAGGAATAAAAGCCTATAATCCGGCTTTCGATGTGACTTCGCATGAGCTTGTCACAGCTATTATTACGGAGAGAGGAATTTTTTATCCTCCCTTTCACTTTACAGCGGAAAGTTGAGTAATTTGTTGGTCCTCCATTAAAAAAATATTCCCCGAAAGTTTTGCCAATATCAAAACAATCAGTAATTTTGCTGCCCAATTTGTGGATATAGTAATTAAACAATATAATAAAATTAAATTATGATCGTAGTTCCATTAAAAGAAGGCGAAAACATTGAAAAAGCGCTGAAAAAATTTAAAAGAAAGTTTGAAAAGACAGGTATCGTAAAAGAATTGAGAAGTCGTCAGGCTTTTGAAAAACCGTCTATAACAAAGAGAAAACAGACTATGCGTGCTGTTTACGTTCAGCAATTGCAGCAGATAGAAGAATAAAAATACAAATTCTGTCTACCGGGCTTGTTTTATTGGATTCTTATTCCTATTTTCGTTGCATAAAAGTTGATGCAGCGTGAGTATGTTGATAGATTCGTTTTTAGAATATCTTCGGTATGAGAGGAACTATTCCGATTATACGGTCTGTGCTTATTCGAAAGATTTGAGCCAGTTTGAAGATTTTGTGAAAGAACGGAAGGAAGGCATATTTATTCCGGCTGAAATAGATACGGACATTGTGCGAAGTTGGATTGTGTCCCTGTTGGATGCTAAGGTTTCGCCGGTATCGGTCAATCGGAAATTAAGTTCTTTGAAATCTTTTTTTAAATTCCTTGTAAAGCAGGGACTCGTTCCTGTAAACCCATTACGGTTTGTAACCGGGCCGAAAACAAAAAAGCCGTTGCCTTATTTTGTAAAAGATAAGGATATGGAAGGTTTGTTGGACGGGGACGGGTTTGATGAGGATTTTGAAGGTGTGAGGAATCGTTTGATACTTGAAGTGCTTTATGACACAGGTATGCGGCGTTCGGAGTTGATAGGATTGCGAGATGCGGATATTGATTACGAGGCTATGCAGATGAAAGTGACAGGTAAGCGCAATAAGCAGCGGTTGATTCCTTTTGCGGAAAGATTAAAAAACTTGATGCTTGCATACACTGAAGTCCGAAATCGTGAAGTCGGTGCAGGAAGCGGGTGGTTCTTTGTCAGGCAAAACGGAGAACAGATGTCGGTAGGCATTCTTTATACGGTAGTAAAGAAGAAATTGTCGGATATTCCCACATTGGCAAAATGCAGCCCTCACGTATTAAGGCATTCGTTTGCGACAAGTATGTTGAATAACGGGGCGGAGTTGAACGCTGTGAAAGAATTACTCGGACATAGCAGTCTGGCTTCAACCAGTATTTACACACATACGACCTTTGAGGAATTAAAAAAAGTGTATCATGCTCATCCTAGAGCACAAAAAGAAGGAGGTTAATTATGGACATTAGAATTCAAGCAATCCATTTTGATGCAACAGCACAGTTAGAAGCATTCGTTCAAAAGAAAGTATCTAAGTTGGAGCAATATTTCGATGGAATTTTAACGGCAGAGGTATCGTTGAAGGTGATTAAACCGGAAACTGCAAAAAATAAAGAAGCCAGTATTCGTTTGTTGATAAAAAATGGTGACTGTTTTGCCGCAAAGGTGAATGATACGTTTGAAGAGGCAGTGGATGACTGTGTAGAAGCTCTGGAAAAACAATTAATTAAATTCAAGGAAAAAATCAGAGCCAAATAAAAAAAACGGTAGATAAATTTGGTATGTAAGAAATAATGCCTAAATTTGCAGCCGTTTCGCCTTGGTGACGAAACGGCTGCTTTTTAGAGTAGATATGCCTCTTTAGCTCAGTTGGCCAGAGCACGTGATTTGTAATCTCGGGGTCGTTGGTTCGAATCCGACAAGAGGCTCAAGGATGGGCAGAGGTCAATCCGATTTGAAATGAAATATGGGCAGTTACCAGAGTGGCCAAATGGGGCTGACTGTAACTCAGCTGGCTTTCGCCTTCGGTGGTTCGAATCCATCACTGCCCACGAAAATGAAGCAATACATGGCAAATTGGTTCATTTGAAATTGCGGAAGTAGCTCAGTCGATAGAGCATTAGCCTTCCAAGCTGAGGGTCGCGGGTTTGAGCCCCGTCTTCCGCTCTATTATTGCCTGTGTAGCTCAGCGGTAGAGCACTTCCTTGGTAAGGAAGAGGTCCCGAGTTCAAGTCTCGGCACCGGCTCAAGATGATATTTTAGAACATGATCATTAATCAAATAAAGAACAATTAAGTTATGGCAAAAGAGAAATTTGACAGATCGAAACCACATGTTAACATTGGTACGATTGGTCACGTAGACCACGGTAAAACTACTTTGACAGCTGCTATTACAACAGTATTGGCAAAGAGAGGTCTTTCAGAATTGCGTTCATTCGACTCTATCGATAACGCTCCTGAAGAAAAAGAAAGAGGTATCACTATCAACACTTCTCATGTTGAGTATCAGACTGCAAATCGTCACTATGCTCACGTAGACTGTCCGGGTCACGCCGACTACGTAAAGAACATGGTAACTGGTGCTGCTCAGATGGACGGTGCTATCATCGTAGTTGCTGCTACTGATGGTCCTATGCCTCAGACTCGTGAGCACATCTTGTTGGCTCGTCAGGTAAATGTTCCGAGATTGGTTGTTTTTATGAACAAATGTGACATGGTAGACGACGAAGAAATGTTGGAACTGGTAGAAATGGAAATGAGAGAATTGCTTTCTTTCTATGATTTCGATGGCGACAACACACCGATTATCCGTGGTTCTGCTCTGGGTGCTTTGAACGGCGACGCTAAATGGGAAGAAAAAGTAATGGAATTGATGGAAGCTTGTGATACATGGATTCCGCTGCCTCCGCGTGAGGTTGACAAACCTTTCTTGATGCCGGTTGAAGACGTGTTCTCTATCACAGGTCGCGGTACTGTAGCTACAGGTCGTATCGAAACTGGTATCATCCATGTAGGTGATGAAGTTCAGATTATCGGTTTAGGTGCAGAAGGTAAGAAATCTGTTGTAACAGGTGTTGAAATGTTCCGTAAGCTTTTGGACGAAGGTCAGGCTGGTGATAACGTTGGTTTGTTGTTGCGTGGTATCGACAAAAACGAAATCAAACGTGGTATGGTAATTTGCCATCCGGGACAGGTTAAACCTCACTCTCATTTCAAGGCTGAAGTTTATATCTTGAAAAAAGAAGAAGGTGGTCGTCACACTCCGTTCCACAACAAATACCGTCCTCAGTTCTATATCCGTACATTGGACGTAACAGGTGAAATCACTCTCCCGGAAGGAACTGAAATGGTAATGCCTGGTGATAACGTAACAATCGACGTTGAACTGATTTACCCGGTAGCTTGTAGCGTAGGTCTTCGTTTCGCTATCCGTGAAGGTGGACGTACAGTAGGTGCTGGTCAGATTACAGAATTAGAAAACTAATTCGAAATACAAACATAGCCAGTCTTTTATAGGACTGGCTATTTTACGGAACTAGCTCAGTTGGTAGAGCACTGGTCTCCAAAACCAGGTGTCGGGAGTTCGAGCCTCTCGTTCCGTGCTAAAAAAATCTATAGATTCGATGAAAAAGATAATTGCTTATATTAAGGAATCTTATAACGAACTTGTTTATAAAGTTTCTTGGCCTACTAGAACAGAGCTTTCCAATAGTGCTGTGGTTGTTATGTTTGCTTCCCTTATAATCGCAGCATTGATTTTTGTTATTGACTTAGGCTTTGAAGGTGTGATGCGTTTCTTCTACGAGAAAGTCTTTTAATCAGTTTAGAGTATGTCTGATATTCAAAAGAAATTTTATGTTCTACGCGCCATCAGTGGCAAGGAGAATAAGGTCAGAGAGTATCTCGAGGCTGAGCTGAAGAATACGGACTTGGGTGAGTATGTCAACCAGGTACTGATTCCTACAGAGAAGACTTTCACGGTACGTAATGGTAAGAAGGTGATGAAAGAAAGAGCTTACTTGCCGGGTTACGTATTAGTGGAGGCTGCATTGGTCGGAGAAGTCGCTCATCGATTAAGAAACATTCCTAACGTAATCGGATTTTTAGGCGGTTCGGATAATCCCGTACCTTTGCGTCCGGCAGAAGTTAGTCGTATCTTAGGTACGGTTGACGAACTGCAAGAGCAGCAAGAAGACCTGGATATCCAGTTTTATGTTGGTGAGAATGTGAAAATCACTTTTGGACCGTTCAGCGGTTTCACGGGTGTAATCGAAGAGGTCAACGCCGAGAAAAAGAAACTCAAAGTGATGGTAAAGGTCTTCGGACGTAAAACACCGCTTGAGTTGGGTTATATGCAAGTAGAGAAAGAATAGTGCTCTTGTTACGAAAAGTACTGTCTTTCTTGTTATCGATGTTATATATCTAAAAAAATTTAGAAACAATGGCTAAAGAAGTTGCTGGACAAATCAAATTGCAGATTAAAGGAGGAGCAGCAAACCCTTCTCCCCCAGTAGGACCTGCTTTAGGTTCTAAGGGTATTAATATTATGGAGTTTTGCAAGCAATTTAATGCCAAGACCCAAGACAAGGCCGGTAAGGTATTACCTGTTGTAATTACTTACTATGCCGATAAGTCTTTCGACTTTGTTGTAAAAACTCCTCCTGTTGCTATCCAGTTATTGGAAGCTACTAAACAAAAAGGTGGATCTGCTGAACCGAATCGTAAGAAGATTGCAGAAATCTCTTGGGAGCAGGTTAAAACTATAGCAGAAGACAAACTAGTCGACTTGAACTGCTTTACTGTTGAGTCTGCCATGAAAATGGTTGCCGGAACAGCTAGAAGTATGGGTATCACTGTTAAAGGGACATTCCCGGGTAATAATTAATAAACTTCAATTGAGATGAGTAAACTTACAAAAAATCAAAAGTTGGCTTTGGGCAAGATTGAAGCTGGGAAAGCATATACATTAAAAGAAGCTTCAGCTTTAGTAAAGGAAATTACTACTACTAAGTTTGATGCATCTGTAGATGTGGATGTCCGTTTAGGTGTTGACCCCCGTAAAGCTAATCAAATGGTAAGAGGCGTGGTTTCATTGCCTCACGGAACAGGTAAGCAAGTTAGGGTTCTCGCATTATGTACACCTGACAAGGAAGCTGAAGCTACTGCTGCTGGAGCTGACTATGTTGGATTGGATGAGTATATTGATAAGATTAAAGGCGGTTGGACTGATATTGACGTAATTATCACAATGCCTTCTATCATGGGTAAAATCGGTGCTCTGGGTCGTGTTTTAGGTCCGCGTGGCTTAATGCCTAACCCAAAGAGTGGTACGGTTACCAATGAAATAGGTAATGCTGTAAAAGAAGTTAAGCAAGGTAAAATCGACTTTAAGGTAGACAAATCCGGTATTGTTCACACATCAATCGGCAAGGTTTCTTTCAATGCCGAACAGATTCGCGACAATGCCAAGGAATTTATTTCAACTCTTCTGAAGTTGAAACCGTCTGCAGCTAAAGGTACATATATAAAGAGCATTTATCTTTCAAGTACAATGAGCGCGGGTATTAAAATTGACCCCAAATCAGTTGAAGAAAACTAATTAAAATTATTGGACAATGAAAAAGGAAGATAAAAGCGTAATTATAGGTCAACTGACAGAAATCGTTAAGGAATATCCTAACTTTTATTTGACTGATATCGAAGCATTGGATGCTGAGAAAACCAGCAAATTGAGACGGGAGTGTTTCAAACAGGAAATTAAGTTGGTTGTTGTAAAGAATAACTTGCTTAAGAAAGCATTGGAAAATGTGGAAGGTGATTTTTCTCCTCTGCATGTGGCAATGAAAGGTAATACAGCTGTGATGTTCTCACAGACTGCTAATGCTCCTGCTCGTCTGATTAAAGAATTTACCAAGGATGCTAAGAAGGATGTTGTAGCAAAACCTCAGTTGAAAGCTGCCTATGTACAGGAAAGCTTCTATGTAGGTGCTGAAAACCTCGAAGCATTGGTAAATATCAAGAGCAAAAACGAACTTATCGGGGATGTTATCATGTTGTTGCAATCTCCGGCGAAGAACGTTATCTCTGCTCTTCAGTCTTCAGGACAAACTATCCATGGTCTGTTGAAGACTTTGGAAGAAAGATAATTTTTTTAATTTACACAGATAAACAAACATTTAAATCATACAAAAATGGCAGATTTGAAAGCTTTTGCAGAACAATTAGTAAACCTGACCGTAAAAGAAGTTAGCGAATTGGCTACAATCCTGAAAGAAGAATATGGTATTGAACCTGCTGCTGCAGCTGTTGCTGTTGCTGGTCCTGCTGCTGGTGGCGCTGCCGCTGCTGCAGAAGAAAAAACTTCTTTTGATGTAGTATTGAAAGCAGCTGGTGCAAACAAACTGGCTATCGTTAAGTTAGTAAAAGAATTAACTGGTCTTGGCTTGAAAGAAGCAAAAGATTTAGTTGACGGTGCTCCTAGCAACGTTAAAGAAGGAATCGCTAAAGCTGACGCTGAAGCATTGAAGAAACAGTTGGAAGAAGCTGGAGCTGAAGTTGAGCTTAAATAGTATTTATAACCTGGTAATCAGGTGATTTGGTTAAGAGTCTCCCTCAAAGGAGATTCTTAACCTTTTTGTGTCTATAATTTCAATAAGTTCAATAAATTCCTTACTAGATGTCTTCAACAGCTGAAAACCAAAGAGTTAATTTTGCTTCGATTAAAAATCAGTTTCCGTATCCGGACTTTCTCGAAGTACAATTGAAGTCATTCCAAGACTTTCTTCAACTTGACACACCTCCTGAAAAGAGAAAGAAGGAGGGATTGTACAAGGTGTTTGCAGAGAATTTTCCGATAGCAGATACCCGCAACAATTTTGTGTTGGAGTTCTTAGATTACTATATCGATCCGCCCCGTTATACGATTGATGAATGTATTGCCCGCGGATTAACCTATAGTGTGCCTTTAAAAGCGAAGTTAAAACTGTATTGTACAGACCCGGATCACGAAGATTTCGACACCGTGATACAGGATGTGTACCTGGGGCCGATTCCGTATATGACGGAAAGAGGAACGTTCGTGATAAATGGTGCGGAGCGTGTTGTCGTTTCCCAGTTGCATCGTTCGCCCGGCGTATTCTTCGGGCAGAGCATACATGCTAATGGTACGAAATTGTATTCTGCACGTATCATTCCTTTTAAAGGTTCCTGGATCGAGTTTGCAACCGACATCAACAATGTGATGTATGCTTACATCGACCGTAAAAAGAAATTGCCCGTAACGACCCTTTTAAGAGCTATTGGTTTCGAAAGCGATAAAGATATTCTTGAAATCTTTAATCTGGCTGAGGAAGTAAAAGTTTCGAAAACAAACCTGAAGAAACTTGTTGGCCGTAAGCTGGCTGCCCGCGTGTTGAAAACCTGGGTGGAAGATTTCGTGGATGAAGATACCGGTGAGGTTGTTTCTATTGAACGTAACGATGTTATCATTGACCGTGAATCGGTTCTTGATAGCGATAATATAGAGGCTATACTCGAATCGGGAACGCAGAATGTATTGCTGCACCGTGAAGACCAGAATCTTTCGGATTATGCTATCATCTATAATACGCTTCAGAAAGACCCTAGTAACTCTGAAAAGGAAGCTGTATTGTATATTTATCGTCAGTTGCGTAACGCAGAACCTGCGGATGAAGCAAGTGCCCGTGAAGTTATACAGAACCTGTTCTTTTCTGAAAAACGTTATGATTTAGGTGAAGTAGGCCGTTACAGAATTAATAAAAAGTTAGGCCTTACCACGAGTGAAGATGTTAAGGTATTAACGAAAGAAGATATAATCGAAATCATCAAATATCTGATTGAGTTGATTAACTCGAAAGCGATAGTGGATGATATCGACCACTTGAGTAATCGTCGTGTACGTACGGTTGGCGAACAACTTTACAACCAGTTCGGTATCGGTCTGGCACGTATGTCACGTACCGTACGTGAGCGTATGAATGTACGCGATAATGAAGTGTTTACTCCGATTGATTTGATTAATGCAAAGACTATTTCGTCTGTTGTTAATTCTTTCTTCGGGACAAATGCTTTGTCTCAATTTATGGATCAGACAAACCCGTTGGCTGAAATTACGCATAAACGTCGTCTGTCTGCTCTTGGACCGGGTGGTTTGTCAAGAGAACGTGCCGGATTTGAGGTTCGTGACGTTCACTATACACATTATGGCCGTCTTTGTCCGATTGAAACGCCTGAAGGTCCGAATATCGGTTTGATTTCGTCTCTGTGTGTATATGCTAAAATCAATGAATTAGGTTTTATCTCTACCCCGTATCGTAAGGTTACGGATGGCGTGGTGGATATGTCTAATGATAATATGCAATATTATACGGCGGAGGAAGAGGAAGAATTGACGATTGCACAGGGAAATGCTTTGCTCGATGATAACGGCAAATTCGTCCGCGATCGGATTAAAGCCCGTTTCGAAGCCGATTTCCCGGTAGTACCGCCTTCTGAAATCGACCTGATGGACGTAGCTCCGCAACAGATTGCCTCTATTGCTGCCTCTTTGATTCCATTTTTGGAACATGACGATGCTAACCGTGCATTGATGGGATCTAACATGATGCGTCAGGCCGTTCCTTTGTTGCGTACGGATGCTCCTATCGTAGGTACAGGTATCGAGGCACAGGTTGCCCGTGACTCCCGTACGCAGATTATGGCTGAACGTGCCGGTGAAGTAATATTTGTGGATGCGACTTGTATCAAGATTAAATATGACCGTACAGAAGATGAAGAATTTGTCAGCTTCGAAGATGCGGTTGTTACTTATAACATACCGAAATGGCGTAAAACCAACCAAAGTACAACAGTCGATTTACGGCCGATTTGTCACCGTGGTCAGCGGGTTGTAGCAGGAGATATTCTGACTGAGGGTTATTCCACTCAGGATGGTGAACTGGCTTTGGGACGCAATGTGAAAGTGGCGTATATGCCGTGGAAAGGGTATAACTATGAGGATGCTATCGTGTTGAACGAACGTATGGTTCGTGAAGACTTCTTTACTTCGGTTCACGTGGATGAATATATCCTTGAAGTTCGTGAAACAAAACGCGGTATGGAAGAATTGACATCCGATATACCTAATGTAAGTGAAGAAGCAACCAAGGATTTGGATGAAAGGGGTATTGTTCGTGTAGGTGCACGCATCGAACCGGGCGACATCCTGATTGGTAAGATTACTCCGAAAGGAGAGTCTGATCCGTCTCCTGAAGAAAAGTTGCTTCGTGCAATCTTTGGCGATAAGGCCGGTGATGTAAAGGATGCCTCTTTGAAAGCGACTCCTTCACTCCGTGGTGTTGTTGTCGAAACTGCTTTATTCTCTAAGGCTGTCAAGAAACGTAAATCCAGACTTACCGACAAGGCTATTCTGCCTAAGTTGGATGAAGAATACGAAACGAAGATGGCTGACTTGAAAAATTTGCTGGTTGAAAAGTTATTGACTTTGACGGAAGGCAAGATTTCTCAGGGTGTTAAGGACTATATGAATACGGAGATTATTGCGAAAGGATCGAAATTCGTACGCGAAGCTCTGGAAGGATTGGATTATAATGCTATCCAGGTTAGTAAGTGGACTGCTGATGCTGATAAGAATGAACTTATCAAGCAGGTAATCCTGAACTATTTGAAGAAATATAAAGAACTGGATGCTGAATTGAGACGTAAGAAGTTCGATTTGACAATCGGTGATGAACTGCCTACAGGCATCGTTCAGATGGCTAAGGTTTATATCGCCAAGAAACGTAAGATACAGGTGGGTGATAAGATGGCCGGTCGTCACGGTAATAAAGGTATTGTCTCCAAGATTGTCCGTCAGGAAGATATGCCGTTCCTGGAAGATGGTACGCCGGTCGATATCTGTTTGAACCCGCTGGGTGTGCCTTCCCGTATGAACTTGGGACAGATTTTCGAAGCTGTTTTGGGTTGGGCAGGTCGTACAATGGGCGTTAAGTTTGCTACTCCGATTTTCGATGGTGCAACTATCGATAACTTGAATGAGTGGACTGATAAAGCAGGTCTTCCGCGTTATGGTAAATCTTACTTGTACGACGGTGGTACTGGCGAACGTTTTGACCAGCCGGCTACAGTGGGAGTGACTTACTTCCTGAAGCTGGGGCACATGGTCGATGATAAGATGCATGCACGTTCCATCGGTCCGTATTCTCTGATTACGCAACAGCCTCTGGGTGGTAAAGCACAGTTTGGTGGTCAGCGTTTCGGAGAAATGGAAGTTTGGGCACTGGAAGCTTTCGGTGCTGCGCATGTTCTGCAGGAAATCCTTACAATTAAGTCGGACGACGTTGTTGGACGTTCTAAAGCTTATGAAGCGATTGTGAAGGGTGATCCGATGCCACAGCCTGGTATTCCTGAGTCTCTGAATGTATTGCTCCACGAGCTGAGAGGTCTTGGTTTGAGCTTTACTCTGGATTAATTCAAAAAAACAATATAAGTAGATGAGCTTCGGCTCGTCTGCTTACTCATTGATAACTCTTTATAAATAAACAATATGGCTTTTAGAAAAGAAAACAAGATAAAGAGTAACTTTTCAAAAATAACTATCGGTCTGGCTTCACCTGAAGAAATCCTTGAGAACTCCAGTGGTGAAGTGCTGAAACCGGAAACGATTAACTATCGTACATACAAACCTGAACGTGACGGTCTTTTCTGTGAACGCATTTTCGGTCCTATCAAGGATTATGAATGCCATTGCGGAAAATATAAACGTATCCGTTACAAAGGGATTGTCTGCGACCGTTGTGGGGTGGAAGTTACGGAAAAGAAAGTGCGTCGCGAACGAATGGGACACATTCATTTGGTGGTTCCTGTTGCCCATATTTGGTACTTCCGTTCTCTTCCCAACAAAATCGGCTACTTGTTAGGCTTACCGACCAAGAAACTGGATTCTATCATTTATTACGAACGTTATGTCGTTGTTCAGCCGGGTTGTGTAGATACTGTTGCTGAATTAGACTTGCTTTCGGAAGAAGAATATCTGCAAATCCTGGATAACCTGCCAAAGGAAAATCAGATGCTGGAAGATACAGACCCGAACAAGTTTATTGCGAAAATCGGTGCTGAAGCTATCTATGATTTGCTGGCTCGCCTGGATTTGGATTCTTTGTCTTATGAATTGCGCCACCGTGCAAGTACTGACGGTTCGCAACAGCGTAAGAACGAAGCACTGAAACGCCTTCAGGTTGTAGAATCTTTCCGTGCGTCCAGAGGTCGTAATAAGCCGGAATGGATGATTGTAAAGGTTGTCCCTGTAATTCCTCCAGAACTGCGTCCGTTGGTTCCGCTGGATGGTGGACGTTTTGCTACATCCGATTTAAATGATTTGTATCGTCGTGTTATTATCCGTAATAACCGTTTGAAACGATTAATTGATATCAAGGCTCCCGAAGTAATTTTACGTAATGAAAAACGTATGCTTCAGGAAGCGGTGGACTCTCTGTTTGACAACTCTCGTAAATCGAGTGCGGTTAAAACAGATGCTAACCGTCCGTTGAAGTCACTTTCCGACAGTTTGAAGGGGAAACAAGGTCGTTTCCGTCAGAACTTGTTGGGTAAACGTGTTGACTATTCAGCTCGTTCGGTTATCGTGGTTGGTCCGGAATTGAAAATGCACGAATGTGGTCTGCCGAAGAATATGGCGGCCGAACTTTATAAGCCTTTCGTTATTCGTAAATTGATTGAACGCGGTATTGTAAAAACGGTTAAGTCTGCGAAGAAGATTGTTGACCGTAAGGAACCGGTTGTTTGGGATATTTTGGAATATGTAATGAAAGGTCATCCAGTATTGCTGAACCGTGCACCGACACTGCACCGTTTGGGTATCCAGGCATTCCAGCCGAAATTGATTGAAGGTAAAGCTATCCAGTTGCATCCGTTGGCTTGTACGGCATTCAACGCCGACTTCGACGGTGACCAGATGGCTGTTCACTTGCCTTTAGGAAACGAGGCTGTTCTGGAAGCGCAAATGCTGATGCTTGCTTCTCATAACATTCTGAATCCGGCTAATGGTGCGCCTATTACTGTTCCTTCTCAGGATATGGTTCTTGGTTTATATTATATCACTAAAATGCGTAAAGGAACTTTGGGTGAAGGTCTGAAGTTCTATGGTCCGGAAGAAGCAACGATTGCATATAATGAAAAGAAAGTGGATATCCATGCCCCGATTCATGTATATGTGAAAGATTTGGATGAGAATGGCAATACTGTTAGGAAAATGCTCGAAACATCTGTTGGCCGTTTGATGGTAAATGAATACGTTCCAGCAGAAGTGGGTTATATTAATGAAGTACTTGGTAAAAAGTCTCTTCGTGATATTATCGGTAAGGTTATTAAAACTTGCGGTGTAGCTCGTACAGCTCAGTTCCTTGATGATATCAAGAACTTGGGTTATTACATGGCCTTCAAAGGCGGTTTGTCTTTCAACTTGGCCGATGTGCTTATTCCGCCTGAAAAAGATGATTTGGTTAAGGAAGGTTACGATGAAGTGGAACAAATTCTGGCTAACTATAGCATGGGTTTCATTACCTACAACGAACGCTACAACCAGATTATCGATACTTGGACACACGTCAACAGCAAGTTGTCTAATATTTTGATGAAACAGTTGACTGAAGACAATGACGGTTTCAACTCAGTGTTCATGATGATGGATTCCGGAGCTCGTGGTTCCAAGGAACAGATTCGTCAGTTGTCCGGTATGCGTGGTTTGATGGCAAAACCGCAGAAGAGTGGTGCTGAAGGTGGTCAGATTATTGAAAACCCGATTCTTTCAAACTTTAAAGAAGGTTTGTCTGTGTTGGAGTACTTTATTTCTACTCACGGTGCTCGTAAAGGTTTGGCCGATACTGCTTTGAAGACTGCTGATGCAGGTTATTTGACCCGTCGTCTTGTTGACGTATCGCACGATGTGATTGTTAACGAAGAAGACTGTGGAACATTACGTGGTTTGATTTGTACGGAATTGAAGAATAATGAAGAAGTTATCGCTTCTCTGTATGAACGTATTCTGGGACGTGTTTCTGTGCATGATATCATTCACCCGATAACAGGCGAAGTTCTTGTGAAGTCCGGTGAAGAAATTCGTGAAGATGCCGCTCAGAAAATTCAGGAATCTCCGATTGAAAGCGTTGAAATCCGTTCTGTTTTGACCTGTGAATCCAAGAAAGGTGTTTGTGCTAAATGTTACGGTCGTAACTTGGCTACAAACCAGATGGTTCAGAAAGGTGAAGTTGTCGGGGTTATCGCGGCACAGTCTATCGGTGAGCCGGGTACACAGTTGACATTGCGTACATTCCACGTTGGTGGTATCGCTTCCAATATAGCAACGGAAAACAGTATTGTTTCTAAATATGACGGTATTTTGGAAATTGACGAACTACGCGCTGTAGACGCTGATGATGCTACTTCTGATAAGAAATATCAGGTTGTAGTAAGTCGTTTGGCTGAAATGCGTATCGTTGATCCGAATACGAAAATTGTATTGTTGACTCATAATATACCTTACGGTTCTAAATTGTTCTTTAGCAATGGCGACAAGATTTCGAAAGGTGATGTGATTATCGAATGGGACCCGTTCAATGCCGTTATTGTATCTGAAGTTTCCGGTAAGATTGAATTTGAAAGCTTGGTAGAAAACGTAACTTACAAAGTTGAAAGTGACGAAACTACAGGTTTGAAGGAAAAGATTATCGTGGAATCCAAAGATAAGACAAAGGCTCCGGCTGCTCATATCGTAGATAAGAACGGTAATTATCTGAAAAATTACTCTTTACCTTTAGGTGCCCATGTTGTTAAAGATAATGGGGACACTATTAAGGCGGGTGAAGTTTTGGTTAAGATACCGCGTGCGGTAGGTAAAGCCGGTGATATTACCGGTGGTCTTCCTCGTGTTACCGAATTGTTCGAAGCACGTAATCCGTCTAATCCGGCTGTCGTTTCTGAAATCGACGGTGAAGTTGGATTTGGAAAGATTAAACGTGGTAACCGTGAAATCACAGTAACCTCCAAACTGGGAGAAGTGAAGAAATATATGGTGCCTCTGTCCAAACAGTTATTGGTACAGGAAAATGACTATATTCGTGCCGGTATGCCATTATCCGATGGTGCTATTACTCCTTCTGATATTTTGGCTATCAAAGGTCCGACGGCTGTTCAGGAATATATCGTGAATGAAGTTCAAGACGTTTATCGTCTGCAGGGTGTGAAGATTAATGATAAACACTTTGAAGTAATTGTCCGTCAGATGATGCGTAAGGTTGAAGTGGTTGATCCGGGAGATACTCGCTTCCTTGAACAACAAGTTGTTGATAAACTGGAAGTAATGGATGAGAATGATCGTGTTTGGGGCAAGAAAGTTGTTACAGACCCGGGAGATTCCCAGACATTGCAGGCTGGTCAGATTGTAACTGCCCGTAAGTTGAGAGACGAAAACAGTATGTTGAAACGTCGCGACATGAAACTTGTAGAAGTTCGTGATGCTGTTCCGGCTACTGCAAACCAGATACTTCAGGGTATTACGCGTGCGGCTTTGCAGACAAATAGCTTTATGTCTGCCGCATCTTTCCAGGAAACGACGAAGGTGTTGAACGAAGCAGCTATCAATGGGAAAGTAGACCGTCTGGAAGGCTTGAAAGAAAATGTTATCTGCGGTCACTTGATACCAGCTGGTACGGGACAACGCGATTTTGATAAATTGGTTGTCGGTGCGAAAGATGAATTCGAACGTATTTTTGCCAATCGTAGAACTGTTGTAGATTTTAATGCTATGGACAAGGACGACGAATAAAAAATATGTTGCTTGAAATAAATAAAGGGCTATCGGATAAAATCCGGTGGCCCTTTTTGTTGTTTTGTCAATCAGAGTATTTATATTTGTATGCCTCTTGAATTTAAAAAAATACGGATATGAAAAAAGTTTTATTTTGTTTAATGGCAATATTGTTGTCTGTAAATGTGCTTTTTGCAAAACAAGGTGATAAAGAGATGAATGTTGTATCGTTCAACATTCGTTTGAATACGCCGGTCGACGGTGATAATCAATGGACGCACCGGAAAGACTTGGCTGCGAATGTCATTAAATTTTATGATGTGGATATTTTTGGCTCTCAGGAAGTATTGCATCTTCAGCTGACAGACTTACTGGAGCGTTTGCCCGGATACGATTATATCGGTGTAGGTCGTGAAGACGGGAAGACAAAAGGGGAATATACTCCGATTTTTTATAAGAAAGATCGATTCAAGGTTCTGAAATCCGGTAATTTCTGGCTTGCAGAGGATCTAAATGCAGTGGGGAAGAAAGGCTGGGATGCTGCTTGCGAACGAGTTGCTACCTGGGGTATCTTTTTGGATAAAACGTCTGGCAAGAAGTTTTTCTTCCTGAATACACATTTGGACCACATGGGGAAAGTTGCCCGCCATCAAGGAGCTTCACTGGTTCTTGAACAAGTTAAATTATTGTCCGAGGGATTACCGGTTATTGTTACCGGTGATTTTAATGCGACACCGGACGACGATCCTATCCAGGTATTAACAAATCCGAGTGATCCTCGTCATCTGACTCATACTCGTGAAATTGCTCCGTTGAAATATGGTCCGGAATGGACATTCCATAATTTCGGGCGTATTCCGAATGATGAACGCGCGTGGATTGATTATATTTTTGTGAAAGGGAAAATGAAAGTTTTTCGTCATGGTGTATTGGCCGAATATTTGAATTCTCTTTATCCTTCTGACCATTGTCCGGTTATATCCACTTTGCTTATCCAATAGGGGTTTATGGCGGTGACGAATGTATTAAGAGAACGCACTTCGCTATCGGAAGAAGATTGTTTCCTCGTTATGCAACGACCGAAACAGGGATTTTCTTTTCCTCTTCATATGCACCCGGAATTTGAATTGAATTATTTGGAGAACGCGGGTGGAGCAATACGCATAGTAGGGGATTCTGTTGAAGAAATGACCGATTTGGAACTGATATTGGTGGCTGGTGGTACTCCGCATGCTTATACGAATCATAAGTGCTCTTGTACTAATATTCTGGAGATTACAATACAATTCCATGCCTCTTTATTCGACAGCCTGATAAATAAATGGCATTTTAAGACGATTAAGGAGATGTTTAATAAAGCCTCATGCGGTCTTGTGTTCAGCAGGGAAATGGTAGAGCAGGTTCAACCGGAATTGAAGAAGTTGTCTAAAGAGGAGCCAGGCTCGTTTCAAAATTTGCTGCGTTTGATTGATATTCTGAAAACGTTATCGTTGGACGAGAAAGTACGTAAATTGAGTGCCGTTAATACTGTAGAAAATTTTAATGACAGCGATAATGACAGACTGGATAAAATCATGTTGTTTTTGCATGAAAATTATCAGCGGCAAATATCGTTGGAAGAACTTGCTTCGTTAATAAATATGAGTGAAGCTTCACTTACCCGCTTTCTGAAAAAATGGACAGGAAAAACATTTATTGACAATTTGAATGACATTCGTATAGCGGAAGCCGTTTACCGGTTAATTGATACAAGCGATACAATAGCAGAAATCTGCTATAAATCCGGTTTTAATAACTTATCTAATTTTAATCGGGCATTTAAGCGACGAAAAGACACTACTCCGACCGAATATCGTCAAAAATATGCGCGTTCCAGATTTAGGGTTTAAAACATGAATTTAAACTATTTTGCAGAATGCGGTTTTTATAACTGACGAAATAGTATCATATAATGATAAAATAGTATTTGGTGGTTTATTGTCAGGAGCATATCTTTGTGATGTTGAAATAACAACAAGATTGCTAAGACAACAGCCTTAGTTTAAGCGTTAAAAAAGAAGATTTAAAATATAAAACACAATAAGGTATTTTTTTTACATTGGTCTAAAGAATTGAGAATTAAAAACACAACTGAAAAAGGGCTGCCTGTGAAGGTAGCCCTTTTTATTTCTATTAATGTTGGAGCCCTTAGTCAATAGAGTATGGAAAGAATGCTCTCCCTGAAAAAATGTAACAAAAGATTTGAAAGGATGATTATTTGTTTTATATTTGTTATATAGTAATAGTACAATGTTTATTAATATGAATATACATAAACAAAGAATATCTTTTATCCTTCTTCTTCTTCTTTGTATGAGTTGTTCGCGAAAGCAGTCATTGAATTGGATTCCATTCGAGTGGGAAGGAGATACTATTTCCGGTAGATATGTGGAAAAGGCATATCTCAATATTCCTGTGAAAATAAAAGGTTTGCCGCATGACTTTACGATGCAATTTGATTTGGGGACACAAAAAACTGTTTTTTACGGGAATTCTATCAAACCTTATCTGGAGGAATATGTGTCATTGGCGAGTAAATTGGATTCAACTAAATCAATATTTGATAATGTCAGTTTGCAGATGGGTTCTGTTATGTTTCCAGCCATTGAGATGGTATATTATAAGGATTTTGGAGATGTAATTCCCAAGGATTCGATTCATACTAAAACACCGAAGCATATCGGAACAATTGCACCTGATATGTTCCGGGATAAAATTTTAGTAATTGATTATAAATTAAACAGGATGGCGGTTGCAGATAACTTACCAGCCGAATATGAGGGGTTGCCGGCTGAAAAATTTGAATTAAAAACTGGCAATATAATACTTCCGTTTCATATCGATGGTGAAACATGCAAATTAATGTTCGATACCGGCTCAAGTCCTTTCCAATTAATAACGTCGAAAGAGAGAGCATTGAATATATCCGATTCAGTGGTTATAGACTCTTTGAGTGGTCCTTTATGGTGGGGGCGGGAGATAACCTTTTATGGGCTTGAGGTAAACAAGCCTATAGAATTTGGAGGAAAAGTTCTTAAAAGTTCAAAAGTTTACTATGACAAAGAGATGCTTTGGAATGGAATTTATAATTCTTTCGATATCTGGGGAATAACAGGAAATGCTTATTTCTTCGATAACGTCGTGATTATTGATTATAAAAATAAATTATTTCGCATAGAGTAAACTTTTTATGAACAAGAATAAAAAATGTGTGAAGTGCATGTTTTTCAAAATACCTATGTCCCGGATTGTTAACGCGTAGGCTTTGCAAGCGTACCTTCCGGATAGAATGAATCGATATCTTCTTAAGATAATTAATCTCGTTTTTTTATTATATCTTTCCTCTAAAAAGTAAATCCACACCACCCCACAAGGTTTGCAGCTTTTTCAAATGGTTTCATGTCTGCCCCGGTTTCCGCAATTATAGCCGAAGCTGCGCGTTCATTAACACCGGGTATGCTCTGTAGCCGTTCGAATTGTTTAGGGAAATGTTCCTGACACATTGCAGTGAGGGCATTCTTGCATTCTTCGATTTGTCGCTCAATTACGCCTATAAGCTCTGCGTATTGCCTTAGTAAACAGATGTCAGCCTGTTGAAAATCACCCGTTACAGCATCCATTATGATATTATGTCCGAACTTTCGTAGAGTTCTTCCATGGATGAGTTTCACCAACTTCTCAGGATCTGTCACCCCGTCTATTATTGCTTTGATGCACTTCTGATAGCTTTTCCCCTTGACTCGTGAAACATAGTTACTTAAACGAAAGCCACAACGCTGTAAGGCAGCGTCAAGTTTATTGGTATTGTATGTCATGTCTTCATTCAGGTCGAAGATGCGACGGTTATACTTGCGCATATCCTGCACTGTCTTATCCTGCACAAAACTCCCTCGAATCAGATTTTTCAATAGGCATTCCGCTATCCATTGGGCATCTTTCACATCACTTTTGTGACCGGGTAATTGCTTTATAAAATAAGGATTTTCCAATTTGAGCGACATGCTGTCGCACAAGGCATTCCACACCGGAATCCAATAGGTCGCAGTGCTTTCCATTGCAGCTTCTGTCACTCCGTGAAAAACCATATCGAGCACATAAGTTGCAAATTAGGAGTCAATGTGCCATAAACATTTGCAAAAATAACGGTCTCGGTATTGTCCATCACACATAGATAAATCGTATCTTTGTGAACGTCGAGGCCAGCCACAATTCTGTCTTTGTCCATATTTGAGATTTTTTAGTTGCACTCCTTAAATATAGGACATTGGTACCAATTACACGAGGTATGAGGCGGGGTTTTAGTGCTGGTCTTGGCTTTTTATTCCGCCGGTGTAGAAAAACTCGATTTTTCTATATAATTTTGTTTAGAGAATTCAAATCATCAAAATAAAGATAATATGGAAAACAACAAACCGACAAATGAGATTCAGGTAGAGCTGACGGAAGAGATGGCTCAGGGTACTTATGCCAATCTGGCTATTATCTCTCACTCTTCTTCCGAATTTATTTTGGATTTCATTCGTGTAGTTCCCGGGGCTCCGAAAGCAAAGGTAAAGAGTCGCGTGATTTTAACTCCCGATAATGCCAAGCGTCTATTGTTTGCGTTGCAGGATAACTTGGCGAAGTTTGAAGAACAAGCCGGAGGCAAGACTGCTAAATTTGAAGACTTTGTTCCCCCTATAGGAGGTGTGAAAGGCGAAGCATAAAAATTATACAGCCGCTTGGAATAAAAAAGAGCTGTTTCCGTGAGGGAACAGCTCTTTTTTATTCTGTAGTGTAATCACTGGAGTTTCTTGTTAATTACGATATGACCGATATAACCAAGAATAATGACTATTAGGCCAGTCAACAAGACCGTATTGGAGACGCTTCCGCTGATGGCTGGTACAGCCAAAATGACCACACCGATAAGGAGTACGATTACCCCAAGATTTTTCAATAATTCGTTCATGGTGATAGATATTTTATATATTATTCTTTTCTACCGCAAATAAAGTAATAATAACCCGATTGCAAAAATATTTTGGAATAAAAATAATGAAACCATCAAATTTAGCTCCTATATTTGTAAAATAATGCAGTTATATATGGTACGAATATTTTACTTACTTTATTTATGGTTGTTTATGGTGCCCGTTTTTGTTGTGCTGACCATCCTTACGGCTGTCACAGTTATAGTAGGCTGTCTTTTAGGCGGAGAAAGAATATTTGCCTATTATCCCGGAAAGATATGGTCATGGTTAACCTGTTACCTTGCTCTATGTCCGGTGACTGTCAAGGGAAGGGAAAATATAGACAAGGAAAAATCTTACGTATTTGTTTCCAATCATCAAGGTGCTTTTGATATTTTTCTGATATATGGTTTTTTGGGTGTTCCTATTAAATGGGTGATGAAAGCCGGGATTGCTAAAATCCCCTTTGTTGGTGCGGCTTGCCGGGCAGCCGGTTTTATTTTTGTCGATAATTCAACGCCCAAAGCAGCCGCCCGCAGTGTGCGAGAAGCTGAACATTGCTTGAAAAACGGGGTTTCGGTTATTGTTTTTCCCGAAGGTTCCCGCACGTATGATGGGAAAATGATTCGTTTTAAAAAAGGAGCTTTTCAGATGGCAGTCGACCAACATTTGCCTATTGTTCCAATCACCTTGAACGGCCCGTTTGATGTCCTTCCGATAGGTTCCCTGAATATTCATCGTCATCGGATGGAAATGGTTATACATCCTCCGATACCAACCGAAGGGGTGGATGTTTCCCATAAAGGATTACAACAGATGGCAAATAAAACTCAAGAGATTATAGCGTCTGCCTTATGGGATAAATATAAATAGTTTATTTCCAGGATTTCAAGATACCCCGTTTGCAGACACTCAGGCTGAAACCTACATTCTTACTATACAATGAACCTGCATCAGCGGCAAGCGAACCGGTAAATTCCCATCCCTTCAGTTTGGGATGTTGGTATTTGATATCGACCAAACCGGTAGCCCCTTGTTTGTTCTTCAGGAACGGTTTGTATGCAGTTCCCCAGCTATTCGTCAAGGTAAACAATAGGCGATAAGAAACCTGTGTAGACAAATCTCCTTCGGCAGCAAAATGCCAACCACGTACGCGATTATTTTTGAAACCTAAGTCCCCATTTTCATTGTATTCCGGCGAAAAGATAAGCGGAGAACCCAAACCACGGTTGAAATAGGAGGAACCGGTGGTATATTCCCCGTTATTATAATAATTGTCGGCACCTCCCCCGGGACCTTTATATTTATCATGGTCGAAATCGATAAAATGGAACGGACCGCTTTGATTGCGGGTGACAAGATATTCCGATACCACTTTCCGTAACCAGGGAAATTTCGGCAAATCCAACTGTACTCCCCACAGTCCGTCTGTCCCGTTTCCGAACACCATTCCGGATTTATCTTCGAAGTAACGCTGATGGTAAGCTGCAACTGTCCACCCCGGTTGTGTATATTCGAGTTTGAAATCATACGAACCGAAATGGTTTCCCAATACATTGATTTGGTCGGACTGGCTGGCATCGCCTCCTCCTTCGCTACCGCAAACTACACGGATGAAGTCCTTTAATGAGTGAGGTTGCACTCCTATATCGGGATTACTGGATGTTCCTCCCCATTGGGCCCAGTGCTGCACGCCTATTATTCCGGAAAGCGGAGAACTGCTTTGTGTATCTTTGATTCGTACATAAAGCGATTTATGATGCCAGAGTGTATTTTTGACGTATGTCTGCTTTTCGTTTGTAAACTTTTCCAGATATTTTGTATCGAATGAGCGTCCGGCGGCAAAGTCTCCTTTTACCTGCATCCAACCTTTTGTAAGCGGTACAACTGTAAATTCCGGCATACTTAAATTAATTTCCGGAATGGGACGCGCATTGGCGGATAATACCATATCGCCGGAACTAAGCGAACGATCCCACAAAGATTTGTAGTTCTCCTTACTTCCGATACTCAGCAACAAACTTTTATATCCCAGCTCGGCATAAATCTGTTGTATATATATATTGCGATAACGAGGTACTGCGCCTGCCAGTTCCAATCCTGCATTCCAGCGGAATCCCTTTCCGAAATGCTGTTGATGAAATACGCCTGCACTCAGATAGCCGTTGTCCGCATCCAGCGGGACTATGCCGTACCGGTTGCTTACCATCCAGAAAGGTGTATTCGAACCACTGGCAACAGAACCGAATAAGTTCGTTTTGTAGGTTGTTGCATTCTGTATTTCGTCCGTTTGTGCATGGAGTATGTCGGTATATAAGAATGCAACGACTGTTAGGATTATATGTAAGATTTTCATTCAACTGTTATTTTTGCCGGACAAAGGTAAGGATTATAATTGTCATCCGGTCAGACTGCTTGGAAAAGAAGTCTTAACCATCTATAAAAATACAAAGTTTATACTTGCTTTATTTATCAATCAACCAGTCGAAAACAGTGTGATATACATGGTCGCGAGATGGTTTTTCCGATAGAATCAGGTCGTGGATTCCGTTTTGTATTGTATCGCGGGTCACCAGATTTCCCAGTTTTATGCCATATTTTTGTATATCCTGTACATTTAACACGATATCGGAAGTCAGATACTCATTATTCCACTTATTGGTTTCCGGAAAAGATTTGTCGGACGACATGACCAGAACCGGACAATCCAGTTGTACACCCTTTTGGACCGTCCGTTGTGCTTCTTGGATAGCCCGTATCCAACCAGCCTTTTTCGGATGGCCGTTTATCATTTTCCAGTCTGTATTATACTCCCATTCCCCTTTAAACTGTTTCAGTAAACTATGCGCGTACGAAGCATCTCCATATCCTTGAACTGTCAGATTCGGGAAAAATCTGCCGATGAAAGAGACTGTAGGTATGAGCACTTTCTCCATCAGCCAGCCGAAATTCCAATCCAAGAAAGGACTGTTCAGGATTAAGCCGTCGACGGGCAATCTCCCTTTTTTGCTGTTCAGGTAATAAGGTGTTATCAGTCCTCCTGTAGAATGGGCCATCAATACAATCTTCTCATTTCCCTCCTGGCGGATAATCGCTAATGCCGTATCGAGGTCAGCAAAATATTCCGTCAAACTTTTACAAAAGAAAGGGTTTTGGTTTGGTAGAATGGAACGGCCGTATTTCCGGAGATCCATCGCATAAAAATTGTATCCATGTGCATTTATGCTATCACCCAATTGCTTTTGGAAGAAATAATCGTTGTAGCCGTGAATATAGAGGACAGCCTGCCGGGTATCCGGCAATTGGGGCTTTTTGACAAGTGTACAAACCACTTTCCCTTCATAATCGTCCGGCATCCGGATAGTACGACGTAAATAGTCGTCTCCCAGAACGTCGGGAACATATTGGGCATACATTCCCGAAACAAGTAGGCAAAACAGACAAATAGCAAAAAATTTCCGCATCATACTCTTTTTCCACTTATAACCATTTTATGCAATAGATAGTTTGATGATGCAAATGTATGGAATACTTTCCTGCATAACAACGGTGTACCGTTTTTAGTGTCGCTTGTCTATGATTCTGATGATGATTTTACTGTCGGCACTGGCACCTACAAAACCCAGTCCTCCTTCTACATTATCGGGTATGATGACCGGTTCCATGAACGTTTCATCATAATCTTCCGATTGCAGGCAATTGAGGGCACGCAGGTATCGATACATCGGTTCGCTGATACTAAGTATACGGATGGCGTAATCCATCACGTATACATCCGGTTCGTAATACCGGGTATATACTTTTAACGTATAAGAGGCATCAGGGAAACGCCTGTCGGTAAATACGTTGTTGACATTCCGGATAGCCATGTCCATAAAATTATATTCGTCGTCGTCCGATGTTGTCATATGCCCGTCGGTGAGTACAACATCCTCCTGGTTGATAATCTCCACATAATTTGTAGGTTCCCAGTCGTCTGGCAATTCTTCACCGAAATAGATACCTTCTTGGATAACAAGCTGGTAGTAATTCTTCTCTCCGGGACGGTCGTTGATTTTGATTTTATACTGCATACATTCCGTCATGCCGTAATCTATCTTGAACAATGTGCGGCAAGTGTCGACTTCTATTTGGCTTACAGGGTAAGGCATTTCCGTTTCGGCCGAAGCGTGGAACTTCCCATTTTCTGCAGTTGCTTCCAGCCGGATATGGTCGCCCGGATTTAATGGAGTCTCTAATACACATGCTTTAAGAGAGTCCTTTAGACCGCTGTTTATCCAAAGAATTTTAGCTTCGGCCGTCTCTTTTTCTTCCCCGTTGATAAAAAGTTTGACAGAGCCATTGCCTACTTGCACCATTTCTGCATCCTTTGCGATACGGAGATATACTTTGTTCTCTTTTTTTCCGGCTTCCAAAAAAGCATTCATCAGTAATTGCGGTTCCTGATGCTCTTGTTGGAAAAAAATTTCATTCTCACAGGAAATCAGCGTAGTGAGGCAAAGTACGAATATATATAAGAATTGCTTTTTCATGCCAATGGTGTTTAAAATTTGAATGTATAGGTGATAGACGGAATACAAGGTAAAAGCGTTTGCTTGATTAGCTTTGTCTTTGTTTTCGTTTTGTATTGCATGGCTCCGCTTTCATCCGGATAACCGTTGTAATAGATTTTTTCCCGTTCCAGATGAATCAGGTTCGGATTCATTTCGTTGTATACATTATAGATGGAAATATTCCAGGTCTGTATGCCTCGTCGTACTTTTTTGTGGAAGTTTATACCGAAATTCAGCCGATGGCTACTGGGAAGGCGATAATTATTCCGTCGAGAAATGTAATTCTGTTCATCTATATAGCCTTCGTTACCGGGTAACATAATACCGGTCAGTCGTTCGGAAATGGTAGCTGTCCCACCGGTATTAAATATCCAAGTGGCGGCTATGTCTACCTTTTCGTTAAATGTGTGGTTCAGGCAAAGACTGATACTGTGGCGACGGTCGTATTTATAAGGAAAACGCTTGCCGTTGTTGATGCTCCCATCCTTGAATATACGGTCGCTTTTGGATAAGGTGTAAGCTAGCCATCCGGTTGTTTTTCCTAATGTCCTTTGTGCCAGTATCTCTATCCCCATGGAACGTCCCCGGCCCATTTCAACTTTTTCCTGCCAGCTGTTGGATGTACCGAAAAATGAAGCACCATCCTGATATTCCAATACATTGTGCATCTGCTTATAATAACTTTCAAGCGAGAATTCCCACCCTTTGAGTCCGGTGTAGTAACCGCCAAGTGCATACTGTTCGGAACGCATTGGACGGATGTTTTTGGTGACGGGGACCCAAAGGTCGGTGGGTAAAGAGATGGGCGAAGAAGACAACAGGTGAACATATTGTGCCATTTGCGTAAAAGAAGCTTTTACGGCAAACCCTTTATTCATACAGTAACGAGCCGACAAGCGGGGTTGTGCAGAAAGATAACTTTTTCCTTGCGTATGAAACAGGGCTAAATGGAGACCGGCATTTATACTTAAACGGCTGCCTATATTCAAATTGTCTTCCACATAGGCTGTTAATTCATGCCCGTAAATATTATCGTCATCCGCTATGCGATAGACAGTATCTTGTCCGGCAGTTCCGGTTTCCTGCTCTGATACGCGAGAGGTGGTGATTTCCGGATGGAAAGTATGAAATAGATAAGCCGCTCCGAATTTGAGGTGGTGGGAAGGAACGGGAGTATAGTCAAAGTCTGTCTGGAAACTCCAGTCTTGTATGCCGGAACGGTAGTTGGAGTTGTAAGTGTAAGATTGATTGGTATCTATTCCGTAGTTTTCTTTTCGATAGCCACCGGCCATTAGCATTTTATATTGATTGAATGCTACGGTTGTATTGCTGAATAATTTATTATTGAATACATAATTCCAGCGTGCTGCTGTAATCGTGTTTCCCCAGTCGAGTTTTATTTTGTTGTTATAGAAATAAGTATGAGGCTTCCCACTTTCCGTTCCGTCATACTCCTTTTCCTGGTCGAAATGATAATGGTCTTTTCCTTTATAAAAGCTGACGAACAACCTGCTGCGGTCCGAGAATTTATGGTTTACTTTCGCATTGATATCGTAGAAATAATAACTATATTTCTCATCATCGTCCATAAACGGTTTCGCCAGCAAATCCAGATAAGTACGCCGGGCTGTAAAACAGAATGAAGTGCGGTCTTTCAGGATTGGCCCTTCCAGATGCAGCTTGCTGGTTAGAAGACCGACGCTGATTGTTCCGTGAAACTTTTTCATATCTCCGTCGTTTGTCCGTATGTCGACAATAGAAGAGAGGCGACCTCCAAAACGGGCAGGGAAAGATCCTTTGAACAAGGTGACCTTTTTCACGGCTTCCGGCGTAAAGACGGAAAATACACCCAGCAAATGGTCGGCATTGTATATCGGTATTCCATCCAGTAAAATCAAATTCTGGTCGGGTCCTCCTCCGCGCACATATAGCCCGCTAAAGCCCTCCACACCGGCTTGTACACCGGGTAATAGTTGGATGGTCTTTAGTAAATCGGCCTCTCCGAGTACTGTCGGAGTATTACGTATTTGAGTGATAGGTACTTCGAGCGCTCCCATTGCCGTCGAGTGGATACCGGCTTCTCTACGGTCGGATAATACAATTACTTCTTCCAGTTGATTGTTTGCTTTTAACCGGATATTGAGTACCGTATCCCGACTTAATTGAAATTTGTATTGTTTTGTATCGTATCCGAGGTAAGAGAATGATAAATTTGTATCTCCTTCGGGCAGCGTAAGTGTATAGAACCCGAATGAGTTCGTGGATGTTCCGGTATGTCGCCGGTGTTCGAGGATATTAGCTCCAATCAGTGTTTCGGATGAGATGCTATCGTTGATATACCCGCTGATAGTATATTTTTGTCCGGAGCTTTTCCGAAGTTCCGGACGTTTCTGCAATAGGATGTGTTTTCCTGAAATTTCGAATGTTATCGCTTCATCTTTGAATGCTTTATCCAGTATTTGGCTGACAGTGAGCCGGCGGGCATCTATGGTGATTGGCGTTTTGAGTTTTACTTTTTCCCCATAGATGAAAGAGAAGCCGGATACAACCTCCATTTGTTTCACGAATTTATCTAAAGTCGCTTGTTGAATGCTGAAATCCAATTGTGCCTCTTTATCCTGTGCATAAAGGGATGTTACACAGAGAATCATCCACAACAACGTCGTCAGACAGGTGTGGAAAGGTGAACTGTACAAGAAATGCCTCATAATTTATTTAGAGCTGATGATTATCGTATCGTTTGTTTTTGTATAATTGAAGTTGCCTGCTTCTTGTAGCAGATGAAGTATTTCTTCCAAGCCCTCATTATGGGTGAAGTGGGCTCTTATCCGGAAACTTCTCAAATAGGTATTTGTTATTTTAATTTTTACTTGAAAAGCATGTGAAAGTTGCCGGGCAATTTCCTGTAGCGGAAGATTGTCGAAAATGAAATTACCGCCACACCAGTTTATTTCGGCTGAGCTTTCCGGTGTCATTTCGCGTTGAAGCTTTTTCTCCGTTCGGTTGTAGACGGCACTCTCATTGGGAGATAATACAACTTGCCGGCTTTCATCCCGGAGACTGACAGCTACAGAGCCTTCGAGAAGAGTTGTTTTCACTTCCGTATCACCGGGATAAGCTTCCACATTGAAATGAGTCCCTAAAACCCGGATATTGACCGGGTTTGTTTTTACGATAAAAGGATGCAGGGTATCTTTCTCTACCTCGAAATAGGCTTCTCCTTTTAGTTCGACAATTCTTTTTCTTCCTTTGAAACGGCTAGGATAGTATAATGTCGAGTATCGGTTCAGGGTTACCTGAGTCTGGTCTGGTAAAGTCACTGTGCGTATCTCAGCCAGCGTAGAGGCTGTCTGCATGGGAGCTGGCCATAGTTTGTCGTATGTATACCAACCTGCCAGACATAATAATATTGAAGCGGCGATACTACTGGCAATACGCCATAGTTGTCGCTTTTTATTTGAAGGATTAATCCGCTTTTCCAAAAGCTTCCAACTATTTGAGGCTGAAAAGCGTCCACGTGGCGAGCGGGTGGAACTTGTAAGTTCATCCAGTATTTTATCAATATCATCGTGTGTTGGTTCCATAATCTAGCGGATTTATTATTGTTGCATGCCTGCTTGGAATTTTATGTGAGTAAACGTAGTACCCGAACGGGCATATATCGTATAATCTCCATAAGGGCCATAAATTCGGTTAATACTTTTCAATAGTGTGACCTTTAATACCCCATCTTTGATTTGTATGTCAAAGGCATCTTTATCATCATCCAGATATGCACTAAAATATAATTCTGTATTTTTCGGCAATCTATATTCTATACAATCTCCTATATAGTCTATATTTCCTATGTTTTCCCCACATCCCGGCAAATCGTTTGTCTCCGGATAAGCTAATACATATTTCACAACGGTCCCGGTTGTGATACCCTCTTGGGTTATCGGAGCTACAACATAGGCCTTATAATAACCGGAACCAATCATTATAGCTCTAGTCCCTGAAGGAAAGTCTTGAATAACATCTTCGTCATAAATATGATATAAATGGTTGGAAATGACCGCTGTCTCTCGACTGAGATTGTTCAATAACATTTTTGTGGGGGTACCTAATCCTGACGTTTTTCCCATATCTGCAATAAAACAAGAAGATGTTTTGAAGTTGTTGGCTGTATTGATATATACATCGGATGAGCCTAATAAGGTTTTTCCGTTTTGTTCGTTTTTCATATTCAATGTTATATAACCCTCCGGCTCTTTGTTTTCTTCATTGTCACTACAGCTTACACAGTTGATTGTACAAAGGAATGAGAAGAGTATTCCAAATAAATGTTTTGTTTTCATTTTAACCTTTTGCTTAATTAATTCTTTTTAAATAAAGACAGGCTAAGAGAAAGAATTCACTACGCTTGTTTGGTTAATAAGTATTAATTCGTGGCGTTTGTTCGAGTAGATGTCAAATAGCTGTTTTTTTAGAAGATAAATTCCGGATTAGTGATTTTGAACTTTGAGAATGAAAATCTTTGTTTTTAAGTATCCTTTTGTCAGGATTTATTTGTTTATAAACCGGCTTAACATTTCACGTAACCGTTTGACTGCTTTCTGAAGCTGGACATCTACTGTATTAACGCTGGTGTTTAATTCTTTTGCGACCTGGGCATACGATTGCTTTTCTTCGCGTATGCGGATAAATACTTCCCGGCAACGTTCCGGCAGACGGTCGAGGGCCTTGACATAGTGGGCGAAAAGTTCTTCGCCAATTAAGATTTCTTCGGGAGATTTATCTGTTTTAACAACAGTGTCTTTTTCTATCGTCAACTCTTTTCGGTGCTGTTCCTTTTCGAGATAATTTAAAGCAGCATTTTTAATAGTAATAAAGAAATAATCTTCCGGATTGGCGATTTGATGTAAAGAAGCCCGGTGTTCCCATATTTTCAGGAATACGTCTAAAACAACTTCCTGAGCCCATTCTTCAGTGTGTAGATAGTAGTAAGCAATACGAAAGAAACGATCAAAATATAGAGCGTACAATTTACGTAGGGCTGTCTGGGAGTTTTCCTCCTGTATTTGCCGTAAATATTTTCTAACCTCCTGCTCTTCCATCGTCAATCTTTCATTTACAGCCATTTATCCTTGGGCTTATGTCTTTGATAACTTCAAATAAGTGCGCTAAGATAGTCAAATAAATATCCGGAGCAAATCAATTAAAATAATTTAGGTGGTCAAATTTGTATTATATGAAGAATAAACTGTAGTTTTACAATGTTTTCTCTTTTATTTAATGCGAATTTTAATATTGATTGAATATGAGATTATTATGGGTGTCTTTTTTCTTTTGTTTTTGTAGTATAAATTTGTTGGCTAAGACTCATAAAGCCTTATACATAATTATAGATGGAGTTCCGGCTGATCAGATAGAACGTTTGCATACGCCGGCTATTTTCGAAATTGCTTCTAAAGGTGCTTATGCTCGTGCCTATACCGGTGGAGAAGTAGGAGGTTATTCACAGACTCCGACTATTTCGGCAATCGGATATACCAGTCTGTTGACTTCTACGTGGATGAATAAACATAATGTAGGGGGTAATTCCGATTTGAAACCGAATTATAATTATTGGACGTTGTTCCGTATAGCAAAGGAACAGACTAAACCTTGTCGGACAGCAATCTATTCGAGTTGGACGGACAATCGTACGGTCCTTCTTGGTGAAGGCAAACCGGAGACTGGCTATTTGAAAATAGATTATGTAAAGGACGGGTATGACTTGGATACCCTTCATTTCCCGAAGAAAGAAAAAGAGTTGCATATTTTTGATATTGACGAACAGGTTTCCAAAGATGCAGCTGAAGGTATACGGAAGGACGCACCTGATTTGAGTTGGGTTTATTTGTGGTACACCGACGATGCCGGGCATATCGCTGGAAACGGAGCTTTCTTTGATGAATATGTCCGGAAAGCGGATGCTCAGGTTGCCCGTATATGGGAGGCTGTGAAATATCGTGAAGCTAATTTTGATGAAGAATGGATGGTGGTTGTGACTACCGACCACGGACGTACGGAAAGTGGCCATGGACATGGCGGCCAATCTCTTCGTGAACGAACTACGTGGATTTCGACGAATATCCCAGTCAACAAATACTTTAATGCCGGACAATTAGCGATAATCGACATCGCTCCGTCTATTTGTCGTTTTATGAATTTCGAAGTTCCGCAATCTGTCTTATGGGAACAGGATGGTATATCTTTTGTCGGCCAAACTGATATTTTCAATTTGCAGACATTGCCCTATGACGATACGGTCGAGTTGACTTGGGAATATTGCTCGAAAGGGACGCCTGTTACCATTTATGCTGCAGTCAGCAATCATTTTAAGGAAGGAGGAACGGACGAATGGATAAAATTGGCGACTGTACGCTCCGGTGAAGGAAAGTACCGGGTAGATTTGAGTTCATTGCCGGTTAGTAAGTTTTATAAATTTGTTTTGGTAACAATGAATAATCATTTGAACCGCTGGGTAATAAGGTGAAAAAGTTTATCTCCGCAGATTGACAGGATGTTCTCTATTTTGGAGTTTTGCTATCGGATTGATACGTTAAAAAGAGTTACATGTGCGGGTAATTTATTTTACTCGCTCTATTAATCCGATTTAGTCGCTATAGTGGTGACATTTTGATAATCAGGAAAACCCATCCCAAGCATAAGATTTGAATTTTTTAGCCCGAATTGGAGTTATAGTATAAACTCTTAATAAATCCTGGCATATCTGAATTCTTTATTTAATGCGTTGAAGATTTTAATTAACACATAAAAAATATGCGTATGGGTTTGTCGTTTAGAGAAAACTTTATACCTTTGCCCCGCAAATTTAATTATTAACAAATATAAAACAGTGTTTTATGAACAATTATGAAACCGTTTTCATTTTAACTCCCGTTTTGTCTGACGCACAGATGAAGGAAGCGGTAGAAAAATTCACGAACCTCCTGAAAGCGGAAGGTGCAGAAATCGTGAACGAAGAAAATTGGGGCTTGCGCAAGTTGGCTTATCCTATCGACAAGAAAACAACAGGCTTCTATCAGTTGGTTGAATTCAAGGCGAATCCGGAAACAATCGCAACGTTGGAAGTTAACTTCCGTCGTGACGAACGTGTTATCCGTTTCCTGACTTTCCGCCAGGACAAGTATGCAGCAGAATATGCAGCAAAGAGAAGAAATCTGAAATCATCTAAAGAAACAGTAAAGGAGAATTAATCATGGCAGCAACTCAATCAGAAATCAGATATTTAACTCCGCCTTCAGTAGACGTTAAAAAGAAAAAGTATTGCCGTTTCAAAAAGAACGGTATCAAGTATATCGATTACAAAGATCCTGAATTCTTGAAGAAATTCCTGAACGAACAGGGTAAAATTCTTCCGCGTCGTATCACCGGTACTTCTTTGAAGTTCCAACGTCGTGTCGCTCAGGCTGTTAAAAGAGCTCGTCACCTGGCGTTGCTTCCTTACGTAACCGATTTAATGAAATAATAAAAAGAGAGGAGACAGAATATGCAAGTTATTTTGAAAGAAGACGTAATCAATTTAGGTTACAAAGACGATATCGTAACAGTTAAAGACGGTTACGGACGTAACTTTCTAATCCCCAAGGGTAAAGCAGTTATCGCATCTGAATCTGCAAAGAAAGTATTAGCTGAAAACTTGAAACAACGTGCTCACAAGTTGGCTAAGGTGAAAGAAGATGCTCAGGCTTTGGCTGCTAAATTGGAAGGCGTTGCGCTGACAATCGGTGCAAAAACAAGTTCTACCGGAACTATTTTCGGTTCTGTTACGAATATTCAGGTGGCTGATGCTTTGGCTAAGGCTGGCTTTGAAGTTGAACGTAAGCTTATCTACATTAAGGAAGCAGTTAAGGAAGTTGGTAGTTATAAAGCTACTCTGAAACTTCATAAAGAAGTGTCAGTAGAGATTCCTTTTGAAGTAGTTTCTGAATAATTCAGGATATAGATAAAGTTAAAAGGGTGGTTCCTATCGGAATCACCCTTTTTTTGTTCGAAAAAAACTCTTTAGAGTCGGTAAAAAGCATTACATTTGCCCTAAATTTGCAGAAAATTTGAAGTGGCAAAAAGAACTTTTCTATATATAAATTTAATAATGGCTTTGTTTTTTGTTTTGCCTGTACTTCAGGCGAAGGAAAAAACATTTACGGTTGTCATTGATGCAGGTCACGGAGGTAAAGATCCTGGAGCTCGGGGTACGATTATTAATGAAAAGGTTATAAATTTGGCTGTCGCTCTTAAGCTGGGAAGTTTGATTTCGGAAAAACATCCCGACGTGAAGGTCGTGTACACACGCAAGACTGATGTGTTTATCGAACTGGACGAACGGGCAAATATCGCAAATCGAAATAAAGCGGACCTTTTTATATCCATCCATACAAATGCAGTGAAGAGAGGAAGTGCCGTAACCGGTACGGAGACTTATACGCTGGGATTGGCTCGTACGGATGAAAATCTGGAAGTCGCAATGCGTGAAAATTCGGCTATTTTGTTGGAGGATAATTATCTGCAAAAGTATGAAGGGTTCGATCCTAATTCATCGGAATCGTATATTATTTTTGAGTTTATGCAGAATAAGCATATGGAGCAAAGTATAAGCTTGGCTTCGGAAGTTCAAAAGAGCTTTTCGGCTGCAAAACGTGTCAACAGGGGGGTGCGCCAAGCTGGTTTTTTGGTGCTTCGTAAAACGAGTATGCCGAGTATTCTTGTGGAACTGGGATATATCTCGAATAGTACGGAAGAACGTTTTTTGGCTTCTTCGGCCGGGCAACAAAAATTAGCGACATCCATTTATAACGCTTTTACAAAATATAAATGGGAATATGACCGGAAGCGTGGTGCGCTTGCTAATTCGGGTACTGTAGCTCCGGGGTTGATGCCGGTTGATGATGGCGGAATATCTGTTTCGAAGCCCAAAGTCGAGCACCTGTCTGCTCCCGCCGGAAGTGAAGAGGATATCCGGCAACGTCGTGCTGCTGCAACAGAATCGGCAAGTCCGAAGCAAGCTGTTGCTGCGGAAAAAACAACTTCGGTTAGACAGCCTGCGAAAGGGCAAAGAATCTTTAAAGTTCAAATACTAACCTCTGATAAAAAACTTTCTCCGGGTTCAAAACTGTTTAAGGGATATAAGGATGTTGATTTCTATGTGGAAAAAGGAATTTATAAATATACATACGGCGAAACAACAAGTTTTGATGAAATAAAAAAAATACGTCGTAAGGTTGCAAAAGACTTTAAGGATGCATTTATTGTTGCATTTAGAGATGGCAAGAAAGTAAAATATTAATTGTAACAGAAAAAAATATTATAAAGAGATGAAAAGTATATTCACCAAAGAAGCGAAAATAGGACTTGTTTCTGTCATTAGTTTGGCTTTACTATATTTAGGAATTAATTACTTGAAAGGAATTAATTTGTTTCAACCTTCCAACCATTATATGGTAGCCTGTACAAATGTGAAAGGAGTGACCATTTCCAGTCCGGTCTTTGTAGAGGGTTTTAAGGTAGGGCTGGTCCGGGATATTATCTACGACTATAATGCAACGGATAAGATAACGGTTGAAATTAGCTTGGAAGACAATATGAAGATAAACAAAGGAAGCTATATTACGATTGTTAATAGCTTTCTAGGAGGTGGTGAGTTGCACATTCATCTGAATAAATATGTGTCCGATTATTTGAAGCCCGGTGCTACTATCGAAGGACGTATGGAATCGGACATGATGCAGTCTGTCCAGGAAAAGATACTTCCGCAGGTGGAGTTGTTATTGCCTAAAATTGATTCTATTTTAGGAGGATTGCAAACATTGGTGAATCATCCGGCTCTTGCGCAATCTTTGGATAATATAGAAAAAACAACCCAGAGTTTGGCAGCTTCGTCACGTCAGTTAAATCAGATGCTAAGTAAAGATGTCCCAGGTATTATGACAGATTTGAAAGTGATTACCGGTAACTTCTCGGACGTAAGTTCTGGTTTGAAAAAGCTGGATTTGGCTACGACAGTCAATACCGTAAATGCTACATTGGATAATATGGAAAAGATAACCTTGAAGCTGAACTCGAAGGATAATAGTATGGGGCTTTTACTTAATGATCGTGCATTGTACGACAATTTAAACAGTACAACGGAAAACGCATCTAAGCTTTTGTTGGATTTGAGACAAAACCCGAAAAGATATGTGCATTTTTCAGTGTTTTGATATAATGTAGTAAAATCTTTTACGTCTGGTTTATTTAGAATTGTTCCAATTAAACGAAAAAGAATATAACACTGTTTACTAACAAGTGTAAGGCCTTTAGATAGAGGCCTCTAAGTAAATATAGGGTACTTTTTTGAGGATATATTACGGTTGAAACAAGTCTGTAGAAATACCCGTAAATAAAGGCTTTTTGTTGACGGCTGTTTGTAATATTCAGCAAATCAGATTGTTACAATTAACTGTCTGACACTAAATGGAATATTAAACAATCAAAAGTTCCAAACAAAATCACACTTTTTTTTTCGGAATTAATTTCTAAACTTTGTAGTCACAAAAAAATATTGAAAGTTATAAGTATAGTTGGGAGAGAAAAAAATCATGCATATGGAATATCAAACTTTGTGGAATAAATGCCTCGCAGTCATTAAGGATATTGTACCTGAGGCCGCTTTTAACACATGGTTCATGCCTATTATACCATTATCATATGAAGACAACAAGTTTACCATTCAGGTACCGAGTCAGTTTTTTTATGAATATTTGGAAGAAAAATACGTAAATGTATTAAAGGTTACCTTATATCGTGTAATAGGGCAAGGTACGGTGCTGAACTACCGTATAATGGTCGATAAGACGACTGGTGGTACCGTTGATTATCCGGCGGAGAATGGCTCGGTTGCTGTTAAAAAGATTACTCCCAAAGATGCAAACAAAGCTCCGAATCCATTTTCCCAGGTTGCTCCCCAGGATTTGGACCCTCAGCTAAACCCCAAATATAATTTCGATAATTATTTTGAAGGAACCAGTAATAAGTTGGTACGTACAGCCGGTGAAGCTGTTGCTCAGAATCCCGGTAAGACAACATTTAATCCTTTGTTTATTTTCGGACCTTCGGGTGTTGGAAAGACTCATTTGTGTCATGCGATAGGAACACGTATCCGTGAACTTCATCCAGAGAAAAAGGTATTGTATGTCTCTTCGCATCTTTTCCGTGTTCAGTTTACAGATGCTATCCGTAAAAATACGACAAATGACTTTCTGAATTTCTATCAGAATATTGATGTCCTTCTGTTGGATGATATTCAGGAACTGATAGGAATGGATAAAACCCAAAATACTTTCTTTCATATTTTTAATCACCTTCATCAGCTAGGAAAGCAATTGATATTGACTTCCGATAAAGCACCTGTAGATTTGCAGGGGATGGAAGAGCGTTTGATTACGCGCTTGAAATGGGGGTTGACAGCCGAATTGAGCCGTCCGGATTTGGATTTGCGTAAAAAGATTCTGAAGAATAAAATAAACCATGACGGTATTGTGATTCCTGATGAAGTATTTAACTTCATTGCCAATAACGTTACAGAGAATGTGCGGGATTTGGAAGGGATTCTTGTCTCGTTAATGGCAAATGCTGTTATCAATAACAAGGAAATAGACCTGCCTCTTACTAAGCGTGTGATTAGTCAGGCTGTTCGTTTGGAAAAGAAACAAATATCTGTTCAGATGATTCAAGAAGTGGTATGTAATTACTTTAATCTTGAACAATCTGTCATTCAGACCCGCTCCCGTAAACGTGAAATTGTACAGGCCCGCCAAATTACGATGTATCTGGCAAAAAAATATACGGATTGCTCTTTCTCTCATATTGGAAAGATTGTGGGGAAAAAGGACCATGCTACGGTGTTGCATGCTTGTAAGACAATAAAAGACCAAATGGAAACCAGTAAGTCTTTCCGCTCTTCCGTAGAGGAAATAGAAGTGAAGCTGAAAAATTGAAGATAATGATAGTTTTCTATCTGAAAAGGATGCACCTTTTGGGTGTGTCCTTTTTTTGTTTTGGAAAACTATGTTGTGTGGCAGGTTTTGCTTTTGGGAAATTATTTTACTTCTGTGAAATTGTAATTTGTTGTAAATCAATAAGTGTTTGTGTGGTAATGGAAAACTTTTCAACAATTTGTGTTTTAATAGTTGGATAATTTGGCAAATACGTAAACAATGCTTAAACTTGCACCATCATAAAACTTAAATAATTGTGGACCTCAAAACTTACACCTTCGATGAAGCATTTAAAGCTTCGCTAGACTACTTTACAGGCGACGAATTGGCCGCTAAAGTATGGGTAAACAAGTATGCCTTGAAGGATGCATTCGGGAATATTTATGAAAAATCCCCCGTTGATATGCACCATCGTTTGGCAAGCGAGATTGCTCGCGTAGAAAAAAAGTATCCTAATCCTCTATCGGAAAGAGAACTTTTTGACCTTTTTGATCATTTCCGTTACATCGTCCCTCAAGGAAGTCCGATGACGGGAATTGGCAATAATTATCAAATTGCCTCACTCTCTAACTGTTTCGTAATCGGATTGGACGGAGAAGCCGATTCGTATGGTGCGATTATCAAAATTGATGAAGAACAAGTACAGTTGATGAAACGTCGCGGTGGGGTAGGACATGATTTGTCTCATATCCGCCCGAAAGGTTCGCCTGTGAAAAATTCGGCACTGACTTCAACCGGGTTGGTGCCTTTTATGGAACGTTACTCCAATTCTACCCGTGAGGTGGCTCAGGATGGACGTCGAGGGGCGTTGATGCTTAGTGTCTCTATAAAGCATCCGGATTCTGAATCTTTCATTGATGCGAAGATGACGGAAGGTAAGGTGACGGGAGCAAATGTTTCTGTTAAGCTTGATGATGATTTTATGAAGGCTGTCGTAAACGGAACTGTTTACAAACAGCAATATCCGATAGATTCGGCTAATCCTACAACTGTAAAAGAAATTGATGCGGCTGCCCTGTGGAAAAAGATTATCCATAATGCCTGGAAGTCTGCAGAACCCGGAGTACTTTTCTGGGATACTATTTTACGGGAATCTGTACCGGATTCGTATGCAGATCTCGGATTCCGGACTGTTTCTACAAATCCTTGTGGCGAAATACCTTTGTGTCCTTATGATAGCTGCCGTCTGTTGGCTATAAATCTTTATTCGTATGTGGTGAATCCTTTTACGAAAGATGCTTATTTCGATTATGATTTATTTAAGAAGCATGTAGGACTGGCACAGCGTATTATGGATGATATTATTGATTTGGAGTCTGAAAAGATTGCACAGATTCTGTCAAAAATAGATGCAGACCCGGAATCGTTGGAAGTAAAACAAAGTGAGCGGCATTTGTGGGAGAAGATTCAGAGAAAGACTTTGCAAGGGCGTCGTACAGGTGTCGGTATTACGGCTGAAGGCGATATGATTGCCGCGTTAGGATTGCGCTACGGAACGGAAGAAGCAACAGATTGTGCGGAAAATGTGCAGAAGACATTGGCATTGGCTGCTTATCGTTCTTCTGTTGATATGGCAAAGGAACGTGGCGCATTTGAAATCTATGATGCTAAGCGTGAAGAAAAAAATCCGTTTATCAACCGTTTGCGGGAAGCTGATGCACAGTTGTATGAAGATATGGTGAAATACGGCCGCCGTAATATTGCTTGTCTGACGATTGCTCCGACCGGGACAACGAGTTTAATGACCCAGACGACTTCTGGTATCGAACCGGTTTTCTTGCCTGTATACCGTCGCCGTCGTAAGGTGAATCCTAATGATGCGGAAGCCCGTGTGGATTTTGTGGATGAAACCGGGGACGCATTTGAAGAATATATTGTATTCCATCATAAATTTGTTACCTGGATGTTGGCTAACGGTTATTCTGCGTCCAAGAAATATACTCAGGAAGAGGTAGAGGAGCTCGTGGCTAAATCGCCGTATTATAAAGCTACTTCCAACGATGTTGACTGGTTGCAGAAAGTGCGTATGCAGGGGCGTATTCAAAAATGGGTAGACCATTCTATCAGTGTAACAATCAATTTACCGGCGGATGTGACTGAGGAACTTGTTGATACCCTGTATGTGGAAGCTTGGAGATGTGGCTGTAAAGGTTGTACCGTTTATCGTGACGGCTCTCGTTCAGGGGTGTTATTGTCTACAGATAACGGGAAGAAAAAGAAAGATGATTGTAATTGCATGGAGCCTCCTATTATTGTGGCAACGCGTCCCCGTGAGCTGGAAGCTGATGTTGTGAAGTTCCAGAATAATCGTGAGAAATGGATTGCATTTGTCGGTTTGTTGAATGGCCGTCCGTATGAAATCTTTACCGGTCTTGCCGATGATGATGAAGGTATCATGCTTCCCAAGAATGTATCAAAAGGGTCTATCATCAAAAGTTATGATGAAGACGGAAATAAACATTACGATTTTCAATTCAAGAATAAGCGTGGTTATAAAATGACTATCGAGGGTTTGGATGGAAAATTCGACCCGGAATTCTGGAATTATGCAAAATTGATATCCGGTGTGCTGCGTTACGGTATGCCTATTGACCAGGTTATTAAATTGGTTCAGGGAATGGAATTGAATAATGAATCTATTAATACTTGGAAAAATGGTGTGGAACGCGCATTAAAGAAATATTTGCCAAATGGTACGGAAGCAAAAGGACAGAAGTGTCCGAATTGTGGACAAGAAACGCTTGTTTATCAAGAAGGTTGTTTGATTTGTACGAATTGTGGCGCTTCCAGATGCGGATGATAAACCTGTAGAATTGTGAATTATAAATTTTGAATGTAAAATGCATGTTTTCCAACTATCATTCATCATTTATAATTCATAATTCTTTTTATCTTTGTGACCAGAACTAAAAGTAATACCCATGAAAGTCACCTTTAATATTAACTTCCATACCGTTTGGGGACAGAAGCTATGTATAGTAGGGTCGATACCGGAGTTAGGTTCCTGGGAACCGGCTTTAGCTAAAGAAATGAATTATGCGGGAGATGGTAACTGGCAATTGGAGCTGGAAATTACTTCTCCGGTTGAACAAATAGAATACCGATACTTCCTAAGTTCAAATGACGAGCAGATATTTGAAGAATGGGAGAGGAACCATCAAGTGTTTTTCATAGGTTCTGCTACTCGGTATACCCTTTATGACTATTGGCAGATACGTCCTGTAAATCTCGCATTTTATTCGTCGGCATTTACGAAAAGCTTATTCGCACATCCTTGTAACACGTATGAGCGTGCCGTTAAAAGCGGTAAACGGCTGACCATTAAAATATCTGTTCCCCGTGTAGAAAAAAATCAAAGTGTTGCCATTACCGGTAATCAGGATTGTTTGGGAAATTGGCATCCGGATAAGGCTCTGATATTAAGTTGCGATACTTTTCCTGTCTGGCATATCGATTTGGATGCAAACGAGATTACCTATCCGTTGGAATATAAATTCCTGATTTACGACGATAAGCGGCAACCCTTGTATTGGGAAGAAGATGAGAACCGCTTTTTGAATTTGCCGCAACAGTCGGTCGGCGAAACCGTGATTGTTTCCGGTCTTTATTTTCGGGATAACTTGCCTTTTTGGCGTTGTACCGGTTCGGTAATCCCGGTTTTTTCTTTGCGTTCGGAGCAAAGTTTTGGCGTGGGTGATTTGGGTGATTTGCAGCTGTTGGTAGATTGGGCGAAAAAAACGAACCAACGTATCATACAGGTATTGCCGATGAATGATACAACAATGACGCATACCTGGGTTGACTCCTATCCTTATAGTGCTATTTCGATTTATGCACTTCACCCGATGTATATAAACCTGCCTTTGCTGGGTGTATTGAAAGATAAAGAAAGAGCGGCTTTTTTTGCAGCCAAGCAGGTGGAGCTGAATGCAAAAGATACGGTCGATTACGAAGAAGTTGTTAAATATAAGCTTGCATATTGCCGCGAGTTTTTCAAGCAGGAAGGTGCTGCGGTTCTTGATTCGCAGGGGTTTAAGGAATTCCTGCTTCAAAATGAGACTTGGCTGCTTCCTTATGCTGCTTATTGCTATTTGCGGGATATGTATGGTACTTCCGATTTTACGAAATGGAAAGACTATTCGGTATTCGACAAATCTCGTGTACGCAAATTATGTACCGGAAATGGGAAAGCCTATCCGGATATATCTTTCTCCTATTTCCTGCAATACATGTTGCATACACAGTTTAAGTCTGTTTCAGACTATGCTCGTAAAAACGGTATTGTGCTGAAAGGTGACTTGCCGATAGGTGTCAGCCGTACCAGTATTGAGGCGTGGACAGAACCTCAATATTTCAATATGAACGGGCAGGCCGGTGCTCCTCCTGATGATTTTTCCGTCAATGGACAAAACTGGATGTTCCCGACTTATAATTGGGATGCCATGGAAAAAGATAATTTCATCTGGTGGAAAAACCGTTTCCGTAAATTGAGTGATTATTTCGATTGTTTCCGCATTGACCATATTTTAGGTTTCTTCCGTATCTGGGAAGTGCCGATGGACTATGTACAGGGACTTTGTGGCCATTTTAATCCAGCATTGCCGTTTACGGAAGAGGAAATCGAGCAGTATGGACTGATTTTCAATGAAGCCCGTCTGACGACTCCGCATATAAATCGTGAGTTTTTGCCGGAATTGTTTGGTGAGCAGGTGGAAATGGTGATTGGAACTTATCTGGCGCAGTCTTCTTCGAACCATTTTGTCTTGAAACCGTTTTGTGATACACAAAGAAAGATTGAAGCTTTGTTTGCCGGAAAAACGGACGAAGGTTCGATACGGATTAAAGAAGGATTGTTTGCCATAGCAAATGAGGTATTGTTCCTTCGTGATTCGCGTAATCCGGATAAATTCCATCCGCGTATTTCGGCAAATCAGTCTTACCTTTATCGTGAGTTAAGTACAACTGACCGGTATGCATTCGATCAATTGTATTGGCATTTCTTCTATCATCGTCATAATGACTTTTGGAAAGCGCAGGCTTTTAAACGTTTGACGCCATTGGTTGGTAGTACGGATATGTTGGTCTGTGGAGAAGATTTAGGCATGATACCGGATTCTGTACCCGATGTCATGAATAAATTGCAAATATTCAGTTTGGAAATAGAGCGAATGCCTAAGACTGCTCAGCGTGAATTTACCGATTTGCTTAATTTACCTTACCATTCGGTATGCACGACATCGACGCACGACATGTCTCCGCTTCGCAGTTGGTGGAAGGAAGATTATGCCAGAACGCAACGTTATTATAATCAGGTTTTAGGCAGGCAGGGGGAAGCAACGGAGGAATGTACTTCCGATATTGCCACCCAGATTGTCTCTAATCATTTGAATACCCATTCGATGTTGGCAATCATTCCGTTGCAGGATTGGTTTGCCATGGACGATAGTATCAAGCGGAAAGATGCCAGTGCCGAACGAATCAATATCCCATCCCATCCCAATCATTATTGGAGATACCGGATGCATATAACACTGGAGGAGCTATTACGGGCAGATAATCTGAATAATAAGATTATAGCATTGATAGAAAAGTCAGGAAGAAAATAGAGAAAACAAAAAGAGGATATTCTACTTTACGCTGAATATCCTCTTTTTGTTTATAATAAATTTATTCTCTGCTTTTATTTGCTAGTCTCTTTGGTAGCGACCTCTCCGGACATATTGCAAGCTCCGTTAAAACGTGCATTCGGTTCTATTTCAAGAGACTGTGCGGAAATGTCTCCTTTGATTACAGCTGTAGATTTCAGGATAAGCTTAGAACTTACACGGATGGAACCTTCTACATTACCTAGTATTTCCGCATTAGCCGCAACGATATTACCTGTAACATTTCCTTTGGGGCCGACAACGATTTTTCCATTGCAGTCTACATCTCCTTCCACTTTTCCATCTAAGCGGAAGTCTGTTTCTGTATGAATATCTCCTTTTACGTTCGTGCCGGTGGCGAGGGTGTTATGCAACCCACCAGTTGTATTTTCTTCTTTCAGTTTTATTCCCATCGTTTTTATACTTTGTTGCTTTCGCAAATATAAGACTATTTTTTTGCAGAAAGGTTTACTTTATCTACATTTACAGATAAAATAACGATTATGATAACAAAAATACAACTGGAGACAATGAAATTCTATGCCTACCATGGTGTAATGCCGCAAGAAAAACAGGTAGGAAATAATTTCGTTGTCGACCTTGTTTTGACAGCTCCTCTGGAAAAGGCCCTGATGAGCGATGAACTGGAAGATACCATTAATTACGCGGCTGTTTATGCTGTAGTGAAGCGAGAGATGGACATTCCTTCCAAGTTGCTCGAACATGCCGCAGGCCGTATCTTATATGCACTAAAAGAACAATTTCCCAGTTTGACGGAGATAGAATTGAAACTGTCCAAATTAAATCCGCCTTTCGGAGGAGATGTTTATAGCGCATCAATTCTTCTCAAAGAGAAATTCTGTTAGTATATTTTAATATTATTGACTATCTTTGTGCCCTTATTTAAGCACAAATAATAGATTTACCATGGCATTTACTAACAACGTAATGATTGTCCGCCACGGATTGTTGGCGAAGTTAATAAGACTCTGGAAAGAAAACCGTCTTCTTGATGAGATTGATCGTTTACCCATAGAGCTGAGTCCCCGTAAATCGAAAGTTATCGGTCGTTGCTGTGTACATAAGGAGCGGGCAGTGTGGAAATATAAGACACTTCCTCTTTTAGGCTTCGATATGCAAGATGAAGTGGACGAGCTGACTCCTCTTTCCGAATATGCCAAACGAGCATTACTCCGCTCGGAAAATAAGAAAGAGAATTTGATGTGTGTCGTAGATGAAGCCTGTTCGTCTTGTGTACAGGTGAATTATGAGATTACGAACCTTTGCCGTGGTTGTGTAGCCCGCAGTTGCTATATGAACTGTCCGAAAGATGCTATCCGTTTTAAGAAGAACGGGCAGGCAGAGATTGACCATGATACATGTATCAGTTGCGGTAAATGTCATCAGAATTGTCCTTACCATGCTATCGTATATATTCCGATTCCTTGTGAAGAAGTCTGTCCGGTGAAAGCCATCAGCAAAGATGAATATGGAGTGGAGCATATCGATGAAACAAAATGTATCTATTGCGGTAAATGTATAAATGCTTGCCCGTTTGGTGCTATTTTTGAAATTTCTCAGGTATTCGATATCCTGCAACGCCTACGGAATAAGGAACCGATGGTTGCAATTGTGGCCCCTTCTATTCTGGCACAATTCAGTGCTCCGGTAGAGAAAGTATACGGAGCCATCAAGTCGATGGGCTTCCTTGAAATAGTGGAAGTCGCCCAGGGAGCCATGAAGACTACCAGCCACGAAGCTGAAGAATTAAAAGAAAAATTGGCGGAAGGACAACCTTTTATGACGACCAGCTGCTGTCCTTCTTATGTTCAACTTGCCGAGAAACATATTCCGGATTTGAAGAAATATATCTCTTCGACCGGTTCACCGATGTATTATACGGCCCGGATTGTGAAAGAGAAATATCCGGATGCCCAAATAGTCTTTATCGGTCCGTGTGTGGCTAAACGCAAAGAAGTGAAAATGGACCCGTGTGTGGATTTCACGCTTACTTTCGAGGAGGTCGGTTCCATCATGGAAGGCCTTGGTATAAAGGTAGAAGATGCACAACCCTTCTCCGTCCTCTTTAATTCAGTTCGCGAGGCGCACGGATTTGCGCAAACGGGCGGTGTTATCAACGCAGTGAAAGTATATCTGAAAGAAGATAATCCGGACATCAACGCTATCCAAGTTGCCAACCTGACCAAAAAGAACGTAGCATTACTCCGTGCTTATGCCAAAACCGGAAAAGCACCTGCACAGTTTATCGAAGTAATGGCTTGCGAAGGTGGGTGTGTTACCGGTCCGTGCATTCATGGTGATAAGGCTTCCGGCCAGAAACAGCTACTGAAGGAACTTACTAAATTTTATACACAAGGCGGAAAATGGTAACTACATTCTCCGGGCAATAGCGTGATAATGTACCTGATGGGATAAGACCTTATTCCGGTAAGGTAGTCTTTGCATTCGGAAAGTCCAGCTTTTTGTATTTGCTTATCATGGTGTTATCGAGTGTTCCCTTTTCATCGGAGAAAGAAACAGGAGATTTTGAGAAATCCCAAGTCCCGAGATAATGTAGAGTATTTGGCGAAACGGTGAAGGAATACATTTCGAAATCTTCTTCTTTCAGTTCGCCTGTATCAACGCGCTCTTGTAGCTTATCATTTACTTCGATGCCTTTAAAGATAGGTTCAATATGGCTTTTACCCCCGTACCAAGTGCTTTTCGTCCACCAATAATTGACGATAGCGTATGTGCCGGGTTCGATTACATAGCAGAAAACATTTTCTTTAGCCGCTTTGAAAGTTGTCTTGACGCGGAAAGTATATGTCTCGTGTGTATCAATATTTACGATTCGTATATCTTGCGGATACCCACCGCTTTTGAAACCCAGTCGTTGGATAAATTTGCCGTAGAATATGGCCTTGCCTGCCGGAACAGCTTCATTCGACTTCGGTTCTTCGAGTCTGATAAGGTTTTCGCCCCGACTAAAAACGGAGAGACAAAGAAAAAGGATTGTAATTAGAGTTTTCATACAATTGTTAGGAATGGAATAATTATAAATCAGAAAATTTCTTTTTCCCTTGCAGATAGAACGCTGCGATAAGACTTCCTTTCCGTAGCTCCGGAATATCGGAAAGGACGGTTTTCGATAGATTCTCCTTCCGTTGGGCGGTATAAGCCGGTTGCAATTCGAAGAATGCTTTTCTTGCTTCGTACACCGCTTTGGCATTCGGGAAATGTCCACAGGCCAGGAATTTGGTAGCGGCAATGTAATCCAACCAGAAGCGAACACGCATGACATGTTTCAAATCCTTTTCCGGTAAGTTCTTATAAAGCATCAATAGATTATTGCGGAAGTTAAGGAAAGTCTTTCGTGGACTTTCCACATTCAATGTGGCCCCTCCGACATGATAGACTACCGATTGAGGCGTACAGATGAGGCGATACCCGCGTGAGCGTAGCCGCCAGCACATGTCGATTTCTTCCTGATGGGCGAAAAAACCGGTATCCAGCCCCCCCGCTTCTTTATAAATAGCCGTCCGCACAAACAGGCAAGCCCCGGTAGCCCATAACAAATCAGCGGGCGTATCGTATTGACCGTTATCTTTTTCCACAACGTGCAACACGCGTCCCCGGCAATACGGATAACCGTACCGGTCCATAAAGCCACCGGCTGCTCCGGCATATTCGAAATAGGCTTTGTTGCGTTCGGCAAGGATTTTAGGTTGGACGCAAGCGATTGTCTTGTCTTCATCCATAGCGGAGACCGGAGCATCCGCCCAGCCGGGAGTCACTTCCACATCGCTGTTGAGCAAGACGGTATATTCGCTGTCTATTTCTTTCAACGCTTGGTTGTATCCTTCGGCAAAGCCGTAATTCTTATCAAACCGGATGATGCCGACAGTCGGAAACTTCTCTTGTAGCATTGCGATAGAGTCGTCCGTCGAACCGTTGTCGGCCACAATGACTTCGCCCCATTCGGTCGGGGTATTCGCTACGACGGAAGGCAGGAACTTTTCCATCAAAGCTTTTCCGTTCCAATTCAGTATAACGACAGCCAGCTTCTTATTCTTCATCTTTGTTCAACGTTTCATTATCAACAATAGGAACGAGGCTGTCGGAACGTTTATATTTCCAGCGTTTATGCGTCCACAACCAATAAGCCGGATTGCGCAGGATACATTTCTCCATCATCCGGGCATACTGTTCGGTAATCCAGAACTCCGGTGTTTGTTTCGGGGTGGAGGTTATCAGTTTCATATCGACTGTATAATAGCCTCGTTTCACTTTCCGGGTATCTAAGAAGATAACAGGTAAATCCAGTTTGCGGGCAATCCGTTCAGAGCCGGTCAGGATAGACGAATCCTGATTGAGAAACGGTGTCCAGTAATGCAGGTTGGCGGCGCTGGGCGTCTGGTCGGCCAGGAAGATTACAACGGAACGCGTACCATCTTTCTTTAGCTGGATGATGTCGCGTATCGTGTCTTTCTTTTTTATTCCGTAAGAGCCGAAGCGTGTGCGGAGCCGGATAAACAACCGGTCGAAAGCCAGATTGTTGAGTGGACGGTAAATCTGATAGATGCGTGAGTCCTTGAAACGCGAAGTGGAGGCGGAGAACCATTCCCAATTACCGTAATGCCCCATCAGCAACACAAAGCAAGTATGTCCTTCTTCCATCAGCTTGTCCACCAATTCGGGATTGCGCAGGAAAGCACGCCGTTGCACCTCTTCGAGTGAGATATGCGCCAGCTTGATTGTTTCGACAATATAGTCGGCAAAGTGATGATAGAAGTCCCGTTCCATCTTGCGCAGCTCCTGTTCCGACTTGTCTGGGAAAGCCGCTTGCATATTCCGGCGAACTACCTTGATGCGGTATCCTGCTATCTTATAAATGAGAACATATAAGATGTCGGACAGTATATAAAGTACCCGCATCGGCAATAGGGCATGAACTTTTACCCAACTGTATATCAGTGCATATTGTATTTTACTCCACATGATGATTTGTTGTTAATAACGCCGTTTTGTCTTCGTTCCAACCACCCAGCACTACCCGGCGCGTTTCATTCACCAGCGAGCTGTCGTACGGAATTTCCACTTTGATGTAATTCTCGGTAAAACCGTGCATCATGCCTCCCTTCTTCGTATGTTCGAATAAAACATCCGCTTCGTTTCCGATGTGTGCTTCATAGAAAGCATGCAGTTTGCGCTCTGAAATATCCAGCAATTGCTGGCTGCGGAGATGTTTTGTCTTCGCATCAACCACATGCGCTATCTTCAACGCCTGCGTACCGGGACGTTCGGAATAGCTGAACACGTGCAACTGGCTGATGTCAAGACTTTCGATGAAAGAGCGTGCTGCCTCGAACCACTCGTCCGTTTCCCCGCGCGTTCCCACGATAACATCCACTCCGATAAAGGCATGGGGCATGATTTCTTTTATCTTCTCAATCTTATGGCGGAACAGGGCCGTGTCGTATCGGCGGCGCATCAGTTTAAGCACTTCGTCGCTGCCGCTTTGCAGCGGAATATGAAAATGCGGGGCAAAGCGTTTGCTGCCGGCAACAAAGTCGATGGCCTCATCTGTTATCAGGTTCGGCTCGATGGAAGAGATGCGGTAGCGGAGAATGCCTTCCACTTCGTCCAGCGCGCGAATTAGGTCGATAAATGTTTCCCCAGTACTTTTCCCGAAGTCTCCGATGTTGACACCTGTCAATACAATTTCCTTTCCTCCCTTGGCGGCAACCTCCTGTGCTTGCTTCACCATGCTGGCGATTGTCCCGTTGCGGCTACGTCCGCGGGCAAAAGGAATGGTGCAATAAGAACAGAAATAATCGCATCCGTCCTGCACTTTCAGGAAATGTCGCGTCCGGTCGTCGGCCGAGCAGGAAGGAGAGAATGTCCGGATATCTTTTGTCGGGGAAGCAATTACGGCGCCTCCTCCTTCTTCTTTCTTTTTGAGGTTGTCCAGATAGGTGAGGATGTCCAGCTTCTGTTCGGCTCCCAGTACAAGGTCCACTCCTTCGATATGGGAAACCTCTTCCGGTTTCAGTTGTGCGTAGCATCCCGTCACGACAATGAAAGCGCCCGGATGTTGTTTACCGATACGGCGGATAGCCTGCCGGCACTTTTTGTCGGCCAGTTCTGTCACGGAGCAGGTATTGACAACGCATATATCCGCCCTTTCGCCTGTACGGGCTTTGCGCACTCCTTGTTCGGCTAGCACTTTCCCTATTGTGGAAGTTTCGGCGAAGTTCAGTTTGCACCCTAAGGTGTAATAGGCGGCTATCTTATTCTCGAATACTGTTTTATCTATCATTGCTGTGTAATTATCGCGCAAATTTAGCGAAAATATTCGGAATAGGAGAGTTGCCGGCTGTTAACGTTCACTCATACCGGTTGTTCCTGGTAAGCCATAGGTCGGTATTGCTTAAGTATTTCCTTACTATCTATTAGCTGTTTTCATGGTAACCATAAGTCGTTCGCCAATTGGCGAACGATTGTCCGCCAACCAGTGAACGGTCGTTCGTCAGCAAGCGAACGTTCGTTCGCCAATTGGCGAACGATTAATGTCAAGGGAGCAAAGAGCTAATGGATAAGGATGAAAAATCTAAAAGCTCCTATCTTTTTCTGCTAAAGATTGTTGCTTAGTTGTGTATCTGCCCGATAGTCTTTATTTTTGCATACACGATAAGTTTTAAGCTATGATACAAGAGAATTTTATCAAGATATACGAAGAAAGTTTTAAGAAGAACTGGGAGTTGCCGGCACTTACGGATTATAGTAAGGGAACCGGCTTTACTTTCGGCGAGGTGGCTCAGGAGATTGCCCGTATCCACACCTTGTTTGAAGAGTGCCAGATACGGCGTGGCGATAAAATTGCTCTGATAGGGAAAGATAGCGCGCGCTGGTGTATCGTTTATATGGCGGCTGTTACCTATGGGGCGATTATCGTCCCTATTCTGCAAGACTTTAGTCCGAACGATGTACATCATATTATCAACCATTCCGGCTCCGTATTCTTATTTGTCAGCGACCGCATCTGGGATACGCTGGAAGAAGAGATGATAGAGGAGGTACGCGGTGTATTCTCCCTGTCGGATTTCCGATGCCTGCATCAGCGTGATGGCGAGAATATCCAGAAGCTGTTGAAAGGTATGGACGATAAGATGGCGGAGAAATATCCGAACGGATTCAGCAAGGAAGATATCAAATATGCCGAACTGGACAATGACAAGGTCGTTTTGTTGAACTATACTTCCGGTACGACCGGCTTTAGTAAAGGCGTCATGCTGACGGGAAACAATCTGGCCGGAAATGTGACGTACGGCCGCGAACTGGGTGTGCTGTACCGGGGCGAACGCGAACTCTGTTTTCTTCCGCTGGCTCATGCTTATAGTTGTGCTTTCAACTTCCTTGTGCCGATGGCGGTCGGTGCGCATGTGTACTTATTGGGAAAGGTCCCTTCGCCTAAGATTCTGCTGAAAGCGTTCGAAGAGGTGAAGCCGAACCTGATATTGACGGTTCCGCTTATCCTTGAGAAGATATATAAGAAGATGATACTTCCGCAACTGAGCAAAACGACGATGAAGCTGGCTTTGAACATTCCGTTGCTCGATTCCCGCATTTATGCCCAGATACGGAAACATCTGGTAGATGCGATGGGTGGCCGGTTCCGGGAAGTAATCGTTGGAGGAGCGGCTATGAACCAGGAGGTAACGGACTTCTTATATAAGATTAAGTTCCCCTTCACCATCGGCTACGGCATGACGGAATGTGGTCCGCTTATCAGTTACGACCATAACGACGAGTTCGTCCCCGGCTCCTGTGGACAGGCGTTGAAAGGTATTATGGAAGTTCGTATCGATTCGGATGATCCATATAATAAGGTAGGGGAAATCCAGGTGAGAGGCGAGAATGTGATGAAAGGATATTATAAAAATGAGGATGCGACGGCGAATGTCTTCACGGAAGACGGCTGGCTGCGTACCGGTGATTTGGGAACGATAGACCACGACAACCGCATCTATATCCGTGGACGTAGCAAGACGATGATACTGGGCGCAAGCGGACAGAATATCTATCCGGAGGAAATCGAGTCGAAATTGAACAACCAACCCTTTGTCATGGAAAGTCTTATCGTTGAGAAAAACGGGAAGCTGGTCGGATTGGTTTATCCGGATTATGATACGGTGGACAGCACAGGTATTTCGCATGAAGACCTGCCGGTGATTATGGAGCAGAACAGACTGGAGCTTAACAAACTTTTAGCACCTTACGAAGCTGTCTCGGAACTTCAACTATACCCGACAGAGTTTGAGAAGACACCGAAAAAAAGTATCAAACGTTACCTTTACAGTAACTACTGATAACTGGGAAAACATTGATATACAGCGGCTTATCGTACTAACGGGAAATATTTTGAAAAAAAGCGGATTATGTTGTACAACATATTTAATTAATACATACATTTGCATCGTTTTACAACAAAAAGATATTATAGACCGTTTAAATTTTAAAAGAAAATGAAAAAGTTAGTTGCTTTCGCTGCTGTAATTGCAGCTGTATCATTCGCATCCTGTGGCAACAAATCAGCTGAATCTACTGAAGTTGCAGAAACTGAAACAGAAGCTACCGTAGAAGAAGTTGCTCCTGTCGTAGAAGAAGAAGATACTGTTGCTGCTGAAGCTGACTCGACAGCTACCGAAGCTGCTCCTGCAGAAGAAGCTGCTCCTGAAGTTGCTCCCGCTGAATAATATCGGCAAACAGTTATGAGGACAGTCTGTATGCGTGTAACATACAGACTTTTTTGTTTATGAACATGATGTAATAATAGGAATAATATGAAACTAACTTTGCGTCTCTTTCCCGTTCTCGCTTTATTGAGTTATTCCGTTGCCGCACAAATACCGGCCGACGGAACAATCCATTTGCAGGATGTGGAAATTCAGGGAAAACGCTTCGGGGGCTTGACAGGCAGGGAAGTGAAACGCTTGGAGGTCGACAAAAACTTGAGCAGTGTAACCGGAACGACAGCTGATGTATTCCGCCAACTGCCTTCGGTCATAACGGACATTGAAGGTGGAATCACTTATCGCGGTTCCAGTAAACCGGGGCTGCTGATAAACGGTATTCCCTATGGGTTGATGGAGGAGAATAGCGGGGATATGCTTATCCAGCTTCCTGCCTTATTCTTTAACCGGGTATCGATGACGGCTGTTCCTTCCATTGAATTGGTGCCGGACGGGGATGCCGGTGTCCTGAACTTGTCCTCTGCTATTTTTACAAAGGAGGACTCTCCGCTGACACTAACGTTGGGGGCAGGATTGCAGGAACGTTATAATGCGGGTGCTGTTGTGAATCTGCATCCCGGAAAGTTTCATATTATCGGGAAATATAATTATCGCCGTGAATACCGCAAGCGTACTTTTAGCAAAACGACAACCAATAAGGCCGGAACGACAGTGATGAATAATAATGCGGATGCCCGTCCGGATGTACACTTGGCCGACCTGAGTATCGGATACGACCTGACGGCCCGCGACTTGTTGACGGTTTACGGTTTGTACAATCTGATGGATTACAGCCGTTACGGAAAGATACATAACAATAAGTTGGTGGAAGGTCATTTGCAGCCAGTCATGTTCCGCCACCGGTATAATGACCAGCGCCAGGAGGCTTATGCTGCCGAAGCCCGTTGGAATCATACATTCACTAATCCGCAGGAGCAATTGGAGGTTATCTTCAATTATAATAATTTCGGATATGATGAGGACAACGAGTATAAGAACGAAAAGCCGGAGACAGGAAGCATCATAGCGGAAGATAATTATTATGTTCGTCAGGATAAGCATAATTATTACATATCGGCAATCTACCGGAAAATGTTCGAGAACGACTGGATGTTCAGAGCCGGTTATATCGGGCGTTTCAAGAATGAGAATTATCGTGCCGAAGGAAATAAGCTGGCTGCCGGTGAATGGGTGCCTGATGAAACGAAAGAGAATGTTTTTGATTTCTATCGCCGTACCCAGTTGTTGTTTGCCTCTTTGGGCAAAAGGTGGGGAGCGTTTTATGCGGAAGCCGGTGTGCAGGGGGAATTGAATTGGCAGAAGCTGGAATATCAGTCTCAGACAAGTTCACGCTTCCATGCTTATCCTCGTCTGCGCTTGTCTTATCAAACGGAAGGTGCAGGGGAATTTGCTTTAAGCTATATCCAACGTGCTATTCGTCCGTATGGCAGTGACTTGAATCCGTTTGTGGATTATAGTGATGCGACACATATTAAGAAAGGAAATACTGGGTTGAAGGATGAATTCATTCATTCGTTGGAACTGTCTTATACTTATAACGGTACAAACTTCCGGCTCACTCCGGGTTTGTATTATAGGAATAAGGCAAACCGTGTGATGGATGTCGCTTTGCCGGATACCGGAAACGATGTGGTTTGGCAGAAAGAGAATGTTGGGCATAGTCAGGCTTTCGGTTTCGAACTGTCCGGTGGTTGGCGTCCGGTTCCAGTTTTGTCTGTTGGATTGTCCGGCGATATTTACCGGGATGAGATTGATGGCCGTACAATTGGTTACGATTCGAAGAAATCGATGGTTTGCGGTGATGTCAAAGGAAATGTCAATGTCGCAATTACTCCGACCACGGAACTGCAACTGGACGCCTTTTATATCTCCGACCAGCTCACTCCGCAGGGCAAAATCAAGCACCGTTCAAGTGTGAATGCCGGTATCTCCCAATACTTCATGCATCGTAAACTACGTGCCAACGTAAGTATCAACAATATATTCAACAGTCTTGAAGAAACAACAATAGTCGATACTCCGGACTTGCAAATGACGCAAGTCCGTAATCGTGATGCGCAAGTAACGTGGTTGACGTTGACGTATAATCTGTGACTTATTGCAGCCCCATTAATATCTTCTTCAATACCGTTTGTGCTGAAATCTCGCGGTTGGCAGCTTCGGGGATGACGATGCTTTGCGGGCTTTCAATCACGTCATCGGAAACTATCATGTTGCGGCGGACAGGGAGGCAGTGCATGAAATAGGCGTCATTGGTAAGCGCCATCTTTTCCGTGTCTACCGTCCAGCTACGGTCCATGTTGAGCACTTTGCCATAGTTCGGGTCGGCATAGGCAGCCCAGTTCTTGGCATAGATGAAATCGGCTCCTTCGAATGCTTTCTTTTGGTCGTATTCCACACGGGCTTTACCTACGAAGCGTGGGTCCAGTTCGTAACCTTCCGGATGAGTAATCACAAATTCATAATCGGTAGCATTCATCCATTCGGCAAAACTGTTGGGAACGGCTTGCGGAAGAGATTTAGGATGAGGAGCCCAAGTCATAACCACTTTAGGGCGGGCTGTCTTTTTGTATTCTTCAATCGTAATGAGGTCGGCAAAACTTTGTAGTGGGTGGCGGGTAGCAGCTTCCATGCTGAATACCGGACGACCGGAATATTGAATGAACTGGTTCAGTATTTTTTCGTTATAATCATCTTCTTTACTTTCGAAACGAGCGAAAGAACGTACGCCGATAATATCGCAATAACAACCCATTACCGGAACGGCTTCCAACAAATGTTCAGGTTTGTCGCCATCCATAATCACGCCACGTTCGGTCTCCAATTTCCAAGCTCCCTGATTTACATCGAGCACCATCGTATTCATACCGAGATTCATGGCAGCTTTCTGGGTGGAGAGCCGGGTGCGAAGGCTGGAGTTGAAGAATATCATCAATAACGTCTTGTTTTTGCCCAGTTCAGTGAACTGGTAACGGTCTTTCTTAATCTCGAACGCCTCGGCGAGCGCCAGCTTGAGGTCGCCCAAATCCTGTACACAAGTGAAGTTTCTCATATTATACTGTTTAATGTAGTGAGGCACAAATGTAGACATTTCCGGGGAGAATACAAAGGTGAAAAAGTCTGGCTTTTAAATTGAACGGATGATTATTTCCGTATCTGTCCTTCCCCTTCAATGATATATTTGTAAGTTGTCAGTTCCGGCAATGCCATCGGGCCGCGGGCATGGAGTTTCTGGGTGCTGATACCTATCTCTGCTCCAAAGCCGAACTGTGCACCATCGGTAAAGGCCGTGGATACATTGGCATAGACGCAGGCGGCATCGACCATTTGCTGAAAACGGCGGATGGCTTCGGCGGATTCGCTGACGATGCTTTCGCTGTGTTTTGAACTGTAGCGGGCGATATGCTCCAAGGCTTCGTCAAGAGAAGAAACGGTACGGATAGCCATTTTATAATCAAGGAATTCAGTTCCGAAACTGTCTGCTACGGCAGGTTGAAGCAAGCTTTCCGGATATTGTCCGGCAAGGGCGGCAAATGCCGGTTTGTCAGCATAAATCGTAACATTGCTGTCGGACAGTTTGTTGCATATAGACGGAAGGTCGGCTAGGCGGTCTCGGTGAATAATCAAGCAATCCAAAGCGTTGCAAACGCTGACACGGCGAGTCTTTGCATTGTTTACAATTTCGCGGCCTTTCCCTGTATCACCATCCTTGTCGAAATAGGTATGGCAGATACCGGCTCCGGTTTCAATAACCGGAACACGTGCATGGTCGCGGACAAAGTTTATCAACGAACTGCTGCCGCGTGGAATAATAAGGTCTACCAGACCGACCGCATTCAACAGTTCCGTTGTTGCTTCCCGGTCGGGTGGGAGGAGCGTACAAACGGCAGGTTGGATACCTTGTTTTGCGAGAACATCGTGAATGATGGCTACCAAAGCACGGTTGGAGGAGTCTGCATCCGAACCTCCCTTCAATACGCAGGCATTCCCACTCTTGAAACAGAGAGAGAAAACGTCGAAAGTAACGTTCGGACGGGCTTCGTAGATAACACCGATAACACCGAAAGGTACGGTCACTTTCCGTATCACCATACCATTGGGACGAGTTACTTCGCTCAACAGTCTGCCGAGAGGTGATGGAAGAGAAGCTACGTTTCTCATATCTCCGGCAATACCGGCCAAACGTTCTTCCGTTAGTTTCAGCCGGTCATATTTCGGGTTAGCCGGGTCCATGCGCTGCAAATCTTCCGCATTGGCAGCAAGAACTTCTTCCTGGCGGGCTATCAGTGCATCCGCCGTATCGAGGAGGATGCGGTTGATAATGGCATCATCCAATGTTATTAGTTGGCGCGAAGCGACTACGGCTTGTTGTAATAGTTCGTTTATCATGATTATTTCTCGTAACTTTGTATATACTTAGGATGTACCGCATCTTTTCCCAATACCAGACAAAGCCCTATAACGAAGCTGACGCCCCAGTTGATAAGCTGTCCGCTACCCAGCGGATGACCAAACAAAAGGGTGATACCTCCTACGCCTCTGAGCAGTCCTACTACAATCATCAGGACTGATGCGAATGATAACCAATACTTTTTCATACTCTTTTTTCTTATAGATTAATCCAGATACAAATAATCGTAATGTATCAACGGTTTCTTATCCCGGCTACCGATAAGTGAACGGGCTTTCGTACTGTCGTAACCCACGCAGCCGACACCTAACTGGACACCTGCCTCATTGATAATCTTGACAATGTCGTCTTTCTCGAAGTCGCCTACAATCCGGGTCACGCCGACCAACAGGATACTGGTTGCCTTCGGTGCCAGCAAAGCTTCTTCCGCTCCCCGGTTGATATGTATCTCTCCTTTGGCAAAGCCTTCGGAGTGGGCAATCCACTTCTTGACACTGCTGACAGGTTTGTCGGAAGGAATGAAACGCGTACAGACGGTTTGGCTGTCCTTCGCAAGCAAGTCCACAAGAATGTTGTCTTTCTTGCCGTTGGCGATGATAACCGTGATACCTTCGTCCGCCACTTTTTGGGCAATGCTGCATTTGGTCAGCATACCGCCGCGACCGAAAGAGGATTTGCTGGTTTGCACATATTCCGACAAATCTTCTTTACCTCCGTTTATCTCACGGATGACGACAGAGGAGGCATCGGAAGGATTACCGTTGTATATCCCGTCGATATTGCTCAGGATAATGAGGGCATCCATCCCCATCATTGTGGCGATGAGGCCGGATAGCTCGTCGTTGTCCGTGAACATTAATTCTGTAACCGATATTGTATCGTTTTCGTTCACGATAGGGATGACTTTATTTTCGAGCATCACCTCCATGCAATGTTTCTGGTTCAGATAATGTGTACGGCTGCCGAAGTTCTCCTTGGTGGTAAGAATCTGACCGCAAGTCATGCCATGTTCGCGAAACAACTCGTAATAGCGGTTTATCAGCTTGGCTTGTCCGACAGCGGAATAAAGCTGACGGGCGGAAACGGAGTCCAGCTTCCGTCCGGCTTTTATCTCGCTCCGTCCCGAAGCGACTGCTCCGGAGGATATTAGGACAACTTCCACACCTTTACGGTGCAGTTCGGCCACTTGGTCCACCAGGGCAGACATCCGGGTAATATCCAACGTGCCATCCTTGCGGGTGAGCACGTTGCTGCCTATTTTAACGGCGATGCGTTTCATTTTTTGTCTTTATCTCTAATCTCGACCCTGCGTATCTTACCGCTGATAGTCTTAGGCAATTCGTCTACAAACTCTACGACACGCGGATATTTATACGGGGCTGTAACCTTCTTTACGTGGTCTTGTAATTCCTTGATTAACTGGTCGCCGGCTTTGTCTTTATAATCCTTTGCCAACACGATAGTGGCTTTTACCACTTGACCGCGGATTTCATCGGGAACGCCGGTGATGGCACATTCCACGACTGCCGGGTGAGTCATCAAGGCACTTTCCACCTCGAACGGGCCGATACGGTAACCGGAACTTTTTATCACATCGTCGGCACGGCCTACGAACCAGAGATAACCGTCCTCATCGCGCCAAGCTACATCGCCGGTATAATAAATACCATCGTGCCAGGCTTCGTTTGTGAGTTCGGCGTCGCGATAATATTCCTTGAAAAGACCAATCGGCTTACCACCGGTCGTACGGACAACGATTTGTCCCTGTTCACCGTCTTCCGCACGGCTTCCGTCCGGACGCAACAAATCTACTTCGTATTGCGGATTGGGAACTCCCATTGAACCGGGCTTCGGTTCCATCCACGGGAAAGTAGCGACAGTCAATGTCGTTTCGGTCTGCCCGAAACCTTCCATCAGTTTGATGCCGGTTAGTTTATAGAATGTATCGAATACGGCTGGATTTAGAGCTTCGCCGGCTATCGTACAGTATTTGAGTGACGATAGGTCATATTTCGTCAAATCTTCACGTATCAGAAAACGGAAGATAGTAGGAGGTGCACAGAGCGAAGTGATGCGATAATCCTGTATCATCTGCAGCATGGCAGCCGGGGTGAATTTCTCATGGTCGTACACAAACACGGTTGCTCCGGCAATCCATTGTCCGTACAGTTTTCCCCATACGGCTTTTCCCCAACCTGTATCGGCAATTGTCAGGTGCAGACTATCCTCGTTCAGATTGTGCCAGAAGCTGCCGGTCACGATATGTCCCAACGGATAAGTGAAGTCGTGTGCTACCATCTTCGGGTTGCCGGTGGTCCCGGAAGTGAAATACATCAACGAAATATCGTCGTTGTTGTTTGGATGTTGCGGACGTACAAAAGGAGCTGCGTTTTGAATACCTTTGTGGAAATCCTCGAAACCTTCTGGTATTTCGGGACCGACCGAAACAACTGTTTTCACTGTCGGAGACTCAGGCAATGCGTCGATGATATGTTTCGTTATCACTTCTTCTCCGGCACAAACAATCATCTTGATATCGGCTGCGTTGGCACGATACACAATATCTTTCTTTGTCAGCAGGTGAGTGGCCGGAATAACTACCGCACCTAATTTGTGTAACGCAATGATGGAGAACCAGAACTCGTAGCGTCGTTTTAATATCAGCATCACCATGTCGCCATGCCCGATACCCAACGACTGGAAATAGGCAGCCGTCTGGTCTGTATATTTTTTCAACTCGGCAAAGGTGAAATCGATGTGTTCACCCTGGTCGTTAGTCCAGCATAACGCTTTTTTATCAGGCTCTTCTTCAGCCCATGCATCTACTACGTCGTATCCGAAGTTGAAGTTCTCCGGGACTTTTATCTTGAAATTCTGTATAAAATCTTCCTGCGACTCAAAGGTCGTCTTCTCTACGAATCTTTCTAACATGTTGGTAGAATTTTGAATAAAATCACAAAATGATGGCAAGGAAACTAACTTTTTCTCCGTCGAGTGCCTTCATGCCGTGTGGCAGTTCGGAATTGAAATAGATGCTGTCTCCCTCTTCTAATATCAGCTCTTTATTATTGATTTGTAAGAGCAAACGCCCTTTCAGTACCATGTTGTACTCTTGTCCGGGATGCGAGTTCAGGTAAATCGGCGTTCCTTCCGGAGTCGGGTGGACGGTCACCATAAACGGGTCTGCCTTACGTGCGGCAAAACCGGCGGCCAGCGACTGGTATTTATATGCTTTTGTACGTTCCACGGCAACCCCTTTTCCTTTACGGGTGATGAAATAGGTACTCATCTTTGGTTCGTCGCCGAACATCAGAGTAGTCAGTTCTACACCATAAGCCTGTGAAATCTGATGTAACACACTTACCGAAATATCTACCGTACCGCTTTCGAGCTCTAAATATTGCTCCGGGGTCAGATTGCAAACCCTAGCCATTTCCTCGGGTGTGATTTCCAAAGCATCCCGAAGTCCGGCCAGACGTTCTGCGATTTGTTTTATCTGTTCGTTCATCTCCGTTGATTATTATGTTTATGATGCGTCAAAGATAGGAATAAAAAGCAAAAAGATTACGAAAAGAGGGATAGAATGTTATTTCGTTATCATTATAGCCTGCATCCGGTATAAATTGTTTCGTTATCCCCATTGTTGTTTGTAAGTGGACTTTTCCCCCATCCCGGCAAATTGACAGGATGCTCTCTATTTTGGAGTTTCCCTATCGAATTGATATGTTAAAAAGAGTTACATGTGCGGGTAATTTATTTTACCCGCCATACTAATCCCATTTAGTTGCCTTACTAATGACATTTTGATATTCGTATGAATTACATATTAAATTCATATTTCTTCGCTTTTTTCAACACTAACGGTTTCTTACCTTTGGGCACATAGAGTCTTACAGTACAACCGGCAGGGATTTCTATCGTGGAAACTCCCTCTTTTTTCAGGTCAAGAACAATAAAGCCTTCTTTCACAGGGATGCGGCCACGTGCATAACCCAAGTGCAGCAAGTCCGGGCGCAGGGTGTATTCGTTTGTCTGTACGTCCGATTGTGTGAAACCGAAAATTCCATGAAGGGTCAATAGGATAGGAGGTGTACCGTTTGCCCCGTGGCAGAGACTCAGCCCGAAAGGACGTCCGTAGAAAGAGTTTTGTTTTGCAACGGATGCGCCGAGTGAAAAATTTTCAGGGAAACGGGTGTGCCCTTGAGCCAACCAATCACCCCAAACTTCGCTTAGCAGTGCGTATAATTCGCCGATGCGTCCTGTTTTCGCGTATGCCAGGCACTCGTAACCTTTCTCATAACTGATATTCTTCTTGTAATAAGATATGGAAGGAATGACTTCCGTATATAATTGGTCGTAGTATTTTTCCTGATAAAGCCCTGTCAGCACTCCCCAATACTGGGCGTGATGGGAGATACGCGTGTCTTTCTCTCCGTTTAGCCTATAACCGTTGATGAAGGCTTTCCGTTCTTCATCCCAGAAGTGGGCAACGATGTTTTTTCCCAATAATTGTGCTTTCTGTTCATAATGACGGGCCAACGAATTGTCTTTCCAAAGTCGGGAGAAGTAGGCTGCTATCCGGAAGTTTTCATAGAGCATCATTTGCGGATAAGTGGCTACACCGTAGTCGTCGGGACCTAAATCGCGTGACCATCCGGGAATGAAGCCACTCGAAGACGGTGTGGCAACAAGGAATCCGCGTTCATCTTGCGCCGTTTCATAGAGAGCCATTTGTTGCAGCACCCGCTCCTTGAACATGTTCAGAGTCGTGAGGTCGCCATAGCGCAGATAGTCCTGTTTCAATCCGATAAAGGCATGTAGGGGATAGTCCACAATACCCCAGTCGGATGTTTGGGGATTGGCAGGCATCAAGGCGATGGATATTCCATTTCGTGCCGTTTGACGGTCGCCGAATACATAATCTCCCCCTAAGGCACTGATGATGGCATCCATGGACCAAGGCAGATAGTCGCGTTTCACACCGTCGAGATAGAAATTGTGCATAGATGTATGCAAGGTTGCCACACCGGTATTCCAGAGGGCGTTTAGGCGACTGTCATCACTCTCGAACTGCATCAGCCGGTTCACCGGATATAGCCGGGTGTCGAACCGGATTGCGCTCAAAGTACAGTCGTCGTTGCATGAAAGAGCAATATAGCGTAAAGCGCGTTCGGGCAATGTGATACGTTGCTGGTTGCTTCCGTTTAGTAGGAACGGTTCAATCGGCCTTTGTTCGAAAAGCGATTGGTCGGCGTTCAAAGCCTCTTCAGGTGATTCACCCACGCGTGCTTCCAGCGAGCCGTTTCCGGAAGCGATGAATGTTACAGTTCCGATCTCTAACTCGTGGAAATCAATAAGTATACAACCGTTTTTGCCGATTTTTACTGTTGCTTTGTCGCTGCTATCTGCATTTTGCACGGGTATAAACCGATGAGGCTCTATGGAAATGACTTCATCTTGGTCTTCATCCGGATGCAAACCGGCAATATTGTATCGTGCATCTGTTTCAGGCAGTGTCCAGCTATTACCATCGAGGCTGACTTGCCAATCTGCGTTTTCTTCCACGCCATCGCCCTCTACTATCAAAGCAGGCAGATGTCGATTGGTCTGCACATCAAAGAGCAACGTATGCTTACCCGCAGTCAGGTTATATCTGTCGGTTTCCGGGGAGAGTGCTTTTCCGTCAAGTGTAAGACGTATGATACCTTTTCCTTGCCAGTGAATTTCAGTATCTTTCTCCAACTTTATTTTTTTACGGAAATAAGTTCGTTCCTCTGCCTGAGTAAATTTTCCGGGATAACCCACGTTTACACAGCGTGCAGCTGACTTTTCCTGTTGTATGCGTTGCAGATGTGCCGCCAATTGACCGGGATACCAGAGGTAAGAACTGCGGGAACGGACATCAGTAGGGTTACTAACGGCTGTTTTTTCTTTTCCCATTGTAAAAGCGGATAACAGCAGAAGAGGAATAAATACTAATAATAGTCTGGTTCTCATAATTTTATAGAGTTGTAAGTAGATGTTTTTATATATAATAAAAGAACAGTATGCTGTTATTATAATTTCACAAAGGAGATAAAAAGTTTTATTTATTCCAATCTCCTGTATTACATTTTGTGTTTCTTTAACTCTGTATGATTTCCGCTCCTGTTAATGTGATGATTGAAAAAAATATGCACGGATGTTGAAAATCCATCCTTTCTTTTCAACTAAATACATACATTTGCAGTTATTATATAAAAAAAGATAGTTATGGGGAATATTCTACAGGAATTTAAGAAGTTTGCCATGCGCGGAAACGTGATAGACATGGCTGTCGGTATCATTATCGGTGCCGCATTTGGTAAGATTGTCACTTCTGTCGTGGCAGATATCATTATGCCGGCCGTAGGCTTGCTGGTAGGTGGAGTAAACTTTACCGATTTGAAAATTGTATTGAAACATGCCGTAATGGAGGGAGACAAGGTGATTACTCCGGCTGTTTCCATTAATTATGGTAATTTTATACAAGTGACTTTCGATTTCATCATTGTCGCTTTTGCCGTATTCCTGCTTGTCAAGGCTGTAAACTCGCTCACAAAGAAAAAGGAAGAAGCTCCCGCTGCCCCGGCTCCTCCTCCTGCCGATGTACAATTGTTGACCGAAATTCGCGATTTGTTGAAGGCGAAAGAAACGGAATAATACATGGAAAGCGGATAGGAATATCCGCTTACTCTTTATCTAAAAGCTTATCTTTGAAAATTTTAAAACATAGGATAAAGATGGAAATCAGAAGTGGGCCGAAAATAATTCCCATAAAACCGAAAAGGGAGAGGCCGATGATGACCCCGAATATTGTGATGAGCGGATGTATATCCGCCATTTTCTTTTGCAGGATGAAACGTATCAGGTTGTCTATATTCGTGATGACAATGAGTGCATAGGCCGTTAATCCGATGGCATTTACCCAATCACCGGTCAAGGCCATATAGAGTGCCAGCGGTAGCCATACCAAAGCGGTTCCGACAACCGGTATGATAGTGGCGAAACATGTCAGGAAGCCGAAAAGAAAAGGGCTGGGAACGTTGAATATCCAGTATCCCAACAAGGCGATTAGTCCCTGTATGATGGCGAGTAGCGGAATACCGAGGGCATTGGAGGTGACAATCATATTGATTTCCTTCAACACATGTTTTTTATTCTCTTCGCTGAACGGTAAAATACTATAAACGTATCTTTCCATTTTACTTCCTCCTATCAGCATAAAATAAAGAATCAGTATCAATACCACTACATTGATGGCGAAACCGCTGATGCCGCCCATAAGTGCTTGGCCTATCTTCGGCAGGATGGAGACGACAGACATGATATTGGAGGTATCCAATACGTCGTACCCGGTACGTTGCTCAATCAGGTGGGCTATATGTTCGATTGATTTTACCAGAATGGTCGGGTCCAAGTTTATGTTTTGCAGTTTACTGACAAAGAGCCAGACTGCCAGTGATAAGGGTATCAGGAAGCATAAGATTGTTTCGAGCAACAGCAGGATGGCTACAAAACTTTTCCGTAAATGTTTCTTCTCTGTCAGGTAAAACAGTTGTTTTCGTACTAATATATAAATGGTAGAAGCTCCCAATATACCACCGAGAAAAGGTATGAATTCGATGAAAAGGGTGACTCCCAGTACGATAATAATGGTTATCAGAGAGAATTTCCAATATTGTTCTTTTAAGCTCATTTTGTCCTTTTAAATGATATGTGTCATCTGTTTATTGAATAACAAAATGAGTTTCCAGTATGTTTAAAATAAGGCTTCCGGCTATTTTCTTTTGTCTTTGTTCCCTTTTGTCCCAAGCATCTTTTCGGATGAAATGATTTCTCCTTTTAATATGTGCGGGGTACGGATACCTGGTTTTATTTCTCCGCTACCTACATAAAAAAGAGTTCCTTTTCTGGCAATATGGGTGGTGACGGCAATCGGGAAAGGGGCTGTTTCTATGTCTGTCAGCTTGTTTGTAATGGTATGATATAAGCGGACTGTATTGTCGAATCCCGGATGTTTGTCCGAACCCGGAATAAGTTCGGGTACTCCTCCCAGCAAAAGAATATGGTTTGTTCCGGAAGCCAATGCTGTCCCGGCCATGACCGGAAATTCCTGTTTCAGCTTTTTCCATGTATTCAGACGAGGATTATAAACATACCCGTCTGTCAGCACCTTTATGTATCCGTCAGCCTTATAATTGCGTCCGCTGAAAAGGTAAAAACAGGTATCATAGCCATCGTTTTGTGCTGTACTTACCGCATAACCACGGGAAACTCCCGGCCAAGAAGGTAATTCTTTCCATCCTTTTCGACGGTTGGCAAGGTCCAGTACAAAGAAATGACCGGTAGCTTCCTGCTCGTCCATCTTTTCCTGACCTCCGGCGATATATATTTTATTATTCAGCAAAGTGGCAGTTGCATTTGCCAAAGGAACCGGTAGGGCCGGCCAGTCCGTATCAATCTTTATTTGTCCGTTTTCCATTTGAATCTGGAATACATCCCGATAACATCGGGCGGAATCGCAACCTCCGATGCATAATATGCCGGAAGCCAATTCGATGGAATTGCCATATGCCAAAGGATATGGTAAACCTTCCGGCAGTATGGTCCATTTTGCATCCGGCTGGGTGGTATTTATATAATATAAGGTACTCCACCATGTCTTATGCCCACCGTTCCAAGGGGGAGCATCCGGAAAATTGGCTCCTCCGGCTATCACCAGATTATCTCCGATAAAACCGGAAAAAGCACCGGCTATCCCAATGTTGGCTTTTCCGCCAAGCGCAGGTAGCATCAGTGTATTGTCCCATGTTACTTGTTCCGTTCCGAGATTATCTGCACCTGTTTGGGGTTCGATGGCTGTCGTTCCGAAGATATTCAGAAAGCCTACGAACAGGATGATTCCTCCGATTTTTAATTTCTTAGACATACCCTTATTGAAAGGATTGTTGTTTATCTTTTTATTATTTGCTTGCTTTCAACCCCCGGATAACGGAAGAGGTGAAGCCGGAAAGTTCCATCTCGTTCAATCCTTTGATGGTGATACCCCCCGGAGTTGTAACTTTATCGATTTCCATTTCCGGATTACTTTTGTTTTCGAGGAGCAAATCGACCGCACCTTTTACTGTGTGGACTACAATTTCCTGTGCCTGTTTCGGATAGAACCCCAGTTCGACACCTCCTTCTATGGCTGCACGAATGTAACGGAGGGCGAAAGCGATACCGCTGGAAGCCAATGCTGTTCCGGCTGTCATCAGCCGTTCTTCTACCAACATGGCATTTCCCAGTTCATTGAAAATACGGATGATTAAATCGGTCTGTTCCGGGGTCGCATTGCGGGCGGCAACGAAAGTCATGCTACTTAGCACTTCGATAGCCGTATTAGGCATGATACGGAAAATAGTCGGGGTCGCGAGACAATCGTCGAAACCGCTGTTTTTAGTCAGATAAGTGTTCAAAAGGTCGAATGTGATACCGGCAGCTACGGAAACAATCATTTGTTTGTCGTAGTTCACAACTCCTTTAATTTGGTCGATAATCTCTTCCACACGCCAGGGTTTTACCGCAATGATAATGATGTCAGCACCTTTTACTGCTTCCACATTGTTCAGCGAAAGGACGAAATCCGGATTTGTATTTTTTATGTTGTCCAATGTAGCCTGCGACAGGGCAGTGCAAGTAATATCCGATGCTTTGAATATATTCCCTTTTGCCAGGCCTCGTGCGATGGCTCCACCGATGTTTCCGGCTCCGATAATCGTGATTTTCATAAGAAATCTCCTTTGTTTTTATGTCTTTTATTCTATAAATGTATGCAATAAGGCAACAAATGTAAATAAAATAATCGTATCTCTGAATTGCTTATTGTATCTTTGCTGTCAAATTGCTAAACTAAAAAATATATAGAATGAAGAAATTTTGGCTTGCCGGCTTGGTGCTGGCTTTTTCGCTCTCAACTGTGGGAGCTCAGGAAGCGGGGGAGTATGTGTTTACTCCGGTGAAAGAGTTGAAGATAACTCCGGTAAAAAATCAAAATCGTACGGGGACTTGTTGGTGTTTTTCTACGATAGGCTTCTTGGAATCTGAGTTGCTACGCCAAGGGAAAGGTGAATATGATTTGTCGGAAATGTATATTGTCAATCATTCTTATAAAGATAAGGCTGATAAATATGTACGTTTACATGGAAAACTGAATTTTGGACAAGGTGGTTCCTTCGAAGATGTTTTGGTAGCATGGAAGGAATATGGCATTGTTCCGGAATCGGTAATGAAAGGTTTGGAATATGGTGAAGATATGCACGTGCACAATGAATTGAGTGAATTGGCTGAGGCTTACCTGAAAACAATTATCCGTAATCCGAACGGAAAACTATCTCCGGTATGGCGTGAGGGATATGATGGTATTATCGATTCTTATTTAGGTAAATTGCCTGAAAAGTTCACTTACAACGGTAAGGAATATACCCCGATGAGCTTTGCTAAGGAGCTGGGTTTGAATATAGACGATTATGTTTCGCTGACCTCATATACCCACCATCCTTTCTATACAACTTTCCCGATTGAAGTGGAAGATAATTGGCGTTGGGCTGATTCTTATAATTTGCCGTTGGATGAACTGATGGAAGTTTTCGATAATGCCATTAACACCGGCTATACGATTGCATGGGGAGCCGATGTAAGTGAAAAAGGATTCACCCGCAACGGTATTGCTGTTGTTCCTGATATCAAGTCGATGGAAACATCCGGTTCCGATCAGGACAGATGGGTCGGCTTGAGCAAAAAGGAAAAAGATGATGAAATCAATAAGATGATTGAAAAACCGGGTTGCAAAGAGTTGACAATCACCCAGGAAATGCGTCAGAAAGATTACGATAATTATCAGACTACCGACGATCATGGCATGCAGATTTACGGTATTGCCAAAGATCAGACCGGTAAGAAATTCTACATGGTGAAAAACTCATGGGGTACGGACAACAAATACAAAGGAACTTGGTATGTATCGGAACCGTTTGTCGCTTATAAAACGATGAATATTGTAGTTCACAAAGATGCGCTGCCTAAAGCTATCAAAGCTAAACTCGGAATTAAATAACGAATAATTCAATTCTTATTGAATAAAAAAAGAGGCCTTCAACAAATGTTGAGGAGCCTCTTTTTCAATGTACAAAGATGTGCTGTGAAGATGTATTTTTATTGAACGAGTGTTAGCGTGTAATTAAGGTCGGAAGCTGCTTTCTGAAGTTCCTGGTTCAGCATTGTGAGACTGTCGCCTTCTGCTTGGAAATAGAAAACCATGCTGCCGTCGCTTGGAATAAGTTCGTAAACGACTGCACTTGCATCAGTCGGTACGCCTTTTTTAACTTTACGTTTACCGGTAGAGGAGAACGTCTGGTCTTTCCCGTCTTCTGCTTCCAGATAAGTAGCATCTAATTCGTAAACACCGTCGTCACTATCTTGCTGATAATATAAAGTCAGGTCGTAAACGATACCGGGTCCGTCGGCTGCAGGAACGGTTCCTTTATATTTTTTCTGTACGACAGCGCCCTTTTTCGGATCTACCTTTAGGGAATCGCGCATGTTGATAGCTTTTACCGGTTTTTCTTTTACGACAGGTAATACAGGTGTTGCCGGCTGTACGGGGACGGTTTCAAGGGATACACTTTCCTCTTCCACTTCTACGGGAATATTTTTGTTGGCTTTCCCGCTACATGCAGCTAAAAATCCCAGAGCTGCTACTGCAATCAAATACTTTTTCATTATTTCTGCTTTTATTTAGTTATTTGAGAACTTTGGACATATAACAAAAGTCCCCCCGCATTTTGTTTTGCAGAGGGACTTTTTTAACTAATTGCGAAAGGAATGTGTATGTGATTGTTTGGTGATTGACAGTGGTTATTTTCCTCCGGCCGGTAAATGTTCCAACCAGTATTTTGCCATCGACTTGCGGAGGTGAAGAGTGGTTCCCGGACGTTCGTAAATACCATGGCTACGCATCGGATAGCTGAGTTGGCTGAACATTTTGCCTGCTTTTACCAATTCATTTACCAGCATTTCGCAATTCTGGTAATGGACATTATCATCCCCAGTTCCATGTATAAGCAGCAGATTCCCTTTCAAGCCTCCGGCATAGGTGATAGGAGAGCCTTTACGGTATCCGTCGGGATTGTTTTGCGGAGTATTCATATACCGTTCCTGATAGATTGTATCATAAGTGCGTTGGTCTGCTACGGCGGCGATGGCTATACCGGTACTGAATACCTCAGGATAACGAAACATACAGTTTAGTGTCTGGCTGCCACCTCCGCTCCAACCGGTAATGCCGATACGTGAAAGGTCGATAAATGGATACCGGCGTGCCATATCCTGTATGCCGCGTGCCTGGTCTTCGGAAGCAAATGTCCCAACTTCCCCATAAATACATTTACGCCATTTGCGGCCTCTCGGAGCGTTAGCTCCACGGTTTTCAATGCTTACGACAATATATCCCTGGTTGGCCATGTATTGATTCCAAAGGTCACCACCGCCCCATACGTCTTGTACGGTAGAGCCGGCCGGCTCACCATAAACTTCGATGATGACCGGATATTTTTTTGAAGCATCGAAATTTACCGGTCTAATCATATAAGCATCCAGTTCCAGTTCTCCGGAAGTGACTTTGACAAACTCTTTCGGATTCAGCCCGAGTGCTGCATATTGTTCTTTTGCTTTTGTGTTTTCTTCAAGCATACGAACCGACTGATGCTTTGGGAATGAAACCATGTCGATAATAGGCGGAGTAGACGCATTACTATAGGTATGTACGGCCCATTTGCCCGTAGGCGACATGTTATACCGGTGCTGACCCGGTTCTGTTTCCGGACTTAAACGTTTTGCTTCACCTTTACCGGATAAATTGGCACAATACAAATAGCGTTGTGTGAAATTATCCGGTGAAGCGATGAAGTAGACCAATCCTTTCTGTATATCCGTCCCTACCGGTTCGATGTAGTCGAAATCACCTTTCGTAATCGGTTGAATATCTTTTCCATCACGGCTTATACGGTACAGATGGCGCCATCCGCTACGTTCACTTTCCCAAGTGAAATAACGGTTCTTATCCAGCCATTGTATATGCTCGTTAACATCCAGCCAGGCAGCATCCGTATCTGTGAAAATGTTGACAGGGGTTGCATTGCCAATCGTCGCAATCCATACTCTATTTGTATTTTGGGTACGGTTGAGTTGTTGAATAAACAATTCGTTGCTTTCCGGGATGAAATCCATGCGGGGAATGTAGTTGTTTCTCGGATCTCCGGGAATCTTAATCCAGGTCGTTGTTCCTCCGGAAGCCGGGAGATACCCCACCTTTACGGCTGAATTTGTTGTACCAGCCTTTGGATAAGGGAAATGTAAAATAGTCGGATAAATAGAGTCGACATTGTTTATTATATCGAACACACCGGTTCCTTCCGTATCACTCTGCCAATATGCAATATAATTGCCGTCCGGACTCCAGCGGAAACCATCGCGGCAATTGAATTCTTCTTCATATACCCAGTCGAATGTTCCGTTCACGATAGTCCGGCTACCGTCGTGTGTCAATTGGGTAATTTGACCGATGTTGATATCTTCTACATATATATTATTATTGGATACATAGCCGACCCGTGTACCGTCCGGAGAGAACTTGGCAAACATCAGGGAGGATTCGGGCAATTCTTTACCCAATTGATGAAGCGTACCGCTTTTTAAGGAGAGTACCCAGTAATCCCCTCTTGTGTCGTATCGCCAGACGCGTTTTGTGTTTGTGTAAATCAGTACTTTCTCATTGTCTGCGCTCCATGAAATAGAACGGATGGGGATTGGTTTGCCGGTTTCTTTGTTGATAAACAGGGTTGAAGGGATAATCACCTCACGTTTATTATCTTTGGCCCGGTAAGCAACGACATCTGTTCCTCCTGTTTCGGTATTCCGTTCCAAGCGGCTGTAGCGTTCTCCATCTTTCAGCCAAGTCATAGCACCGATACCCTGGGTTTGAATAAGTTGTCCGGTAATGACTTCTTCTAAATCCAGTGTTTTTTGTGCTGAACATACACCGCTCCACATCAGAAAAAAAGCGGTGGCAATGATGAGTTTGTTTAGTTTCATTATCGTAATAGCATTATTTATGATACAACAAAGAACGGAATGTTTCCTGAAACGGCAAAGTAAAAGGATTGAAAATAAAATAAAAAGAGAGCATTTCAAACGAGTTGAAAACTCTTTGAAACACTCTTTTTTATTAATCAAGAACAACTAAGCGAATTAAGCATTCAGCACTTTACGGAAACGCGCGATAAATTCTTTGGCTTCGTCGATGCTGAGGCAAAGTGGGGGAAGCAGACGGATTGTATTGGTTCCGGCCACTCCGGTAAATACTTTCTCTTCAAAAAGCAGTTTGCTTCGAACTTCTTTTATCGATTCTTCAAATTCTATACCAATCATCAGACCACGCCCGCGGATTTCTTTGATACCCGGCAGTTTGTGAAGTTCTTCCAACAGATAAGCACCAACTTTAGCCGCATTATCTATCAGTTTTTCATCTTCCATAATGTCCAATACGGCAATTGCCGCGGCACAAGCCAGATGGTTACCGCCGAATGTGGTTCCCAGCATGCCGTAAACAGGCTTGAACATCGGACTAATAAGCAGACCGCTCATCGGAAAACCGTTGCCGATACCTTTTGCCACCGTGATTAAATCCGGTTTGATACCGGCATATTGATGTGCGAAGAATTTACCGCTACGTCCATATCCGGACTGGATTTCATCTAAAATCAGGCAAGCTCCGTATTGCGTACATAAAGTACGAAGCTCCTGCATGAACTTGTCTGACGGAAGCTGGATACCGCCTACTCCCTGAATACCTTCGATGATAACGGAAGACACATCCCCTTTTTTCAGTTCGGTCTCTACGGCTACCGTATCATTCAGAGGCAAGTAGGTTACTGCCAGGTCTTCATTTACCGGAGCAATGATTTTCGGATTATCCGTTACTCGAACGGCAGCAGAAGTACGTCCGTGAAACGCATGTTTGAAAGCGATAACACGTTTTTTCCCATTGTGGAAAGAAGCCAGTTTCAAGGCATTTTCGTTTGCCTCGGCTCCGGAATTTATCAGGAACAGGGAATAATCGTCATAGCCACTGGCTTTTCCCAATTTGTCTGCCAACTTTTGTTGCAGGCTGTTGATAACGGAGTTGGAATAGAAACCTAATTTGTTTACCTGCTCCGTGATTGCTTTTACATAGGTCGGATGACTGTGCCCGACAGAGATAACGGCATGTCCACCGTATAGGTCGAGGTACTCGTTTCCCTCTTTGTCCCATACCTGGCATCCTTTGCCTTTTACAATCTCTATATTAAATAATGGATAGACGTCAAATAAATTCATACTAAATCATCTTTTTGTTAATGTTAAAAAGCCGATGGTTTCAAATGCAGTCCGACCGTTTCTTCCAGTCCGAACAACAGATTCATGTTGTGGACTGCCTGGCCGCTGGCTCCTTTTAGCAGGTTGTCTATCATAGATATGATAAGCAACTTATCTTCATATTTTTGTAGATAGATGAGACATTTATTTGTATTCACCACCTGTTTAAGGTCCGGATTTTTATCCGTGATGAATGTGAACGAATGGTCCTCGTAATATTCTTCGTAAATACGCTTGATTTCATCCAGGCCGATTTTGCAGTCGATATAAGTAGTTGCAAAAATACCGCGGGAGAAATTACCTCGTACCGGGATAAAGTTGATTGCACTGGTGAAACTATTCTGCAACTGGCGTAAACTCTGTCCGATTTCAGCAAGATGTTGATGGGTGAACGGCTTGTAGATAGAGATATTGTCGTTTCGCCAACTGAAATGAGAAGTAGCCGACGGTTTCACACCTGCTCCTGTCGAACCGGTGATTGCATTGACATGCAACTCGGAGTTCAGCATTAAATGTTTAGCTAACGGTAAAACGCCCAACTGGATACAGGTGGCAAAACATCCCGGGTTTGCAATATGTCGTGCCTGACAAATGCGGCGACGATTCAGTTCCGGCAGTCCGTAAACGAAATCGTGTTCCGGGCTTTCGATACGGTAATCCATACTGAGGTCGATAATCTTTACATTTTCGGGTACGGTATGACTTTCCATAAATTTTTTCGTATCGCCGTGAGCGGTACAAAAGAAGAGCAAATCAATCTGTTCCAACGGTAATTGGTCCGTGAAGACCAAATCTGTTTCACCGTATAAACCGCTATGTACGTCTGTTATCTTGTTGCCGGCATTACTGGTACTGTTCACAAATGTAATCTCGGCGTCCGGGTGATTAATCAGCAGGCGAATAAGTTCGCCTGCCGTATATCCCGCACCACCTATAATTCCAATCTTTATCATAATTATTAAATCTCTTCGTCTTTGTGGTTAGTATAATACACACGCAGCGGGGTAGAGGTCACCTTGATGAAGCCTTTCGCATCTTCGGCAGTCCAACCCTTTTGCATTTCGCCGTATTCGCCGAACTTGGTTTTTACCAGGTCGTCTTCCGATTCCACACCAACGGTAGAGAAGGAGAGCGGGCGGAGTTCAAGGATTGCCGTTCCGTTCACATTCCGTTGTGATTCCTGAAGCATTGCTTCTATATCCCGCATAACCGGTTCCAGATACTGACTTTCGTGTAGAAACATACCATACCAATTAGCCACCTGGTCTTTCCAGTACTGTTGCCATTTGCTCAACGTGTATTTTTCAAGGAAACGGTGGGCACCGATAATCAACATCGGAGCTGCAGCTTCGAAACCTACACGGCCTTTGATACCGATAATTGTGTCGCCCACATGCATATCGCGACCGATACCATAAGCTGCACCGATTTCTTCCACTTTCTGGATTGCCTTGATTTTATCTTCGAATACTTCTCCGTTGACAGCATGTATTTCACCTTTTTTGAATTCGATGCGAAGTTGTTCGCTGCCTGTTTTTTCCACTTGTTTCAGATACGCGCTTTCGGGTAGTCCCTGTGCGGAGTCGAGGATTTCGCCGCCACAAATGGAGGTTCCCCACAGACCTACATTGTAGGAATATTTCAGTTTGGTGAAGTCGGCTTCAAAACCATGTTCTTTCAGATAATTGATTTCGTAGTCGCGGGTCAATGCCATATCGCGGGTCAATGTGATGATTTCCACTTTCGGAGCCAACACGAGGAAAGTCATATCGAAACGAATCTGGTCGTTGCCTGCTCCCGTCGAACCATGTGCGATAGCGTCCGCGCCGATTTCGTTGGCATAGCGGGAAATCGCCAATGCCTGGAAAATACGTTCGGAACTGACGGAGATGGGATAAGTGCCGTTACGCAGTACATTACCGAACACCATATATTTCAAACTCTTTTCGTAATATTCTTTGGTTACGTCTATCGTAACATATTTGACAGCACCCAGTTTGTAGGCATTCTCTTCATTTTGTTTCAATTGTTCCGGACTGAAACCTCCGGTGTTGGCACAAGCTGCATATACATCGTATCCTTTTTCCTTAGCCAGATACATGACAGTAAACGAGGTGTCCAAACCTCCGCTGAATGCAACTACTACTTTCTTTTTCATCTTATCTTGTTTTTATATTATATATCGTTTCTAAATAATTTCCCGGCTTATAGTTTGTTCCGTTTTTCCTCTTCCCGTTTGATGTTATGCGGGTCGCTGGGGTCGTAAAGCATAGCCGTACAAATACAGAACTTGCGTTTCTTCTCTACCAATATACCATGGTTGATGCAACCTTCGCAACCACGCCAGAAAGCTTCGTCATCGGTCAGTTCGTTGAACGTAACGGGTACGTATCCCAGTTCCGTATTCATCTTCATTACGGCAGCGCCCGATGTCAGACTGAATATTTTGGCTTTCGGCCATCGTAAACGTGCCAGGGTGAACGAGGCATCCTTGATACGTTTCGCCAACCCCAATCCCCGGAATTTTTCAACTACAATCAAACCGGAAGTGGCCACGAATTGTTTGTTTCCCCACGATTCGATATAACTGAATCCTGCAAATTCGTCTCCGGCAAGGGCGATAATCGCTTTCCCTTCTTTCATTTTCTGTGCCACGTATTCGTGTGTACGTTTGGCAATACCGGTTCCGCGTACTTTTGCGGCAGCTTCGATAGTATCCAGAATGGTGTCTACATAGACTTCGTGTGAAGCATCGGCTACCATTACGTCAATTTCTATTTCTTGTCCCATTTTATGTTTGTTCTTTGTCTTTTGTTTTTATCGGGCGAAATACTTTTCGCCCTTACCTTATATGAAATGCGATAGCGCTTTTACTATTTTGTCGCGACTGATACCTTCGCGGGGAATAATCAGTATGGTGTCATCGCCGGCAATTGTTCCCAGTATTTCGTGGGGCGAATGGGTATCGATGTCCGAAGCTATTCCCATTGCATATCCGGGACGGGTTTTGACGACAGCCAGATTACCTGAAAATTCGATGTTCGGATGGTGTTGCGTCTGTTCCTTCCTGGGCTGCATAAGAGTCGAATAATCGGGTAGGCGATATACATAATTGCCGTCCCCGTCGTGTACTTTGATAACTTTCAGCTGCTTGATGTCGCGCGACAGCGTAGCCTGGGTCACCTGAAAGCCTTCTGCTTCAAGTTTTCGAAGCAACTCTTCCTGGTTCCCTATCGTTTCCGTCTGTATGGTACGGCATATAGCATCCAATCGTTCTTTTTTTGTACTCATGTTGTATATTTATGCAAAACGGTTGCAAATATAAAGAGTATAATTGAATAATTATACATTGTTCGTCTCTTTTTTTCAATTATCCTGCATATTTTATTTCTTTCGTGGAAAAGATATTTTCAAATTGTTATATTATTAAAAGAAATGATATTTTTGCATCCGTAAAAAATAGATAGAACAATGAAGAAGATTGTAGGATTATTTGTCGCAATGTTATTGCTGTTAAGTAGTTGTGGAAGTGTTCCCCTGACCGGAAGAAAACAAATGTTGATTGTCTCGGACCAGGAAGTGCTTTCTTCCAGCCTGACTCAATATAGTGATTATATCAAATCGGCTCAGAAATCGGCAGATAAGGCAAAAACCGAGATGGTTGTTCGTGTCGGGAAGCGGATTGCCGCCGCAACGGAGGAATATCTGAAGGCAAATGGCATGGAGAGTGAAGTGAAGAGTTTCTCCTGGGAATTTAATTTGGTGAAAGACCCGCAAGTAAACGCTTTTTGTATGCCGGGTGGAAAGATTGTTGTATATGAAGGTTTGTTGCCCTTAGTTGCTTCAGACGATGAACTGGCTGTTGTAGTCGGTCACGAAGTTGCGCATGCCGTGGCCAAACATAGCAACGAACGTATGAGCCAGCAGTTGATGGCCCAATACGGAGCTGCTATCGTAGGACAAGCGTTAAGTAATAAGTCGGCAGCTGTCCAGCAAGTGGGAAACACGGTGTATGGACTGGGTGCACAATATGGCGTCATGCTTCCTTTCTCCCGCAAACATGAGTCGGAGGCCGATTATATGGGGTTGGTCTTTATGGCTATGGCCGGTTATAATCCGGAAGTTGCCGTCAATTTCTGGCAGAAAATGTCGGCCGGTAAAGAAGGCTCCACTCCTGAGTTTATGAGTACGCATCCGAGTGATGCTACCCGTATCAATGATATTAAGCAATATTTGCCGGAAGTGGAAAAGTACCGGAAGAAATAAGTTTTACTATTCATGGTATGCAACAGATATTTTATCCGGCCCTATTCCAAATTCGGTCGCATGCTTTTTCAAATTTATATAGCAGCAAATTTTATGTTGATAACTGTCAGCCAGCTGGCCGATAACCGTCAGCCAGTTGGCTCATAATTATCAACCAGCTGGCTGATAATTATCGGCCAGTAAAAATGTCGGCAACAATTTCTGAAAAGGATGGGTACAATTATTTAAAGGATAGAGACTTATGTTTCTCTTTCTAGTGATTGCCGGATTAAATTGTTATGCCCATTTTTTTCATCAGGAAACAGGCATTCATATTTTGCGCAACACCTTCACGTAATTGATAGGAGAAAGTGAGTTCGTTATTCGTGATGTCTGCCTCAAAGCGGTAGTTCTTGATTTGATTCGGAAACTCCTGCTCCAATTCGCCCAATGCCAAATCGTGTGTGGCAATGATGCCGCAGGCTTGGTAGGCTACTAATTGTTTCATTAATGCAAGCGAACCTTTTTGTTTATCGATGGAATTGGTTCCTTTCAGGATTTCATCTAAGATGATAAATAACTTTTCCCCTTGCTGCAAACGGTTGATAATCATTTTAAGGCGTTTCAATTCCGCAAAGAAATAAGATTCATTGCTCATCAGTGAGTCTGCAGTTCGCAGGCTTGTCACCATTTTTGCCGGATATACAGTGAGCGAATCGGCACAGACCGGAGCACCGATACAGGCTAACAGATAGTTGACGCCGATTGTGCGCAGGTAGGTACTTTTCCCGGCCATATTAGCCCCGGTGATAATCAGGAACCAGGGACTTTTCTCAATTGCAATGTTATTTTTTACACATATATCCCGCCGGAGTAGTGGATGTCCGAGCGCTTTCCCTTCCATTTTAAAATAAGTGTCTGCTATTTCAGGGTAAATATAATCCGGATGATTGAAGGCAAAGCCACCCAGTGAACAAAAGGCATCGAATTTAGCTAAGGCATTAAACCAATGGATTGTATCATGGGCGTATGTTTCATTCCATTTTTCTATTTTCATAGCCATGCGTGTGTCTCGTAACGTAAAAATATTCAGGACCACTCCGATAGCGCTGAAACGCTGGTCTAAGGCTCCGATATACATGGAAAGCTGTTTGATGATTTGTGAAGCTGTTTTACCGTTTTCCACTAACTGGTTGCTGATGTCGGCAAGCTGGCGGGAGTGGAAGTTTTCTCCCTCTATGCTTTTCATCTGGTCGGCATACGTATATAAAATCTTTTCCATTTTGTTGACGGAATTATGTAGGTCGACAATCTGTTTGGAGCGTATATAGGAAAGTACAAAGGAGAAAGCAAAGAATAGACCGGCAAAAACGCCCGGAATCAGGTTTAGAAGATAACCTGTGAAAATGAGCACCCAGATACCGGGTATTAGCCAGATAAGCAATTTCCATAGAATGCGTTTGATAAAATAAGGTTTGGTTTCAGCCAGTGAAGTAAGTAAGCGTAAATCATTTCGCCCTCCCGGTTGCAGCATACCGGTTACGTAAAAATGTTGCCTTAAATATGAAAATGAGCTGAGTTCTCGAATAGCTTCCTGCCGTTCCAATATCTCTTTTTTATCGGTCAAAGGGTGGATAAACCAGTCGGACAGCATTTCTTTTCCGAGGTAAGTAACGGTTCGATTGACCGACTGGAAAAGAGACTGTTCGCCGAAGATGTCTAAATCCAAGCTGAAAGAGTGGTCGGCAGAACTTTTTTCAGATGCTCCGTCGAAAGCCTCAAAGTCATAATCCAGCCCTTTCAGTTCGTTGCGGCAGAGTTCGACCAAAACCTCCGCATAACTTTTCCGGGCGGATAGTTTGGTATGCCAGACCATTAGGGCAATAAAAGGAACGATACAACCGAAGATTGCTCCACTCAGAATAGTCCAGTCTTGTGCTTTGAGCAGCCATATCAAAGCAATCATGCCTGCTGCAATAAACAACCGGATACTGCCGAGCAAATGTATTTTTCGTTTCAAACTTTCGACTTGACGGCTATAAGCTTCTATGTTTTCCTGATAATATTGATATATTTTTTCCATGCCGGCAAAGGTATGAAAAATGAACTAACCCGTATATAATTGGTTTTAATAAAAAAGGATACTTGAATTGACTAATATTCATTTCGTACGGGCTAATTACCCACTTTTTTATCCTTTATATTTGTGAGCGTTTTGTGATTGATAAAAGTCGCGCGTGCGAAACTTGAATAATAGATGAATGTTTATGAAAAAAGTGGTTGTTTTTCTGTCGGCTTTGCTGGCTGTGAACGGTATTCAGGCCCAAAATAAATTGGAACAGAAAATTATAACGAATACTTATAATGCCGATAGTGTACGTGCCGTTTTGGATAAGATGTCCTATTTCACACTGTTTAAGGACAATTATTTTATCGGAGGAACAACGATAGGGCATAAGCCGACTGCAGCCAATTCGGACGTTAAGTTTCAGTTGAGTATTGCTCAACGTCTGACGAAGAGTAAACTTCCATTTGATACATATCTGTTTATTCAATATACGCAGAAGGCTTTCTGGAATGTCTTTCAAAAGTCGTTGCCTATGAAAGATTTGAATTTCAATCCTGGTATCGGTTTGGGACATTTGATTATCCGCCATAATAAATATATAGGGAAAGGTTATCTAATGCTGGAGCACGAATCGAATGGAAAAGACAGTACGGCTTCCCGCAGTTGGAACAAAGTAACTCTCGCAGCAACTGTCGTCCTGACCAACAATTGGGAAGCACAATTTAAGACTTGGATTCCGATTGTCGACGGGAAGTACAACAAAGATTTGTTGAAATATAATGGAATATTCCAAGTGGCGGCCAATTATCGCACAAACAATCGCCGTTTTAATTGTGGTGTGATTTTGACAAAAAGGAAAACTTGGCTCAGTTTTAATACGCAAGTCGAACTCAGTTATAAATTTAATAACAACGAGAATCAGTATTTCTTTCTCCAATACTATAATGGCTATGGCGAAAACCTGTTGGAATACAATCGGTTTAAGAGCATGTTACGCATAGGCTTCGTGATTAAACCGACAGATTTCAGCCTTTATTAATGTAATTGAAAATATAAACTATTAATTGTGTATATTTGCCACTGTCTAAATTTGTGGTAGTATCATGGATAAACTGAAAATCGGTTTGTTAGGGAAAACACTATTGGGATTCTTCTTGATAGGCTGCACAACAGTTGGAAAAGGACCTATAGAAAGCCTTTCTGATTTGAAAGGGTTGAATGTCGGAGTTCCGCGGGGAACTACACATGAGATTTATATGGCCGAACATACCGAAGCTAATCTTAAAAGCTATGATGGAACAATGGAGGCTATTGCAGCTTTGCGCCAAGGGCGCGTTGTAGCTGCCGTGACGAATAAGGCTGTAGCTACTGTTGTCGCCAGGCAGGATTCTTCTTTAAGGATTGTTCCTGTCGAAATGGGAGAAGACCCGGTTGCCATTGCTATCGGTAAAGGAAACATTTCACTGAGAGATTCGATTGATGCTATTATTTTGTCATTGACATCGGAAGGTGTTTTGGATGAGATGGCGAACCGCTGGTTAAACGCGTCCGGTGAATATTTGCCTGTCCCTGTGGTGATTCCTCAAGAGGGTACTCCTTTGCGCGTGGCTGTTTCTGCCAGTCGAGAACCATTCTGCTTTAAAGATGCCGATGGCAAAATCTGTGGTTTTGATGCGGAATTGGCTTATCGGATTGCCGGATGCCTGAACCGGCCTCTGCAATTTCAGGATATGCCGTTTTCTACGTTAATAACAGCCGTGCAGACTGGCAAGGCGGATGTTATCATTTCTTTGATGGACTATACGGCTGAACGGTCGAAAGTTGTCGATTTTTCTGTCCCTTATTTTAAAAGTCAGCGTGCGATGCTTCAACGAAAAAAATAAGGTCTTAAACTTATGCCTTGACTGGTACTTATGTTTTCCGGCAAAAATGCCCAAAGTGTCATCCGGTACTTTGGGCATTTTTGGAATTGTTTGAAAAAACTTATTTGTTTTTTATGACTTTATGAGTGCTTGTCCCTTTTGCCGTAGATACTTCAATGATATATACGCCTTTGCCGGATGTCCCGATTGGCAGGGAAATCGTGAAATCGTTATTAGCCTGCTGTTTTTTCAGTAGACGGCCGTCCATATCATAAATAGAGATTGCCAGGATTTCGACAGGTGAAGATATTTCTACATTTCCGGTTGCTGTATAAATCACAGAAACAGCTTTCTCTTGTTCTATTGTTTCGTTTGTTGTCGGGTCACTAACCTCGATTTCTCCAGCTGTATCGCTTCCATTTCTGATTTTTTGCCAGTCGGTAGCATCTGAACTGCGGAAAACAGCGCATAATTTGTCATCCGGTGATAGGGGGCCGGAGATCAAGCAGGGAATGGAGCCGGCTATTCCGTAATAAATCGGGATGGAAGTCGATTCTATGTCGGAAATGATTTCTTTGATATTGTCATTGTTGTCGACTAAAGCCACTGCTATGTCTCCATTAAATTCGCGGATGCTGAAATTGAATATGATACCGAAAGATACAGTAAAATTGGAATTGGCAACAATCGGATCATCTGTAGATATACCATTGTATTGCACTCCGCCATCCTCGCCGGCCTGGTAACCCAGAATATCTTGGTACAAAGAACTACTTTCCGCTTTCTTTAGTCCGATTATGGCATTTTGTCCGATAGAGAAACCTCCGCCACTGTTACCTCCCGTACCTTGTTGTTCAGGATTAAGAACATCTAGCAGGAAGTATCCGTTAGCCAGTCCGCCCCATCCCCAGTTGATATGATAGTAATTATCTGCATTGTAACCGTCGAGTACGAATTGGTGGCCTTCTTTTTGGTCATTCTCTCCGCCATACACGACCGGACGATTGTTGTCTATTTCGTTTTTCATAATCTCATCCCATTCGTCTTCCGTATAGAGTTCTCGTAGTAGAACTTGGAGCGATTTATCATATTTCATGTAATTAACCAAACCTTGTGCTGCGGTTATTGTCAGAGCACCGCTATTATCGGGGGCATAATCCATATCCGACATGACACCGCAATCGTACATCAGGGTCGCTACATTTGATGCTTCCTGGTCGGTATATTGTCCGGAAACATAACTCAGGGGCATGTTTATCCAATCATAATTGGTATTGAAAGTTGCCGATAAAGGTAATTGATAGGTTTGCGTAGTATAAGAATGGCTACCTTCTCCTACATCCGGCCATTCGTGGTAACGCATTACTATAGCTAATGCCGTTGCTACACATCCGGTTGGTGTTTTTTCCCCACTGACGGTCGGACAGAGATTATTGTAAGGAGCCGTTTGGTTCCATAGTGCCGTATTCAATAAGTTCGACTGGGATTTTAACAATAAATCTCCTCTTTCCAAGGCTGTCCAAGCATCTTTTGTGGCTGGGGAAACGGCTGGTTTTGCCTCTCTTATCCAATTGATTTGCTGTTGATATCCTTCAAACCAGGCTTTTACATTGGATGGGATGGAGGTCGTCTGGAATGATTGCCGGGTACTGTATCCGAGAATAGGATATACGTCATCATCACCGGAAACAACAATAAAACCGTTTCCTTCGGACACGTTGAATACGTAGAAGGTTGCCTCTTTTATGACTGTCCCTGATTTGGTTTCCATTCCGGCATCCGACCACACTAAATTCAATTGACTGGCCGGAGCTTTAGTTCGACTGAAATTGCTGTTTAGAAAACGGGTCGCTGCATTTTGTGCCTGTTGTACGCTGATAGGTGCTGCACCTAACGATGTTGCTAATAAGAGCAAGAATAAAGCGGTAGAAAATCTTTTCATAAACTTCTTTTTAATAGTTTGAACTTCATTTTTTTATTGAATGAAACAAACTATTGGTGGTTAAAGTTTTTTCCGTCGCCTCATTTCAGCTTTTATCATACGAAGTTCCCGCCCGGTCTGTCCGGCAACGGAAGTGTTCTCCTCCGCGCGACGTATCAGATAGGGTAAAACATCTCTGACAGGTGCATAGGGAACATATTTGGTTACATTGTAACCTTCATGGGCAAGATTGAAAGAAATATTATCGCTCATTCCCAGCAATTGGGCGAAAAAGATGCGTTGGTCGTTTCTCTTGAGTCCTTTTTCGTCCATCAATTTGGCCAGCATGTAATTGCTCTCTTCGTTATGTGTTCCCATGAAAATTTCGAAAGATTCGAGATGCTCCATGGCAAAACGTACGGCTTCATTATAATTTTCGTCGGTAGCCTTTTTATCTTTGCAGATGGGGTCGGGGTATCCGAGCGCGGCTGCACGCAGCCGTTCCGCTTCCATATAAGCACCACGTACGAATTTAACACCGGCAATATATCCTTTTTCTTTGGCATCATCCAAGATACGACGTAGGTAGGGCATACGGTCATGGCGATACATCTGTAAGGTTGCAAAGATAATGGCGCGTTTTTTGTTGAATTTGCGCGTTGCTTCATCGGTCAGTTCATCCAAAGCGTCCTGGAAACAATAATCTTCAGCGTCCACAATTAGACGAACATCGTTTTCGTAAGCCCGTTGGCAGAAAGCCATGAAACGTTCCTTAAATTCCCGGAAAGCTTTTATTTCTTCAATTGTCAGTTCTTCTCGTTTTTCGGATACTTTGGCTAATAATTCGTCGGTGGTGATGGTGGAAGGTTTAAATACGGCGTATGCCAGATTATCATTTCCTTTCGCAAAATCAATGGAACGTATTGTTTCTTCGAAAGTCACCTGTATGCCTTTCGGGGTTTGTTCGCCTTCGGCAGAAAAGTCCAGAGTGGAACGTACGTTATAACGCATTAAATGGTTTATTATTTTGTTGCAGTCTTGCAGCGTCTCTCCGCCTACGAATTGTTTGTATAAAGTCGGCTTAACAGCCCATGCTAACGGGAAATGTATTTTTAGCGCGATATTGCTTCCTATGCTGGCACATTTTACCAACCACGGATATTTAATCGTGTTGAACAGTAAATAAGCGTTTTTCAACTCAGACTGCGATTTGGCTGAAAAAGCGATTTCGGTATTATTGAAGTCTAACATAGTATTGATTTGAAAGTCGTTTGATTTATGCTTTGTACTAATGAATGATATTTATTTGTGCATATATCTATAAATCATCATTTATTAGTACAAAGCATTTTGTTGTTATTTTTCTCCAAGAAATGGATATCCGTAGTTTGTGGGCGGAACGAGTGCTTCCTTGATACAACGTGGATTTGTCCAGCGTATCAGATTTAACGGACCACCGGCCTTGTCGTTTGTACCGGATGCACGTGAACCTCCGAATGGCTGTTGCGCGATAACTGCACCTGTCGGTTTGTCGTTGATATAGAAGTTGCCGGCCGCGTAACGTAATTTATTGAATGCAGCTTCTATAGCGTAACGGTCGCGTGCAAAAATAGAGCCTGTCAGCGCATAGGGAGAAGTACGGTCGCAAAGTTCCAGTGTCTCTTCGTATTTGTTGTCGTCATAGACATAAATTGTAATAACCGGACCGAAGATTTCCTCTACCATACTTTTGAACATCGGATTTGTTGTTTGGATAACAGTCGGTTCTACAAAATATCCCACTGATTTATCCCCGTTACCGCCAAATATAATTTCAGCATCCGGCGATTGTTTCGCATAATTGATATAATTCATGATATTATCGAACGAAGCTTCATCGATAACTGCATTGATGAAATTGGTAAAATCTTGGACATCACCCATTTTGATTTCTTTCAGCATATCACCGACCATCTCTTTTACCTCTTTCCACAGAGAAGCCGGGATATAAGCACGTGAACCTGCAGAGCATTTTTGTCCTTGGTATTCGAATGCACCACGTACGATAGCAGTCGCGATGTCGGCAGCCGGAGCCGATGGGTGAGCGAAAATGAAGTTCTTTCCTCCTGTCTCACCGACAATTTTCGGATAAGATTTGTAGTTACCCAGATTTTCACCCATCTGACGCCATAAAGTGTTGAATGTAGCTGTAGAACCAGTGAAATGGAAACCGCCCAAGTCGCGGCTGGCTGTGATGACTTTACCGATAACACTGCCTTGTCCGGGAATAAAGTTTACAACTCCATCCGGCAATCCTGCCTCTTGAAATACTTTCATCAGCAGATAATTGGAATGGATAGCTGTTGTCGAAGGTTTCCATACGGCGACATTCCCCATCATAGCCGGAGCCATGTTCAGATTGGAGGCAATTGAGGTGAAATTAAACGGAGTCAGGGAGAATACGAACCCTTCAAGTGCCCGATACTCCATACGGTTCAGGATTCCTGTTTCCGAATAGGGCTGGTCTGCATAGACCTGGCTGGCATAGAATGTGCTGAAGCGTAGGAAGTCTATTAATTCGCAAGGGGCATCGATTTCAGCTTGAAATGGATTTTTACTTTGTCCCAACATCACGGAAGCGTTTAGCAGATAGCGATATTTTGTAGCAAACAATTCTGCTATACGTAACATTACGGATGCGCGTTCAACCCAAGGCAACTCGGACCATTCTTTATGTGCTTTCATTGCAGCATCGATTGCCATTTGTACTTCCTTTTCGCCGGCTTTGTGATAAGTAGCCAGTACATGGTGGTGGTCATGAGGCATTACAACTTTTCCTGTATTGCCGGTTCGGATTTCTTTGCCTCCGATGATTAGCGGAATATCCCATTCTTCTGAAGAAAGTTGGGCTAACATCTTTTTTAAGGCAGATTTTTCACTTGAACCTGGGGCATAAGCTTTTACCGGTTCGTTGATGGGTTTAGGAAACCTAAAGATTGCATTATCCATGGTGTTCTTTATTTATTTAGAGATATTTAGTATGCTGTAAACATAGTAATTAAATTTTAAATGAAAGATAGAGAATCGTTAAATTAATTTTAAAGAGAATATCTTTGTTAATTTGTCTGAGGATAAAACAATTAGGTCTGCGACGCTGTTGTTTCCATATATTAATCATCTTAATAAAATAAAACTATGGCTATAAAAAGTGTTTGGATTGAAGAGGATTGCATTGCTTGTGGTACTTGTGAAGGAATTTGTCCGGAAGTTTTTCAGGTAACGGATCGTTCTCACGTTAATGAAGGGGTTGATTTCAACGATTATGAAGATGAAATAAAAGAAGCAGCCGAAAGTTGTCCGGTGAGTGTCATTAAATATGATTGAAAAAGAAGGGAGATACGTTGCCGCATCTCCCTTCTTTTTTCGTGTTTGAGTTATTTGCCTAATAGGGACTGTCTCATTTTTTCAATATCTCTCAGGTAATCTTGTAAATCCTGTTCGTGTTCTTCTTCCATCGCTAGAATATGTTTTGCGATATCGCAAGTTGTGAAATCTTTGCCATCGGTATATTGAGCGATTTCCTGATACCTGATGATTGCACAACGTTCGGAAGAAACATTTTGATTTAACAAACTGACAACATCGAAATCTGTTGGTATGTCGTACTTACATCTGGCCAGTTCAGACCATTTTTTCGGGTCTAATACCGGAGTTCCTTCCAACTCGATAATTCGGTCGGCAAGTAGTTTGGCATGTCCAAGTTCCTCTCCGGCATGTTCTTCGAATTCTGCCTGAACGTTTGCACGCATAGCTCCTTCTGCAACTAATGCTCCAATCCAATACTGATAATAAGCTAACCATTCTTCCGATAATGCTGCATTCAGCTGTGTTAACAGGTTGTCTACATCTAATTTTCCCTTTAAAATCTTGACACTTTCTTTTGCCATAACTGTAAAATTTAGTTTTGTATAACGCTTAATTCTATTGTAGAAACAACTGGTGCAAGCGATTGTTCAAGCTAAATTTACATCCGGCAATTATTTATTCTTTTTTAGTCTCTTACTTGTATGCTTTTTTATAAAGGGCAAATAAATCGTCAATCGTTACATCTCTGGGATTTCCCGGTGTACATACATCTGCAAAAGCTGATTCAGCCAATTGGAGGAGATCTTCTTCTTTTACTCCGATTTCATTCAGCTTTTGAGGGATTCCTATTTTTAAGGAAAGTGCTTTTACTGCATTGACTGCAGCCTGTGCTGCCTCTTCGGTATTCATGTTTGCTGTGTCGCAGCCCATCGCTTCGGCTATATGACGATACTTTTCTAATGCTGCAGGCATATTATATTCCATCACATAAGGCAATAATAATGCGTTGGCTACTCCGTGTGGAATATTATAAAAAGCCCCTAAGGGATGGGCCATTCCGTGTACTGCCCCAAGTCCTACATTACTGAAGCCCATACCGGCTATATATTGAGCTGTAGCCATTCCATTGCGAGCTTCCAAATTTTTTCCGTTTTCCACCGCATTAGGAAGATGGCGGGCTATCATTTCAATGGCTTTTAGTTCGAACATATCGGACATTTCCCAAGCTCCTTTCGTTATATATCCTTCTATCGCATGTGTCAGAGCATCCATTCCTGTTGCTGCCGTGAGCGATTTGGGCATGGAACTCATAAGTTCTGCATCAATAATAGCCAAGACTGGGATATCGTTCGGATCTACACATACCATTTTTTTTACATGCTCTTCGTCTGTAATAACATAGTTGATTGTGACTTCGGCAGCAGTACCGGCTGTTGTAGGCAAGGCTATAACTGGAACGGATTTATTCCGGGTATTGGCTACTCCTTCCAATGATACAACATCGGAAAATTCCGGGTTGTTGGTAATGATGCCAATTGCCTTTGCTGTGTCAGTAGGAGAACCACCCCCTATAGCAATCATAAAGTCGGCGCCGGAAGCGGCATAGGCAGTAACTCCTGCTTTTACATTAGTGACTGTCGGATTTTGTTTTACCTCAGGAAAAACAGAGTAAGGTATTGAGGCTGCATCTAGCACGTCTGTTACTTGTTTGACAACCCCAAATTTAACAAGATCATTGTCTGTAACAATGAAGGCCTTGTGAAAATTTCTTTTTTTTACTTCTTCCGGAATTATGTTCCGTGTACCTACTCCAAAATAGGAGGTTTCATTTAGTATAATTCTATTCGTTTTCATTGTAATTTTAAATATGTGGGCAAAGGTAGAGTAGAACATAAAGTGGATAATTTATAAATCTGATAATTATAGTTTGCTTTTTGAGAAATATGCTGGTGAAAGTTTTTTGATTTAATTGATGGATGGTAAATGATGCAGACAGAAAGATTAAATCGACAAGTAACGGTTTCTATACATTATTATATGGGTGTATATTCAACGAGCTTAATTGCCGGAGAAACACGTTTCTCTCTAATTTTTATGCCGGATATTTTTTTTATTCCTTAACCGTCAGTACGTCAGGTCTTAGCAAATAGTTTTGGGGAGTGTGTATGAAAAAACTTTGAAAAACATTTGGAGCTTATGTTTTATAACACTACTTTTGCACCCGCATTCAAGCGAGAGTGTGTGGCAAATGATGGAGTAAAAACTTTTCAAAAAAAGTTCCGAAAACATTTGGAAGGAAAGGGATAAAACATTTATCTTTGCACCCACGTTCGCAAAATAAAAATGCGCCAAGTTCTTTGAAAGAATTACATATCAACTAAAGTAGTACAAGAGACGTAGAAATACGAAACATACCGTCAAGGTAGAACTACGATAAGAAGGAAGATGTCCTGAGCAAGAAAAAACAATTTAAACAACGAAGAGTTTGATCCTGGCTCAGGATGAACGCTAGCGACAGGCTTAACACATGCAAGTCGAGGGGCAGCGGGGAGTAGCAATACTCCGCCGGCGACCGGCGCACGGGTGAGTAACGCGTATGCAACCTACCTACCAGAGGAGGATAGCCCGGCGAAAGTCGGATTAATACTCCATAAAACAGGGGTCCCGCATGGGAATATTTGTTAAAGAAGCAATTTGCTGGTAGATGGGCATGCGTTCCATTAGGCAGTTGGCGGGGTAACGGCCCACCAAACCGACGATGGATAGGGGTTCTGAGAGGAAGGTCCCCCACATTGGTACTGAGACACGGACCAAACTCCTACGGGAGGCAGCAGTGAGGAATATTGGTCAATGGGCGCGAGCCTGAACCAGCCAAGTCGCGTGAAGGATGAAGGTTCTATGGATTGTAAACTTCTTTTATAGGGGAATAAAGTGCGGGACGTGTCCCGTTTTGTATGTACCCTATGAATAAGCATCGGCTAACTCCGTGCCAGCAGCCGCGGTAATACGGAGGATGCGAGCGTTATCCGGATTTATTGGGTTTAAAGGGTGCGTAGGTGGTAAATTAAGTCAGCGGTGAAAGTTTGTGGCTCAACCATAAAATTGCCGTTGAAACTGGTTAACTAGAGTGTGTTTGAGGTAGGCGGAATGCGTGGTGTAGCGGTGAAATGCATAGATATCACGCAGAACTCCGATTGCGAAGGCAGCTTACTAAACCATAACTGACACTGAAGCACGAAAGCGTGGGTATCAAACAGGATTAGATACCCTGGTAGTCCACGCAGTAAACGATGATTACTAGGAGTTTGCGATACACGGTAAGCTCTACAGCGAAAGCGTTAAGTAATCCACCTGGGGAGTACGCCGGCAACGGTGAAACTCAAAGGAATTGACGGGGGCCCGCACAAGCGGAGGAACATGTGGTTTAATTCGATGATACGCGAGGAACCTTACCCGGGATTGAACGCATTTGGACCGGGGTGGAAACACCCTTTCTAGCAATAGCCATTTGCGAGGTGCTGCATGGTTGTCGTCAGCTCGTGCCGTGAGGTGTCGGCTTAAGTGCCATAACGAGCGCAACCCTTATCACTAGTTACTAACAGGTCGTGCTGAGGACTCTGGTGAGACTGCCAGCGTAAGCTGTGAGGAAGGTGGGGATGACGTCAAATCAGCACGGCCCTTACATCCGGGGCGACACACGTGTTACAATGGTGGGGACAAAGGGCAGCTACCTGGCGACAGGATGCCAATCTCCAAACCCCATCTCAGTTCGGATCGGAGTCTGCAACTCGACTCCGTGAAGCTGGATTCGCTAGTAATCGCGCATCAGCCATGGCGCGGTGAATACGTTCCCGGGCCTTGTACACACCGCCCGTCAAGCCATGGGAGCCGGGGGTACCTGAAGTCCGTAACCGCAAGGATCGGCCTAGGGTAAAACTGGTGACTGGGGCTAAGTCGTAACAAGGTAGCCGTACCGGAAGGTGCGGCTGGAACACCTCCTTTCTGGAGCAAAGGATATCGTCCAAAGTGGTGAGGCCTATAGGTATGTGCTTGTACTACGGTTGAATATGTATAAAAATATGATCTTGAAACTGGAATGGCCGGTAAAGAGAAAGATGAAGCTGGGAGCGTAGCTCCCGGGCAACAAACAGTTGAC
>NZ_QRMP01000005.1:89553-188454 GCF_003473295.1 Parabacteroides sp. AM08-6
GTGCTTGTACTACGGTTGAATATGTATAAAAATATGATCTTAAAACTGGTAACACCCAGTAGAGAAAGATGAAGCTGAAAGGGAGTCGTATCCCGCGCTAAGAGAAGTCAGTTTCAGGAGAAAAAGAGAAAAGCCAGTCCTATAGCTCAGTTGGTTAGAGCGCTACACTGATAATGTAGAGGTCGGCAGTTCAACTCTGCCTGGGACTACACGAAACCCCGAAAAGGGAAATCCAGAAGGGGGATTAGCGCAGCTGGCTAGAGCATCTGCCTTGCACGCAGAGGGGCAACGGTTCGAATCGGGTATTCTCCACAAAAACCTGAAAAAGATAAAAAAGATCTTTGACGTATTGGACAACTTCAAAAAAGATAAGTAACGAATAAAAAGAGCAAGCTGAAGATATATCAATCCAAGAGATACGGGCTTTTGAAAAAAAGCCGGTGTCGTTGATAAGGAAAGTAAGCAAGGGCAGACGGTGGATGCCTTGGCTCTCGGAGGCGACGAAGGACGTGATAAGCTGCGATAAGCCCGGTGTAGGTGCAAATAACCTTTGATACCGGGATTTCCGAATGGGGCAACCCGGCAGGTAGAAGGCCTGTCATCCCGTAAGGGAGGCGAACGTGGGGAACTGAAACATCTAAGTACCCATAGGAGAAGAAAACAAAAGTGATTCCGCAAGTAGTGGCGAGCGAACGCGGAACAGCCCAAACCAATGCTGTCTAGGCAGTATTGGGGTAGTAGGACCACGATGTGGCAAGACATCAGTGAAGTAGAACGTTTTGGAAAGAACGGCAATATAAGGTGACAGCCCTGTATACGAAACACTGACGAAGCCTAGTGGTATCCTGAGTAGCGCGGAGCACGAGAAATTCTGCGTGAAACAGCGGGGCCCATCCCGTAAGGCTAAATACTCCCGAGAGACCGATAGCGAACCAGTACCGTGAGGGAAAGGTGAAAAGAACCTCGAACAGAGGAGTGAAATAGACCCTGAACCCGTCTGCCTACAAGCGGTCGGAGCACATAAAAGTGTGACGGCGTGCCTTTTGCATAATGAACCTACGAGTTACTTTCAGTGGCAAGGTTAAATACTTCAGGTATGGAGCCGAAGCGAAAGCGAGTCTTAAAAGGGCGGCTTAGTCACTGTGAGTAGACGCGAAACCAAGTGATCTACCCTTGGTCAGGATGAAGGTTGGGTAACACCACCTGGAGGTCCGAATGGGTATACGTTGAAAAGTGTTCCAATGAACTGAGGGTAGGGGTGAAAGGCTAATCAAACTTGGAGATAGCTCGTACTCCCCGAAATGCATTTAGGTGCAGCCTGCGGCTAGTATAGTATGAGGTAGAGCGACTGATTGGATGCGAGGGCTTCACCGCCTATCAAGTCCAGATAAACTCCGAATGCGTACTATATATTACCGTGGAGTGAGGGCGCGGGTGCTAAGGTCCGCGTCCGAGAGGAGAAGAATCCAGACCATCAGCTAAGGTCCCCAAATAACAGTTAAGTTGAACTAACGAAGTCCGACTGCAAAGACAGCTAGGATGTTGGCTTGGAAGCAGCCATTCATTTAAAGAGTGCGTAACAGCTCACTAGTCGAGGAGTCAGGCGTGGATAATACTCGGGCATAAACTGTTTACCGAAGCTATGGATGTGTAAACACATGGTAGGGGAGCATTCCATAGGCGTCGAAGGTGAGGGATAACCCTTGCTGGAGCGTATGGAAAAGCAAATGTAGGTATAAGTAACGATAAAGGAAGTGAGAAACTTCCTCGCCGAAAGACTAAGGTTTCCTGATCAACGCTAATCGGATCAGGGTAAGTCGGGACCTAAGGCTAAGCCGAACGGCGATGCCGATGGAAGAATGGTTTAATATTCCCATACTACTTTATGGAGCGATGTGGAGACGGAGAAGTGACAGTCCTGCCATCTGACGGAATAGGTGGTTAAAGGGTGTAGGCGTTGATGATTGTAGGCAAATCCGCAATCAGAGCCGAACCTGACAGTATGCCGCGTGCTTGCACAAGGCAAAATGGACGTAAACAGGCTCCCAAGAAAATCCGCTAAGCATATTCATAAAGTACCCGTACCGTAAACGGACACACGTAGTTGGGTTGAAAATACTGAGGCGCTCGAGTGATTCACGGTTAAGGAACTAGGCAAATTGACCCTGTAACTTCGGGATAAAGGGTCCCAGCTGAAAGGCTGGGCGCAGAGAATAGGTCCAGGCAACTGTTTAACAAAAACACATGGCTGTGCGAAATAGAAATATGAAGTATACAGCCTGACACCTGCCCGGTGCTGGAAGGTTAAGAGGAGGACTCATCGCAAGAGAAGGTCTGAATTGAAGCCCCAGTAAACGGCGGCCGTAACTATAACGGTCCTAAGGTAGCGAAATTCCTTGTCGGGTAAGTTCCGACCTGCACGAATGGTGTAATGATCTGGACACTGTCTCAACCGTGAGCTCGGTGAAATTGTAGTATCGGTGAAGATGCCGATTACCCGCGATGGGACGAAAAGACCCCGTGAACCTTTACTATAGCTTTACATTGAATTTGGGCAATTGATGTGTAGGATAGGCCGGAGACCGTGAAGCAGGTACGCCAGTATTTGTGGAGTCACCGTTGAAATACGGCCCTTTGATTGTTTGAGTTCTAACTCGTGGAAATGAGGACACTGTATGGTGGGTAGTTTGACTGGGGTGGTCGCCTCCAAAAGCGTAACGGAGGCTTCTAAAGGTACCCTCAGACCGATTGGTAACCGGTCGTAGAGTGTAATGGCATAAGGGTGCTTGACTGGGAGAGAGACAACTCGATCAGGTAGGAAACTAGAGCATAGTGATCCGGTGGTTCCGCATGGAAGGGCCATCGCTCAAAGGATAAAAGGTACTCCGGGGATAACAGGCTGATCGCTCCCAAGAGCTCATATCGACGGAGCGGTTTGGCACCTCGATGTCGGCTCGTCACATCCTGGGGCTGGAGAAGGTCCCAAGGGTTGGGCTGTTCGCCCATTAAAGTGGCACGCGAGCTGGGTTCAGAACGTCGTGAGACAGTTCGGTCTCTATCTATCGTGGGCGTAGGATATTTGAGGGGCTCTGACACTAGTACGAGAGGACCGTGTTGGACAGACCACTGGTTTACCGGTTGTTCCGCCAGGAGCACCGCCGGGTATCTAAGTCTGGATTGGATAAGTGCTGAAAGCATCTAAGTACGAAGCCAGCCCCAAGATTAGATATCCCTCAAGGGTCGTCGTAGACTACGACGTCGATAGGCTACAGGTGTAAGGGCAGTAATGTCGAAGCCGAGTAGTACTAATAGCCCGAGACTTTCCAATCAAAGGAAGGATTGATACGTCTTAAGGATTGATGGTGCGAGTCATCAATCAGCTCTAAAGAGTCGTTACGAGACGAACTCTGGAGTTGTCCGGTCAAAAATCTTGAAATAAAAAGAAATTCAGGTGGTTATAGCGTTGGGGTTCCACCTCTTCCCATTCCGAACAGAGAAGTTAAGCCCAACCACGTCGATGGTACTGCGTAAAAGTGGGAGAGTAGATAGCCGCCGTCTTAAAAAAGCGAAAGCGAAGACAAGAAAAGAGAGGAGTTGGTCGAAGGGCTGACTCCTTTTCTGATTCTAAAATATATTGTTACTTTTGTAGGATATAAGAAAATGAAGCCATGAGAAAATTTTATTTATTGTTATGTTGTCAGTTCCTATTTATAGCAGCATTTGCTCAGGGAAAACAAAATTATCAAACGATTCAAGATATTTCGTATAGAACGACAGGTGATGAGTATGCTCTACAACGTTGTAAACTTGATATTTATTATCCGGAAAATACGAAGGATTTTGCTACAGTTGTTTGGTTTCATGGAGGTGGACTATCCGGCGGAAGCAAATTTATTCCGGTAGAATTGCAAAATAGCGGACTAGCTGTTGTTGCAGTGAATTATCGTTTACTCCCAAAATGTGATTTTACTGCTTGTATCGATGATGCAGCTGCTGCTGTCGCTTGGACTTTCCGTGAAATAGAAAAATATGGAGGGAGCCGGCATAAGATTTTTGTATCAGGCCATTCTGCAGGAGGATATTTGACTAATATGATAGGATTGGACAAAAAATGGTTACAAGCATATTCTGTAGATGCAGATTCTATCGCAGGGCTTATTCCATTTAGTGGACATGCGATTAGCCATTTTGCTTATCGCCAATCAAAAGGAATGAAAGATACGCAACCCAGCATCGATGAATTTGCACCACTTTATTATGTTCGTCCGGATGCACCGCCTTTAGTTATTGTGTCGGGTGACCGAGAAATGGAAATGCTAGGTCGCTATGAAGAAAATGCTTATTTCTGGAGAATGATGAAAGTGGCTGGTCATTCATATACTTATTTGTATGAATTGGATGGATATGATCATGGGTCAATGGCTGCCCCGGCTTTTCATATATTAAAAAATCATGTAAAAGACATATTGGAAAAGCGTTGAATATAAATAAAAACTACAGGTTCGAACATCCGATACCTGTAGTTTTTTTATTTACATCAAATTGTGAATGGGCTTACTCCTTGATAAGCCTGATGCCATTTGTTTCCAGACTAATCAAATGCTGTTTGTATAAAGCGCCAATAGCTTGTTTAAACGCTTTCTTACTGCATCGAAATAAAGAATAGATAACATCTGGTTCGCTTTTGTCATGAACGGCGATAAAACCACCTTGTGCTTTCAGTGATTCTAAAATGGCCCCGGCTATGCCATCTATTTTTTGATAGCCTAACGGGGTAAGACTGACATCAATTTTATCATCATCCCGAACCTCTTTTATGTATCCCTTTATGCGTTCCCCTTTTTCCAAGCGGCAGAACACTTCATTGTGATAGACTAATCCCCAGTGTCGGTTATTAATAATGACTTTATAGCCAATTTCTGTTTCGTCCGTAACGAGTAAGTCGACTTCTTGGTTAAATGTGTAATCAGGAATCACATTGTCCAGATATTTATCTATTCTGGCAGAAGCAACAATACGGCCGGTTACATGATCTACATGCACGTAGACTAAATACCATTTACCTTCCCGCATAGGCATTTTTTGTTCTTTAAACGGAACAAGTAAATCTTTCATTAATCCCCATTCCAGAAAAGCTCCGGTATTATTTACGGATTTAACTTCCATATACTGGAATTCTTCGGCTTGAGCCAACGGCTTGGCAGTTGTAGCAATCAATCTACCTTCATTATCATGGTAAATAAAGACTTCAATTTCATCCCCCGGCTTTACATTTTTTGGAACGTAACGTGCCGGCAATAATATTTCCAATCCATCTCCACCATCCAAGTAGACTCCGAAATCAAGGTCTTTGACGATTTTCAGTGTATTATATTTCCCAATTTTTATCATAGCACTTTATTTTGTACAAAAGTACAGGAAAATGCTAGAATATCCTATATTTTTTGTTGTCCAAGCAGCAATATCTTAAAAAATGCATCGTTATAACAGTAACAGTTTTTATAAGGTGCTTTTTAGTGGCAGGTTGGTATGAAAATTGTATCTTTGCAATTCTAAATTTTGAAATACTTAATAATAGCATGAAATTGAAATTTTGTTTGTTTGTCCTTTTCTGTGGATTAATGTGTGCTTGTAGAGCACCTAAAGATGTTGTTTACTTTCAGGGCATTGACGAGGTGACACCGGAGAGGCTTGCAGAAATGAGCCAAACTTATACAACTAAAATTACAAATGACGATTTATTATCAATAAATGTGACAGCCTGGGATCCTGCCGCAGTGACTCCTTTTAATCCTCCTGTCTTTGCTTATTCTACTGTTCCACAGGGGGAACAACCTATAACTGCCTCCCAGAATTTATATACCTATTTAGTGGACCAAGAAGGATATATAAATTTCCCGGTTTTGGGTAAAGTACATGCTTCCGGACTGACAAGGCAGGAATTAGCAAACAAAATGGAGGAGATGATATCGAAATACGTTGAAAATCCGTTGGTAAATGTTCAATTGCTTAACTTTAAAATAACCATGATGGGAGAAGTTTCCCGCCCGGGTACATTATCAATAAAAAATGATAGAGTGTCTATCTTAGATGCGATAGGAATGGCCGGAGATTTACAATTGACCGCCAACCGAAAAAACATTTTGGTAATACGTGATAACAATGGAACGAAAGAAACACATCGGCTGGACATAACGGACCCTGCAATATTTGCATCGCCATATTATTATTTGAAGCAGAATGATATTGTTTATGTGGAACCTGTAAAAACCAAGCAACGTACTCGTACAAGCTCAGACCGTTCATTTACAATGTCTGTATTAACATCCTTAATTAGCTCGGTTTCAATTATAACGAGTATGGTAATCACAATTGTTAATTTAAATAGAAAGTAATTGAACATATGGAATCTATTCAACAAGATAACGAAACAATTAGCTTGAAAAAGATTATAATCGACTATATTCTTCATTGGAAGGTTTTTTTGGTTGCCGGTATAATTTCATTAATTCTGGCTATATTATATTTGGTTTTGGTGCCCCGTACCTATGAAATGAAGACAAGAATCCAATTATTGGAAGATAAAGGAACTACCGGTGCGGGACTTAATGTTGGGGATGCCGTTGGATTGATGAAAAGTTTTGGTTTAGGAGGAATAAGCGGTTCAGGTTTAGTGTTGGATGATGAATTAGCCAAATTGATGTCCACAACGACTTTGAAAGAAGTGGTTCTAAAATTAGGAATGAATGTATCCTATTATAAACCGTATGCGTATGATTATAAAATGTATGAGAATGCTCCCTTGTTATTGACAACCGATTCTTCAACGCAAGAAACGTTAGGAAATACCGTCACATTTTATGTTGATATAAATGATGCAGGAGGAGTGAAGGTGAAAACAAAAACAGAAGAAGAAAAACATACTTTTGAATTTAAATCTTTGCCTGCAGAAATAAAAATAAAAGAAGGTTCTTTTGTGTTGTCATATCGAAAAGAAGCGATAAAGCCTTTATCATTTAAACTTGAAATATCTCCAGCTATAGCGGTTGCGGAAGAGTTATCGGAAACATTACTTTTCGATGACTTTTCAAAAGGAGCTAATGTTGTGGATATTTCATGTACTGATTATGAAAGGAAAAGAGGAGTTGATTTATTACGTACCTTAATAGATGTTTATAATAACCAAGAAGATTCTGTAAAGAGAACGGAGAGTGAAAAGAGCATTCGATTCTTGGATGAGCGTTTGGAAACAGTCATATCGGATTTGTCGGAGGTTGAGATGAAAATTGAAAAATACAAGCTTCAGAATAAGATGACTGATATTGAATATGATGTTCAATTCTATGTAGAGCAAATGAAAGATTTGCAAGTGAAGATTATAGAATTGGAAGCCCAAACCCGTTTAATAGATTTGTTGGATGCTTATATTAAAGATCCTCAAAATAAATATAATCTGGTTCCTGCCATGATGGCTTCCGGTGATGGCGAAAGCACATCCAGTCCGGTTGTAACTTATAATGAAGCTTTATTGGAAAGAGCGAAGCTTTTGCAAAGTACAAAAGGAGATAATCCTTTAATTGCACAAATCAATAAGCAGGTAGATCAACTACGTGAAAGTGTTTTCCTGTCAATAGGTAACGCTAAAAAAAGTATGACTTTAACGCTAGATGATTTAAAAGGCAAGGAAAAGATGATTCTTGATAAAATGGGTACAGTTCCGACATTGGAAAGGGAATATATAAATTATAGACGTCAACAGGAAATATATCAAGCGATGTATCTGATTCTTTTACAAAAACGTGAAGATTTGGTGCTTTCTGTCGGTGAAAGTAAAGATAGGGCAAGAGTAATTGAAACAGCTTATGTTAAGAAGAAACCGGTAGGACCCAGAAAGTTATATGCAGTTATTGGAATGCTTCTTTTTATTTTAGTTGTTCCTGTTGTTTGGTTGGAAACTTGTAAAATATATTCAACTTTGTTTGATGAGTATAGAAGAGTGAAAAAACTGAAGAAGTAAGATGGATATATTGATTCTTAATTCAATATTGTATACGGCAGAGAATAATCAAATACCGAGGGTGAATAGTATAAAAGATACGATGATATACAATTTCGCTTTGGGGTTCGTTAAATTAGGGCATAATGTTACATTAGTTGCGGCAGAGGAGTATAAGCCTATAGAAGATGAGACTTATGATTTCGAGCTTATATTTTTGAAATCTTCATGTACTTTGATTTTTAAGGTCGGTCTTTTGCCTCTTCATCTTTCTTTATATGGTTTTTTAAAAAAAAGGAAACTTTGCTACGATTTGGTTATATCAAGTGAAGCATTTTCGATTAATACTTTTATAGCTTCATTGATTATTCCTGAAAAACTTATTATATGGCAAGAGCTGGGAAAACATAATCGGTTATTATGCAAAATCCCATCTTTGTTTTGGTACAATATAATAGTTCCTGTTTTTTATAGGAAGACATGTGTTATTCCACGCTCAAAACAAGCTTTGACTTTTATTTCAAAATATGCAAAGCTTGTTGTCTCTGAATTTGTTGAACATGGTATTAATTTGGATAAGTTTGTAGCATCTGCAAATAAGAAAAAACAATTTGTGGTTGTTGCTCAATTAGTAAAACGAAAGAGAATTGATAGGATAATATTGAATTTTAAATCTTTTATAGCTGATGAACGGTATCAGAGTTATAAATTGTTGATTATAGGTAGAGGGGAACAGGAATGTTTTTTGCAACAGCTTGTAAATAATGAAGGATTGAATGGAAATGTATTGTTTTTGGGCTTTTTATCGCATAGTCAATTGTCTGTTCATGTATCGGAATCTCTTGGATTATTGATTGATACAGAAAGAGATTTGAATATGGTTTCAATACCTGAATCTATCGCTGCCGGTACTCCTGTATTGACAAATACCGTTCCTGCTAGTAGTTTTTATGTGAAAATGAACAAATTAGGGATTGTTAAAGATGGTTGGACTTCTAACGATTTGGAGGATTTGGTTATTAATAATGAATTTTATGTAGCAAATTGTCTGCGATATAAGGATAAGCTATCAAATACCTATGTGGCAAATAGGATGATAGAATTATTTAATGTAAATAAATGATATAACTGTTAATGGAAGTCCAGGTTAAAGGGCTTCCATTTTAATTTCTTTCTTCCTTACCGGTGGTATTCATGATTTTCAGATATAATTCCTTGCAAGTTTTGATAAAACAACGTTCGTGAAGTTTTTCGGCGTATGTGAAATCCAAAGACCGAGGCTCTTCAATTACTCTTTCTATGGTTTTCGCCAAACTTTTAGCATCTTCTTGGTCGAAGCAGATACCTACATTGTAGGATTTTGCGATGGCACCTAAGTTACTTTGCTCCGGTACAATTGATGGAATATGGTTTACGATGGCTTCGGTCATTGGTCCACTGTTGCCTGTCATATTTTTCCGGTAAGGCATGACCAAATAGTCTGAGATACACACGTTTTCCATGAATTCTTCTTCTGATAAGGGGCGGATGGTTAAATGGGAACGGATACCGTGTTTATCGCAGACGGCCCTGATATCACTTTCTTGGAGAAATGTGTCATAGGTTTTTCCTGCAACATTCAGCAATATCTTATTCTTAACGGATAATTTGCAATATCTGAATGCTTCCAATAGAATATCGAGTCCTTTGTCTTGCCGTATGGTTCCGAGGGCAGTCAATACTATATCGTCGGGCTTGATGCCGTATTTTGCCCTAAGTTCATCCTTTGGAGACAATTGGCTATAGTCGTAAAATGACGGATAGTCCACGTATGATACATTGTGGATACCGATAGCATTCATTTGTTTTTGGATATATTCGGAATGGACAATTACCCTTTCAACTCTTTTGCAGAAATTTTTCATCAACCAATTTTTAAGCTTTCCTTTGGGGAAAGAGTGCATCGTAGCAATGGTTTTGTTGCGGTGCAGCAATCTTGAACAGACGAACGGTATTTTATAGTAAATGTCAGCATACAGCAGGTGAGCGACATTCCCCTTTGGGACGGCTTTCAGTTGTTTTCGTAACGCTATGTAATATTTAAAAATCATAAGTTTCTTGTGTCCCGGGATTACTGTTAAATCCACATCCTTGCATAAATGCTGCGTCCCTTTGATTTTAAGTAGGCTGTTCAAATATATAATGGAGTGCCCGGTAGGGTCTTTACAAGGTTCTATCAAGTAAATCATGTTTGATATGTAATTTTATGTTGAAACGCAAAAGTAGTTTATTTTTGACTTTAACAATCTAGTTTTTTAATAAAAATGTATTGGACGGTATCGGAACGGAGGAGGAAAGCTTCTTCCCTGCAACATGGCCGATGTGTGTCTATTGTCTGCCTCCTTTTTTGCGGAATTCACGTCTTAAATGTTTTATGAATAGCACTGACCGGGCAATAATGATGGGAGCTGTGCGATAAAGTAAATATCTTATCTTTTGTTTGATGGTCGGAAATTTGGCCAGTGAGGTATATTCGCGGCTATAATGGTCGTGTATACCTTCCGACCGACTGTCCAAACCGGAGAATTGGGGAGTTTCAAGAAATGCATCCATACATGATGCTAACCCTTTCCGGGAATCTGTAAACTCGAATCCTCCTATGGCTTCCATGATTTTTGAATTATCGAAGCAACGGTCGTACAAACGGTCATAGATTACCTGGTATCGTTCCGTCTCGGTATATAATTGAGGACAGTGGCTGATTATCTTTACTTTGGGGCGGAAACCTTTTTTCTTTTCGAATGCGGAAATGTAAATCTCCAGTACATCCATCCATTTTATTGCTTTATTTGTGGTTATGTGGAATGTATTTCCCATGGCTTTCGAGTTTCCTATCAATCGGGCCATACAGCTTGCTACGTCTGCACCGTAAGTCAGCGTTGTAGTATGTTGCATGATGTCTCGCGGCACAACTATGGATTGCCCGTTTAAAGCGCGTTGGACGAATGTATCTTTGTCCAAAACTCCTAACTGGAGGCGGTATCGGCTGTATGTTATGTACGGGCGGATGATAGTGTAGTTTCTCCTTTCCGATTGGTTGAGAATATTCTCTTGCCTGGCCTTAGCTATGGCATATTCGTCGGTGTTCAGATATTCGATATCATTTACAGTATCAAGTAAACGCGGGGTCGTCTCTTGGATAATGGCAACATCTGCATAGACACGCGATGTACTCAAGAAGAAGTATTGCTCTGTATTGTCGAGGAACATTCGATACCTTTCCCTGAATTCTGATGTTGTGTATATCATGAAGTCAAAGATGGCAGCATAATGTTTATTTCTTAAAATATCTTTTATGAACTCTACATCATGTGCATCTCCTTGGAAGTAACGGATAGACTCCTCGTTTTCGTGTTTTTTACGTGAAGTAACGTCTATGTTGTGACCGGCTTTTGCAAGGGTTGCTATGAGATGGTTTCCTATGGCTCCCGTTCCACCTAAAATTAGAATGTCCATGTTTTATCCCGTTATAGAATTTTGTAAATAAGCGATACAATCTTTTCTGTCACGTTCTACTATATCTGTTATCTCGGTATAATTTATCGGATTATACAGGGATGCTTCTTGTGAGTCGTATAGGCGAGCAGTCAGGTTGTAATGCTCGAGTAAGTCATATATGCGTGAATTTTGTGATTGCCGGTTTTCATCCTTGAATCGTTTAAATTCGATGAAATCCTTTTGCATATTGATGGATATAGTTGTTGCGTGGAAAGAATCAGTACAAACACAAGTTGCATGTGAAAGGATATATACGAACTCGTGCGGCCCTGCGTCCGGATAAATAAAAGTTTCCGGAATGCTAATCTTTTCGTTTTCTTTAGCCGGGATTACGATTACGTTCGATATGCCAAGTTTTTGTTTGATAGTTTCCAATTGCTCTATGGTATAACTTTCGTTGCTCACGAAGTAGCAAAGGATATATTTCTCCGGCAAGTCGAATTCGAGTGTTGCTTTGCAGGCAAAATTCCGCCAATGTTTGTCGTCTAAAAGGAAAGTCGGGTCAGCCACTTGCCTGACGTCTACCTCGCAAATGAGGTCTTTTACTGCTTTTACGGCAGTCTCTTCTCTGACACCGATGTGGCTGAATTTCGAGAGTAAATACTTTATTTGGTCTTTTTTTTCTTCGGGAAAATCAGACGTACCTATGCTGGAGGCATAAGCAATCCGTTTCTTATCTCCGGCAAAAGAGAGGAAATAGAATGGGTTGAATGAATGATAACAATTCCAAATCTGGTCGCTCCCGGCGATAAACACGTCGCTTTCTTTCAATAGCTCTTCATATTGGGCCTGCGTTTTGATGAGCCTTATGTTGTAATTGGAATTGTTGAATTCACGTAGTTTGCGTTGGCTTTTGTTTTCGAAAAACAAGCGTTTCAGAAACAATTTTGCGTAATATTTTGGATAATAACGGACCACTTTCTTGATTTTGGCTGTTAGGGTAAAATCGGAAAGAGCGAAAAAGGGCAAGATACAAACATCGTATCCCATTTCCTGCAATTTTTTATGCAAAGCGTAGGATTGCAGGCCTGTGCCGTAATTTCCTGTACTAAGCCATGTTACTAGAACGATTTTCATTGTTTGGACCTGAATTTATTATTGATTGTTTGTCTTATGGATAAAAATACTTTATTCCGTTCTTGTGACGACATCCCTATAGACAGGACAGCGACGACGATGGAAACAGTACTTACAATTGTGACTAGCAATAACCGCCCAAAGTTCTCTTCCATTTGGAAATGGATGAATAGGGGGAGTGGAAATGAAATGACGGTTACCGGTAAAATGCGTCCGATTACTTGCGATAAAAAGCTTTTGATAGGAAATCCTATTTGCCGGTTCATCAAATACAAGCGCAGGTAAACCAAATAGGTATAAACTGCCACATACGCAATGTATGCAGAATATGGCGGATACCCCATTTCAAACAAAATATAAGATATGGGAAATACTAGACAGCCTAAAAGACCTATATAGATGTAAAATCTTTTTATGTTGCCGGTAGCTTGTGCCAATACGGTTAAAGGTGCTCCCGGCAAATCTACTAATGTTCCGAGCATAGTCAATTGCCAAAACAAGACAGCATGTTCCGGTACTTCTTTCAACCACAGGTGAAGTATAAAATCGGTCTCAATAACAAAAGGAATAAAAAATAGAAGCATTAAGAAATATGAATATTTGGCACCTTGTCGTACTGTGGAAAAACATGCTTCATAATTGTTTTCTGCGTATGTTTTGATAATTTGCGGGTTTATAGCTACCGAGAAATTGTTTACAAACTGTAACACAGCGTTACCTGCTTGTGAAGCCACTCCGCGAGCCGCATTTACGGTAACGTCAAAAAACATATTGGAAAGGATGTTTACTCCATGTGTATTGAACAAGTAAGCACTTGTTCCAAAGAAATTCCATCCGGCGAATTGAGCCATTTTTTTTAGAAGGGGACGCTCTAATACGAAATGATACCTGCATTCCGGAAATTGTCGTTTGCAATATTGACTATATATAAGCCGGATAATCATGGCTACAAGCATTAGTAAAAATCCATAAGTTATAAGCTTATCCATAGGTGAAAGCAATAGCAAAAATACAATACCCAACTTCAGAAAAGCCTCCAACAATCCGATATAAGCGAAAACTTTCATTCGTTCGTGTGCTACAATCGAAGCATTGTATGGCAAGCTAATCAAATTAATGACAAAAGTAATCAAAGAGAATTGCAATATCCAATTTGCTGCATACATACGGTCGGGAGGAATATTCATTTTGTTATTAAGAAACCACACTCCGGCTAGTTCCGCCAAAAAGACAATGGAAAGAGAAATGATGATTTGAATGTTTACACTTGTGGAAAACACCAGGCTCAGCCTCTTTTCATCATTGCTCCCTAACTGAAATGTTATAAAACGGGTAATAGCATTCGACAAGGATGCCGAAAAAACGGAAAACATTGTTATGAAGCCTCCTACGACATCGTAAACGCCATAATCTTTTATGCCCAATACATCCAGTATGACGCGGGATGTATAGAGGTTGACACACATTATGACAATGGTGCGTGTATAAAGAAACAAGGTATTTTTTGCTACTCTTTTATTGTTTGATGAAGTCTCTTCCATTAATAGTAAGCGTTTTAAACCAAGTCTTTTAATATTTTATATATTTTCCCCAGAAGGATTCGTACTCCCATTTTTCAAAAGCATGGCATCCAAAGGGTAATTTCTGACACTTCTCATAAAGAAATGAAGGGTGTACTTCGAATGAGAACTCTGATGCTTCTTCACAAGAAGGAATATTTGTTTTTATATTCCATGCATGTCCGGCCCAGCAACCGAAAATGTAATCTTCATTTATTTTTTCGGAGTCTATCATATATTTTAAAGTATTTCTATAGCCGAAAGTTTTTAGTATAACTTTAAATAGGATGATTAGAAAAGCTGAAATGTAATTGTGCTTTTTATATACTTTGAATTCTTCCGTAAAATACATTTTCCAAAGGAAAGAAGGCCTTAGATAGGGCATATTCCTGTTTATGGCTAATATATTTTTGCAGTATTGAATACTGCGCAAAGAAAAACCTCCATTGCCTACCTCATAGAATATCTTTGTATGTATATCTGCATGGATACGATAAAATTGAGGCGCCCCGATATAATCATATCCTTTATTACACCAATCTTGCAGTTCATCTCTGAAGACCCAAGCATCCAGCTGATAAATCAGCATGTAATCATAATTGGAGAAACAATCGTAGAACGAACGGGAAAGGCAGAGCTTATTATATTTTGCTACGGATGTGAAATAATCCTTGCTAAAGAATTTTAGCTTGTATGCTTTACCTACAGTCTCTGATATTTCTGCATAGACAGACATATCGAGTTCTTCAAATGTCACGATGTAGATGTCGTAATTCTTCAATATAGATAGGCACTGCTTGAAAGATGCTGTTTCCGACGGCTTGGGTACTGCCTTATATATAGGTATGACGACAACACATGTACTCATTTTAATAGTCTTTTTAATGTTGCTACCCCCTTTTCTCCGATGGCATTCTTTACACAGTCCTTTAGTTCTGCTTTTAAATCATTCGCCTTGCCTGTACTGGTAATCAGTTTAAGAGCTTCATTTTCGTCTATATCATGAGTGAATACTTCGAATATACAAGATTTTGTTATCTTGGCATCAATGAACTTATCCAGATGTTTTAGGAACTCTTCTTTCGTGTCGGCTGCCATATAGTCTATGTCCAAGCTTTGAGCATAGTTACGGACTAAGGTATGGGATTGGTTCCCGTTGTGGCCTGCGGCTGCTATATAAGGATTTACATTTTCTTCGAAAATATGACCCGGATTCAGGTGATGGGTAAATTCGCAACCTTTGCCGTTGTTCACAAGTAATATACGCAAATTGTTACCAAAATGTCTGTTTCCTAATACATTCATATCGTAGAAGAATGCAAGGTCACCCACTATACCGAAATATAGTTTCTGCGGGTGAACCAATGAGGCTCCCAATAAGGAAGACAACATACCATCGGTGCCAAAACCTCCCACATTGCAAGCAGAGTTGATGCTCTTGGATATTTCAAAGAAATTCCAGGAACGTAATGATGTGAGAATCCCAAAATGTATCACACTATTTTCAGGAAGGCGATGAGCTAATTGTTTAGCCATCCATATATTTGAAAGTGGAAATTCCGGCAATGAAGCATATAGCTCCTGATATTCTTTCTGACAAGCTAGTAAAAATGAAGTTCCGGGTTGGATGTTCACATGGGTATAGCTTTCGAAGAAATGTAAATCATCCATGTGGAACACATAGGACAATTTTCCATAGCGGTCACGAAGTTGTCCATCTTCGCAAACACGCCAGACTTCTTGTGCACGTGGCCCTACATTAAAATGATTACCGGAAATTTCACCTAAATGAATGAGTAGACGTATATTATGCAAGCATGAGGCATTTTTTGTATTAAGTAATGCATCTACCTGACGGAATTTCCCTTTATATCCACTTGTATGGTCGCAAAATACAACTGCATTGTGATTCTCACAAAACGCGTCGATACACATTGTAAGTTTTTCATTGAATGAATGATGGGAACCTATAAATATGGCAATTTTACCTTGTGGGAGTTCAGGCAATTTGTCGTTATAGTCTATGCGATGGATTGTTTTTACCGGAGGAAGCTCTTTTACAGACAAATCTTTACTATAGATGGTTTCTAGATTAATATGGGAAGGACCTCCGCCATTTAGTGTCAAAGCTGAAATGGCTTGGTTTATTTTCAAAGTTGCGCTTTCTGCATCTTTTTCATCACGTACGGTAGGTATATATGTACTAAAGGTTACAATATCCTTCGCTTGTATTGTGCGATCAATGACTTGGTCGTAAAGGTTTCCCAAACGGCGTATGTCTTGAGTTCCGGTCACCACTAAAATGGGGAGCTTACGGTAATATGCCTCTGTCAATCCCGGCATATAATTTCGTGAAGCAGTAGCACCTGTACATGTTATCATCACCGGTTCACCGGATTCTTCTGCCATACCACAAGCTATATAAGCAGCCGAACGTTCATCTACAGAGGAATATATCTCGAAACTGCCATCATACATTAAACTGGCATTTAGCATCATATTAGTACCCCCCGGAGATGTAATGACTTTTCTAATATTATGCATCTTGAGTAATGCTATGAGAATTTGAATATTTTTTTCACTTGAATAATAAGTACCCATTTTGTTTTTTAATTTGGAATTAATCTATTCATACATCACAGACAGGGATAATTAATTGTCATTTGTTTGTATTTCTTATAGACTTAGCGTGTCAGTTTCTTTAAAGAAGAGTTTGATAGCTTTTTTCTATATGGACTAATCCTAAGATACACTACAAAATTAACGATTTGTTTGAGATAATGAATAATTACTTAGATAAAAAGATGAATCATTTTAATTTTGCTGTTTCACTTGTTTGCAACGGATTGTCAAACAGTGTTTTCATATGAATCCAGTGAAGTCTTTTCCCCTTTTCCATACCATCCTTCTCCGGCTTCGTAAAGGGGGGATAACCTGGCTCCGATATTTATCAGTTTACCTTTTTCCCGAAGTACTTTAAGCCGACGGTTGGCAGTGGAGAGGGTATATCCGCAAAGGCGTTGGAAATCCAAACGTGTTAAATAGGGATGTACGGCAAAATATGAAGTCAGAAGTTCATCAATACGCGTATCTGATATTTCATTCGAATGATTCTTATAAGGGGAGCGTTCGAAACGAGTGTTTTTGAGCCGTTTTTTGAGTCCGGCTTCCGGGCGGAAAGCTACGGATTTGAAATGAATCGATTCTGAACGAATTTCTTTAGGAGATTGTATCGGCGGACATTGCAAAGTAATTTGCAAATATCCCAATCCTTCGATATAGACACGATTTCCTTTACTTAGCTCCTCTACGACTGTATCACATAGTGAACTGAGGACAGCTTTAACATCTGCAGGGGTAACCGTACATCGACTATGTATTAATTCGGCTAATGTTTGTGTGTCGGTTGTCCCATAAGGAACTACCCGCGCATGATAACGTATGCGTCTCTTACTGTTTTTGGGAGATGGATTTTTGTAGAAGTCGTATTGTGCCGGCATATTTGTTCGATTTTAATAGCCACTTATTCGTTAATAGCTATAGTATTTATATGCTCACAGTTGTGAATAGGTTGGCTCACAGTTATTAATCGAATAAATTACAGTTGTGAGCAGTGTTATTCACAGTAGTGATTTGATTATTGTCTACCTGCAAAGATACTTGTTTATTAGGACTTTTCCAATAATATCTTACTCTATTTCAATTAGATGATTATTTCTGCTAAATATTTGGAAATGGGTGGTTTATGGCCTTATCCTCGTCGTTATGGAAGATGAATATATTTTTTTGTATAGAATAATAATAAAAAATAGGTAAGTATGGGAACGGTATTAGAAGTTTGGAATGTTATTAAACATCTGTTATTTGTGTATAAGAAAACAGGAATAGATACTACTTTTATTTCTTCTGCGACAAAAGGAGGGATGAGAGCGCAAATGAAGCGAGGAATCGCTTGTTGGGACCGGGATGTGGCACGGAATTTTGGAGCTAAATTGGGGGAGATGGGAATCGAACGTGTGCATACTCGCTATGGCAACCAATATTTGGTCGTTCCGTTGGTTTAAGTCGGGCAGGGGGCTTACGTTCACAGTATCGTGAACAGAATCAACCTGTTGGAGGTGGTGAACCTTGTTTTGTAAAACAAATCTTGTTGTTTGTCTACTAACAAATATGGAAAGGTCTCTATAAATATAAAATGACGGTATAACAGATAATCCATCCGGCTAAGCATAATTGAATGAAATGGTCTTTCATCAATACTTTTGTCGGACTGCCGCTTTTGATATCTACAATGGTAAGTTGTAAATACCGGAACATACCTAAGAGCACGAACACAGATGTTATATACAAGTAAGGGGTTTTAAATCTGGCAATAACTTCCTCGGATACCGTATACATGAAATAACAAACTATTGTGATTGAGGCTAAGATAGAGATTGCTTGATTTAGAAATTCCAGATTATACCGGTTTACATTTTTCCGGGGCTTTATGCCGGTTTCGTTGTATATTACCACGTCATCCCGTCGTTTGGCAAAAGCCAAAAACAAAGCTAGCAAGAACGTCATTAGTACAATCCAGTGAGACAGTACAATTCCTGTAGCTACACTGCCCACAACGATGCGCAAAACAAATCCGACTGCTAAGATAAAAACATCAACGAGTGCAATTTGCTTAAGCCGTATACAATAAGCTATGTTCATGAATAAATAAAACCCGATAAGAGAAAAAAGAGTAGTCAGATGTTCTTTGTTAATGAATGTCGTTAATAGTGCTGATGCTATGATACAACAGAGCATTAACCAATAGGCTGTAGTTTTGGAAACGGCTCCCGAAGCAATGGGGCGTTTACATTTTTCCGGGTGTAATGAATCCGCTTCCACGTCACAAATATCATTGAAGCAGTATATGCTACTCGCTATCAGGCTGAAAGAAAAAAAGGCGATAATACAAGGTAGAAGACATGTCCAGTCGGTTAAACGTTGGCCAAAAAAGAGGGGAAGAAAAATAAATGTATTTTTCAGCCACTGTTGAGGACGAAGAAGAAATATTATATTTTTCATGATTTATTGATTTTTGAGAGTGAAGTCTCGATTCCATAAGCAGCCCATATGATAATGACAAAAAGAAAAGGATAGTGATAACGAGGACTTACTGAAAATATACAAGTGCTCAATGTCCCTAATAGCAGAATGAGAAGTAGAAATCCTTTCCAGCTTAAAAGTTCTTTTATATGTTTTGCTATTGCATAAACAAAGAAAAATAAGATAACATAATAAACTAAACTTTTTAGCCCCATTGAAAAGATACGACTGATAAAGCTACTTTTACTGACTTTATTATGCGCCGCCTTGTCTATGAATCCGTCGCCACCCAATATAGGACGATCTGGCCATGAATCTTCTATATATAAGCCTCCTAATTTCATTAAGTATAATTTGCCAAATTGTCCGGGATTTTCTTTTATCCATTTTATAGCTCTTTGTCTCCATATGGAATCTTTCTGAGCGAATGTATAAGCTTGGGCATTACGGATATAGCAAGTATTGGTGGTATCTCCCATAAGAGACGTGGCAACACCTCCATAGGCCTTATCATTGGCTGTCATTATAAGGTTAACTCCTGATGTGCTTGATTGAAAGACATAATATCCTATTTTACTTTGTGTCTGAGTCCCAATTAAAATGATTATGCTAAAGAATGGTATTAATAAGACCGGATAACTTTTCCAGTTATATTTCTTAAGGAACATATAAAACAAAGCAACCGGGAGAAAAATAATTGTTAACGGTCGTATCCAGTTGGCCAAAGCAAATAGAATCCCAGCAACAACCAGTTTCCAATATTTATTAGACAGGCACAAACAAAAAGAAGTTAAGGCCAAAAACAGAAAAGGAATTTCTGTTCCTGCCGGAAGAACAATCATACTATTAGAGTAAAGAATACAATAACATAGCACAGAAATATAAGCGGTACGAATGGAGAAAAATCTTTTGGCAAGCCACCAGACTTCATATAAAATAGCTATGTTCATCAATAAGTTGAAAAACATGTTCAGCTTAAGTGTTCCAAATATCTTCAGTTGGCATATAAAGAAGTTTATTAGTCCGGGAGCCCAAATAAACGCATCATAGATATGTTTTCTCATCGGATACCATTCTCCGCAATCGAAACAATCTTGAGCTATTTTTAAGTAAACTCCTTGATCGCTTCTTTGTGGTGTATCATAAAATACATAAATGAGTATCAGTTGTATGAATATCCATAACAAAACACCGATTATTGTAGTCTTCTTTAATAAGCCTGTTGAATTTAGGGTCTCTTTTTGTTTCATAAGTGTATTATATTTTGATAGATGTGTAATGTTTTCTGCGCAATGTTATCCCAGTTATATTCCTTCAAATTGTATTGAGGATGATATTCTGCTGTACTTAGTTTAGAGATTAATTTATCTTTTAAATCCTCCGGCTTATTGATGTCAAAGTAATGGTTTGGAGCTAATTTAACAGAAATATTCGCAGGGATATTGCTCACAAGTACATCTATATTATGACTCATCGCTTCTAGCAGTGTGATGGGTAATCCTTCATGGGAAGAGGGCAGTACAAATAATCTCGCATTTGAGTAAAGTTCCTGTAGTTTCTCTCCTTTTATCATCCCTGTCAGAATAATGCTGTTTTTCATCGCATTTTCTTTAAGCGTTTTGGAGTAATTTGTTTCGAAATCCGCATCACCGGCAATTACCAGTTTGTAATCGTTGTTGTTTAGAGAGATATATGCTTCAATCAATTTATCAAATCTTTTTTCTTGTACGAATCTTCCGACTGCAAGTATATATTTTCCGGGTTGGAGATTCAGGGACGATATATACGTTGTTGAATTACTTTGCGGGAGCATGGTTACTCCGTTATATATTAAATGTACATTTTTTGTCCGGCTATACTTCTTTTTAAGGATATCGGTGATAACCGTTGATATTGCAATTATCCCATCAGCTAATTTTGCAGCAAAATATTCGCCGAGCTTTAAAATAGATTTGGCAAAGAAACCCCATTTTTCCCGATTATAGTCGGGGCCATGATGAGTCATGACGACTTTAAGTCCCAACATTTTTGCAAAAGGAATGGTTATAGCCGGACCTATAGCATGAATGTGGACGATGTCTGCTTTCACTTTATAGGCATAAAATATGCCCAGAAAAGTATGAAAAGCCGCTTCCACCCCTATTATTTTAGGAGAAATGATGTCTTTGAATGAAACATTTTTATAGTTTTTGAGCGGAGGATTTTCCTGAATGTATCCTTTTCTTCGAACCACGATAATTTGACACCCCATCTTTGCTAGTCTGGGGTACAATTCTTCGCAATGAGTTTCAATACCTCCTTGAATATTCGGGAATCCTCTTAGGCCAACAACTACAACTTTCATTTTTATCTCTGTTTTAGATTCCCTTGCTCGGGGGATTGCCCTACGTCATACCACTTCTTTTCCAAACAAAGAGGACGGTTTAATAAGCTGTTCATTTTGTTTTTCAATACCCAACCTAAAGGATATTGAATATATTTTTTCATTACAGGTGAAGCGGTACCTACCATCCAACAGTTTTTAGGGCATGTTCTGACTTTCTCTCTGACTTTGTTTGCCTGTTCGCTTTCCCAGATTTCACTGAAGTTGCTCGCTTGTAAAATATTCCCCATACTTTCTTTCCAGTATCTTTCCTCCAGACCATTGCAAGGATATACTTCACCGTAAGGGTCGACAAAGAAATTAACCAATCCGGCCTCACAAGGTAATATTCTTCTGTTTCCTTCAATATAATTGATAAGTCCGTTATTAAAAAATGCCCTGAACCACGCTTTAGGAGAATGCTCTTTAAATTGGAGACGTATCAATTCTTCAAAGTCTTTGATGACTTTATCTTTATTGGTTATGCAATTGTCATACTTATGAAAGTAGTATGAATTGTGGAATGCAGCTGTTGCAAATTCCATATTTAGATTTTTGGAAAGTCTGTATAAAGAGAGCATATCCTCGGAATTATTGTTTGATACTGTAATACCGAAACCAATGTCTTTTATGCCCATGTCACGTAGCTCCAAGAGGGTCTTCAGCCCTTTGTCGAAACCTCCTTGTTGTCCCCGAAGTTCGTCGTTCTTCATAGAAAGTCCTTCAATGCTTATACGGATACCGATTTTAGGATATTGTTTAGCCAACGCTATAATCCTGTCGCTAAACCATCCGGATGTTGAAATTACTACACGGGGAGATTTTGAAAATAAAACATCTACAATCTCGTTTAAATCTTCTCGAACAAAGGGTTCTCCCCCCGTAATATTGACAAACTTGACATTCGGTAAAATCTCCAGGTCTTTTGCCTTGATTTCTTTACTTTTTTCTGTCGGATGTTGCCAAATATTACACATTTTGCAGCGCATAGGGCAACGATATGTTGTAATAATACACATATCTGTTGGCGCTAATATATTATTTTGTTTATTGTTCATATATTTGAATTAGGTTGTTGTAAAATGTTTCTGCGGAAAATTTGTCTTGTGCATTCTTTGCTATTGTAGCAAATGGATATGTATCGTTGTATAACTTGATACTATCTGTTATTTTTTCTTTCATTTCTTCTTTGCTGAGAGGAGTAAACAAATCACCGTTTTCTCCTGATTCTATTAATTCCGGAATACCTCCGATTCGAGAACCTATCACCGGAGTCCCAACGCATAAAGCTTCGATAATGCTGAAAGGGTTATTCTCATACCAGATGGATGGAACAACAGAAAAACGAGCTTTGCCTACAATCTCTAATACTTTTTCTCTAGGTTGTTGCCCTAAGAAATGAATGTGTTTATGGTTGTATTTTTGTTTTAAGTATCCGGAAAGCTCACCATCTCCTACTATTTTTAGTGTGTAAGGGATGTCTTGGGCTGCTTGTAATAATCGTTCCACTCCTTTTTCCGGAGATAATCTCCCTACATAACAGTAATAGTCCTCTTTTTGAAAGCTGTGAACTGTTGTTGACGGGCTTTCGATAAAATTATGAAGGACTTGTATTTTGTTGCTGTTGTAACCTGCTTTAACCATCATTCCCTTCAAAAAATGGCTGGGGCTAATAAAAGTATCCGTGTATTTTTCCAGGATATTTTTGTTCCACACACATGCCTCCAAGAAAGCGATGAAACTACCGGCAAAGCTGTTTTTCATACATTTATGTTGCAGTACGGCATATTTATTATGCAAGCAGAGCTCACATGTGCTATTATCCCTGAGACAGGTGTATACCGGACAGATAAGCTTGTAGTCATGTAATGTCCAAACAGTCTTTATCCCTTTAGATGCCGCAAGTTTTATTATGTAAGGGGACAGATAGGAATGAATATTATGTGCATGCAATATATCAGGATGAAAGGTTTCCAATAATTGATTAAACTTCTTTTTTACCTCATGTGAAAAGAATATTCTATCTGTCGCTTTGATTTTTGTATATAATCCTCCTTGCGTAAATTTAATTTCTGAAGGGAAATATTGATTCCATTCCCCTTGAATATTAAGCGGATGTTCAGTGCTGAATATGGCGACTTCATGCCCCTTTTGTCTCAGTAAACGCTCTAATGTAAGCGTTGCCGTACAATCTCCACCTCTTGGGTAATAAAATTTATTTACGAGAAGTATCTTAGCCATGAGACTTATTTATTGTGACTTTTGTTTGATAGTTATTTTGTGCTCGTTTGAGGTCTGATAAGATAAGGCCTAAAAGCATCATCATGAATAGTCCTCGATTATGAGTTATCGTTGAATCGGAGGTACACTCGATGAGAAAGAATATAATAATCATGAGTGCAAGTAGCGCATCTTTAGGTGATATGCGATATTTTTTTAGAGTCTGTATACCTAGATTTCCCCAGAATGTAAAAAATAGAATGACACCGACAATACCAAATTGGGCTAAGGCCGGATAGTAAGTGTCAGAAATAAAAGCAGCGTCCCCTTTGGTTAATCCATAGATGTTATCTAATCCATATATATTGTATATATCGGAGTAGTAAATACCGGATGCATACGTGGCGTAGGAAGCGAAACCGGACCCAAATGGGAAAAAATCTATAAATACATCTGTCGAATAAAAATATAAAGCAGCACGTGCTATAGTATCTTGTATTTTTTCATCATAACGTACGAAATCTCCGCCTCCTAGAAAATACAAATTTATTTTTTTATATGTAAATGCTATGACTAATAGGGCTGTTATTGATAACAATGTGATGGTCTTGAAATTAATTTTTATTTTGGACGAATGACTAGTAAATATAAGTAGTGCTACGCTGATAATGAAAAATCCATAGAATTTCGAGCGGGCAGAGAACATTCCTGTTAATAGTAAAAGAACAAAAATGATTTTATCTTTTTCCGTGAAGTTGCTGCAATAGAGATACAAAAGACTGACGATTGAAACTGCCGTAGCCAATCTGGAAGGATGCTTTAATGTGTACTTTATACTATCCGGGTACACTAAATACAGTATGCCGATACCTAATAAGTAGAAACCGAGTACAATACATATCTCACAAATTAGCTTTTTGTAAACGGGTGAAATTCTTGGTTTTATTGCATAGACACAAAAAAAACCGAGATAAGGTTTATATTGTATAACGAAATCAGTGATAATACCGGCCTTGGTGTTGCTGTTTATGTAAAAAGAATAAAACAGATAAAACAAAAAAACAGCAGTTGTTATTATAAACATTTTATTTATTTCCCATTTGGGAGTTGAAAATATATATTTGAGGTATAGAATAAACAGTATAAGTGAGCATATCTCATCTGTATAAGCGAATCCTATTGTGTCATAGAATATTACCCCAAAAATGAGAGTGAAAAGAAGTAATCTGTAAAAGTTTTTATCTATGAATTCTTGTAACATTTACTATTGATAGCTTTTGATGAATAACGTTTCTCCTTATCTTTTATTGTATCACTGAGGCATTGTTTTTCTACCGATGACGGGATTGTCATCTTTTGAGGTGCTTGCAGTATATACAATTGACAAAGATAGTAGTTTCTGTCAGGACCACAAAACGGAGTGATTTTAAAAATGAATTTTAAAGGGCGGAAAATGCAATGAAGTCTGTTAACGAGTTTTTTTCATTTCGTTTTTTAGTGCACATTTGCTACATCCGTGACAACAAGGCATATCCGTATTAGATGATTGAGTTAGAAAAGAATAGATTTTCCAACCGATGTATCCAATAGTGATGACACCTATAATAATGATTGCTATTTCTTGCCACATAATTGCTAACTGAATAAATGAATAAAAAAACTTCCCGTTTGGTAAACCACAAATGATACAATCCAAGCCAGAACACAGGTATAAACAATGACAAAGAAGCCCCATTTCCAAGAACCGGATTCGTTTACAATAGCCGATATCGTTGCAATACACGGAAAATAGATGAGAACGAATAACATCAGACTAAGTGCAACGAGAGGGGTGAAGATAAGTTGACCTTCCGCATTTCTATCTTGTTTCAAGCGTTCGGATAGAATTTGGTTATCATCGGTCTCTCCGGTGTAAAGAACGCTCAAGGTACTGACTACAACCTCTTTGGCGGCCATGCCGGTAAGCAGACTAACGCTCATTTTCCAGTCAAAACCTAAAGGGGCTAATACGGGTTGGATTGCTCGTCCGATGTGTCCGATATATGAATTTTGCTGATGTTCTATCGCCTTTAAGCGTTCCAATTCGGCTATAGTTTCGGATTTTTCTTTCGAATCGATTTCTGCTTGTTCGATTTCTGCAATTTGTTTATCGAAAACTTCTCCTTTTTCCGTATGACGGGGAAAATATCCTAAAAACCAAATAATGATAGAAGCAAATAAGATGACTCCTCCCATTTTGTGAAGGTATTGTTTGGCTTTTTCCCACATGTGTATCATAATGGATTTGCCGGTGGGCATTCTGTAGGGAGGGAGTTCCATGACAAAAGGAACGTCTTCTTCATTAAATAGGAAACGTTTGAATAAACGAGCCATTAAGACTGCCAATAGTATTCCTGTAACATATAAAGTGAGGAGTACAAAACTGGCATTATCCGGGAAAAAAGCTCCTGTCAATAAGACATATACCGGTAATCGCGCACTACAACTCATTAAGGGGTTTACCAACATGGTAATCATTCGGCTGTTCCGGCTCTCTATTGTACGGGAGGCCATGATAGCCGGAACATTACATCCAAAACCCATGACAAGCGGAATGAACGATTTTCCGTGTAATCCCATTTTGTGCATTATCTTATCCATAATGAAAGCGGCACGCGCCATATATCCGGAATCTTCCATGAAAGAGATAAAGGCATATAATATCAAGATGTTAGGCAAGAAAACGATAACGCCTCCTACACCTCCGATGATACCATCTACCAACAGGTCTTTCAAGGGACCTTCACTCATATTGTCTCGAACAAAGCCTCCGATAATTCCAACAAGCGATTCTATCCAAGCCATAGGATATTCTCCCACCCGGAAAGTCGCTTCAAACATAATCCACATGAATAGGATAAAAATCGGAAATCCCAATACTTTGTGGGTTACGAATAAATCGATGATTTGAGTACTGGTAGCTTCTTTTATTTTACTTTGTTCGAACGTTTCTCGTAAAGCTCCGGAAATAAAACCGTAACGTGCATTTGTGAATGCCGTTTCGCAGTCTTCTTTTAGTAGTTCTTCAATTTGAGTAATATTCCGATTACGTTCAAGTAGTATATTTTCAGAATTAGGCAACGCTTTTACAAAAGCCTCGACTTCCGGATCTCCTTCCAGTAATTTAATGGATAAGTATCGCTTAGAAAGACTTTTTGTGACATTCCCATTCAATTTTAATTCATGTCTTACATTATAAATTGCTTTTTCCAGCACATCACCATAGTTTATGTGGATGTGGCGAAGTACAGGATCTTCTTCTTCGTAGACTTTAATTACGCGATTGAATAAATTTTCTATTCCGAAGCCTGTTTTACTGATTGTCGGGATGATAGGTGTTCCAATCATGCGGGAAAGTGAATCATGGTCGAATTTATTCCCATGTCGTTCCAGTTCGTCATACATATTGAGTGCGATGACCATACGGACATCCATGTCAATTAGTTGACAAGTAAGGTATAAATTGCGTTCCAGATTGGAAGCGTCAACCACATTGATGACGACATCCGGCTGTTCCATATTCAGATGTTTCCGGACATAAAGTTCTTCCGGCGTATAAGCTGAAAGAGAATAAGTTCCCGGAAGGTCTACTATTTTGAATGTATATCCATTTTGGTGGAAGGTCCCGGCTTTGGCATCAACGGTAACACCACTGTAATTTCCAACGTGTTCATGTGCTCCGGAAGCAAAATTGAAAAGCGAAGTTTTACCACAATTCGGATTTCCAACCAAGGCGACATTAATTGTTTTTCCTTTATGTATGGCCATGGCCCGAAGGTCTTCACCGGAAGGGAGCGTATATGAAGTAACCGGGCGATTTTCATTGTCTTTGGAAGGGTGGGCATCCGCAAATTCAGTTGTGCTGACAACCTCAATCATGGCTGCATCATTACGTCTGAGGGATACATCATATCCCATTACACGATAATGAATGGGGTCTTTGAGCGGTGCATTTTGAATGACATCAACTTCTTTTCCCCGGATAAATCCCATTTCGATAATGCGCTTGCGAAAAGCTCCGCGTCCCATTACCTTAACAATAACCCCTTTTTCGCCTGTACGAAGTTCTGATAATCTCATTACTTTAAAATCTTGCGCAAAGGTAATATGAATACTTTGCAACATCAATACCAATAAGTAGGTATTTTTTTTTAGTTCAGGTGGGTGTTTCCTGTATTTTACGTATGTTTGTACAATATTTTTGCTATATGGAGGAGCGACAAAATAGAATTATATTGTGTTTGGGTTCTAATCTGGATAAAGAAAAGAATATAGAGTTTGCGGACAGAGAGTTGCGTGCCCGTTTTGATTTTATTATTTTTTCCGAGCCGGTTTATACGGAATCTATCGATTGCCCGATACCCTCTCTTTTCCTAAACCAGGTAGTATTTGCATATAGCCCGGATGGGATAGAAGATATCCAAAAGGATTTGAAAGAAATAGAACGTCTTTTAGGACGTAAATCTCAGGATAAGTTCTCCGGATATGTACCGGTCGATATTGATTTGCTTCAATGGAATGAACAAATCCTGAAACCGGAAGACTTAAATCGGCCGTATGTATTGACGGGTATTCAATCAATCCTTTCCGCCTTACCCCAACTTGGCTTAAAAGAGTAGTTATGATAAAATATCTATTAATTCTTGTATTTATTATATTAAAGTGTTTTACACTCGATAATTGTTTTTTCTGGGATGGAATTGCTGGTTGGTCTATGCCGGCGAATTATTTGTTGCAACATGGCTTTTTTTCATTTGTCTATCCTCCGGAATATGTGGCGGAACCACCTTTGGCGCATCTTTACCTGGCTATGCTTTGGTCGCTATTCGGACGAAATTTATTAGTAGCACATGTTGCCATTGCCGTTTTTTCTGTTGGTGTGATTTGGCAGACCTATAATTTAAGTAAGCGGATTGGTGGAGGTTATACTCCTTTTTTGTTTCTTCTGATTTTGCTGGATCCTACTCTTGTTACACAACTTTTTATTCTTTCACCAGATGTAATTATGCTCTTTTGGGCTTTGTTGAGTATTAATTTGATGTTGGATAATCGACGAAAACTTTTATCCGTATCTCTCCTCTGCTTGGGGCTGGTCAGTATCCGCGGATTTGTGACATGCGCGGGATTGGGCTTAGGATATTTGTTGATTTCCTATTTTTTACATAAAAGAGCATTGAAAGATTCATTTCTTTATGTATTTCTTCCTTTTATCCCTGTTTTGCTGGCTATTGGTGCTTGGTTTGCCTGGCGTAAAATAGTAACTGGTTATTTTCTGTATCAGCCGGGATTTGCTTATATGGATCACCGTCAATGGGTTGACGGAGTAACATTTATAAAAAATACATTTGCTTTTGCTTGGAGAATGATTGATTCCGGTCGATGGATTGTTTTTCTTTTCTTTTTCGTGGCAATTGTTAAAAATGGTTTGGGAAAATCACTGCATATTCTTATGAAATCTCCTTTATGTATGATTTACGTGGGTATTCTTTTGCTTATGATGTGTGTGACTATACCTGTTACGAATCCTTTTGGGAATCGATATTTTATGATTTTGTTTGTTTTATTCGCTTTGATTACCATGCAGTTATTGATAGAAATTTATTCTACTCGTAGAATAACAATGATTACAGTAATCATTGTTATGGTGTTATGTAGTTCTCATTTTTGGGTTTATCCGGAAAAAATGTCTCAAGCATGGGATAGTACATTGGCGCATCTTCCGTATTATTCTTTGCGTAGGGATATGATACATTATTTGGAAGAACAACAGATTGACATACAGGATGTGTCGGCTTCTTTTCCGATGTTACGCTCTTTTGCCGATACGGAGGCTAATCAAGACGAACGTTGTTTTTCTGATGCAGAGATAAAAGACAGCAAATACGTTCTATACTCCAATGTTTTTAATTGGAGCGATGAAGATATCGATGAGATTTATTTGCACTGGAAACCTCAAAAAGAATTTAAAAGAGGAACTGTATTCCTCAGATTGTATGTACCGGTAAATTAGCTTTTCTCATAAATTAACTGATAAAGACGTTCTCCCTGATTTTTATTCGAAAAAGCCGGAAATAGTAAATTCTCCCGTTGTTGGATAGAAGTTTCGTCTATCGGTTGTTTCATCAGTTGATTGCAAGTTCGGATGATTTCATCAGCTGTGTCGGCTATATGGCAGAACTGTTCCAGCCCGCTTCCGGCAGTCATCAGGTGGTTGGCTACAATATGGCGTCCGGCGAAAATGCTGTTTAGCAATTTAAGTTTCAATCCGGTAGCCTGAAAGGTTATCAAGACATGTATTTGAGCTTCTTGTGTCAGCTGGTTCATCCGTTCCTTCGAAGGGTTGGCTTCGAGGTGGATGTTCGGATGATAAGCAATCACTTTCTGCAATTCTGCGGGAGGGTTCATTCCGGCAATCATACATGTATAAGGCAATTGGCTAAATACATGTTTTACCAGAAAAAGTGCAGCCTGCGTATTTTCCGCCACCGACAATTTCCCGTGGTACAGAATAAAATCGGATTGTCCCGGTTGTGCTGTAATTTGGTCATTGGGGTGGAAAGAAGGCATATATTCGATTGATTTATCAGGAAAAGCCTTCTGTAAGTATTCTGTATCACTGGTTGAAACTGTCAACATCAGGTCGGCATGTTTCAGTACCTTTTGATATTTTTCGAATCGAAAAGCTTCGACTAAAAAGAAGGTTTTCTTAATAAGATTTTTTTCTGCTATAGCTAAATGACGGAAATAATCGTGTTCGATGTTTGATTCACGATATATTTTTTTTCTGTTTTTCAAACGTGGGTCATTGATATAGTAGCATGAATGTAATCCTTCAAACAGGATGGGATATTCATTTTTCAGTAAATTGGCAATCAATTCCGGACTTTTTCGGCTATATACGTTGTAAGGAAGTAAGGTCATATTAGCTACAATTCCCGTATGCCGTTTATAATAATAAACTTTTTCACACAAAGCCTCGAGTTCAGGAGCCTGCGGACGTTCGTATTCAAAGCAGTGCAAGATAATTTTTACACCAAGCTGATGCAATGCTTTTATTTTATAAAAAACATCGATAATACCACCGTAATTGGCAGGCCAAGGTATGTTGAATGATATGATATTTAGATATTTATCCATTGTTTTGTGTATTACTTAATTCTGTAAAAAGGTCCATGAATTGTTCTGCTTGTCTTTTGCGGGAGAACTTTTCGACGGCTTGCCTGTCTACTTCAATGGTGGTATATCCTTTTTCTTTCCACTCCGTATAATAATGAAGAAGGAAATCATATACCTCTTCAACTGTGCGAGCAGCAATGCCGGACTGGGTTTGTTTGATTGTTTTTTCCAAACAAGCTTCATCACTGCGTACACAAAGTAAAGGTTTTTCTACAGCCATTGCCTCAAACAATTTGGTCGTCATGAAACCTTTAGGACCTGTTTCTGTTGTTTTGTTCGCCAATTGTAATAATACGGCACTATGATTCAGTATTTTCGGTATTTCGGATGCCGGTACATAATCGAAATAATCAATATAAGACGCGATTTTAAAATCGGCGGCTATCTGTTCGATTAATTCTTTGGATGTTGAATCTATATACCATTGCAGACGGAAGGTTTCCGGTTGAATATGTTTTGCACGATCTAACTTAGCTATTGCTTCAAACAGTAACCGGGGGTCACGTGTTGCCTGGCTAATCAATCGTCCGGTATAAGTAATAATAAAGTGTTCCATCCGGTATCGTTCGGGAAAAAATATTTCCGGGTCATATCCATTGTAGATAAGTGTCGTATGCGGATTATATTTTTTTAAAATCGTTGCATGCCAAGGAGATATGGTGGTTACATAATCGGCCGATTTGAGTGCTTTGTTTCTGTATTTTAGTAGTTTATGGCGGAATATTCTGGTAATCAGCCTGTCTAAATATGAAAAGGAATGAAAAGAATGTGCGATATATTCGTCGGAAGCATATTGCTCCACGATATCCCGTAGGTCGGCTATGAAAGGAAGATGATATTTAGTTGCGACTTTTTGTGCTGCAGGAAGCGGAAATGTCCGGTAGGTACTGCAAAGAATACCGGCATAACCTCCTTTTTCCAATAGGGAGTTAGCCACTTTTTCCATCTTTTTATCTTTATAATGAAAAAAGAAATCAAATAAGAAGAGCAATACCCATTCGATTTTTCGGGTTAATTTGCCTGTTGCCCGGTAATATTTGATATATGTGACAGGAATTTCTCCCGTCAGAAAAGAAAATGTATTGTCGTTGATTTGTTCTGTTACGACAACCGGTTCCCATCCCGCCCGTTTCATGTACTTGCATAGATACCCCATCCTAGGTCCAAATGCCGGCGGAAATAAATCACATAATATGAGTATTTTCATACTTTTTTCAATTCTTCAATGATTGCTGCGAATAATTTATGATGCCAATCGACAGAAGTATTGGTCTTTATGCCGTTTGTAGCGACTATGTCATTATGCCAGAGTAAAATAAGTTCTCCATTGGCTGTCGCGACTCGTTCGCTTAGTTGCAGGACATAAGCTAATGCTTCTTCATATTGCAACCCCATATAATCCGACTCGTTTAAACTACAGTCCATAACCGTCAAGGGATGGAGCCGGAGAGGGGATATCCGTCTGTTTTCCGGATTTATCCATTGGACAGATCTGCAGGTTCCTAATCGAAAACCGGCGATGTCGGCATATCCCATTGTAAAATCATCCGTTATTCCTGTTTTTTCCAGCCAATCCAAATCTTCAGGTTCCCGTGAGGAGAGATAGTGATGGCGGTTATACATGATGGGTGTTCCCGTATGTTTTTCAAGCAATTCTTTTTCATGAGCAATAAGCGAAGGTGTTTTTCCTGCATCATAGCTACTGTGGAGTCCAATCGTTCCATTTTCTGTTTTGCATAAGAGGAATAATTCCTGCATGTCCCTTGAGTTCAGACGGTACTGCGGCTTATCCTTCATCGATGAACCGGATGATTTGAAAAAGAATAATGATTCGCATCGCTTTGAACCAACGCTGTTTATGAGGCTGTTGTCTAATTGCAGTAACTTGGGGAAAGTATAAAAAGGATCATCTGCTAACGGACCGTTATACATTTTCCACGCATTTCTCAATCCTGTGCCTTTTAATGTCTCTCGTAAAAGATTCCTGAATGTCCGGCAATAAAACGGAGCATCCACATCATGCGTAAGCCATATCTTTTGTATTTGGGGCTCAGGTTCTACAGCCGATTGTACGTGTGCCTGACGTAACCATCGACGTAGTAATCTGCCATATTCATCTACTATCGGGCGATGGATAAATCCGGCTTTATAGGGGAGCGATTCTTTTCCGGGAAAACGTCCGTGTTCGTCACGTATATTTCTTTTTCGAATTTCTTCATATCGTGTTAACAGGAAATAGGCACTTGCCAGTATATCAGCATGTACTACCCATATATCATCATACCATTCCATTTTGGGAGAACCGAACAATAGAGGAACGCCTTCTACCTCATTCAGCGGAAGTTGAGGCATGGAACGTTCGGTTCCATACACTTCATCGCGAAAAAAAGGAGAAGGAATAATAACTACCCGGTATCGTGAAAACTTATTTGCGTCATTGGTATATCCGACCAAGCTGCTAAGTTCACCGGCTTTATCTCCTCCAATCAGGAATTTTATCAAATAGGAAATAATGGCTCTCATGATGATTTACGGAATTTATAAAAATAAGCGGATTACTTCAAAAGCCTCTGCATAGGGGCAACCGGCTTGAACTCCTCTTGATTTTGCCAACGAATATAGAAATTCTTCGGATAAATAATCGCGTGCTCCCTGTGATTCATATTCCTTCAGTGCTTCCACTTTTGCTTTTATATGTTGTTTGTCCAATTGTACGAAACATTGTGCATTGAATGTCAGATTGTTCCAGATAAGTTCATAGCCTAATAAAGTCGTGTTTTTGAAAGCCCGTAGACCTTCCTGCGCAATTGTGGTATGATCTTGGTGAATATCATGCAAGCAAGGCATGAAAACCAAATCAAAACTATTGTCTTTCCGCAAACGTATTAATTCTTCCAATATTTCTTGACGTACATATCCTAATTTACGGACCTCATAGTCGTAAATAATAAGATTTTCCGGTAAGATACCCAGTTTGGCTGTCGCTCTTTTTACCTCTGTCTTCAGGATATCTTTCGGAAATCCATCCGGTACAGATTGTTGGGCTGTGGAAAAGGCAACATAAGTAACTTTCTTGCCTAATTCAATTAACTGGCTGATAGTTCCTCCTAATCCTAATTCACCGTCATCTGTATGCGGAGCCAATACGAGAATATTATTATAGTTGTTGATTGTCATAACTAGCGTCCTTTATTTATTATTTTCCCCCATTTTATCCGGGCTCTATCTAATAAACTTAATTTTCCTTTGGTTATTGTAAAGAAAGGTGTTTGAATGGCACTAAATTCTCTAAAAAAACGTTCGACGCCTGGTATCATGGAACCTTCAAAATCGAAAATGTCGGTGAACTGGGATACGTAATGTATACATTCCCAGAGGACAAGACTATGTGCACCTGATTTTCTCAGCTCCGGATTTCCTCCTCCCGCTAAGTACCAAGCGGAATTGTCTTGCCAAACAATAAATACCGCAGCGTGGAGTTGCCCTTTTTCGTCGTAACCGCCCCAAAGGTCTCCTTGGTTACGTTTACGGCAAGCATCAATCAGCTTTCTCAATGTTTCGGAATCTTCTTTCATTCGTATTTGCTGACGTTCGAAAGTTTGTGCTTGTATTTGTAGAAATTCTTCGACAGCAATACCTTTTTTTACTGTGATATGATATTTTTCCTGAGCCTTAATGATGTTCCTTCGGATGTTTGCACTCATATTTGCCCAAATAATATCTCGGTTTTTTATTTCTTTCAGCAGGTAGGTATAGCGGGTCGTTTGTTTGTATCCTTCCCAATAGAAGGGTAACCAATCTGTGATGCTGTAGTGAAAATTTTGCAGAAAGAAGGAATAGGAGTGAAGTTGTTCTATAAACTGTTTGCAAAACTCCTGACGTCTGCCTAAAGTCGTTGTATATTTAATGTCGGAGGCTTCCGGTGCAAACCACGGCCCCATTGTTTGTGTAAAAAAAGGCATTAAGATAATGTCATGTTTCGGGGTATAAAACGGCATGGTAGCCAGAATACGCCCTTTTTCTTCAACCGACAAAACATCCCAGTTCTCTTTTCCGCAAACGATATCCAGCCACCAGTCCCGGGAAAAGATTGGTATAGTCGGTTCGTATGAACAAAGTTGATGGTATTTGTCTTTTGAGGTCATTCTTCTTATGTATAGGGTAAATAATGATAAACCACTATTTACCCTATGTCTATTATTTCAATTTTTCGAATATCAATGTAGCCAATTCGTCGGCTAATTCTGGATTGTCGGCAACACATTGTTTGGCAGCATCGCGTCCTTGTCCCAGCTTGGTGTCGTTGTAGCTGTACCATGCACCGCTTTTTTTGATGATGTTCAGTTCTGCCGCCAAATCGATGATTTCGCCGGAGCGTGAGATACCTTCACCGAACATAATATCGAATTCAGCTTTCCGGAATGGAGGAGCAACTTTGTTTTTAACCACTTTTACGCGAACTTGGTTTCCTTTGATTTCATCGCCATCTTTCAGTTTTCCGATGGAACGGATATCCAGACGAACGGATGCGTAAAACTTCAGCGCATTACCTCCGGTTGTTGTTTCAGGATTACCGAACATAACACCGATTTTATCACGCAGCTGGTTGATAAAAATACAAGTCGTATTCGTTTTATTGATAGCAGCTGTTAGTTTACGAAGTGCTTGCGACATCAAGCGGGCTTGCAATCCCATTTTACTGTCACCCATGTCGCCTTCCAACTCGGCCTTGGGAGTCAGGGCTGCAACAGAGTCGATAACTACAATGTCTACAGCTGACGAACGAATCAACTGATCTGCGATTTCCAATGCCTGTTCGCCGCTGTCCGGCTGTGAAATCCATAAATTTTCAACATCGACTCCCAGTTTTTCAGCATAAAAACGGTCGAAAGCATGTTCCGCATCGATAAAAGCTGCAATACCTCCGGCTTTTTGAGCTTCGGCAATTGCATGGATTGCCAGTGTCGTTTTTCCGGATGATTCCGGACCATAGATTTCCACAATACGTCCTTTCGGATAACCGCCTACACCCAAGGCTGCATCCAGCCCGATGGAGCCGGTTTTGATAACTTCGATGTTCTCGATACTTTCATCGCCCAGTTTCATGATGGAACCTTTACCGAAATCTTTTTCGATTTTATCCATTGCTGCGCGTAGCGCTTTTAGTTTGTCTGCGTTAATCGCAGGTTTGGCAGCAGCCGGCTGCTTGCCTTCTTCAAATAAGTTGTCTTCTTTTGCCATTTCCTTTTATAGATTAAGGATTTGATTTGCATGGTCTTTAGTCTTCACCTCTTTCGGGCCGATGATGTTGGTAACGATACCTTCTTCATTGATTATAAAGGTGGTACGGAGAGTCCCCATGTATGAACGTCCGTACAATTTTTTTTCTGCCCATACCCCGAACTGTTGTTGCAGGGTTGTATCCGTATCAGCGATGAGGCTGAAAGGAAGTTCTTGTTTTGAGATGAAGCCCTGATGAGATTTAGCACTGTCCTTGCTTACTCCAACCACTTCGTAGCCGGCGGCCAGCAAGTCCCGATAACCGTCTCTTAGGCTGCAAGCTTCTGCCGTGCAACCGCTCGTGTTGTCTTTCGGATAGAAATATAAAGCCAGCTTTTTCCCTTTGAAATCGCTCAACTTTATCTCTTTTCCGTTCTGGTCCAGTCCTAATACTTCAGGTGCTTTGTCTCCTATTTGTATTGCCATAAACTTGTTTTACTTAATATTATAGTTCATTTTACGTGTCACGTCTACTTTCTGCCGTTTTGCTTTGCCGAAGGCTTTTCCCAATAATTGCCTCCCCAAATGACGGCGGGCGGCATACGATTCGAATGTCTCCGTCCGGTAATCGAAATCGTCTTTCCAGCATTCCCGTGGAGAAACATAGCAATATGTCGCCTTTTCGAAACTGTTGTCATCCACTTCATTCTCTTCCAGCATGATGATGTTCCGCTTATCCGGCGCTAAACAGATAATGTTTCTGCGGCGGCATTCTTCGATAAGCGGCTGCAGTACAGTATCATAGGAAGCATAAATACGCGTCAAGTCGAAATCATTGTATTCGCTGTCCCCGATTTTCTGTATGGGACGTAATTGCAAAATATCCAACTGGCTCCCGACTATATCCCAGATACAGCTAAGTTCTTCCAGATTGGCATTGTTGATGGTATAGTTAATCCGCAATTTGAATCTCGGATATTTTTTCTTGACATCTGCAACATCCGCCAGCAGCCTTTTAAAAAGGTCGAACTTCCCGTTTGCCATCAGATACTCATACGTTTCACGGGTAAAACCGTGAGCGGAAAGAGTCAGTTCGTCCAACCCGTTTTCCACAGCTGCGCTCAGTTGTTCCTTTGTCAGCAGATTCCCGTTTGTCGTAAGCGAAATATAGGGAACTTTGTATTTTTTTCCCAACCCGATGATTTTTATCAAATCCTTATGTAAAGTCGGTTCGGCTCCGCATCCCACCTGGAGTTTTAGTGCCCGGTGGAACAAACTGGCAGCAATTGCTTCTATCTCCTCATATCTCAGGCTACCTTTTAGTGTTTTCCGTTTTTCTTCATCGCTGAAATAGCACATCTTACAACGGAAATTACAAGCCATTACCGGATCCAGGAAGACTCCGATATATCGCCTGCCCAATACATGAAATAACCAGAGACCCAGCAATTTGAGTCTCCGGCTTTTTATCTGTGTACCGAGGCGTAGTATCCTGTAGATATTACCCATCTTTTTTACAGTTCCAAATCTACGTTAAATAATTCATGCCAAGGTAATCCCTGTTCGTTCAGCTCTTTCATGAAAGGATCCGGATCGAACTCTTCCACATTCCATACGCCCGGTTTTTTCCAAATACTTTTCATAAACAGTTTTGCACCAATCATGGCCGGAACGCCGGTTGTGTAGCTGACACCCTGTGCGCCTGTCTCCAGATAGGCGGCGTGGTGGCTGCAATTATTATATACGTAATATGTTATCTCTTTGCCGTCTTTCAATCCCCGGATACGGCAACCGATGGATGTTTCGCCAGTATAGTTTTCGCCCAAATCACCCGGGTTTGGCAATACGGCTTTCAGAAACTGGATAGGAACAATTTCTTGGCCATTATACAGAATCGGATCGATACGTGCCATACCGATATTTTGGATTACACGCAGATGGGTCAGATATTCTTGTCCGAATGTCATCCAGAAACGGGCACGTTTGATAGTCGGGAAGTTTTTTGTCAGGCTTTCCAACTCTTCGTGGTACATCAGGTATGATTCTTTAGGCCCTATATTCGGGTAATTCAACGGTTTATGAACAGAAAGAGGATCTGTGTCTTTCCATTGTCCGTCTTCGAAATATTTACCACGTTGAGTAATTTCACGAATGTTGATTTCCGGATTAAAGTTTGTTGCAAATGCTTTATGATGATCACCGGCATTACAATCTACAATATCCAGATACTGTATTTCGTCAAAATGGTGTTTAGCAGCATAAGCCGTGTACACCCCCGTTACTCCCGGGTCGAAACCACAACCTAAAATAGCGGTCAGGCCGGCTTTCTCAAAACGGTCTTTGTATGCCCACTGCCAACTGTATTCATATTTGGCTTCATCCAGTGGTTCGTAGTTGGCTGTATCCAGATAACTAACGCCATATGCCAGGCAGGCATCCATAATGGAGAGGTCCTGGTACGGCAAAGCCAAGTTTATAACCAAGTCCGGCTTGAAAGCATTGAACAAGGCCACAAGTTCGTCCACGTTGTCCGCGTCCACTTGTGCCGTCTGTACCTTTACATTTTTGATATCGTCAGCAATCTTGTCGCATTTGCTTTTCGTACGGCTTGCTACCATGATATCAGTAAAGACATCTGCGTTCATTGCGATTTTCTTAACGGCAACGGTACTAACGCCTCCGGCACCAATCACTAATACTCTTCCCATGTACAAATAGAATTAATATTGTTGTTAATATACAGTTTGCAAGGTTATGAACCTTTCGACAAAAATACGATTTATCTTTGAAATATGCTATAAGGCTTTCTGAAAAACCTTCCCGGTATTTAGAATCATTTTTTCGGGGACTTACTTTTTTGTGCTTTATTCCTGATCCTTCCGGGTACTACAGGGTAGGTTTCTAATTTTCCTGATTATCAAAATGTCACTACTATAGCGGCTAAATGGGGTTAATATGGCGGGTAAAATAAATTACCCGCACATGTAACTCTTTTTAACGTATTAATCCGGTTACAAAATACCCAAATAATAAACATTTTGTCATCCGTCGGGAATATGTGGACCGGGAAATTTTGTATGATGTGTTTGGGCTGTATGCTGTGCTGCAAGGCATAAAAAGAGAATCGATGCAGCGTTTCTTTTCGAAATAGCATCTTTGTTCATAGATTTATCCTGATATTTAAGAAGATTCGATGGTTAAAGTATCTATAAATGCTTGTTATCTATTGGGAAACTGCTATATTTGTAAATAAAATGGATAGTTTTATTGTTAAGATAAATCAGGGCGTTTAAACCCTGACGATGTATGGATAGTCTAAGTAGTAGAAATTATAAAGTAGAGGAGAAACGAATATGAAACCCATGAAATTAACATCTTTGATGGTGATGCTTCTGGTAGCTTTTAGCGCTGCCGCTCAAGAGGAGTTCTTTGATGATGTGTATTTCTCTTCCGGTAAAGATAAGAAAAAAGAAAAAAAAGAAGAGAAGGTAATACAGCCGAAAAAAGAAGAGGCAACAAGTACGACATTGTCATCCACTTACACCACGACCAGCAGAACTGCGCCGGCTAAGGCTAAGGGCGAACGTGATGTAGATGAATATAATCGTCGGTATGAATCTGCTGATGTAGAGGAAGCTTATGATGAATCAGCCGATATGGACAGTAGTGGCGAAGTTCTTGCCGAATATAATGATAATATGGCAGCTGATGACCAGAAAGTGACAGTGATAGCTGATAATAAACGCCGTTCGGATTTAGAGTATACCGAACGTATTATTCGTTATCATTCGCCAAGTAAGATAACGATAGCCGGTGCCGACCAGGTTGATTTATACTTGAGCGACGGTTATTACGGTTATGATTATGATACGAACTATTTGGATGGGAATACAAATGTGAGTTTTAATATAAATGTAGGAAATGGCTGGTATGATCCCTGGTATAGTTGGTATAACCCGTGGTATTACAATCCTTGGTGGAGCTATTCTTCCTGGTGGGGACCGAGTTGGGGCTTCAGCTGGGGCTGGGGTGGCTTCTATGGCGGTTGGTCAAGACCGTGGTACGGCGGTTACTGGGGACCGGGATATTATGGCGGCTATTGGGGTGGCGGTTACTGGGGCGGTGGCTATTGGGGCCATAGCCATTGGGCACATGCAACTCCTTACAGACATAGTTATGCCGGCGGGCGTACAACAGGTTCCGGAGGTAGGAGCGCATATCGTTCTTCCGGCTCTCGCAGTTCGGTTAGGAATACTTCATCACAGAGAAGTAGTAATCGTTCTTCCGCATCTTCTTTACGTTCTTCGTCCACTAATAATCGCGTAAGTTCCGATAGAAATAGTAGCGGGCGGGTGAATAGTAACAGCAGTCGTCCCGGATTGAGTACAAGCCGTGCCAATACAACGGAGAGAACGGGTATTAGCAGCGAACGTACTTCGACGAACACGAATAACCGGACACGAATAACCCGTGAAAATAATGTAGGAACATCCTCCTCTTCTTCACGTACATATAATCGTCAGAGTACTCCGTCAAGAAGCAGTAGCAATTCTTATCGCTCTTCTTCGTCCGGAAATAGTCGCAGTAATACTTATACCCCTTCAAGGAGTAGCAACAGTACGACACGTTCCAGTTCGATAGGTACTTCTTCCGGAGGTAGCGTTAGTCGTTCCAGCGGTGGCGGTTATAGTAATGGTGGCGGACGCTCCAGTGGTGGTGGCGGCGGACGTTCCGGCGGCGGTCGAAGCCGGTAATCCGGATAGGTAATAAATCTTAGGAATAGTAGAGATATGAAGAAGGTGATTGGTTTGTTAGTATCGGCATTTGTACTAAGTGCCGGTACCGTATTTGCACAAAGTGAGATTGATGCTTATAAATTCTCTCAGACAGATTTGAGCGGGACAGCCCGGTATATGGGGATGGGAGGCGCTTTCGGTGCTTTAGGTGGTGATATATCTTCAATGGAGACGAATCCTGCAGGGTTGGGTATTTATCGTAGTTCCGAAGTAGTGACAACATTGAGCCTGTCTTCCATTAGAGCGAAAACGGATTGGGTTGGAACGAAAATGAATGAAAATCGTACTAAACTCAATTTTGATAATATTGCTTATGTCGGTTATTTTCCAAGTGGTAATGACGAAGGCCTTGTCAGTTGGAATGTGGGTTTCTCTTATAATAGGGTTAAAAATTATAATCGCACCTACAGAATGGGGCGCGGAGCCGGAGGTAAATCCATCTCGGATTATATTGCGGAGTTGACAAGTCTTAACGGCTCTACTTCCGGCGGACTTTGGGGAACGGATAATTATGACCCTTATTTGAATCATAATTGGCTTTCGGTTTTGGGATATAATGCCGGACTGATAGATGGTGATAAGGGGGCGTTTTTTTCTACAATGGGAGAATGGAAAAATGGAAATCTTGTCCCTTTTAAAGTGCACTCTGCGGATTTGCATGTTACGGAGAAAGGAGCTGTAGATAAATATAATATTTCTCTTGCCACTAATATTTCGAATGTGTTTTTCGTTGGGGCGACAGTATCTGTTACCGATTTGAATTATGACGTACGAACATATTATGATGAGGATTTTGGCTCTAATAAAGCATCCAATAAAAGCGACCATCTCTATTTGGATAATTATTCTTCTTTGGATGGAACCGGATATGGCTTTAATCTTGGTGTAATTGTTCGCCCGGTTGATTTCCTGCGTTTCGGAGTCGCTTACAATTCACCGACTTGGTATAAGATGACAAATTATTATAATGCGGAAGCGGGAGCTTTTGTATATGATTATTATTCCAATAGGGTGAATCCGGAGGGGAATGACAAAAATATGGATAGGAAGGCCTGGACTCCGGACAATGTATATACCGAGTACAAGCTTCGTTCTGCCGATAAGTTTTTGTTTAGTGCCGCAGCTATTATTGGCCAGACGGCATTGATTAGTGTGGATTATGAATTGACGAATTATAAAGGTATGCGCTTAAGCGACCGGGATGGCTATGCACAGGATGATGATAATAGTCTTATTAAAGGGGATTATCGTTGGGCCGGTATGTTAAAAGCCGGTGCGGAAGTAAAGGTTACGCCTCAATTCGCTGTTCGTGTTGGTACTGCATGGCAAAATAGTCCGGTACAAGACCACATGAAGTACACTTCGGATGGTGTGATTTCGGAAGTTGCCGTATCTGGAACACGTACGGTTTATTCGGTAGACCATTCTGTAAATTATTATACGTTAGGTTTAGGGTATCGTTTTACTCCTAATTTCTATGTGGATTTGGCTGCGGTTTACCGGATGCAGAAAGAAGAAGTTTATCCATTCCCTCATCTTATTCAAAAAGGAGAAATTTTGGTAGAATCTGTTCCGTCTATATTAAAAACGAATACTACAAAAGTCGCTCTTACTTTTGGATATAAGTTCTGATTTTTCATAGTTAGTTCAAAAAAGCCCCCTTTTTGTACAAGAAACGTACGAAAAGGGGGCTTTTTTATTTAAAAATGGAAGAATAGTTTGTTTGTTTAAAATTCTTTTTGTTCTTTTGCCTTAAAATATAAATATATTATTGTCTAACATTTAAAACCGCATTGCCTATAGCATAACATTACTCAATAGAAACTAAAAAAATAGAAGTAATGAACACTTTAAGAATGATGACTGACGAAGAGTTGGTTGTTCTTTATGCACAAGGTAATAATGCTGCTTTCGATGTGTTGTTGAATCGTTACAAAAGCAGTATCCATTCCTACATTTACTTTATAGTTCGTAACAAGGATCTTACGGAAGATATTTTCCAAGAGACTTTTGTCAAGGTGATTATGACGATTAAACAAGGCCGTTATACCGAGAACGGTAAGTTTAAGGCTTGGATTACCCGTATTGCTCATAACCTGATTATCGATAATTTCCGTCAGGAACGGAGTGAAAATACGATTTCCAATGATGAAGTGGAAGTTGACTTATTTAACAATATCAAACTTTGTGACGGAACAATAGAAGATAACATTGTTCGTCATCAGGTATTGTCGGATGTGAAGAAGCTGGTTAAGCATCTGCCTGATAGTCAGCGGGAAGTGTTGGAAATGCGTTACTATCAGGACCTTAGTTTTAAAGAAATAGCCGATATTACAGGCGTAAGCATTAATACCGCTTTGGGACGCATGCGCTATGCTATCCTGAATATGCGTCGTATGGCTGAGGAAAACAGTATCGAGTTGTCGATGGTATAAATAAATTCTATTCATCATACAATAAGCAGGCAGCCTGCTCGTTTTATTATCAAACGAAAAATAAAAACAGAGTTGCCTATGAAGAGACTTTCTACTCGATGTATGAATGAATTTGAAAATAGAACCAACAGAAACCGGAATGAGAAGAAAAAGAGTATGCCACGCAGGCAGACATTGGATTTTCTTACTCAGTTTGCAAGAGTTTATCATTCAGAACCAGTTTTGCATCCGGAGCTTTGTGGCGTGGTAATGAACTAAAGTTGAAATAGAGAAACAGGGAAATGAGGAAGATATAACTTCGTTTCCCTGTTTCTCTGTTTTTTTTTCTATATTTGTAAAAAACATAAAGGATATGGAGCATAAAATAGCACCCTCTTTGCTGGCTGCAGATTTTCTGAATTTACAGAAAGAGGTTGAAATGATAAATAAGAGTGATGCGGATTGGTTGCATATGGATGTGATGGACGGAGTATTTGTCCCTAATATTTCATTTGGCTTTCCTGTCCTGGAAGCTGTCAAGCCGATTTGCCGGAAACCATTGGATGTACATTTGATGATTGTGGAGCCTCAGAAGTTTATTCCGGAAGTGGCAGCGGCAGGAGCGTATATGATGAATGTGCATTACGAAGCTTGCATCCATTTGCACCGTACGATTGCAGCCATTAAGGAAGCCGGTATGAAAGCTGCCGTTACTTTAAATCCGCATACCCCTATTTTGTTGTTGGAGGACATTCTTCAGGATGTGGATATGGTGTTGCTGATGTCCGTAAATCCGGGTTATGGAGGGCAAAAGTTTATTGAACATTCGGTGGAGAAAACGGCCCGTTTGAAAGATATGATTTTAGGTAAAGGCTTGAATACTTGGATTGAAGTGGACGGAGGTGTGAATATGGAAACGGGAAAGCGATTGCTGGATGCCGGCGCGGATGTGCTGGTGGCCGGGAGTTTTGTTTTCCGTTCTCCGAATCCGCTAAAGACAATCCGGGAACTGAAAGATTTGTAATAATATACCTGTGTCGATATATTATGATGCCGATTATTAAAGTATGGACGAAGTAATATATTGACACAATTTTTATATATTAAAACCTTGACTTATGATGATAGAAGAATTGCGTATGCGGCCTTTTGTACGGCCTTTATTTATTTGGATAACCGGAATCTTGTTGCAGGTTGTTTTTCCTTGTCGTATGTATGGCCTGTTGTTGATACTCTTCCCTTTATTCATTCTTGTTTGTTCCGGTTTTGTTCATGCAGGGCAGGGGAGTTCCTGTAGCTATGAAACTCGTTGGGTTTGGGGAGCAGTGTTCGCTTTATTGCTTTTGGCTCTTTCCATAGAGAAAACGGCTTATTCCCAGATTGAAATAGAGCATCCGCCTTTTGTATCCGGCCTTCAACGACTGGCGAGTGAAGAGCAGCAACGATTGTTAAAGCCATTTGACAGACTGCATTTGTCCGATTCCGAGAAAGGAATGCTGGCTACTATTACACTTGGGTATCGGGCAGGGATGGATAGAACTGTTCGGAAGCGATTTTCCATGGTAGGTGTCGCACATATTTTGGCTGTAAGCGGCTTTCATGTGGCTATAGTCTGTGGTTTTCTGTCGTTAATCTTTTCAGCGTTTCCCCGTACCCGGTTTTTCAATTGGATAAAGTATTTGCTTACAATTGTTTTGTTGTGGACATTTGTCTTTATAACAGGCTTGGCGCCTTCTGCCGTTCGTGCAGCAATAATGCTCTCCCTGTTTCTGACCGGACGATTGCTGAGGCGAACGACAGACGGTTATAATATTTTGGCTGCCGCAGCTTTTTGTATGTTGGTATATGAACCGCTTTATTTGTTTGATATAGGTTTTCAATTGAGTTATGCAGCTGTTTTTTTTATTCTATATCTTCAACCCCGGTTCATGCATTTGATAGGAGCACGAAACCCGTTTTTAGCTGTGCCTTCCGGTTGGATTAGTGTAACAATGGCGGCGCAGATTGGTACATCCTTTCTTTGTTTATATTATTTCGGACAGTTTTCTCTTGTTTTTCTTTTTACAAATTTGCCTTTGACGGTTTTGGCAATGTTGCTGATACCTGCCGGATTGCTTTGGGCATTGTTGCCTGCCGGTTGTCCGGGCTCCGGAGAATTGCAATTGGCGGTGGAATGGTTGGTGAATAATATGCTCGGAGTTGTGGATACCTTTAGTCGTGTCCCTTTTGCTTCGGTTTCCTTCCGATTCGGATTGGATACAATGCTATTAGCTTATGGGAGCCTCTTGTTTGGACTGCTATATGAAAAAAGTCGTCGTCCGTTTAATCTATTCATTGCATTGTCTTTGTTGTTAATAATGTTGATAACATTGGTGATTGAGAAAGTAAAGATATGGGGAATGTAAAAAAAATCGTACCTTTGTCACTGAAAATTAGAGAATATATGATTACGAAAATCATTCAGGAAGAGAAAATACAAAAAGCTAAAAAGTACGTAGAAAAAGGGGAAAGTTTTGTTATCGTAACGCATGTAGCCCCTGATGGTGATGCAATAGGTTCTTCTTTGGGATTATACCATTTTCTTACGGCTTATGGAAAAGATAACGTATCTGTAATTGTACCGAACGAATTTCCCCAGTTCTATAAATGGATGCCGGGAACAAAAGAAATAGTCATCTATGAGAAATATCCGGATTTTGCCAATCAATTAATCCGTGAAGCCGATGTTATTTTCTGTCTGGATTTCAATGAACCGAAACGTATTGAAAAGATGGCTCCGGCTGTGATTGCGGCAGAAGGACGTAAAGTGATGATTGATCATCATTTGAATCCGGCTGATTTTTGCCGGGTGACAATGTCGTATCCGGAAATATCGTCGGCAAGTGAAATGGTGTTCCGTTTTATTTGTCGTATGGGGATGTTTGACCTGATAAACAGGGAATGTGCCGAATGTATTTATACCGGAATGATGACAGATACAGGTTCTTTTACCTATAATTCCAACAAGCCGGAAATTTATACGATTATAAGTGAATTGATAAAGAAGGGCATAGACAAAGATTTAATTTACCGTAAAGTAAATCAAGTTTATTCGGAAAGCCGTCTGCGGATGATGGGCTATGTGTTGTATGAAAAGATGAAAGTTTATCCGGAGCAACAAGCTGCGCTGATTACGCTTTCACTGGATGAACTGAACCATTTTCGTTATGTCACCGGGGATACGGAAGGTTTTGTGAATTTACCTCTGAGTATCGAAGGAGTGAGTTTTAGCGTATTTATCCGGGAAGATAGAGGGTGTATAAAAATATCTCTTCGCTCAGTCGGTGATTTTCCCTGTAATTTGTTCGCAGGACAATATTTTAACGGGGGAGGACATAAAAATGCTTCCGGTGGAGAATTTTATGGAACTTTAGCGAATGCCGTTGCTGTTTTTGAGAAAGGTTTAAAAGAATTTAATCCTAATAAAACAGAAGAATTAAATAAACATGCCTGAGATTTGGCGTAGATTATATACATTTGCCATTCAATTACAATTAATGCGAAAGAAATGAAGAAAGGTTTTTATATCCTGTTGATTATGTTCACTGCCATGTGGGTGGTGTCGTGTGACAAAACAAAGTCATACACTGATATGTTGAAGGCTGAACGAAAAGCTATTGACCGGCTGATAGCAGAAAATGGATTTGAAATTTTATCTGATTTTCCGAAAGATAGCGTGTTTAAATCTAATCAGTTTGTCGAATTGGATAACGGAGTTTATCTGAATATTATAGATAAAGGGAATAGTGAACGTGCTGTATTATATTCAACCGATGTAATGGCGCGCTTTATTGTTCAGTTGTTTATGGGGGCAGATACCGGAACTGTTGACAACTTGGGGCCTCATTCGAATGGTACTCACCCGGTTGAATTTAAGTACGGATACAATACCGGTCTGAAAGAATATTATTTGAATTCATTCATTACACCGGGGATGGCTTCGGCTTTGGAATATGTGGGTGATAGTGCACGCGTGAAGCTGATAGTTCCTTTCAAACAGTCAAGCTCTGATTTTCAGAGCACAGGGACTCCTCTTTATTATCAAGAAGTGAAATTTGTATTTATCAAATAATCTAGCAAAATGACACTTATTAAATCTATTTCTGGTATTCGTGGAACAATAGGCGGTAGTCCTGATGACGGACTGAACCCGTTAGCTATTGTTAAGTTTGTGGCTGCTTATGCTACATTCATAAGGAAAAACACAAAGGTGACAAGTAACAAGATCGTTGTAGGTCGTGATGCACGTATCTCCGGTCCGATGGTAAAACAGATTGTTCTCGGTACGCTTACCGGAATGGGCTTTGATGTGGTAGATATAGATCTGGCAACTACTCCTACAACAGAGTTGGCTGTGGCAATGGAGGGTGCATGCGGTGGTATTATTCTCACCGCCAGCCATAATCCGAAACAATGGAATGCCTTGAAATTGTTGAATGAGCGTGGTGAGTTCTTGGATGCTGCAGAAGGAGCGGAAGTGCTGGCTATTGCGGCGGATGAAAGTTTCGAATTTGCAGATGTCGATCATTTGGGAAAAGTTATTGTAGACAATTCTTATAAACAAAAACATATAGAGAGTGTTCTGAAACTGAATTTGGTTGATGTTGAGGCTATTAAGGCTGCTAATTTCCGTGTAGCCATTGATTGCGTGAACTCGGTGGGTGGGATTGTCTTACCTGACTTACTCTCTGCTTTAGGAGTGAAAGAAATTTTTAAATTACATTGTGCACCCCATGGGAATTTTTCTCATAATCCGGAACCTCTTCCGGAAAACTTGACGGAAATATCAGAATTGATGCCGCATGCTAAGGCGGATGTCGGTTTTGTTGTAGATCCGGATGTCGACCGTTTAGCTATCATTTGTGAAAATGGCGAAATGTTTGGGGAAGAGTATACTTTAGTGGCTGTCAGCGATTATGTTTTGAGCCATACTCCCGGTAATACGGTAAGTAACTTGAGTTCAAGTCGTGCTTTACGTGATGTCACTCGTGCACATGGTTGCGAATATAATGCAGCAGCTGTAGGTGAAGTGAATGTCGTAGCCAAAATGAAAGCAACTAATGCAGTGATAGGGGGCGAAGGTAATGGCGGTGTTATCTATCCTGCCAGTCATTACGGACGTGATGCTCTTGTTGGTATTGCTTTGTTCCTGACACATTTGGCAAAGAAAAAAATGAAGACAAGCGAACTTCGTGCCAGCTATCCTCCATATTTTATCTCAAAACAAAAAGTTCAGTTGACACCTGAAATAGACGTAGATGCTATCTTGAGGAAAGTGAAAGAAAAATTTACCCAGTATGATATAACGGATATAGATGGTGTAAAGATTGATTTCCCGGATAAATGGGTTCATTTGCGTAAAAGTAATACGGAACCGATTATCCGTATTTATTCGGAAGCTCACACAATGCAGGAAGCGGATGAATTAGGAGGAGAATTAATACAGATTATTCGCGATATGTGTAAATAAAAACAAATATCCTTCTTATATAAAAACCTCCTTTAGAGAAATTTTCTAAAGGAGGTTTTTTGGTATATCTGGTTTTATTTAAAATGCGATGAATATTAATGATGGAACAAGCGTACACCTGTAAATGCCATTGCTATGCCGTATTTATCGCACGTATCAATAACATGATCGTCACGAACAGAACCACCTGCTTGTGCAATATATTCGACACCACTTTTATGGGCACGTTCAATATTGTCACCGAAGGGGAAGAAAGCATCAGAACCCAATGCAACTCCCTTTAAAGTGTTTAACCAGGCACGTTTTTCTTCACGTGTTAAGACTTCCGGTTTTTTTATGAAGAATTGTTGCCAGATACCGTCTGCTAAAACATCCTCATAATCATCGCTGATGTAAACATCGATTGTATTATCACGGTCTGCACGACGGATTTTCTCAATCCAAGGCAGGTTCATAACTTTCGGATGCTGGCGTAAATACCAGATATCAGCCTTATTTCCGGCCAGCCGGGTACAATGGATACGACTTTGCTGCCCGGCTCCGATGCCGATGGCTTGTCCGTCTTTTACATAACAAACAGAGTTGCTTTGTGTATATTTCAATGTAATCAAAGCGATGATTAAATCACGTTTTGCTTCATCCGGGAAATTCTTATTTTTAGTGGGTATGTTAACCAGTAAACTTTCATCCAATTTGATTTCGTTGCGTCCTTGTTCGAAAGTAATGCCGAATACATCTTTATGTTCGATAGGAACAGGACGGTAAGCCGGATCTATTTTGATTACATTATAAGTGCCTTTCCGTTTGTTTTTCAGTATTTCTAAAGCTTCCGGAGTGTAGTCGGGAGCAATTACACCGTCTGAAACTTCGCGGTTGATAAGTCGGGCTGTCGCTTCGTCACATGTATCACTCAGTGCGATAAAGTCTCCATAAGATGACATACGGTCTGCACCACGGGCACGGGCATAGGCTGTCGCCAACGGAGTAAGAGGGAGATCGTCTACAAAATAGATTTTTTTTAACGTGTCACTCATTTCGATACCTACAGCGGCTCCTGCCGGACTTACATGTTTAAAGGATGCTGCGGATGGCAATCCGGTGGCTTCTTTTAATTCTTTTACTAATTGCCAACTGTTGAATGCATCCAGGAAATTAATGTATCCGGGACGTCCGTTCAATACCTCGATGGGTAACTCCCCTTGTTGCATAAAAATACGTGACGGCTTTTGATTGGGGTTACAACCGTACTTAAGTTCTAATTCTTTTGCCATAGTTTTTATTCTTATATATGTGATTTACATGAATAATTGTTTATATTCCTTTTCAAAATTTGGAGTAAAGATACCTTTATCCATATTTTCCAGTATTTCGTTCCTACTCCAGAAACGTCCGGTATCCAGTTCGGAAGGGTCCGGGGTAATCGGGCCGTTATAAGTAGTACGATAAGTATTAACCAGTTCTTTTTCAATTGCAGATTCAAAAATATAGCGTGTAATGAATTGGGGAGTGAAATCCGTGATGTTGAGTTCTTCCCGGACTTCTCTGCGAAGGGCTTCTTCCACCTTTTCGCCATAGTCGATATGTCCTCCTACGGCTGTATCCCATTTTCCCGGTTGAATATCTTTTGTCATTGAGCGTTTTTGAAGATATAATTCACCGGTATCATTGAAAATGTGCAGATGTACGACCGGGTGCAATATTTTTGAACCGCTGTGGCACTCCCGCCGGGTTGCTTTTCCTATCGTTTCTCCCTCTTCATTTACCAAAGGAAACCATTCTTCTTTCATTTTATCTATCTGATTTATGAGAATAAGTTTATTGATTAAGTTGATTGATAGCTTGTATTAATTCATCATCAGTCAAACTATCTCCGTAAGTTGTATAATCCATGCGAAAAGAACAACCATTTTTGTATTCCGAACAGCCGTATGCCGTTTTACCACGTAAGATACTGCCTTTTTTACAAATGGGACAGATTGGTTTTAGGGATGCAGCCTTTGCTTCTTCTGGCTTTTCCTTTTGAGTACGCGGTTTTCGAGGTTTCTTTTCTTTGGAGGCCGGTTTGTTTTGGGGCTTTTCCTGGGGAGATTCTCCAATGGTAATGGTACGGCCGGTTTGATCAGACAAAACGTTAATCACCACCTGATGGACCATTTGTTTCAATTCTTCCAAGAAAGTACGGGTTTCGTATGTCCCCCGCTCAATCTGGCGTAGTTTCTTTTCCCACAACCCTGTTAATTCGGCACTTTTCAATAATTCATCATGTATGGTGCCGATTAGTTCCACACCTGTGGCTGTCGGGAATAGATTCTTACGTTCCTTACGGATATAATTACGTTTGAATAATGTTTCGATAATAGCGGCGCGGGTAGAAGGACGACCAATGCCATTTTCTTTCAAGGCATCACGCAATTCATCATTATCTACTAGTTTACCGGCTGTTTCCATAGCGCGGAGTAATGTTGCTTCCGTATATGGTTTGGGCGGTTGTGTCCATTTCTCACCGAGAGTCGGTTTGTGAGGACCGCTTTCGCCTTTTGTAAAGTCGGGTAATACCCCTTCTTCTTCGTTTTGCTCGGTTTCCGGATCTTTTTGTTCGGCCCCGAATACCACTCGCCAACCAGGTTTGAGTATTTGCTTTCCCGTTACTTTAAAATCCACTTTCCCGACTTTACCCAGTACGGTAGTGGTAGATATTTCGCAGTCGGGATAAAAGACTGCTATAAAGCGGCGGGTTACCAGGTCGTAAACTTTTTTCTCGTTTTCAGTCAGATTACGAGGAGAAATACCTGTCGGAATGATGGCATGGTGGTCTGTCACCTTGGAGTTATCGAAAACTCTTTTGTCTTTTCGTATTTTGGCTTTCAGCAGAGGTACTGTCAATTCTGCATAATCAGCTAAGCCATTTAGTGTTGCCGGAACTTTCGGATAAATGTCATCACTCAGAAATGTGGTATCGACACGTGGGTAGGTGGTAACCTTTTTTTCATATAATGACTGGATTAATTTTAACGTATCATCGGCTGTAAAAGCAAATTTCTTATTACACTCGACTTGCAGGGAAGTCAGGTCGAATAGACGGGGAGCGTACTCTTTTCCTTTTTTCTCGGAAATGTCTGTGACAGTAAAATCTTCTTGCTGAACAATTTCCAGAAAAGCTTCCCCTTCTTCTTTCTTTGTGAATTTTCCTTTTGTTGCTGAAAAGGTCGTGTTCCGATAGACTGTTTTAAGTTCCCAATAGGGTTCCGGCTTAAAATTATCGATTTCAGCTTGTCGGTTTACTATCAGGGCAAGAGTCGGTGTTTGTACCCGGCCAATGGAAAGAACCTGTCGGTTTTGTCCGTACCGGAGGGTGTATAAACGCGTGGCATTCATGCCTAATAGCCAGTCGCCGATAGCTCGTGAAAGACCAGCTTCGTATAATTTATTGAATTCCGTCTGGTCTTTTAATTTCTGAAAACCTTCGCGGATGGCCTCTTCTGTCAGGGATGAAATCCAGAGACGATAGACCGGGCATTTGCAGCCTGCTTTTTGCATGACCCAACGTTGTATCAATTCTCCTTCCTGACCGGCATCTCCGCAGTTGATAACCATTTCGGCTTTTTGCATCAATTCTTCAATAACTTTGAATTGCTGTTCGTAAGTCGGATTTTCAATCAGTTTGATGCCGAAGCGGGGGGGAATCATCGGAAGAGAGCTTAAACTCCAGCGTTTCCAGTTGTCAGTATATTCCTGAGGCTCTTTTAGTGTACAGAGATGTCCGAATGTCCAGGTAACCTGATAACCATTCCCTTCGATGTACCCGTTCATTTTCTTGGTTGCCCCGAGGACTTCTGCAATTTCGCGTGCCACACTGGGCTTTTCAGCAATACATACTTTCATCTGTAAACTAATCCTTTCGTAATAAGTATACAAAAATACGTTTTCCCGATGACTTTAGAAAATCATAAGCATGATTTTCTAAAGTCATCGGGAAAACATGAAGTATGAAAAGATTAAATTATTTAGCTGTTTGCCGGTTTTTTCTTTCCTAAAGGAACACTGATGCCCAGATAAGCATTAGCCGTTTGGAGGGTGTTGAAGCCTTTGGTTATCATGTAATCAGTACCTATAAAAAGCGGACCGAATTTCATCCCAAGTCCGAATGTCTTAAAATTGCTGTGTATGAAAGAATAACTGACCGTTCCTTCAAACCAACGTGCCGGACGGAAATTGGCTGAAACCATGAGTTCCGTGAATGCTTTAGGCAGGATAAAGCGAGTCGTAGAAAGAAGTCCGAAACCTATTTTATTATTGAGTATTGTATATTCAGCTCCGATATTCAATGTCGAACGCAGTGTGGTGGTCCGTTTTTTACTTGCAGTCTCTTTGAACTGGAAAAGATCCATATCGAAAATGTCCACACTTCCGGAGTATTCATTTTTCCATGCCTCCAAATCTTTCTCGTCAACAACTCCGTCCCCATCAATATCTAAATCCGGGAAGTCTCCGTAATCTCCGTATGGGTCGTAAGTATGTTGCTGGTTGGCTATATAAGAGGAAGTGGAAGAACCGTTCCATTTGATGAATCCTAAATCGATAATTGATGCGGAGAGGCATAAATTATCCAATAACTGATAGGTCGCACCCAAATCAGCACCCAGACCGAAGCCGGAAATACCCGGTGAGTCAAAATCTACATCACTGATATACTCTTCTCCGTTTTCATCTTCACCGTTGGTCAGTTCCAATCCTTTCATGGAGAGGTTCATTTCTCCTTTAGTCGTTACATTCCATACATTTCCATTTGCCTGGAGCTGTAATTGTTCGATTTTAGCATTGAAGTTGGCAGCTCCCAACAGTACTTTTAATTTTCCTCCGACTGTCAGCTTTTCTGTGATAGGACGCGAATAACCGACAGCGAGTTCTCCGTAAATGTCCCCATACAGTTGCATGTTTCGGATATTGAAGTTGGGAATATGCTCAAGGTCTATCTTATCGGCATCCCGTGCAAATTCGAACATTGTTTTAGGAATGGAGGTGTTGACCATCACTTTTACTCCCAAATCGACTGTCCAGAAACCTTTGCCGGAATAGAAACCGAAAGACAGGATATCGGTTCCGAGATCCATGTTAAGTGTATTGTCTGTTTTTAGTCTGTTCATAAACTTCGGATTGTCGAGGAATGAGTTTTCATCATCCATAATATCCGTAAAATTATTAACCGAGAGCGCATTGGAAGCTACTGATGCGCCGAATGAACCAAAGACCGGGACATTGAAATACCCCCTGTCCGGACGAAAAGCCGGATTTAATTTGTTTCGTGTTGGCAGGTTTTCCATAAAATAAGTGCTTCGCGGGTAATACTGTGCAAATGTGCTTGTGCTCAGACATAGAAGCATAAACACAGCGAGTAGAGTTTGTTTTTTCAGTCTCATTGTTATTAATATTAAGTATTGAAATTCAGTTGCTATTAGAGAGTGTTCCCTTAAAACTGTATAAAAGTATACAGTTTTGGTTAACGAATAAAATTCATAGGCTGAAAAATAAGATTATTGTGGTATAAAATGGGATTATCACTCTTAAAAATAGGATTATCCGGAAAAGAAAAGGGTCTATATGAATAAAGAGCCGGACAACAGTCGAGTTCTCCGGCTCTTTTTCCTTGATAGGAATATGAGAAATCTATTCAATATTTTTCCGAATCTTAGTCAGGTATTCTTTCATTGCTTCGGAATCTTTGTTTTTTATAATTTCCTGCAAAATATTCAATTCATCCTGGATACGGGCTATTTGATACGGGGTACGGGGATTAAAAAGAATTTCCGTCAATAGATAATCATCTTCCGAAAGAAGCCCGCGGGCAATTTTCATATGACGCTTAAAGGTGGTTCCTGGTGCATCTTGATGTTTCATCGTAGCCGCGAAAACCATAGTGGAGGCAAACGGAATTCCCAAAGAGTAAGCTACCACCTTGTCGTGCTGTTCGAATGTGTATTCGCAGATATGCAGACGCAGATTGGCATAAATATCTTTGAAGAATATTTTGCCGAGATGGTCGCCTTCCGATATGATGATTGTATTTTCTTTTTCCAGTTGTCCCAGATTCGCAAACGTAGGACCGAACATCGGGTGCGTGGATACATACGGGAAACCACAAGTTTCGTAAAATTCTTTCAGATATGTTTTAACAGAAGCAATATCCGAAATTATACAATACGGTTGTAGATAAGGCATAATACTTTTGAATGCCTCAATCGTATAGCTCAAAGTAACACAGTTAATAACCAGTTCAGGATTGAACTCTGCCACCTCTTCCGGTTTTTGCAACCGGAGTGCATTGTAGATAAATCGCATCCGTTTCGGATCATTCTCCAGAACAGCTACCTCATGTTCGAAACTTAGCAAATCAGTGAAGAAAGAACCCATCTTTCCGGCACCTAATATCAGAATTTTCATTTTTCTTTTTGTTTGAAGATTATCAAGGGAATAAAGGTTTATTCTCTTTTATTGTTCATTCATGATAATCATCTGCTGACGTACAGACTCTTCATGGATTTCTTTTAATATTTCTTTTACAAATTCGGTGTTCAACTCCATCTGTTCCCCCATGTTTGAGCGTTTTTCCAGAATCTCGCTGTAACGCGGTGATTGCAGGATAGGCATGTTGTGTTCTTTTTTATAAACACCGATTTCGCGGGAGATACGCATGCGTTTAGCCAACAATTCCAATAATTGTTCGTCGATACCGTCAATCTGCCGGCGTAGTTCAGCCAGATTTTCTGTTGTTTGTGTAGAGTCGCGGATAACCAGCAGGTTTAATACATAATCTAGGACATCCGGTGTAATCTGTTGGGAAGCATCACTCCATGCACAATCCGGATTACAATGTGATTCGATAATCAAGCCGTCAAAACTCAAGTCCATTGCTTGCTGGCAGAGCGGAGCAATCAGTTCGCGTTTGCCTCCGATATGACTCGGATCGCAGAAAATAGGTAATTGAGGCATGCGGCGGCGTAACTCGATAGGAATATGCCAAAGCGGCAGGTTGCGGTATATTTTTTTGTCGTATGAACTGAAACCTCGATGGATAGCTCCGAGTCTGCGGATCCCTGCTCCATACAAGCGTTGGAAAGCTCCAATCCAAAGTTCAAGGTCCGGATTAACCGGGTTTTTGATTAATACAGGAATGTCTACTCCTTTCAATGCATCGGCAATTTCTTGTACAGCGAAAGGGTTAACGGTGGTACGGGCACCAATCCAGAGAAGGTCAACACCGGCTTTCAGTGCTTCGAAAACATGGTCTTTAGTTGCTACTTCAGTAGAAATATACATACCGGTTTCTTTTTTTACCCGTTTCAACCATGGCAACCCTTGCGCACCGATACCTTCGAAGCCTCCCGGTTTTGTACGAGGTTTCCAAATACCTGCACGGAATAACTTAACGCCTCTGTCGGCCAGCCCTTTGGCTGTTTCCAGTACTTGTTCTTCTGTTTCTGCACTACACGGACCGGCTATTACAATAGGACGTTGTGGGTCCACACCCGGTAACAAGATTGATTCTAATTCCATTTCCATGATGATTATCTATTTATTTTATTATTTTCTTAATACGGTTTAATGCTTCTTGTAATGTTTCGTTTTTACAACAAAGAGAGATACGGATGTAACGTTCGCCACGGCTTCCGAAAATAAATCCGGGCGTGAGGAATACGTTTGCTTCATATAATACTTTGTTGGCAACAGCCTCGCTACTTTCAGCGTCGGCCGGAATTTTTCCCCAGAGGAACATACCTACCTGGTTTTCATCAAACTCACAACCTAATGTATGCATGATTTGTCCGGCCAGGTCGCGACGGCTACGATAGGTACGGTTCATATTGTCGTACCATTCTTTAGGAGCGGTCAGAGCCTCTGCGGCAGCATATTGCATCGGTTTGAACTGGCCGGAGTCTACATTGCTTTTAACCTTCAGTATCCATTGGACGAACTGCTCATTAGAGGCTAGCATAGCCATACGCCAACCCGGCATATTGTGTGCTTTACTCATCGAATTCATTTCGATGCAGATGTCCTTCGCTCCCGGAACACTCAGCATACTGATGGGGTGTTCGTTCAGTATAAAACTGTACGGATTATCGTTGCAAATGATGATATTATGTTTTTTTCCGAAAGCAACCAGCTTTTCATAAAGCTCTATGCTGGCATTGGCACCTGTCGGCATGTTCGGATAATTAGTCCACATCAGTTTGACGTTGGATAAATCCATTTTTTCCAGTTCGCCGAAATCCGGTTGCCAGCCTAATTCTTCTTTTAATTCATAAGGAATAAGATTTGCTTCAACCAGTTTACTAACCGAACTATAAGTAGGATAGCCGGGGTTAGGTACCAGTACGCCATCGCCCGGATTAAGGAATGCCAGCGAAATATGCAGGATACCTTCTTTCGAACCGATTAGGGGTTGTATTTCCGTTTTCGGATCCAGCTCCACATCATACCATTTCTTATACCAGTCAGCGAAACCTTTACGTAACTCCGGAATGCCGACATACGGCTGATAACCATGCTCATTGGCTTGGTGGGCATGTTCGCATAATGTTTCGATAGTCCGTTCCGAAGGTGGAAGGTCCGGGCTACCTACACCGAGGTTGATTACATTTTTACCTGCGGCATTCATTTCGGCTACTTCTTTCAATTTCTTGGAGAAGTAGTATTCCTGTACACTACCTACGCGATTAGCGGGGATAATGTTACACACTTTGTTTTCCTTCTGCATATTCGCCTAAAATTTTTAAATCTTTTGTCAACGGTCTGATAGCATCCAATGCCTGTTTGTAGCGCAAGTAATCTGTAAATGTTAAGTTAATATAAAACAGATATTCCCATTCGCGGCCAATGATAGGTAAGGATTGTATTTTAGAGAGATTCATATCGTAAAAAGAGAGAACGGATAGTACTTTGGACAGGCTGCCGGCGGTATGTGGAAGGGCGAAAACCAAAGACGCTTTGTTTTTGTCTTCACCTTTTAGCAGTTCGTCGGCTGTCCAACGGTCTGCGATTGCCAGAAAACGGGTAAAGTTGCGTTTGTTTGTCTCGATACCTTCGGCCAACACCTCCATCTTATAAATCTGGGCAGCCAGTTTTCCGCAGATGGCAGCATGTCCTTTCAGTTGGTTTTCCGAAATCCACCGGGCACTCATCGCTGTATCCCCTTTTTCCACCACTTTTGCATTAGGCAATGTGTCGAGGAAATCGGTACACTGCATCAAGGCTATCGGGTGGGAATTAACTTCTTTGATGTCGTGAATGTTCGTTCCTGGAAGAGCAACCAATGAGTGGGAGATACGTAGCTTATATTCGCCGATGACGTTCAGCCCGCTTTCACGGATAAGCTCGTGGTTTTGCAACAGACTGCCAGCGATGGTATTCTCAATTGCCATCATACCCAGAATGGAAGGATCTTTTTTTATGGTCGAGATAACATCTCTGAATGTTTTACAACCAATAATTTCGATATCTTCACCTTCGAAGTAATTGCGGGCAGCGATGTCGTGATACGAACCGGCTATTCCCTGGATTGCTACTTTCTTTTTCATCTTTATCTTTCTTTTTTTATTTATCTGATGTGGAATGTTTGTAAATAGGTATAAAAAAAGTCCTACCGAACTCGGCAGGACTTTATATTGTTATTGACATACATTCAATCATCAACGCTTTACATACAAACTCCCGCCCTCACTTTGCTAAAGTAAAAGTAATAAAAGTAATATGTAAAGCTAAATCGATTCATTCTATTCTCTTTGTTTTTAAATACGCAGCAAAAGTAACGCTTTTTTGGAAACTACAAGAGAAAAGTGATATTTTTTTTCGTGTAAAGGCAAAAATATTAGAAAAAGTAGGTTTAATATCCTGATATGCACCTGTCCTTATCTTGAATTCAAAGCTTCGGATAAAAAAATCGTCTCATGCTTTTTCTGATTTTTTCCCGTGCGATTATTCTTTCTACATATGTTGAAAGTAAAAACAACAATTGTCTTTCTTACTTTCAATAATTGTTGTTTTTGCATTCAATATATGTAGTAATAGAAAAAACTCAGGTCAAAATTATATTTTACTACTGATTATTTGGGAAAAGGGATAGAAGCTTTTCTTTTAAACAACTCTTAGTCCTGCTTGTAGAGTCAGCATTTCTTTCGGCACGGATTTTTTAATGCTTTCTATCAGGATGCCGGCAACGGTGTGGCGAATAAAATCTTTGCGCGTCACCCAAACGATTTCGCGTGCAGGTTTAGGGATTGCAAACGGGCGAAGCAGTTCTTTTTGTTCATTACTAAGTTGGTGAGTTGCCAGTTCCGGAATAAATGTAATACCATTGCCACTTTCCACCATCCGCATAAATGTTTCCAGACTTCCCAAGCGGTATGCGGCCTGGCGGAGTTTTACTTTTTCCATTTGGCAAAAGCGCATTAATTGATCGCGGAAACAATGACCTTCGTCCAACAGCCATAGACGTTCGTCGCTGATGTCGGCAGAGCGTATCATATCTTTTTTGAAGATACTTTCGTTGCGGGCTACATAAGCGAAAAATTGTTCATAGTACAGCAAATCGCCTTGCAATTGCATTTCTGTCGGCTGATTGGCGATAATGGCCGCATCGATTTCCCCATTCAGCAGTGCAGCCATTGTTGGAGCAGTTTTCATTTCCAGGATACGGATATCCAAATCGGGATGTTTTTCTGAAATTTGTTGAAAGAAACGGGGCAATAAATAAGGTGCGATTGTCGGTAAAACAGCCAAGCGGAATGTTCCTTTCAGCGACTGCTCTTCTTCATTGACAATATCTTTTATTAAAGAGGTCTGATAGAGAACGACACGTGCCTGGTCGATAACCTTGCGACCTGCCGGAGTAGGACATACCGGCTGGATGTTACGGTCGAATAGTTTGACCCCCAGTTCATCTTCCAATTTTTGAATCATCATACTTAATGTGGGTTGGGTCACGCGACAATGCTCGGCGGCTTTTGCAAAATGACGGTATGTATCGACGGCTAAGATATATTCAAGTTGCTGTATGTTCATGATAATTTAGTTTGTCTGTTCTAAAAAGATGTCACGAAGGTAATGAAAAAATGGGGGATAGCAATATTTATATGATTACTTTTGTTATAAGTGTCAAAAATATACTTACATTTGTGGTGTTTGAATTTTGTATAATATAACTTATTAATATGTGATGTTAGAGAGAATACTATTATCATTGACTTTGGGAGCCACACTGGTTGCTTGCGGGCAAGTAGCTCCTGCCGGGGAAATTATGGAAGTACCGTTTACAGGGGTACATCTAACGGATAATTTCTGGGCGCCGCGTATTGAAGTGAACCGTACGGTTTCTATCCCTTCTGCGTTCAGGCAATGTGAAATCAACGGACGTTTTGATAACTTCGCGTTGGCAGGCGGACTGATAAAAGGTGAACATAAAGGGGATTTTCCTTTTGACGACACCGACCCGTATAAGATTATCGAAGGAGCATCCTACTCGTTGGCCGTTAAATATGATGCTAAGCTAGATGCCTATCTGGATAGTGTCATTACTCTGATTGGAGCAGCACAGGAACCGGACGGTTATTTGACGACCTGTGTGACCAATAAATGTACGCGATTGAGTGGCTGGTGGGGAAAACAACGCTGGGAAAAACTGAACAGTCATGAGTTGTATAACTGCGGACATCTTTATGAAGCTGCCGTTGCCCATTATCAGTCTACCGGGAAACGAAATTTGCTGAATATTGCTATTAAGAATGCTGACCTTGTATGCCAGGTATTTGGTCCGGATGAAGGACAAAAACATGTTCCATCCGGGCATCCTATAGTGGAAATGGGACTTGCTAAAATGTATAAAGTGACCGGTGATAAGAAATATCTGGATATGGCTAAATATTTTATAGAGGAGACCGGCCGTGGTACTGACGGACATCATCTGAATGCTTACAGTCAGGACCATATGCCTATCTTGAAACAGGAAGAGATTGTGGGGCATGCTGTCCGGGCCGGATATTTGTATTCGGGGGTGGCCGATGTGGCTGCACTGACAAAGGATACGGCTTATTTTCATGCCATCTGCCGGATTTGGGATAATATGGCGACAAAGAAACTTTATATAACCGGCGGTATCGGTTCCCGTGCACAAGGGGAAGGGTTTGGCCCGGAATACGAATTGCATAATCATAATGCTTACTGCGAAACTTGTGCTTCTATAGCCAATGTGTATTGGAATCAACGTATGTTTCAGGCAACGGGAGATGCAAAGTATGTGGACGTTCTGGAACGTGCTCTTTATAACGGTGTGATTTCCGGTGTGTCGCTGAGTGGAGATAAGTTCTTTTATGATAATCCGTTAGAATCGATGGGGCAGCATGGGCGTGCACCTTGGTTCGGCTGTGCTTGTTGCCCGGGAAATATTACCCGCTTTGTTGCTTCCGTACCTAAATATATGTATGCTATGCAGGATAACAGTCTGTTTGTAAATCTGTATATTGCCAGCAATAGTACAATCGCATTGAATGGTGATACTGTCCAATTGTTACAGGTTACAGATTATCCTTGGGATGGAACAGTCAATCTGACGGTTTCTCCTCAGAAAGAAGATAAGTTTGCCCTTAAACTTCGTATTCCAGGTTGGGCTGGTAATGAGCCGGTTCCGGGAAGCGACCTGTATGCTTTTACAAGAGTACCGGAAAAAACGTATACCGTTTCTGTAAACGGAAAAATGCAGCAAGTAACGGCAGACAAAGGATATGTAACCTTAAACCGCATCTGGAAAACCGGGGATAGAGTAGAATTGTCCTTGCCGATGGAGGTACGTCGTGTAAAAGCTCATGAAAAAGTACGTGCAGATAAAGGCTTGTTGGCTGTTGAACGTGGACCTGTCATGTATTGCCTGGAAGGAGTCGATATGCCGGATAGCCATGTATTTAATAAGTATATCCCTGAAAATACTGTTTTCACCAGTCGATATGAAAAAGATAAACTGAATGGTATTATCGAATTAAGTACAACCGCAAAAGAACTTGACAGGAATACGGATGGAACAATTTCGGAAAAAGATGTTCCTGTCAAACTGATTCCTTATTCAACCTGGAATAACAGGGGAAGTGCGGAAATGACAGTTTGGATACCGGCTTCGGCCGATTATTCGCGTCCGACTCCCGAACCGACCGTTGCTTCCCGTGCCCAATCCTATACGATAGTCAGTGCTCCGATACAGAAAGACGGTATCGCAGTGGAACGTCGTGAATGGTGTTACGGCATAAATGACCAATGGGACCCGCAGAGTTCGGACGATATGTCGAAACCCTATTGGTACTTTTGGTTGAAAAAGGGTTCGGAAGAGAATATCGAATATGTGTTTGATAGTCCTGAAACTGTCAGTCATGCGGAAGTCTACTGGCTTGATTTCGACCATTATGACGGGAATTACCGGGTACCGGCAGGCTGGAAAATACAGTATAAAACCGGTAATACATGGAAGGATGTGGAAGCAAAAGGTGAATACGGTTGTAAAAAAGACTGTTATAACCCGGTTGATTTTACACCGGTTCGTACGACTGGCTTGAAACTGGTTGTACAGTTGCAGGAAGGCGAATCTGGAGGTGTAATAGAATGGAAGGTAGAATAATTTAAATCTCTAATAACATGAAACGACTTTTAGTAATCGTATTGTCCGGCTTTTGTTTAGCAGGAAATACACAGACACACGATGGTGGGTATCCGATAACTCCTGTTCCTTTCACTTCTGTGAAGGTGACCGACAACTTTTGGGGACAACGTCTCAAAGCCAGCCGTGAAGTGACTATCCCGTTGGCATTCAGTAAATGTGAAGAAACCGGGCGTTATGAGAATTTTGTGAAAGCGGCACATCCCAGCCCGGACTATAAAGTAGGTGGTTTTTCGTTCGATGATACAGATGTGTATAAAACCATTGAAGGAGCCAGCTATTCAATGCAAACTTATCCGGATAAGAAATTGGATAAATACATTGATAGCGTATTGACAGTGGTGGCAGCCGCTCAGGAACCGGACGGTTATTTGTATACCGCCCGGACCATGAATCCTCAGCATCCGCACGAATGGGCCGGAAATAATCGATGGGAGAAAGTGGAAGAGTTGAGTCATGAGTTTTATAACCTAGGTCATATGATAGAGGGAGCTGTCGCTCATTATCAGGCAACCGGTAAAAAGAATTTTTTGAATATAGCGATTAAATATGCCGATTGTGTGGAAAGGGCGATAGGTGATAATCCCGGTCAACAGGTTCGTGTACCCGGTCATCAAATAGCTGAAATGGCGCTTTGTAAACTTTATCTGGCTACAGGGGAGCGGAAGTATCTTGATTTGGCTAAATTCTTTCTGGATAAACGTGGATATACCAGTCGGAAAGATGCTTATAGCCAAGCACATAAACCAGTATTGGATCAGGATGAGGCGGTTGGCCATGCTGTTCGTGCCGCTTATATGTATTCGGGAATGGCGGATGTGGCTGCTTTAACCGGGGATACGGGATATGTGCATGCTATCGATAAGATTTGGGAAAATGCGGTGACAAAGAAATTATATATTACCGGAGGTATCGGGGCAACCAGTAATGGAGAGGCTTTCGGTAAAAATTACGAATTACCGAACTTGTCGGCTTATTGTGAAACTTGTGCAGCTATCGGAAATGTTTACTGGAATTATCGTTTGTTCCTGTTGCATGGCGAATCTAAATATTATGATGTGTTGGAACGTACTTTGTATAATGGATTAATATCAGGAGTTTCTTTGGACGGAGGTGGATTCTTTTATCCAAATCCGTTGGAATCGACAGGGCAACACAAACGTCAGCCTTGGTTCGGTTGTGCCTGTTGTCCGTCAAATATCTGTCGTTTTATCCCTTCATTGCCGGGATATATTTATGCTGTACATGATGAGGATGTTTATGTCAATTTATTTATGAGTAATACGTCCGAATTGAAAGTGAATGGAAAAGGCGTTAAATTGGTACAAAATACCGAATATCCCTGGAATGGAGATATTCGTTTGGATGTGACTCCAAAAGGCAAGCAGGAGTTTACCTTGAAAATCCGTATTCCGGGTTGGGTACAGGGAATGGTGCTCCCAAGTGACCTTTATTCGTTTGCCGACCGCAAACAATTGGGCTATTCTGTGAAGGTAAATGGGAATTCGGTTGAAAATGTGCTGAATAAAGGTTATTTATCTATTTCCCGTCAATGGAAAAAAGGAGATGTTGTAGAAATTCATTTCGATATGGAGCCGCGTGTAGTAAAAGCGAATCCGAAAGTGGAAGAAGACCGGGGTAAAGTTTCCGTGGAACGCGGACCGGTGGTATATTGTGCTGAATGGCCGGACAATAATTTTAGTGTGTTAAGTGTATTGATGAACCGTAACCCTCAATTTACGGTTGAACGTAAACCGGAATTACTTTACGGTATCACTGAATTGAGAACACAGGCTCAGTCTTTAAGTTACGATGATACAGGTCGTCTGATTGTCAAGGATGTCACTTTAACTATGATTCCTTATTATGCTTGGGCCCATCGTGGAGCAGGTGAGATGGCTGTTTGGTTCCCGCAGGAGATGAGTGCTACACGTCCGTTGCTACCTCTGACTACAAAATAGAGAGGTGGTAGTCAGAAAAAGTATTTGGATGGCGATAGAATTTGTCTATATGAGTATAGAAATTATCTGTTTGACAGGTACTTATGTTTGTCATATCTTTGTGGTGTAAGAAAAATAAAATGTATAACAATTAAAAACAAAGTAATATGAAAACATTAGATTATCTCCATTTAGACGCTTCAGCAGCAAACAACGTAGTAGCAGCTTTACAACAGTTATTAGCAGATTACCAGGTATTCTATACAAACCTTCGTGGTTTCCATTGGAATATTAAAGGACACGGTTTCTTCGTTCTTCACGGCAAATTCGAAGATATGTATAACGATGCAGCCGAAAAAGTGGATGAATTGGCAGAACGTATCCTGATGCTGGGTGGTGAACCGGTAAATAAATTCAGTGAATATCTGAAAGTGGCCAGCGTAAAAGAAGTTTCGGGTGTATCCTGTGGGGACGAAGCCTTGAAGAATATTCTTGATACGTATGGACAGTTTATCGCTGAAGAGCGTAAATTGCTATCTCTGGCTTCCGAATCCGGTGACGAAGCAACAGTCGCACTGATGAGTGATTATCTGAAGGAACAGGAAAAGCTGGTTTGGATGCTGGTTGCCTATTCTACTTGTGATTGTAAAAAGTAACGATATAAATTATTGAGGTATAAGTAATTAATATTTATTCATTGCGTTTTAAAAAGGTACTTCTCCCGAAGTACCTTTTTCTGTTTAATAATTCTATTTTTCCTCCGTATCCTGCTTATACCAGTTGATTTTCCGTGAAGAATACATGATAATTGCCAAGAAAACAAATAAGCCGATACTTCCTATCAATAAGGCAACATCTTCTAATTGAAGAATTACATATAGGAAGGCATATAGAGTGCAAAGGAATACTGCTAATGCACCGGTTTGTTTTTTATTTTTGAAAATACTGTATGTATAAATCGTGATTAATCCGATGGTTGAAATACTGGCTACCAAATAAGCAATCGCAAAATTGATTTGTTCCGAAATAGAAAGTAACAAACTATAGAAAAGAATAAGAGCAAAACCGACCAATAGATACTGTATCGGATGGATACGTATATGTGTAAGTATCTCAACAAAGAAAAAGATAACGAATGTAAGTGCGATGAACATGATGGCATACTTGGCCGAACGCATGTTTTGCTGATAATGGTCGACAGGATCAATCAGATTTACTCCAAATGAAGCGTCATTGAAAGAAGATACCTGATTGTCCGACCACATTTCAGGAATATTACGGTTAAAACGAAGTATGCTCCATTTTGCTTCAAACTCATTATCCGTAATTGTATGTTCGGGACTAAAATTCCCAATGAAACCGGGCGATTTCCAAGCTCCTGCTACTTTCACTTTACTGGTTCTACCGATAGGAATAAAGTTGATTTCACAGCTTCCGTTCAGTTTTAATTGATAGTCGAATGTTAATGGGGCATCTGTTTGTGTAACAGAATCGGATAGATTGGCTATTAATAGTTTTCCTAAAAGCTCATCGTTACTACCGGCTGTTTCTGCCATATATGACTGGTTATTCAAATGGATATTTATATTGTCAGTAATTCCTCGTAAATCGGAGAGTCCGATGGTAATATAAGCACTATTCCAATGGATGACACTGTTTTCTATTTGTAGTGATTTGATTTTGTTAAATTGTCCCCGGACATTTATTTCACTTCTGTATAAAATGGTTTTATATATTCCGTAATATCGTTCTTCCGGAAATAGCCGGGCGTCGACAATGAATTCTTCCGGTGTGATATTCAACAGATGTTGCCGTTGTATGCTTTTATTGTTATCATCCGTATAAGTCGTGGTATAGGGCACGCATAGGATGGGACCGCAAATACTCTGGGCATTACTCCATTTGGCATTGATTTTTGCTATTGTTTCAATACTTCTGTTTTTCCGTTCCTGTATTAAATTCTGTATCATAAGTCCAGGCATTAGCAGGAATATACTTAATACGGCTATAATCAGTGCTTTAAATGTGATGTTCTGATTGTTCTTTTCCATTTTTTTTAGTGTTGTTTCCATATTGTTTATTATTTATAGTGAAGTGAAAAGTACTTTGTGATTCAAAGTTGATAGACAAAAAAATATTATTTTATTAATTCTTCCAAAGCATCCAGATGTTCTTTGAAACATTTCCTACCATCTTCTGTGAGCATGTAAGATGTATTCGGTTTGCGACCTATAAACTGCTTGAATGATTGGATGTAGCCTAGTCCTTCCAAGGATTTCAGATGACTTGCCAGGTTTCCGTCCGTCAGTTCCATCAGCTGTTTCATTGTATTGAAATCAGCAGAATCATTGACTGACAGTATGGACATGATTCCCAACCGGATACGGCTTTCGAATGCTTTATTTAATTTCGATATGATGTTTTTCATCCTTTTTCAGATCGTATTTAATATACATGGTTATACCATAAGATATATGGAAGAACCCAAAGCCGAATATCCAAAACCATATCCCGTGTTGTGTAAAGATTGCAGCGGCAACACCAAGGATAATTTCTAAAAGCCCCAAATAGTGAATTTCATCGTATGTATATTTGGATACATTCACCAATGCCAATCCGTAGAAGGTAAGCGTCATTGCAATTACCATCGGAATATTACCTTGCAATAGGAAAATAAAGGCAAATATTCCACCTGTCAGAAGAGGAATACTCAGATTGTATAAGGTTTTTCGAATGAGACTGCCGGATATTTTCTGATTGTTCTTTATCGCTTTTCTGCGGGAAAAATAGATGCCGAAAGAAATTGAAATCAACAGAATGACCATCGCATCAACAATAAGAAGGAGCATTTTGTGAAACATCTCTTCGTGTGTAGGTGTGAAATCATTATTAAGAGGTAGTATATAGAAGTCGGCAATAAAAGCTCCAATAATAGCTGTGATTCCCGCTACAATGCCGGATAATCCACTTAAAGATAGGAATTTAGATGAACACTCCATCATTTCCCGTATAACCTTTATGTCTTCTAGTTGTTTGTTCATAATATTTGTGAGAATAAAAAGTACTTTGTGATGCAAAGTTAAGTTGATTTATTTAATTACCAAATATTTTTATCTTTTTTTCTGTGTATAGGAATTTGTATCTTGTCGGTTATTAGTAGAGAAATGTTTACATTTGCATAAATATAGAAATGGATGTAAGAACAAATGGAAAATAAAATTATATTGCCGGCAGAATGGTATCCGCAGAGTGCTGTACAGCTGACCTGGCCACATGAAGGGACTGATTGGGCTCCGATATTGGAAGAGGTGATTCCTTGTTTTGTCTCGATAGCTAAAGAGGTCATAAAGCATGAAAAATTGTTGATTGTCTGTTTGGATGAACAGGTTGTACGGAATCAATTGGGGTTGGTGGATTACAGTCGTATTATTTTCCGGGAAATGGAAACGAATGATACTTGGGCACGCGACCATGGTGGAATATCCGTGTTTGATAATGGAGAACCTGTAGTCTATGATTTTGTTTTTAACGGCTGGGGAATGAAGTTTCCCGCAAATCTGGATAATTTGATTACCCGTAATTTGTTTGCACAAAGCACATTTGCAGATAATGTGTTGCCTGTCAATATGCAACCTTTTGTTTTGGAAGGCGGCAGTATAGAGTCTGATGGCCAAGGAACATTATTGACAACAGTGGAGTGCTTATCGTCTGTTAATCGTAACGAATATCTCCAAAAGGAAGAATTGGAAAGTTATCTGAAAGAGATATTGGGTTTTGACCGTATTCTATGGTTGGAAAACGGTTATTTGGCTGGCGATGATACGGATAGCCATATTGATACGTTGGCTCGTTTTTGCAGTGAAGATACAATTGCGTATGTACAGTGTACGGATCCGGAAGACGAACATTTTGAAGAACTTCAGGCGATGGAGCAAGAATTACAATCTTTTACACAGGCAGACGGTAAACCATATCATCTTATCTCCTTGCCAATGGCCGATAAAGTAGAATGGGAGGGAGAACGTCTTCCTGCTACTTATGCTAATTTTTTGATTATAAATGGTGCAGTATTGCTCCCTTTTTATAATTCACCAAAAGATGAACTTGCAAAAAATGCTTTGCAACGGGCTTTTCCTGACCGCGAAATTATCGGTATTAACTGTTTACCGCTGATTAAGCAACATGGTTCGTTACATTGTGTGACAATGCAGTATCCGGAAGGGTTTATTGAATGAATTTTAATAATGAATAATTGAAAGAAAGGGATGAAAGTAGGATTAGTCCAGCAGGCAAATAGTGCGGAACGTACGGCAAATATCGTGAAGTTGCAGCAGAATATTCGCTTTTGTGCTGCACAAGGTGCAGAACTTGTTGTGTTGCAGGAATTGCACAATGGTTTGTATTTTTGTCAGACAGAGGATACAAATGTATTCAATCAGGCAGAACCTATTCCCGGTCCTTCCACTGAAATATTCGGTGCTTTGGCAAAGGAATTAGGCATCGTGCTTGTTCTCTCCCTTTTTGAGAAGCGCGCTCCCGGTTTGTACCATAACACGGCAGTTGTTATAGAAAAAGACGGAACGATAGCTGGGAAATACCGGAAAATGCATATTCCGGATGATCCGGCTTATTATGAAAAATTTTATTTTACACCGGGTGATTTAGGTTTTGAGCCTATTCAAACATCCGTAGGAAAGTTGGGTGTTTTGGTTTGTTGGGATCAATGGTATCCCGAGGCTGCCCGGCTTATGGCTATGAAAGGGGCGGAATTGTTGATTTATCCGACTGCTATCGGATGGGAAAGTACTGATACCGACGAAGAAAAAGGACGCCAGTTGACTGCTTGGGTCACTGTTCAAGCGGGACATGCAGTTGCTAATGGATTACATGTGATAACCGTGAATCGTGTAGGGCATGAAGCGGATCCTTCCGGACAAACGAATGGTATTCAGTTTTGGGGAAATAGTTTTGTTGCAGGTCCTCAGGGAGAATTATTGGCAGAGTTATCTAATGATAAAGAAGAAATCTGTGTAGTGGAGATAGATAAGGCTCGTAGTGAAAATGTACGTCGTTGGTGGCCTTTTTTCCGTGACCGTCGTATTGATGCTTTTGGTGGCCTGACTGAACGTTTTCTGATATGAATTCTTTTTTCTGTTTTGTGCCCGAAACTTCAGCTTTCTTTGGGTAGGCGGAGGACGAAACGGATAAGAGCTACGAATACTTTTCCGTATTTGTCGAGTTTAAGTTGTCCTACACCACGTATTTCGCTGAATGCATCCAAAGTTGTCGGCTTTTTTTCGACCATATCATCCAAGGCATCATCCGAAAATATAATATAAGCGGGAATATGCTCCCGTTCGGAAATTTGTTTACGGAGTTGCTGTAAAGAATCCAGCAATGTTTCCTCCACGGATGCCGATTGGATAGGGCGGATGGGACGGTATTTGAAACCTCCTTTTTTAGTTGGTAAGGCAAAATCTTTTGTTTCTTTGTAGACTGTCATCATTGCGGTTTGTTCTCCAAAGAGTATTTTTCTTCCCAATTGTGTGACTTTCAGTCGTCCGGCTGAGGCATAATCGATTTCGATATAGCCCAATTGCAGCATTTGATACAGATATTCTTTCCATTCCTTGTAACTCAAATCTTTACCGACTCCAAACGTTTTCAGTTTGTTATATCCTTTTTCTGTCAATTCTGCTCGTTCGGAACCGCGTAAAATATCGATGAGAGTGGACATATTTACAAATTGTCCAGTTCGGAAAATGCCACTTAAAGCCTTTTGAACCAGAATGCTACCGTCAAAACGCTGAGGAGGATTTTTGCATACGTCGCAATTGCCGCAATCTGTTTCCGTTTCTTCTCCGAAATAACTCAACAGGATACGACGACGACAAATATCGGCTTCACAATAACGACGCATACGGTTCAGTTTTTGTAGGTTGACATCCTTCTGACCACTATCTTCGGCGAAACGACGTAGAATAATCAAATCGCCGACCGAATAGAAAAGTAACGTGTCACTTTTCATCCCGTCGCGTCCGGCACGGCCTATTTCCTGATAATAGTTTTCAATACTTCCCGGCATATTGTAGTGAATTACCCAACGTACATTGCTTTTGTCTATACCCATGCCGAAAGCAACGGTTGCGCAAACCACCTGTACCCGGTCGTTGATAAAATCTTCTTGCGCTTTTTCCCGTTTTTCGGGTGGTAAGCCGGCATGGTAAGCGATGGTTCGGATACTGTATTCCGCCAATTCTTCTGCTAATTTTTCCGTATTGCTGCGACTCATGCAATAAATAATACCGCTTTGGCGGTGATGTGCATGGATGAAATGGACAATGGCAGCAGTCTTTTCTTTTTTATTTAATCCGCGACGGATTGTGAGTGAAAGGTTCGGACGGTCGAATGAGGAAATAAATATTTTAGGGTCAACTAATTTTAACTGTTCGACGATATCTGTGCGTGTTATTTTGTCTGCTGTCGCAGTAAGTGCAATTAACGGGACTTTTGGAAAGTTCTCTTTCAGAACGGATAGTTGGGTATATTCCGGTCGGAAATCGTGTCCCCAATGTGAAATACAATGTGCTTCGTCGATGGCAATCAGTGAAATATCGATGCGTTGCAAGAGCCAATGAAGCTCGCTCATTATTCCTTCAGGTGAGATATAAAGCAACTTTACTTTACCTTGTATGCAAAGTTGGCGTATACGGTGGCGTTCTTCTTCGGGCATGAGGCTGTTGAGGGCTGCAGCTGGAATACCGTTGGCTATCAGGGCTTCCACTTGGTCTTTCATTAAAGCGATTAGAGGAGATACGACGATAGCTGTCCCTGGCAAATATATGGCGGGAAGCTGGAAGCAGATAGATTTTCCTCCTCCTGTAGGCATTAATACGAGCGCGTCTTTTTTTTGTAAAATACGTTGTATGATTTCTGCCTGTAGAGGACGAAACGATGTGTATCCGAAAAATCGCTTTAACAGCAATAACAATTCTTTCATGGAGTACTCAAAGAGGGTTCATTTGTCCGTTAGAGCTGCAAATATAAAAAATAATTGTAGAGATACCGGTTTTTTTGTACCTTTGCCGTCAATATTTACTAAAGGAGTCGCGACGGCTCATATTTTATACATGACATTTGAACAATTAGAATTGATAGAGCCGATACATAAGGCTCTCAAACAAGAAGGTTATACAACTCCCACCCCCATACAAGCCGAAGCCATTCCCGTTGTACTGGATGGATATGATTTATTAGGTTGTGCACAGACAGGAACAGGAAAGACTGCTGCTTTTTCCATCCCGATTATTCAGAAAATAGAACAAGAGAGTCGACAAGGTCGTAAGCCGGGTATTAAAGCTTTGATTTTAACTCCGACTCGTGAACTTGCTATTCAGATAGGTGAAAGTTTTGCGGCATACGGACGTTATACGAGAGTGAGGCATACTGTTATTTTCGGAGGTGTAGGGCAGAAGCCCCAGACAGATGCCTTGGAAAAAGGTATTGATGTGTTGATTGCTACGCCGGGACGTTTGCTGGACTTGATAAATCAGGGATTTGTCCGTCTGAATACACTTGAGTATTTTGTACTGGATGAGGCAGACAGAATGCTGGATATGGGTTTTATACATGACATCAAACGTATCTTGCCGTTGCTTCCGAAAAAACGTCAGTCTCTTTTCTTTTCAGCAACGATGCCGCCGGAAATCGAACGTTTGGCGGGAACTATTCTGCATGAACCGGAAAAAGTGGAAGTAACGCCTGCTTCTTCTACGGTAGATAAGATAGAGCAATATGTATATTTTGTTGAAAAAGCGGAGAAGGTTAATCTGCTGAAAAAGCTATTGGAAGACAAGTCGTTGGAATCTGTTCTGGTTTTTACCCGTACTAAATATGGTGCTGATAAAGTGGCACGTGTACTGAATAAATCAGGCATCGGTGCGGAAGCCATCCATGGCGACAAAGGACAAAATGCCCGTCAGCGTGCTTTGGGAAATTTTAAAGACCATACTACACGTGTTTTGATTGCCACAGATATTGCAGCTCGTGGTATCGACGTAGACCATCTTTCACATGTAATCAATTATGAATTACCCAATGTGCCCGAAACCTATGTACACCGTATCGGACGAACCGGACGTGCCGGACGCGAAGGGGTTGCTTTTTCTTTTTGTGATGTGGATGAAGTACCTTATCTGAAAGATATTCAGAAGCTGATAGGAAAAAATATACAAGTAGCCGGAGGACACGAATTTGAAACGGCAGAAGTCAAGGAGGCTGTTGCTGAAAAAAAGAAAGCTATTAAAGAAGAATCCAAGCGTCGGAATATGTTCGGAAGTAAGCGTGATGGTAGTTTCTGGCGGAATAAAAAGAGAACAGAACAACAAGAACCTAAAAAAACGCCTAAAAAGAGATAGATTTAGATTGTTTTGTAGCAATTGGGATTATATTTTTGGTTTTATAAAGATATTGTTATAATTTTGCTCACTTAACATAGAAATACTAAATAGAGCATGGAAAACACTCGTCGTTCATTCCTGAAAAAGGTGACCGCTGCCGGAATTGGTACAGCTGGTCTTGCATTGAGCGGTAACGCCGCCGCTACAGTAGTAACAGAAGCTCCTGCCGACAAAAAAAAGAAACCTGCCGGCAAAGATGATGGCAAACTTCGTTTTGGTTTTATAGGAACAGGTTCGCGTTGCCACGAACATATCAATAATGTTCTTTCTATCCCGGGTAATAAAATCGTAGCTATCTGCGATATCCAGCAAGGACCCATTGACAGGACTTTGAAGCATATCGCTAATTTTAATGTGGAAGCTCCGAAAGTTTACAAAGGTGGCGATTTGGAATTCCTGAAGATGCTGGACAATGAAGAATTTGATTGTATTATTATTGCCAGCCCTTGGGAATGGCATACTCCGATGGCTGTAGCAGCTATGAAAGCCGGTGTTCCTTATGTAGGAGTGGAAGTTTCGGCTGCTAACACGGTGGAAGAATGTTGGGATTTGGTGAACGTTTCGGAAGCAACCGGCAGTCACCTGAATATCATGGAAAATGTTTGCTACCGCCGTGACTGTATGGCTGCTTTGAACATGGCCCGCCAGGGATTGTTCGGAGAATTGCTGCATTGCGAATGTGGGTATGAACATGATTTGCGTGAGGTGAAGTTTAACGATGGCAAGAATTATAATTATGTACCCGGAAGCGGTGATTTACGTATGGGTCCGACAGCTTTTGCCGAAGCTCAGTGGCGTACGAATCACTCCGTACGTCGTAACGGTGATGTTTACCCGACTCACGGTATCGGTCCGGTTGCCAATTGTTTGGATATCAATCGTGGCAATCGTTTCATGTCATTATCTTCTATGGCTACCCAATCTCGTGGATTACATAAGTTTATTGTAGACAATGGTGGGGAAAACCATCCGTTGGCTAAGGTTCGTTTTAATTTGGGTGACATCGTAACTACAATGATTAAATGTGCTAACGGACAAACGATTATTGTGACTCACGATACCAATTCTCCTCGTCCTTATTCCTTAGGTTTCCGTGTACAAGGTACGGAAGGTTTGTGGATGAATGATGGCGATCACATTTATATCCAAGGAAAATCCAAACCTCATCGTTGGGACGATTCAGAAGAATGGCTGAAAAAATATGACCATGAATTGTGGGCTAAACACGAAGCTGAAGCTGCTGAAGCCGGTCATGGCGGTATGGACTATGTCATGATGTTCGACCTAATTAACGCTATTCGTAATAAGAAACCGGCTCCTATGGATTGTTATGATGCGGCTGCGTGGAGTGCAATATCGGGTCTGTCGGAAATGTCTATAGCCCGTGGTGGTGCTTTAGTTGATTTCCCGGACTTTACGCGTGGTCAGTGGATTCACCGTCAGCCGGCTTTTGCATTGTAAAAGATACTTATCTATGAATTAGATACGGTAAACGTTATATAAAAAGGGTTGTCTAACAATGATAGTTAGTCAACCCTTTTTTTGTAAGTTGGTATGATAATAAAAGAACTTACGTTTTTTCCATAAAAGTCTTACGCTTTTTCCCGGAAAAGCCTTAAAGTTTTTGTATTTCCTCAAGCCAAAGAGTAGCCATCGCATCGCTCGGCATACGCCAATCTCCACGGGGGGAGAGGCTGACGGAACCGACTTTCGGACCGTCGGGCAGGCAACTGCGTTTGAATTGTTGTTGGAAAAAGCGGCGGAAGAAAGTACTCAGCCATTTTTTTATTGTGACATTGTCGTAAGTTCCGGCAAAAGCTTTCTGTGCCAGGAAATAAATCTTGGATGGATGCGAACCGAAACGAAGAAAATGGTAAAGGAAGAAATCATGCAATTCGTACGGACCGACCAAATCCTCTGTCTTTTGCTTGATATTGCCGTTTTCGTCGGCCGGAATGAGTTCCGGGCTGATAGGGGTATCAACAATATCCAACAGGGTAAAGCGCGAGGTTTCATCCACTTTATGATTGGCAACCCATTCAACGAGGTATTTGACTAGTGTTTTAGGAATACTTCCGTTTACACCATACATAGACATGTGATCACCATTGTAAGTAGCCCAACCGAGTGCAAGTTCGGAAAGGTCTCCGGTTCCGACGACTAGGCCGTTTTCCTGATTGGCTACGTCCATCAGTATTTGGGTGCGTTCGCGCGCTTGGCTGTTTTCGTATGTAACGTCGTGTACGGACGGGCTGTGATTGATGTCTTTGAAATGCTGTAGACAGGCATCTTTAATGGATATTTCTTTCAGAGTAACACCAAGGGAACGAATGAGGTCGACAGCATTATTATAAGTGCGTCCTGTAGTGCCGAAACCGGGCATTGTAATGCCGATAATCTGCTTACGAGGCATTTTCAGGATGTCAAATGTCATGACGGTAACAAGCAAAGCCAAAGTGGAGTCCAATCCTCCCGAGATACCGACTACAGCTGTTCGGGCATGGGCATGGAGGATACGTTTGGCCAGACCGGCTATCTGTATATGGAAAATTTCATCACAACGTTCCTTTAGCGTATCACCGGATGGGGTAAACGGATGCGGGTCGATAGGACGGGTTAGCTCGAGGTTCTCTGGAGTTTGAACTTTAAATTCTACTGTTTTTGTTTCTTCCGGGAGCAGGGTAGAGGCTCCATACATAAAGCTGTTATTCACCAGACGGTCATTTTGTAATGTCTCGATATCGATTTCGCTGATGATGAGCTGTTCTTCCATCGTGAAGCGGGGAGAGGAGGCAAGCAAATTTCCGTTTTCCGCTATGATACCGTTACCGGCAAAAACGAGGTCGGTACTCGACTCTCCAAACCCTGAAGACGCATATACATATCCTGCTACACAACGGGCAGATTGCTGGCAAATCAATGAACGCAAGTATTTATGCTTGCCGATAAGTTCATTGCTTGCCGATATGTTAAAGAGAATATTGGCCCCTTCCATAGCCAACAGAGAACTAGGGGGGACGGGAACCCAAAGGTCTTCACATATTTCGATGCCGACAGATAGTTGTCCCGACTTAAACAGCAGGTGGCTACCGAGAGGGTATTCCTTTTTGCCGATGAGGATGGTCGATTTCCGCAATTCCGCAGCAGGTGTAAACCATCGTTGCTCCTGAAATTCTTTATAATTGGACAAATATGTCTTGGGGACGACTCCTAGTATTTCTCCCTTTTGGAAAGCTATGGCGGCATTGATAAGTCTATTTTCTGTCCGGAGCGGGGCACCGACAATGGTTAGAATATCTGTTTCGGCGGTATCTTTAACTAATTTGAGTAACGCCTTTTCTGCATTATTCAGTAATGTTTGCTGGGCGAACAGGTCCATACAGGTATAGGCTGTGACCGACAGTTCCGGGAAAGCCATCATCTGAACTCCTTTAGCTGATGCCTGACGCATCAGACCTGCTATCTTTTCTATATTATAAAAACAATCCGCAACCTGCACATGAGGCACTGCGGCAGCAACTTTTACAAATCCGTAGTTCATATTATTGTATTTATAGGCTTCAAAGATAAAGTTTTTGTACGGGATAAAAAAGAAGGAGAGCCGGCTTCACAGCGAACTCCCCTTGCAAACACAAAACAATCAACAAAAAACTACTGTCTGAATAATGAAAACAGGGGCAGATAGATGAACTGCCCCTTGTAAAATTATCTGATAAATAATAGTTCTCTGTATTTCGGTAATGTCCAAATCTGGTCGTCTACCACCAATTCCAATTTATCGATATGATAACGGATAGCTTCCAGCATCGGTACAATCGTATCATGGTAAGCGATAGCCTTTTCGCGTTCGCTTTCAATCTTGTTGGCGACTTTACGGGCTTCTATCATCTCGTCTACCTTTTCTTTGATGAAGTTAGTACGATGAGCGATGTCTTCAATGATTTCCAGGTTACGGGAAGAAAGAGCAGAAGCCTTCTCAGCCGGGAAGAGGTCTTTCATCTTGTAGACATTGTCAATCAAAGAAGTTTGATATTTGGTAGCTATCGGGATGATATGGTTCATTGCGATATCCCCTAATACACGGGCTTCAATCTGGATTTTCTTGGTGTAAGTTTCCCATTTTACCTCATTGCGGGCTTCCAATTCCTTACGGGTCATAATACCGGTCGATTCGAACATTTTCACACTACTATCTTTCAAGTAATTGTCAAAGATGAGCGGGACACTCGTTTCGCAATCCAGACCCCTGCGGAGAGCTTCGGCTTTCCATTCTTCGCTGTAACCGTTTCCGTCGAAATGGATAGCTTTACATTCCTTGATATCCTTGCGGAGGATTTCGAGGATAGCAGCAAATACTTCTTTACCTTCAGCTACTTTTGCGTCGACTTCTGTTTTAAAGAGTTTCAGCTGTTCGGCTACGGCTGCATTCAAAGCAAGCATAGCAGAGGCACAGTTGGCTTCTGAACCTACGGCACGGAACTCAAAGCGGTTTCCGGTGAAGGCGAAAGGAGAGGTACGGTTGCGGTCCGTATTATCGATAAATAACTCAGGAATACGAGCGATATCCAATTTCATTCCCTGTTTACCAGCCAGCATCAAGTCTTCCGGTTCGCTCTTTTCGAGGTGTTCCAATACTTCGGAAATCTGTGTGCCGAGGAAGCTGGAGATGATTGCTGGAGGTGCTTCGTTTGCTCCCAGTCGGTGAGCATTTGTTGCACTGGATATGCTGGCTTTCAACAATCCGTTGTGACGGTAAACAGCCATAAGAACGTTCACTATAAAAGTGATGAAACGTAGGTTGTCTTCCGGAGTTTTGCCCGGAGCCATCAGTAAGATTCCGGTGTCGGTACCCAACGACCAGTTATTGTGTTTACCTGAGCCGTTTACACCTTTGAAAGGCTTTTCGTGCAACAAAACACGGAAACCATGTTTGCGGCTAATCTTACGCATTAATGCCATAACCAGCAGGTTGTGGTCGTTGGCCAGGTTACATTCCTCGAAGATAGGAGCCAGTTCGAACTGGTTTGGGGCAACTTCGTTGTGACGTGTTTTCAATGGGATACCCAGTTTGAGGGATTCCATTTCCAAGTCTTTCATGAATTCCATTACGCGTGTCGGAATAGCTCCGAAATAATGGTCTTCCAACTGTTGGTTCTTGGAACTTTCGTGCCCCATCAGTGTGCGGCCTGTCAGTAACAGGTCGGGACGGGCGGCATACAAGCCTTCATCGATAAGGAAATATTCTTGTTCCCAACCCAGATAAGCATATACTTTCTTCACATCCGGATTGAAATAATGACAAACATCTACAGCAGCTTTGTTGACGGCTTCGAGGGCTTTAAGCAATGGGGCTTTGTAGTCTAAGGATTCGCCGGTATAGGCGATAAAGATAGTCGGGATACACAGTGTGTCACCAACGATAAATGCAGGAGAAGAAGGGTCCCAAGCTGAATATCCGCGTGCTTCGAATGTATTGCGGATACCACCGTTCGGGAAGCTGGACGCATCCGGTTCCTGCTGTATCAGCAACTTACCGGAGAATTCTTCGACCATACCGCCCTTACCATCATGTTCAACGAAAGCATCATGCTTTTCAGCCGTTCCTTCAGTTAGCGGATGGAACCAGTGTGTGTAGTGTGTTGCACCCATTTCAATGGCCCATTTCTTCATACCGGCAGCTACGGCGTCGGCTGTTTCACGGTCTAAGGGAGCCCCGTTGTCGATACAGTCTGTAATCCGTTCGTATGCCTTTTCTGGAAGATATTTGAACATCTTCGCACGGTTGAATACATTTTGTCCGAAATAATCAGACGGACGTTCGGCAGGTGCCGGTACTTCTACAGCCCGTTTCTTGAAGGCTGTTTCTACTACTCTAAATCTTAATTTTGACATAATACCTGATTTTATAGAGAATTAGTAATAATCAATTATAAAAGGATAATCCCATTCTGTTTGCATTCTTCAACCTGCTCTTCCGGCCATATAGAGGCTTGTACCTCACCGATATGGGCCTTGCGAAGGAAGAACATACAGAGACGGCTTTGCCCGATACCTCCACCGATGGAAAGCGGTAGACGGTCCTCCAGCAAAGCTTTGTGGAATTCAAGTTCCTTGCGTTCGGGACAACCGCAGATGTCAAGCTGGCGTGATAGTGCTTCTTTGTCTACCCGGATGCCCATGGATGAGAGTTCAAAAGCACACTTGAGTACATCGTTCCAGAGAATGATGTCCCCATTCAGCCCTTTAAATCCATTAGAGTTGACGGAACTCCAATCGTCGTAATCCGGGGCGCGTCCGTCATGCTTTTCTCCATTGGCAAGTTCGTTACCGATACCGATAATGAAGATAGCTCCGAACTTTTCGGCAGCTTTTGTTTCTCGTTCGCGCGGGGAGAGGCATGGGTACATGCTCAGTAATTCTTCTGAATGGATAAATGTTATCTCATTGGGCAAAAACGGAGTTATGTGAGGATAACAGTCGTATACCATCACTTCAATTTCTTTCAAAAGGGAATAGATGCAGCGAACCGTTTTCTTGAGATAATCCAGATTCCGGTCTGCCGGGTGTATCGTACGTTCCCAATCCCATTGGTCTACATAAAGAGAGTGGAGATTGTCCAGTTCTTCGTCGCCACGGATAGCGTTCATGTCGGTGTAAAGTCCGTATCCGGCAGGAATGCGGTATGAAGCCAGTTTCATCCGTTTCCATTTGGCTAGCGAATGAACAACTTCGGCTGTGCGGTCGCCCATGCAGTGGATAGGAAAACGGACAGGGCGTTCAACACCGTTCAGGTCGTCGTTGATGCCTGTTCCAGAAAGAACAAATAGGGGGGCAGTCACACGACGCAGGTTCAGTGATTTTGACAATTTTTCCTGAAAAGCGGTTTTCAGCATACGGATGGCCTGTTCTGTTGTTTCAGGCGTCAACGTCTGTTTGTAATCTTTTGGAATGATAAGTGACATAATCTTTATAGTTTTAAATGTTGATTGTTATCATGTATTTTCCCCTTCGAGGCAAGTATAACTCGCCCTTTAAGGCAAGGGTGGTGTCCCCCTCAAGGTAAGCCACCCTTTTTTTCTTAGCTGTTGTAAGCCGTTTCACCATGTTCGTAAATATCCAATCCTTCTTCTTCCACACGTGCCGGAACGCGGAGTCCATGTACGATGTCGAGTCCTTTGAATACCACAAATCCCATGAAGGCAGCCCAGCATCCTACCACTACGGCTCCGAATATCTGCGCCAGCAGGAAGTTTGCGCTTCCGCAGTAGAAAAGACCTTCTTCGGTAGCGAATAAACCGGTCAGGATAGTACCGAGACATCCACATACACCGTGTACGGAAGAAGCTCCGACCGGGTCGTCAATCTTCAGTACGTTGTCGATAAATTCTACCGCATATATCATCACTGTCCCGCAAATGGCTCCAATCAAAACTGCTCCTGCCGGAGATACCAAATCGCAACCAGCTGTGATACCGACCAGGCCTGCCAATACACCATTCAGTGTCAGTGAAAGAGACGGTTTCTTATATTTGCACCAGGCAACAACCAGAGAGAAGAAACCTCCGGCACAAGCTGCCAAGTTGGTTGTCAGGAATACATGTGAAATAGCCGTACGGTTACCTTCTCCGGAAGCGGCCAGCTGCGAACCGGGGTTGAAACCGAACCAACCGAACCATAGGATGAATACACCCAGAGCAGCCAGCATCAGGCTGTGGCCGGGGATAGCATGTGATTTCTTGTCTTTACCATATTTACCGATACGCGGGCCGAGAATGGCTGCACCGACTAGGGCAACCCAGCCTCCTACAGAGTGGACGATGGTAGAACCTGCGAAGTCGTGAAACGTGGTTCCGAAAGTATTCATCATAAAACTACCTTCTTCGCCATTCATCAACCATCCGCCTCCCCATGTCCAATGACCGCTTACCGGATAAATCAGTACGCTGATAAGGACCGTATAAGCCAGATACATGGAAAATTTCGTACGTTCGGCCATAGCACCGGAAACGATGGTGGCAGCTGTCGCGCAGAACACTGTCTGGAATACCAGAAACCCTTCGACCGGCAGTTCTGTCTTATAGAAACTGATATTAAACAGGTGAGGTATTCCGCAGAAACCTCCTGTACCGAACATAAGACCGAAACCTATGGCCCAGAAGAGCAGCGAACCCAACATAAAGTCGAGTAAGTTCTTCATCAATATATTTGCCGTATTCTTTGTACGGGTAAAACCGGCTTCCACAAGGGCGAATCCCGGTTGCATGAAAAACACTAACATGGCTGCAAGCAGCATCCACACGGTATCTAGCGATAGGGCTAAATCTGTAATTGTATATGTTGTATCCATAAAGCTTTTGTATTTGTAGTTAGTAGCTGGTAGTTAGTCGTTGATGACTGCTAACTACCTGAACTTCTTCTCTTTCTTTTCTTATTCTTCCTTTTCTGCGTTATAGAGAGCGATGTCGCCACGTTCGCCGGTACGGATGCGGATAGAGTCTTCAACCGGAATGACGAAGATACGTCCGTCTCCGATTTCACCAGTCTGGGCCGCCTTGATGATAGCTTGTATTGTTTTCTCTACATTTTTGTCGCGTACTACGATGGAGATAAGTATCCGTTCGATGTAGCTTGTGTCGTACACAACGCCACGATAGATACGTCCTTGCCGTGCTTTGCCAACTCCTCTTACCTCATAGTAAGAGAACCATTCAATGTTTGCCGCAAGAAGAGCTTCCTTCACTTCCTCGAACTTGGTCTTGCGAATAATAGCTTCAATCTTTTTCATAACTTAAAGAGTTTGGGTGATGTCTCACCCGATTAATACTTTTGGAAAAGGTGTATAGAAGCCCGCCTCTCTTAGTTAGGGGATGGCTATGCGGTATAACATTCTATAAAATCAATAAACAGACGGGCTTTTCTATACGTTCCTTTATCCTATTTTCTGATAACCTGTATTTTTGTTTCTTATAGCATTATAGCTCAGAGTCAGAGACTATATCATAAGCTAATGCCGAATACTAAAAATATATCATCATGCTCAGGAGCCGCAATCACTTGGGTAAATATCGGTAGCGAGAAAGAGTTTGTGATTTTAACCTCTTTACTGGCCTTTAGTGAAATGCTGTTCAGTCCGAAACCGTCGCTATACTGGCTTTTGAAGGGAGAGATACCGAAACTGGGTGTGAAATCGATACCCCAGACGTTGACAGTATAGGCAGCTTCGAAATACGAAGAGTAATACCGGTCGCCATCTTCCGGGTCCTTGTCGCCACCAGCGAACATTGTGCTCCAGGTCAGGCTCAAAGGAAATTTCTCACCAAAATTATATCCGATAGTCCCTTCAAAATAATGGTCTGTCTTGTAGCGTCCGTAACGGGCACCTTGACCGGACCACCAATAATCGGTAACTGCTATACTGAATCCTCCGATTCCGTATCCTAATGTGAGGTCGAATTCCTTTGCCTTATATTCATCCGAAGAACCGGAGAAATCCGATGAACCCCACGCTGTGAGAGATAACCCTGCATACGACATGCTCAGGCTGGGCTGTATGGCAGGTCCTGTTTGGTACATCCCTCTCCATACATAGCTGCTGACGAGGTCGGCAGCCGGCGCAATTTCAAACTTCTTTTCTTCCTGTGCAAAGGCAGAAAAAGACATAAGTAGAGCCGTAGCAGACAGAAATGCCTGCTTAAGAGTAATTGTTTTCATCATGTTTTTTCTGTTTGATAACCGTTAAACACTTTGCCTAATGCTTCCTTGCTATCAGGATAGGTAAGGGGGATATTTGCGCAGTATCCCTCCTTCGCATCGACAGTTAATTCAGAGTATCCACTTCTTCAGCCTGGCCATGGCTTCCAATGTGTCGTCTCTGTCTCCGAAAGCGGTGAGGCGGAGATAGCCCTCACCACTGGGCCCGAACCCCACACCGGGGGTCCCTACTATATAGACTTCATAAAGTAGCTTGTCAAAAAACTTCCAAGAGGAGAGGCCGTCTGGGGTCTTCAACCAGATGTAAGGGGCATTTTCGCCACCATACACTTTGAGGCCGCAACTCTGGAGGCTTTCTCTCATAATTTTGGCATTGGTCATATAATAATTAATTGTATCCTTTACCTGTGCTTTCCCTTCCGGACTATAGATAGCTTCTGCTCCCCGTTGGGTTATATAGCTTGTGCCGTTGAACTTTGTACTCTGGCGGCGATTCCACATCCGGTTCAGCGGAACCTGTTCGCCTGCCAAGGTGAAAGCATTCAATTCTTTCGGGACAACCGTATAACCGCAACGTACGCCTGTGAAACCGGCTGTTTTGGAAAAACTGCGGAATTCGATTGCCACCTTTTTCGCCCCTTTTATCTCATAGATGGAATGGGGTATATTCGGGTCCTGAATGTAGGCTTCGTAAGCCGAGTCGTACATAATCAGGCAATCATTGGCAAGCGCGTAATTTACCCATTTCTTTAATTCCTCTTTTGTAAGGGTTGTTCCGGTCGGGTTATTCGGATAACAGAGGTAAATAATATCTACACGGCGACCGGGTAAATCGGGTATGAAGTTGTTGGCTTCCGTACAAGGAATATAGACCACATCACTCCATTTACCGTCTTCCAGTATACCGGTTCGTCCACTCATCACGTTCGAGTCGATGTAAGCCGGGTAGACCGGGTCTGTTACTCCGATGCTGTTATCGTGACGAAGCAAATCGCCTATATTTCCGCAGTCGCTTTTAGCACCGTCGCTGACAAATACTTCACCGGGTTCGATAAAAATGCCACGGCTGGCGTAATCGTTCTTGATGATGGCGTCTATCAGAAAGGAATAGCCCTGTTCCGGTCCGTATCCATGAAAGGTTTCCTTGCTTGCCATTTCATCAACTGCTTTGTGCATGGCTTCGATAACGGCAGGGGCTAATGGTTGTGTTACATCACCGATACCCATGCGGATAATTTTCTCTTTCGGATGTGTAACCTTGAAACTGTTTACCTTTTTTGCGATGTCTGAGAAAAGGTAATTGTTTTGTAGTTTCAGAAAATGTTCGTTAATCAGTGCCATACTCTTTCAATTGTTTTATGTTGCCGGGACATGATTGTTTGTCCCTTGTTTGTGTTTATACTTCCAATTCCCCCTCGAATACCTTTACCGCTCCTCCGGTCATGTAGACCTTGCCGGAGCTTTCGTCCCACCGGATGGTCAGGGGACCGCCATCCATGACGACTTTTGTTGTTCGTTCTGTTTTTCCACATACCACACCGGCCACGGCTGTGGCGCATGCTCCCGTTCCGCAAGCTTGGGTTATGCCGGAACCCCGTTCCCAAACTCTCATCCGTATTTTATCAGGGCTTAATACCTGAACAAATTCAACGTTGGTTCGGTTCGGAAATAATGGGTGATATTCTATCTGGGGACCAACAACCGGTAAATTTATTTTGTTAATGTCTTCCACAAAGATGACAAAATGCGGATTACCCATTGAAACAATTGTACCTGTGTAGAAAACACCTCCGACTTCTATTTCGAGGGCAACTTCTCCGACAAACGGTTGGCCCATGTCGACTGTCACCTCAGTGACCTCTTCACGTGGACCGGAGGATAAGTTTCCTGTTACTTTAGTTGTCAGTTGTAATTCTTTGATACCGGATAGTGTCTCTAAAGTAATTGTTTTTTTATTAGTCAGTCCTTTATCATATACGTATTTACCGATACAACGGGATGCGTTGCCACACATCATAGCCTCAGAACCATCAGCATTGAAGATACGCATACTGAAATCGGCTATTTGGGAAGTCCCAATCAAAACTAATCCATCCGAACCAATTCCTGTGTGCGGAGCGCTCCACTTAATGGCTAGTTCTTCCGGGTTTTCAATCGGAAAAGCCATTGTGTTCACGTATATGTAGTCGTTTCCGGCTCCGTGCATCTTGGTGAATTTAATTAGTTCTGTCATTTTACTGTTGTTATCTTGTTTATTGTATCTTTTTGTTTTATTACACTGCAAATATAAATCATTTTGTTATATTGTATCAATAAATAATGTCTGAATGTCTATAAAATATGGGGTTTGTGATAATTTGCTCTAAATAGATATATGTAGGTTTTAATTTATAACTTAATACTAGTATTTTGAATTATATTGTAAGTTAGCGTATATGAAAAGTTGTAGAAATAGACCTGAAAAGAGAGAGTGTAGAAGTTACTTCTATTTACTTTATGTCTGTTTTGGACGAAAAAAAGACGCTAATATGTGCAAATAGATAGCTATTCGAGCATATTAGCGTCTTTTTGTTAGGTGATGCCGGTTTGGTTTCTCCGGCATTCCTGGATGTGATTATTTAATCGCTTCAATTCGGAAAGAATATCCGTAATCCTTGTTCTTTTCGATTTCGTAATGAGGACGTGGGCCTGGTCCGCAACTGGCATTACCCAGTCCACGCTGAATACAATCCAGACTCAAGATAACCTCGGCGCGACGAATATTATCCCGGTCATGTCCATAAGTAAGCCCCCATAATTCCGGATCGGTGAAATGAAGAGCACTGAAGTTCAGATGGTCTTTGGAGGTCAGTTTAATGCCTCGGTTTTCTTTGTCCGTCAGTGTCAGCCAACGTACATCGTCACGATTACCCATCGATTGGGCACGGTTATAAGATTCTTCCATTCCTGTTACCGTATTCTTATACAGACCTACATAAGCAGCATTTTTACGATCCCAATAGTTTTCAATCGGTCCGCGACCGTACCATTCTACTTGTTCCAACGTCGGGTTCAGTGCTATCTGTAAACCGAGGCGGGGTAGATTGAAGTCTGTACCTGTATGGAAAGAGCCATCTACATCTATTGTTCCGTTTGCGTAAATCGTGTAGGTGACATTATACGGTTGGACAATGGTTTTAGCTCCTTTGCCGATAAATGCCTGCATTCCGGTAGTGACGGTTACGGACTTTTTGTCGTCAGAGAGTTTCCAATTGAAAACCTGTTTCTTTATATCAGTTGGCAGATAATTCCGTTTGTCGTTGTCGATGGCACGGAACCAATTGAAGCTAAATCCTTCTTTATTATATATCATGTCTGTTCCGGCATAACGGAGTGAAATCATTTTTCCTGTCGTCGTATCGAAAGCGACATAGAAACCGGTAGAACGGAAACCTATCTGTTCATTTTCTTCTTCCACTTTCAATGTGTCGGAGAAGGCTACTTCAACGGGTGCGACTGCTACTTTATCTGTTAGGGCGAACTGTTCCGTAGCCACAGAATGCCCGGCGTCAGCCCATACACAATCTTTTTTCAGGCATGCGGATAGATTGAGGAAATACTCGCTGTTGGCATCCAAAGCTGTTTTATAAGGGATGGAAACTTCCGTATCCTTATTGGGTGCGACATCCGGTAAAGACACTGTACCGTTTTCTACCACCTTGCCGTCTTTCAATAACTGCCATTGCAAATCGAATTGATTTAGGTTGAGGAAGTCATAACGGTTTTGTAGTTTCACTTTACCTGTTTTCAGGTCACCCGGTTTAAATTTAATGTATTGATATACTTTCTTTACTTCAATTAATTTGGGAGTAATTTGACGGTCTGCGGTTACGATACCGTTGCTACAGAAATCAAAGTCGTTCGGTTTGTCGCCGAAACCTCCACCGAAATAATAACGGTTAGGTAATTCTCCGTATTTGTTGATACCCTGGTCTACCCAGTCCCATATACAACCTCCAATCATTCGTTTGGAATGGTTTTCAATGTAATCCCAATATTCATCCAGATTACCGATGGCATTTCCCATGGCATGCGCATATTCACAAAGGAAATAAGGTTTATCCGTATTTTCCTGGTCTTGTTGCTGCATGCTTTCGATAGATGGGTACATGCGGGAATCCATATCGGCTATCCGGTTTTTTCCTTCATAATGAATAGGACGTGAGTCAAGCTTGCGAGCTTCTTCGATGACAGTGTCGAAGTTTTTGCCGCCTCCGGATTCATTTCCCATTGACCAGAAAATAACGGAAGGGTGGTTTTTATCACGTTCAATCATACGAACCATACGGTCTACATAAGCCGGAATCCAACTTTCCTTATCACTGATGGACTGGTTGCCATGACATTCGATGTCCGCTTCATCCATCACATAGATGCCGTAATAATCGTGCAAAGCATACATTTTAGCATCGTTCGGATAGTGACTGGTACGAATTGTATTCAGATTATGACGTTTGAAGAGTAAAATATCTTCAATTATCGATTCAACCGGAACAGCTTTCCCATATTGAGGATGAATATCGTGACGGTTGGCACCTTTAAAGAATACCTGCTCATTGTTGATATAAACACGTTTGTTTTTGATTTCAATCTTACGGAATCCAAATTGGGAAGACATGGCCTCAAGCGTCTTTCCTGTTTTATCTTTCAGTTCTAAAATGGCTGTGTACAAATAAGGAGTTTCTGCCGACCATAGGTTTGGATTCTTTATTTCCACACTGGCCGTATTGACAGCTTCTTGCTTTTTACTGATGTTTTTCACCACATCGGAAATAAAACCGACTTGTTTGCCTTCCTGGTCCAGTAATGTGATGTCAACTACCGCTTCATCTACTGTTTTGTCATAGCTAGCGACATTGGTACGTACGTTGAAGGTCGCTTTACTGAAATCATCACCTTCAAAAGTGGAAGTGAGGTAATAATCGCGCAAGCGTAGTTTAGGAGTTGCGAACAAATAAACGTCGCGGTGGATACCGCTCAGGCGGAACATATCCTGATCTTCCAGATAGCTACCGTCGCTCCAGCGATACACCTCTACCGCCAATACGTTTTTGCCTGTTTTTACATACTTCGTAATATTAAATTCCGCATCATTGTTCGCTCCCTGGCTGTAACCCACTTTTTTCCCGTTTACCCAAAGATACATTGCGCTGTAAACGCCGTCGAAATGGATGAATATTTCATTTCCATTCCAGTCTTGCGGAATTTCAAAATCACGGCGGTACGAGCCTACCGGATTGGGTTCATCCATAATGGTATATCCTTTTTGTCCTTGAATGAAAGGCGGATTGTTTCGGTGTGGGTAAGTAATATTTGTATAGATAGGCGTTCCGTATCCGTACATTTCCCAACTGGATGGTACGGGTATTTCTTTCCAGCCGGATACATCGAAATTCGGTTTGTAGAATTTAACCGGACGTTCGGACGGTTGTTTCACCCAGTTGAATTTCCAGTTCCCGTTCAGCAATTGATAGCGGGGTGAATTGGGGTGTATCCATGCTTTACGATAGCTGGGTGAGTTTTTCAGACTTTCAACGGAAGGGTAGGGTACATAGGTTGTATGTCCCGGTTCTTTATTGATAGCAAAGATTGTCTCGTTTTCCCAATCTTCATCACTGGAGCCACGCAAAGCTTCGAAATCGATTTTGATATTCGACTCGCGTAATGTCCACCTTTGGTTGGGGCTGTCAGGGGCCGGAGGGAGCTGGTGCACAGCTTCACCCGGCAGTCCGGCATCCGGAAAACCGATGTTCAATCCGTTGGCGGCACTAGTGAATGTATATGTGTTTTCACCCACTTTCGTGATTTTCCATGCTTGATTGGGATTACTGGAACTATTATCCCATTGGATGATAGGACCCGGCTCTCTTGTGTTGTTATTGTCAATGCTTTTGTCGGCCACTGGGGTGTTGATTTGATAATACCCATCACCTAAATCTCTGAGTTGCCAGACTTGTGAGGCACGGTTTTTCACCCGGTTGTTGATGAAAATTTGCGTACTGTTATCTTCGCTTCCCTGATTGTCGAGTACCAAATTGTTGCTACTGACAATTTCATAGAAAGCATTCGGCTTGATTTGCTGGGAGTGTCCCAAGCTGGGGAATAATGCTATAAGCATGAATATGGCGAATAGCATCCCATTGGTCTTTCTTTTTTTCATGGATAAATAATTAATTATGTGGCAAAGGTAGAAAAAAACGATTATTTGTTATAATTAAAGATGGAAAAGGATGTATGCCTTGCCGGAAAAGCATATAATCTTTTTATATTTTCCTTCTTTGCAAATATACTTTCAATATATGTTGAAAGTAAAAAAGATAATTGTTCTTTTTGCTTTCAATAATTGTGTTTTTATTGTTCAACATTGTATATAGTAAATTTGCAAGTAAGGAATCCGGTAAAAGGTTACTATGGAACAGGGAAAAACTTACTTGTCTTTTCCAAAACGGAAAGGGGCTACCGGTGTCCGTTGATGCCGGCAGCCCCTTTGTTATTGATTAGTATGCCTTTTCATGCACCCCTTTTACCGCACGGCCGCTTGGGTCGTTCAAGTTTCTGAACGTACTGTCCCAAGCAAGTGCTTCCGCTGTGGAACATGCAACACTCGGTACACTCGGTACGCTTCGGGCGGCACTTTCGCTGGGGAAATGTTCTTCGAAAATAGAACGGTAATAGTATTCTTCTTTATTCTGAGGCGGATTGATGGGGAAGCGTTGGGCGGCATTTGCCATATCTGTATCGCTGACCGCTTCCGACGTTATCTTTTTCAATGTGTCAATCCAGTTGTAGCCGACACCGTCGGAGAATTGCTCTTTTTGACGCCAGGCTATTTCTTCGGGTAGCATGTCGGAAAAGGCTTCACGAAGGATTTTCTTCTCTATCACATTGCCAGGGCACATCTTGGCTTCTGGGTTGAGGCGCATGGCCACATCCAGAAATTCTTTGTCGAGGAAAGGAACACGTCCTTCCACTCCCCAGGCACACAGGCTCTTGTTGGCGCGAAGACAATCGTACATGCAAAGTTTACTTAGCTTGCGGACGGTTTCTTCATGGAACGTTTTCGCGTCGGGGGCTTTGTGGAAGTAAAGGTAACCTCCGAAAACCTCGTCGGCACCTTCGCCGCTCAATACCATTTTAATACCCATCGATTTGATAACGCGTCCCAGCAAATACATGGGGGTGGAAGCGCGAACGGTCGTCACATCATAAGTTTCGATGTTGTAGATTACGTCGTGGATGGCATCCAAGCCTTCCTCTATTGTATAGTTTATCTCGTGGTGGACAGTACCGATATAATCAGCCACCTTCTTGGCTGCCACCAAATCCGGCGCTCCTTTGAGACCGATAGCGAAGGAGTGCAATCTAGGCCACCACGCATCTGCTTTTCCTCCGGTCTCGATGCGTTTGGCTGCGTATTTTTTGGCTATGGCGGAGATGATGGACGAGTCCAGGCCACCGGAAAGAAGTACGCCGTAGGGCACATCGCTCATCAACTGGCGTTGTACGGCGGCTTCGAGGGCATCGTGTAGTTCTTGTACGCTGGCGGAATTGTTTTTGACGTTATCATAGTGTATCCAGTCGCGGACATACCAATGGGTAAAATCCCGGTCGCGGCTATAGAAGTAGTGTCCGGGAGGAAACTGGTCATAGGATGTGGCGAAGCCTTCCAGGCCTTTCAGCTCGGAAGAAACGAGAAGATGGCCTTCATCATCGTGGCCGATATATAGGGGAATCACTCCGATTGGGTCGCGAGCAATCAGATAAGAATCGTTTTCCTCGTCGTAGAGGGCAAAAGCAAAGATACCGCTAAGCTTTTCGACACAATCCACGCCATATTTACGATAGAGGGCGAGGATGACTTCACAGTCGCTTCCGGTTTGGAAGTCGTATTCACCTTTCAGCTGTTCGCGAATTTCGCGATGGTTGTATATTTCGCCGTTGACTGTCAGGATGAGTTTGCCGTCTTTACTTTTCAGCGGTTGGCCACCTGAGGCGGGGTCGACGATAGAAAGACGTTCGTGGGCAAGAATGGCGGTTTGTCCTTGGTAGATGCCGCTCCAATCCGGTCCGCGGTGACGGATACGTTTACTCATTTTCAAGGCTTGCTGTCTCAAGGATGCAGCATCGCCATGGATATTGAAAATTGCTGTTATGCCACACATAATGATATATTGTTTTAAATGTTAATACTTCTTTTTCCGGTTTGCCACCGGGGGGCTTTGCTTGACACTCTCCGGTTTTGGCCGGGGAGAGAGGTGCCGGCTTTTAAAAGTGAGTCGAAACCGATGGTTCGGTTAAACCGACAAATATTTGTCGATTCCTTTTGCCGCTTGACGGCCGGATGCCATTGCACGGACCACTAAACTGGCTCCGCTGACTGCATCGCCACATGCAAAGACATTCGTGTTGCCAACCCGGTTAGTCGCCGGATTGATTGCTATGTTTTTGCGCTCGTCTACAGCGAGGGAGAGTTCTTTGATTAGTCCTTCCTGTTCGGGATGGACGAATCCCATGGCGAGAAAGACAAGGTCTGCTTCAATCACTTCCTTATGACCGGTCTTACGCATTTCCGGACGGCCTCCGGCTTGGGCGGGTAGCCATTCCACTTCTTCCACTTCTACGCCTTTCAGGATATTTTTATCTCCGATGAAGCGGACGGATGCTAAATTCCAACGGCGGATGCAACCTTCTTCGTGGCTACTGCTGGTTTTGAGTACTTGCGGATACATCGGCCACGGCGTTGCGGGGTTGTGTCCTACCGGTGGTTGAGGCATGATTTCGATTTGCGTTATGCTGGCTGCTTTATGCCGGTTCGCTGTTCCGACACAGTCGCTACCGGTATCTCCGCCTCCGATGACAAGCACCTTTTTGCCTTTGCAGTTGATGATGTTTTTGGGCGGAATGTTGATGCCTTCGAGTATGCGGTTCTGTTGCGACAACAATTCGAGGGCAAAGTGCACTCCTTTCAGGTTGCGGCCTTCAATCGGCAGGTCGCGTGGTACTTCCGAGCCGATAGCCACGCAAACGGCATCGAATGTGGAAGCAATCTCTTTGGCGGAAACTTCGTTACCGACCATTGTGTTGACGCGGAATGTGACACCTTCCTGCTCCATCAACCGGATACGGCGGTCGATGATGTTTTTCCCAAGTTTAAAGTTCGGAATGCCAAAACGGAGCAGTCCCCCGGGTAATTCATATTTCTCAAAGACCGTTACATCATACCCTTTGCGGTTTAATTGATTGGCGGCTGTCAGTCCGGCAGGCCCGCTCCCGATGACGGCTACCCGTTTCCCTTTTCGGACCGGTTGTACAGGTTGAATGAAACCTTCCCGGAAAGCTACTTCGATGATGGCTACTTCGTTTTCACGAATGGTAACGGGTTCCTCGCAGCTCAGTTTCAGTACGCAGCTTTTTTCGCAGAGGGCGGGACAGACGCGGCCGGTAAATTCCGGAAAATCGCATGTCTGCTCCAATAAGCGATAAGCTTCACGCCATTTCCCTTTATATAGAAGGTCCTGCCACTCGGGTTGTTTGTTGCCTATCGGACATGCCCAATGGCAAAAAGGTATGCCGCAATCCATGCAGCGGGAGGCCTGTGTGCGGCGGTCGCTGCTGTTAAGCGTTTGTTCAACTTCGCTAAAGTCGTCTATCCGTTCTTCGATAGGCCGGTAACCGGCTTCTTGCCGGTGTATGGTGAGGAATGCTTTTGGATTTCCCATGATTCATGTATGGTTGAAAATGAATAATAAATGTTGAATAAATATAGGGCAAATTCCCGTGTCGTGCGGAAGCCTCCTTCCGTGTGATGCGGATGGAAGCCTCCATGCGGACTCTTAATAGTCTCTTTGCATTTCTTCGATTTTTTGTTGCAACTTCTTCATCTGTTCTTCTTGCAATACCTTTTTGTATTCGATGGGAACAACCTGGATGAATTCGTCCACATACTTTTCCCAGTTGTCCAGCATTTGACCGGCCAGATGGCTTCCTGTGAAATGATAATGCTTACGAACCAGCTCGTGCAACTCCTTGCGCGTGGTGCTGTCTTCAATCAGCGAAAGTTCTACCATTTCCATATTACAGTAGTAATCGAAATCGCCTTCGCGGTTCCATACGTATGCTACACCGCCACTCATACCTGCGGCAAAGTTGCGTCCTGTCTGTCCGAGTACAACTACGCGTCCTCCGGTCATGTACTCACAGCAATGGTCGCCTACTCCCTCTACTACGGCAATTGCACCGGAGTTGCGGACACAGAAACGTTCGCCCACGCATCCGTTGATATACACTTCACCGCTTGTAGCTCCATACATCAGGGTGTTGCCGGCAATCGTGTTGTTTTCGGCAATAAAGGTGGAACGAACCGGAGGCATCACGCTGATACGACCGCCGCTCAAGCCTTTGCCCAGGTAGTCGTTTGCTTCGCCTTCCAACCGGAAGTTGACGCCGTGTGCCAGAAAGGCGCCGAAACTCTGTCCGGCCGAACCTTTGAATTTGATATTGAGTGTATGTTCCGGTAATCCTGCGTTTCCATAACGTTTTGCTATTTCACCGGAAAGCATGGCACCTACTGAACGGTCGGTGTTGGCTATGGCATAATCCAAAGACACCTCCTGTTGGTATTCGATAGCGGGACGGGCATGGAGGATGATGTCGCGGTCCTTAACCTCTTTGATGAGGTGTATTTGTTCCGTTGTATGGCGGATTGCGTTCGTAGATGCCTGTTCCGGTACATATAATAATTTCGAGAAATCGAGCAAATCGTGCTTTGTTACCTTATCGGAAGGTTTGCGTTCAATCAAATCTGTCCGTCCGATAATATCATCCAGTTTCGTATATCCCATCTCGGCCAGATATTCGCGCACTTCTTCGGCCAGGAAGGTGAAGAAATTCACCAAGTATTCATGGCGTCCGTGGAAACGTTTGCGTAATTCCTCATCTTGGGTCGCAACCCCTACCGGGCAAGTGTTCATGTGGCATTTGCGCATCATGACACATCCCAGGACTATCAGGGCGGAGGTGGCGAATCCAAATTCTTCGGCTCCCAGCATGGCCATCAAAATGATGTCACGGCCGGTTTTCAATTGTCCGTCGGTCTGCAGGCGAACTTGTCCCCGGAGGTTATTCATTACCAAAGTCTGTTGTGTCTCGGACAATCCCAGTTCGGGAGGAAGTCCGGCATAGCGGATGGAACTCATCGGTGATGCACCGGTTCCGCCTTCTGCACCGGAAATTACGATACGGTCTGCTTTCGCTTTTGCCACACCGGCGGCAATTGTGCCGACACCGCTTTCCGACACTAGTTTCACACTTATTTCGGCATCAGGGTTGACATTTTTCAAGTCGAAGATTAGTTGTGCCAAGTCCTCGATTGAATAAATATCGTGATGGGGAGGAGGCGATATGAGGGAGATGCCCGGAATGGAGTGACGGGTTTTGGCAATCACGTCGTTTACCTTGAAGCCCGGCAATTGCCCGCCTTCACCCGGTTTTGCACCTTGGGCAACCTTGATTTGTATCTCATCGGCGTTTGTCAGGTATTCGGCTGTTACGCCAAAACGTCCTGAAGCCACCTGCTTGATAGCGGAGCGGAGAGAAAGACCGTCTTTGCGGGGAGTGAAACGGGCAGCATCTTCGCCACCTTCCCCGGTGTTGCTACGGCCATGTATCTTGTTCATCGCGATAGCCATCGTCTCGTGCGCTTCCTTGCTAATCGAACCGAAACTCATGGCTCCTGTTACGAAGCGTTTCATGATTTCGCCGGCCGGTTCCACTTGTTCGATAGGAATGGATTTCTTTTTCTTGAAGGTAAGAAAATCACGGAGGAAGATAGGGGTTTCTTTTTCGTCTACCAACCGTGTGTATTCCTTAAACTTTTTGTAGCTGCCTAAACGGGTTGCCAATTGCAACGTAGAGATGGTTTCCGGGTTCCAGGCGTGTTTTTCGCCGTCTTTGCGAAAACTGTAGATTCCCTTATGTTCCAGCAACTGATTGTCTACAGGATGTCCGAATGCTTCTTGATGCAAGGCGATGGCATCGTTTGCAATCTCCTGCAAACGAATACCTCCTATGCCGCTGGTTGTTTCTCCGAAATAGGCATTAACCAGTTCACTGGAGAGGCCGATTGCTTCGAATAGCTTAGCTCCGCGGTAACTGCGTATAGTGCTGATACCCATTTTGCTTATAACCTTGAACAATCCTTTGCAAAGAGCTTTGATGTAATTTTTGCGCGCCATCTCGTAGTTGAGCTGGATTTCTTTTTTATCCACCATCTCTTGTAGGATGGCAAACGACATATATGGGTTGATGGCGCTTGCTCCGTAACCTAATAATAGGGCGGCGTGCATGACTTCGCGCATTTCACCGGTTTCCACAATCAACGCTGTCTGTACCCGTTTTTGTACCGAAATCAGGTGGTGATGGACGGCACTGACGGCAAGAAGCGAAGGAATAGGCGCATATGCTTCATTTACATTTTTATCACTCAAGATGATGTAGTTGACACCATCGCTCACGGATTGTTCAGCCTGCTTGCAAAGCTGGTCGATAGCTTCTTTTAGCCCTTTACTGCCACGCGAAACTTCGAAAAGCATCGGGAGTTTTACTGATTTGAATCCTTTATAGCGGATGTTACAGAGGATATCCAGTTGTGTGTTGGTCAGTATCGGGTGGTTAAGGCACACCATCTTACAATGTGCTTCGTTAGGAGTCAGGATATTGTTCCCTACAGCACCGATATATTCGGTGAGGCTCATTACAAGTTCTTCACGAAGTGGGTCGATAGGCGGATTTGTTACCTGCGCGAACTGTTGTCGGAAATAGTTGAACAATATCTGTGGGCGGTCGGAAAGGACTGCCAACGGGGTATCGTTACCCATCGAACCGACAGGTTCTGCGCTGCCGGTACACATCGGGGTGATGATACGTTCGATGTCTTCGCGGCTATAACCGAAAGTTCGTAACATTTTGTCATATCCGGCTATAGTGTGGGGGACACGGCGGCCGGATTTCAGTTCATCCAGTTCCACTCGATTGTTGGCCAGCCAAGTGCGGTAAGGTTGGGCGTCGGCAAGTTGCTTTTTGAGTTCGCCGTCGTAGTATATTCTACCTTCTTCCGTATCGACTAATAATATTTTTCCCGGTTGCAGGCGGCCCTTTTCCTGTATTTCTCCCGGTTCGAAGTCCATAACTCCCACTTCGGAGGCTACGACCATCATACCATTTTTGGTAATCAGATAACGTGCCGGACGCAAACCGTTACGGTCGAGCATACCACCGGCATACCGTCCGTCGCTGAAAAGCAAGGCGGCAGGGCCATCCCACGGTTCCATCAAAATAGAATGATATTCATAGAACGCTTTCAGGTCTTCGGATATCGGATTTTTTTCGTTGAAGCTTTCCGGAACCAACATAGCCATTGCATGTGGTAAACTCATCCCGGAAGCAACAAAAAATTCCAGTACATTATCCAGAGAGGCACTGTCGCTCATACCCGGTTGGATAATCGGGCGTATCTCGTCGATATTCGGAATACAGGGAGAGGAGAGAACACTTTCTCTGGCTTCCATCCAACCCCGGTTGCCACGTATCGTATTAATTTCCCCGTTGTGCGCTAACAAGCGGAATGGTTGTGCCAAGCTCCATGTCGGAAAGGTGTTTGTACTGAAACGAGAGTGCACCATTGCCAGTCCGCTTGTCAGATAATTGTTCGTTAAATCCGGAAAATAATGGCGAAGCTGCATCGATTCCAGCATACCTTTATATATGATGCTTTTTGTGGAGAGTGATACGACATAAAAATCTTTCTTGTCGGATATATCGGATGATGCCACCCGTTTTTCAATCCGTTTGCGGATGATGTAAAGTTTCAATTCCAACGCTTGCTGGTCCTCGCATCCGGTGATGAATACTTGTTTTATATTCGGTTCCGTATCCTGCGCATCTTTTCCCAGAATATCCGTATTAACGGGAACTTTCCGGAGATGCATCAGAGTTAACCCCTCCTTCTCGATTTCTTCAATCATAATACTCAGGATAGCGGAGCGTTGTGTCTCATCTTTCGGAAAGAATACTAATCCGGTCCCGTATTTCCCCTTTTCGGGTACGGGAATACCTTGTAATAAAATGAATTCGTGAGGAATTTGCAGTAAAATACCTGCACCGTCACCTGTCTTATTATCTGCGCCTTCTGCACCGCGGTGTCGCATGTTTTCCAATACCTTAAGGGCAGACTCTACAATGTCGTGCGATTTACCACCGTGGATATTCACTACTAGCCCTACACCGCATGCGTCGTGTTCATAGGCGGGTGAGTACAATCCTTGCTTGTTGCTCAAATGGTTCCCTTCTTTCTTCATTTGTTGACCTTATGTTTGTGTAATACTTGTTTTAACTATCAAAATGTTTTGCAAATATACTATATATCTTTCAAAATGTAATAGAGTAAAACGTGAATGGAATGTTTAAATTTCCTTTTTAGAGATGGTTTCTTTTCATTTAGAAGTATATTTCGGTATAATATGATAATTTGTAATCATATTTGATGGTTATATTTGAAAATGAAAGAATGTCTATTTTGTTTTAAGAATAATCAAAATGATAATTATAATTGACCAAGTCTGTCTTTTTGTTAAGGAATAAATTCTTTCGGTATCTCCCCGGCTTTTGGGTTGTTTGTTTTATTTTCGTATATTTGACGTAACAATAAATCAATCTGTATCATGGATATAAATGTATTTCTTACTAACTATCGTGAAGCATTCGGGGATAAAGTTGATTTACCCATTGCATTTTGGTTTTCAGAACAACCGGTAAATCTGATAGACAAAATCGGCGGATGTTTTTTTAAGTGCATGAAGGATGTCAGAGTCGGACAAATTGTTAGTCTTGGTGTTGATACTATCGGTTGTGGTGGTGGAAAGTTTTATACAGGTTTTACGGAGATGCCGGACCGGATACCGGGCTTTGTATCGTTGAAGGAAAAATATAAACAGACGCCGGAGCAGGTTTCTGAGTTTATAGACGAATTGCAAGTTCCCAAAGCAAAGATGGCGTTCCTGAATTTTGCTCGGATGGACAAAGTTGATGGTTTTGACAATTTGGAAGGTATTTTGTTTTTAACAACGCCTGATGTACTATCGGGTTTGGTAAGCTGGGCTTTCTTTGATAATAATGCACCGGATGCTGTGGCTTCTTTGTTTGGGTCCGGTTGTTGTTCCGTAGTCACGCAGGCTGTTATTGAAAATACCAAGAAGGGAAAGCGTACTTTTATCGGATTTTTCGATCCATCCGTGCGTCCTCATTTTGAACCGGATATTTTAAGTTTTATGATACCGATGTCACGGTTTAAGGAAATGTATGACACTATGAGAAGTTGTTGTTTGTTTGATACGCATGCCTGGAAGAAGGTGAAGGATAGGATAATATAATATAATTAAATTTGGTAATTATATACTACTTTACACCAATCTCACTAAACAACAAACAGATACACATTGATATATCCGTTTGTTGTTTAGTTATTTTTACTGTCTGATTTATTCGCGTCCTTTCTCTTTTTGAGAGTTTTTACCAAAAAGAGGATCTCTGGGGTCTGTTTTTGGGTTGTAACCAAAAATGCCTTTCGCTATTTTTCTCATGTCTCCCTTAAAAACACGAGATGGACTAATATTTTTATCCGTTTTTATTTCTATGTATTTTTTTTCATACTATAATTTCTTTTAACTGTGAATATTTTAATTAGTGTCCGATATTCTGCAAAAATACATCTAATCTGTCGGATTCAGAAAGATGCTTCGTGTTATATCTGAAAGATTCACAATCCACATATCTTTGAAGATGTTTTCTTGATACCCAGAAATGGGTTCCAGAAATCATTCTTTTCAAATGACTCCAATATCCTTCGATTGTGTTTGTTGATCTTCTGCCTATTACATACGCGCCTTTTTTATGATATACTTTTTGATGATCAAATTTTTCCTTGTCGATTCCGTTGTATGCATACCATTCATCAGAATATATGATAGAGTTCGGATAATCACCTTGATACCCTCGGAGAACGTAACTCCTATTCCAA
>NZ_QRMP01000050.1:0-385 GCF_003473295.1 Parabacteroides sp. AM08-6
ACCCTTATCGAACGTTTCCCTGAACCGGTAAAAGAGGTGGTGACGAAGTATGTCTCATTACCACCTGACACAGTAATCAAGTATATTAAGGGAGATACAATATATATTCCTGTTTCTCAGAAAGAGTATTTAACCCCTGATTATCACGCGTGGGTATCTGGATACAATGCAGCGTTGGATAGCATAAATGTATTTCCAAAGACAATGTATATTACAAAACGCATACCGTCTCGTCGTTGGGGATTAGGCGTTATAGCGGGATATGGTATAGGCAAGCACGGTTTATCTCCTTATGTCGGGATAGGAGGGTTCTATAGGATTTGGTAGATTTCTTTTTGTTTTTATGTTATTAGTATTTAGTGTTAATGTTGAAGCTGCTCTGCCT
>NZ_QRMP01000050.1:395-10516 GCF_003473295.1 Parabacteroides sp. AM08-6
AAGCTGCTCTGCCTGTGAAGGTGGGGCAGTTTTTGTTATATTTGCAGTGTAAAAATGTTTAACCTACTAATATTAAGAACTATGTCGCAAAATAGAAAGAAGGTAACGAAGGATTTATTTCCATTTATTTTAGAAGAAGCGATTGAATTTCACCTGAAACGTAGAGTAAGAAAAACAGCTGTTGAAAATTTAGTAAAGCTTGGAATGAATAAGACAACAGCCTCTCGCTATATAGGTTCATTAAGTAATATGTTGGTAGGAAAATGCTATGAATCAACAATGAGCATTTCGGCAACGGAGTATTTTTTAGATAGAATATTTATAGATTTTGGAGAGGATAAATTGTCGTGGGCTCTATACGCATTACAGCAACATTTGGTGTATTATGAAAGTCTCAGGGATTTTAAGAGGAAAGGTTTTTGGAAACTTGTTACGAAATATAAGACGAGGATTAAAGAACAAGAAATTGATAATGATTTAGAACAGGCTATTCTTGATAATTTTGTTGCAGAAGATGGACGTCAGAAAGTGATTCAAGAATTAAAGGAGTTGAAGGTTTCAGACCCAGTATCTGTGACTATTAATGCAACAACTTATAAAAGGGATAATAAAACTATATCTCAATTAAAATATTTGCGAGGCTATCGTTGTCAAATGTGTAAAATTCAGATACCTAAAGCGGATGGTGGTTTCTATATAGAAGGGGCACACATTGATCCTAAAAAAAATAGAGGAAATGAACTTCCTAATAATATACTCATCTTATGTCCTAATCATCATAAAGAGTTTGATTACGGTAAGCCTGAAATAATTAGTCGAGATGATGAACATTTCAAATTTAAATTAAATGGTGAAGTCTATGATATTTCTCTTAAATTGGAATAGTTGAGACCGTGAGTTTGTAACGAAGACAATTTAAGGAAACGAATTATTTTTTCATAGTTAAAGTAAAGAGCATCTGAGTATTACTCTCAGGTGCTCTTTTTGTATAATAATTATTTCTCTGATGTTACCCTTGTATATAGATGAACTGAATTTGGGTAATCTAAAGAAACAAACTCTAATACGTTATTGCTTTTTATTTTAATTTCATACATTGGCCTAATTTCTGACTGATATAACGTTGCCTTTAATCCATCTTGTTTGTAAGTATGAGAATATGAGGCAGGAGTACGGGCTGTGTTCCAGTAGGTTATTGTCGCATTTTTCTTATCCTTGAATTTTATTTTGTTTTCAAAATAGACTTCAGGAAGAGCTGATATTTGTCCTTTTTCTACCCATGAGGTCCCTGCGAGTGATATAACTTCAGCTTTTTCTATGGCACTTATGTCTTTACTTTTACATGAAAAACAAAAGACAAGCAAAACTAGTACATAGATATAATTTTTCATAACTTCAGAAATTTAAGAGTTGATTATAAAGCAAATATAATGTTTTTATTTAAACTATGAAGATTAGATTTATAATATTTACCTTTCTCATGCCGAACAACATACAAAAATAAATAGGTAGGCACATTATATTCCCTACCTTTGTCGTGCTGTCATTAGACAGCCATAGTTAAGGTTAAAGCGTCCGGGGTAGTGATTATTCCGGACGCTTGCTTTTTTATGCTTATGTATTGGATGGTCAAGAAAAGTGATTGTACTTTACAGTGACCGAATTGATTATTTTATAATATATTGAAAATAAATTTGTTATAATATTATCGCTGCTTGGTATTTAATAAAAGTTTGTAATTTTACATCACATAAAGTTGTAAATCAATTTCTATCTTGCACCTAAAAAATAATATGGATTTATTTTGTACAATTAATCGAATAGAAGTTTTGTCAGAGGTAAATAAAATCACTGGCTATACAGGAAAACAGGTAGAAGGAAAGTTTGATAATATAGCTTCTACTGAAGATGAAGAAAATATAATTGGGAGTCTATATGATGAGTCTATTCTTCAACTGTTTTCTTCTTTTGCGGCATATAGACCTTCTTTGAAGTCTGGAAGTATTTTCTTTGATGTTCCTGAGACCTTCGATATATCGAAAAAACAAGTGATTGAAAAGGATATAATGCAGTTTCTTATGAATGAAGTCTGTTATCGGTGGTTTAAGATTACAAAGCCGGACGAAGTGGATTTTTATAGTATGCAAGGTGTTCGCATATTGGACAATATAAGGACATTGTTCAATATGCGAATAATCCCTACTAAAAGACCGGTGCGACAAATGGGTTTTTAGTTATCTTAATCTGTTTTGATAGGTTTCATCGGCCAAGACTTCTATATAGTTCAGCGAGACGTCTGTTCGGACGCCTCCAGCAACACAAAACATGAAGTATTTGAATGCATGAGTTTTATTCATCTTTGTTATCAGGTCGCGAACGTCTTCAATCTTTTCTCTTCCAGAAATAAGTGTGAAGTGTTCAGCATCGTTGCTTCCTAAGACATAGACCCCACAATTGCTAAAGATGGATATTTCTTGGTCCCTAAATTTAACAGATTCTCCGCGAAAATAGAGATTGGATTGGGAAGGTCTGATAACCCCCCTAATTGCCGACTGAAGTATTCTTTTATAGGTGATTGATCCGAATTTAATCGGACGTGTCAGAAGTAGAATTTTATTAACTGTACGATGTTGATTGTACATATTATACATCCCATGATCAGAAAGAACGGCAAAACATTGAGGGTAAGAATTAAGAAATCCAGAAATGGCGATAGATATTTTATGCCATTCTCCTGATGTTAAACCGTACACATACGAATATCCGTAAGTGGTATTTGAGACAATAACTTCTTTATCTTCATAATTATATCCTATGCATGCATCTTTCAGATAATATATAAATTCAATCGATGACAGTGTGTTTTCGAGTCCTGCAACTGTGGCTATTTTTTTTATAATAGGAGAACTGTCTATAGAAGACGGCAGGAATCCTTCTATTTTATCTGAAATTGTAGCAACGGTTGATCCGGATAAAATCATCAGACCTCTTTCTGTGGAGAAAACAACGGAATTATCGGTAGAGACAATGGATTGTGGGTTATTGCAGCAATCTCTTGTAACAGGAAAAGCATTTTGATATGCAATATCACCGATACCAGTAGACAATGCATATATACCTTCTCCGGTAAATACATACAATGGGAACTGACCAAACTGACCGGTAGAAAGAGCATTTGTTACAACCGCTAATCCTATGATTTCACGGTTAGAAACAGAATAAGTATGATCGGAAGGGAAAATAAATGGGTTATTTACTTCTGATACTTTCAGAATGTTAGGTCGCTTAACTAAAGCATCTTCTGAATCTTTTGCAGTTACAGCGTCAGAAAAATCATCCAAGGTCAGCGCGTGCACATAATTGTCATGTATATTATATGCAAGATTTAAAAAAGGATGGCTGGTAAGCATGAATGTTTTTTGATAAGTTTTTCCAGAGGCTGTTATTCTTATAATAATTTTGGTAGCTCTACTATCTGGATAGCAAATGAATGGTATTAATCCGTAGCTATTATGGAGTCTAAAAGATGATGATGTGATTTTCTCTCCGGAATCAGTCTTGATGTATACATGGGTTGTTCCTGACCCATTAATGGCAGCAGGCGTCTCTCCCCAATATTGACTTTTAATTTGGAAGATATCAAGCGGATATCCTTCGTAGAGTGATTCTTGGATATTATACAAATGCAGTTTAGAATTATAGATAAAACTACCACCCGTTAGTCTGTTGTGTGAAAAAGGGTCGTCTGATAGGGTTTCGTTTTGTTCCAAATTCTCTAATACTTTTTCGTCTTGAATTTTAGTTGCGCCAACATAAGGTTTTATATCAATTGAATGAACTTTATAGAACACCGAAACATTTAAGGCTTTATCCTTTATTTCTCCTTGATTGTATGTGTTTAAATTAATGTCAAGATAAGGGTCATGACTTGCTGGGCTTCCCTGATCCCCGCAATAAAAGTCTTCGATTGGAGAATTAAGATTTACAGTATTAATAGGTTTAGATATAAAGATATCTATGGATGTTATAATGTCTTTCCAGTTTGTTAGTTCAGTAGTGAAAGCCTCATATGATAGTCGGCATTTAGACACGATGGATTCGAACTTAAATCCTGTCATATATCCATCTTTCCAATTTATCCAAGAGTCATCTGAATTGGTCAAATTCTGATATATATAGGTTGAAACTGGATTCATGTAGGGGGTCATAAGTAGTAGGGGGGCACTATGCATTATGTGGGATCCATCGTACAATTTTAGCGCGTATCGTACAAAAATTGGATAACAAAGGTAACCATCTTTATTCACCTTGCTAACTAATTTTGAAACAGATCCATTCATGGCATTAGTTACTACATCAATATTGCCGTTTTCAAATTGATTATAAGAGGATAGTTCTACTTTTATTCGGTCTACAAGTGTAACATTGTTTTCGCTTTTTTCCAATCCTTCGTTAGATAAAAAGAAGTTAATGACTGGCATTTCTGGTTTTTCGCCAAGATATTTATACACAGTACCACTGAACAGAATATAATGGGTGGCAGATACTGTGGTTACAACAAGAGTATTTCCAACGCTTTGAACTTCTCTAATATTCGGAATATTGTGTATTATGATATTCTTGCTTATATATCCGTTATCTGTCCTATTGCTGTCATAAATTAAATCTCCTTCCTGGCTATAGGTAATGACATGTTCGTATATACCGTTTTTGTGTATGTAAACAGGTCTCAATCCGCTGGTAAAAGTTTTTTCAAGAATTGGGTGTCCTACAGGTTCTATAGATCCGTTTTTGAGTCGAGCATTGATTAGTTCCATGCATTGTCCATCTATAGCAATTGCATCATCTGTGCTTCTATTTATCCCGGACATGGGTATTGTCAACTTTTTCATTTTAAAATGGGGTTAGATTGTGATTTAATTTGGGCAAAAATATCATCGGGGACAGGAGCGGTTACGGATCCTGAAGGCTGTTGAAGTTTAGATAACTTATTCTGATTTTCCTGCATTTGCTGCTGCCTGGATTTTATGCTTTGAAGTAACCTATCTGCAAACGGGAACGCTCCATTTTCCAACATTTCTTCCACAGTAACAGCTCCGGTCTGGAATAGTTGCATCAATATATCATTTTGAAGCATTCGATAGGCTGGGGTAGAAGTACTTTCGGTCAAAGATAAATCAAATTCAATATTTCTTACTTTTTCCGGATTGAAGATTTTAGCTTCTTCACTATAATTCCCACCTACAATATTCAGATATCTGGTATCTGTATAGAATTGCTGCTGCAGTTTCATCATCTTGGTATCACGATCCTCTCTTAGTTGCCTGTAGGACTCCATGATGTCAATTAAGTTTATGGATGAGTTTTGAGATTGCTGTGCATATAATGATGCTGGAGTTCCTGAATTAGGCTTTTGCCCTTGTAATGCCCCAGATACTCCAGAGACATCTTCGAGAAGTTGTAATTGTATGCGAAGCATGTCGTATATACCCGTTTGCGAAGTATTTGCAATAACTTGGTGCGGTGGGTCTATTCCTGGTTTAGATTTATACAATATTACCCCATTATATGAGACCCATTCTTCTGCTATATCTTCCATTTTCATATTGTCTGGAAGGCAATCTTCAGGAAACATTAATACACCTTTTGCTGCTGCACTCATGATGAAGTCCTGCATTGTGATAAGGCGATTGATATATCTTTGCTGGTCAATAAATTCCGAGACAAAAGAATGTACTTCACCATTGAAGAATGGGTATAGTTTGAAAGAGTAGGGATGAGACTTGTGCCAATATGGGGTTTCTCCTTCTTTTAGAACGTCTCCGAATGGAGATAAGAAGCGATAGTACCAATACCGATCAACAAACCATTGGTATTCTAAAAGCTTCATGTCCTCTTCTTGGACACCCATTTCAGTTTGTTCTTTGATTCTTTGCTCATTGGTGCGTTTTAGATTTTCTTCTTCCTCAATCTCGACTTTATACCATTCTCCGGTGAGCCGGTCATGAACTCGTAAGCGTTCTTTGGATTCCTTTCTCCATACCTCTATAACCCGACACCTGGCTATGTCTTCCGGAATGAAAAAGTCCATCTCTGTAAACCTTCGCGAATGCAGGTTCTCAATTATGTTAGAGATTTCATCACTTCGATGTGAACGATAGATATCCTTTAGATAAAAGGCTTTTTCACGTGATCCGTCTGCAAATTTTGACAAGATCTCATTTAATGAAATGTCATGTATTTCTCCAATTAAGGAACAATCCCAATGGCGATAATCCTCCATGTGAGTGTCAAAGAACGCTCTATTGTAATTAACCGTGTCCGTCCAAACGTCCATCATGCAATATTCGTCACTCCATCCGTAGTAGGTCCGAAAGAATGCTGCACCGGTAATCAAAAAAACTTCGAGATTGCGACGATCCAATTCCCATAGTTTATTTTTCTGATAGCCGTATTGTATTGTTGCACTCATCATCTCTCCGAGCTTTTGCTCATCTCTATCTCGGGCGACACAAACAGGTTCGGTTTGAGAAGAGGAAAATTGTCCTAAAACAGTACGAATCAAAGGACGAACTCGATTGTTTTTCAATGGGATTTTGCCTTGATTCTTTATATAAGTAGATTCTTTGATTGTGCCGTCTTTTGTCTCAACCTTATCGCCCCATTGATCTCCAAAAACATACATTGAATATCTTTCCGAGTCTCTGCGGAAATTCCTCAAACTCTCCCATGCGTTATAGGCTTCCATCAGGATTGAGTTGTCCCTGAAAAAGGTCTTATCTTCCTGCACTACCGTATCAATCTTTTTCTTGCCTCCAAAAAAACGATTGTACATTTTTAAATTCACAGACTGTTTCATGTTACAATTATTTATATACGAAAGAAATAGCTACAACTTGAAACAGTACGTTGTAAATTATAAAATACGCTTGATAATTTTCCCTTGTTTCTTTAGTTCTTCTATTTTCTTTTTTGCTTTGGAACGGTTAACCAAGAGTATTGTATGAAAATTGTCTTGAAGATATATTGCTACTTTATCTTTTTCGATGTCTTTAGCTTTTTTCAAAGCAGATAATGCGTTCTCTTTTTCTTCGGCCAGATGTTGGTGATGAGTTTTATGTTTCATTATTATATGCTATTTGATTATATTTTTCTGCTATTCTTCCGAATAGCTTTGATTAGGATGAAATGCTTTTTCAAACACTTCTGGTTTCATCAGATTATTAAATAAAGCCCTGAAAGCTGCATGAATAGATGGTATCTCATTCAAATTTATCTTTTCCTTGCTTTCTCCTATCTCACTTGATAGTAGATCGGAGAGTCTTTCTATCTTATCCAGATTTAGATATTCGAGCGGATTATTGGCTATATGAAATCTTTTAGATATAACATCGCCGAAATCGTTAATCGATATACGGGATGTTTGAGATAGCATATTGATAACACAAGCCAAAGATGATAGCCGGTTTCGCTCTCCAGATATGCCATGATTGAGCAGAACTTGGCTGATTGTGTAGTAGTAATTATCAATATGTGGTTTAATATCTTCTTCCATTGACAGGGTTATATTCGCCAAAACCTCAGCGTTGACATTTGCAATCCTGAAAATATTTTTGTTATACTTGCCTACCTCTTTCTCTATATCGTTAAACAGCTTTTTTATCTTAAATCGGTAGAAGGGACTTTTCTTTAACTCCTCCTCAAGCGATAGGGAATAGTTATACACTTGGTCGTTGACGAACAAAACAATATAAGTCAGGACAGAAACAAGGCTGTTTGTTTCTTCATCTATTTTCTCCCAACTATCAATTTGATTTTCTTTTAATCCGGCTTCATAGCAGCCCAATACGTAGTTCATGATAATTTTGTTTTATGAGGGTATGTTAGATGTATCATACCCTCGTTGTTAATATCTCAATCTAAATATCCATTTCCGGCCAGTGAGCGGGCATTCTCTTCCAAAGTCATCTGATTATATCTATTCATACATTCTCTTGATTTATGTCCAGTGCATCCCATAATTTTGGATTCCTGGATATTGTTCTTAATCATATTGGTGATAAATGTTCTCCTGGCGGTATGAGAGGTGATAAGTCTGTATTTAGGGACCATGATTGTTTTTATTTCACCGGCAATCTCCCTTTCATAGGTTATCATCTCGGTCATCCCTGTTTTACGACAAATGTCTTTTATTACTTTGTTAAAATACTGAATGCAACAGGCTTTTGGCAGACAGTTATTATATTTTGCAAATATTTCCTTTACATACTTTGTAATGGGAATACACACTTTTGCTTTTGTCTTTTGGGTAAGCATCCTGATATTATCACCGACAATGTTATTTATTGTTATGTGGGAATAATCAGAAAACCTTTGTCCAGTCATGCACCCCAGAATGAATAAATCCCGTAATTCCTTTTCTCTTTCGGTCAAGCCGTCAAAGTAATATATTCGGGCAATATCCCTTTCTGAAAGATAGATAAAGAATAGGTCTTCATTTCTTATTCTGACATCTGTATAGGAATTGTCTACAGCCCATCCATTCATCTGCGCTTTCTTTAGAAAGTACTTCATTCGTTGGATTAATCCTTTGACTGTATTTATTTTCAATTTCTGTTTAATATGCAGGTAGTTAGCAAAATCGTCCAAAAGCTCCTTTCCAATCTCATCAGTATTGTAGGACTCTTTATATTCGTCCTGAAACCTGATAAAGTTCATCAGTGCTGATTTGAGAGATAAACGACTTTTTGCTCTTGGATTCTTTTGCAAAAATATCGTTGCGAACTGAACAAAACTACAAACAGGAAGACTACGCATATACTCGCTTTGTAGTGACATTCCTGCATAAGCTGAAAAATCAATTTTTAAAGCAGTCATAATAAATAGTACTTTGAAAATTAATAAATAAGCACTATATTTGTAGTGCTTTTTATAGTCTGAAAGCAAAAGAGTTTACAAAGGCCGGGTAGTTGTAGCTGCTCGGCCTTGCCGTTCTATTCAGATGTCATTTTTGGGGAGGCATGAAAAAAGTTCATATTTTCCGTGATTTGAGCTATTTCTTTAATTGACTTAATACACTATCATCAAATCCAGGGCAGGCAACATCATCATGCTTCGCCGGGTCCGGACCTAAGCCACACTCACAGTAAGCATCACAGTTGCCGCAAATTTTGCCGGTGTATTTTTTCTGGTCGTTCGGTTTTTCCGAACAACCACTTTCATAATATTCAAGCCCTTTACATCTCTCGTACTCTGGAGGAGTTCTACCTACATCGCAAAACTCCTCTTCTGTTTTTTCATTCATTACTTGATGAACGCAGTAATCACAGTCGTAATCCATATTCGTTATTTCTTAAACATTATACATCTGCTCGACTTTCAATCGGGCATACAACTTATTTACATCTCCTTGAGCCTCGTCAATAGCTTGTTTCCCGAAAGCGTTCTTCAACATGCGCATATCATCCTCGTTATCCAGTTTAAATGTTACGGGATTAGGAATTTTCTCTATGCCCATAATATCCAACAGGAGATTGTAATTTCCTTTCTCGAACTCCGACGTAAGCCAATCGTATTGGGCTTCCATCTGTGGAAGATTGTTGACCTTTCTTTCGTTCTCGGCCTTTACAAAGATGCGTTGTTCTACGGACATTGCGGATTCAAGGATTTTAGCAAACACATTCGTGGTAGACCCTTCAATTGTGTATTGCCTAATATCCTCAATATTCTTTTTGAAGACATCAAGCTTCTCTTGTATCTTTCGCTTTCGCTGTTCAAGAACCAGTTCAGCCTCCAGTCTCTTTTCCTCTTCTCCGTGATACATGAGGTATCTGGCACGTGCAATCTGGCATTCACGGATACCGAAAACAATCAAAGCGCCTTTATCATCACGGAGATACCCGTCACTTGTATGTACCCAATAGCCTGTCGAGCACTCCATAATACCTACCGGTTCATCCCCGGCCTTAAACATGACAGGGGAGCATTTTTTTCTAAGGTTGACCTTGTTCACAAGATCAAGGGTTAACCCTTCTGCTTTTTCCTCCTTTGTTAATTTATTTATTTTCATGCCTTCACTTATTTTTATATTAAAATTTTTCTGCTACTAATACTAAGCGACG
>NZ_QRMP01000051.1:0-3104 GCF_003473295.1 Parabacteroides sp. AM08-6
GGGGTTTTAACAGGTATTCTAACAATATTAATCTTTCAATTTATACGAAAATGGCAAAATATATCTTAGGCGTAAAGCTGGTAAAACACGGTGAACCCGCCGCCGATGGCGGCATGTCGGACGCTTTGTCCAAACAGTTGCTGCCCTACAAGGAATCAGTCGAATTCCAGGACGAGGACGGAGAGGTCGTTAAACATTTCCTGCAAGGGGCACGCTATCCGTTCCTGACAATCTACAGTGCAGCCGGCACTACTTTCAAGTTCGCCGTCCCGATGGACAACGAGAACCTGAAAGAATGGATGGGCGGTGAGATTGTCAGCGGACAGTGGAAAGCCCCGCGCGGAAACTACCAGACAACCCGCAGCCTGGAGCTGATGACGGAATTTGACATTCCAATCCAAATACCGGCAGCGACCTGTTACGGGGTCCGTAAGTTCGCCAACAAGACGACCGATATCTCCCTGATTGAAATCAGTGCTATCATAGAACTTCCCGCAAAGGCGGATGAAGCCCCCATGACAATCGGTGTAAAAGAAGCTGGAGAAGGATAACGACGTATGGAGCAGTTGACAGAACAACAAGCCGTTGAAGCGGAACTGAAAACCGTCGACACCCTGCTGGACCGGGGGATACAGGTACCTGTACCTGCCCCCTGGCTGCTTCGGATGCTGGGGAAAAAGGTGGTCACACTGACGGTTCGTCGACCGGACAGCGAAACGCTTTGGAAGATATCCGGATTATATCTCCGGATGAAGCAACACGCAACGACCCTGGAACCTGAGACATTGGACGAAGCGCACCTGATGATAAGCGAGTGCATGGTACCGGCCAGCCGGATAGTCGCATACGGCATCCTGCCGTATTGTACTCCGCTGGGCCTTCGCAACAGACTGCTGGCACGTTACTTGCGTCGCCGCCTGGATACCCAGCAGATGATGGAGCTTTGGACAATGGTTTCCAGCCTTTCGGGGGCACACGATTTTTCCAACTATATCAGGTCGATGTCGGGAATGAGGATAACGAAACCGAAGATACCGACCTGAGCCAGGATGAAAAGGGAGTTAAGAGCGGGCACATTGAAGGCTCTCATAGCCCTTTCGGCCTACTATACCAGATAGCAAAGGATACGTGTTGGAGCTTGGAGTATATACGGCAGATACCGTATGCCACGCCCGTCATGATGTTATCGGATGCTCCCAGGTATATAAGCAAAAAAGAAGACAAACCGATTAGGATTACTTCGAAGGAGCAGCTGTTTGCGGTCTTTGGGAAGAAGGGATAACAAGTTCATTGTTAACATCAAGGATTACAAAACCGAGATGTCGTTTGTTATCTTTACTTCCATACCATTCAACAACTTGAATCATGTAAATATCTTTATCTGGTATTAGGACAAATTCAGCTTCACTGTGTTTGTCTTTTATATTCAAAACTGGTTTACTGTCATAGGCTTTAGAAAGGAATACTACTAATTGTTTAAAAGAGACATCTGCAACATTATCGTAGTGATATCCTATACGGTTATATGTCGTGAAATGTTCTTTGTCTTCCAAAACTGTATCAATTCTACTTGGACTACCTACATGCTTACGCAATGCCGGTTCAAGTTGACTTAACGACTGGATATGTTCGACCCGGCTACAAGACAGTAATAACATTATGATTCCAAGTAACGGCAATATTTTTTTCATACAAATGAAGTCTTAATTCACAAATGTAATAACAATTTCGGATGGAACCTATAAAACTTGAATTTATTGTAAAAGGCGATATAGAAAAAGAGCTGGCAAGGGTTCAACTTGCCATAAAAGGAGTAGGCGATGAAAGCTATACGTCCTTTAAGCGCCTGTTAGGTGGTAGCAACGAGGCTTTTAACGGGCTTAGCCAAGCAGCCAAAGTTCAAGCCGTAAGTCTGCAAAAGGTTATTCAGCAACTTCGACAGAATGAAGTTGCTCAAGAAGCCCTTTTTAATAAATTCAAACAAGGGAAAATATCCAGTGAAGACTATGCAACGGCACAGTCTCGCTTATCAGTTCAACAAGCCGAACTTAAACGACAGGCTTCTGATCTTAACCGGGTTATGGAGCGGGAAATACAGTTGAACCGAACTGTTTCAGGGTCATTACAGGAAAAAAAGATGATTTTGCAACGTCTTCGTGAAGAATATGCCCAACTGAACAAGGAAGAACGTGAAAACGAAAAGATTGGAGGACAATTATTGAACCGTATCCGGGAACTGGACCGGGAGTTGAAAAATATTAGCGGCGGATTAAAAGAGACAAAAGCAGAATCATTAAACCTGACAGATGCACTGGAACAAATACCGGGGCCGATTGGTAGTGGTGTATCCCAGTTTCGTCAATTGATTTCAACCGGAAAGGCCTTTATGTCTTCTGGCATCGGAATCTTTATTAGCGGACTTACAATCTTGTTTTATGGACTGAAAACAGCTATAGAGGGTAGCGAGGAAGGAACAGTAAAACTTTCTGCTAAAATGGAATTTATGAAGAGTATCTGGGACTCTCATAAAAAAATGCTTACACAATTGTCCGCATCTGTTTATAATCTTTTCCGGGGAGATACGAATGCTGCAAAATTAAATTTGGCAACTTGGTACAAACTAAAAATGGGGCAAACAGAATATGCGGAAGCTGCTGAAAAAGCCACAATTAAACAAAATGACATTAATAAGTTGATAGAGCGGAATAACGGTTTGATTCTTGCCAATTCTTCCGCCATCGCACAATATCGCACCCAGTTGATGGATGTGAATAAAACCTTTGAAGAACGGAAAAAGATTGGACAAGAGGTCTTGAAATTGGAAAAGGAAAATGCCAATCTTAAATTAGCTCCATTAGCTGAAAGTTACAATAATTTCAAAAATGAAGCAAAATATGGTTTTCAATCAGCAAAATGGCAATTCCCTGAACAAATCAAGCTTGCCGAAAAGTATTTTGAAACCCTAACAAAGGGTGGAGAGCTTACAATAACTCAACAGCAACAATTAATCAATGCCATCCATGACATTACAAATGGTTTGGACAGCGCTTGGAATAGCGAACAGAAAGCCAAGTTCCGCTCCTATTTTACCGATGCCCTGACCG
>NZ_QRMP01000051.1:3114-8706 GCF_003473295.1 Parabacteroides sp. AM08-6
GTTTGGGAAGAAGGGGTGACAAGTTCATTGTTAACGTCAATGACAAAGAAACCCAGCTGGCGTTCTTTTACATCCCCGTCCCAATAGTCGGACACCTGTATCATGTAAGCCCCGGAATCATCCTTCAGCGGAACAAGCCAGGCTTTACGACGCGGCAAATCTATTGTTATGACAGGTGTGGCATCGTATGCCTTGGATAAAAAGTCGACCAAGTCTTCAAATTTCACTTTGGGAACGGAATCGTATTCATAATGGATGCCACTCATAGGAAAGATATCTCCTTTATAGACTGTATCGATTTTGTTTGGATTTCCCACATGCTTACGCAATGCCGGTTCAAGCTGGCTTAACGACTGGATGCGTTCAACCCGGCTACAAGACAAAAGTAATACTGTGACCAACAAGACAGGCAATATCTTTTTCATGCAACAAAGTATTAATTCGCAAATGTAATAACAATTTCAGATGAAACCTATCAGACTTGAATTTATTGTAAAAGGCGATATAGAAAAAGAACTGGCAAGGGTTCAACTTGCCGTTAAAGGCGTAGGCGATGAAAGCTATACGTCCTTTAAACGTTTGTTGGGTAGTAGTAACGAAGCATTTAACGGACTTAGCCGTGGGGCACAAGGCCAGGCTGTAATTCTGCAACGCGTGATTCAGGAACTTCGGCAGAATGAAGCTGCCCAGGATGCCCTTTGGGAAAAATTTGAAAGAAATAAGATTTCAAGCGATGATTATGCACAGGCACAGGCACGTTTATCAGTTCAGCAGGCCGAATTAAAACGTCAAGCCTCTGAACTAAATAAAGAATTGGAGCGGGAAATCCAACTGAATGGGAAAGTTTCGGATTCTTTAGAACAGAAAATATCTTATGTAGCCTCCCTTCGTGCCGAGTATTCGAAGCTGACACAAGAAGAACGCGACAACGAACAGGTCGGGGGTAAAATCGTTGAACGTGTCAAGCTTCTAAGCCAAGAAATAGACTCGATTAACGGACGTTTTAGAAAAGAAAAAGAAGTTGTCACACTAGTGTCCGGTTCCCTGCAAGAAAAAATGGCAACGTTGGCAAAACTTCGGGAAGAATACAGTCGCCTAAATCCGGCAGAACGGGAAAACGAACAGATCGGCGGTAAGCTGGAAAAACGTATCAAGACGCTTAATCAGGAGATTGAAGATATTAATACTCGTTTCCGTAAAGAAAAAGAGTTGGTGACGTATGCGTCCGGCTCTTTGCTGGAAAAGCAAGTAATCTTGGCGAAACTTCGGGAAGAATATGCCCGTCTGAATAAGGAAGAACGTGAAAACGAAAAGATTGGCGGACAGTTGTTGAACCGTATCCGGGAACTGGACCGGGAGTTGAAGAATATTGGCAGCGGATTAAAAGAGACAAAAGTTGAATCATCAAGCCTTGCCGATACCTTGGAGCAGATACCGGGACCGATTGGTAGTGGTGTATCCCTTCTCAAGCAATTTTTAACTGCCGGAAAGGCTTTTATGTCTTCAGGCATAGGAATGTTTGTTGCCGGACTTACCACCCTGTTCTATGGTTTGAAAACGGCCATAGAAGGAAGCGAGGAAGCCACCACTAAAATGAATGCCGTTGTTGCGTATTCCAAAAGTATCTGGAGTACGCAAAAAAAGATGTTGACAGAGATGGCTGCCGGCATCTATAATTTACTCATGGGGAATATCGATGCCGCCAACAAGAATGCTTCGGCCTTTCAACAATTGCAACTCAATCAGGTTGAATATGCCAAACTAAACGCAAAGGCATCGGAAGAACAGGTGCGTATAAATAAACTTCAGGAACGGAACAACGGCCTGATTCTTGCCAATTCTTCCGCCATCGCGCAATATCGCACCCAGCTGATGGATGTGAATAAAACCTTTGAAGAACGGAAAAAAATTGGGCAAGAAATATTAAAACTGGAAAAGGAAAATGCGAACCTGGAATTACAACCTATTGCTGAAAATTATTATAATTACATCAAGCTTGAATCTGAAACATTTAGAAGAATTTCCGAAGAATTTCCGCGACAGACGGAACTTGCCAACAAGTATTTTAAAACCTTAACCGACGGCGGGGAACTCTCGCTTACGCAACAGCACGAGCTGATTAATGCAATCAATGATATTACCGCCGGATTGGATAAGGGCTGGGATGATGAGAAGAAAGCCAAGTTCCGCTCCTATTTTACCGATGCCCTGACCGTAACAAAGGAGTATTACAGCAAGTCCCGCGAGGTATCCACCAACCTTAGCAACATCATCAAACAGCAGGCGAACGAGACGGCCAGGGCAAATAAAAAGACAGCCCTGCAGAAGCTGGAAGAAGAAGTAAAGCTCTATAAGGAGCAATACGCCATCCTGTATGCCTATGAGCGTAACATGGGAAAGGAAGCGGCAGACGAAGCCTTTAAGGACCTGAAGGCGAAAGGCGGTGATTTTATCGCCTACCTGTCGAACAAAATCAATGAATTGCAGAACAAGCCGAACCGCACGAAAGATGATGATGTAATGCTTGGCTACCTCCAAAAGACACGCCAGGAGACAGCCCCAAAGTTCGATGCGGCAGCTTTCAAGCAGAGTATCGAAGAGAAAAAGAAGCTATACAAGGAAGATATAGAAGGCTATCTGGCCTACCTGGAAAAACTGCGCAAGCTGATGGAACAGGACACCGGTACAGCCGGAACCCAGAAACGCATCGTCTTAGACCTCGAAATTAAGGAAACGAAGGAAGAGCAGCAGAAAAACCTGGATGACCTGCTGAAAAACTATCGGTCGTTTACCGTAAAAATGTCCAGCCTGGAAAAGAATTACCAGCGTGATATGTCCCGGCTGGCCGAAGCCGGCCAAAAGGCCACGACGGACTATGACAAAAAACGCTATCAGGACGCGATGGATGCCCGGACCGACGCATACGATGTGGAAGTCGCCACCCTGATTTCGGAAAATTCAAGCTTTGCAGAAGTCCTTTTCGGGGATATGGAACGCATTTCCCGTTCGGCGTTGAAAAAGGCGATAAGCGAAGCAAAGGCGTTTATCGAAGAGTGGAAAAAGCGGGTAGACGAATTAACCCCGGAAATGAAATCCTTGTTGAACAACATAGAACAAGGCATTCGGGGAGCCGAACAGGAAAGCGCCAGCCGTTTGCCGGAGGATTTACAGGCCGCAGCCACGGCATTACAGGATTGTGCCACGATGGCGGAGGCTTTCGACAGCAATCTGGCAGATGTCTGTAGCACGGCTGCGGATGCCGCCCAGGCCGCCTCTCACATAGCCGGTGGTATCGCCCAGATTGGTACCGGAAACTTTGTACAGGGTGCCGCCAGCATCCTGACCGGTATAACCGGCTTCATTACAGGCATAGGAAAACGTATCAAGGAAAACAAAAAAATACGGCAGGAATACTTGCAGAGTCTCGTTGAGACTTATAGCAAGGAAATGGAATATAACGCCATCCTGCGCGAACGCCTCCGTACCCAGCAACAGATAGGTGAATCCTCCCTCCAGTATTTCGGTCGGATGCAAAAGGAACTTGAAAAACAGAAGGGTGCCATAAACAAGGAATACCAAGAGGTATGGGGCAAACTGATGGGTGAGAACTATATCTCCGGAACCGGTTATAAACACGGTACTTGGTTCCGGAAGGCAAAAACATGGAACGAATACTCCAGCCTTGCCGGCAAGACGTACGATGAGATTGAAAGCCTCTATACGGCCGATAAACTGGACGGTGCCGCCAAAACGCTTTTCGAACGCCTGAAGCAGCTTAAGGAGGAAGGTGCGGATGTCGTTGAAATGATGGATAACCTGAAAGAGGAAATGCGGGAAGCCTGGACAGGGACAACCTCGTCGGCCATTACGGACAGCATCGCACAGGGATTATTGGACGGTAAACGCTCTGCGGCGGACTTCGCCGATGACTTCCGCGACCTGATGCGTAACGCCATGATGCAAGGCATAAAGATGAAATACCTGGAGGCTCCCCTGCAAGAGTGGTACACCCGGTTTGCCGAAGCCTCCGAAAACGGATTGACGACGGATAAGATAGAAGAACTGCGTCGACAATACGATGCCATCATTCAGAGCGCCGCAAACGAAGCGGAAGCGTTGGAAAAAATCACAGGCGTGCAACTGGGCGAAGAGGCAACACGTTCTGCCGTGGCAAAAGGAATACAATCCGTCAGCCAGGATAGTTTCAATGAATTTATGGGGAGCGTGAACGCCCTGCTCTATATAACATCCGGTATAGACAAGAATGTAAGTAACATTCAGAACATCCTGTATCAGGCTGCCGCAAAGTGGATAGAAATAGAAGAAAACACCCGCTATTGTCGCCGTCTGGACGGTATCGACCTGGACATAAAAGAGATGAAGAACGGTATAAGCTCTTTGGTAAACAACGGAATTTTATTGCGTAACAGATGATAGGTGCATTCTACATAGACGACATCGATATATATGCCCGCTACGGCGTGGTTATAACCAGCGGCGGGTATAACGACCTGCTACGTTTTCCGGCCCTGAAGGAACCGGATAAAAACGACTGGCCGGAAGAAGACGGCATAGAGGTAGACCTTTCAGCCCCGACACTGGAAGCGAAAGAGGTAACCGTCTCTTTTGCTTCAAACCGTCCGGATACAGGCGATTTTATCTACCTGGTAAGCCAGCCGGGATATCACACCCTGCACATAACAGAATTGGGGAAAGAATGGCGTCTCCGTCTACTTACACAGACAGCTTGCAAGGATTACACGTCGGCCGTTTCCTTCAGTTTAAAATTTGCGGATGATTTTCCTTCCAGGTCTGATGATTATTTGCCGGCTTCAGGCAGTGGCATGACGTTGCCGGTGTCTGAATATAAAATAGACAATATTCCCCTTTCCCTGTATGGGATTGAAATTATAGGAGGCTGGGATGACCTTTTGAAGTCCCCGACCGTAAAACAGAACCTTACCCGTTCTTTTGCCACATCGGACGGTAAGTTTTACGATGCAGATTTTGTCGTGTTTAATTCGAAAGAGACAACGCTTAAATGCTGTTTAAGCGCTGTTTCAATGGCAAAGTTTTGGGAGTGCTATACTGCATTTTTCAATGACCTTGTTAAGCCTGACGAACGGTCCCTTTACTGGGAATATGTAGGGGAAGAGTACCCCTGCTATTACAAGCAGTCCTCCGGGTTCCGGGTGGTGTCCCTATCCGGTCCTGTTGTGGTAGAATTCAGCCTGACGCTTGTATTTACCGTGTTCCGCATAGGCGAAACAGAATATTTACTTGCCTCTGAAGACGGGGAAATGATAGAAACTGAAGACGGAGAATACTTAATCGATATGAATTATGGCGGATAAAAAGAAAAAAATATCAGAATTGCCCCTTATAAAGTCCCTTATAGGTCTGTATACAATTGGTGTTGATGCTGCAAACAATAGCGGTAAAGTAAGCCTTGAGTGGCTACAAAACGCATATGAGAATGTATTAACTGCAATAACAAATGCCAATAAAGCAACAACAATAGCTAACACGGCAGCCGACATAGCTAATAAAGCGGCAACGAATGCAGACTCTCGGATGGTTCAAATCTCCGAA
>NZ_QRMP01000052.1 GCF_003473295.1 Parabacteroides sp. AM08-6
TATTGACTCTTTTTGGAGTCAACCTTATTTACAAAAAGACAACATCCCATATTCCGCAGGCTTTTTCCAGTTCAACAAGTGCGGAGGCATAACCTTTCATTGTTTCGAGGTATTGCTCACGCACATCGTTATGGGTACGTTGGGCAATCAGCACATCGAGAATGTTGGATTCGCCGCGCCGGTATTTATAGACCATTCCGTCGAGGACCTTTTGCGATTCCTCAAGCATTCCCGTTTTATACTGGTTCACTTTTTTCTTTTCAGCTTCGAAGTTATACCAGGCTTGACTGATTTCGGTTCGTACCTGGAGTTCCATCTCTTTTTTTCTGATATTGGATTGTTCTATGCGAAACTTCGCAGCCTTGATAGCTCCTTTATTCGTATTGGAAAATTTCAAAGGGATGCTAATCCCGCCGGTCAATGAACGGGAAGGGGGAAGGAAGCCGTTCCAATCCCTTTCATACGAAAGCGAAAGACTGATGTCCGGGCGTCGTTCGGCGTGGGTGAGCTTGTACTCGTTGGTGCTTATCTCGATTCCTTTTTCCGAGGCAAAAAGGTCGATACGCTTTTCGAGACCTTCTTTTATCAGAGCGGTAAGGTGAAATTCCCTATCCAGCATCTCCCAGCTTCCCTCAGGCACAGTCAGCGTGTCGGTCGTTATTCCCATATATTGGTTCAGTACGGCTAATGCCGATTTGTATGCTGCCTCCTGTTCGTAAACTTCATTGAGTAGCGCTGAAGCTTCGAGTTTTGACTGTCGGACATCATTTTCGGTTATCTCACCGGATATGAAACGCAGGCTGTCCGACCGGCTTAGCTGTCGCATGTATTCATAAGAACCTATTTTGAGATTCAGTAGTTCCCGTTGCAAGATTGCTTCTAAGAAAAGATTGGCCGATTCGGCTCTTAATTCCTGAAAATAGTATTCCAACGACAACTTCTCATATTCTGCCATGCTGCGTGCCAGTTTTACACGTGCTCCGCGTTTATTGCCCAGTTCCAAGGAATAGCCCAGTCCTAAAGAGAATGTTTCGTTGGCTGCCTCGAATTCCAGGTCGGGGTCGGGAAGTACTTTTTGAGCAATTACTTCTGCCTCAGCAATGTCGATATTAAGTTGTTCGGCAAGATAACTGAGATTGCTTTTGCCTACACGAGTCAAGTATTCCCGGAAAGTAAGTTCCCGCACCGGGGTATTCCCTGTATTTTGTGCAGAAGCTTCGCTGCACATCATAAAAGCAAGAAGTATGCCGAGGAGGCTATATTGTTTCATTTTCTTCATTACAGTTGTTCTTTAGTAAGTTTCTTTTTTCAATCAGGTAGTAAAATGTCGGAAGTACAAACATGGAGATGAGTGTAGAGAACATCAACCCGTAAACGATTACCGTAGCTAACGGACGTTGTACATCGCTGCCGATTCCTGTTGCCAGCGATGCCGGTAATAGTCCGAGAATGGTTGTGACGGATGTCATCAAAATAGGACGGAAGCGGTGACGTGCCCCTTCGTAGACTGAATTATAGAGCGGCATGCCGTTTTTACGCAACCCGTTGATATGCGATACCATGATAATTCCGTTTTGTATGGAAAGTCCGAACATGGCGATGAAACCTACGGCGGAAGAGACGTTGAGAGTCATGCCACGAAGGTTGAGCGCAAGCATTCCTCCGAAAAGAGCCAGTGGAACAATGCCTAATACCAGCGCGGCTTGACGGAGCTTTCCGAACGTACTATACAGGAGGATAAACATCAGCATCAGTGTGAGCGGAATAATTATCGCCAGACGCGAATAGGCCCGGTTCTGGTTTTCGAACTGTCCACCCCATTTGATGGTGTATTTCTCTTTATCATATTGTACCTTTTCTTCTATCCTGTTTTGTGCCTCTTTCAGGAATGAAGCCAGGTCACGGCCCCGCAGATTGAGTTTTACGGTCAGGTGACGACGGTTCATCTCGCGGGTAATGGTACTTTCTCCTGTACTGAGTTTAACCTCGGCCACTTGCGAAAGAGGAATTTTTGCCCCTGTCGTGGAGGTGAGCATCAGGCCGGCAATTTTTTCGGGTGTATCACGTGCCTCTTCCTTATATTTGCAGGTAATGTCGTACTGACGGTCGCCCTGATAAAGTTGTGCAACGGCCTTTCCGCCGATGGCGACTTCAATCAGGTCCGACACATTCGAGACATTCAGTCCGTAGCGGGCGATAGCATCCCTGTTCATCATTATCTGTAATTGAGGAAGAGGGGGCTCTTGGTCTATATCCAAATCTACTGCGCCATTGACTTCACTTAGTACATTCATTACTTCCTCCGCAATCCGACGTGTTTCTCGGGGTTCATTTCCATATATTTTCACGACAAGCTCACTGTGTGCTCCGGCGATTTTATCCATCACCCCATCAATCATCGGTTGGCTAAAGCCTACACGGAATCCGGGCAGTGTTTCGTATTCTTCCGCCAACTCTTCAATCAGGTCATTCTTGGTCTTTCCCTTTGGCCATTCGTTGTATGGTTTTATGCCTATCGATACTTCGAAATGCGAAGGGGTGAAAGGGTCTGTTCCGTCATCATTTCGTCCTGCCTGTACAGCGATGTAGGTCACTTCAGGATACTTCATTGTACGGGTACGTAGTGTGTCGGACATTTCTCTGGATTTCTCCACTGATATGCCTGGCGGAAGATTAACCTGTAGCCAGATGGAGCCTTCGTCAAGTGTAGGCAGGAAATCTTTTCCAACGGTGATGCTCAACACGATTCCGGCTATCAGGATAACTGCTGCAGGAACAAATATGCGGCTGGGTTTATTGAGTATCTTCTCCACTATGGCTGCATATTTATCTCTTAGTTTCTCCAACCACTTATTCTTATAAATCTTGCGTGGTTTGCGATAGATAGCGTAGGCAATACCCGGTATCAACAGTAAGGCGACCAAAAGAGCACCAATCATCGCATAACTCATCGTAAAGGCCATGGGGGTAAACAATTTGCGTTCTACCCGTTCGAAAGCGAATAATGGCAGATAAGCCGTGATGATAATGATGGTAGAAAACAAGATGGGCTTTCCAACTTCTTTTGCGCGTTGGGCTATACTTTTTTCTTCTATATACTCGTCCACATGGTCTTCCCGCTTTTTAAGGATAGTTTCCATCATTACAATGGCTCCGTCTACGATGATGCCGAAGTCGATAGCCCCCAGCGAAAGCAGGTTGGCCGGAATGTCGGTCATCTTCATCAGAATAAAGGCGATAAGTAGTGCAACAGGGATGGTTACGGATACCAGTAATGCCCCTCTCCAGTTGCCGAGGAAAAGTATTAGTACTAAGATGACCAATGCCATACCCATCATCAAGGTATGTGATACTGTGCTCAATGTAGTGTTTACCAGGCTGGTACGGTCGAGAAATACATGAATTTTGGCTCCTTCGGGAAGTATTCCATTGTTTAGTTCATCTACGGCAGCGTGTATGCCGGCCAGCACTTCCGAAGGGTTTTCATGTTTCAGCAACAGTACGATTCCTTCCAGACTTTCGGAGTATTCACGGCTCCGGTCACTATAGCCGAAAACACCTTTTCTTTCAAGATTTCCATATCGTAGTGTGCCAATATCGTTGAGGAAGATGGGAACGCCACCTTCGGAACTTACCACAATCTTTCCAAGGTCGTCGAGTCCTTCTATCAACCCGATGCCACGAACCACGTAGCCTAAATCTCCCCGGTTGAGGATGCTTCCTCCAACATTGGAATTATTGTTTTCAATCGCTTCGATAACCTGTGCGAGTGATAAATCATATTGTTCCAGCTTTCGTGGGTCGACTTCCACCTGGAACTGCGTTGTGATACCACCGAAATTGGTTACATCGGCTACGCCTGATACTTCTTTGATACGCGGGATAACGACCCAGTTCTGAAGGTCGGTCAGTTCACGCAATGAATGTTTGTCACTTTCAATCAAATAACGGTAAATTTCACCTATGGGTGATGTCAGCGGGTCCAATCCGGGTACAGCGCCATAAGGGAGTTCTATCTCATTCAGTCTTTCCTGCACACGTTGACGGCTCCAATAGTCTTCAGTTCCATCTTTGAAGACGATTGTAATCATTGAAAGTCCGAAAGTACTTTTACTGCGCATTACATGCATGCCGGGAAGTCCGTTTATAACGCGTTCCAAGGGAATAGTTATCTGTTGTTCAACTTCTTCGGCTGCTAATCCGGGTACTTGTGTCACTACCTGCGATGTCACATCGGCGATATCCGGATAAGCTTCAATAGATAGTTGCTTCCAGGAATAATAGCCAAATACGCACAGCGTCAAAAACAAACAGAGCATTACCCATCGTTTCTGTATGATGGTAAGCATTATATCTTTTTTCATTTTGTTTTTATTTTAAATAGTATCCACCTTCACTGATTACTTTTTCGTCTTTTTGCAGTCCGCTAGCTATTACGGCCTGTCCCTCTTTTGAAAATTCTACTTCCACAGGTCTGCGTATATATGTGTTTTTCGAAGTCTGCACATACACGTAGCTGTCTTTTTCACCTTGCAGAAGTGCTTTCTCGGGAATATGAATCATATCCGTAGGTTCGCTGATGAAGTGCATGGTTGTGTACATTCCCAGTTTAAGCATTTCTTTCTGATTGTCGCATATCGACAATACTCGAATGGAACGGGTACTTTCATCAACCGACTCCTCTACATGAAATACTGTTCCTTCGATGTGCTTTCCGGGAAAGGCGGATATTTCGATATTCAGTTTGTTTCCTTCCTTGATAAAGCGAATATCTTTTTCTTTCACCTGAGCGGTAATCCATACTTTCGATAGGTCGGCTACTACGGCAATCGGTTCGGCATCATCCTTCAGGTATTGTCCGGTGACAATATTGTTTTCAATAATATTTCCGGAGATGGGAGCACGGACTATCAACGGTTGTCCGAGCGTCATGTTTTCCGGCTCATTCACCTGATAGACGTATAGGGCAGCGATGGCATTCTCATATTCTTTCTCGGCAATAAGTAATGTGTTCTCTGCTTCTTCCAATTCCTTTTGTGAACTTACTCCGTTTTCTATCAAATCCTGTTTACGGCGGAAATCTTTCTGTGCAAGTTCACGTGAAAGGCGGGCTTGGAAAAATTCTTTCTGCGCAGACGTAAAGTCGGGAGAACTGATTTCAAACAAAGGTGTCCCTTCCTCCACCTGTTGTCCCAGGTGGATATATGACTTCATTACCCGGCCGGAAAAGGGAGGTGCCACATAAGCGAACTGTGTCGGAATAGCCTGTACGGTTCCGGCTGTGACGACTTCTTTGGAATAGGGTAAGAGTTGCGTTTCCGCTACTTTTAATTTCTCATTCAATGTCCGGCTGGTTACAATAATTGTATCGCCTTTGTGCTGATAGTTGTTGCTTTCTTTTTCTTCTATGTTACTTTTGCATCCGGCAAGTAGTAACATGCTAAGCAATGCTAAATGTAGAGTGTTCTTTTTCCACATTGTACTTCCTGTTAGTAAGTTAATGATTCTGTTATTTTGCTTGATGTCGCAAAAGTAGGAAGTACTGTCCGGCAAAGCCGTTAGAAAACTATTAGAGCGATATTAGAAAACTATTAGAGTGATTTAAAAATCGAATAGGTATTTCAGTGTCAGATAAAAAAGTATTTTTCCCGGGGAATGATTAAATATGAGGTAATTCGATTACAAAAGTCGTGCCTTTCCCATATTCCGAATGGACAGCGATATTCCCTTGGTGCAAATGAATAATTTTTTGAGCCAGAGCCATGCCTATACCATGTCCTGCCACTTTATTTTCTTGTTCACCTCTGTAAAATAAGGCAAAGAGGTTCTTCTTATCTGTTTCAGACATGCCGATACCGTCGTCCGACAAACGGATAATTGTCCATTTGTCCCAGAAAGAAATCTGGATAAATGACGATTTGTCGGCAGAGTATTTGCAATTATTCTCTATCAGGTTTGAAAAAGCGATGTTCAATAAATAAAGATTCCCTTGTACGGTGATTAAGTGATCGTCGTCTGCTTCTTCCTGTTCAAATAGTAATTCGATGTTGTAGTCGGGATGTGTACGGAGGATAAATTCCCTGACATCGAGCAGTAATTCATCCAGACGTATTTCTTGCATCTTGATTTGCTCTTTTTGATAGTCTGCTTTGGCAAGGTTGAGTAGGCCGTCGATTAGTTTTGTCATTCGCCCTGCATCCTGCAAGGCGTTTTGCATGGCATTACGGTATTGTTCTTCTGTCCGTTCCTTTTGTAAGGCAAGGTCCAGTTCTGCGATGAGTGCGGCCAGAGGTGTCCGCATTTCGTGGGACACGTTGCTGACAAACATTTTTTGTGAGTTGAACGAAACTTCCAGCCGTTCCAGTAATGCGTTGAAGGCGGTACTAAGTTCACCCAGTTCGTCTTTCTCATTCTTGACAGGAAGACGCCGGTCAATGTGATGGGCGGTAATCGTTTCAGCTTTCCGCACAATATCCCGGATTGGTTTCAACGAAGCGCGTGCCAGAATATAACCGGAAACAAACAGTAACGAGAGGCCGATAATGAACAGGATAAATAGTGTATCCCGCAGTTCAAACAAATTGTCGTATCCGTAACCGTCATAAGCAGCGGCAGTAACGATGTAATCTTTTCCATCAAAGGAGTAAAGCATACCGATACCCTGATATTTATCTATATAAAATTCGATTTCTTTTTCCCTCAGAATACGGTCTATCATTTCCCGGTTTTCCTTGATGATGTCGTTTTGTATGGCATCATGGTAGAGTATCCGAAAGTCGGTCGTATAAATCGCGACTTCGACTTCATTTATAAACTTTTTATTGTTCAGGTAGATGGATTGCATGGTGTGGGCATCCACCTGGTTTTGGAGAAACAGATGGGCTTTTGTAACAGCTTCGCTTTTCAAGTCATGGAAAAAAGTCTTGCTGCGCGTATGATTGCTGACCAGATAAATCATAACCATGCACAGCAGGAATACCGTAGCTGTTACACCTGTGTTCTTAAGAGTAAGAGCTGTTTTTATTTTCATAATTTGTTAGTTAAAATGAATCCAACTCCCGGCTTGGTGTGAATTAGTTTGAGTTCGAAATTCCGGTCTATTTTTTTTCGTAAGTAGTTTATATAAACGTCTATGAAATTCGTTCCGGTATCGAAATGTGTATTCCATACTTTCTCTGCAATCTCAATGCGGCTGATGACTCTTTCTGCATTTTCAGCCATATAGACCAGTAGATTGTATTCCTTCGGTGAAAGTTTGATTGGTATGTTGTTGCGTATTACCTCCCTGTTGTTTAAGTTGATGGATAAATCAGCGTAATTGATTTTTTTAGGTGTGATAACAGATGTTTCAATGTTTCTTTTCAGCAGGGCTTTAATCCTTGCATTCAATTCTCTGAAATCAAAAGGTTTTACCATGTAATCGTCGGCTCCTGCATCGAAGCCGTCCAGTTTATCATCCGTTGAACCTAAGGCTGTTAGCATCAGAATCGGAACTTGTGCGTTGAGTTTACGGATTTCTTTACAAAGATCGAAACCATCTAATTTCGGAAGAATGATATCTGAAATAACCAATTGGAATGAATTTGATTGAAAAAGGCGTAATCCCATTGCTCCATCGTAGGCAACCATTGTCATATAACCGTTTTCTTCCAAGCCCAGCTTTAGTAAATCAGCCACTCGTTTTTCATCTTCAATAATTAGTATTGTTTGCATAAATATCTGTTATAGAGTGTGATGCAAAGGTATAATAAAACACCGGATATTCAATAATTTTCATTACCGACCAACCATCGATTGTTGGAAAGTATTATTATTCTTGGCTTGGAGAACAATAATTATTTTTTATGCTACGGATAATTTTTATAAGCTTTCAAAGAACATGCTTTCTCCTGCCGGTTCCGACGAAGCTCGTTACAGGGCAAACGCATTAGAAACAATCTGAAACTGAAGAT
>NZ_QRMP01000053.1:0-6386 GCF_003473295.1 Parabacteroides sp. AM08-6
GAGATAGCTCAAATCGACGTAAAGGCGAACTATCCGCATTTCCTAACCTTTGAATTAAACTTAGATTTATGGGCAGGCGAAGGTTAATGAAGGCTAAAAAAGTTGTTTCGACTGCAAAGACTGTACTGTTGTTACACTTCAATGGTAACGTTGTGGATAGTAGTGAAAACGACTATTCGGCTACGAATAACAACTTGGCGTTTACTACCGGGAAGTTTGAACAAGCGATACAGTTTGGTACTGGGTATGTAGATTTACCTAACGACTTTTTAAGAGAACTTTTTACTTCTGGAACATTCACGATTGATTTTTGGGTTAAAGTTGATAATTCAACTGGCGATTATCATGATGTGGTTTTTCAAAGTTCAAATAGTTCATATGGCGATTATTGCCCCATAAGAATGTGCTTCCGGGTTGATAATGGTGTAAAAACCTGTGTCTTTTTATCCTCTACTAATGGATATACTTGGAATATCGCAGAAAGTTTTAGCGTAAACATAAATGATGGTTTTAATCATGTAGCATTGGTACACTATTCCGGTGTTTCTTATTTCTATATAAATGGAGTATTAACTAAAAGCTTCACGCATTCAACGACTCCTTCAGCTAGTCAGGTATATAATAGATTAGGTAGTGGTGTCAGCTATAATAATTCATCGCATCGTTCAAAAAATGTATTTGATGAGTTCCGCATATCTAACGTTGCCCGCTGGAAATCAAACTTTACTCCGCCTTCTTCTCCTTATGTAATCGATTAAAATTAAATATATGGAAACGACAATTAAAACTTACAGAAAAGAGTTGCTTACTTTATTCGTAGCAACCATTATAGGTATTATGAGCTATCAGTCAGTTAGCCATACCTACTACATGCCTACTTCTAAGATAGAGGAAGGAACAATCGTTCTGCGGGATGATAGTATAACAACAATTGTAATACCAGACAGGAGATGAGTAGACGTAGGATGATGGTATCCGCAAAAGTAAAATTGGTCGAAGTCGTAGAGGTACTAACTACTTCTGGAACATGGTTTGTTCCGGTTGGTTGTACATCCGTAGATGTATGGATGATTGGGGGCGGTGGAGCTGGTGCTTCCGGTGTCACTGGTTCAGGTCCAGACGGATGCGGTGGCGGTTCCGGTTTTATCATTAATCAAACCATATCTGTCACGCCGGGAAGTCTGATATCTTATATAATTGGAGCAGGTGGTGATATTACTTCTCCAAACTCAGGAGAAGTTCACGATGGTGGTTCTACTTCGTTTGGCTCTCTTGTCGCTGAAGGTGGAAAAGGCGGTGGTAATAGGCATAGTACAGGCAAAGGAGGAAACGGAACATCCGGGGGCGGATATGACGGTAACTTGGGTGGGCTGAATGGTACTAACGGTAAAGGTTCAAACCCAGGAATAGGAAACGGAATGTCTGAAATATGCCCCTTTAATAATGTTCAGTATGGCGGTGCTGGTTCCGGTGGAACTGCTACCCCACAGAACAGCAGCTTTGTGGTACATCCTAATGTCGGATACCCAAGTTCAGATAGAGATGGTATTGGATATGCAGGAAATTCTAAACCCAACACCGGCGCAGGTGGAAGTGCTGGTTGGGGCGGCGGTTGCCATGGTGGGGCTGGCGGTTCTGGTGTTATAGTTTTACGCTATTTAAAAAGGGCCTAAAAAATACCACCTCCGAACTTCGCAGCCAAGAGGTGGCGACAATATAAAATTTAGTACTATATGATTATGCAAATATAAAAATAAAAATATATGTTAGAAATTATCTCTCTATTAATTATCACAGCCTACACAACGGCTGTATGTATTAAACAGAAGGGCATACCCTATAGTATTAGTGCTACCTTCTACAAGCTGGAGCACAAACTAATCTTTGGCGCGTCCATGTGTTTAACTGCTTTGTTCCTCTTTCCGGTAGTCTGGGAACTCAGTACAACATTCACGATGCGGTTGCTGGCTATAGCTGCTTGTATCGGTCTAATCGGCGTCGGCTTGGCTCCCGATTTCCGGGACGAATGGATAAACAAGATACATTGCGGTTCAGCCGCACTGACGCTTATCTCTTCGCAGTTATGGGTTGGGTGTACACCTTATTGGTGGGTGCTTATCCCGATATGGTTGGCCTTTATAGTCTACACTGTCGTCGGCATGAGTAAGCATGTAACCGGTAGTTTGTGGCAGGATTTCGTTGCAACCAAGCCTATGTTTTGGTGTGAAATAGCTGCACTGGGAAGTACTTATCTGGCGATATTCCTGATGCAGATTTAGCTCACTTCCCGAAAAAATTGAAATAGATGTCCTCCTTATATGGATAGTTAACCGGGCTTTGGCCCACAAAATAAACTTATATGGCAAAGATTTTTTACAACAGCAAAATTGCGAAGGCATTCACCTTCCTAAAAGACTTTTCGACAATCATGCTTTTTGGCGCAATTTTCACAGAGCATGCCTCACTATCCCAAAAAATTAAAACACATGAGGCTACCCACGTGGAGCAATATCAGACGTGTTTTACCACCGGATTGGCAATCGCTATCGGGATTATGTTTATCTGCTTCGCATTTAATCATTATGGCTGGTGGATGCTGGCATTACTGACTATCCCGATATTTCTGTACTATGTGTGGTATGGCATAGAGTTCCTTATTAGACTAATCGCGTACCGGAATGCGGATAAGGCTTACAGGAGGATTGCTTTCGAGCAGGAGGCCTACTCGTTGGAAAACGAGTACTTAAAGCCTTGTCCAGAACGTAAGTTAGCCAGTAGCTTCAGCTTTTTGAAGTATTATGGTAAGAAAGTATAGGATTAAAAACCGCCTCCGAGGCTATCACAGCAGGGAGGCGGCATTATAGAAATTTCTCCATACGGAGAAAAGGGGTTTAAATGTAGGCATTAATTTTCAGCATTATGAATATATTCGACAAAACAGGTGAAAAAATTCTTGACATCCCGGTTGACGATACCAGTTACCGTTACCGGGCTATCCGTCAAGGAGACAAGGTTTATCTTTATTTCTCGCTAATTGAACACGTTGAAATACCTGTATACAGTTATATAGAATTCCAAGGTCAACGTTACACTCTTTGGAAACCTGAAAACCTGACAAAGCGCGGTGAACGCAACCTGGAGTATACCGTTGAATTTGGCGGATGGTGGGAGCTGTTAAATCGTACAAAATATAAATTTCTGTCATCTAAACCCCATAAGTTGAAATTTCCACTAACGGCAAAACCTCGTATGTTTATGCAGTTACTTGTGGACAATTTAAACCTGCATGACACCGGATGGACACTTGGCACCTGCATCGATGCCTCCGAAAAAGCGTTGGCCTTCAATCACGAAACCTGCATGGAAGTAATCAACCGCTTTGCCGATGAATGGAACACGGAATTTGAATTTGTCAACAAAACGGTAAACTTCGGGAAAGTAGAGAAATTTAAAGATGCTCCTCTTCCTCTTAGCTACGGGAAGGGTAACGGCTTCAAAACAGGTGTGGGTCGCCAGAACCAAGGTGAAAAGGCCCCGGTAACGATTTTGTATGTACAGGGTGGTGAACGTAATATAGATGTATCAGCATACGGTAGTTCAACCCTATTATTACCCAAAGGGCAGGAACTGGAGTATCAAGGTAAACGTTATAAAACAGACACCGATGGTATGTTTATAACACGAGCGGACAAAGAGTTAGTCAGCTATAATGAAGACGGATACGATGCTTCGCACATCTACCCGTCCCGTGTGGGAACGGTCAGCGAAGTTATTACGATAGATATATCAAAGAACTTCTATGACATAAAAGATAGCACTATTCCGGATACGCTGGATTATTCTCAATGTCGGATTGCAGGAGAAAAAGCGACCATTATATTCCAGTCAGGTATTTTAACGGGTAAGGAATTCGACTTGGAGCAAACAGATGATGAGTTAACCGGTTATATCCATGCTGAACGCCGCTTTAAGATTGTACCACGGGAGATAGACGGGATTATAATGCCCGACACGACATTCAAGCCTTCCGTTGGTGATACCTATGCAATCTTCAACATATCCCTCCCTGATGCTTATGTTTGTGATAATCCGACTAAATCGGGTGCCAGCTGGGAGATGTTCAAAGAAGCCGTTCGTTACATGTATGAGAATGAAGAGGAAAACTTCACTTTTACAGGAGAGCTGGATGGTATGTGGTCAAAGAAAAGATGGTTGGAAATCGGTGGTAAGTTACAACCTGGCGGTTATATCCAATTTACCGACCCCCAATTTCAACCCGATGGCCTCTTAATCCGGATTACCGGTATAAAGGACTATATAAATAAACCCCATAGTCCGGAATTGGAACTGTCCAATACCCCGGTTGCAGGCTTTGTTTCGTCGGAGTTAGGCAAAATCGACAGTAATGAAGTAAAAAACGAAGAAAGGTTTAACAATGCCTTGTCTTTCACAAAACGCCGTTGGCGCGATGCAGTTGAAACCCTTTCCATGTTGGAGGCTGCCATCGCAGGATTTAGTGCCGCAATCAACCCGATAACGATACAGACAATGGCTATGCTGGTCGGAGATGAGAGTCTGCAATTTAGATTTGTCAACAGTAAGGTAAATCCTCGCGAAATTATTCCTGATTTCAAATATAATCAAGAAACAAAGATATTTTCAGCCCCAACAAGCATCCTTCAGCACATGACGTTAGGGATATCCAAGTTATCCTCTTCCCATGCTGCCGGGGAATACAAATATTGGGATATGGCGGCTTATGTATCGCCACCATTGGACACTCCCGGAGCCTTATACCTGTATTCCAAATGTAGCAAATCAAGCACAACTGGTACATTCATCTTAAGTGAAACACCGTATAAAATGGACCCCGGAGACGGCTACTATTATTTCTTGACAGGAGCACTATCCAGCGAATATGAGGCAGAACGTAGCTTTGTAACCGTGTATGGTTTTACGGAAATTCTCCCCGGACGTATAACTGTAGGACTTATCGTTAGTCCTAACGGTGAAACCTATTTCAATGTCGCACAGGGCGAAATTGGTGGTAAAATTGTGTTTAAAGCCGGTACAAGTGGATATGATAATATTACGGATAAACCCGATTTAAAACCACTTTACGACGGTGTCAATGATGCGTTGCAAGATGCGGAAGATGCATCCAATGCGGCAAACGAAGCAATAGGTTTGGTCAGTAACAAAGCAAGAGTTTTTTATCAAACCTATGCCCCTACTTCAGGTATGAAGCTCAATGATTTATGGGTAGACGGAATAAACATCTATCGTTATAATGGTTCAGGATGGGTATTTGCTTCGAAATACGATAGTACGCCAACCATTATCCAAAACGGCCTGATAACCACTGGTGCTATATCCTTTGGTGGTACGGGAGGGATGGCTGGCAGTGGCAGTATTAGAATATGGGCTGGGGGAACTGCAGACTCTGCCGGAAATCCCGTTGGAGACCCTACATTTCAAGTATCTTCCGCCGGTGATGTGATGGCTAAAAGGACAATTAAACTGCAAAATAATCAAGCAGGTATAACCGGCGAAGGCACTGCTGAGACATCAGTAAGATTTTGGGCGGGTTCTTCAACACCGGAAAATGCACCTTTCAGGATTTATCAGAATGGAAATGGAAGAATTGGAGGCTTCGATATAGAAGGTGCACATTTAAGAGCACAATATTCTGATGATTTGGGCATTATGCGCTCAGTAAGACTAAGTGCCGCAGAAGCATCATTGGTGTTTGGAGGAAGTAATAATAATTCTGTATTTGTTGGTATTCATAAAGGATTTACGAACTCTCAGGGCGATAATGAATATACAGATTTTTATTCTAACAAACAAATAATAAGAACACGAGTAGATCCAAGCATGATGAGTTGTATTAAATTAAGGGCTTATGGTACATTCATGCAGGGAGATGCTGCATTAAAAGTAGAGATAGGTACCATGAATAAGGAAGCTGGAACTACTTATAGGGCTAACGCCGTAAGTTGCGAGCATTTGCCGGGAACAACATCTTATCGCCATATCCATCTTGCTTTTCAAAACTTTTCAAACGAAGATAGTTGGTTTAAAAGAACTTGTATATATGCTTCTTTAATGCCTACTAATACGCAGCTTGCGACTATTACATCTTCACCTGAAAGTTATAGTGTAAAGTGGGACAAAACTACAGGACTATTCTATGTACAATAAGAATTTCAACATAACATGAATTTCAACTAAAAAATAAAAAACGTATGAATTTAACATTAGGAGACAGAGTGATAATACTCAATGCGGTATTGCCTCAGTATGACACGAGAGCTAACATGATGTTAAAAATAGCCATTGATAACAAGATAGCTATTTCAGACTCGGAGCAAAAGAAGTTAGTA
>NZ_QRMP01000053.1:6396-7609 GCF_003473295.1 Parabacteroides sp. AM08-6
ATTTCAGACTCGGAGCAAAAGAAGTTAGTAGTTAAAAATGAGAACAATGGACAGATAAATGTCGGCTTTAAAAATCCGGAGGATATTTACCATGAGTTGGATTTTGCCATTACAGATGCTGAATTGGAATATTTAAAAGCACGTGTTGATTTCATCGACCGCAACGGTATGTTTTCAGACACGACCATGCCCACGTATGATAAGATCATTAACGCTGAATTTTCTAAAGAATATTACGAAAAGGATAGTAAAACAGACAATAAACCTTAGATAGTTGTTTTAGCACCTAAATGGGGGCAGGTGTAAAAAAGCCCCCGACTTGTTAGTAGTAATACCACTCACGTACTAACACCAAGATGCGCTACACCGCACAGCCGAGGGCTAAAGACCTTCTGCCGCGGTGTAGCGCGTCTTGGTTTATACGTGAGTGGTAATGCAAAGATACGTTTTTTTTAGATATAAAGATAATGAACAAATACTATAAGATTTTAGACAAAATACTTACCAAAGGTAAGACACAAAACAATAAGAAAGGGCATATTAAATATCTTTTGAATGAACAATTGTTTTTGACTCCTGTAGACCTTCTTGATATTTTTGAAGGTCATAATATTGCCCGTAGAAAGCTCCGAAATGAGCTACAACTATTTATGCGGGGAGAACGAAACGTTGAAAAGTATCGAGAAGCAGGTATCAACTGGTGGGACTATTGCGGGTCTATTCTTGTAAATAGTTACCCTACATATTTTGAAAAACTTCCCCCACTGATAACCCGCATCAATAAAGAGAAACGTAACAGTAAAAACTATGTGTTGTTCCTCGGTGAAACTGGTGCAGAGAGTAATCAGGCTCCTTGTTTAAGTCTTGTACAGTTCCAGATAGATGAAGGCGAATTAGTTTTGTCTGCCTATCAGCGTAGCAGTGATGCCAATTTGGGATTACCTGCAGACATCTATCATTTATATTTGATGTCACGACAGGTAGATTTACCTTTAAAGTCTATAACTCTTAATCTTGCCAATGTACATATTTACGAAAACAACATCGATAGAACTCGAAGTCTACTTGATGGGAATGAGAATGTGAAATTTGAGCTAAACGTATAAATTCAAAATAGAAAGCGTTTAAACATCCTTTGTGTGGTGTTTAAACGCCAAATTATTTTTTATACTTTTCGTCTTGAAAAACTGTACCCGTCGTTTTGCCAATTATA
>NZ_QRMP01000054.1 GCF_003473295.1 Parabacteroides sp. AM08-6
ATTCCGGCTTGCAATATTGCTCCCTTTTCTGTAATGGAAGCGAGTGCTATACGGAGAGGAGATATATGTCCGGAATGGGAGGAACGTTTGCAACAGGCTTATGCTGTCCATTATTTTATGGGCACATGGGGGTATAATTCTAAATAGTTGATTATGAATGAAGCGATACCTAAAATTATTCATCAGGTTTGGTCTGGCGTAGACGGGCCTTTACCTGATTATTTTCATGAATTAGGAGAGACATGGAAAGAACATCATCCTTCGTGGAAATATATGTTGTGGGATAATGAAAGAATGAATATATTCTTGCAGGAATTCTATCCGGAGTACATTGAACGGTATCAATCATTTTATTTTAATATACAACGTTGGGATGTGATTCGTTATTTGATTTTATATCAGATAGGAGGACTATATGCGGATTTTGATTATGAATGTCTTGAAAATATAGAGCCGGTATTAAAAGGAGATTGTTGTTTTGCGATGGAGCCGGAAGGGCATAGGCTCCCTTTCGTAAATGATAAAGTTCCTTATTTCAATAACGCTTTAATGGCCAGTCGGTCCGGGCATCCTTTTATGAAGGCTGTTATAGAGACAGTTTTCTCTAAAGATTTATCATTTTTGCCTGAAAATGAAACCCGATTTTTTCGGGTTTTGTGTACGACAGGTCCTAAAATGCTTTCTGACGTTTATTTGGATTATTCAAATAAGGATAGTATTTACTTGATACCAGCTGAAGAGGTATCTCCTTTTTCAACGATGGAAATTCGTTCTATTAAAACTAATGAAGATATAAAGGGTGAATGGGCATCAAGGATTAAACGGGCGTATGCTATTCATTATTTTATAGGGACTTGGGATTGTGATTGAATGAAAAAACGATTAGTCCTCAATGTGTTAAGTTGAGGGCATATTATAAATAATTAAAAAAAATAATAAAATGAAACAGCTATCAAAATTGAAGTTGGCAAATATTAGCAAGGCTAATATGTTGCATGATGAGATGCGAAAACTCTATGGTGGTAATTATTGTCATTGGGGGTATGTAAATCAAAAAGCTAATGAGACTGAGGGCAAGTGCTCTTGCTGGTGTGAAGATTATGGTGATGATGCTTATAATTATAGGTATACCGATGCTAGGTATTATAAATATAATGGAACTGAAGCTCATTAAATAATCGGTTAAGTATACCGTTAAATTTATTATATTTATAATGATATTTAATGGTATACTTGTTGATTTTAAGAATATTAGAAATGAATAATGAAATATAGTTCTCTTTTATTATATAATTGTGATATGAATAGAAATATAGTTTTGTTGTTTCTTATAGTTTTATGTGGATGTACGCATCGTAACCAACAGACGGAGAGTGTGGAAGAAGTTGTCGTAGCACGCGATACGGTGATTCATCTGAAGGATGTGTTGGATTTATCGGAAGAGGTACGTTTATCAGAGATAGCGGATAGTATAACTTATATTCCATTGGAAACAAAACCAGATTGTTTATTGGGTGATAATATATCTTTTCGTTTTACTGATAACTTTATATTAACGGTACCGCGGTTGATGTTTGACTGGAATGGTTGTTTTAAAGGGCAGATAGGTAAGCAGGGGCAGGGACCGGGTGAGGACCCGAGCATGTATGCTTCATTGTTAGAGTCTAAAGAACATTATTATACGGTTGGAAATAAGATAATCGAATATGATAGAAATGGAAAGTACACAGGAAAAGAAGTTTCTGTATACCATTTGTGTTCAGCTCAGGATTCTTCTAGGGTTTATAGTCTTTTTAGAAATGTTGAAGAAGCTTTAGCAGAAAACTCAATTGTTTTATATCAATACCCGGATAGTTTGATTTGGGTGAATAATGATTTTAAGGTTCATCATGTCACTCGAGTAGTAGAGAATGGAAATATAAAAGTTGGTGGTATTTTCTCGAATAAGACGGATAATTTTTTTCCAAGATATAAAAATAAAACCCTGTTTTATAATTTTTATAATGATACGGTTTTTAGTGTGTCATCGAATGGGTTGTCGCCCGAATGGATTATAGATTTGGGAGAGTATAAGCTGCCGAATGAAATAACCTTATATAAGTTAGGTCCCTTAATGCGTGAGGCAATTCACAGTTCAGCTATGAACAGTTCTGAATTGATGACAAAAACAGATGGGAAAATAGCAGTCTCAAATGTTTATGAATCGGACCATTACTTGTTTTTATTTTATTATAAGAATTATTATTTTGCTGCATCTCGTAATTTGCCACCTCAAAAATTGCAGCTTGCTATTTATGATAAACAAACAAAGAAACTTACTAATGTAAAAGAGGCTAGGCTGATAGATGATTTTCATAATGGTCCAAAATTCTTTCCTACTTACGGAGCATTTGAAGAGAAGCTGATTTCAGTAAAGTGGCCCTACGAATTGAAAGATTATGTGGAAGAACATCGTTCTTCCGGAAAACTGTCTCCCCGCTTGATAGAGTTGGCAGATAATTTGAAGAATGATGATAATCCTGTTTTAATCGTAGTACATTTAAAGAAAAAGATGTGATGATAGGTTTCTTAATACTGGATATTTGTAAAAGATATGTCATTGTTTTCAATGATAGGAATTCGTTCTAAAATCAATGAATATAAAGATGAATTTGAAGCAAGGGTTAAACGGGTATATTATAAATAATTAAAAAATCAATAAGATGAAACAGTTATCAAAATTGAAGTTGGCAAATATAAGTAAGGCTAATATGTTGCATGAAGAAATGCGAAAACTCTATGGTGGTATTTATTGCCATTTGGGATATGTTGAATATGTTGCTAATTATTATGAAGGTAAGTGTTCTTGCTGGTGTGAAGATTATGAAGATGATGCTTATGTATATAAGCTTACTGCTGCTGGAGCTTATCAATCTATTGAAATTGTAATGCCTTAAATTAATGTAGAGGTATATCATGTTGATTTTATTTTATAAATATTGCGGGGCTATGAATTGATATATTATGTGACCTTGCATCATCCTTTTGAAAAATTATATTCTTATTTAATATAGTTTTATAATAGTTTGTAAGATGATAATAATCCTGTTTTAATCGTAGTACATTTAAAGAAAATAATATGATAGATTCCACAATTATTTTTGCAAGTAGGAATGATAATTATTACTTGTATGATGTCAATAATAAAGAGTTGCTGAATATACATCCTGCAATTCAATTAATACATGAGTATTATAAAATACTGCCGGAGGTGGAAGTTTGTGAAAAAATATCCGCAACGTATTTAATCTCTTATGAGGAAGCTTTGTATTATTATAAACGGTACTGCTTTTTGAAAAGAAATGGCTATTTTAAGAATAGAAATTTGAAATCTATATTGTCTGGTAAAATTACTGAAAGGAATGTTGAATATGAATTGGCAAACTGTAACGATATCGTTTTCCAAGTGACTCAGGAATGTAACTTGAAATGTAAGTATTGTTGTTACGGAGAACTATATGAGCAGACTGCATTTACTGGCGATAAAGTGATGAATTTCGATTTGGCAAAGATGGTTATTGACTATATGGTCGGGTTTTGGAACTCGGAAACGTATAGTTCTTATAATAATGTGATTATTATCGGATTCTATGGTGGTGAACCTTTAGTGAATTTTTCGTTAGTTAAGCAGATTGTTGATTATTTGAAATCTCTTAATTTGAAGAGGAAGATTAATTTCCAATATAGTATGACTACCAATGCGTTGTTGTTGAATAAGTATATGGATTTCTTAGTGGAAAATAATTTTTCACTACTGATTAGTTTGGATGGTGATGAAAAACACGATGCTTTGCGGGTTGATTTGAATAATAGACCGAGTTTTAAGCGTGTGTTTAAGAATGTCAAAGACCTGCAAAACAAATATCCCCGGTATTTTGAAGAAAAAGTCCAGTTTAACTCGGTGTTGAATGCATCTTCCTCGGCAGAGGCGGTTTTTGATTTTATACGAGAAAATTTTGGTAAAATACCTTCGTTGGAAACAATTGTACCTCAAGGTATAAAATCAGAAAAGAGAGAAGAGTTTGAACGATTGTACAAAGGATATGAAGAAACCTCTCACATGCTGGAACATACTGACGTCAGTCGCTTACGCGAAATAAGGGAGGCAGGTTATTTCTTTTATTATCATTTAGGAAATGCGTACCGTCATTATTCAGAACTGTTATTGTCTAATGGGCGGAACATAAGGATTCCGACTGGAACTTGTCTTCCTTTTATGAAAAAATTCTTTGTTTCCTCTTCAAGGAAGATACATGTTTGCGAACGAATAGACTTGAGTGAATTTGTAGGGACTATAGATAGTAGTATTCATTTGGACTTCGATAAAATAGCAGCCAAGTATAATAAAATGTATAAAGATATAAATAAGCAATGTACAAATTGTTATTATGCTGAATTTTGTAGCGCTTGTATTCTGCAACTTCCTCGTAAAAACGGGAAACCTTTTTGTGACTCGGTTTATACAAAGCAAGATACAATGAGTTATTTATCTTACATTATTTCTTATCTGGAAAAGAATAGTTCAAAGTTTTATACAATAAATAAATCGGTTTTTGCATAATGAAGAAATATTGGTTTGTATTAGAAACATATACTTTTATATGGGATGATGAAGAAAATGTGTTGATTTATAATTCATTATCAGGTAAATCTTTGCTCTTTAGAAAGGATGCGGAATTGACACCTGTGATTGAAGAATTGAAATCGCAAGCTAATCTGTATGTGATAGAACTACAGGAAGATGTGCTTAATTTGAAGTCGGTAAGTAATTTTGTTAAAAAGGTTCGTGCCGCTTATTCCGGCGATTTGTATGAACAATCTAAATTCCCTCATAAGCCGATAGTGATTGTTCCTAAGATTAATTTGAATGATGAGGTGGAACGTGATCGGGGAGATTTTAAGAATGTGGAATTTTTTGGGCAAAAGGTGCTAAATAACTTATTGGAACTTTCTGTTTTTTGGGGTGGAAACTGTAAATTGAAATGTAAAGATTGTGATAGTGCTTTTAAGCAGATTTCCTGGTGTACTCGATTTGAAGCTGAAATAAATGAAGCTGTACTTAAATGCTTAATTGAACAAATTCAAGTGGCAAAAATTAGACGTGTTACATTTATTGGAGATTGTTTATTTAATAGTTCTCTGTTTAAACAATATCGTGATGATATATCTTCTTTGAGTTGCGTAAGAAATTTGATGATACATAGTAGGGCTTTTTCTTTTTTTGATTCCTCTGCTGTTACTTCTTGTATTTCTGTTTTCTCGGAGTTGACAATATTGGTCGATGATATAAGAGACATTAAACCTGGCCTGTTGGATGGGATAAGGGAACAACCATCAGTTTTTGTTTTTAGGATTACTTCGGAAGCTGATTTTGAGATGGCATTGGATTGTGTGAATAGTTTGAATTTGAATGCTAAATTTATACCATACTATAATGGTGATAATATGAAGTTTTTTGAAGATGTCGTCTATCAAGATAAAAAAACAATTTTATCGACCAAGTGGTCTAAAAAGGATATATTTTCACATCAACATGTGAATGCCAATTATTTTGGTAACTTAACATTAAAACCTGATGGGGATATTTTTTCTGATAAGGAAAAGTCTGCATTAGGAAATATCTTATCTGCTCCGTTGAGTACCTTGGTCTATAAAGAATTACAGACAAAAGAGCATTGGCGGCTTACCAGGGATAAGGTTCAGCCGTGCGCAAAATGCCTGTATCGGTATTTATGTCCTCCTGTGTCTGATTATGAGAAGGTTATAGGAAAGTTCAATTTGTGTCATTTGTAAGTTTATGAACAAAGATTTGATTTTATCCCGTATATCCAATTTTTTAATGGTTTCGACGGCCTATATGAAAGAAAATGGTTTATTTCATGGAAAGATGGGTATTGTTCTTTTTTTTATGCATTATTCAAGATATCGGAATAGTACCGATTTTGAGAATTTTGCCAATATGCTGTTGGATGAAATATTTGAGGACGTTGTTTTTGATATGCCTATTGATTTTGAAGATGGTTTGTCTGGAATAGGATGGGGAATCGAATATTTGTTGGAACATAATTTTGTAGGGGGAAATACTTTTGATATTCTGGAAGATATAGACTCGAAATTGTCTGCATATAATTTTTTTAATTATCCGGATAGGTCTTTTCGTAGAGGAACTGAAGGGGTGTTTTGTTATCTGAGAAAACATTTGTCCGGTAAGGTTTTGGAAAAAGAGAAAAAAAAGAAGGAATATTTGAAGGTGTTCTCAAAGTATCTCCTTGCTCTTGATAATGAAGATGTCTTTGAGTTGAAATCTTTTTTAGCTGATTGTGATTTTGATATTAATCTTCCCATCTCGAAATGGAGGCTGGGTATAGATAATGGATGTGCAGGGTATGGGCTTAAATTAATGCTGGGATGAAGAAAATATATATATTTAATAGTGATAGCAGGGCGGCTGTTTATGGAATTGGAACTTATTTGGAACAATTAGTGGCTGTATGTCTGAAAATGCCGGATGTTGTATTGAGTGTTGTTAAATTGTATTCTGACAAAGAGGAAGTAACATGTGAAAGAAAAGATGGATATGATTTGCTTTCTATCCCTATGGATTTTGGTAATGAAGAAAAAATGAAAGACCGTTATTTCTTTCATGCTTTATATGTTTTGTTGGCTAATTTTCAAATTGATGAAGATGAAAATGTTATTTTTCATTTCAATTATAATATTCCATTGAATTTGATTCTTTTTGTAAAAAATACTATTCCTAATAGTAAAATCGTTTATACTATTCACTATCAAACCTGGGCTTTTTCTTTGAATGGGAATCTGAAACGTTTCAGAAGTATAATTAATTCTGAAGGTGCTTTGCCGGGAACTCGTGAATCCAATATAAAAGAACAGTTCTATAAAGAAAAAGATTTTTATGCAGCCATAGATAAAATAATCTGTATTTCGCGATTTACAAAATCTTTATTGATGCACGATTTCGGTATCGAAGAAAGTCGTATTGCTCTTATTTATAATGGTCTGAAAGATGATGGTGGAAACGTCTCAATGCAATCAAAAGAGAGAATAAAGAAAAAAATAGGAGTAATACCCGGAGAAAAGGTTATTTTGTTTGTTGGTCGCTTGGATTCTATAAAGGGGCTTAGTTATCTTATAAACGCATTTAAGTTGGTGCTGAATAAAGATTCCCATGTTCATTTGTATATTCTTGGCGATGGAGACTTTTCTGATTATTTAGCTCTTATAAAAGAATATTGGAATAAAGTGACATTTACAGGTCGTTTGAATAAGGA
>NZ_QRMP01000055.1 GCF_003473295.1 Parabacteroides sp. AM08-6
TGACTGGGGGGGTGACTGGGGGGGTGACTGGGGGGGTAAGCTCCAATGGTTCTATTCCTTCTCCAGTATAATTATCTCCATTCCACAACATTATATCTAACCGCATCCGATCCGGTGAAAACTTTTCCTGCAATTGTGGGAGCGGAAGACCTGATTGCTTCCATACATATCGGATATTCTGCAAACCACTTCCTATACGTTCGCCTACATTCACCAAAACAAACATTTTAAAAATGTTTACATTACGTGGGTCACTAATACCTCCTTCCAAAGCCTCATTCAACGTGATACGTAAAGTTCCCGGATTGGAAATGACCAAACGGTCTCTATATTTTTCTATAACAATTCCTCTTCTTCCATGGTAATCAGCATGTATCAAAGCATTAGCCAAAGCTTCACGCAATGCTCCATGGGCGGGTGTATCATCAATCCTGTCCAACCCATTCCGCAATTGGAAAGGGACTTTCAATCCGGATATCAAACGGTCAACAACTCTGAAATAAAAATCAAAAAGGTTGCCTGACCAATCTCCGGAGGAAGAAAAGACACGGTCTGTATAGCGGTTCTCGTCTGCAATCTCCCGATAATCCAGGAAATAGTTCGGATACTGATTGGTTATTAGCATTTCCGTACCGAACATCAAAATACCGGCCAGAGTAGGATGAATTTCAGAATTACTGCTACCGCGCTTGAGTGCACCGACTTTTAATAAAAACTCGACATCATCCAAAGTGTTCCAAACATGATCGGGTTTCAGATTCCGGAAACGCATCCGGAAACGATAGATTGTGTCTTTATCTAGCTCTTGCCAGTCTATTTCTTCTACAACCATGCTATCTGATGTTATATCAGACTGGTCACGAAGCATGGCTTTCACTTCTTCGCGTGTACAATGATAGTCGCCTTCCGCATTCCGGCGATAAGTACCTCCAAAAAGACTATCTTTAACAAAAACAGGCTTATAATGACGATCTGCACGAGGCACTTCAACAATGACTACCTCTTTATTATCAATAGACAGTGTATATACCTGATGGTCAAATAGCAGGTTATCACTTACCTTTTGCTTATTATTTATTTGATTCCAAAAAGACTGGATAATTTTAGTACTGTTTTGCACACCGGAAATAAATAAGGTTTTATCTTTCTTTTCCGATACACCCAAAAGAATAACTCCACCGTCTGTATTACAGAATGCAGAATAGCTTTCCCATACGGTTTCCGGAATATCGCTTTCAGCTTTCTTGGCTTCCAAACGAAAACCTTCTCCTTGTTTGATTAATTGGAGGAGTTGCTCTTTTGTCATCTTCCTATGCAGTGATAAACCAGCCCGTTTTCTTTCAATTCCTGCGCATCGTAAATGTTTCGGCCGTCAAGGACTAATGGGGTTGCCATTAGTTTATGGACAGCAGACCAGGAAGGCATACGAAACTCCTTCCATTCTGTTACTAAAAGCAAAGCATCGGCATCCACGACTGCGTCATAGATATCTTTTGCATAATGAACCGCATCGCCGATACGACGTTGTGTTTCTGGCATGGATACAGGGTCGTAGACGTAGACCTCGCAACCGGCGGCAAGGAGTTTGTCTATCAGGATAAGGGAAGGGGCTTCACGCATATCATCTGTTTCCGGTTTGAAGGCAAGCCCCCACATGGCAATGCGTTTGCCTTTCAGGTCGCCTTTGAAATAGTCGCTCAATTTGCGGAACAGGATTGATTTCTGTTCTTCATTGATATTTTCGACGGCTTCCAAAAGACGTAGACAGTAGCCATTTGTTTTAGCTGTTTTGATAAGCGCTTTGATATCTTTCGGGAAGCAGGAACCACCGTAACCGATGCCGGCATACAGGAAACGGTTGCCGATACGGGCATCGGAACCGATGCCTTTGCGCACCATATTGACATCCGCTCCTACGATTTCACATAGGTTGGCGATATCGTTTATAAAGCTGATACGGGTGGCGAGCATGGCATTGGCTGCATATTTGGTCATTTCCGCAGAAGGGACATCCATGAAAATTACACGGAAGTTATTCAACAGGAACGGACGGTATAAACGGGTCATAAGTTCTTTGGCTCGTTCGGACTCGACACCGACAACCACGCGGTCAGGACTCATGAAGTCCTTGATGGCTGCACCTTCTTTCAGAAATTCGGGATTGGAGGCGACATCAAATTCGATGGAGAGGTGACGCTTGTCCAGTTCTTCCTGAATAGCCTGACGAACTTTACGGGCAGTACCGACCGGAACTGTACTTTTCGTTACGACCAACAAGTGTTTTGTGATATTACGACCTACCGTACGGGCTACTTCCAGCACATATTTCAGGTCGGCACTGCCATCCTCGTCGGGAGGAGTACCTACCGCACTGAAGAGAACTTCGACCTCGTTCAGGCATTCTGTCAAATCGGTGGTGAAATGTAAACGCCCGGCTTGTTGGTTGCGGTGAACCATCTCTTCCAAACCCGGCTCGTAGATAGGAATAATTCCTTGTTTGAGGTTTGTGATTTTTTCAGCGTCCACATCGACACAAAAAACTTCAGTTCCCATTTCGGCAAAACAAGTACCTGTGACTAACCCCACATAACCTGTTCCTACTATAGCTATTTTCATGATTTTATAATCAAATGAGAGTTACTTTTTCAATCCCCTTCACAAACATACGGACATACAAAGGTTCGTCACTCCCAGAAAGGAAATGACAAAACTGCCACAAAGATAAGAATTTGACGGTATCGTACCACTCAAAATAGTTTTATTTGTACGGAAAGATTGTTTTATAAGGAAGCATTGCCCGGCTCATCTCATTTCTCCCTTTTCATGAACATTAAAGACTCCCGGAAAATAACGGAATTAAATTTGTAGTTCTTGTACTTGCTCTTGCGAATAGGCTCATGATAGAATATGGACATGGATATCCCTCATATTTTTTCAGTATATAAATTCTTTTGCGTCTCCCTCCGGTCATCTCTTCCAGAATATTGAGCTTTCCCGGTTCTTCTATATTGAATGGTCTTATTTTAGTTTTCAGCCTAAAACTAAAATAAGAACTGCCTTTTTCAATAAATCAATAAACAACATCTCTTTCACGAAGGAAAAAGGGGGAGAAAAGTGTGCTTTTTGCAAAAACAGTGAAAAAGGGGGTAAAATAGCACTCTCTTATATATAATGTACGCGATAGGCCTGAAATCTGTCCTAATAAATGGTTGTTTTCGCTTTTTTGACCTTATTCAAGTTGCTGTGTAAGAGTAGAATATATGGCTTTTTTGGAATGACTAAAAAAAACGTACGTTTTTTCTCGTCACAAAAATAGGCATAAGTTTTGAACCCACAATCCTTTTCCCAAATAAATTTTATTTTTCTATGTGCTTTCTTATCAATTAGATAGCTTAGCTTGTACCAAATTACGACTTTTCGTTACAAACCCCACAAAACAGCCTTAGAAATGACTAAAATAAACGTACGTTTAATTTAGTCATTATACAGAAATTAACGAGCGTGCGAAGAGACAACAAGTATACATTTCAATATACATTAATATTATAAATTAAAAAGTTTAAAGTATGAACAAGAAGTTTTCTACACTTTTAGCCGGCATCCTGCTGGTGGGTAGTAGCTTTTCAGCCATGGCACAAGAGACTATCAATAGCTCTCAGTTTTATCAACTGGGTGTGAATGGTCAGGATGATGTGCTTATCGTTGATAAAAGCGGAGTAAAGGATAGTTTGGTTGCAAAACCGGTAGCTGAACTAACAACTTATGAAGAGATCAACCAGAGTCTTTGGAAGATAGATGTAGAACCGGTTAAATTTCAGGGTACTGTTGCCGGTTATACATTTACACTGACAAATAAATCCGGTACGAAATTGATGCTTTCGAAAGAGGGTGCAAATGCTACGGATTTTCTTTATGGAGCTAAACCGGCTTATACGGCTGCTACGGCTTCTAATGCCCTCACTAGCCTGTATGTTACTCAAAATGTGACAATTGCAGACAATGGAGATGTTACGATAACGGGTGTGGTTCCTGTACAGACACAGGAATACAACCCTGCAGATGAGACATTTTATACTTATTATCTGGAAAGAGATAAAACTGCAGAGACGATTAAGCTGCGTCTGAAAACTGCGAAAGATGCAGCTCCGACTCCTGCTGCAGAAGACGGAACTAAAACAGAGCTGATTAATTTGCAGATTGTACGTGTGGACCCTTATACTTTCGGTGCAGCAGACCTGAACCCGGAAGAAAAGGATGCCTTCAAATTGGTTTTCACTCCGGACGTAAACAAAGAGGAATTTGAAAATCCTTTTACTGCAAACAAGCTGCGTATCGAGGAAAACGCTTTGTGGACGGCTGCTAAGTATGACAATACATATACACCTGCTGCCGACCAAGCTAAAGCTGCAACAGATAAAGCTGTGGCTTTGTTGGAAAAAGCTTACGGCGATTATAAAACCGAAGTAGGCAAGGCTATTGATGATGTGGCTGGAATGACAGGTTTATCTAAGGGCGATAAAGTGTTGGATAAAACAGCTAATGCCGCTGCTGTTGCTGCAACAAAAGACCTTTTAGGTACAGGTACTACACTGGGTACATATGGTGCAGGAAGTGGCGCTTTGAAGTATTTCAATGTTGCCGGTAAGGTAGCTAAAGTTGTAGCTAATGTTATTACAGAATATGGAAAAATCAATGTAGGAACTGCTGACAAACTTAATACCGGTGCAGACGGAGATACAAAAGCTTATAATGAAGCTGTTAAGGCTGCCGACAAGGCTATCTCTGATTTGAAAGACCTGCTTGGCAAAGCTGAAACAGGTGCTTTCCCTGCAATTAATGCTGTTTATAATGCTTATCGTACAGCAGAACAAACTGAGACTACACCGACATTTGAAGGTGCTGCAGCTACGGCTCTTGCAGCTATTAAAAATGGTGGTGCTATCCTGAAGGAATTTGCAGATTCAAAAGAAACTGCAAATGCTGCTTTCGAAAATGAAGATCCTGATGGTTTCGCTGCTCCTAACCCTGCTTTTGCATTAGAAACATGGGCTGGACTTGCTACAAGCGGTGATTTGTCTACGAGTGGTGGAGCCGCTGCATTGGCTGGAAAATATTACGCAATCGCTTTAGTAGACTCCTTTATTAACGGCCAGCAAGCTTATCTGACTGTAGATACAAACTATGTAGCTGTAAACGAAGAATATTTCCGTTTTAAAGCAGATGTTTTGCATGCTGTAAAAGACAAAGATGCTTTGGTTCCCCGCATCGGCCAGCCTGCAGAATTGTTCGCATTTAAGATATCTACTGCTTTGGACGAAGTAGCGGGCGACTCTCTGTTGATTGATACTTATATGCCGGTAAAAGGTGAAGATGGTTTCTATGTATCCGGAGAACCTGCTACTGCACGTGTCGTAATCCGTACATTGGCTAACAGCCATCGTGAAGTTTCTGTGGTCGCTTATGATTTGGATGAACCTGCTAATAATACCGCTTCTGATATTGTTATCCGCAATACCAAAGTGACATTCAACAACCTTGCTGCTGAAACAGCTAAATTGGAAAAAGGTACTCCTTACTATGTGAAGTCTCTGAAGAAGGAATATGAAACTAAACCGTACTACATGATGACTTCTACTACAGGTGATGCTCTGGCTCATTCTGCAGTTACTTATGCAAATGTTCCGGCTACTCAGTGGTTCGTTTCTTCAGCTGATGATGATGCAAGTGAATATGCGATTGCAAACCGTGACTTCAATAAGGAATTGGTTGAGGCTCAAAAATTCTATGTAATAGATGCTGATAAGAAAATCTATGAAATAAAAGGCGATACTATTCAATTGGAAGAAGTGAAAGATGTTCCTGCCGGCTACAAGAACTTGTCGAAAGAAGCTATCGACAATCAGACATACAAACTGATTGCTACAAACTTCGCTAATCCGACAAAGACATTCTACCTGACGATGAGTAAGGACTCTTCCGTAGTGATGACAGATGATGCTGAAAGCTCATTGGTATTCAAAATGAAAACAAACACACCGGAAAGTCTGGCAGACGCAACTTTGAAGGCAAACAAATACAATGGCGAAGTTTACTTCGGTAACGATACATTGTTCTTGAAGAAGAGTGCTTCAAAGAAAGTTGTGTTGACAAAGATTGCTACAAAGAATGAAGCTGATTTGACTTTACGTCGTACAAGCGACAAAGCCGGTCAGTATGAAATCTTGTGGAGACCTTCTACTGAAGCTCGTAATAGCTCCGACAAGGTTGCTGTAGACCAGAATGGTTACGTTGTAGTTGTAGGTAAAGAAGAAATCACCAACTGGGCGTTCGACCTGGATGCAAATACAACAAACATTTACCTGAATGTAACAGACGCTCCGAAGAACATAACGCTTTCTTTGATGGGTGACGAAGCTTCTAAGGTAACAGCCGTTAAACCGTTTGCCGAAATCAAACGTACAGGTCTGGAACTGAAAGCAGCTGCAACGGACAACGACTTCGTACTGGGTCTGGATACTGCTTATGTTGAAAGAGAAGACAACTTCCGTTATGCTTACTACATCACGAAAGCAATCGATACCGAAAAGGTAGGCGCATTCGACAAGAAAGCTTATATGGTAAGTTATGCTGACTCTACCGATACCAAGGATGTTAAGTATAGTCAAGATGGTTTGACCCGCGTAGGTTTCATATATGCAAATCGCGTAGACAACGCATCAGGTGACTCTCTGGCTATCGGAGGTAAGACTGATACATTGGATATTGCTAAAGACAAGGGTCTCACGAATGCAACTTGGGCATTTGCTATCGACAAGAAAATCGATGGTTTCTATCGCATTGAAGGTAAAGACGGTAAGTATGTAAGCTATCTGAACGGTATCCTCGTACTGGGTAACAAAGACCAAGCTCAGTTGTTCGCCATCAACGAC
>NZ_QRMP01000056.1 GCF_003473295.1 Parabacteroides sp. AM08-6
TTACCCTATAAGGTAGCTGTTGTTACCTTATAGGGTAGAAAGAAGGACGCGGACGGACACTACGGACACGGCCACTTTTTAGGATAGGAAGGAGAGCGGGGGGAAAGAGATAAAGCCTTTTTTCAAGTGAAAGATGTCCCTGCTTCAGGCAGCGGCAGACGAGTTTTTCTGATAATTGCCGGGAGCAATCTTGGTGATATATTTCGGGATAAGACGGTTAAGGAGACGACGGATAGAACGTTCGCTGATACCTAACACGGCAGCTTCGGTATAAAATTCCTGCAAGGTGAAATACTCCGGAAGACGGGAGAAAATATCCCGGTACTTCAGGGGGACACGGAGGTCGGGATGTTCCTGGGCCGGACGAAGCTGCGTCATCAACAGGCGGCTATGCTCCAGACTTATCAGAGCGATTGCGAGAGCCGCTTCGAAATGGACATCGCTACAAGTGGCGTATACAGGTATATCCTCTTTGCCGTAAGCCACTTCGAGGGCGGTGAAGAGCATGCAGAGGCGATAGGTCATCAGTCCGTAACGCTTGATGACACTCAGGAAATCATCATCCCCGAAACAGTCCGTCTCCTCCAGCAGATGGGCAAAGCGGAGGTTCAGCACGCTCCATTGCCTACGCGTCAAACTGATTTTAAGCGGTTGTTTGCGCAACCGGCAAGCCATCTCCATCACCTCTTCGGAAAGACGTGCCATACGGGTATCCACGCTCTCTACGCCTTCACGTGGCGAGACATCCTGCCAGGTGGCGGCAGAGCGGCAGGTATAAAGCATCAGACGGCTCATCAGGCCGTTTTCGGCATTCGGCACAAGCCGGGAGAATTGGGCAGGCGTACCAGCCAGCACAAGCGAAAGACAAGGGTGAAGGATACGGGTATATTCATTGTCGGTCTTGCGGGACGAACTGATAGGCTCGTGGTGGAACGCCTTGCGCAAGATGTCGTCGAACAGGCCGTAATCCTGGCGGCTGGCGTTTAGCAGCGTGTCGATTTCGCTGTCGATAATCAATCCGCCCACTTGCCCGTTGTCGGCCAGATGTTGCAGGAGACGAGCCTTCGTGACCTGTGCCGGTATCAGCAGATGGCATACCGCCACCTTCACGGGCGCATCGCCAACACGGACAGCCTGTTTCCGGTGATGAGCCTCCGTCTTTTTCACTTCCCATTCTTCGAGAGCCTGCAGGTATTCCTGTTCTTCCCGTTCGGACTCCAGACGGAGTAAAGCCTCGTAACGCTCCGCCAAGCGACGCATATCGTCGATACATCCTTTCCCGTTGGCGGGAGGCGCCACCTCCACGACGAAAAGGTTGGGATTTACCGTCTTCTGCCGGTACGTTCCCGATACGCCGGGCAGACAGGCGCTCAGCACCCCGCAGGCGGCCAACAAAGCCATGTCGTATTCGCGTCGGTCGTCATAAGGTTCCAACGCTTTTTGCAGCAACAGCGGAAGACTGCCCGCCAGCTCCCGGGGCAGGAAAGGAGTCTTTCCCCGAAGGTCTTCCCCCTCCTCTTCGAAGGCGTCGGAATCGGATGGCATATCCCGAAAAGTGGCCGTGTCCGTAGTGTCCGCTTTGTGTCCGTTCGCCCGCATGTGATTGCCATATTCGTTGCTATTCCCTTGATATGCAGAATGTAAGGCGCGTTCTATCTCGTTTGCACCAAACGAATCCGATTGCAGCCTCAACCGGCAGATACGGGCTATTTCAGCCTCCGGAAAACCCCTGCGGTTGGCTGCGCAGCCCAGGTTGTAGACGGTCTGGTTGCGGTTGCCTTCGAAGGGAGGATTCCAATCGAAATACTTCTTCACGAACATTTCCGCTCCATCGAGCGTGCATGCGTCGGCAGGACGGGTGACGTGGAACACGGCGGCATCTTCCCGGTAGACCGCCTGCGGGTCATGGCTCACATAGCAGCAACGACTGATGTCTTTACATTTCAGGTCGCTTTGCACCCCTCCCGCTTCCTCGTAGGCGGCGGCCACCTGGCGGTAAGCCGTGGCATGTTGTTCCGCGGAGCTATCCACCCGGACAAACACTTTCAGGCCGTTGGCGGAAGGACTGACAAAGAGAGCCAGTGTGGTAGGCAAAGCGAGAAAGACGTTCCGCAAAGCTTCCGGCTCGGCTACATCGTCGAAATCGAGACCTATCACCTGGTTGTATGCAGCCATTTGCCCGGCCCTATGTCCACCGCGAAACACGCCCGACGGGGTGAAACCGGGCAAGTTGCTTTTCAGCCATGCGGCCTGTTTCTGATTGCCTGAGGCACGAGCCGCACGATAGGCGGCAAGTGCCCGTTCCCAATAACCTTCCTTGATTCGGGTGATGACTTGTTGTAAAGAAATTTCTTCTGTTTCGAACTTACGTAAATTTGGAAATAATGAAACGTTTTGTTGTTTTTCCATGTTATTTTTCGTTTTAAATTAATAAGCGCAATGTAGGGCTTATAATCCACGTGTGCAAATATGAAAAAGTAACGCATTTTTATATTTAATATATTATATATTAATACATTACGAAATAAATAAGTTTAATTACATGTCCTTTTTATGGAAAACAGGAAGAAAATAAAAGTCAAGGAAATTCATCCTCCTCCCTTTCTTCCTTATAATAATAATGCGCCACCGTTTCTTTGGTTATTTTGAAGTGGAATATTTTCAGCATTTGCCGGAAGAGGCGTCCGTCATATCCCTGTTCTTTTTGGAACTCAGGGAGCCGTCGGATTTCCTTGATATGGCGGATGGTGTTGTAGCTATCCTTCACCGGGATACGGTCTTCATCGTAAATGATGCTTGCCTGTAGTATGTTTTCGAGGCTTTTGATATGTTTGTTGAGTGTCGCCCTGCGTGGCCTGGAGAGTTCTCCCTTTTCGAGTCGTTCGGCACGCAGTTCGTTAATCTTTCTTACCAGCTCTTCAAGCGGGGAAGAGGCCGGAACGGATGTTTCTTTTTTTTCATTGTTCTCTATTATTAAGTTTATATTTCGAAAACGTTGAACGCACGCTGCACCCTTCCGGGGGGACAAAGCCGCCGTGTCGTTCAAGAAAAAGCCCCGGAATAAACATCCGAGGCTTCTTGTCTTGTTCTGCTTTCCGGCCTTCACAGGGGAGAAAACAGGTGAACTTTTAGTTCATTACTTTAGTATTATTAATATTAAATTATCCGGATTGCTTGTTCGCCCTCGCGGGCTAATTGGCAGCTTACCGCGCAATCCGGTAGAATTCTTGATTATAAATTGCTTTATTTCACAATTACCTTCACAGCTTCTTCACCGTCTACGGCAACTATCATGATACCGGCCGGTACGGAGATAGTAGCATTGTCGGATGTCAGAACTGTATTTGCTTTCACCTGACCCAGCATGTTGCTGACAACAACCTTCTTGCCGGCTGCGCCTACAACTTCCACGGCTCCGTTCTTAGCCAGTACGGATACGGTTGAAGCTGTCTGGTCGATAGTTTCGTTGGCTACATTGCCACCTTCTTTATCTTTCAGGTTATAGAATGCGGCAACTTCGGAAGCTACTACAAAACCGTTCACATAAGTGATATATTTACGTGTTGAAGGATTGTAGATAGCATATTCATCCTTGTTGTCCAGGTTGATACGGAAGGCAAACAAAGCTTTGTTTTCGGCATTGCGGCCAGCCAACCATTGTGTTTGCATCTGTTCAACTGTAGCGTTATTTGCAATCTCACCGGCTATCAGTGTATCCATTGACGACGGTGTTACGCGGCCCGGGTTCACAATCAGTTTATCTCCGATGTGTTTAGCCTTAACCATCTGCAATTTTGCGAAAGCACCTACAGATTCATATTCTGCATTATAAGTGTAACCGTACTTCAGGTCGTTTTCTCTTGAGATACCCAGAGAGTCTTCCATGATGAAGAGATAGTTACCGGAAAGAGTGTCGTTAGGCAGTGGAGCAGGACATACATGGTCGTCACCCTTGATATGTTCGTGAGGAACAGGGATAGAGTCGCCACGAACAGCGTCGCGTGTGATGTAATACAACGGCATTGTATTGCCCGGACGTTGTATGTAAGCAGTATCCAACTGGAACTTGAATGCAGCCTTGTCGTATTCGGCACCACCGGCTTTCAGAGCGGGAACACCTTCATACAGGAAGTTGTCTGCACCTACGGCAATCTGCCAGCCCAAGTTTTCAACAGACGAGAAGCTTACGTCTACCAGTGTGGTATCAGTCTTCGGCATTACCTGTGCGAAGATAGGAGCTTCCGGTTCCGTCAGTTCGAATGTATGACGCAAGTCGCTGTTCAAAGCAACCTTAACGGCGCTTCCGTCTTTACTGTCGATAGCCAGTTTTTCAGGAGCTCCACCATTTACAGTTGTAGAAGGAACCAAAGCCAGCTTACCACCTATCAGTTTCGTCAATACGAACGTATCGTCTACGGTAGGAGCTTCGCCTTCGGCTTCACCTTCTTGTTTGGTTGTGAAGCGGTATACTTTCTTCGTTTTGTCGTAAGTCAGGAAGTAACGGCCCAATTTTATTGCGTACGGAGCAATAGTCAGTTTACCTAATTTGATAGAATCACCCATCTGCAAGAAGCGAACTTGAGCAGCCTTGGCCTTGTTGTCGAGAGTTACCATCATCAGAGAGTCTGCACCTTGCTGTACAAACGCTTCCTTACCCAGCAATTCGCTTACGAAACGCAGGGTGAACACTTTGTTCATCTGTTCTTCTTTCGTAATGTTGCGATAGCCGTCGAATTTAGACAAGGTAGAGGCAGCTCTTTTTTCCAACTTGATGGTATCGGCTTTCGTACCGTATGTGTACTCATTTGTAGTTCCGCTTACCGGATAGAGTTTTACATTCGTCAAAGTAGTCTTGCCGCTTTCGGCAGTTGCATCTACGCCGGCACCTGTTTCACGGTTCGTAAAGGAATAAACTTTGGCACTCTTTTGTTTCACCACTACCCACTGGTGAGAAGGCAATGTATTGTCGAAATTGGCAAGTTTCACGAACTTCTGTATCGTTCTGTTGTTCATATTGTCGATAATCAGAGCTTTGCCATAATCCGGGTTCACTTCACCATTTGCTTTTACCTTGTTCATGTCGTAGATGTTGTACACATCGCCATCGGTGAACTCAGCAGCACTACCTGCATTTTCCAATTCCTTTGTCGGGTCTTCGGAAGGAGTGATGAGAGGAGCAGGAGTCTTATCGTCATTAGTAACAATAGTCGTCAGGACATTTTTACCCAAGAATGATTTGACGGCAATCACTGCAACTTTAGCTTCTACCTGTGTCTGGCCATTCTTATCTACAAAAGAGTTGTCATCTTGTCTTGCCGGTACTTTAACCGTTGAAATAGAGATTGAGTCGTTCGTAAAATTAGCCTTGATAGTAAAGGCATAAGTATCTTTATTACGGAACATCTCTGCAGGTACAGCACTGCTATTGCCATCGCCCGGCAGTGTATCCAAAGCCAACTTGAAGTTTGCTGTATTTACATCGTCGTAGCAAGCATTATCGACAGTCAGGTACAAATCGCGGTTGGTAACATCTTGTTTTGCACCGACGGCTTTCAGAAGAACATTGTCGCCTCTTTCAAATTGCTTTACTTCCCAGTTGTAAGCAGCCAGCAGGTTTTCTTCACCTTGGGATACTGCCGTACCGAATGCGAAGCTCGGTGTTTTATATCCGAGGGCAGCTTCAACTTCATTATAAGGAACTGCGAAGTCCAAATCACCGGTTACTTTAAAACCGGAGAAGGTTACTAAGGTGTGGGTGGCATTGGAAGCACTACCGGATGCAGCTTCTAACAACTGACCCTCACCCTTATCAAACTTAATGTAATTCCCGTATTGAGCGATTTCAGCATCCAGCTTATCTGAATACCCAATCTTCACAATCTGGACAGTTCCGGCGGCATTATCATTTGCATCTTTAACCTTTAATGTAGCCAATACATACACGCTGTCCGGAGTTGCATCACCATTACCAACGCGGGATGCGATAGCGTAAGGGGCATAACCTAAAGCGTTATTAGAGGAGTTATTCGCTTTTGTTGTCATATAAGCTTCCGGCAAAATCCATTCATTCAGTTCGCCATTGCTTTTTACGAAAGCATTGGCCACTTTTCCGGCTGCCGGTTTAGCGAAGGCAAACTTTACATAACGGCTGGCGAATGTGAATACATTTTCCTGTATAGGAGTACCATTATACATCTGTGCTACCGGTTTGTGCGTAACCGTAAACAGCAACGAGTCCACATGAGCTTTGGAACGACCTGCGGTAAGGGCAGTATTCCAGATAAGGCTATCCATCTTTACCTTACCTGAAGCCGGACCATTCAAATCAATGCCATTAGTACCGCCAACCCCTTTCAAAAGGACCAGGTCCCCGGAAGTGATAGTAGTACTACCACTTGCAACCTCTGTTACCGTAGGGATAGTTTTGTAGGCATCCGTAACAGCAAAGGCACTTGTACTTGCGGCCAGCAAAGTGCCGACCATCAGAGTAGAAAACTTTTTGTTCATACTTTAAATAATTAAATTAATAAATCGTGTATTTAGATAATATGTAATCCAAACCCTTCCTAAGGTACGCTTTGAGCCATTCGTTAAATTCTGTATAATGACTAAATTAAACGTACGTTTATTTTAGTC
>NZ_QRMP01000057.1 GCF_003473295.1 Parabacteroides sp. AM08-6
GCCTCCCGGAGTATATCCACAATGTCCGATACGCTTTCTTTTATGACGTAAAGATACTGATAATTAGATAGATACGCAAATTATCGAGACTCTTTTTTTCATTCATGATGATATTTTTTAGCATAAAATATCATTTTGTCATTTTGCCTCAATGGTTAACCGGCGTGTTCTGTTGCTTAATAAAACATTTAAAACCAGCAACATAAAAGATGAAAACAGGGGGCTGAGTAGGTACTGTTTCACTATCGGATTGATATGTTAAAAAGGGTTTCATGTTCGGGTAAATTATTTTAGCCGCCATATTAATCCCATTTAGTTGCCTTACTAGTGACATTTTGATAATCGAGAAAATTTACCGCCAATGGCAGATTAAAGCGATGTTCAAGAGAATATATTTTTCATTTGCATAAGATAAGTATTTTCTTTTCCTTTGCGTATAAAGAACTCGATACTTGATTAAATAATGAAACGTAAGAATAAGATACTGACAATCACAGCTATTGTTTTAGTAACCCTGCTATTTATCCTGCCCACTATCGGTTTCAGTATTCTGAACTGGGGTGTATTACCACCAGAGAAACTAACTCCAATAGTCATCGAACAAACCAATAAATTCCTGGATGCGCACTTGGAATGCGAACGTATCGAATTGACCTATTTCGAAACCTACCCCTATTTAGGGGTGAAACTGACCAACGGACGCTTGATATCACATGCCGCAGAAGATTCCACGGCACACGAAGAAAAGCTGGCAATTCCATCCGATTCGCTACTTTCATTCTACAGAGCAACAGTTTCTTTTCAACCTTTGGATTATTTGTTCAACGGAAAAATCACAATCAAAGATATTTCAATCGAAAAACCGCGTTTTTACGGTTTTGTCAATAAAAATGGACACGCAAACTGGAATATCTATCAGAGTGAAGAAGACTCAACTCATGCGGATTCCGACAAAAAGCCGCTTCCTCCCATCGATTTGCAAAAAGTCCGCATACGAGGAGGACATTTCACTTATGATGACCGGCAGGCAGATATGTTTGCCGAAATAAACGGCTTTTTCCTCCGTATAGACGGTTCATTGTCAGCTCGAGGAAATACGTTGGATGTAGAAACGGGAAGTAGTTCCCTGCTTTTCCGTAGTCCGACTTATACGTTGAAAAATGATTTGTCCCTGAAATTAAAAAGTCGCCTGCTACTAAGTAACCAGTATAATTCGATAACCCTCCAGGGAGCAGAATTGATGGTTAATAATCTGCCTTTTACGGCAGATGGTTCCCTATATAGGGAACCTGATGGACAACGCTCGCGTATCGATATGAAAATGGGACTGAAGATTTCAGATATGAACGACCTGCTGAAATTCATTCCTGACATATATTTCCAAGACCGGGACAAAACATTGGCAACCGGTTCTATCTTGGTAGAAGGAAATATTCATGGTTTTCTCGGAGACAGTATCGTACCAAATGTTAGTCTTTGCTGCAAAATTGAAAACGGTTCTTATCATATGAAAGGAATAAAGCAAGGCATCGATACACTCCGGATGGATATGGACTTGCATCTGAATGGAGCTTATCCGGACTCTTCATTCGTTTCTCTGGAGCAGTTGACAGTAAAAGGATTAAATACTTCGCTGGACATGCAGGCAAATATAACGAACTTACTTAAAAATCCGGCAATAAAGACCACTATCAGCGGAATAATAGATTTTACCCGTATGGGACAGGAATTTTTAAATCCGGATACTTTATTGGTTGAAGGAAGAATGGAAGCCAACATGGATGCGACATTTACCGTCGACGATATCCTGCAAAGCCGGTTCGGTAAAGTTTATGCTTCCGGCCAATTGAATATCGACAAGCTGAAGGCTTTCAGTAAACCACTCGGACTGGATTTATTTATCAGTGATACACATTTGGCTGTCGATACGACGCAACAGGAAAACATATACATCGGGAAAAAAGGTCTGATGAAGCTAACGATGGCTGTGGATAGCATGAATATAAAATATAAGGACGAACTCGATACCAACATCAGCAAATTGGAAATGCAAGTGCAGACAACTCCGGTTATCGATACAACCGCTGTCATTCCGATGACAGGCAGCCTGCAATTCGACCATTTGTATACCCGCTTGCCGGACTCTGTCCGGTTGTTTGCAGGGCAAACGGTACTGAAAGGCGGTATCAAATCCTCCGCGTCCGACAAAACGATACCGACAGCCGGCATAACAATTTCTATCGATACCTTAAAATATCTGAGCACTCCGATACATACCGGTATCGTCTTAGCCGGCAGCACCTTCAATATCGAAGCACTTCCTTACCGGGATGCTCGTCTCCAATCAATGCAAACACGTAAAACAGCAACGTCAACCAACGAACAAAGTAAGCCCCAACAGGAACAAATCAGAAAAAGAAGAACTACCCAGGCTACTATAGACAGTACAGATACAACCGGACAACTTCTTCGCCGATGGGAAGCGCGGGGAAGTGTCTCGTTCAAACAAATGCGGGCATTCAGCCGTTTGTTTCCAATTCCGATGTGGATGGAGCCGACGACATTGAAGTTCAACACTAATGATGTAACTCTGACCAATGCCTGTCTGCATTTGGGTAAAAGCGACCTGACATTGAACGGCGAAATAAGCCGTATCCGCCAAGCCATGCTCCGGGGAGGAAAATTACAAGGAAGTTTTAGTCTGAATTCCGACTATATTGATTGCAACCAATTGATGCAGGCCATAAACAAAGGAATACAATATTCGGAAAATCATTCATCGGTTGCCAATATTTCTTCTCTAGACGAAGAGAATATCACAGACTTGTCGGAAGATATGCTACCGGACTCTACAATATTGGTAGCAGCTGATAGTACCGAGCAATTATTCATACTCCCGAAGTTCCTTGACATGGTTCTTCAGACAAATGCTAAACATATAGACTTCAAAGACTTACAATTAGAAAACGTAACAGGGGAGATTATCCTCCGCGACCAAAGTATCAACCTGAGCGAACTGAATATGCATTCCAATATGGGCGAAGGGAACTTGACTATGGTTTACACTGCCAAAAACAAAAAAAGTGCTTCTGCGGGATTCGATCTGAACATGAATCAAGTACAAGTCGAAAAAATAATAAAACTTTATCCGGCCATGGATACATTGATTCCAATGTTACGTTCATTTGAAGGAGTTGTCGATTGCCAGATAACAGCCACTTGCAAGTTGGACTCCACGATGTCGCTTATAATGCCATCGTTGAACTCTTTCTGTTATTTGCATGGTAACAACATGGTATTGCTGGATGGCGAAACATTCACCGAAATATCCAAAACACTTATGTTCAAGAATAAGAAACGCAATATGATAGACAGTATATCAGTAGATTTGGCCATTAAGGACAATAAAATAGAAGTCTTTCCTTTCTTGGTGGAAATGGACCGTTATAGGGTAGCTGTAGGTGGTACGCATAATTTGGATATGACATTCAATTATCATGTCTCCGTGTTAAAATCTCCAGTTCCTTTTAAGTTAGGTATCGATATTACGGGAAATCTGGATGACTTCAAATACAAAATAACCAAATGCAAGTATAAAGATATCTTCAAACCGGCCAAACAAGCGGAACTGGACAGCACACGCAAAAATATACGGAAAGATATACGAGAAGCTATCCGCAAACAAATCGAAGAATCTGTTACTTTTGAATCAAGTCAAAAGTAACAGAACTATCGGTTGGAATACATTTGCTCGTAATATTTCATATATTCTCCACCTGTAATCTCCTCCACCCATTTCTGGTTATCCAAATACCAGCGGATAGTCTTTACAATACCGACTTCGAAAGATGTTTCGGGAGTCCAGCCCAGCTCGTTCGTAATCTTTGTCGGATCGATGGCATAACGCTGGTCGTGGCCAAGACGATCCTTTACAAATGTTATCAGACCATCGTTTATCCAATCGATAGAGATTTGCCCGTCAGAACTCATTTCCTGCTTTTTCAGAATCTTACGATATTCAGGATGTTCGGTCATCAGTTGATGAACGGTTTTAATGGTCAGTTTAACGATTTCGATATTTTGTTTTTCATTATGACCGCCGACATTATACACTTCACCAGCCCGTCCCTTATGAAGAACAAGGTCTATGGCTTTACAATGATCTTCCACATACAACCAATCGCGTACATTTGTTCCATCACCATAAACAGGAAGAGACTTACCTTCCAGAATATTCTTAATAATAAGAGGAATAAGCTTTTCGGGGAAATGATATGGACCGTAGTTATTGGAACAACGGGTGATACTCACCGGCATCTTATATGTTTCGGAATAAGCTTTTACAAACAAATCGGCACTGGTTTTCGATGCGCTATACGGACTACGGGGATCCAGCGGAGTTGTTTCATGGAAATAACCTTCAGTTCCTAAGCTACCATAAACCTCGTCGGTTGAAACCTGATGAAAACGGACACCGGAACGCCATTCGGGATAACCGGTTACAGCTTTCCCCGCCACCCAAGCTTTACGGGCGGCATCTAACAGATTCTGAGTCCCTAAAATATTCGTCATCAGGAAAAGCTGCGGATTTTCGATACTGCGGTCCACATGACTTTCGGCTGCAAAATTCACTACATAATCAAACTTATACTTATCAAAGAGTTCGTCGGCCAAAACACGGTCACAAATATCTCCTTTTACAAATTCGCACCGTTTACCGTCTATATCCTCGGCAATTGTCCCGAGATTACCGGCATAAGTCAACAAATCCAATACAACAATCTTAATGTCGGAATATTTAGCCAACATGTATTTTATAAAATTTGCACCGATAAAACCGGCGGCTCCAGTGACCAGATAAGTTTTCATATTTGTATTTTCTTTGTTTATGTTCCGTTAAAATGTAAAATTCAATTCAGCATCTTTCAATAAAGGAGCTTTTGTATCCTTTTCGGAGAGATTGAGTAATTCCCGGTTGATTATTTTCCAGTCCACACCAATTGCCGGATCATCGAAACGAAGTCCACGCTCATGTGTCGGGGTATAAGGATTGTCCACCTTATAAGTAAAAACAGCCTCATCGCTTAACACATGAAATCCATGAGCAAATCCTTGAGGAACAAATAGTTGACGTTTATTTTCTTCGGACAACTCTACAGCCACATATTTTCCAAAAGTAGGTGAACCTGCACGAACATCGACCGCAACATCCAATACACATCCTTTTATCACTCGCACTAATTTTGACTGCGAATAAGGAGCCAACTGATAATGCAATCCTCGCAATACCCCTTTAGAAGAGCAAGATTCATTATCTTGTACAAAATTAATTTTCCCTACATATTGCTCAAACTCCGCCTGCTTCCAAGTTTCCATAAAATATCCCCGGGCATCTTTAAAAACCTTTGGCTCAATAATCCATACACCCGATATTTCTGTTTCTTTATATGTCATCTTATTTTCTTTATGCTTAGCGAAGGCAAAGTAACTTCTTTTTCCTTAGTTCTGCAACTCTCCTCCTTTACAAAAAGGGTAAAAAACATTTGCATATTCAAAACATATTAACTTACTTTGCACTCGCAAAACGAAAGCCAACAGTTTTGTCCATAATGGTTCCTTGGATGAGTGGCTTAGTCAGCGGTCTGCAAAACCGTGTACGGCGGTTCGAATCCGCCAGGAACCTCCAAAATAGAACAATGGTCTCTTGGATGAGTGGCTTAGTCAGTGGTCTGCAAAACCATGTACGGCGGTTCGAATCCGCCAGAGACCTCATCAAAAAACAAAATGGTACTACAAAACTCTATTACTTATTTCGGGTAATGGAGTTTTTTTATAAGCATCTGGTAAATCATGTATTGTTAGATACTTTCGGTTCTGTCCTGCCGGTTTCCACACGGGAGATATAAGATTGAGCAGGAAATTCTTCGTACCTACGCTATCCGTGTAGAACATCGTCCGGTATTGGTCACCCACAAACGTCAGGGCAAACGCATTAGAAACAATCTGAAACTGAATATGT
>NZ_QRMP01000058.1 GCF_003473295.1 Parabacteroides sp. AM08-6
TAGTAATCCACAAATTCCGGTACTTTCAACAGGTCTGAATACTGGTCGGGCGTTACCATGCCATACCATTTACCACCGATACCCGATACGTTCATACGCATCATCAGGTTGTGCAACGTCAGCAAATCGTCCTTTGTCAGGGCTTTGCGGTTGGAGGTCAATCCCGAGATATTGCTCTTTCGGGCATCCCCGGTTGTTTTCAGGATGTTCGTGCTTTTGGTAGGCGACCAGTGATAGGCTGCATACGCCGCAATCTTATTGTTCATCTCGCCTGCCTGCTGTTCCTGTTTGGTCTGGCGTTTGCTGTAATTGGTCAGCAGTTCACTCTGGGAGTCAATCAAGAGCGGCTGACAATAGATAAGCGTCGTGTTGTACGTTTTCTTCGTGTCGGTCGATACTTCGATTTCCAGCGGCAAGGATTTGGGCTTACCCTCTTTTGCCTTGCTGATTGGGGTTTGTACCGGTTTTTCTACCGTTTCAGTAGTATCAGCCACACCGGTTTCGGCTACAGACTTCTTATAAAAGCTGTTGTCCGGGAAAATTTGTTTTTGAAGCTCTTTGGAATAGAGCGTTGTTCTGATTTCTGCCATATCTGTTAGTCAATTTGGATTGATTTACCTGTCTGGATAAAGCCGGTTCCATCATAGACATACTCTGTGACGAACGTCTTTCCGGCTACACCGGTGATAGATTCCCCCTTTACACCCGTTCCCGGATTCAGCTTTTCGGTAGCCGTAGAGGTTGTTTTCACGATTACCCGCGCTCCCGGTGTCAGGTCGGGGTCGGCGGTAAGGTCAAGCGTACGGTTATCCGTAGCCACGACGGACGAACCGTCTACAATGGTCAGGTTGTTGACGATATCAAATGCCTGAGCGCCGACGGCTGTCATGAGCAAAATAGTTGCTGCGCCAAACGGCCATTTTACAATGGGATTCTGCAATTCTTCCATGCTTTTACGTGTTATAAGCTGTTTTCGTAATCATCCAGCAACTTCTGAAACTGTGCCGGGTTTGTCCTCTCCAATTCATTCAGGTATCCCGGATTGTTCTTTTGATACCAGTTCCAGTCTTTACCAGCCTGCGCTTGTGCACCGGCAGCTTTACCTTTCAATTCTTCCAGGGCGGTACTAAGGCGGCCGGCCGCCTGAACTGTCGGGGTTACGGTATTGCCGTTTCCGGCATTACCCTCTTCACCTTCCGGCTTTTCTTTTACTTCCGTTACCATTTCGGCAAACAGGTCGAAGTCGGCAGCGGCCAGCTTCTTCATGCGCTCCTTGTTTTTGTCCGTAACGTTCCCATTGCTTACGCCCAAGGCGAGGTAATGGTCTACCAGTCGGTTGTGCTGTTCCTCCAGTCTTACCCGGTTTGCTTCGATGGCATCCAGCACCTGCTGTTCGGTCGCCGTTGCCGGCAAGCCCAGTTTTGCTGCAATTTTTGTCAAATCCATTTCGTTGTTATTTACAGGTTTATATTCATTCGCGATACGGGTTAATAGTTCCGTAGTCGTGAGGTTCTTCAGTTCGTCCGCCCGCTGGCTGGATACGATTTCGTCAACCAATCCTTCCGCCTTTGCCTCATCGGCCGTAAACCAGGTTTCGGCCGACATCAGCGAACCGATCTTTTCCTTTTTACAGCCCCGGCGGCTCAGGATCGTTTGCAGTGTATCGGTCAGGCTGGCAAGGGCCTTACGCATCTTGTCGTTCATCTCGGCGTCACTGTCGGACGGGTACGGGTTGTGGATCATCAGTTTGGCATAATCCTGCATGCTGACTCTGTCGGCGGCAATTGCGATAACCGCTGCCATACTGGCGGCGATACCGTCTATATGCACATGGATGAACGCCTTCATGGTACGCATGGCGGATACGATACTGAGACCGGATATCACGTCGCCGCCGGGGCTGTTGATATGCAGGTGTATTTTATCTATCCGGTCGTCCAGTGCGGCCAACTCCTGGGCGAACAGGTCGGCATCCACTTGCCTGCCTATTTCGCCGTAGAGCCGCATGGTGGCTTCTTTCGTGTCTTTGTTAACGATGTCTACATACTTGTCCATAGATTAAAAAATTCGTGTTCGTTCGTAATGATTACAAGGGCAAAGGAAAAGGGATAAGGAAACGGCTCAAAATGAAATTCCAAGGATGACAATTTTTATTCCCATCCTTGGAACTTTATTTTTCGCAAGTGCTGTCCGACAGGAACTTTGCCTAAAAAAGTACGCGAATATGAACGACAAAGAAGCTGCTTACATCCTGTTTAAGGAAGGCGTCTCCCAGCAGGAGATCGCCCGCATCCTGCAACGCTCCGAACAGACAATAACACGCTGGAAAAAGGACGGCGAATGGGACCGGAAGGCAACCGAGGACCTGATGGCCATGCAAACCATCCACGAAGACACCCGCGACCTGGTACGCTACCAGCTGGCAACCCTGCGCAAACTGAAGGAACGATACATTAAAGAGGAAAAAGAGGGCGGGGAACCGCATCTGATAAGCAAGGGGGACATCGACGGGGCACGCGACCTGTTCAACATGATCAAGGTCAAGGAGGCCGATTGGACAACCCTTGTACGGATTGTCCGCCTGATAAATAAGTTCCTGAAAGACAACTATCCGACACTGGCGCGGGATGTGGCCCCGGCATTGAACGATTTCCTGAATGAACAAAGGGGAGGCATGTCATGAGCCTGGAACGTAACCTGACACCCAAAGAACAACGCGAGTACAACGAGTGGCTTGCCGAAATGCAGGAGACTGTCCGTCTGCGACCAATCACACAGGAAACGGAAACGCAAAAAACAAGACGTATCGCCAACCTGAAAAAGGATTTCACGAAGTTTTGTCGTTACTATTTCGAGGACTTTATGGATGCCGATTTCGGCTGGTTCCATAAAAAGGGCGTGAAACTGATTGTCGACAACGAAGACATCATGTTTGTTGGCGAATGGCCGCGTGAACACGCAAAGTCCGTAATCATGGACATCTTTCTGCCCATGTACCTGAAAGCGTTGGGGAAATTGACAGGGGTTGTCCTCTCGTCTGCAAATGAGAATAAAGCGGACGGATTGCTGGCTGACCTTCAGGAACAACTCATGTTTAACCAGCGTTATATCGCCGATTACGGGCCACAATACAAATCAGGGAAATGGGATACCGGCCATTTCGTAACAAATGACGGGGTTGGCTTTTGGGCTTTCGGGCGCGGACAATCGCCGCGTGGCGTACGTGAAGCCGCACTCCGTCCGAACCTGATTATCGTGGATGATATCGACGATGCCGAAATCTGCAAGAACGAAAAACGCGTGCAGGAGGCAACGGACTGGGTTCTGGGCGACTTGTACGGCTGTGCCCCGACGAAGGGAAGCCGTTTTGTAGTCATCGGCAACCGTATCCATAAACGTAGCATCCTGGCGCACATCGTGGGCGACGTGGAAGAAGGCGACCCGAAAAAAGAGACGATTACACACTTGAAGGTGTATGCCTTGGAGAACCCACACACACACGAAATGGACCTGTCGGAAAAAGGCGTACCGGCTTGGAAAGAACGTTACACCCGCCAGCAAATCCTTACCAAAATGGAAAACATGGGCCGCCGTCTGGCCCTTCGCGAACTCTTCCACCAGCACATCGTTATCGGCCGTATATTCAGGGAGGAACACTTACCCTGGGCGGACCTGCCGCCTATTCAGAACTGCGAAAAACTGGTAACCTACAACGACCCTTCATACAAGGAGACGAAAAAAAACGACTTCAAGGCGATTGTCCTGATTGGGAAGAACGGCAAATACTTCGACATCTACAAAGTATTCTGCCGGCAATGCACTACCCCCGAAATGGTACGCGGGCACTATGACCTGGCGGAAGAGGTACCGGAGAACAAAACCTGCCCGCACTGGATGGAGGCGAACTTCATACAGGATATCCACCTGAAGAAATACGACGAAGAAGCGGAACTGAGGGGTTACAGCATTGCCATCCGTGGCGATAAGCGCAAGAAGCCGGAAAAGACGGAACGCATCGAGGACCTTTCCGCCTATGCCGAACGTGGCCTTATCCGCTTCAACCGGGCAGAAAAACATAGCCCGGACATGCAGGAACTCAGGAACCAGTTTCTGGGTTTCCCGGATGCCGAGCACGACGACGGCCCGGATGCCGTAGAGGGTGGTGTTTACAAACTCAACAAGCCCAGCATCGGCAAGAAAACAACCGCCCGCAGCGGCAAGTACAAACATAATTCAGCAAGGAGGGGATGACAATGATGAATTTCTTACAACAAAGCGACTACCGGACATTTATCAATCCGGAACTACTCAGCATGCTCCTGGGCGGGGATGTGGATAAACTCGAAGAGGCCGAAGGCTATGCGTACGGCTTTATCATGTCCAACCTCGCGGCACGCTACAACATGCAGACCGAATTTTCCCGGTCCGGGGCGGCCCGTAACCAGACGCTTGTGCGCTGGATGCTGTCTTTGTCGGTCTATTTCCTGCACAATACCGTAGCCGATACGGATATCCCGGAACGTGTCGCCAAGAACTACGACGATGTGCGCCGGGAAATCGAAGCGGTTGCCGGCGGCAAAGCGGCAACCGATCTTCTTCCGCTCCAGAAGGACGGGAAAGTAAAAACACGGTTCCGGTGGGGTTCCAGCCCCAAGCGCAGCCACAACCCATTTGAGTGAGACTGTTTAAACACTGTTTAAACGCTCGAAATTTAAACTTTAAGTAGTATGAAGGCATCAGCGTATATAAGAAACTTTTTTGACGCCGTAAAGGGCGTAAAACAAACCGGCCGCAAATCGAAGCTTTTAGCGAAGCAACCCATCGACCGGGTAAAGATGGAAATCGGCAATCTGACCAAGGCGGTGGAAAATGCCCTCGACCCGGTGAATTCCGACCGCATGGACCTGCTTACCATGTACGAAAACTCCTGGAAAGACAGCCAGGTGATAGCCGAACGCGAAAAGGCTGAATCGTACCTTATTACCGAACCGTTCGAAGTGTTGGAAGGCGAGGCGGTGAACAAAGAGAAAACCCGCCTTTTCGAGCGTCCCTGGTTCACGCACTTTATCACCATTGCCATGTACACGGATTTCTGGGAATACACCATTGCCGAGTTTCAGGAACAGGACGAAAAAGGAGAATTTACCGATGTGAAAGTCTTCCCTCGTAAACACGTGCGTCCCTTCGAAAAGCAGATTGTCATAAACCCTTCCGACCGGGAAGGGATTTCATACGACGGGAAGGAATTTGATTTCTTCCTCCTGCCGCTGGGTGATCCGGAGAATCCCGGCAAACTGGAGAGTATCACGCGGGAGGTTATCTGGAAAACCTTTGCCCGGTCCGACTGGTCGGAATATAACGAACGTTTCGGCAAACCGCTCCTGGACTTTGCCATCGATACCACCAACGAGGAGGAGGTAAAAGAGAAAGAAGAGATGGCCGCCAACTTCGGTACGAATGGCTGGATCATCCGGGATGTGGAAGAGGATGTAAACATCGTACAAACAGCCAGTCGGGCCAGCGCGGAAAACTTCAAGGACATGGCGTTGTTCTGTGACGACCAGATTGCCAAGTTGATGAACGGCCAGACCGGGACCAGTGACGAAAAGTCGTTT
>NZ_QRMP01000059.1:0-576 GCF_003473295.1 Parabacteroides sp. AM08-6
GCTTCCATTACAGAAAAGGGAGCAATATTGCAAGCCGGAATAATATAAACATCATCTTTTCCTTCATAAGCATCATATGTATCCGACAACATCAAAGCTCCGCTGGTCTGTAAGACATACAATAGCTTATGAGTATCTGCTGAAGGCAATATTCGATTTTCATCAAACACATGCTCTACAATTTTCCCGATAAAAGGATGCTTCGGTGTAGAAGTGATAAATGTATTGTTTAAATATCCCCCTTTAACATGAGAGGCATATATAATATTTTCATCCGTGTCCGTACCAAAACAGCATCCTTTTTGCAACAAGGGTTCTACGTTCTCCAGACACTCCATGTCGAAATCCACATACATTCCGCCCATTTCGTAAAGTATCAAGTAGCGAATAATATCTCATCTTTGTATGTCATACAGGAAACTATTGTAGGTATCTATATATTGTGGGTAGTGTTTTCTCATAAAGTCATCCATCATCGCATCATCCCAAAGAATGTACTGCCAGTCCGGGTGTTTTTCTTTCCAAGTTTCCGACAATTCCTTGAAAACTTCAGGGAGAGGCATCCGTTTGGATGAC
>NZ_QRMP01000059.1:586-5408 GCF_003473295.1 Parabacteroides sp. AM08-6
TTCTTTCCAAGTTTCCGACAATTCCTTGAAAACTTCAGGGAGAGGCATCCGTTTGGATGACCATATTTGATGAATGACTTTAGGGGTTTCCATAAGATATATTGATTTTAGTAGTCGCTGCTTTCCCTTTTCATATTCAATCAAGAGAAAAATCGCCTAATAAGCAATCCCCCCACTGATTCGTCAACTCCAAATGATACTCTTTCCCTGTTTCCCAACCATCAAGTGGTATAGATAAAAAACACATTGGAGCTTTTATTATCTCTTCTTTAACAACAGTTGAACCATCCATGATTCTTACAACTATGTCAGAACGAAAAGAAGTAGTTTGAATGAACAAATTAGTCGCACCCAAAACTACAGTAATAGGACAATCAGCAATTACGGAACGCTTCCCTTCCAACCATTCACCATCTAAAGGTATATCCTTTTTCTTTACTGTCGACACCGTATTTCCATCATCTTCAGCCAAAAGAGTAATAGGATTCAATAAAAGTGTAAAGCATAAAATCACACTTAAAATGCGTACTAGATTTTTCAATTGCATAATATTTAGTTTTTATTAATTTGATTGAAAGCAAAGGTACAACAATATATACATTTCTGATGGACAGGCCAAGCACAGACATAACGCACTATAAAACAATATATTACAACGATTTCACGTCCATTATTTATACAAGTAAGATGGACAGGCAGTATCAAAAATGCGCGATATAGTCATCCAATTTTTCCACATTTGTTATATTAGGATCATTTATATGCTTTATTATCCGTTGTTTTCTCTTACTCACTGTTGATTTCTGTATATTCATCAATACAGCGATATCCAAAATAGAAAAATTTAATTTAGCCAAACAACAAAACTTCAGGTCATCATTTGTTAACATGGGATGTTTCTCTCTTAATCGTTTAGAAAAACAATTACACATCACATCAACCATGACAAACAACTCATCCCAATCCTCATTACTCAATTCAGACAAATCCTGTTTTATGCGAAGAAGGATATTTGGGCAAGCCTCTTTCTTTTTCAATTTTGTCTGATACTTCTCAATATCCTTTCCTTTCAAATCTAAAGAACATTCTAAGTTATTTATCTTAATACATAATTTCTCATTCGTCTTTTTTATTTTCTCATTTTTTAGCAAAATATTCTTTCTCTCATTTTCTAATTGTTCTTGTTTGCTTTTATCTTCTTTAATCAAATCATTTAAGTATCTGATTTTCTCTTCATTTTTCAATATCAACTTTTTCCCTTTTTCCAATTCTCTTGAATAAATCCCTAACTTCCGCTTTATTGATAGCATTCTTCGATTCTTTTCTAGCAAAACACGATGAAAATTCATTACTAAGCCATAAACACAACCGCTAAATATCAAAAAAAGGATAACAAAGAATAACATTCTCTGCTTTTGCTTCCAGCGCAGTTGGCTATTGATATTTAGCAATTTTTCATTCTCATACTTTGCCGTTATATCCAATATCATTTCCTGTGTCTTCAGCGAACTTATCGAATCCGTATATTTCCAGAATTTATTATTGTACTCTATAGCCTTTTCATATTTACCCTGTTCCTCGAATAAATAATAGAAAGATTGGTAAACTCTTCTTTTAGTATATATATTATCCGCCTGAAGTGCTTTATTTAGATATTTCTCTGCTTTATCATATTTACTCCAGATTCTATACATATTTCCGATTGACAAATAAATTCTTGTTTTATCAGAATGAATATCTTCCATCTTTTCTACATAATGCAGGCAAGCTGAAGCCAATTCCAATTGGCGTGTACGGACATAAATAGAAGCAAGTTCGTTTAGCCCAAGTCTCAAAATCGCTTTATCTCTAATCTTTTCGGCTATTTTGATTGCTTCTTGGTAGGAAGAGATTGCATGCGACCAATCTTCTTGCAACCCGTAAGCTCTACCTATATAGGCATAAGCTACAGCTATAGATGAACTATCTTTATCTAAAACAGCATATTTATAAGAATCCTGATAAGCTGATAAAGTTTGTTTCACCAGAGGTAGATAAGCATATAGATGACCAATCTGTGAAGTAATTAAAAACAACAAACTATAATCAGTACCTTCTTTCGCTATATCTAAAGCCCTCAAATAAACTTTTATAGCATTCTCTCTCTCATTCAAACTTTGGAGGACTCTTCCTTTATAATATAGAGATGTTGCATACCTACTATGATTATTTGTATGTTCAAAGTAATCAATTGCTATATTTATCACCGAATCCGATGTATGCTCCAGATAATTCTTATCCCGTGCCTGTGTCAGTAGCAGGCACCAGGTTGCATAATCTTCCGCGGATTGTTTTTCCGGGGATTGAATAGCTTCCAATAAGAGCAGTGCACTATCGGGAGATTCGGACATAAAGGTTTCGGCCTGATGCAAAACCGGAGCTATCGTGGTAGTTTGCCGGCATGCTATAAGGCTTGATAAACAGAAATAAAGTATCAGAAATGCAGATATTCTCATTTTACCAGTTATTTAGCCAGATTATAACGCACGATACAGGATCTTTCCCCTTCCTTTCGCAACAGTACTGCAAATAGATATTTTTCGTCTTGGTCTACTGCTAGCGAGTACATGGGTTCGTGGGTTTTGTAGCGGGCTACGATATAACCCTTTCTATCCAATACTGTTATCGTGTTTTTTAACGGAGAGTGGACAGAAGAATTGACATTGTTTAATGCGTAAATATGTTTCTTTGTCAATTTCACTTCTTCAAAACCACGCGTATGTCCTCCTTTTAGTGATATACGATTCGGTTTAATTTCATAATTATTCTTACCCAATGTTCGTTCCCACTGAAATTGCAACTCCTTGCCGGACCATTTATATAAGGCTATGTAACTGAAATCATAACTACCATATACAAAATATTTCCCATCTCCGTCCATAGTTCCCGCATATTTTGCACGGAATGCTTCACCGACACCCCCTCCTTTTACCGGCATTCTGCCATAGTCGTATATCCAATAATAGTCGTCTTTGTGCTCATATATTTTAAACAGGCCGGAACCGTTATAGGCCATCCCTACGTATACATTTTCTTTTAGCTTCATTGCGCCTAAAGATGGGGTATTTTCTTTCAAATGAAAAAGAGAGGTGAATGTTCTCGTTATCGAACCATTCGCAATATCCAGGGTCTTAAAGGAGCAAGAACCGTAATGATAAAAATCAATCGTTGCTTTTAAACCCGGATACCGGGGCAATGGAATCGTATCCGTATCGCCTGTATCACAATAAGACCAGGCGGACTTGTCCTGATAGTTCAATATTTGATAAGAATACTGCTGCATAGTGTTTTTGACAAACAACAACGAGTCATTTAAGATTTGCAACGATGGGAAATTCCGATAGTCTTCTATCGTCCAAATGGTATCACAAGGCAAGTCGGAAAGAGATACCTCTTCCAAATTGTTCCACTTTTGTTGCTTTCCACAAGCTGACAAGAGTAGTACTGCTAAAATAGTTATTATCTGTTTCATCATATATAAGATTACCTTGAAACGTTGAAATTTAAGCAATAATCCTGAATCAACAAAACTTTTTACTTTTTTTATCAATTCGGATTATTGCTCCTTATTTTGCCAGTACTACCTTTTCAAAAATTCTTCTCACTTTCTCCTGACGCGCACCAATATTGAATTACTTTTATCCTCATCTATTGTTTTCAGGAACTTTTTATATGCCTGAGAAGGGCTCTCCAATGCTTCGCTTTTTTCCAACAATGCTCCAGGTTCAAAAAGGGACAGATAATACTCATCGGTTATTATATCTGGCCAAAAAGAAGGACCTCCGGCTATATCATCCACGATTCCAACTTTATCATCCTCTTTATTGATAACAAATCCTGTCCGATTCTTTTTATCATAAACAACTCTCGGGCATTTCATTTCCGGATTATAATAATAGCGACATTGCAAATACATATAATGTTCATCTTCCAAAACTCTTGGTATCTGATAATAATCACCTAATTTCTTACGAAAATTACTAAATCGCTCATTAAACGTCATTTCCAAAGGGGATTTATATTTTCCCATGTCAATAATAGTATGTACCTTATAATCCGGACCATCTAACCTCCAAATCGTATCATTGTCTTCGAATCCTTTAAAATAAATTTTATCTTTATATGAATAAAATGGTTCACGTCCGTTCACAAAAGTTCCATAAGTAAATCCTTCTCCGGGTTCATAAAAGCATGTGTTAGGAATTCCTCCTATGGTGTCAAGCTTGTTATCCAGCATTGTTAACACATACTTTTCACGTCCAAAAACCTGTTTAGCAGCATAATAAATACTATCTGACCGTTCCATACTAAAATAGCTACCAGGCAGCTTTGATGAACGCAAAAAAGAGCCGTCAAACGAATAAAAAAGAACTTTCTGGCTATCCACAATTATCAGTTCTTTCTTTTCGTCATTCACAGAATATCCTAAAATCATATTAAATTCTCCGGGGCCTTGTCCTTGTTTCCCTATTTCCCGTATAAAATTCCCCTCTGGGGTAAACTGGCAGATTGTGCCGGAATTTACAAACAGGTAGTCTTTTGAACATTTGATATCGCCCGCTACTATAATTTTGGAAGAAGGAGCTTTCAACTCTATATATTCGACCGTATCGGCTATCTCTGAAAGCGTCATTGCTTTTGGGGTGTTTAAACATTCTTCCAAACGGATTGTATAAACTGCTTCCTCCTCCTCTTTCGCTTCATTATCACGCTGCATAGAGTTACCGCAACTAATATTCGACAGCAATAAAAAAAGTAACAAATAACTTCTCATGTTTTTCAT
>NZ_QRMP01000006.1:0-917 GCF_003473295.1 Parabacteroides sp. AM08-6
GACGGCGTCATTAATATTTTCGACGCCATCATTAATATTTTCGACGCCGTCGAAAACAAAATATATGCCGTACAAATAAATTTATTGTACCGTATCGTTATAAAAAAGCAACCGGGAGTTTTGGAAAACAGACCGTTATTTTCCGGTTATTGTGAGTTCCTCCATATAGCGATGCCCGCGGAGATACGTTTTTCCGGGCTTTGTATAAATATAAACACCCCGGTCTGTCTCTATAATATAACGGACAGCCTTTCCGTCCAGGGCTTTCTCATCGGTCAACAACATCGAAAAGTTAGCGACGAAAGTATCATTTTTTGCCAATATCTTTTCACTCGAACGAAGACTTAGTGAACTGCAATTCGAAACATATTCGCCTAAACTTAAATATTCGACCGGTCTATAATAAAAAGGTTCAGAATTATCCACCATAGCCAAGGTTACTTGCTGAATTTGTAAATGCTTCCCGGTTTCATTCTTCAATCTCACCCCTAATTGGGAAGTCTGATACTTTAATGTTGTAATAAGCAGCGGAACGGAAGCTGTCGTATCCAACAGACAGTTTTCGCATGGAATATCATACGAACCATATACCGAATCATTCAGCTGGTATTGTTCTTTCAAATTATAATTGACGCCGGAATAAACACAAAAAGCTTTCAGAGAATAGGTTTCCTTAATAATCCCTGAATAGGCCTCTTTAATAATTCCACCCACAGTACATGACAAAAAATATATAGTATAAAACTATCAGTTAAAAAATAACGAAGAAACCTCCTATCCATTTCCTGTGTATCAAATAGATAGTACTTTCCCCCTGTCTCGGCAAATTGACAAGATGTTCTCCATTTCGGTGTTTCACGTAACTACTCAGCCCCCTATGGGATATGTTCATAGTTATTCAAAGGGTGTGTGTCAAA
>NZ_QRMP01000006.1:927-2430 GCF_003473295.1 Parabacteroides sp. AM08-6
GAGGGGGTGTGTCAAAACTGAAGTGAACCCCAAAAGTTAGACAAAAAACTTTTGGGGTTTATTTATGTCAAAGCATCACACATTAGAAGAAAAGCAAGAGATTCTCCGACTTCATGAAGCCGGAGTTAGCATGGTTGAGTTGATGACTCGTTTTCATGTAAGCGACCATTATTTATATATTCTTTTTGGCAGATATAAGAAATATGGTTTCTCCGGTTTAGAAAATTATAAGAAAGCAGTTGTAAGCTTCGAATTAAAGGAGCAAATAATCCAAGAGTACGAGGTTGATTGCTTACCTTTGTGGCAGCTTTGCGTGAAGTATGACGTTAGCCATTCGAGTGTTTGCCGTTGGATACAGCAATATAAGTCTGGAGGATATGAAGAATTACACCGTCATCACCAGCGAGGGCGACCAAGTAGGCATATGGGACGACCGAAAAAGAAAGAACCTCAAACAGAATTAGAAAAACTCCAGGCTGAAAACTTACGCCTGCGGGCAGAGAACGCCTTGCTAAAAAAAGCAAAGGCCTTAATGGAAGAAGAAAGGGTCAAATCGAAAGATTCTGGTCTGAAGTCATCCATTCATTAAGGCCGGAATATGGTCTCGACCTGTTGTTAGAGATTAAAGGGATGGCTCGTTCTACATTCTATTACCACCTTAAACGGTTTGGTAATACATCGAAGTACGATAAAGAAAAGAAACGGATACAAGAAATCTTTCAGGAAAGTAAAGGACGCTATGGCTATCGTCGTATAACCTTGCAGTTACGTCATGATGGATATGCAATAAATCACAAGACGGTAGAGAAACTGATGCAGGAGTTGGATATAAAGTGTCTGATACCCAAGAAACGGTATCGGTCATATAAAGGAACCGTCGGTAAGATTGCCCCCAACATCCTGAACAGGGATTTTAAGGTAGCTTGCCCTTGCCGTAAACTTGCCACAGATGTGACGCAAATATCAATCGGGCAGCAGAAAAGTTTCTTATCGCCTATAATAGATATGTTTAACGGAGAAATACTAAGTTATAATATAGCCGATAGAGCGGATTTAGAACAAATAAACAAAATGATGAATGATCTGTTTGCCATTACAGACAAATTACCAAAAGAGAATGAAATCATATTGCATTCTGATCAAGGATGGCAATACCAACATAAAGATTATCAAAATGCCTTGACCGAACATGGAATATTACAAAGCATGTCGAGAAAGGGGAATTGCCTGGATAATTCTGTTATGGAAAACTTTTTCGGGCTTATGAAGTCGGAACTATTATACAACAAGGAATTTAAATCCATGCAAGAGTTCAAGAAGGAACTAGTGGTATATATTGATTGGTATAATAATGATAGAATTAAAATGAGGCTTAATGGAATGAGCCCGGTACAATACCGAGCTCATTATTTAGAGAATTTATAACGTTATTTTTTAACGTCTAACTTTTGGGGGGCAGTACAAAACAGGCACATTCCCTTTTTCTGTTGCGAAGCATAAAAA
>NZ_QRMP01000006.1:2440-116326 GCF_003473295.1 Parabacteroides sp. AM08-6
TTTGAAATCGCCCGTGGAAGTTTCCAAGCCGGATACCAAGCGGAAGTTCATATAACGTATAATCGGGTCCATAGAGTTCAGATTACTGCGGGTAATAGGTTTCCCTTCTTCATCGAAAGCGAGAACAAGCAGAGACAAACCTTCTCTCCAAATGCTAACACAACGGAATGTCGTATCTTCCGGAACTTCAAAAGATGCCGTCGCGTCCATCGTCTGTAGTTCCGGGGGCACCCAGTCCGGCATGGGAGGCACAGGAGGTTCCGGCGATATATCATCCTTCGAACACCCCGTTATAGTCAACAACAAGATAAATGCCCAGGCAGGCAACTGCAATAATACGTTTTTCTTTGTTTCCATAATCATTAAACTTTTATCTATATAAATGCACCGGGATTACGAACATTGCATCCGGAGGCAAAATATTTTCATTAGCTTTGTAACCCGATAAACAATTCAGCTGATAATATGAAGCAACACCTTAAACCCATTATGTTTGTAGGGACCTGCTCGGATGCAGGAAAAAGTGTGATAAATGCGGCTTTTTGCCGTATTTTTAAACAAGATGGATACCATCCGGCTCCTTTCAAAGCACAAAATATGTCCCTCAACTCCTATTCTACACCCGAAGGCGGCGAAATGGGACGGGCCCAGGTCGTACAGGCGGAAGCTTGCGGCATAGTCCCGCATACGGACATGAATCCGGTGTTGCTGAAACCAACGAATGATAAAAATTCCCAGGTTGTGCTCAACGGACATCCGATAGGTAATATGTCTGCCAAAGATTATTTCGGCATTCAAAACAATAAAGAATCATTGTTCAAAGAAGCGCTCTTGGCATTCAAACGGTTGGAAGCTCGTTATAACCCGATTGTTCTGGAAGGAGCCGGAAGTATTTCGGAATTAAATCTCCGGGACCGGGACATCACGAATATGCGGATGGCCATACAAGTCGGAGCTGCGACTTATTTGATTGCGGATATTGACCGGGGAGGTGTCTTCGGTTCGGTTTACGGGACAATCGCGTTATTACGGCCGGAGGAGAAAGCTGTAATGAAAGGTATCCTTATCAATAAATTCCGTGGTGATGTCTCGCTCTTTGAAGAAGGGAAACTGATGCTGGAAGAACTGACCGGCATACCGGTAGTAGGCGTCATTCCTTGGTTTCGAGACATTAAGATTGAAGAAGAGGACTCTGTTGCGCTCGATATGAAACACAACACGTACCGGGACGGAAAAATCAATGTTGCCATCATCTTGCTAAAAAGGATGTCTAACTTTACAGACTTCGACGTACTGGATATGGACCCGCGTTTCAATGCCTATTATACCAATAATATTGAAGAAGTGGAAAAAGCCGATATCATCCTGCTTCCCGGTTCGAAAAATACGCTATCCGATTTACAAAGCCTACGTGCCAACGGCATTGCAGATGCGATTATACGTTCACACAAAGCAGGGAAAAAGATTATAGGTATCTGCGGAGGTTATCAAATGATGGGAATGCGACTGGAAGACCCGGACGGTCTGGAAGGGAATATACCCGCTGTCCCCGGACTGGGTCTACTTCCTCAATGTACGGTAATCGAGCAAGAGAAAATCACCAAGCAAAGTTGTTTTGTCTTTCTTCCTGCAAAATCCGTCCATACGGAAACAAAACCGATTTGCCGGGGATATGAAATTCACATGGGACGCACGACGCTTGTAGGAAAAGCCCCCGAAAGTCCGGTTGCCCGGCTCGAGGACGGACGAATGGATGGCTATTATCTAAACAATTATTGCTGGGGAAGCTATATGCATGGCATTCTGGATAATCCGGTTGTACTGGACAGCTTGGCTGAAGGATTCGGCCAACAAACCTCAGCCGTTCCTTTCGATTACGAGGCATTTAAAGAAAAACAATACAACAAACTGGCCGACTTAGTCAGGGCTAACGTCGATATGGAAAACATCTATAAAGAGTTGACAACTATTTAAGTCTGTTTACCCGCGCCACATCATCCAGCTTGACGCAAACAGTCGCCCCCAATTGTTCCAGATAAAGAACCAGATGGTTTTTCTTTATTTTTCTGATTTTACCGGAGACATGCTTCATCGCGCCGCAAAGAATTTCGACTTCTTCACCCGGACAAAGCGGATGCTCGGAGGCTTGTGCAAGAAAATCCTTGATGGCATCAATTTCCTTTTGCCGGACAATGGCAGGCTTGCCATTATAATAAACGATACGAACTACCCCATATACTAATATCAACTCCCTCAGTTTCGGGTCGGTACAACGTACAAACAGATAAGAATTAAACAAAGGAATATCTACCATCTTAACCCGATCCGACCATACCCGGGGAGTATGATGAAGAGGTAGCCAGCATTCGACTCCTAAAGCATCAAGCCTGGTTTTCACCTGTTTTTCCGCGCGTGGAGCCGTATATAATACATACCAGTTGACATTATCGGTTTGCACCATCTGTTCTAATTATTTTTATTGCTTATACAAAGATACGATTATTTTCATAAGCATCGAACAGTGGCCTCCCGCTTCCCTTTTTTGTTCTTCCTACTTTCTACCCAAAATCATCCTTTTTTATTTTCTTAAATAACATACGTACCACAAAACAATACGCATATCATCAATTATCTGTATATTTGTCTCGCTTTATTCAAGGACAAGCTATGTATGAAAATTATTCGAAAGAAGAACTTCTAAATGAAATTAAGCAATTAAAAGAAAAGAAGACTTCTGAATACCAGGACAATATCTACAAAAATCGAATGCTGGCAAATATGATGGCATTACGAGAAACTTTATCGAACGTACTCTCCTTATTACTCAACAAAGGAGAGAATATCGACCAAGCATTGTTATTAATCTTAAAATTCTTCGATGTAAATCGTGCATATATAGGTATCTTCGATAAAGATTTCAAATATGTCGATTTCACCCATGAAGTAACCAGTGAAGGTATTATTTCCATGCGGGAGGATTTGTTAAGACAATTGCCCGAAAAAGATGTTCCCTGGTGGTTCAAGAAAATTAAAGCATGTGAAGATATTTGCATTTATGATGTTTCCCAAATGCCTGAAGAAGCATCTAATGAACAACATTTGTTGCAATTGCAAGAAGTTGCTTCCCTGCTTGTTCTTCCAGTCTTGAGAGAAGGAGAAGTATGTGGCTTTTTAGGATTGGACTCCGTACATCAAAAAAGGCAATGGAATGCTTTGGACGTCGAAAATTTACGCATGCTTGCCGATGTTGTGTCCATTGCGATTGAGCGGGAACGGGCCCAAACATTAATGGAACATTCCGCCAAATTAAGACTAAAAAGCGAAGCGAAATTCCGTATTATATTTGAGAAGTTACCTTGGGGAGTGGAACTCTATGATGCCGACGGCAACATGCTTGATTTAAATGATGCTGATTTGGAGATATTCGGTACTACGCGCGAGCAAATCATTGGTATCAATGCTTTTAAAAGTCCTAATATTCCAAAATGGGCACTCCAAAAACTCAAAAAAGGAGAAGATGTTACCTTTAGAATCAATTATGATTTTCAAACGATAAGAAATGCCGAATATTATAAAACTCATATACAAAACGAAGTCAAGCATCTTCAGGTGACGGCCGTGACATTGAAGGATAACAAAAACGAAATATTTGGATATCTGTATATCATCTTTGATGACACAGAAAATTATCGCAAAAATGAACAAACTCAATATAATTTAGCTAAACTAAAAGCTGCGGTCAACACAGGAAATTCCTTTATCTGGGAATATGATGCAAATACAAAAAATTTAACTGTCGATTTCAGTCTGAACGACAATGTTGAAAATAATGAAGACTTAGCTTTCATCCAGCAACATCCAGTCATCAACCTACAAGAATTCTTCCAAACATTGGACCCTGAAGATGCTGATAAAGTCTTCAGTCGGCAATTCAAACGTTTGCTTAACGGTGAAATAGATAATTTTGAGGCTACTTACAGACGCATGGTAGACGGCAAGCTGTTCTGGTTCAGTTCCAATATCCGTACCTATAAATTTAATGAAGACGGCACACCCAGCAAAATAATCAGTTACACCTCTAACATTACTCACCAACGAGAAAAAGAGAACGAATTGATTCGGATAAAAGAAGCTGATAAGTTAAAATCCGCATTTTTAGCAAACATGAGTCATGAAATACGAACTCCGCTAAATGCTATCGTAGGGTTTTCAGATATCATAGCTGAGAGTGAAAGTATGGAAGAGCGACAGGAGTTTTTGGATATTATTCATAAAAACAATGATTTGTTACTCCATCTGATTGACGATATTCTGGATTTCTCAAAAATAGAAGCCGATACGCTCGAGTATCATTTCGATATCGCAAATATCAAGGATATATGCGGAGAAGTATTTCTGGCAAGTTCCCTAAAAATGAAACCGGAAGTGAAATTAATATTCAATAAAGAGCTACCTTCCATTTGGCTAAAAACAGATGCTCAACGCGTCATGCAAGTAATATCCAATTTTATCAATAACGCAATTAAATTTACAAACGAAGGGAGTATTACCCTTCGCTATCAACAAGAAGGGGACTATTTGCGAGTCAGCGTACAAGATACAGGTATTGGTATCAAAGAAGAGGATTGTGCACGTATTTTCGACCGTTTCATCAAAATAAACGAATTTAAACAAGGTACAGGACTGGGATTAAGCATCAGTAAAACAATCATTGAAAATCTGGGAGGAACAATCGGAGTTGATTCGGTAAAAGGTTCCGGCTCTACATTTTGGTTCACTCTCCCGCTTCTCCCCGGTAATGAATAAATAAGAAAGGCAGCTACAAAAGTTTTTATTCCGACTTTTATAGCTGCCTTTGCATTTACCTTTTTTATTATTTCGGCATTGGCGCCGCAGAAGGCGGAGGAGCGGAAACACCCCACTCTTTATTTGCCTTCGGCCCCATTTCCAGTTCAAGGATACCACCGGATGCTATCTGACTATGTTCGAACCAAGGTTGGTTCAAAACTTCACCATTCAATTTAGCCGACTGAACATATTTATTTTCCGCCGAAGCATGATTTGCTTTAATTTCGAAAACATTACCATTGCCCAAGTCAACCTTTACATCCGTAAATACCGGACTACCGATATTATAAGTAGGAGAACCCGGAGTAACAGGATAAAATCCCATTTCGCTAAACACAACAAAAGCAGACATACCACCTCCGTCTTCGTCGCCCGGAACTCCCATCAAATCATTACGGAACCATTGGTTCAACAGTGTACGGATGCGTTTCTGTGTTTTCCAAGGTTGTCCGGCATAATTATAAAGATACGGAATATGCAGGCTCGGCTCGTTAGCCATAGAGAATTGTCCGACATTACCAGTATGATCCGGCAAATTAGAGTAGAACTGCCATTTGGACATTCCCAGCGGCGTATCGAACATTTCATCCAAACCGGTAGTAAAAGCCTCATTTCCACCAATCAACGAAATCAAGTCGCCTACATTATGCTGTACATCCCAACGATAAATATAGCCATTGTTTTCATCATAATAATCCCGTGCTCCCAAGCCTCCGGAATAACGATAATCCACTCCTTCGATAAACTTTCCATCTTTATCCTTCGGATGGAAAAAGCGAGTTTCCGGATTAAACAGATTGCGATAATTATAAGACTGACGCAGATAATAGTCTGCATCGTCCTGCTTGCCTAATTCCTGAGCAATCTGGGATAAGCACCATTGGTCGTAAGCCGTACCCAGTGTAACAGCAACAGGTTGACGTTTTTCCCACGGAGAAACATTCGGAACCGTTTCTTCCTCACCGGGTTTCAAAGCCGGAATATACCCGTGTTCCCGGTAAAATTCATCCAACCATCCAGCCGGAGCTGCCGACCAAGGTATCAATGTTTTTTCTTCTATACCGGCTTTGGCAGCCTGATACGCTTTTTCCAAATCAAAACCACGTACGCCTTTCCTCCAAGCATCGATTACGGTAGCTACCGCATGGTTAGAGTTCATACGACGAGAGTCTCCGGTCACTTCGGGGAAAGTAGGCATCCAGTTGTTGCCCATCTGCTCGGCCATCAACAGATACGAGTTGACAATATCACTTTCCCGCTCGTTATCAATCAGGATACGAAGCGGATGAGTGGCACGGTAAGTATCCCAAATCCAATCGTCCGTATAGAAAGAACGACCGTCATCTTCATGAATTTTACCGTCAAAAGCACTATAATAATGCCCATCCTCACTTAAATTTACCGGACGTTCGTAGCAACGATACAAAGAAGTATAGAAAACTGTTTTATCATTATCACTTCCTCCGGAAACCTGAATTTTGCCCAAAGCATCATTCCAGTCGTTTTTGCCGATTTTAGCCACCACATTCACATCGTAGGCTGCAATCTCACGCTCCAGATTCTTTTTGGCCTGTTCGGTACTGATAAACGAAATACCATATCGAACGCCCAGGTTTTTCACATTATCTCCGAACGATAATGCAATAGCAGCATCACGGCCCTCGACAGTCGTTTCGCCATATTTTACCGTGCCGTCAGACAAAACTCCACATTTTGCTGGTTTCTTGTCTGTTTCGGCGTATAGATATACTTTTGTTTTTCTGTTCACGAACTGATAACCACTCACAGCATTTCCATCACATCGCAACTGTCCGTTACGGCTATTAAATATCAAATAAGCCGGACCGTCCTTTTCAAAAGTGATGCTATAAACGGCACTCTGGTGAGAAGGTGCAAAATCCACATCGATATGCTCATTATCCAGATATACCTGATACCGGTAAGGCTTTATCTTTTCTTGGTCGTAGCTGTAGTTGATGACCGGTTTCATCCCGGCTTCATCTCCCTGGTACGGGCTTAGGTTAAAAGCCGAGCTACCCCGGTGGCTGGTTACGATAATCGGTAACCCTCCCAGTAAATCGCCGGTAAAATCACCACGTTCGGGATAAACCCTCAACATACTGTTCGGCAAATGCACTGTCGGATAAGTAGGCACCAACAAATGGCTGATATTCCCCATATAAGGATTCACATACTCCACCGGATCTTTTTCGAGTGTTCCTGCTGTGAAGTTTTTATTGTTGACACAATACTTGTCTATTAACATCATGATTATGAAGCCTACGGCAATACATAATACATATTTCCCTACTGCAAACAACTTATCCATATTTATTTCTTTTTCTTTTCATTAACAGAGAATGAATAAGGGAAATCTTCCGGATTCACACCCCGGTTCATATTCGGTTTATCCCCCATTTTAATATCCAGCACACCGCCTTTCAGCAATTCATAGTGTTCCAGATAGTTTTTAGTATATTCTTTACCATTGAACGACATCGATTCGATATATATATTTTTATCGCTATTGTCCGGTGCATTAATCACTAAATTTTTCCCGTTTTCAAAATGCAGAGTCGCCTTCTTAAATAAGGGAGCACCCAACACATATTGCGTCGTTCCGGGAGCCACCGGATAAAAACCGAGAGCAGAGAAAACATACCAAGCAGAGGTCTGTCCGTTATCCTCGTCACCGCAATAGCCATCCGGAGTAGGCTGGTACATCCGGTTCATTACCTGACGCAACCAGTACTGTGCTTTCCAGGGCTGGCCAGCATAGTTGTAAAGATAAATCATATGCTGGATTGGTTGGTTGCCATGTGCATAATTACCCATATTCATAATCTGCATTTCACGAATTTCGTGGATAACCTGTCCATAATAACTATCATCGAACAAAGGCGGGACAGCAAATACGGAATCAAGCATCATTACAAAAGTATCCTTACCGCCCATCAGGTCAATCAATCCTTGCGGATCATGGAATACGGACCAGGTATAATGCCAACTGTTTCCTTCCGTAAAAGCGTCTCCCCATTTCAGCGGAGAGAAAGGTGCCATAAACTTACCATCTTTATTTTTACCACGCATCAGTTTGGTTTCCTTGTCGAACAGGTTCTTATAATTCATGGCACGTTTTGCATACAGGTCGAGTTCCTTTTTCGGACGTCCCAACTCTTTTGCAATCTGGTAAATACACCAGTCATTGTAAGCATATTCCAGTGTACGTGCCGCATTTTCATTGATATTCACATCGTAAGGGACATATCCGAGTTTATTGTAATATTCGTGTCCGAGACGGCCTGTCGAAGAGACAGAAGGATGCACGTTTTCCGTTCCATGTATCAATCCCTTATACAGTGTTTCCAAATCGTCCACTTTCACACCTTTCATATAGGCATCCACCAAAATCGAAGCGGAATTATTACCCACCATGCAGCCACGGTGACCGGGACTTGCCCATTCCGGGAAAAAGCCGCTTTCCTTGTATGTATTAATCAATCCTTCCTGCATTTCTTTATTCATAGTCGGATACATCAGGTTCAGGAAAGGGAACAAACAGCGGAACGTATCCCAGAAACCGGTATCGGTAAACATATAGCCGGGTAATACTTCTCCGTTATATGGACTGTAATGTACCACTTTCCCGGCTGCATCAATTTCGTAAAACTTACGAGGGAAGAGCAACGAACGATACATACAAGAATAGAACGTACGGAACTGGTCGGTCGTTCCACCCTCCACTTCTATTTTACCTAATTCTTTATTCCAGACCTCTTTTCCTTTCTGTACCAGCGTATCAAACCCATCATTGCCCAGTTCCTTCATATTTACGGCAGCTTGCTCGAAACTGATAAATGAAGAGGCTACGCGTACATGTACAACTTCCCCTTTAGTCGTTTTAAAACCGATAACGGCTCCTACATGATTGGACTTTTGTTCGCGGGTTCCCTCTTTCAGAGCGGAGTCGGCAAAAGTTGCATCATAGGTGAACGGTTTATCAAATTCGACAATAAAATAGTTTTTGAAATTGTCGGGGACTCCTCCACTATTTTTTGTCGTATAACCGATAATCTTATTTTCTTCCGGGATTACTTTAATATATGAGCCATTATCGAGTGCATCTACCACGATATACGAATGGTCATTTTCCGGGAATGTAAAGCGAAACATGGCAGCCCGGTCGGTTGGCGTCAACTCTGTTTTCACATCATGTTCCGCCAAGTAAACTTCATAATAATAAGGTTTGGCAATCTCACTTTTGTGCGAGAACCAGCTGGCCCGCTCGTCTTGGTCGAAAGCCGGTTTGCCGACTACCGGCATAATGGCAAACTGACCGTAATCATTAATCCACGGACTGGGTTGATGGGTCTGTTTGAATCCGCGAATTTTATTGGCGGTGTACACATAAGCCCAACCGTCTCCCATCTTTCCTGTCTGTGGCGTCCAAAAATTCATTCCCCACGGACGGGCGATTGCTGGATAAGTATTTCCGGTCGATAATTCAAAGGAAGACTGCGTCCCCATCAAAGGATTCACATATTCCACCGGATCAAAGGCTCCGTTTCCGGCAGCCCTCACAGACTCAGTTTCCCAAGCCAGTAAAGCAGCCAAAGCAAAAGCCCATACACTTCTTTTCTTCATAATTATTCCTATTTTGTATTTTTACTTACAAAGATAAAACAAACTAACCCTTACTCGAAAGTAATAGTACATAATAATCTCTAATGGCATTTGCTTTTCTGCACAAGAAAAATTTTCTTTTTTTTTACTTTTTGACTCCACATAAATAGTTGCCAACCCATATTTTTTTTGCTCGGCAGCAGATAAGGGGGGGGTACAAGGGAGCACGTACCCCCGCAAAACTCAAATAGGTGCAACAACGATTAATTAGCTTTGACACTTTCTATCGGATTGGCATTTGCTGCTCGCCAGCTCTGGAAAAAAACAGCCAAAAATGAAACTAACAGGCAGAAAAGACCTGCAGCAATGAAAATAAGAGGATGCAGCTCTATCCGATAAGAATAGTCTACCAGCCATTGCTTCATAAAATGCCAACTTAACGGGACAGCTATGACAAAAGCAATTCCAACATACATCAAGAAGGTGGACACCAAACGTATCAGTATAGCCTGGTTGTCGGAACCAAACACTTTACGAATAGCGACTTCCTGCGCACGCTGCTGGATAAAATAAGTGGACATGGCCAACAGTCCCAACAATGAAATAAGGATAGCAACAACAGCAAAAACTGTAATAATCTTAACCATTCGGATTTGTGCATCGAAAGTTTCCTGTACTTGCTGGTCGAGATAACTTGCCTCAAAATCCACGCCTGTCACCTTTTCAAATACCTGACGCACCTTATCATACGTTGCGTACGGCTCCCCTTCTACCCTAACCAAAAAACACCAAGGATAATCTTCCTTAAAATCGGTAAAACGCAACATCAACGGAGAACTTTCCTGTGCAATGCTGCGCAAATGAAAATCTTTGATTACGCCTAGGATTGGAGCCGGATCATTACCTTTAAGATGGAAAACTTCCGCTGTTTCGGGAAGTCCCATGTCTTTGAAAGCTCTTTCCGTCAAAAACCAACTCCATTGTCCCGACGAAGCGACCTTATTATCTTGCTTAATCTGAAGCCCTAAAATATGGAACGAAGCACTGTCCAATACCAATTGCTGGCAACTGAGTGATCGCCCTTCATAAATACCGGACAGGTTGTTACCCCCATCAAAAGGAGTCCCACAGGAAAGACCGACCTCTTTAATTTCCGGAATACTTCTCAACTGCTCCATCGCTGCGGTAATTTCATTACGTGACCGGCAAGTATTATCAACAACCAGCAAATTTTCTTTATCATATCCCAACGGAGCGACTATCATGTGATAAATTTGTAATCCCATCACCAGGGCAGCTACAATCGTTGCTATCGTAATAATATTCTGGAAAGTAATAAAACATTTGCTGAACACCATTTTCGTTTGACGCCGGAACGTACCACGTACTACATCTATCGGTTTTGCCGACGAAATCAACACAGCCGGAAGTAAGCCGGACAAGAATCCGATAAGTAATAATATACAAATAGTTAGCACAATCCAAACCGGATTACATGCATCCTGTAAATATATTTTTGTAGCCAACAGCTTTTCTGCAAAAGGTACAGCAGCATAAGCCAATAATACTCCAATAAAAAAAGAGATAAAAGTCATCAATGTCGACTCCATTATCAATCGTGAAAACAATTCCCTGCGCGACGAACCCAATAAACGACGCGTAGCCATCTCTTTCGCCCGTTGACCGGCCTGGGCAACAGTCAAATTGATATAATTAAATACGGCAAATATCAGGATAAGCAAACCTACCGACAACAAAACCAACACAAAATTACGGTCCCCATGTTCCAATGGTGTATATTCATTATGATAAAAATAAAGCTCACGTAAAGGTATCAATTTTACTTCCTTATAAAAATCCATTTTATACAACCAGAATGTTTCCTTAAAATAAGAAAGAATATCCGGTAACTTACTATTCAAATCCATCCCTCTATTCATCATCAAGAATGCTACCGCACAACCGGCATTTCCCTCGTTTGTCATGCCAATACTGCTATTAAACTCGGCAGCACGCTCCACACGGACCAAAATGTCTTTATAAGGCATTACCGATTTACGAATATCTTCCATAATACCCGAAACGATTACACTCGTAGAGTCGCTGATACGGATGCTTTTCCCCATCGGATCTTCCTGACCGAAAAGCTTTCGAGCAAAAGTTTCCGATATGACAGCACTATATTTATCACGCAAAGCATTAACCGGGTCTCCTTCCCGCAAATGAAAAGAAAAGAAATTAAAGAATGTTGAATCAACACAGGCACTCTTGGCAGTCAACTTTTTATCGCCATAGCGCACTTGAAAATCGGGTACGTTATTCAGTATAACAGGACAAACCTTTTCAATCTCCGGATAGCGGTTCTGTAAACGATATGCAATGGGGAGAGCTGTTGTCGGTCCCCCCTCATGGGCAAGAGCATAAATACGGTCACTTTCCGTTTGAAACTTATCCGTCGAAAGTTCCTGAGTCGTATATACGGCAATCAATAGCACAAACATCAACGACACAGACAATCCGAATACATCGATTGCCGTATAAGCTTTATTCCGGCTCAAAAACTTAAAAAAAGATTTCAAATTAAGTAAGTTATTCATTGGATTTCAAATAAAAAACACTCTAAATATTCTAACAGACCTATTCTGCACAGAGACCTACCCACTAAATGAATTCATTCACGGAAGAGACAATACTACCATCGAACAAATTAATAATACGATGAGCAAAGCTGGCATCATGTTTAGAGTGGGTTACCATTACAATAGTAGTGCCTTCTTTATTCAGTTCGGTCAGAAGTTGCATCACTTCAGCTCCGTTTTTAGAGTCCAAGTTACCGGTCGGCTCATCGGCAAGGATTATTTTAGGATTCGACACCACTGCGCGGGCTATAGCCACACGTTGTTGCTGACCACCGGAGAGTTGCTGCGGAAAATGGTTGGCACGATGACTGATATTCATTCTTTTCAAAATATCATTTACCATCTGTTTCCGTTCTGCAGATTTTACTTTTAAGTAGGTTAAGGGAAGCTCCACATTCTCAAATACATTCAATTCGTCAATCAAGTTAAAGCTTTGGAATACGAAACCGATATTTCCTTTTCTCACTTGAGTACGTTCTTTTTCTTTTAAATGCCCGACTTCCTTATCTGCCAAATAATAATCACCGGAAGTCGGATTATCCAACAATCCTAAAATATTCAACAAAGTAGATTTACCACAACCGGATGGTCCCATTACAGCCACAAATTCCCCATCTTTCACTTCCAAAGAAACATTATTCAATGCGATTGTTTCTACTTCTTCCGTACGGAAAAACTTACTTAAACCTTCAATTTTAATCATGATTGTATATTTTAAATTATTCAGACTTTATATTATTAACAGGATTCTCATTTGCCACATGCCAATTCTGGAAAGTCACCGTAATGAGAGTAATCACACTTACAATCAAAAAGGCAAACGGCAATACCCACCAGTACATGGGCGTACGATAAGCAAAATTCTCCAGCCACCTATAAACAGCATACCATGCAACAGGAGCCCCCAGAATAAAGCACACCAACAAAATCAAACAATAACTCTTGTTAAACATCAACAATATTTCCCCTGTAGTCGAGCCTAAAACTTTACGAAGGGCTATTTCTTTTCTTTTATATTCGCTTTCAAAAACAACAAGACCGAATACTCCCACTATTGAAATAAAAATAGCAATTATACTGAACAAGGTTATCAAATAACTGATTTTTAATTCTTTTTCGTATGTACTCTGCAATACCTCATCATAAAAACGAACCGTAAACGGATATTCCGGATCAAATTTGGATAACGAAGTTCTTACATGTCTCATCGCTGCCCGCAAATCGCTGCCGGCTTTTACTTTTACGTATGCCACATTATAAAACTTACTTTCTTGTCCCCATTGATATTTTCCCCATACATAGAAAGCCATCGGAGATACTTCCTGACGGAAAGAGGCAAACTTTATATCGGGAATAAAACCGATTATTTCGTTTCCATCAATTTTCTCATTCAATTTCATATCATATAGCGTACGCGCCTTTTCATTAAAGATATAAGCTCCGGCTTCGCTTAAATCATCCTCCTGACGGAAGTCACGTCCGTCAATCACTTTTATCCCCATAACCTTCAGGAAAGTGACCGATACCGGAAGGCATTGAAAATTAATTTCTTCGCCATTATATTGGCGTCCCCACCCCATATACTGGTCACTACTGGATAAAAGGAATTGTGAGAAAGTAACATCTTCCACACCTGAGAAACTCTTTAATTGATTGGTAAAAGCGGCAAGGTTCTGATTAATTTTACCATTCAAATTAATCGTAATCAATTCTTCCTTATCATATCCGAGCGGTGTATTCTGCATATAATGATTTTGCAGATACATGAACAACGAACCGATAATCAAGGCAAATGAAGCGACAAACTGGATACCGACCAGTACACTTCTCATTTGCCGTCCTTTCGGAGACAAACCGAAACTACCTTTCAACACCAATGCCGGCGGAAAAGATGTTATATAAGCCGCCGGATAAAAACCAGCAAGCAAACCTACAATTACAGCAAGTATAGCCGTTCCTCCAATAATAATAGGTTGTGCGGCAAACGAAATATCGGCATCGACAAATGAAACCAGCTGAGTTTTACCGATAAGATATAATAAACCAAGTGATACAAAATAAGCAAATAAACTGATGCAAACAGCCTCCACCAATAATCCCCCACGTAAAATAGCATCGGTACTTCCCAACACTTTTTGGGTATTAATGCTCTTAATACGAAGTGGAGTCAAAGCCGTACTGAAATTGGTAAAATTAATTCCGGCAATAATCAGGATAATGAATGCAATGGAAAAAAGCACAGTCAATGTCTGATGGCTTGCCTTGGGTAAGGGGTCGAAATCCACATTTCTCAAAAAGTGTAAGTCGGGCAAAGAAGTCAAACGAATACCGACACTATCCCTTTCCCAGTCAAAATTTTTTCCGAATGCCTCCTGCGCGTTAAAGTTCTTCTTAAAATTCTCCAGCACACTCTCTTTGTTTTCCGGATTATCCAGACGAACAAAGAACAAATAATTCCAGTTTCCCCAATTATTATAATTTTCTTTGGAGTACATGGGCGTATAGATAATGTTTCTCAGGGAAGAGTTAACCGGAAAATCCTTATAAACACCCCCCACCTGTATTGATTTGATTTGCGAAGTTTCAAAAGTCAGTAACTGTCCCAATGCCTGTTCATTGCCAAACAACTTCCGAGCCATACTTTCCGGTATCAAAACGCTATTAGGTTCATCCAATGCCTTTTCCGTGCCTTCTATCAAATCAAAATGAAAAACATTCATTATTTCCGGAGAAATATCCTGCACATCTTCTTTATAGTTTATCTTTTGTCCGTTCTTCTCTACATAGAAAAAAAGGCTACTTGACCAAGCAGACATAATTCCTCCTCCTTTGATATGGGGAGAAGATTCTGTAAAGGCACGTGTAAAAGGACGGCAAATAACAGCTTGGGAGCTTTTAGCCTGTACTAAATCCAACCTGAAAATGGCAGGTGCATCTTGCTGATTCGAATCAAACTTATAATCATAATCTACCTGCATCATTATCAGCATAAAAGCGACAAAAGCGACACTCAGCCCCAACACATTCAGAAATGTAGCTGTTTTAAACCGACTTACAACATTTAGAAAGTTTCGCAGAATTGTTTTCATAACTTCTTTATTCCAATTATTCTTGCTTACAAAATGACAAAAAACATGCCACAAACGATAAACAGCTAATAATCAGAACAATCAAACAAAACCACCCAAATGAAATTGTCAAGAAATTAGACACTGATGTCCAATTTCTTGACAATGAAAAGAAGGACTAATAAAACCAAAGTTCCATTTATCTATACCAGACCGGTCCAGGTTTGTTTCCCATCTCGAATTCTAACGTATCGCCATTCATGATTTGTTCATGGGTTATATAGCTTTTACCGTATGGTTTCCCATTCAGTTTCACTGATTGTATAAAAATATTTTCACGACTTACCGCAGGTGCCAGAACCGTAAAAGTTTTTCCGTTTATCAGGTTCATTCTCACTTCAGGAAAAAGCGGAGTCCCGATTTCATATTTCCCGCTTACCGGATCGACCGGATAAAAGCCCATAGCACTAAACACATACCAAGCCGACATCTGCCCACAATCCTCATTACCACAAAGACCTGCCGGGTTATTCTGATATAACTCATGAAGTACCTGAGCAACATATTGTTGTGTTTTCCAAGGTTGATGCACCTTATTATACAAATAAATTACATGATGACTCGGTTCATTTCCATGCGCGTATTGCCCAATCATACCGGTACTGAAAATCGGTAATTCCTCTTCCGAATGGGGTGTATAAGTAAACATGCTGTCCAACTTCTGAGTAAACCGATCTTTACCTCCGGTCAATTCAATCAAACCATCCAAGTCTTGTGGAACAGACCAGAAATACTGCCATCCATTGCTTTCACAAATATCTTCAGTATAATCATCCGGACTGAAATCGGCAATAAAATCACCTTTAGATGTACGAGGTTGCATAAATGATGTAACCGGATTATACATATTACGGTAATTTTGTGCCCGCTTATAAAATACTTCCGCCAATTCTTTGTGTCCCATTTTTTCTGCCATACGGGCTATGCAGTAATCGTCATAAGCATATTCAAGAGTTTTCGAGAGAGACCAGTTTCCACTATCCGAAGGAACATATCCCAATTTCTTATAAAGACCAATTCCCCGATAATCATCAATATTTGCAGTAGCGACACAAGCAGCCAACGCGTGTTCCGGATCAAAATTTCCAATACCTTTCAGATAGGCATCTACGATAACCGGAATAGAATGGTATCCAATCATCATATCCGTTTCCACACCGTAAAAATTCCATACCGGCAAACGACCGTTTTGCTCATAAAAAGCCAGGAATGATTTAATCATATCATTCACACGTTGCGGTTCTGTATAAGTAAACAATGGATGAGCAGCACGATAAGTATCCCAAAGAGAAAAAGTAGAATAATTCACCCAACCGTCTGTTTTATGTATTTTCCCGTCAGGTCCATAATAAGAACCATCCACATCACTGAATATAGTCGGGGCCAACATCGTATGATACAAAGCAGTATAAAAATTCACCATATCATCTGTACTCGGGCTTTTCACTTCTATTCTAGACAAATGGCGGTTCCAATTGTCCACCGCTTGTTGGTGATAGCGTTTAAAATCATCGGTTGGAACTTCCTCCTGAAGATTTTTAGCAGCCCCTTCCATACTGACTCCGGATATACCGGTATTCACCAAAATTTCTTCGCCTTTCATTGTATTAAAATCAAAACGGGCGATATAAGCTGTTCCGATGCGTCCCTTATCTTTCGTTTCTATAGCAGTTGTATCCAAATGATAAGCAATAAATGGTTTTGAGAAACGCGTCTGAAAATAAACATGCTGATTTTTAGCCCATCCGTCGGAAAAACGGTAACCACGAATAGTAACCGAATCAAGTACTTCGATATAAGAATCGGTCGTAAAATCCCAGTTCATCGCCTTTTTCAGATTTAGAAATACCGAAGCTTCCGCTTTTGGAAAGATATACCGCTGAATACCGCAACGTTCAGTCGCCGTCAGCTCGACATTAATATTATAATCTTTCAACAAAACACGATAATAACCGGCAGAAGCTGTTTCTTCATTATGAGAAAAAGAAGAATAAATACCCAAAGGAGCAGGTGCTTCTTTGTACGGACGTGTCACCGGCATAAAAGATATATCATACAAATCGCCGGCTCCGGTACCGGAAAGGTGAGTATGGCTAAACCCTGCGATAGTACTATCCGGATAAAAATAACCAGAAATACGGTCCCAGCCTGGCAATCCGTTGTCCGGACTCAATTGAACCATCCCATATGGAACCTGAGCTCCCGGATAAGTATTGCCGGTAAAATCAGTTCCAATAAAAGGATTTACATATTGTGTATAATCCGCCTCCTGTTGTTTTTCCGGCGTGCAGGCTGCCAGAGCCAGCAAAGAGGCCGCCAATAAAGACTTGTGTCTCATGTTTAAATAGCTTTAGTTTTGAACAAAAATACAGCAAAGAGATACAATAAACAAGTGTATAACATCTATTAAAAATATTTGTTTTAATGCGACTGTACCCTAATTCATACAACAAGAGCAAAAAAATAAAATTGCCCGAAAAAAAGAGAAATATAAATTCTCCCTTTCCGGGCAATCAATAAAAGACTAATATCTACCTGTTAATCCCAACCCGGATTTTGCTCCAGAGAAGGACTACGTTTCAATTCATCATCCATAATAGGGAACAAATAATGTCTCGGAGTCTGGAATACCCGGAAGTCCAAGTCACCCACTTTTACTCTGAAGCGTTCCATACGGTAATGTTTGCCATTTACAACAATCTTACCATTCGGATCTTCTACAGGTCTCATACCATGCGAAGTTCTCTGAGTTTTAGGATATGGGTAATAGTCAGCCGGAGAGCCCAAAGCTTTCCATGCAGCTTCTGCCTGAGCTTCTGCATCCGGTTCCAAATACAAACGACAATGCCAGATACGATCATTTTCATAGAATAATTCTACCCGACGTTCACGTTGGATATATTCGTTCATCAGAGCCTTGTTCGTTTTCACTTCAGGAGGCATTGGAGCCATAAATGAACGAGCACGAATCTCATTAACCATATTGTAGATTTCTTCAGACGGACCTGTTGTATTATTTACAGCTTCACAGTAAATATACATAATGGTCGGTAATCTGAAAATAGCAGGCCCATGCATCATATAATCCTGATCTCTCGTCCAACTTTCTTTGATAAATTTACGCAGATAATAACCTGTATGAGAACGGTCACTCTGATAACTTTCACCAATTCTGTCGGAACCTTCCGCTGTATTAATCTGTCCCTTGTTAAAAGTAGCTCCATGATAAATAATATCTCTATAGAAACGAGGGTCACGATTCACATAAGGATTCGCATCATCATATACCCCTTTGGCTTTATCACTATAAATAGGATATCCGTATCCATCAATTACTATTTCATATTCATCAACTTGTTCCTGCAAAGGTCTCTGACGCGCATGACCATTCATAGAAGGAGGACATACGTCACCACACCATCCACCTGCATTCTTATCTCTCGTACCGAACCAAACCCATTCATTACGGATTGCTTCTGGATCAAAATTCATATTCCACAAACGATAAGGTACCATTTTGTTATTTGCAGTCGTACCATCTCCTCCATTCCAATCCTTATAATCATTTGCAGTAGATGCTGTATATAAACTATAACGTTTTTTTCCGCCAACCTGAAAATCGATAACAGCTTTTGCCGCCTCTTTCGCTTTCACCCAACGTTGTTCATCATAGGTATATTCGTCCTTAAACACACGTGTATCATTCGGCATAGTACCACCATTCCACATAGGAGTTGCAGCCATCCAGCGAACCATAGCCTTCAATCCCAGACAAGCCCCTTTATCTACACGACCAAATTCATTATCCGGACAAATATCATACACGCGGTTATAAGCAGAATCCGCATCCATACAAATCTTTTCAACTAGTTCATGATAAGATGATTTAGGAATATTCATGTTATCACCAGGATACAGAGCCTTATCAACATAAGGAACTTCACCATACATTCTAATCAAAAGATAGTACAAATATCCTCTCAAAAAGAAAGTTTCACCAATACGACGGGAAAGGTCTCCGGTACGACCGTCACGCGGGTTATCTGGTGTATTATATTTAGCAATCCCTTCCAAGATAATATTCGCTTTACGTACTCTAGCATATAAATCCCACCAATACTGTCCTGTACTTGCTGGTAACCCCTGTACTGGTCCCCAGTTTCCGATATTAAACTGATGAGGAGTTGCTCCTTCATGTTGACTTGCCGCACATTCGTCTGTTACCGGAGCTGTACTAAAGTCTCTAAAGAAAATAAGAGGCTTATTGGAATTTCTAGAATCTTCATACAAGTTTGTCACCAAACCATCTACATAATCATAATGCGTAAAAATATCCTGCTCCGTTTTTTGATCATCTGGCATTTTATCCAAATAATCGTTACATGAGGCAAAGGCTGTACATGCCGTAATCCCCACAATGTATTTCAATATATTTTTTGTTTTCATCATATAAAATCTTAATAAGTGATGTCAATACCAAAATTAAACACACGTTGAATAGGATACCAATCCCCGCTACCATTACGCGTTTCAGGGTCAACATCCACATCATCCAAACCATCAAATGTCAACAAGTTCATACCTTGAACATAAAAACGCACATTTTGAAGACCGGCGAAACGAATGGCACTCTTCGGAAGCGTATATCCAATTTCCACATTCTTCACGCGCAAATAAGAGGCATTATACAAGAACAAACTGCTGCTCTCATTCTTATTATTATCATTTTTCCCGATAGTTAGACGAGGATAAGTAGCAAAATCTTTTGTCTCTTCCGTCCAGCGATTCATATGCATCGGTTTAACCTTACCAATCTGATCTTGTTCATATGCCGGGAAATCCCAAACAGCTGCACCGTTCAGCAACATACTTGTATTGGCTGCTCCCTGTAACATAACACTCAAATCAAAACCTTTATATTGAACACCGAAAGGAATACCAAACTGGATTTCTGGAGTTCTCGGATTTCCCATATTTGTCCGGTCATTCAAATCTGAAATTTTACCGTCTCCATCTAAGTCCTTATATACCACATCACCCGGAGATAACTTACCCCAAGGCTGGAATCCGGCACCATCATTCATTGCATTCAAACGGTCTGCTTCAGCTTGATCATACACAAAATGGTCAAAGACATATACAAAATTTTCATCAATACGTTTACCTGTAGCAGCACGCCATTCAAAGTCTCTTGGTACTTCATTCATGAAGATAATCTTATTTCTGGCAAAGGTGAAGTTAGGCTTAATATAATAATGGAAATCCCGACCTATAGAACCTCTCCATCCGACCTCTATATCCACGCCTTTATTGTCTACGATACCTGAATTAATAAGAGGAGCATTTTTACCTACATAATTAGGATAACCTAACTTATCACCACCACTCAAATCAGTGATAATATCAAAACGATGCTCTTTAAACACATCCATCGTAAACGTCAATCTATTGTTAAAGAAAGACGCATCAATACCGACGTTCAATTTTTTTGATTTTTCCCAAGTCAAATTAGGATTAGACAAATTACCTTCATAATATCCGCCAGCCATACCCGTACCAAAGTCATTGTTAATACCGGTATTGTATCCGCCTCCACCATTAAAGAATGACAAATAAGCAAAACGGCTACCACCTAACTGGTCACTACCTACCAAACCATAAGATGCACGAATTTTTAAGTTATCCAACCAAGAACTAGTTGACTGCATAAAACTTTCTCTTGAAACAACCCAACCAATAGAACCAGCAGGGAATGTACCGTAGCGTTTGCCAGGAGCGAAGTTTTCAGAACCATTGTAACCAATATTAAATTCTGCCAAATACTTATTATCATAAGCATAAGTTGCACGTCCGGAAAGACCTTGATAACGGTATTCCACGTCTTTATCATATGCGCGAGATGAACGATTGAATAATATCAAGCCACTTACATCGTGCAATCCAAATGAACGTAAATAATCCAATTTCAATTGATAATAAGTTCTATTTTGGGTTGGATTATGCGATAACTCATTCCCAATAGTCGCATCCTGATCGTAATCACGATTTCCTTTTATATATTTACCCGGATACATTTCAGTATTATTCATATAATAAGAACCATACTGACCGGCCTCCGGTGTAAACGTTCCGTACTTCGTGAATTTTCTATATCCGTCATCATACTGACCTAACTCCCGTTTAATCCAGCGACCTTCTTCCGCATCATAAGAAAATATCCCCTCTATTTTCAATCCTTTCGTAATAAAATCCAATTTATGGCCAATAGCAAAAGAACCGTTCAAGAAGGTCTTCTTTTCATTCAAATAACCAGTTCTAGAAAGTTCACCCAAGATATTATATCGATGCTGATAATCACCATAAAGCATACCATAAGGGTTATTCAATACATAAGCCTCATTTTCAGGATTACCATTATTAGGCAATGTGATAGGTAAATAAGGAGGCTGTGTATTGGCAATAGCCACAACACGGCTTGCAGTAGTACCCGGGGCATTACGGTCAGTAATACGTGCACCCAAATCTAATTTCACATAAAAATCTTTCGTGATATCTACATCCATATTCGCACGGAAATTATAACGTTTGAAAACAGCCTGCGTATCAAACTGAGTCAAATCTGTATGTTTGTAGTTACCATCCTGTTGGAAATAATTTGCTAATACATAGTAACGTGCTCTATCTGAACCACCACGGACAGACAAACTGTAATCCTGCTGCATACCTGGTTTAAATGCATAATCGAAATAATCCCAGTCATATCCCATGCCATCGGAATTATCCCCTTTTGCCTTACGATATCTTTCGATTGCTTCTTGTGAAAACAAATCCGGAGAATTTGGAGATGTTCCGCCATTAATCATTGCTTCATTATACAAGGTTGCATAATCAGCCGAACCTAAATAAGAAGGAAATTTCACTGGATTGTTTGTACCTACAGAAGCTTTGAAGTTTACCGAAGCTTTTTCCTGAGCTTTACCACGTTTAGTTGTAATAATAATTACACCGTTTGCACCACGCACACCATAAGGTGCTGTAGCAGAAGCATCTTTCAAAATCGTAAATGTTTCAATCTCTTCCGGTGCTAAATAACTCATATCACGTTCTACTCCATCGACGATGATAATCGGACTTTTGTCTCCATATGTGCCAAAACCACGAATTTTAATATCAGCTCCGTCAACACCTGGCTCACCACCACTAAACTGATTCACCATCAAACCCGGCATACGACCTGCCAATGCATTTGTCAGGTTAGCTGTAGGGCTCTGCGTTAAATCCTTTGTGGTAATGGTAGATACAGCGCCGGTAATTGTAGCTTTTCTCTGAGTTGTATACCCTACAACCACTACTTCTTCCAACGCTTTGGTATCTTCTACCAAAGTTACATTCAATGTATGTTCACCTTTCAGTTGAACTTCCTGAGGCTGAAATCCTACATACGAGAATATCAGACTAGCTTTGGAATAAGGTGCAACAATCTCATAATTACCATCTGCATCAGTAATTACACCAGTCATCGTACCTTTCACCATAACATTCACACCTGGTAACGGTCCCATATTGTCCGATACCTGACCTTTCACTTTAAACCCTTCCTGATTGACCTCTTCTACTCTGGGTTCAGCAACCTTCGGGAATAAAATCACTTGTCCATTTTCAACCTTGTAAGCACAATTCTGATTTTTTAACAAAATACTAAGAACCTCTTCAAGCTCCGCATTTTTTGTTTTGCAAGAAACTTTTGCCTCATCATCAAGCACATTATTCGAATAAATAATGCTTACTCCTACCTGCTTTTGCACTTGTTCTAAAGCCTCTTTCAGTGTTGCATTTTTCAATGATAAACTAACTTGCGATTTCAGAACATTCGCATACATACTCATGGACATACAGCCACAGAGTCCTAAAATAAGAAAACGTTTCCATCGCCCCTTTTCATGCGGGCGCCTTCTTTCATCTTTCTTTTTCATAACATTTTTATTAAAATTAGTGATTAACAGTTGTAAAAACACCTGTCTTTCCATATTGATTAATTGATTTGATATAGATTCACAACTTTTCCTCCCGGGACCAAAATTCCCATTAAAATATCTAGTGTTTCTTCTCCGGTATTCCGTAAATCCAACATTCCGGATACCTGATAATTCAGATATTCCGGATTTACGAGAGTTATTTTTATATTATATACTTTTTCCAATTTATATAGAACTTCATGTAAAGGGAGTCTGTCGAATTTCAGTTTCCCATCAATCCAAGAGATATAATTTGACACATCTACTTCTTTCAAATCTTCATTCCGCGTATCAGCCGAAAAATTATAGCATTGCTTAGGAGTAAGCTGCAAAGTTCCGGCTTCGCTGTCTACAGCAATCTTTCCGGAAACAAGAACTGCTTCGAATTTTTGCAATGTTTTATCGATTAATACATTAAATTGAGTGCCTGTCACTTCTATTGTTTTATAAGCTGTACGAACTAAGAATTTCCGTTCATCCGCCTCTTTCTGAACTTCAAAATAGCCTTCTCCTTCCAGATACACTTCCCGCTTATCTCCTGTAAAATTAGAAGGATACACCAACGAAGAACCGGAATTCAAATGCACCCGTGTCCCATCCGCCAGAACCAGCAAAGAACGCTTCCCGTAAGGAATTCGGATTGTATTTAATGTTTCTTCCTTCTGTTTTTGTTCAATTTCCAACGTATCGTTAATCTGGATACGTCGTTTTTGAGTATCATAGGAAACGACTGCCATGGAATCCTGTATTTCTATAGCCTCCTCTTCTCCTATTGCTAAAACTATTTCTGTTGAACTAGCGACCTTCGACAAATATGTTTCGTAATCCGGTTGTACATTCTTGTTTCTATTCAAAAAAAACACAAACAACACAACTGCTGCCACACTTGTTACAGTAGAGAAAATCCAGTAGAGTTGTCGCCTTCTTTTTTTACCGGACGGCACACTAGCACGCATCCGTATCCCCTCAAGAACGTCTTCCGGAACATCTGTGATTTCCGAAAAGGCCTCCATTTCGACAATTATCCAAATAGCATATAACTGCTCAAAATGGGCCTTGTTCTCTTCCGAAGCTTCAATCCAACGCAAGACCTCCCTTGCTTCTTCCTTCGAACAAGACTGCTTAATATATCGTATTAATATTTCGTCCCTTATTTCCATTTTATTAAGTCTCTCTATATAGGCTAACACATTTTTTCGCTCTATCCCTAACGAAAAAGTCAACTTTTTTCAATTTTTTTTCATCCACCGCAGGGGGGAATAATATGTACAGATTGAAAATCAAAGTCTAAAAAGTAAATTCTAAAATTTTTAAAATTGGATTATCTTCTTCCTGAACCGGATGTTTGAATTGCTTTTTCAAATTCTTAGTTCTTTCATCTTCTTTTTTCAGGGAACCATCAAAGAGGGGAGCATAGTTATTAGCAGCCCAAGCACTAACGAGGCATCCATCTGTAAAATCACCCAAACCAACAAATCATCCCCGCTTTCCAACTGAACATAACGTATTGGCTTAAAAATTTCATTTTCAAAACTTTCACTCATCCAATCAGCCTCATCCAAACCCTGAACTTTTATATTTACCACTGTAGATGCTCCTTCGGCTTTCCCTTCAACCAAGCTCAACAACAAAAACAACAACGTTAACAAGTAAAATTCTTTTTTCATGATATCAAATATTATTAAGTTAAACAGAGAAAAAAACATCATTCATTATTTCAAATAGACAATTTGTATTTTAACATTTTCACTTTCTTCATCCCATAATTGGACAAAATCCACATTTCTTTCATTCAGGAATGTACAGTCAAAAGAAAAAACACAAATTATTGATATATACAACACATTATTCTTATTCATATTCAGTATTCAATTTATAAAAGACTAATGCCGGATTCGTATTCTCATCGGCACTATTCATAATCTCCAAATATTCTTTATTAGCCAAATGAGTATCCTGTGTAAAAGGTGTTGGGATGAATGCTCCAACAAAATAGTCCTTATATGTACAAACAGGGGGTACAATTGAAAAAGCCCCCTTTCTTAATGGTTTCTTTTTATCAAATTTCTTGTCTTGATCAAAATAGAAGCTCTTTTTATTTTTCTTATTATAATAATATGTATATCCCACAATTCTAGTTTTATACTTTCGACCTATTGAGTATTGAAAAAAGTCATTATTCTCAAGGACTTTACTACCCAAACAAGTATAGCCATTAAAAAGTAAATCTACACGTTCTTTCTCCGACAGTTCCTTATCCTTATAATCCCACAATGATTTTGCCTGTCTTATCACATATTTAGCTTGAAAAGAATGATTAGAAATCAAACAGTAAACGGTATCACAAAAAGAAGGTATATAAAGTAGTTCACCTAATTCATTTTTATTAAAAGGATCTACATTTACCGTATATTTTTGAAGAGGATAAAACTCAAATGCAGTATTTGTGATAGTAGAATCCTTGGAAAGCAACAAAGCATAACATCCGTTTGTGGCATTTTTCGTTTGCTCATATGCTATAGAATTATAGAAGCAATCATTTTCTATCGGAGAATAATAGATATTCGGGATAGCACGAGTAAAACGCAAAAATTCACCATCTAAACTATAATGCATATATTTGCCGGCTACATCAGCCACTATCAACTCCTTTGTGTATTCATTGATGTGCATATCCCCCAAACGTATATATTCATTGGGGCCACCACCTTGGTCATCTATTACTTTTATCAGTTTTCCTTTCATATCAAATATGAAAACCTTCTTTGCAATATTTTGATCCAATACATAAATCCTATCCTCAAATATTTCAAGTCGACTTATATTCCCAATCAATTCATCTGATGAAAGTTGTACGAAATGAACACTGTCCACCAATCCGTCAGAAAATTCATTATAAGACATACTCGCCGCATCAAACGAATTTATTTCAATTAAACTACTTTCTTTTCAACAATTCTTTTGCATCGTTATAAACCAACTCTGTAACATCCCTTTTTACCTCCGACAAGATAATGGTCTGTTCTTTTCTGTTGGAACACGAAACAAATAAAATAGAGAACACTGCAAACATACCTGATACTATACATTTCATATCTTTATTTATTAGATTTAAGCATTTAGAGAACATCCTCTATATAGGCAAACACATTTTTTCCCCCTATCCCTAGTGGAAAAAGCGACTTTTTTCACGAAACGCATCAGTATAAACATTATTTAACTCACACGTGGCTATTTCAAGGGTAAAACAGGATAAATCTTAAAATACATGACACAGAGAAAATGTGAGAGCTCAACAAAGAAAGGAGTTTCTAAAGATTAGAATAGAGATATTTTAAAATGATATTCTTCTGGTAAATCGTGTTTTATTTGTCTTATTGCTTTGGAGATATGGAATTCGACCGCTTTTTGCGACAAATGCATTATTTGTGCAATTTCCTTGTTCGACATATTTTCTTTACGGCTAAGCATAAAAATTTCCTGAGATTGCAAAGATAGTTTCTGAAGGGATTGCTGGATAATCTCTTCCAAATCTTGCAAAAAGAGAGATTCAACTACAGTATCTTCCAATAAATAAAGATTACTTCTCATATATATATTATCCTGCTCCAAAAGCTCAACAGGAATTGTCTCTAGTTGCAAACCACGCAAATAATTAAAACTTTTATTTCTTACAATACGAAATAAATACTGTAATAGATTGCAATCAACATCAAAGGTTTCCCTCTTTTCCCAAACTGCTAAAAAGGCATCTTGCACAATTTCTTTCGCCACTTCAGTATCAAGTACAAATGTTACCGCAAGTTTGTACAAACGGCCCCAATACAAGGAAACCAACTGTGTTAAAGCCTGTTCATTCCCCTTTTGTAAATCATTGATACTAAATCCCATAATAAGTCTTCCTCGCTAACTGTTTATATAAGTTCAGAAACAGACATGCAAAAAAACTCAGTTCTGCAAGAACTCTGTTTTTATTTAAAGATCTAACGCAAAGATAATATTTTTTTTGATTTATACGCATTCCTTCCCACTTTTATATCACATCTTGTAAAATAAAACAAAAAAAAGTGATAATAAGTCACCAATTCTACCATACTATAACCAAAACCTTCATATTTCAAGCCTTCTTACCAATACTTTAAAGTTACTTCATATTTATCAGAACCTCAAATTATTTGATTATCAGCTGGTTTTATCAGGAATAAACAGAGTTCTTGCAGAACTAAATCAATTCAGCAGAAAAAGAAGATTTGAGACTCTGCTTCTTTTTATCCTTCAAAAAGCCATATACCTGACTCAAAATACAATTTACGAGTATTCAAAAAAACAATAAAGCCCTGTAAGAAAATAACAAAATCCACCAATAATACCTTATTTGTTATACCTCACAGGGCTTCATATTTACAATAATCCGAAAAACCTTCGGAATAAGACTATTTATCTTTATTTATACAGTTCGAACTCATAAATACGAGTATCCGAGCCAGTCTGACTTTGCACTGGTTGCGTAACCAGCAAACGTACATAACGAACAGATACCGGTTCAGCAAGCTCACGTGTCACTTCATTTTTATGATTTCCTGCTAAACGATCCAGCGTCTTCCATTCTTCAGTCAAGCTATTACGGCCTTGCAAGAAACAACCTGCTGTGATATATTCATGACTTTCCTGACCTGCATTCACCAATTTCCAGCCGGAAACAGGAGAAGCTGTTCCTAAATCAAAATCAACATAATTCGGAGTAGCTGTAATATCACACCATTTTGTATCCTTATCTCCGTCAATCATATATTTAGGAGCCTCTCTTTCATTGATATAACCGGAGTAGGTTATCACCTTCGCGTTTTTCAACAGATTTTCTTTTACGACTTTCTGCTCTGCCGGCATATTTGATTTCAAAGCTGTACGGAACAAAGTAGATGCAGGTGTCACTGGCTGATAATTTTCGTTCACCAATGTTGCAGCAAACAAAACAACTTGGTTATCGTTCGGCAAAATAATGCTTGTTGCACCCTTCGGTATATCCAGACCAACTTTAAACATATAGGTATATTCGTAAGGCTCATCTCCCTGTGGCGCATGGCGGTGTGTACCAACATAAGCTATTTCACCATCTTTCAGGAAACCTTCCGTATGTCCCAAGTGTCCCCATTGTCCGATAAAACCGCTGTAATATGGAACCGATAGACTTTCCTCATTTTTACCAATCCGGAAAGTCGCAGTGCAATCACCGTCAGTTGATGCAGCCAAGAAATAAATGCGATTGTAGGTATTTCCTTCCGGTAACAAAAGAGTATCGCCCTTACATGCCAAACCATTATAAGTATCTTTTTCTCCTAATGTAAAAGGAACCTGATTAACACTCATCGAAGAGGGTAATAATTCCGCAGCATACGAATAGCCACCTTCAAAATCACCTTCACCACGGAATTCATTCCAGCTTGCACATTTACGGTTAAATTTCAACGGTAAAACAGCATACTGCAACTTCTCAGGTTGGCCAGCCGAAGACTTCAGCTTAACCTTATATGTCTTAATTGAATAAGGGGAAATAGATACCTGCAATTTATTGCCACTGAAAGCTGCCTGCCCAATTGTCTTTTCCGTACCATCTGCTTCACTGGCACTCAGGATATCACCGGCAAAAACAATTTCTGCTTGTTGGGCTTTTTCTCCGCTGGTTTCATAGACACGTACAACATACTCGTCCGAAACTTCAGCTTTCTTCAGTGTTTTAACAACTACACTATTATTATCAGAATGGACAAAGGTAAACGATTTACCTAATGTTCCGGCATGTTTGTCTGCTTTGAATGCCAATATCGGTTGATTCAGTTGTTCAGCTTTCAGCACTGTTGCCGGTTTGTCGAGTGCCCCGGCATGGGGAACAAGACTGTAAGTAAAGGTATGATAACCGAAATCCTGACGATTCTGGTAAGCATAACCACCTTTAGTCTCCGGTGTGTGTAAGAGTGTCAGACGAATAGTATTGTCATTCGGTTTATCCCAACCATATTTACCGTCATTCATGACAGACACACCATAATTACCGCTCTTATCAGTCAGGTCTGCCCAATATTGAGCATAAACTTCATAAGCAGTCAATGTATTATTGCTACGTTTCACACTTCCGATACCCAAATCGTAAGTAGCTTCCGAGTTAGAAACAGAAAGCGGGAATTCTGCTTTCAGTAAAGCATTGGTAGATTCCCAATCCACTTCATTATAGAAGTCTATACGGTCGGCACGAGCACCTTCATACAAACGAATATACTGTTTAAATGCAGACTTTCCGTGACGTTTTTCAACACAAAGAGCCTTACGCAAGTCACCGTTTTCAACCAACGTAATCTTTACGTCATCCGTAATAGATATCGGTTCCCGTTCGGTTGTTTCTTTCAAAATTTCCCAAGCCGGCCATGCATAAGATTTATTTTCCGTGAAAAGAGCCAAGCGGATAGCTTTACCCTCTTTTACTAATTCCTTATTATTCTTTTTATCAAACAGTGATACTACATCTCCGTTCTTATCCAATTGTATTTTATAAAGAGAATTTTCCAGTGTATTCTCCGGGCGATTTACACGAGCATCGTTTCCTCCCGTGCGTACATCATATACAGCATAACCGGCTGCCGGAACAGTTGCTGCAATCAGTAAATGGGCTTTTCCGTTTTCGTAAGAGATGAACTGTGCCGGAACTTTCTTCCCTTTTTCATCATAAACGGTAAAACCTTTAGGAGCTTTCGGCATATCCAGTACCACTTCCGCCAAATCCGATACCGGACAAGCTTGAGCATTATACAGGATAACCGGAATTCCTTTCACACGTGTATCCATTTGGTTGGAAACCGCATTGACAGAATAAGTCAATACATCAGCAAACTGCTTTAAAGAAATTAATTCGTCATTCCACGAAAATTCGTAAGCACGCGGAATACTGGTTCCAGTCAGGTCATCATGAAATTGGTGAACGATAAAACGTCTCCAGGCATCCGTCAACGTTTGTAAAGGATAAGCCGCTCCACCCAACCATTCGGCAGCAACAGCAGCCCGTTCAGCTGCATTGCCTAACACTTCGTTCTGGCGGTTGTACATTTTCATGGCAGCTTCAGAAGTATAACAACCCGTACCATGCACGTCCATCAATAATTCGCCGTCGAATACCGGTAATTCCGGATGATTCTTATAAGGCATGAAGTCTTTAAACATCTGGTCGCTGGTTGCACTGATTATTTCCAACGGTCCATCACCTTTGATACCTTTTTCAACGGAACGAACAGAAGCCAAATTTGGCGAACCACCCGTATCCCCCGTTCCATAGTAACGGTATACGATATTAAATGGATTACGACCGCTCAATTCCAGCAATTGCCTGTTTTTGGAAAGGTCTTCATCTCTCCATCTCCGGCCATAATCATATCCATGCGCCAACATGATAGATGAACCGTCTACTCCTTTCCATAAACCAATTAAAAAAGGATGTTTGCTATCTCCATAGAAAGGATTATTTCGCCAATCCAGTTTTTGGGAAGAAAAACCAATCAGACCGCAATGTGCGGCAATCGTCGGCAATGTCCAACCAAAACCGAAACAGTCCGGCAAGAAAATATCGGTACTTTCCACTCCAAACTCATTCCGATAATAAGTCTGTCCCAATGTAATATTACGAATAAAGGATTCCGGTGACGGAATAAGAGCATCGGTAGCATCCCAGCTACTACCGGAAATATGCCAGCGTCCGTTTTTTATGAATTCCTTCATTTCTTCATATTGAGCCGGATAATACTCTTTCATCCAAGCATACTTGACACCCCCTTCGAAATTAAATACATAATTCGGGTATTTCCTAAGCAGGAATAAGTTCTGGTTCAACGTATTCCATACATATTCCTTGATGGTTGTCTGGATATCCCAGTTCCACTGTGTATCCAAGTGGGCATCTGCCACCATGTAGGCTTTCGCCTTCTTTTCCTGCGGCTTGTCTTGTGCCTGCAGATTACTTCCACCCGCCATGAATGCAAGCGAAAGAAGTACAATTGGTAATTTCATGTCTAAAGAATTAAAAAATTAATAACAATAAATTTCACATATAAAAATACTTCATCCGCCGATGAAGATAAATGACGAAAGAGGATAGACCGTTTTGACCGGTTTATCCCCTCTCGGTTATTTTTCATTTGCTCTCGTCGTCAGACTGTTACGACTTCTGTATTTTCACTTTCCTCCTGATCTTCCTCCTCGTCTTCATCATCTTCTTTCGGAGCCTTCTTTACAAAGAAAGCACTCAGTTCGAACAATCCGTACAACGGGAAAAATACAATACTTAAAGTGAACGGGTCGCTACTCGGAGTGATGAATGCCGCCGCAACCAACAAACCCACAATCGCATGCCGCCTATATTTATGAAAGAACGAGCGGTTCAATAACCCAATCTTCGATAACAACCACGAAACCAATGGCATTTCAAAAACAATTCCCATCACAAAAATCAACATCAGGAAATTGTCCATATACGAATCCAAAGACACTTGTTCTATAATATTAGAACTCAACTGATATGTTGCCAAAAAACGCAATGTCATCGGAAATACCATAAAATATCCGACTGCACATCCTACAAAGAACATGATTGTTCCCAGCAAAAATACCCATTTGACATTTTTCTTCTCATTCTCATACAAAGCCGGGCTTATAAACTTCCAAATTTCCCACATTAAATACGGAAACGTAAGAACAAGAGCCAACCAGAACGAGGTCGTCATATGAGTAAAAAACTGGGAAGCCAGTTTTATATTAAAAATCTGTACATGGAAATCATCATTACAGAAATCCGGCAACACATCGAACCACGGGCTTATATTCACAAGCCATTCATTCAAATGACACAACCATCTGTAAAAAATAAAATCGGATGAACAAGGAGCTTCGATAACGCGGCTAAATAAACCATTCTCACCGCGCATAAAAGCAAAAGTACCTATGGCAAAAACAAAGAGCGCTAAAAAAGAACGAAACAAAGTCCAACGAAGTTCTTCCAGGTGATCCCAGAATGACATTTCTTCTTGTTGCATCTTTCTTTACTTCTTATCTGTATCGTCCAATTTAATGTCGTCTTCCAAACCTTTTACACCGTCCTTGAAGTTCTTTACACCTTTACCGATACCTTTCATCAATTCCGGGATTTTCTTTCCACCGAAAAGAAGTAACACAACAATGGCGATGATAACGATTTCGCCTGTACCTAAATTTCCTAAAAACAATAAATCTGTCATGATATTATAAAATTAAATCGTTAATATTTCTGTTTTGTACGGGGCAAAGATACAATTTGTAATGAATAGTACCCCACTTATTCCAAAATTATTACCTTTGCGACGTCTTAAAAATCTGAAATTAGAAAAAGATTAGAAAAATGAAAGCGTATGTATTTCCCGGTCAGGGTGCACAATTTGTCGGAATGGGTAAAGACCTTTACGAAAACAATCCCCTTGCTAAAGAGATGTTTGAGAAGGCCAATGAAATTCTGGGGTTCCGCATAACAGACTTAATGTTTACAGGAACTGACGAAGACCTAAGACAGACAAAAGTGACACAACCTGCCATTTTTTTACATTCAGTCATCCTCGCAAAAACATTAGGAGACCAGTTTAAACCCGATATGACAGCCGGCCATTCATTAGGAGAGTTCTCCGCACTGGTTGCTGCCGGAGCTTTGTCATTTGAAGACGGTCTGGTTCTGGTATCGAAACGTGCTATGGCTATGCAAAAAGCCTGTGAAGCAACCCCTTCCACCATGGCTGCCGTTCTGGCTTTACCCGACGAAAAAGTCGAAGAAATCTGTGCAAGTATCGATGGAGAAATCGTTGTTTGTGCAAACTACAATTGCCCGGGACAATTGGTTATTTCCGGTTCTGTTCCCGGTATTGACGCGGCTTGCGAAAAAATGTTGGCAGCCGGTGCCAAGCGTGCTCTGAAACTGAAAGTAGGTGGTGCATTCCATTCTCCATTGATGGAGCCGGCACGCGCCGAACTGGCTGCAGCAATCGAGTCTACAACAATCAAAGATCCGGTTTGTCCGGTTTACCAAAATGTAAGTACTAAAGCTGAAACATGTCCGGAGACAATCAAAGCTAATTTGATTGCTCAGCTGACAGCTCCGGTTCGCTGGACACAAAGTGTTCAAAATATGATTGCCGATGGCGCCAATCATTTTATCGAATTGGGTCCGGGGGCTGTACTACAAGGATTGGTTAAGAAAATCAATAAAGAAGTTACCACCGAAGGTATGCAATAATATCCAGAGGTAAGTTTCCAACCAAAAGGCTATATTCCTAGTTCTATACCTGATAGATAGGAATATAGCCTTTTTACTTTAAATAAAAGAACTTGACTCCGGAAGCCAATCCCGCAATCATTTACTACGAATATAAGAAATAGGTTATTTTACAACAGACATGCTTTCTATATAATCACACATATTATTAATTCCATTCTCGCTCCTTATCTGTTTGCCAAGATGCACCGCATTCTGCTTATAAAGGGGGTTGGATACTAAATCACGGACTTTATACTCCAATTCTTTTTCCGTCACTTTCGCTATCTTAACGGCCTCAGGACCTACTCCCAACTGATGGATACGATAGGCCCAATATGGCTGATCGATAATCAACGGTGTAATCAACTGAGGTTTACCGGCACGGCTCGCACTGTGGGTTGTACCGCAACCACCATGATGAATGACTCCATCACAATGAGGCAAAATTAACGTATGAGGCACAGGGTCTTTCATCAGGTATAAGTAATCGCTATTTTCCAGATTCACACCAGTTTTAGCCCAACCAGCTCCTACTATCAGCCTGTAATCATTCCTTTTAGCAATTGTTGCAAGCATTTCACAAAAACGATTACCATCCTTTGCACTGCAACTCCCCAATGTAAAAAAGACAATAGGTGTACGAGAAGCATTGACAAAGGCCATCATTTCATCGTATTTCTCCTGATTATATGAGAATGTATCATTAAAACAATAACCGCCAATTTTCCACTTAAAACGCCAATCCGGGTCAATACTGCCCAAATATTGGCTAAACATCAGGTAATTATAAGAATGTTCACCCGCATGATAACCGAAATTCCCAATAGGCGGCAGATTATATTCGGCACGTTTACGGTTAATAGTTCCTTTTACCATAAAATTTGTCATCCGGTTCATCAGTCCCCATAAAACAGCAGGTGTAACAATAGGATTAGGTTTCGGAAAAGGCATCACAGCCGGAGGAATTTTCTTTCCCGGAAGAAATGGAGCAAAAGCCGTACGTATCAATGGTTTACGGCAATATTCAGCCACACTGGTTGCTGCAAACTCGGTATTGGCGGAAACTAATATATCATGCTGTTCCAATAATGGAATTAATTGCTCGAATTGCTTGTCTATAACAGCTCGCATCCATTTCAGGAAAGGCCGAAACTTCTGTGACTTTTCAGCCGCTTCTCCTATCATTCCACCTATATCGTCAAAATCCTGCAAAACGTATGGCAAATGATATGGTTTAATTTCATTTTCGAAAATCCGGGGAAGATTGACCGTTACCTCATGTCCTCTCTTCACAAGCTCTGAAGCGACAGCCAGATAAGGAAAAACATCTCCTTGTGAACCTCTTGTTACCAAAAGTATTTTCATCTTATCACATTCTTTCGTTCTCAAATTTGTTGCAATGCCTCTAACTTTTTACGGTCGAGTTCATACTTATTTTCCAGTCCCTGTAACATTTTTTCATCGAACGATAAAGGGCGATTTAATTTTTTTGTCTCACGATAACCCTTGTAAACCAAACCTATCATCTTCCGAGGATTAAATACGACAGAGGATGTTATCCAACAGCCATGTGTACACCAACAGTTGGCTTTCGCACCGTGACCGATAGCTGCGATTTCCTGTTTCATCGCATCGCTCTGCATGATTCGGGCCACATTGCAATCGTAATCTTTCACATTGCCAATCGGCTCACGCAGTTCGCAGGCACGGAAACGACCGTCATAATCTATCACCAACGTGGTTTCGCCGGCTGTGCAATCCATCCCCCAAGGGGTAGGCTTATCGATATTACTGGCACGCACATTATATAATGTACGGATGAAGCCGAGATAAAAGAAACGAGTGATGGGTTTTCTCAAACCACTTGTTTCTTTCACCATACGTTCTGCATAAGCCGAATATACCGGAGAAACTTTATCCTGCAATTTGCGGAGTATCGGTTCGGTCAATACCTTCATACCGTCATCACGAGTCATACCCCTGGCAGCTTCTATTGTATGCGTGGAAGTATGAAAACGGGCAAAAATCCATAACATAAAATCTTCAACCTGGTCGATATTATATTTTGTAATAACGGTCGATATATTTTTCAAAACTTTGCCATCATCGCCAAAACGCTCCTCTACCTTCCGGAGCGTTTCCAATGCTTTATAAAAATTACCGGGCACCCCTCGTTGTAAATCATGAGTTTTGCCAAATCCATCCAAAGAAATACTTAAATTAATATTACATTCGGGACAATTTTTACGAAAACGCGCCACCCATTCCACGACCCGGTCTGGTTTCAGTCCGTTGGTTGGAAGATTGACATCTTTTATATGATTATTTTTATAGAATAATTCCAGAATTTCAGGTAAATCTTCTCTTAAAGTAGGTTCTCCTCCTGATACCCAAAGTCGGTTAAATTCACCGGCTGTTTCGGATATTTTTTTGATTTCGTCGAAAGTAAGGTCTTTTTCTTTTTTATCCATCTCGCCGGCATAGAAACACATAGCGCATTTGGCATTACAACGGCCTGTCACAAAAAGAAATACAGATTCAAGTTTACGTTTGTTACTCATCGCTCTAAATGAGCTTTTCGTTCGTTTTGTTGTCATTTTCTACTATTCATTTTTTGTTTTAGCTTTTGCATAATCCGGACTTTATTTTTCACTACCAATCTAAGCAGGTAGCATAAGAATCCGAATAATAGACTTGCTAACATATTTTTATATTTTTCTAGTATAATCTATGCAAAGGTTGGACATAAAAAGCAACCAAACAAGTGCTATCTTTAATAATGAATGTCCGATTATTAATAATTTTTCGTATGTTTGTATGCGTATTAAACTCAATAAACCAACACAATATTGTCATTATGATTGAAGCTCCGGAAGCGCTCTATATTGCAGAGCAAATGAATCAAACTATTCAAGGAAAAAGGATTACTTTTGTGACAGCCGGATACACTCCGCATAAGTTTGCATGGTTTTACGGTAATCCGGAAAACTACGGTAATATGCTGACCGGCAAAATATTCGGTATTACACATGCTTATGGCGGTCTGCTAGAAACGGATATTGAAGATAGCCGTCTTTTGTTGGGCGACGGAGTTAATTTACGCTATTTTAAGCCGGGCGACAAAATTCCGGACAAGCATCAATTGTTAATCGGTTTTGAAGATGAGAGTTTCCTGACAGGGTCCGTTCGTATGTACGGCGGAATACTGTGTTTTCCGGCAGACTCATTCGAATGCAGCTTTACTCCTTACCGGGATAGTGCCAAAAACAAACCACAAGTCATGTCTGATGCTTTTAATCTCGATTATTTTTTAACCCTGATAAATAGTGACGAAAAACAGAAAAAGACAGCAAAAGCTTTTCTGGCCACGGAACAAACCATACCGGGTCTCGGCAACGGTGTCCTGCAAGATATTCTGTTCAACGCCCGTCTACATCCCAAAACACGCATTAATACACTGACAGACAACCAGAAAGAAAACTTATTCCATTGCGTCAAATCGACATTAAAAGAGATATATCAGGCCGGAGGACGTAATTCCGAAACAGATTTATTCGGTAAAAAAGGGAATTATTTTCCTATTTTGTCCAAAGATACCTGTGGAAAACCTTGTCCTGTCTGTGGGGAAGCAATAAGAAAAGAGAATTACATGGGAGGAAGTATTTATTATTGCTTTGAGTGTCAGAAGTAACTTTTCATGAACCTTGTAAATAGGCTCTTCCCGACCTGCCTCTGCTGAGTGACAGAATGTTCATCTTTTAAGTGTTTTACAATCGGATTGATATATTAAAAAGAGTTACATGTGCGGGTAATTTATTTTACCCGCCATACTAATCCCATTTAGTTGCCTTACTAGTGACATTTTGATAATCGGGAGAATCCACAACCGATTGTTCGGACACTATTTCCACTTTCTTGTTTATATTCAATAATTAAGCAGCGCCATACAAGCAAATGTACAGCGCTGTTAATATGTAATTAAAGAAGAAACTTTTTATTTTAAACTCCACCATAAAGCCGTACCGACAACATCCGGACCACCCAGCAGTTCGACGGCTTTTTTATAACCCTCCATGTTATTGGTTTGAATATTAGCCGGATAACGATAACGCTTCGGATAAAATTCCAAACGGCATTCTTTCGAAGTGGCTACAGTCAGCGGGACTTGGTTCAAGGGGTTGTAATCTTTCTCAACGGCCTGATTTTCAAAGAAAGGCAATCCGATACGACGATGATCGCTCCAGACTTCTTCCGGTAACCAAGGCATCTGGGCTATATATTTTTGCGTAAAAATCTTTGTCATGGCATCGTTATTGTACGCCCCACCCCGATAGATTGAGTTTTTCGGATAATTATAAGTCATTGTTTTATTCTCTTTCGTATAGGGGTCGATATAATTAACCGTATAAGATTTAGCTTCTGTAGTATGATTGAAATTTACGGACGTTCCGATACGGTTATATTCGGTAGACGCCAGATAATCATCCACTTCGCTCAACAGACCCTGATATTCGAAACTAGATGTTACACCATTATCATAATTCGATTTTGCTGTTCCCGGCACATTCCAACCGCGTACAGCCGCCTCAGCCAACAAAAAATAACTTTCCCACGGTCCGAAATAAACACGTTTCCGGGTACTCATACGATACTGTTTGGAGAGGGAAGGATAGTTATAATTCTTTCCGGTCAATTCACTGACTAAACCTCCTTTGATATCCCATTCACCGGCAACCCAAGTGCCCCATGTATATTTCGGATTAATCGTCAGCATAGGCTTGGTATTATCATCCGGATTTAACAAATTAACCGGTTGTACCTCACTGGCTGCTCCTATATAATCAGAATAAACAACGCCATCGTCCCATCCCACAACACTAAACAATTTCGGGGCACGCGGATCTACATATTGCGGAATACCGTCAAAATAGAATCCGGCACACGGATCATTCGTTGTAAGCGGAAAATGTTTATCCAGATACAATCCCATATAAGTACGCGGATTTTTCAAATGAGATTTAAGCGAGTCCGGAAGGGGAAATTCGATATTACCCAAACCAACAACCAAATTCTTAAATGTCACCGACATTGCCTGTGCATTCCAAGTACGGGACATAACACTGGTCAAATCGCTCCAACCATCTTTTTCCTGTACGCCTGCCAGTTCAGACAAGGAGGATATATATCCTTTTGAAGCAGCATCTTCAAATTCCGCCTGTGCCAAAGCCGGATTCGCATTCACAATACGCATGGCAAGACGCATACGCAGGGAATTGGCATACTTTTTCCACATATTTACATTTCCGGCATAAAAAGCATCTTCGTTTGCCATATCCGACATATCGATAGAGGGGTCCAGAGCCGCTTCCGCTTCTTTCAATTCTTTTAGGATAAAGCTATAGATTTCCTCTACACTATTATACTCCGCCGGAACACCGGAAAAAGCATCCAGAGCCGGAATAGGACCAAAACCGTCGGAAACTTCCGAATTCAGATAAGCACGCCAGATACGGGCCATTTGAATCACATTTTTATAATAAGGAAAAAGTTCGGCTTCACCATCTGCCACTTTCTTTTCACCCAATTGAACAGCTTTGGTAGCCAGATTCAACCACTTTACGGAATAACTGTTTCCCAAATAAAGAGTCATATAATCATTATTATCCGTACCTATGGTAAAACCACTTCCCCGATTAAAACGGGAAGCGCGATTCCAGGTAATGATAAAAATACGTTCGGCAATTTCAGGGTTCATCTGGTCGCCAATGACAGAACCATTCAAGAACCATTCAGGCTTCACTTTACTTTCGTCCACCTGGTTCGGGTCTTCATTTATCTCCTGGAAATCGTTACAGGAAGAAAACAAAACGACCAGTAAGAACAAGCCTGCCAAGAATCTATTTTTCGTGTTCATATTATATTGTTTCTTTTATTAATTTATGATTAGACAATAATTGTCTCCGGATTTAGAGATTACTTAAAATCCTACCGTCACGTTAAATGTACATGAGCGGCTTGTCGGAGCAGCCCCGTTTTCAAAACCGGTAGCATTGGTGTTGGTTGCCGATACTGATTCGGGATCTATACCCGGAAGATTGTAATGAATCATCCATACATTGTTACAGGTAGCAGAAAGGCGCAAACGTTGGAACGGAGTCTTTTTCAACATCGTACGATTAAAGTCGTATCCAAGTGTAATATTACGCAGACGAATGTTAGTTGCATCATAGGTAAAGACTTCAGGCAAACCGTAATTACCGGTCGAACCAATACGTTCCCAATAATTCTGATGCGTGACAGGAACATTATTTTCCACATATCCCTCCTCCTTCTGTATAACCGAGTTCGGAACAACAAAATTCTGACGTTCACCATTTACTACCGTACCGGCTGCATTACCGCGGATGTATAAGTTGGAAGCGGTTGCAGAATAAAGATCGCCGCCTATACGGAAATCTATCAGAAAACTTAAATTAAAACCTTTATAAGAGAAATTATTCGTCAACCCCAACATCCAATCAGGACTCTGGTTTCCAACTTTACTTTTATCAGTCGAGATTAGCGGCAAACCATCATCTCCTACGATAATTTTCCCATAATAGGGACTGTTTTTATCTGTTACGCGCAAGAAAGTTTGACCGTAAATGTCGCCATAATAACTACCCTGAGCAGCGACTATCTGGATAGCATCCAACGTTTTGATGTCATATAAAGTAACTCCCGGATACAAATCTATAATTTTATTCCGGTTCAAAGAGAATTGTGCTGTTGCATTCCAGTTGAATCCTTGCGGATTTGCACTCTGGATAATAGAACCGTTCAACGATATTTCCAAACCTTCATTTTGGATATTACCGGCATTCACTTTACGGGAACTATAGCCGGAAAACGGGTCCATCGGCAAATCCAGCAACTGACGGGTAGCATTCGTTTTATACCAAGCAAAATCAAGTCCCAAACGATTATTCAGAAAACGGATATCAAAACCGGCTTCCCATGATTTAATCAACTCGCTCCGTACATTCGCATCATACAAAACCGTACCGGGAGCTGCAATCGTATTTCCATTTTCATCTTTACTCACTGTATAATTATTATACAATTGATAAGGATCCAAATCATTCCCTACTTCAGCATAAGAAGCTCTTACTTTGGCAAATGTGAACCATTCCGGCATGCTACCCCCGATTTTAGGTAACATATCCGAGATAACACCGGATAAGCTTACAGAAGGATAGAAATAAGAACGGTTAGCTTTCGACATGGTGGACGACCAATCGCTGCGAGCCGTTACATCCAAAAACAGGTAACCATCCCAATTCAATTGCAAAGAACCATACAATGAATTCATCTTACGGCGAGTCAGCTCGGATTTGACAGTCGGCTTATTTACGCCATTATTCAGAGAAAAAAGGTTCGGTACTAATAATTCGCCGGCAGAAGCATCCATTTTAGTTCTTTTCTGCATCATCAGATTACCGCCGAAAGTAACGAAACCACCCAGATTACTCAACAAATTATCCTTACGAGCCGTAGCCAGAAAACTATAATTATTTTCGTAAAATGTTTCGGAGCCTTCGTTATACAAGCCACGTGGAGTTGTATTGCCTCCGGCATATATTTTCTCATTTTTAGTGGTTGTATAGTAGTCTGTACCTCCGCGAAGTTCAATATCAAACCAAGTGGTAGGTGCATATTTCAATGATACATTTCCCAATAAACGGTTTCGAGTATCATTATTCTGACGATATTTGGTAACCCAGTACGGGTTTTCCTGTGGGTTCTTGGAAGCATCCCACCAAATCATATTGCCTTCTTCATCCACACAACGCTTAAATTCCGCCACATTCAAAGAACGTGGTAAATTGTAAATCGTACTAAATGCATTTGAAGGATTAACCCCTTGAATAGGGCGATTGTGAGCATTCATATTTACATAATTCACTTTGGCATCGACTTTCCATTTCTCACCTTTGTCCAGGAACGTAGTGGCACGCAAAGTAATATTCGTCTTGTTCAATTTTGATTCGGGTGTGATACCGGCATCATCCGAACGATTAATAGAGGTGAAAACAGATGTTCCGTTAATATTTTGCTGAAAACTAACCCCTTCATTAAAAGAAGTCCCGGTATGGAAAAAAGCATCAATATTATCATAAGTACGAAGAGGGACTTCACGTCCAAGCCAGTCGGTTACTATTTGTCCTTCAGCTTTCGGTCCCCAACTAAAACGGGACTGATTGTCGTAAATACCGACAGAACCCTGCCCAAAACTATTCTGCATATGAGGTTTCAAGAAAATAGACTCGGTTGTGATACCTGCATTAACAGTAATACCTAAGCCTTCATTTTGCCGGCCGGATTTGGTAGTAATCAGGATGACTCCGTTACCGGCACGCGAACCATACAAAGCGGCAGCCGAAGCTCCTTTCAGAACAGTCATAGACTCTATATCTTCAGGATTAATATCCGAAAGTCCGTTACCCATATCGGCCCCGGAATTCCCCCAGACATCATCCACACCACCGGTAAAGTTATCCATCGGTGTACCATCCACAACAATAAGCGGCTGATTACTACCGGTCAACGAACTATTACCACGAAGTACAATTTTAGAAGAACCTCCTACTCCATTGCTGGAACGGACAATCTGTAAACCGGAAACCTTACCGGATAAGGAATTAGCCAGATTTGGTTCCCTGGAAGATAGCAAATCCTCCCCTTTCAATTCCTGCATAGCATATCCTAACGCTTTCTTATCGCGTTTCATACCCAAAGCCGTCACAACCACCTCGTCAATCATCTGTGTATCTTCTTCAAGATGAATAGTCAGCGTAGCTTGTCCTGTATAAGGAATTTCCTGAGTCACAAAACCTAGAAAAGAGACCTGAATGATATCACCTTTCTTCAATCTTTCAAGAGTAAAATTACCATCCATATCGGTCATAGTTCCATTTGTTGTTCCTTTTATGATAACAGATGCACCGGCAACCGGACCTAAAGCATCCTCTACAACTCCCGATACTTTATCATTCTGCTGGGAAATGTCAGTAACCGGACTTCCTGCGTCGGGAGTAGCATACAAGTTTCCGGAGAAACAAAGTGTACCCGCAAGCAGTATCATGCTGACAGGTTTAATTCTTTTCAACATAACTGATGTTTTTTGTTTAATTTATATGATATAATATCTTGGCTAAAACCAACGTCTTTTTTGATATATGTAACACAAAAAAAGAGAAGTTGTTTTTGTATTTAACTTTCCAGGAAAAGGCGGTTATTTCAAAAGAATAGTAAAAAAAGAACGATAGCTATTGATTTATAAAGGGAGTAAAAATATAGGGAATAAAAATACGGGGAAATCCTATATATATTTTTTTAATTTGAATACAAAAAATAAAAAAGCCGCCAACCAGTCATCTGAAAAAGACCGATTGGCGGCAATTAAACTAATAAATTAACTTTTACTTATGAAGAAGATTCCGAAATAAACTGCCCCAATATAACATACCTACTAATAACTCTTCTCATTTGCCAGATTCCACATATTCAGGAAAGAGGCTTTTGTTATATCGACCAATTTGTTCCAGTTTATCTTTTCTACATGATCACTTGGCATATGATAATCAGGATGTCCGTCCGTATGATACCAAATAACCGGAATATCCAACAAGGCAAACGAGGCATTATCACTTCCTCCCACCGGTTTGTCCCAAGGACGATAATCCGGTGCCAAATCTAAATGATACTTTTTAATATCATTTTTCAACCACTCCCCAAATACAGGATGCGCTTCGGTATAAAAATAAACCACATGCGTCGGCTTGGCTTCGTTATTGTTGCGACCAATCATGTCGTAATTCAGATACCCCTTCACTTTATTTATCTCAGAAAAGTTTTGTACGAAATATTTCGACCCCAGTAAGCCTTTCTCTTCGCCATCCCAAAAAGCAAAAATCACAGTTCGCTCCGGTTGCACACCTGTTGCCAGAAAAGCTTTCGCTACTTGCAAAACAGCCGAAACGCCGGAGGCGTTATCGTCGGCACCATTATAAATCTGGTCGCCATCCAATATTGGGTCAATTCCCAAATGATCATAGTGTGCACCGATAATCACATATTCATCCGGATTTTTTCCTTCAATCTTTCCCAGTATATTCCGCATGGATAATTTCTGATGCACCTCCTGCTTCAACTTAGCTATCGAATCCGGATGAACCTGAAAACGTCCCCTTTTTTGCCTTTCCTTGTTATAGGCGTCAAAAGGCTGATAATAAGAAGCAAACAACGGTTGTATGCCTAATGTCTTCAGATTTGAAACAATGTATTCACCGGCTACACGACCGCCTCGGAAACCCGCTTCGCGCCCTTCCAATTCATCGCTTGCCAAAAAGTCTATATAAGCTTCTGCATTTTCCTTATTTATGACGTCCAGTCCTTTTTGCTCAGGCGACTGTGCCCATAATGTCGTACCCAGTGCAATAGATATTAAAAAAAATCCTGCTTTTCTCATTTTATTATTGTGTTTTATAGATTTCAAATTACAAAGATAATATTTCAAACCGGATGCCATCTACCCATAAAATGCAAATAAACTCAAGAAAGAGGTAAAAAAGAGATGGTAGCTTTTCTCATTTGGATTAGTTCATATTTCAGGAAATACAGAAAGAAGACAATAGGAAGGGAGATAAAAATAAAAAAAGGCCAAACTCCGCTATCTCTCAGCGTCGAATGTCCTCTACATCTATCTCTCACCTGTCTTTTTCGAAGACACGGGTGAAGAGACTACATCAAAATTTATTTACTCTATTAATTCTCAATTTTTAGAGCTTTCGCTCATTTGGTTCATTAAGCGGCGAATTTCAGTATTCAACCGTTGACACATGGAACCATTTCCAACTGACTGATAGCGTTCAGCCTGATAACGCAACATCGCTAAAGTACGCATACTTTTTTCATTTTCATTCATCATCATAATTTTACTCTATTTATGCTCCTCACGCTTGAAGAGCTGTTAATAATAAACCCAAACTTTCTTTTTCTCTTTGTTTTACGATGCAAATATACAAACTTTCTTCATAATAATGCTGTAAAACATATAAATTATTTACGTGTTTTGATTTTTTTAAGTTTGAGAAAGCTTTGTTTAGCACTCAAAGCGATATAAAACCGCTTTTTATGCGCAAAGTACCCCTCGCTCCATCAAACGGGTTCAAATTATATTGAAATGTTTCAGAGCATTATAGATACCGTTCTCATCAACAGAAGTCGTCACATAATCGGCCGACTTCATGACCTCTTCAGTAGCATTTCCCATTGCCACACCAATACCGACATGACTAAGCATTTGGATATCATTGCCTCCATCGCCAAAAGCCATGCACTCATCCAAGTCGATATGAAAATGTTCCAACATCTTGTCGATACCGACACGTTTGCTACTCCCTTGCGGTACAACATCCGTAAACAACGGGTTCCACCGCGTGGATTCACAATGAGACAAAACTTTCATTATACGTTTTTCCTGCTCCGCCGTAAAAAAAGCAATCAACTGATAAACAGTTTTTCCATATATATCTTCTATCGGACGAATTGGGGGAGCAGGAAAATTCAGCAAATGAAACACGTCATTCACCGCTTTATCCCTATAATTCATGAATATCTCGTTTTCCTGTACAAAAGCGCATGGGAACTCGCCTTCCTGTTCCTGATAGCGTACCAACGATTCAATATCCTTATCCGAAATACAATGTTTATAAATCACATCGTTTTTTCCAGCAAAAACATAACCGCCATTCAACGTCACATAACCGTCAAACTCGAGATTGCCCAAATTATTAATGGAACTGCGATGACGGCCGGTAGCGATAAATACTTTAATTCCTTTTTTCTTCAATAATTCAAGCGCATGGATAGTCGACTTGGGAACAACATGAGTCTTAAAACTGACCAACGTTCCGTCGATATCAAAAAAAACTGCCTTAATCATAACCTAAACTCTTTACCTTAAAAAAATTTTGACAAAGGTAAGAATAAATACGGATTACCTAAGGTTACGGAAAATATGATAGTTTTTATTTAATAATAAACAAAAAGACGAGACCATCTTTTGATAATCCCGTCTTTTCTATCTTATAAGGAAACGAATTTCCTTTTATTCACAAAGTCAATTATTCTTCTACAGCCCAGTTCTCTGCAGCCATACGCTTGTAACTACGCAAACGCCATTTAGCATTTTCTTCAGCAGCAGCAAACAGTTCAGCGGCTTCAGCCGGATATTGTTTAGCTACAGATGCGAAACGAACTTCACCTTTCAGGAAATCCTGGAACTTACTCCAATCCGGTTCCTTAGAATCCAGAATGAACGGGTTCTTTCCTTCAGCTTCCAAAGCAGGATTGTAACGCCACAGATGCCAGTAACCACATGCAACAGCTTCTTTTTCTTCGGCCTGAGATTTACCCATACCTTTCTTCAAACCGTGATTGATACAAGGAGCATAAGCGATAATCAAAGATGGACCGTCGTAAGCTTCAGCTTCACGGATAGCCTTCAATGTCTGAGCTTGGTCAGCACCCATTGCAATCTGAGCCACGTAAACATAGCCATAAGTTGTGGCCATCAGACCCAAGTCTTTTTTACGAACCCGCTTACCGGAAGCAGCAAATTTAGCAATTGCACCAACCGGAGTAGCCTTGGAAGACTGACCTCCTGTATTCGAATAAACTTCTGTATCCAAAACCAGAATGTTTACGTTCTTACCGGAAGCTATTACATGGTCAAGACCACCGTAACCGATATCGTAAGAAGCACCGTCACCACCGATAATCCACTGTGAACGTTTTACCAAGAAGTGAGTCAACTCTTTCAGTTGCGGAGAGACTTTACAGCCGGCAGCAATACCCTGTTCGATAACAGCTTCTACCTGAGGAGCCAGTTCTTTTGTCTTTTCCGCATCTTCTTTATTTTCAATCCAAGCAGAAAGAACTGATTTTACTTCTGCAGGAGCATTGTCTGATTCAAGGATTACATTCATCAGCTTCACAATACGCTCACGCATCTTTTCGTTAGCTAATTCCATACCCAAACCAAATTCGCAGAAATCTTCGAACAAAGAGTTTGCCCATGCAGGACCTTCCCCTTTTTCGTTGGTTGTATACGGAGTAGAAGGAACAGAACCGGAATAAATAGAAGAACATCCTGTAGCATTAGCCACCATTTCACGGTCACCAAACAACTGAGAAATCAGTTTTACGTACGGAGTTTCACCGCAACCGGAACAAGCGCCGGAGAACTCAAACAACGGAGTTGCGAACTGTGAATTCTTCACGTTAGATTTAACATCTACCAAGCTCTGTTTAGTTTTCACGTTGGCAACACAATAATCCCAATTTGCAGCCTCAGCCAACTGACTTTCCAGCGGAGCCATAGACAATGCCTGATTGCCTTTGAAGCCCGGACAAATATCAGCACAGTTACCGCAACCCAGACAGTCGAGTACATCAACCTGAATACGGAACTTCATTCCCTTCATTGTTGCCGGAGCCTTCACATCCAACATTGCAAAGTTTGCACCCTTCTGTTCTTCATCATTCAATACGAACGGACGGATAGAAGCATGAGGACAAACGTATGCACATTGATTACATTGGATACAGTTAGCTTCGTTCCAAACCGGAACAAATGCAGCCACACCACGTTTTTCATACTTGGAAGTACCTTGATACCAAGTACCGTCCTCAATACCTTTGAAAGCAGAAACCTTCAATAAGTCGCCATCCTGTGCATTGATAGGACGAACCACTTCGTTGATGAATGCCGGATCATTGTTTGCAGCAGCCTCATCATCAGGCAGATTAGCCCAAGCAGGATCTACTGTCAATTGATTGTATTCGCCGCCACGATCTACAGCAGCATTATTCTTGTCTACAATATCCTGTCCTTTCTTACCGTAAGACTTCACGATAAATTTCTTCATCTGTTCTACAGCCAAGTCAACAGGAATTACGCCTGTGATACGGAAGAAAGCAGACTGCAAAATAGTATTGGTACGGTTACCCAAACCAATTTCCAAAGCAATCTGAGTAGCATTAATATAGTAAACCGTAATATTTTTCTGAGCAAAATAACGTTTTACACGATTAGGCAAATGTTTTGCCAGTTCCTCGCCGTTCCATACCGTATTCAACAGGAATGTACCGTTTTCACGCAAACCGCGAGTCACATCATACATGCGCAGGTAAGCCTGAACATGACAAGCTACAAAGTTCGGTGTATTTACCAAATAAGTAGAACGGATAGGATGATCGCCGAAACGCAGGTGAGAACAAGTAAAACCTCCTGATTTTTTAGAATCATAAGAGAAATAAGCCTGACAATATTTATTTGTATTATCACCGATAATTTTCACTGAGTTCTTGTTTGCACCAACAGTACCGTCAGCTCCCAAACCGTAGAATTTAGCTTCGAACATACCTTCACCCCCCAAAGCGATTTCTTCTTTCTGAGGCAGAGAAGTAAATGTTATATCATCCACAATACCCAGTGTGAATTGGTTCTTCGGCATCGGCAACGCCAGGTTTTCAAATACAGAAAGTATCTGAGCCGGAGTAGTATCTTTCGAGCCCAGACCATAACGACCACCTACGATAACCGGAGCATTTTCCGAACCATAATAGCAGTCTTTTACGTCCAGATACAACGGTTCACCTAAAGCACCCGGTTCTTTTGTACGATCCAGTACAGCAATACGTTTAGCCGTCTTAGGAACAGCAGCCAGGAAATGTTTAGCAGAGAACGGACGATACAAATGAACAGAAACCAAACCTACTTTTTCACCTTTAGCAATCAAGTAGTCGATAGCTTCACGGGCAGCTTCCGTAACAGAACCCATTGCAATAATGACGCGTTCTGCATCTTCAGCTCCATAGTAATCGAACAAACCGTATTTGCGGCCTGTGATTTTGGAAAGTTCATTCATATATTCTTCTACGATAGCAGGAACAGCTTCATAGTAAGAGTTGCTGGATTCTCTGTGTTGGAAGAAATGGTCAGGATTTTCAGCCATACCACGGGCAACCGGAGTTTTCGGGTTTAAGGCACGTGCACGGAATTCAGCCAATGCCTTCTGATCGATAAGCGGAGCCAAATCTTCATTTTCCAACGCCTCAATCTTCTGAATTTCATGTGATGTACGGAAACCATCGAAGAAGTTCACAAAAGGAACACGGGATTTGATTGTAGAAAGATGTGCAACACCAGCCAGGTCCATAACCTCCTGTACAGAACCTTCAGCCAACATAGCAAAACCGGTCTGACGGGCAGACATCACATCTTGATGGTCACCAAAGATACACAGGGCATGTGAAGCCAATGTACGAGCAGATACATGAAATACGCAAGGAAGCAATTCACCTGCAATCTTGTACATATTCGGTATCATCAACAACAAACCCTGCGAAGCAGTATAAGTTGTAGTCAGGGCACCTGCCTGCAACGAACCGTGAACTGCACCGGCAGCACCACCTTCAGATTGCATTTCCTGTACCATTACAGTTTCGCCGAAAATATTCTTACGTCCGGCAGCAGCCCATTCGTCTACATATTCAGCCATTGTAGACGATGGTGTGATAGGATAAATAGCCGCAACTTCACTGAACATATAGGAGATATGTGCAGCAGCTTGGTTACCATCACAGGTTAAAAATTTCTTCTGTTTTGTCATAGACTCTTACTATTAGTATTTAAAAAAATTTCAATACAAAAAGCCAAAAAGCCAAAGCGGGATTAAATTGTCTTCTCCAACCTCAACCTTATCGACTGCATAATACAAATCAGGATTGTTCTTCACTTTCATGTTTTCTTCAATCCTGAAGTTATATTTCCCATTCACCAGAAAATGAGCGTTCCTACACCCTTCGTTCAGTTTATTATCTTTCAACAACTGATTATAGAAGAACGATTCGCGCACTGCTTGTATATTAACCTCCATCGGACGGATGGGATACATCAGATTGGAGTTATACATATATACTTTGGACGGCTTTTTCGGAAATGATTCTCCCACCGGATAAAGTATGTTCACCAAACGGGCATCAGCCAAATACTTGATATAATTCATCACGGTAGCCCGTGACGTTTCGATATCTTTACTCAACTGGCTTACATTCGGTGTACAAGGAGCTGTCGTAGCCAGCAGATAAAGCAGCTTACGAAGTTTCGGCAAATAGCTTTGCTCTATTTGTTTAATGTATAACACATCTACTTCCAGCATCATATTCATGGTTTTCAGCAAATTCTCCGAAAAATTGCGTTTCTCCAGAAAAAACGGATAGAAACCATGATGCAGATAATCCTGAAAATATGCCATCGGTTTAGCAATCGAACAGATATCTTTCGCTATTTCCTGATGATTAGCCAGTATTTCTTCAAACGAATAAGCCGGGAAATTATTACCCGACATCAAATTAAAAAACTCACGAAATGAAAAACCACGCAAGTTATAAGAAACAACCTTTCCCGACAAATCCGGGTTTTCTTCCTTCAACCGCATTACGGACGAACCGGAAAAGATAATTTTCAAATCCGTAAAATTATCATAACAATAACGAAGCTCTTTCGACCACCCCGAATATTTAAACACTTGGTCTATCAGCAACACCTTGCCTCCTTTTGCCCTGAATTCAGCGGCAAAGTCAACCAATGTCCGTTCCGTAAAATAAAAATGATTCAAATTGATATAAAGGCACTCTTTATTATCCGCCCCAAAATGCTCACGGGCATAATCCAAAAGAAATGTAGTTTTCCCCACTCCGCGAGAACCTTTTATGCCGATTAACCGGTCATTCCAGTCAATCTCATCCATAAACCCTCTACGGACAGGCGAATACAAGTGTTCTACCAGATATTTATGTGTTTTAAAGAATGCCTCCACCTTCTCTTTGGATAATTGAAATATGATATTTGAAAATTACCGGCACAAAGATAAACATCTTATTCATATTTGCAATGCGGAGATTACAATTTTATCCATAAAAATTACACTGCAAATTGACAATGTTTCACTTTTTATTTCTAATATCTTCTAAAAGTCTTTTTCAAACACATCATCTCTCTAACGATTTAAAATTCAATTATCCCTAATGATTAAGACAAAAAAGCTGTGCCAGTAAAGTCATGTTTTTACTGACACAGCCTTTTTCTCTATTCGTTATTCAATAATTGAAATCCATCCGTATAGGTCTGGTTCGTCCCCATATTGGATAGCACGTAGCTTATTATACAGTTTTTCGCAAACAGGACCGGGCTTGCCGTCTTTGGCAATTATATACGATTTATTTTCATCCAAATCATCGATTTGTGAAATCGGGGCGATAACGGCAGCTGTCCCACATTCGGCAGCTTCATCGAAAGTCTCTATTTCTTCAAATGGAACCGGACGGCATTCTACAGTCATCCCCATGTCGGTAGCCAATTGCTGGATACTCTTATTCGTGATAGAAGGTAATATTGAATGTGACTTGGGAGTGATATAGCTGTTTCCACGAATACCAAAAAAGTTGGCCGGACCACATTCGTCCAGATATTTCTTTTCTTTCGGATCCAGATATAATACGGCTGCATAACCTTTCGAATGGGCGATTTCACCGGCCACCAAACTGGCGGCATAGTTACCACCCACTTTAATCGTCCCTGTTCCATAAGGAGCTGCACGGTCGTATTCACGCAGGATACATACTTTCGAAGGCTTAAAACCACCTTTGAAATAAGGGCCTACCGGTGTAACAAACACCATGAACATATATTCGGGAGCAGGTTTCACGCCCACCTGAGCACCCAGACCAATCATCAAAGGACGTATATAAAGAGCCGCACCACTTTCATAAGGAGGGACAAAACGTTCATTCAGTTTTACCACTTTCCGGACAGCCTCTTCGAACATTTCAACCGGCAATTCCGCCATTTTGATACCGCGACTGGAAGACTGCATGCGTTTACCGTTCTCATCCATACGGAATACACGGATTTTGCCGTCTTTTCCCCTAAACGCCTTCAATCCTTCAAACGATTCCTGGCCGTAATGCAAACAAGTAGCTGCCATATGAATATTGATGATTTCAGAAGAACTGACTTCCAATTCACCCCATTTTCCATCCCGGTAGTAACACCGCACATTATAGTCTGTCTTCATATAACCAAATGCCAGATCAGACCAATTAATATTTTCCATTTTTTGTCGTAATTAGATTATTGCACGCAAAGATATTAATAAAACAACAGATTGAAACAAAAAAGCCACTAAAAGATAATAAGCTGTCAGTAAAAGTAAAAGACAACCTCATCCATTCAAATAGAACATCTCCATGCTATTTGACAGATTCCGCACCTTTCCAATGGTAACACAATATTTTTGCAAACGCATTTTCCTCCTGCAAAATGAGGTAAGAACCATCCGGCTGACGGCATGCATTAATCGAATAATTAAAATCGCACCATCCACTTTGCTTATGTACACTTTCTCCGGGTTCAATACGGCCAATAAAATCACCTGTCACACGGTCATACACAGTAATCCATCCATTTCTTGCCAATGCCACAAAGATATAATCACCTTCAACCGTAAAAGCTTTTGCATTCGTGAAATCCTTTCCCGAACCGTCTTCTATGTGAAAAGGTATATACAACAACATATCCGGTTTCCAATCATCAAAAGACAAGGCCCCTGTTTCCAAACGTTTCATAAAATTAGAACAACGGGCAATGGTACTTCCCAAAGCCCACCAAGTATCATGTTGGTCCTGGGCCTTAGGAGAAAAACCGGCTAAATATAATTCATCTTTCTCCGGATCATAATATATCCGTTTAGCATCCTGAAAACCTTTTGGTAGAGGGATAAGTCGAGGCTCTTCATATACAGGAATCCCTTTTTCATTCAATTCTTTCAATTTCCACAAGAAAAAACCATGTTGCCGGGTTCCACGCCACATATTCCCCGCATGGTCAATAAAAAAACTCATCGAATATTGATTCGGCTCTACAACAGAATGAAATTCTTCCGGTTGCTTGTAACCATCGGCATTCCGGTCAACCCAAAGAGACAATGGATGTTTCTTATCCGGATTTCCGTTTTGTATGGATAAACAAGGTATTGCAACATATCCATATTGTTCCTGATTAAAGCGATATCCGGCCAACATGCCTCCATACATATCGGAAACAAACAAAAAGCTCTTACCTTGAATATTTCGTTTAAATACAGATGTGATAAAAGCTCCATTTTTTTTCACGCGTTCATCTCCCGGAAACAAAAAAGGGTCGGCTGTATAAGCAATCAATTGGTCTATTCGACTCCCTTCTTTGGAGAAATCTATTTGATGTATTTTTTCCGGAGAATAAAAACAGGTAGTATTTACACGGTCAAAATCAGCTGTTGCAGTAAATATCAGCCCCTCCATTTTCCATAAAAGGGATTTATCTTTTTCCTGATACGCTTCAAGAACCGCACCTCTCCCTCCACTTACGCTCGTATTGGCAATATAAATATTCCCTTTATCATCTACTCCCGTTGCACACGGACCACTAAAACGGCAAGGACCGGCCGCTCCGGGAATAAATTCTTTTGTACGGGAAAACACACCACCTTTAACCCCGAAGGAGCCTGCAAACCTCGGCTTCTTATAAATATCATCATAAATCATGATATTCAAATCTTTCCCTCTATTAGGCAACAATAGACGTTCTTTTCGAAGGTCAATAGTAAACGAAACAGCCTCCGCTTCGGGAGGAACAGTCAAAGATTGAGGTAATAATTTACCGTTCATAGCTTCCATACGCACGATTTCTTTCCCACGCATCATCCATAAAGCTTTTTTATTGTCTGCATAAATGAGCCCCACTCCCCCTTTCACAGGATACCCTTTCAAATACGTCATCGTTTTTGAGTTATAGATTTTGATTGAGTCCGGAATCCGTTCACTTTCAATTCCTTTCACAGCTACATATAGCAAACCGTCCATTATAGCCAGCCCCTCCAGCGAACGCTCTTTCTCGCTGCAAACAATGAGCATATCCCCTTTATAGCCATAACCACCTTTAAAAGGAGCCCCTTTCCCCGTCTTTATATCATAGCGGCGCACTGTTTTCCATTCAATCTGTTTGTCACAAGGAGGAAATTGGGGTTTATTATTGATATTCAGTTCATTGTTTCCCCCATCACAACCATGCTGCGTTAACAATTGATAAACATATTGTTCGTCCAAAACAACCGCATTTCCGGAAAAACGTCCCCATCCGCCCGTACCGGAACCTTCCGGACGACTGATTAGTTTACCATCCTTAAAAACAGCAACATTTGTTCCCCCTTCATCCCAACTACAGATAGTAGCAGCCGTTCCGTCGGGAAGGACATACATGTTCAACATATCATGAGGAATATGAGACTCTTCATATCCGCCATCATTGGCAATCCAGGAAGTTGTATAATTAGTAAGTTTAGCGCTTTCTCCATCTACATTTTCTACTAATTGAGAAAACGTAGGTAGATACATCCAAGAAAGTAATAATATTATCAAAAAGTTTCTTTTCATACATTCTATACTTTATTCGATTAATATTTTACTCGTATCCACGGAACCTTTTCTTCAATCCATTTTTTCAATGATACCGGGACATCAGTGCACATATAATCACAACCCAAATACGCCCCCAACATAAAATCTTCAACAGATTGCCCCGGCCATAGACTAACAATCAGCCCTTCTTTATGCGCTTTTTGAACACTCTCACGGCTCGTTCCATTCATTGTCGCGCCTAATCGCTTTATTCCGACAGTTTTACAAAGAGCTATTGTTTCCGCATTACAAGGTTTCGAAGTTATTAAAAGCAAATCAACTCCAGGATAATTCGATTGAAGGTAACGTAAGGCACGATAATCGCTTGAAGTAAAGACGTAAAGAGCATCAGCCGGCTTTTTTGCCATCACCTTTTTATATAGCTTGTCACAATACTCAGCAAGACGCTCCTCCGGATAGAGTGATTCGGGATTTGTTTTCATCTCAAACTCAACATATAAACCCTGCTTATCTTGTAAAAAATCAAGCAGTTCATCCAAAAACAACATTTTATTCCCCTGCTTCGTTTTCAACTGCATAATATCCGCCTTCGTTTGCTTCTCTACAGCTCCTTTCCCATTGGTTGTACGTTCCAAGGAACTGTCATGCGTAACCACCAACTCACCATCTTCAGTCATTCGTATATCCGTTTCAAAACCGCAATAACCGGCATCATAACTGGCTTGAAAAGCCTGCATTGTGTTCTCGTCATATTCCATCCGTCCACCACGATGTGAAAACAAACGTATTTCCTGAGTTTGCCCGAATGCCTGAAAAGCAGCCAACAGGGCCACAACTATTAAGAACAATCGAAGTATTTTCATCACTCTAAATTAGTTTAAGTTTATACAATTCTATTCGTTACACGCTCCTCCTACACTTTTTATTTCGAACCGACTCGGCAAATTTAGCAAATTATATGTAACCGATGATATTCCACGGTTCAAATCTTTAGTCATAAAACAATAATACACGAATCACCAACATTAAGAATATCAGTACAATAACATCACTAACACATTGATTTTATCAAGAAAAAAAATCGCCAACACAAATTAGCAGAACTATTCCGCTAATTTCACATCTTTCAATTGCTCAAATAAAACGATAGAATTTGATTAAAAAAACAAATTACCATCCAATTTAATATTTAAATATTCCTCAATCTCATTTTCTTCTACAAGAATAATACTTTTGTAATCATTTCTTTTATTATCAACAATAGATAGATATGTAAAATGTTCACCGGGAGAAATACGATGCAAAAAAGTTCTGTCAATATAGGAAACTGTATCTAAAACAGTAACATTATCCGTCATTAATGAAAACAACGAAAAATCGCCATTTTTCCGTATAAAATAATCATGAATCAAATATTTTTTACTTCTACTATTTAAACCATCATCAACCAACCATGTTATATAGTTTTTTTGTTCATTATTGATAATAACAAACTTTTTTATAGAGACAAATTCATCTTCACTATTTCTATAACAATAAGTTAAAGTATCTATTTCTATTTTATCTTGAGAAAATAGACACAAATTATTCATCATCAACAATAAGAATATTATTTTTTTCATCTATTCATATTTTTAATAGTTTCTTTTTTCGTATCAATAATCATACCCTTTAATACCATATTAGTTTCTTCACTATTTACTATTTGATGAGATACACGTTCATAATCGCCCCTATCCCGTAAATAAAGCAAAGCATGACTATTCGCAGAACCTTAAATCGGTTTATCTGAAATTACGATGTTTGCATATATAACAGAATCCTTAAAAGAAATTATTTTCATATTCTGGAGTATTCAGTCTTATATTTACTAATACTATTAACAACGCAAACAATAACACTTTATAACGTTTTCTCATATTTTGCAAACTCATTTTTCCGTTTTTTAGTCGCCATTGGAAGAGGCCATAATGTCGCTACCTATCACGGGAGAACTACATGCAGCTTCGCCCCATCAGTGCCACAAAACTAATTCGTAAAAAAACAAAACATCTCAATGCTATAAAGTCTGTTTCCTTATATCACTTTTTCATCTTAATAAATAGATGCTTTATATAATCGGTTTCAATTGGTTGCATTTTTACAAAAAGACTATCTTCCAGGCTTTTTAAGAGAACCTCCTCAAAATGTCCCCACATGTCAATCTCAAGCATTACAATAAAAGGATGTAAATTATGTTTTTCTTTTTCTTGCAAAGCTTGCACTTCTTCTCCCGAATCTTGTATTATATCATATTTGCTTGTATTTTTCCTCACAAAACTATTTCCTTCAATATAAATTCTATTCATATTTCTTGTATCAAAAGTAAATCTTGTATAATAAAAACCGACTCCTTTATAAATAGTAACATAATCCATACTATCTGCATAATTATTAATCGGCTTATCTGAAAATACTATCTTTGCACACCTAGGACTATAGATAGAATCACTAAAAGGAATTGTCTTCATATATAATCCCAAATCTTCAATATAATATTGATTACTACTCCCTGGATAAGTCCAGATGTAGATATTATATATAAAAAACAAAACAAATGCTGCTCCAATTATTTTCTTCATAATTAACCTATTTTCTTATATAACCTGTCATTAATCTACGTTTCCCAAGCATGAATCCATAATATTGAGCATATTGAGAAGAAAGACCATCTATAGCTGAAAAATCTCCTTCCTGCATTTTTAGCAAATTATATGTAACTGATGATATTCCGCGGTTCAAATCTTTAGTCATATTTCCGTTTCCATCATAAGCATATTCCGTGTCTGGTTCGTATAATTCTTAAAATCATGAGAAAAGGCATAAGAGACATTCGACGCCGCATCGCTGACGGATATTATCCGGTTTCCATCATAACCGACTGTCAGATTGTCGATTTGACCGTATCCGCTGCTGCCGGTCATCCCGTTGCGCTGGATGACGGTAGGAGTCATGCTTGTCATTTAATGTCTTAAAAAGACATTTTCATTTTCATCCATAAAGGCTATTATATAACAAGTAGATGTTTCCATTCTAGTTTTATCTGGAGTTTTTACATCAAATGAAATATGGGTGCTTTCTGTTTAGTTACATTTTAACTTGGGCGGCTTGTAATATCCAAGACCAATATTTGTAACCACTCTCTTGTATTTAGATAAATCGTTTTTACAAAAGTAATAATGTGCACCTTTTTGACTGTCATCACTTAAAAATTCAGATATTATATAATCTTTTTGTAAAATATTATATTTCCACAATACTGTTATTATTTCTTCTGTTACGGGATAATTATCATCCCACCAATAAAACAATTTACCGTTTTTTATCACATACTTTGTTGGTAATTTATCTTTCGTTTCTTCTGAATAATAATACTTGTAACGAGTTCCAACAATCTCTACACTTACTATTCCATCATACAAATCTCCTCTTTCCCATTGGTGAGTTCGTCCATCTTTATATTTTGTCTTATCAGCTTGTATCAAAGTGGATTTATAAAACACACTATCCTCAAAATTAACACTAAAAACAGAGTCATTTTTAAATAAATTGCAATTTGTTGAAAAATTTTCGACAGCATTATTTATCGCTACTTCTTGCAAATTTGTTCCTATTTCTGTTGTAGATATCTTTATGGAAGAACAACCTAACAACAAAAAAAAGGTTGACAAGGATATTATTATTTTAGTTTTCATATTGAAACCTATCAAACTGTTTTCCAAATTACAAATGTTTTATATTTTTCAAAAACAACTTCGGACCGGACTCTTTCGTTTCATGCGATATAAATGCCCTGAGATAAAAATGGTCCAAACGCACGGGGTCATACGCAAATGCCTCTTTCACATGGAATTGTAAATTCCGTACACTGTCCTGAATGAATAGTGTATCGCATAAGGGTTTATAGACCCACACACTCCGACCCGAAGACAAGGCCTCTCCTATTGAATCACAATGTATATCAAAAGGAGGTGCAACCATGACCGGTACTGTTATCTCACAGGTCCCTAAAAGTATTACTGAAGAGATAAAAAGTATAGACCTTTTCAAATAACGTTTTTTATACTTCATACTTATTTCCGTTTTTTAGTCGCCATGGGAAGAGACCGTAATGCCACTTCATGAAATTCCATAAATAAATATCAGAAAGGCTACAATCCACCAGCTATTTATTCACAAAACAATTATTTTTAATCCGTTCAATATCCGAATTATGATAAATCACAAGGCTAAAACATGACTATAATTGCCTAATATAATAATAATAACACACAGAAAAAATCACCAAAAATATATCAATAGCCCTTAAAAACCAAACAAGAATTACATTTCCTTTCAATCGCGTCAGATGCAAGAATTCCAACACAAGATAAATAATAGACATAAGACACTCAAAGCAAGAGAACAATTGCAAGTTTAACAAACTATCAAATCTCCATTCTCCTAAAAACTCACCAGTATATACTTTTTCATACACCATTGAATATTTTGCCATATTAAACAATTCATAAACACATATAAATAAGAATAATACAGCAATAATAATTCTTATAGCATTATATAAGAAATAGATTATTCGCCTTATTTCTTTCGTCATATTATTAATTATTTATTATAATATATACAACATTAATCTTACTAATGAAGACTTATATTAAGACAAACAAAGAAAGCAGGTTTTCATGTTCTCTTATTAAACATTGAATATCCAAAAAGGACAATACTAACAATTACATAATATAGAAAATATTCTAACCACTTAATTTTGCTTATTAAATAACCAGAAGCAAATTTAATATCAATACAATCCACCTTAGGAGGTCCCTCTATTTCATATTTGTAACTAACTTGTGCATCAATAATTCCTATTATAATAAAGAACAGGAGTATCAATGATGAAAGTATCGCTATTACAAGAATAATCTTTCTCATATTCATTTTGTTTTATATATTAGTCTATTAGTAGTAATAGAAGAAGTATTTAAATAGTTTCTCAAAAAGACTGGAACGACAGGCCTTTCTCTGACTTTAACTTGAAATACATCCCCTGTAGTTCGATTGATAATTTGTCTAGTTGTATTAAAAAGAGTTGTTCCTGCTTCAGTTAATGCATCAACAACTACTGTGGTACAATTATTATTCAAAAGATTATATTCATCAATTACATGTGCTGAAAAATTTCCTTTGTATTTTCTTTCAGTAGGAATGATTGTTGATGAATTAAATTTTTTATCAAATATATCTCCTACATTTTTGTCTGTAACATCCGTGATAACACCATTAGAATCTATAAACCGTACTGGATTATTCATACAATACCCATACGTACTCCAACTATAATACTTCTCCGACAGCGGGTCCATCGTCATAAAACGACCCAATGCAGGGTCATACAGTCGGGCCTGGGAATCATACAGATTCAAACCATGCATGCCGTCGTATTCCTTCCCTACATATTTGTAAGGCTGAATATCACTGCCGGAGGCATCACCGAACTGCATGCCAAAAGGATAATAATTTAGCGATTGCCGGCTCACTCCTGAACTATTCGCCGTTACACGCACACTGCCCAAATGGTCTTTTACATAATAATAATAAGCATTATCCTCGATATAACCGTTCTCGGTCAAAACCCGTTTCAGGCTATTATCCACATATACATAATTTCCGGTATAATCTGTTGTCTCGGAACGACTCAACGAAGAGGACGTGACACCGCTCCCTATCACAGGAGAACTGGAATACGAAGGATTCCAATTGTGAACCACGCGCAGCTTCGCCCCGTCAGTACCATAAACATAGTCGTTACGCGCTTCACCTACAGGGCTTTTTATCTCTAACTGACTCGGTAAATTTAGCAAATTATATGTAACCGATGATATTCCACGGTTCAAATCTTTAGTCATATTTCCGTTTCCATCATAAGTATATTCCGTACTCTGGTTCGTATAATTCTTAAAATCATGAGAAAAGGCATAAGAGACATTCGACGCCGCATCGCTGACGGATATTATCCGGTTTCCATCATAACCGACTGTCAGATTGTCGATTTGACCGTATCCGCTGCTGCTGGTCATCCCGCTGCGCTGGATGACGGTAGGATTGCCATGCTTGTCATAAATCCCCGCAACTATGAAGATTTTACTGATTTGATTTTCATCAATGCATTATCGAAAAAATATGAATCGCAAAAACAATTAACCAAATTACCAATGTAGTAATCAAAAATAATCGAAATCCAATTTTACATTTATATAAAAGCATTGATATGCAAATTCCAATAAATCCAAGCAAAGCTTTTACCAACAGAACCCATTCCGGATACATAAAACAGAACAATATATTTGTAAAATTATAGCAATAAAAGAGATCAAGAGAGTCGAATAACAAGAACATATTCGCACACAAAGCTATAACAATAAAAAAAATATTAAGTTTAGTATTCTTCATAATTTATTTACCAATTATAAGTTTCTTTTCTAAATGCATCTTCATTGTTAAATGTCTTAAAAAAGACATTTCTATTTTCATCCATAGATACTATCATATAACAAGTAGATGTTTCTATTCTAGTCTTATCTGGAGTTTTTATACCAAATAAAGTCTTATAGTTTTCAACTATTTTCGTATTTTTTATATAGCTAAAACCATAACTTGTTTTATCTGAATTATGTCCAATTGTTTTAAAATTTGATATTTTTTCATTTCCAAAAAACTGATGAAAATTCCCCTTTATATTACCATATCGTTCCCTTAATGGTGATAATGAATAAGCTTGTCTCAAATAATTTTCAAAACTCACAGCCCGAGGTTCTACAATATCTGTACTATATTCTGCATTTGCAGAATTAAACATGTAACTACTATGGTCAAAAGCATGAAATGTTTCATGTCCTAATATAATCATAGAGTTTAAAATCCCTCCGTCAACAGGAAATTCTTTATACCAAGGATTTCCGACATAGTTAATATCTAAACTTTTAGGATTGTAAGAACTTCTTATAGTCCAAAATATTGAATTTAAAGTATAAACGTCTTTTTGTTCTATCAAGCGGCTCATAACACGACTACCTAAACTTGTAGCAGCTATTCTTGCTATGTTTTCTATTCCACCAATATAGTTATTGGCTAAACGAATGACTTTCCCATCCGGATCAACAAATTTCATCGGATTATTCATACAATACCCATACGTACTCCAACTATAATACTTCTCCGACAGCGGGTCCATCGTCATAAAACGACCCAATGCAGGGTCATACAACCGAGACTGGGAATCATACAAATTCAAACCATGCATATCATCATATTCTTTTCCGCTATATTTATAAGGTTGAGCATTACTGCCGGTGATATTCCCTAATTGCATGCCATACGGATAATATTGAACAGACTGAATACTTGCACCGGAGTTATTGGCTACAATTCTATTATTTCCTAAATGATCTGTTACATAGAAACAATACACATCCCGTTCACCTAAATATCCACCTTCTAACAGTACACGCTTTAAGGTTCCATCTATATAAATGTAATTACCCACATAATCCGTTGTTTCCATTTGTGTCAAAGCAGAGATATTTACACCACTCCCTATTATTGGCGTATTCGAATATGCCGGATTCCATTTATGAACTACTTGATACTTTGTCCCATCACTGCCATAAACATATTCGTTGCAAGCTTCAGCTACCGGACTTTTTATATTTATTTGGAGAGGTTGATTCATATAATTATATGAAATTAAGGAAATCCCTTTATTCAAATCTTTTGTTATATTTCCATTTTGATCATAGACATATTCTTCCGATTGATTTGCATAGTTCTTAAAATCATGAGAAAAACTATAAGAAACATTTTCTCCTAGATCATTTACCGATGTTATGCGATTCCCATCATAAGTGAAACTTAATTTGTCTATTTGGCCATATCCGCCACTATTCGTCATACCATTACGCTGTATACCTGTTGGATTTCCATGTTTGTCATAGGTATAGGAAGTTGTAAAATTATAACTAAGACCAGAGTAGACAGCATTGTTCAATCTGGATAAACCATCATAAGTATAACTGTATGTATGCCCCATTCCACTCTGCCTCCATTCTTGCTTGCTTATATCTCCTCCATAGGTATAAGTCAGAGTTTGACTAAACAAGTTTCCCGTTTGAGTCACTAAACGACTACGAACATCATATCCGTATGTAGCTTCCAAACTTGATAATCCCCCTTTTTTATCCGTCGAAATCCGGCCGAGCGCATCATAACTCTTCTCGGACAACGTCTTTGCCGTTCCGCCGTTCCAGCTGTGTGTCGTTTTGGTCAGACGGCGAGCCGCATCATACGTATAGACATATTCTTCCGTCTTGGTGCTACCGAAGGCTGTATGCTGGTGGTAACGCTTTTCTGCCAAACCGTCGAACGCATAGGCCACATATTCATGGTCGGTTCCGCCGACATGGTTCGTACGGCGGGTCTGGATCAGGCGGCTGCGGGCATCGTAATAATAGACAGTATAGGTATATTGGCTGTTGCTATCGGTACGGCCCGTGATGCTTCCAGTCGGAAGTCCCTTGGGCGTTGACAGGTTGGAAGAGGCATATCCGCTGCGGCTCTCGAACGTCATCCCGGAAGGAAACAGATTCTCACTCGTGAAACTGTAATCGTCATAATAGGTAACGGACAGAAGGGTCGCCGAAGACAAACTGGTTCCACTCAGGTTATAGCCCTTATAACTACCGCCCGAAGCGCGAACGGCATTCACCAACGTGTTCTTCAAAGGCTCACTGCCATAGCTCAGGCTGTTGGTACAGGTGCCCGTCAGGACCACACGGTCGAACGCATCGGGGATGGTAAAGGTCCACTGGTTCTTACTGCGCTGGACGCCGTCCTGCGTGAAAATCACACGACCGGCCTTGTCGTATATTATATAAATCCATTCGGCACCGGGTAGTTTCTTGGCTATCGGACGAAAATGCTTGTCGTATTTATAAAGGTAAGCATATTTCTTTATTGCATCCGTACTTTCCGTATAAGTACCGTTCGGGGAAAGGGCGTCGGAGGCTAGCGGAGGAAGGACTACGCGCAGGTTGTCGTAGCAGTCGTAGACATAATAGGTATCAAAGGAGGTACTGCCATCCATCTGCCGGGTCAGGACGGTACGGCCGGATTTGTCCTTGAATTCATAACTTATGTGGCCGTCCTCGTCCGTTGTTTTCCTTACTGACAGTTCCCCGGTTGCGTAAGTGCCCGAACGGACCAGGCTGATTGTCTGCAAGTCATTGGATACGGTGTATTTCCCACAGGACAGGCTGCTGCTGTTTACCAGCAGCACGCTTTCCACTGAACGAGAGGCGGAACGCCAGCTGCTACCAGGACCGTAATCCTGACGGACACGTTCAAGAGGGGATGCTTCATAAATCAACTGGCGGTAAGGGTAGCTATCGCCGGCATGCGCCGTTGAGGCGTTGCTGCGAAGCGTGGAAGGGCTGACATACGCCCCGTTATTCCCCGAGACGGGGACAGGCAACCAGAGTTTTTCTTCTCGACCGGCATTATCGTAATCTATCAGGGAGACCAAATCCTGACCGCTTCCTCCCTGCTTGGTTTCCACCGTTTCCGACAGCCGGCCGAGACCGTCCAGATACTCTATATGGTCCAAATAACTACTCGTACTCGTGGTCATCGTACGGGTACGTACAAAATTCTGGCTCGTGGTCTGTCCCGATAGGCCGCTACACGGTAGGACAAACAAGACGACTGACAATATGTGGTAATATGTTTTCATTTTCTAGGCTGTTTAGAGGTTCTGTTATTTCTTTTGGATAATCCGGCTTTCTGTTTCAGTTCCGAAAACAAATTTGCAAACGTAGTTACCGGCCGGAAGCGTGCTGCAATCGATTTCCTCCGTATAATAACCGGAGGATGTTTCAGGCAAGGATATGTTTTTCAATAATTTACCGCTCATATCATGCAAGGATATCCGTACGGGCATGGATGTTTCTGTCTGATAGAGAACGTTCAACATTCGTTCCACCGGATTGGGATAAAAATCACAAGCCCATCCTTCCCCTTGCATGTCCCAACGGGAATACGGCTCTCCTGATATATCCGTACCGGGTAGCCCGTCCTGTTTGTCCAATGTCGCCATGTTGACGACATCTTCTTCCAGATAGGTATGTTCTTGGGGAGGATAGAAAAATGCCGTTTTAAAAACTTCCTCTTGACCCGTTTCATTCAGGTTCAGGTGGTGGAGCGTTTCAAAAACAGGATAACGGTAACCGGCCGCATACCAGCGATAGGACTCCATTCTCATATTCATGGATGATGCCGGTATTGTATCCGGTTGGATAAATGTTTGTACTGTCTTTACACGTGTCACATGGTTCAAGGTATCCCCGTCAGGCAATATCATTAGTCCCGTAGCGTCCGCCCGGACAGCGACACTTCCTCTGGTGGTAAAAGGGATTTTTCCGGAATAGATGCCTTTCATTTCAAAGGTATCCGCATATTCGCAGCCATATTCAAATGGATAGCGCATGGATAATACCGGATGTTGGCAATGTACTTGCGTAACCGGATTCTCGAAACCCGTGATGCACAGGGTGCTATCCGTCGAACGGTAATAATATAAGGTATAGTGTTCCAGGCCGACAATCAGGTCCTGCCTGTTGTATTGTTCCTTTAGAAAGGTATCACGGCCCAATACGTATATACTATCGCCCAGCAGTTCCGGTTCCAGATATTCCAACTCATATTTTTCATTTACCGGCGTCAACGAGCTGAAATCCCATATCATATCCTGACCCGCTTCACCGGGGGAGACATAATTTACCTGCTGTTTGACTATCTTATCTCCCGCACGGACAAGATTATGGAGTTTTGTGACCTGCGCATGCAAAATTGCAGGCCAGAGGCCCACCGACAGCAGGAGGAAAATCCTTATGTTATGTAATGCTATCTTTTTCATATCATTGAGGTATTAGATTCTTTATTTTACTTTATAATTATACAGATATTCTTTTATCGTTTTGTCCGTTCCTCCTTCTTTAATGTATATTTTGGAAAGACGGCCTTGCGAATCGTAGCTGTAATAGGTGGTCAGGCCCGTAGGGTCTGTGGAAGAGGTCATTCCTTTAAGCAACTCGTACGTATAAGTCGTGACTTGTGCATTCTTCAGCTGGCTGTTGGTTCGTAGCGCATTGACAGCCGTCATATTGGGGGACGATTGGGAAGAATAGCTTTCCGGTGTCGTTCCCAAAGCGGACTTTACGGCATCATAGGTTGCATTGCGGATTTCTACTATCGGGTATAGTCCGGTATAACTCCAAATGTAACAAACCGTTTGTCCGCTCTCCGTGTCGGTTATACAAAGAGGATTCCCGTAACTGTCGTACCGGCTGACCGTTGTCTTTGAGCTGTAAAGCGAACTTTTGGAAAAGGCCGTATTGGTCGTCGCATCGGACACATAATTGCCCTGAGGACGGTTGCTCAGCTTGAAACCGGCGTCGGCGGATGTCGCTCCGGCAAGCGTATAAACGGACGCGAGGGTTCCATTGCTGTTGAACAAATTGACTGTTCCCGCTTTGACTTGACCGTTTCTGCGGAAAACATGTTCGATGGGATAATCCACGATGTTCTTGGATACCAATGAAGAAAGAAAACTGCCTTCGCCGCTGCTCGAGGCATAAGCCGTAGGGTAAATCAAATGTTCGACTTCCTGCGTCCCGTCGCTCTGGCTGCGTTCCACCCGGGATGGTTTTACATCTTTTTGACTATCATAATAATAACGGGTCACTTTCTTTATTATATTCCCGTTATCATCCTGTTCGGATTCATCCACTCCGGTCAGTTGCACGATACCCGTACGGATTCCCCGCTTATTCAAATAATAAACGGCATTGTTTTCCACCAATTCTTCACGCGACATACTACCCTGGCTTCCACCCACTATCAAGACTTCCGTAGCGGTCCAGCAACGTGCCCTGAATATCTGGACGGGATCGAAATATTTATTATATTGGTTTTCCGTTTTCTTCGTCCATACATATTGCCCGTTCTTGTATTTATAGTATGTAACGGACTCAGGCATACCTAAATACCATTCATCCTCCCGAAGCGGATAAGGGCTGGTGGGAGAAGCTGTTTCCATAGAATAAGTATGCGTATCGGATGTATAAACAGTTTTTCCGCATAAAGCACCATTCTCTGCCTCATATTCCGCGACCTGGCTGTAATTAACAGCACAACCATTATCAAAAGTCAGGGCCTCGACTGTTTCTCCGCCAAATGTACGCTTGCGGAAAGAATGGATAACACGGGTATCGTAGATGACTTTCGCCGTTTGTTCCGTATAGGTATTCGCCCCATAACCATCTAATACCGGAATAGTATGAGGAATACCTGTTCCATCCTCATCCGGACCGTATTTATATATTCTTTCTTTCACCGGGCTGGTCCCGCCGCTATCGTAATAACGTATTTTTTCTATGCGAAAACCTCCGGAACCTTTAATCGTTTGGTTATCCCGGAAACGGTTTTGCCCGACAATAAATTCCGCACGTCCTCCTGTAGGATAATTAATTGTGAGCAGCGTTCGGTCTGCGGCTATGGAAAAAATATCCTCTCCGCCGATTGTCACTTTATAACTTTGCTTATCGGGGACTTGGCAACCGGGAAAGAAACGAGTTGTCGTCCCGACATTTATATCGATATCCTGTACAGGCAGCGGAACATAAGAACCGGATAAAGCTTGTCCTTTGTACCCCCATATATCGGCCATTACACCACCAAGACGGTTTATTCCATAGGAGAAAGTATATTTTTCATCCCCGACGGTCAACGCATTCAATGTCCGTTGGTATTTATCCGAAGTGGTCGACTGGACCAGTGTTATCGTTTTCACCACATCTCCACTGCTTTTCTTTACCTGAATACTGCTTAAGGCATTATTAGCAGTATAAGCGAATGTTATTTTCCCGCCACGGAATGATATTTCCGTCAAATTGTTGGTATATAAAGTCGATAAATTCCTGGCAGGTACTCCTCCTCCTATATTATACCCGCTGGCAGTCAGAGTTACAAATCCCGGGCCGGTATTTCCATTGGTAAAAAATTGGATTGTGCTACTTGTGCCGTATATTTTCTTTTTCGGTCCGGCAGCTTTCCACCAAGGGCAATAACTTTCCTGAACCGGATTTTGATTCTGGTCGTTACATATCGTATGACAATCATCATAGACACTAAGCGTCTCATTATAATTATCTATTATTTCAATCCGTCCGTTATCCTGCACAACCGAACTATAAGTAAACGGATTTCCGTACGTGAACGTCACTTCGGTCTGTGCCAATTTATTTACTATTTTATCACATTTCCAACTCATCGTCACGGGAGTGACACCCCCTCCCTGAAACTGCGTATAATCCCTGTTGGTTGCCGAAAACACATAACTGGTCCCATCCGTATCCACCAGCGTAAAGACTTGCCCCGTAGGATTAAATGATATTTTCACGCCATTATAAGGGACCGATACCGGCTGGAATTTACCATCCGTCTGCCGCTGAAAATAAAAAGCGCCGCTTTTAGTAGGCAAACGATAGTAAAACTTATCCGGTTCCATATCGATATACCCTTCGGCTATCCGGCGAAGATCCGATTTTGAATAGCTGCTACTCGAACCTTGTGCGGGATAGTTTGCCTCTACCTTTCCGGTATTATAATAGTATCCTATTTTACCTTCCGTATTCTTAAAATCATCGAATCCGTTAACAGAACGCGTAATTTGCAAATCCGAAGTCAACGACCAACCCGCTCCGGCCACACCGGGAAGCTGATTTACACGCAAATAATTATCCGTATGGAAACTCAGTTCCATCGGAATTTCCACATCGCCGGATTTGAGCGTATATAAAGGTATACGAATATCGGGAATACCGGTCAGCTGACTAACCGGATAATTCACATATCGCATCAGCGATGCCGCCTCAGGCGGATAAAAATTCACTTTCGTAAAATCGACCCCGTCCGCACCGGTTGCATTAACCGAATTTGTATTGAAATCAAATTCTTTGTCAATCGTGTCTTTTAATATAGTCAAACTGTCTTCCGCTATAATATTATGAGTTTTCACCTGCCCATATAAAGGGGAAATAGACAAACCGGCTACAAATAGCATAAATAAAAGGTTCTGTTTCATGGTTCAATAGATTTATCATTTAGTATAACAAGCAGGCATTTCCTGTACCCACAAAATTATTAAAATTCTAATACTTATCAAATTATTTCCCATAAAAAAATGAAAAAAATGAAACACTCCCCTTTTCTTATAAAAAACAGACAAACCGTTTACCGATAAGCTCGTATATACATGAGCATTCTTCCACGTCCTATCTGCAATAAATCACCGGCATTCATCATTTCTTTTAAATCACTGAGGGCAACCCGTTTTGTACAATTATTTATCAACATACAATCGGAAGAGTTGATGCTATTGTTTTTAATCAAATAATCGATAATCCGTTTTTTCCGTTCTTCCGAAGTAAACATTTCTTTTTGCACGCGCTTGATACGTTTCAATTCGAACTTTTTAGCAGCCCCTTTTAAATCGGGAGACGGGAGAAAATTAAAACCGTCAATGCACGTGGTTAATCCGTAACCCTGCCCGTCCTCCACATTCTCACTTTTCAAGGCGAGGGATAAGATGCCGATGCCTTCCAGATTGACATTATACCCTTCACTCATCCAGATTGTTATCCACTGGTTTAATGCATCCATAACACCCTTCACCTCGCCCGGATTAAATGTCGTACAAGAGGATACCATTTTACAAATGTCTTTCAGGTTTTTAGTACCGGAAGGCTTCACACGGGCAGACCAATACTGACGTTTTTCACTTTCTTTGCCGCGAGGGGTAGGTACTGGATAAAGAGAATAATTAATGCTCATCACAATTTGTTTTAATGGATAATTAATATTGCAGACTTGCTCCCTTTCGTTCAGCGTTCGTTGAACGGAAAAAATCCGAACGTACTTTTTGCGTTTCACGTTCGTATTTTTTGCGTTTCACGTTCGTAAAACGAAAGCGTCATACTGTACAAACATACAACAGGCGGATACCCTTTTCCAAATTTTTAGGAAGAAATCTTTTTTTACAAAGAATGTTCCGAATTGCAAAAGCTGGTAAGATTTATTACTTTTGCCTCCAAATTAAGAAACAACATGAAAGTCATCGATTTGATACGCGGCAGCAAAAGCACTGCTTTTTCATTTGAAATACTTCCTCCTCTGAAAGGGAACAGCATACAGAAAGTTTATAATGTTATCGATAAACTGAAAGAGTTCGACCCTAAATACATTAATATAACATCGCATCACAGCGAATATATCTATAAAACATTGCCTGACGGCAGTTTTCAGAAAATCAATATCCGCAAACGTCCGGGTTCGGTCGCAATTGCTTCCGCTATCCAGAACAAATATGGCATCACCGCTGTCCCTCATATTATATGTAAGGGATTCACGAAAGACGAAACAGAATATGCGTTGATTGACCTGAACTTTCTCGGTGTGTACGATTTATTATTGTTGCGCGGTGATGTAAAAACGTTGGAGGCAGGACAAAACACGAATTTATATCACGAACACGCCACGGACTTGCAACAGCAGGTAAACAATTTTAATAATGGGATTGCAGTCGACGGTTCCGTTTTCGACGCGAACGAAACATCTTTCTCTTACGGGATGGCCTGCTACCCGGAAAAGCACGAAGAAGCCCCCAACATGGAATCGGATATTTACTACCTGAAAGAGAAAGTCAAGAATGGTGCCGACTACCTGGTGACACAAATGTTTTTCGATAATGAAAAATACTACTCATTCGTGGACCGCTGCCGGGCGGAAGGAATCACAGTCCCCATCATTCCGGGTATCAAACCGATAGTTTTCAAAAATCAACTGACAGTCTTGCCGAAAATTTTCCGTTCGGATATTCCCGAACCGTTTGCCACGGAACTCCGTAAATGTAAAACGGACGAAGAAGCAAAAGCAGTCGGCGTAGAATGGTGTATTCAACAATGCAAGGATTTGATTGCGCACAACGTACCAAGCCTGCATTTCTATACGATGATGGCATCGGACAGTGTCTACAAGGTAGCAAAAGAGATATATTAATAATGTATATATCCGGGACACGCAAAAAAAATAAAAAAAAGTTTGTTGCCGGATAGGGGTTTTTCAACACAACCGAGTCTTATTGATAAAATTATAATTTTCAGTAAGATGAAATACATATTATTTATCACGATGGATTTGGTTCTGTATCCTTTCCTGCTTTTGCTTTTTATCGGAAATTGCATTAAAGAGAAAATACAGATGACACGATAGAACACGGTTTCTTATTTCCCCGATTATTCGTACCTTTGCTCTATCAATTCAAGAAGGAGCAACATGTACTTTAAAGACATTATCGGTCAGGCGGATATAAAGCAACGGTTCATACAATCGGCACAAACGGGTGCTGTTCCTCATGCCCAGCTCCTTACGGAGCAAGGAGGAGCCGGTGCTTTTTCGCTGGCATTGGCCTATGCGCGTTATCTGAACTGCACAAACCGGACGGATACGGATTCGTGCGGTCATTGTCCGTCGTGTATGAAGTACAACGAGCTGGCCCATCCGGACCTTCATTTCGTATTCCCGATTGTTTCCAAGAAAGAAAAGAAAAAAGAAGTCTGCGACGATTACCTTACGGAATGGCGAGGCTTCCTGAAAGACCGCCCCTACTTCGATATGGACGGTTGGTTGGATTATATGGATGCCGGTAATTCACAGGCATTGATTTATTCGAAAGAGAGCGATGAAATCATCCGCAAACTCAGCTTGAAAATATATGAGGCGACTTACCGGATACTTATGGTCTGGTTGCCGGAAAAACTACATCCGACCTGTGCCAACAAACTTCTGAAAATCATTGAAGAACCACCCCGGAACACAGTCATATTGATGGTATCCGAACATCCGGACCTGGTGCTGGGCACTATCTTGTCGCGCGCGCAGCGCATCAATGTACAAGGTATCCGTTCCGAAGATATTACCGCAGCCATGATTTCCCAATTCGGATTGGCCCCTGAAGACGCCAAACATGTAGCCCACCTGGCAAACGGGAACTTCCTGAAAGCCGTAGAAGCAATCAGCCTGGGAGAAGAAAACAAATTTTATCTGGAACAGTTTAAAGGGATGATGCGTAATTCCTGGGCGCGAAATGTCAAAGGCATGAAAGAAATGGCAGACGTACTGGCCGGTATCGGACGCGAACGGCAAAAAAACTTCCTGGCTTATTGCCAACATCTGATACGCGAAAATTTCATGTATCGTTTCCAGTCGCCTGAATTGAATTACATGAATTTGGACGAAGCCGGCTTCGCCGTCAAATTCGCTCCTTTTATCAACGAGCGGAATGTGTTTGATATTATGGAAGAATTAGCGAAAGCAGAACGGCACATCGCGCAGAATGTAAATGCGAAGATGGTTTTTTTCGACCTCTCATTGCGGCTGACCGTCCTGATAAAAAGATAAGGACCGGGTGCGGTAAGACAATATTACACGCCGACATTCGTTTCTTTATCAGAAGCTAATCAATCAAATAGAGATATTCAAAAAAAAGAATAGATGAAATCAAAGTTGTTCTTCATACTTATTTTCTCATGCAGCCTGTTCAGTTGTAACGGGCAAAATTCTCATATTCCGGCAGCTGTCACCACGGCATCACCCATACATATCAACCGTTTCGACAAAGAACTTTTCAAACTAATCGATACGAACGACACGACTCTGCAAACGGAAATCGCCGGCCGGTATCCTCAAATGCTCGATGTAATCGGAAAAGGCATTCTGAACATGCAATCGCCGGAAACACCCGGATTTTTCGACAAGCTGGTCAATTACTATTCCGAACCGACATTGAAAGGACTGTATGCCGATGCCATCCGTATTTATGATGATATTTCACAAATCGAACAAATGCTCGGTAACGGTTTTGCCTGGTTAACGGCTTGTTTTCCGGCCATGCAAATTCCGGATGTTTATATGCACATATCCGGCTTCAACCAAAACGTACTGGTTGGCGATAACCTGCTATCCATCTCCATCGATAAATATTTAGGAAACGAATACCCGTTGTACCAGGAATTCTTTTATGACTTCCAACGGCGGAAAATGTCTACGGAATATATTGTACCCGATTATCTGGCCGGTTGGCTGATGTCCGAATACCCGTTTGCCGGCAAGGAAAATGTTTTGCTGGACCGCATGATTTATGAAGGGAAAATAAAGTATCTCATCCATCAGGCTTTCCCGGAACTGACTCCCGAAATGTTAATGGGTTACACGGAAGGCTCTTACAATTGGTGTAAGGAAAATGAAAGTAATCTATGGAAAGCTATCATTGAACGTAAACACTTGTATACTCCCGACCAAATGACAACAAGCAAATATTTTGAAGATATTCCCTGTACATTCCTGGCAAGTGACGCACCGGGGAACATAGGGACCTGGGTAGGATGGCAAATTATCGACAAATATATGAAGGAGACAAATTCGACACCTGAGGCTCTGATGCAAAACAACGATAGCCAAGGAATCCTGACAGCTTCGAAATATAAACCATAAAAAAACCGCCCTATTCTCACGAACAAGACGGATAACCTAATCTAACTTAATTCTAATACCATGAAAAACACTATATCTTTATAACAGCGCTTGAATAAAAAAGTTCTACGGAACGATTTATTTCTGTCTGTTTTACAGTAATTAACAAAACCAAACATTCTTATTCAATTGAAACCAAAAAGGAGAGAGATTCTTAATTGTTAAATTTAAGCGTGTTTTTGTACGCAGTCCTTGGAGAACTATGGCGATAGGGAAGTTGTATTGAATGTTTATTAAGAAAAATTCACCATTATACGCCCCTTAAATACGCAAAATTTGTTAAATTGATGGTTAAATTTTATATTAGATAGCATTTGGTTGAAAATTATTTCACAAATTTGCACCTGTCTTAACTTAGTTCTCCAAGAACTTAATAAAACACATTATTTAACTTTAAATTATCCGAATATGGATTTAATATCATTGAAAAAAAGACGGAAATTGATCATGATCCTACCGCTTTGCGTAGGTTTCATTGGCAGCTACCCGCTTGACGTCATTGCTAGTCCGGATGACACTCCAGTACTGGAGGTTACTCAAGCAAAACGAACAGTGCAGGGTAGTGTGGTTGATGCCTCTACAGGCGAGGAATTAATTGGTGTAAATATCCGTATCAAAGGGACCGACCAAGGGACTGTTACGGATGCCGACGGTAAGTTCACCCTCGATGTTTCCAAAAACGCGGAATTGCAATTTACCTATATCGGGTATAAAGAGCAAACCATAGAAGTGGGAGACTTGGGTGTTATCCATGTAAAAATGCAAGCCGACAATGAAATGTTGGACGAAGTAGTAGTTGTCGGTGCCGGTACACAGAAAAAGGTATCCATTACAGGAGCTATCGCGACTGTAGAAGGTGTCACCTTGAAAACCCCGACTTCTTCACTAACCAATTCACTGGCCGGTAAGCTGGCCGGTATCATCTCGACTACCAGCAGTGGTGAGCCGGGTTCTACTTCAAGTTTCTACATCCGCGGTATCAATACCTTCGGTGGTGTAGCGACTCCTTTGATTTTGCTTGACGGAGTGGAAATTTCCAGCGGTGACTTGAACCGTATTCCGGCAGAATCTATCGAAAGTTTCTCCTTATTGAAGGATGCTTCGGCAACAGCTATCTATGGTAACCGTGGTGCAAACGGTGTAATGTTGGTTACAACCAAGAGTGGAGCCGAAAATACAAGAACGACGGTTAACGTCTCATTGGAAACTTCCTATTTCCAACCGATGAACAAAATTGAATTTGCCGACGGTGCCACGTTCATGCGGACATTCAATGAAGCAGAACAAGCCCGTAGCCGTACGCCGATTACCACTCCGAGATACTCGGAAGAGCAGATTCTGAATACGATGAACGGTGTCAATCCTTATGTTTACCCGGATGTAGACTGGTATGACCTGCTTTTCAAAAGCGGTAACATGAACCAGCGTGCCAATGTCAACGTACAGGGTGGTGGTTCCCGCGTAACCTACTACATGAGTTTACAGGCCAACCACGATACCGGTTTGCTGGATGCGCCGAAAGATTATTATTATAATCCCAATATCAACAACTGGGAATACAATTTCCAGAACAACCTGTCTTATAAGCTGACCAGTACTACTACCATCGACATGAGAATGATAGCACAGATTGGTAATAAGAAAGGGCCGAACTACTCCACTGCCGATTTATATAAAAGCGTGATGACTGCCAACCCGGTAAGTTTCCCCGCTTTCTTCCCGGCAGAAGATGATGACAGACACATCCGCTTCGGTAACAAACAAATAAAAGCCGGTATGTTTGGAGTGAACCCGTATGAATATATGATGAGTTCGTTTAAGGAAAACAATTACAACACCTTGAACACTTCAATCTCCATCAATCAGGATTTCGGTTTCATTACAAAAGGATTGACAGCAAAAGTCTTGGTTAACTTCAAGAACTGGTCATCTTCGGAATATAACCGTACTCTGACTTCTTATTTCTACGAAGTACAGCCGGATTCATACAATCCGGAAACAGGTGAATACGCACTGAATACATTACGTACCGGTACGGATTTTATTAACCAGTCCGATATCAGTAAAGCTGCAGACCAGACATTCTATCTGGATGCGCGTGCAGACTGGAAACGCAGTTTCGGTCCTCATAATATGACAGCGATGTTCATGTACATGATGCGTGAATATCGTAACGGCGCACTTCCCAACCGTAACCAAGGATATTCCGGCCGTCTTACTTATGATTATTCCAACAAGTATTTGGCAGAATTCAACTTCGGTTACAATGGTTCCGAACGTTTGGCTGCAGAAGACCGTTTTGAATTTTTCCCTGCAGCTTCTATCGGTTGGGTAGTCAGCAGTGAAAGTTTCTGGGAACCCATTTCCAAATATGTCAGCCACTTTAAAGTCAGAGGTTCTTACGGTTTGGTTGGTAGCGATGCTTTCGACAGCGGTGCTCAACACTTCCTGTATCAAAACCAGGTAGGTATCGGTGGCGGAGCCGGTTATACCACAGGTATTCCGGGAGGCTCGTCAATAAGCCGTAACGGTCATGCTTTCAATATCCTTGCCGTACAAGGTGCCGGTTGGGAACATGTAAAGAAATTAGATATCGGTGCTGACGTTTCGCTCTTCAACCAGGTTAACATTACATTCGATTACTTCCGCGACCATCGTGACCGGATTTTGATGAGACGTGCCTCTTTCCCTAAAATATTAGGATATTGGGGATCAACACCTTGGAGTAATATCGGAGAAGTAATGAACCGAGGTGTCGAACTGAGTGTAAACTGGAGCAAACAAATCGGCAAAGACTGGATTGTGGATTTCCGTGGAAACTTCACATACAACCAGAATGAATACAAATATGTGGACGAACCGGACTATCCTTACGTATGGCAGACCAATACAGGAAAGCCTCTAAACACCTTGAAAGGTTATATAGCTGAAGGTTTGTTTAGCAGCCAGGAAGAAATTGACAACTGGGCAGACCAGTCGCAATTAGGAGCCAACATCATGCCGGGTGATATCAAATATCGCGACGTCAACGGTGACGGACAAATCACTTCGGAAGACCAAGTTATGCTCTCTACCTATAATAATGTTCCCCGTATTCAATACGGTTTAGGATTGAACCTTCGATACAAGAAATTTGATTTCGGTGTATTCTTCAACGGTTCGGCAAAACGTAAAATCATGATTAACTCAGGTTATGCTCCCTTCCTTTCCAGTGGTGGTGACGGCAATAACTCAGAAACTTTGCCTCGTAACTTGATGCAGTGGATTGTTGATGAACATTGGTCGGTTGACAATCCGAATCCGAATGCTTCATATCCTCGCTTGGGAGCTACCGATGCCGATATATCCAATAATACACAAGCCAGTTCTTATTGGGTACGCAACGGAAACTTCTTACGCTTCAAAACATTGGAATTCGGCTACTCTTTCCCGCATTGCCGCCTTTATTTCAGTGGAGACAACTTGGCTGTATTCAGCCCGTTCAAATTGTGGGATCCGGAACTTGCTTGGAACGCTTATCCGTTGCAACGCACCTTTAACTTAGGAGTTCAGGTTACTTTCTAAATTTGTAATACATAAATAAAGATATAAATATATGAAAATCATAAAGAAAACAAATCGCTTCATAAAGACTGTGCTACCCGCATGCCTATTGGGTTTATCTGCGTGCGGTTATCTGGATGTCATTCCGCCTGCCCAGGCAGACTACGAGGACACGATGAAAGATGAGGCTACCACGTTGGGCTTCTTATTCACAGCCTACTCTTATATTCCCGGAGTAAATCCTTTCATCTACCAGCACATGGAAAACTCAGCAGATGAGATGGTTCATCCTAAAGACTGGGGTGTAGAGGAACAACAAATGCTGTTCGGAACCATATCCGCTTCAGGTGACCCCGGCAAATGGGAAAATGTTTACAATTATATCGGCTATGTTCATTACTTCATGGAACAATTAGACCGGTTGAATCCCGTCGGTGTAACAGAAGAGGGGAAAGAACAACTCAGGGCTGAAGCTTATTTCTTGGAAGCCTACTATCATTTCCGTGCATTGGAAATGTTCGGACCTTGCCCGATTATTCCGGGAAAAATGGATCAAAACATCTCGAAAGCCGATATTCCGGGACGTTCGCACTTCGACTATTGTGTGGATTATATCGTAGATAAATTAGACCAAGCGGCAGCCATACTTCCTCCTAAACGTGAAACAGCGGATTTGGGACGTGCCGATGCCACAATCTGTAAATGTCTGAAAGCACGCGTATTACTGTATGCTGCTTCTCCATTATGGAACGGTTCATTCTATACTCGCAACTGGCGCAATACAAATTACGAGACTCCGGGATACGGAACGGAATTGGTTAGCTCTACTTACGATGCCGGTAAATGGGAACGTGCTTTGACAGCAAACCAGGAAGCTTTGGCAGCAGCAAAAGCTGCAGGTTACGAACTATTCGACATCGAAACAGCTAATACCATAGCCGCAAGTGACAGAGTACCACTACCTTTCATCCCCGGAAGAGAGACAGATACGGATGAAAACAAAGCATTCAAAGAACGTGTCCGCATGTTCCAATATTTGTCTACTGCCCATGAAGCCGATAACAATAAAGAAATTATCTGGGGACAGATAGTATCGAGCAGTGAAGTGGGTGGTGTAAACCCCAATATCAGCCGTCTGCCTAACAACCTGATTAAAAAGACTGATAATTCTTGGTGGGGAGGTTATGCCGGTTGGGCTCCTACCTTAAATGCGGTAAAACGCTTTTATACGGAAAATGGAGAGTTGCCGGAAAACGACAAAGAGTTCTATCCGGAAAGCGAATGGTACACCCGTCACGACATGAATGCATCCAGCCCCGCATATACAGAAAATGATGGAGAAGATACCAAAAACGATATCATTAAGTTCAATGCTAAACGTGAAGCTCGCTATTACGCATGGATTGCATTCGATGGTTGTCAATATTCTCCAATCATTAAAAATAACGCACCGCTTTGGCTGAACTTGAAGAATTCCCTGACACACGGATATACAGCAGGATTACGTAATGCGGCAGGTACGGGTTTCTTAACAAAGAAATTCATTACTCCGGATCTCGTTGTCAGTTCTACCGGTAATGTTACGGGAAGCAGAATCAGAGCACCATTCTTCCGCTTGGCTGAATTGTATTTGAACTTGGCAGAATGTTATGCTGCTTTGGACAGAACTCCGGAAGCTCTTGAACAATTGAATGTCATCCGTAAACGTGCCGGCATCAAAGATGTGACAAGTGCAGATTTGTCTACCATGAGCCTGACAGAATGGATTCGCAACGAACGCTTCGTTGAATTGTATCAGGAAGGTCATCGTTACTACGATATACGCCGTTGGGGTATTGCTCCCGAAGTGCTGAGTGCCGGTGTTCGTTATGGATTGAACGGTATGGTAGAAAAGCCTACTTTTGAAGAGTTTAACACTCCGACTTTGATAAACCAGCCGATTAAATGGGATAACAGACAATATCTCGCTCCTATTCTGAACAGCGAAATATACAGTAATCCACAATTAGTACAGGCACCTGGTTATTAATCTATAAAAACAATTTGTATGAAAACAAAACTTATATTGGCAGCAGGTGCTTTGATTATGTTGGGGGCCTGTGATGAATCAGAATATGAATTGGAAAACTTGGTCCCGGAAGGTTACCACAAAGTAATGTATATAAACAATTCCGGAGAACAGGATTTGACCCTATATAATACAGGAGAAGATAATATATACAAACTCTCCGTATTTAAGGGCGGAAGCGAACCCGGATTGACCGCAAATGCAAAAATGGGCGTGTTGTCGCAGGAAACTGTCGACATCGACTACAGCGGACCGGAAGGGATAAACTATAAGGTATTAGGTCCGGAATGTTACTCTTTGGACATGACAGACTTAAACTTTGACTCCAATGAACGTTACAAGATTGTGAACGTATCTATCAAAGTACCAAATGTTGAAAAGGCAATGGAGAATAATCCTGATGCAACATGCGTATTGCCTTTGTATCTCTATAGTGAAACAGACTCTGTTAACGCGTATAAAAACACGACGTTCATCAAGATTGCAGAGGTACTTACACCAACTGTAGGCTTTACGACGACTGATGCTGTATACCTTCCGTTTACATATGGTTTTACTGACGGAAGTGCATCCATCAATTTCGGACTTGACACAGACAACAATTGGGATATAGATTGCCAGTTTGAAGTTGACCCGGATTATCTGGCTGACTTCAATGCGAAAAATGGAACATCCATTTTAGCTCTGCCCGCAGCAAATTATTCATTCGAGCCGACAATGGTACTTCCAACCGGGACAACATCTATAGATTTGCCCGTCACACTCAATAGTGAAGGATTGCAACCGGGTGACTATATGCTACCTATTCGCTTGAAAGATATTTCTCTCTTCGAGGTTTCCAGTAAGGCTGTGTATCCGTTAATCATCCGCGTTACAGGTATCCAAATGGAACGTTCAAGCTGGACAGTTAAAGCCAACACGGAAGAAAAAACAGGTGAAGGTGCCGGAAACGGTGTAGCTACTTGTCTTTTGGATGGTGATATAACCTCGTTCTGGCATTCACAATGGAGTGGTGGTTCACTTGCTTTGCCTCACGAAATAGTAGTCGATACCAAGAAAGAAACGACCTTTACCAACTTCGGGTTGATGCAGAGACAGCATAGCGACTATAGAGATGTGCGTGCCGGTGAATTCTACGTTAGCTCTGACAATTCCACATGGACTAAAGTCGGTGAGTTTACAATGGAAAAAATACTTCCGGTTCAGATATTCCCTGTAACTCCGACTAAAGGACGTTACTTCAAGGTTGTCATTACGGCAAGTAATCGAAGCGGTAATTCATCTTTGGCAGAACTATATGCTTACAGCATAAATTAGTTATAATAGTCTGAGAAAATGACAAAACCAAAAAGGCTGTCTAACCATAAAAAGTTAGCCAGCCTTTTTCTTTATTCATAAACTCGTCCAAACAAAAATGAAACGAGCTGATTATTCTATTTCAGTATGACCAGTACACCCACCGGTCCGTGAGCTCCGAACACAAGAGCCTGCTCTATATCGGCTGTTTTGGAAGGTCCGGAGATAAAAGCACCGAAATCATAAACCATATTTTCCGTCTGTTTATAGGCTTCGTGCATATTGTTTACCAGGGCTTCTTTGTCAACCAACAAGACCAAGCTGTCGGAAATAAAATACAGCGCCTTATGTCTTACCTGGCGGGTAATCCAGACTGCTCCATTTTCGGCTACCCCGAAATGACCTTCAACAATGGAAAGGTCCGTATTGTCCAGCTCACGGGAATCGGCAAGTTCATCCGGATTGAAAGTGGCACAAGTGATGCCGGATAAGTTGGATGCAATACGAGTAGCATCCGGAAAATGCCGGCGGATAACATCATTCACATCCTCCCCTGCTTGCAGGACTACTGCTTTTCCCCCTGCCGCTTCCAAAGCTTCGGAGAATTGGGCTATTTTATCGTCATACGTAATAGCATCCAATGTCAGTTCGGGCATATTATACCGTTTGCCGGTATGACTGCGGATAGCGGATAATATATCATTCTTAGTACTCATCATTGTATTGTTTTGTAGGTGAAAGCTTAACCTTACGTTATTTTATCTTGTTGTTTTTCCACATTTCATTGAATGACTCTTTGGCAAATACGGGCAATTCACGTCCTTTTCCCCAAGCATTCAGGCCATTATAGACCATAAAACGAGGCATCTTATTGACCAGCGGGGCAAACTTCAAAGCAGTATTGAACAGTTTCGGACGCTCCATCAGGAACTTCATGCCACCGGACATCAATTTCTTTTCCGAACTTGCCCTCCCTATCTTATCCAAATCCTGACGCCAACGGTAAATCTGTTCGCCAAGATCCACCTTTACCGGACAAACATTGGAGCAAGAGAGACACAATGAGCAAGCTGACACATTATCCGAATATTTCACAGGGTCTTTCAACATTCCCAGATTGATACCAATCGGGCCGGGAATAAAATAAGTATAAGAATATCCCCCCGTCCGGCGATAAACCGGACAAGTATTCATACATTCGCCACAACGGATACAGTTTAGCGTACGAATATGGTCAGGACGTGCCAGAATATCACTACGTCCATTATCCACAATGATGATATGAAATTCTCCCCCTTCTTTCGGATTACAGTAATGAGAGGTGTAGGAAGTAATAGGCTGCCCCGTACCGGAACGTGCCAGCAAACGGGTAAATACACCCAATGACTCCCGGTTCGGAACAATCTTTTCCATCCCGAATGTAGCAATATGTACAGGAGGAAAAGAGGTTCCCATATCGGCATTTCCTTCATTGGTACAAACCACAATCTCACCGGTCGAGGCCACAGCAAAATTAGCACCTGTCATCGCCACATCGGCAGTCAGGAACTTTTCACGCATATCCTTACGTACGGCATGTGTCAGATAAGTAGGGTCAGCATTCCCCTTTTCCGTTCCCAGCACCCGTTCCATCATCTCACCTACTTCCTGTCGTTTAATGTGGATGGCAGGCATTACGATATGGCTGGGATGAAGGTCCATCCACTGAAGAATACGTTCGCCGAGGTCGCTTTCAATGATATCATACCCCTTTTCCTGCAAAAATTCGTTCATTCCACATTCTTCGGTCAGCATAGACTTACTCTTTATCAAGGTATGTGCCTTATGTTGCTGAAGAATATTCAATACGATTGCATTATGTTCGGCTGCATCTTTTGCCCAATGGACAATTGCTCCGTTGGCAAGGGCATTCTTTTCGAATTCTTCCAACAAAGTATCCAGATGACTGTTGGTATACAGTTTAATATCGCAGGCCAATTCGCGCAAACGTTCCCATTCTGGGAGTGAATGACTCATTTTATCCCGTTTGGCACGTACCATCCATAAGGTTTCATCATGCCAGGCTTCCTGTTTGCGGTTCGCGATGAAGCGAGCGGCTGCTTTCGAATGTTTTGTACTCATAATCCGGAGGCTAATATTTCAACAATATGGATAGTTTTTATAGGAAGGTTATCACGTTTGATTACCCCTTCCATGTGCATCAGGCAAGAGCTGTCGGCGCCGGTAATATATTCGGCTCCCGTGCTTATATGGTCTTTCACTTTATCCTGTCCCATACAAACGGAAACTTCAGGTTCTTCGACGGCAAACATGCCTCCGAAACCACAGCATTCGTCTATACGCTTAGGCTCGAATATCTCAATACCCTTTACCAATGAAAGCAGGTCGCGCAGCTTGGAATAATAAGGGATATTCATCTCACTGGGAGAAGAAAGATGAAGTTCACGTACCCCGTGACAACTGTTGTGGATACTTACTTTATGAGGAAATTCGGCTTTCAGTTCTTTCACCTTCACAATATCGTGCAGAAACTCGCAAATATCATAAATCTTCTTGCTGTTCATACAGACATGTCCGGCTTTCTCCAGTATGCCGGGATGATTTTCCTTGACAAAAGCGACACAACTGGCCGAAGGACCTACAACATAATCATATTGTTGGAACTGCTCTTCCATGCGAAATGCCAGTTTCTGCGCTTCTTGCTCAAAACCGGCATTTGCCATCGGCTGCCCACAACAAGTCTGGTCCAACGGATAATCTACATCCAGCCCGATACTTTTCAGAAGTTTATAAGAAGCAACACCAACTTCCGGGTACACCGCATTGATATAACAGGGGATAAATAATCCTATCTTCATATTGGTTTATTTTATGATAGTACAAATATAGTGATGTTACTTTTCTCTTGAAAGAAAAGTAACCAAAAGTTCAAGGCTTAAACTGCTTCGCTACTCCGTTCCCTCCGTTCGCTGTCGCGTCTGAAACTCGCTTCGCTCAAACAGCAGACGCTCCGGGCGCTCACTGCGGTCTCTGCGCTTAACGCTCACCAGTTTAGGCCGGAAAAAGGGAGCTCCGCTCCCTCTTGGGATTGCCAACACTGCCTGCTTCTTTGCAATCCCGCATCGAGTGCGGGAACGGGGGAACCATGCTTGTCCCCGTGCTTGACACGGGGCCGCAAAGGGACAGGTGGTGTCGGCAATCCCAAAAGAAAGCGGAGCTTTCTCGGAAAGGCCTAAGCGGGCGGGCGTTAAGCGGAGGGTAAAGGCGAAGCGACAGGAGCCTGCGCTGTCTGAGCGAAGCGAGTTTCGCAGGCGACAGCGTAGCCTTTGCCCGGAGTAGCCCGAACGGTTAAGCCTTGATCTTTTGGTTACTTTTGGATCAAGCCAAAAGTAACGTTATTTATATTCCTGCCAGCTCTTTATTTGAATATCATCCAAGCTCAGTGTGCAGAACGCTTCGATAAAGGCGCTTGCCAGACGGGCATTGGTGATAAGCGGGATATTCAGGTCGATGGCTGCACGGCGTATCTTGTAGCCATTATTCAGTTCTCCGGCCGAAAGGTCACGCGGAATGTTCACCACCATGTCAATCTTCTTTTCATGAAGCATGGTGAGTGCCTGAGGCTCTTTACCCGTTTCGCTCGGCCAGTAGACCAATGTGCTGGGAATACCGTTTTCTTCAAGGAAGCGGTGCGTTCCGCCTGTGGCAAAGAGGCTGTAGCCTTTCTCATCCAACATCCGGGCGGCATCGAGGATGGCTACTTTCTGTTTCGGTGAACCGGTAGAGAGCAGGACACTCTTTTCCGGAATACGGAGGCCGACAGAAAGCATGCTTTTCAAGACCGCTTCGGAAAGGTCGTCACCGATACAGCCCACCTCACCTGTCGAAGCCATGTCGACACCCAAGACAGGGTCGGCTTTCTGCAAACGGTTGAAGGAGAACTGGGAGGCTTTGATGCCTACATAATCCAGGTCGAATTCATTCTTATTCGGCTTTTCGACGGGTAAGCCCAGCATGATACGGGTAGCCAGTTCGATAAAGTTAATCTTCAGCACTTTACTGACAAAGGGGAACGAACGGCTGGCACGGAGATTACATTCTATCACCTTTATTTCGTTGCCCTTAGCCAGATATTGGATATTGAAAGGACCGGAAATATTCAGTTCCTTGGCAATCTGCTTGCTGATGCGTTTGATGCGGCGAACTGTTTCGACATATAGCTTCTGTGCAGGGAACTGGATAGTCGCGTCACCGGAATGTACTCCAGCGAACTCGATATGTTCGGAGATGGCATACATCACAATTTCCCCCTTATCGGCAACGGCATCCATTTCCACTTCCTTGGCATGTTCGATAAACTGGCTGACTACCACCGGATGCTTCTGTGACACATTGGCAGCCAGTTGCAGGAAGCGTTCCAGTTCTTCCTGGTTGGAGCAGACATTCATCGCTGCACCACTCAATACGTAGCTGGGGCGAACCAGTACGGGGAAACCCACTTCGGCGACAAAATCGTTGATATCATCCATCGAAGAAAGCTCTTTCCAACGTGGCTGGTCTACACCGATACGGTCCAGCATGGCAGAGAATTTCTCGCGGTCCTCGGCATTATCGATGCTCTTGGCCGATGTCCCGAGGATATTGACATGCTGTTCGTCCAGACGCATCGCCAAGTTGTTCGGGATTTGCCCACCGGTGGAGACAATCACACCGTGCGGATTCTCAAGTTCGAGGATATCCATGACACGTTCGAAGGTTAGTTCGTCAAAATAAAGACGGTCGCACATATCGTAGTCGGTCGAAACCGTTTCGGGATTATAGTTAATCATCACCGAGCGCCAACCTTCCTTGCGAATTGTATTCAGCGCCTGTACACCGCACCAGTCGAACTCTACCGAGCTACCGATACGATAAGCCCCCGACCCCAGCACAACAATAGAGCGATGGTCGCCTACATATTCCACATCATTTTCCGTGCCGCTATAAGTCAGATACAGATAATTGGTCTGTGCCGGATATTCGGCAGCCAAGGTATCAATTTGTTTTACTACCGGAACAATATCATGTTCTTTACGGAACTGGCGAACTTGCATCATTCCTTTTTCAATGTCTCCCTCAAGACCAAGGGCACGGGCTATCTGGAAGTCGGAAAAACCTTGCTTTTTCGCTTTACGGACAAGTTCCGGATTCAGGCGCCAATGCCGGACACCTTTCATATCGAAAGCACGCAACTCCTTATCGGTCTGCATGATACCGTACAATTTTTGCAGGAACCAGCGGTCTATCTTGGTCAATTCGTGTATTTGGTCGACTGTATATCCAGCCCGGAATGCTTTGGAGATAACGAAGATACGTCGGTCGGTCGGTTCGTGTAGTGCCTTGTCGATGTCAGAAATCACCAGTTCCTTGTTTTCCACGAAACCGTGCATCCCCTGTCCTATCATACGAAGTCCTTTCTGGATAGCCTCCTCGAAAGTACGTCCGATGGCCATTACTTCGCCAACCGATTTCATGCTTGAACCCAGCTCGCGGGCTACCCCGTGGAATTTACCTAAATCCCAACGCGGTATCTTACAAACCACATAATCGAGAGCCGGTTCAAAGAAAGCACTCGTAGTCTTCGTCACCGAGTTTTTCAAGTCGAAAAGACCATAACCCAGTCCCAACTTGGCAGCCACAAAGGCCAGCGGATAGCCGGTTGCTTTCGAAGCCAGCGCAGACGAACGGCTCAGACGGGCATTCACCTCAATCACCCGGTAATCCTCACTTTCCGGGTCGAAAGCATATTGTACATTACATTCGCCCACGATACCGATATGGCGGATAATGCGGATGGCCAGTTCGCGCAGTTTATGATATTCACTGTTTGTCAAGGTTTGCGACGGAGCTATAACAATACTTTCGCCGGTGTGGATACCCAGCGGGTCGAAGTTTTCCATGTTACAAACCGTGATACAGTTATCGAAACGGTCGCGCACCACTTCGTATTCCACCTCTTTCCATCCTTTCAGGCTCTTTTCCACCAATACCTGGGGAGAGAAAGAGAAGGCTTTTTCGACCAACACATCCAGTTCCGCCTCATTATCGCAGAAACCGGAGCCCAGTCCCCCCAGCGCGTATGCAGCGCGGACAATCACCGGATAGCCTAATTCGGCTGCAGCGCGACGGGCATCGGCAGCTGTTTCCACAGCTTCGCTCTTGATGGTTTTCACCCCGATTTCATCGAGCTTACGGACAAATAATTCCCGGTCTTCCGTATCCATAATAGCCTGTACCGGAGTACCCAGTACGCGGACGTTATATTTTTCGAGTATACCGCTTTGGAAAAGGGCTACGCCGCAGTTCAGCGCCGTCTGTCCGCCAAAGGCCAGCAAGATGCCTTCGGGACGTTCTTTGGCAATCACCTTCTCTACAAAGAAAGGAGTGACAGGCAGGAAGTAAACCGTATCGGCAACACCTTCCGAAGTCTGCACCGTAGCGATATTCGGATTGATAAGCACTGTTTCGATACCTTCTTCCTTGATGGCTTTCAAAGCTTGGCTGCCTGAATAATCGAATTCTCCGGCCTCCCCTATCTTAAGAGCGCCGCTTCCGAGTATCAGGACTTTCTTTATATCTTCTTTCATTATTATTCGTAATTAATTTGACTCTACTTTTTTCTGTTGCTTTGCCACACCCTACTGCAGCACATCACCTATCCCCATGTCACAACAATTCCACGAATTTGTCGAAGATAAACTCCGTATCCGTAGGACCGCTACAGGCTTCGGGATGGAACTGGGAAGAAAAGAATGGTTTCGTTTTATGCTTGATACCTTCATTCGTCCCGTCATTCATATTGATAAAGAGTGGCTCCCAGTCTGTACCCAATGTATCATTATCCACTGCGTAACCGTGATTCTGAGAAGTAACAAAACACTTCTCCGTCCCCACCATACGCACCGGTTGGTTGTGGCTGCGATGGCCATATTTCAGTTTAAAGATAGATGCGCCTCCGGCTTTGGCAAGCAACTGATTTCCCATGCAAATACCGCAGATAGGTTTGTCTCCGGCAAGTGCCTTACGAATATTCTGTACGGCAGCATCGCAAGTATCCGGGTCGCCGGGACCGTTACTGATGAAAAGACCATCGTAGTCCAATTGATTGAAATCATAGTTCCAAGGGACGCGGACAACCGTGACTTCCCTTTTCAGCAGACAGCGGATAATGTTATGCTTCACACCACAGTCCACCAATACGACCCGCTTCCTGCCTGCACCTTCGCCATATGTGATAACCTCCTTGCAAGATACTTTGTCAACATAATTCACGTCTCCATACTGACCGAAATCCATCACATCCGTATCACCTTCGCCGATAATGATTTTCCCCATCATTACTCCGTGCTCACGCAGCTTTTTCGTCAACGCACGAGTATCGATACCGTAGATACCGGGGATACCTTCGTTTTTCAGCCAGTCGCCAAGGCTTTCCGTCGCGTTCCAATGGCTATACTCATGGCTATAGTCGCTCACGATAATCGCATCCGCATGTATCTTTTCGCTTTCCATGAAGGTAGCTATTCCCTCGGCATCGAATGTGCGGGGAGGCACGCCGTAGTTGCCTACCAACGGATAGGTCAGAACCATCAACTGGCCGGCATAGGAAGGGTCGGTCAGGCTTTCCGGATAGCCGGTCATGGCTGTATTGAACACTACTTCACCGGTTACATCCCTCTCGCAGCCGAAAGAAAGGCCGCGGAAGACTGTTCCGTCATCTAAGACTAATGTTGCTGTCTTTTCTGTTTGCATATTTATTTTAGTAGTTGGTAGTTGGTAGTTGGTAGCCAGTAGCCGGAGGTGACAATCGGATATATCGCTTGCCGCCAACTAACTACTTGCTACTAATTTCCAACTACTTATTCATAAATTCTTCTTCTACATAATGGATGAATGCCTCGTTTACCATCCGTGCCCCACCCGGTGTCGGATAATCGCCGGAGAAGTACCAGTCGCCCGGATGATTCGGACAAGAGGCATGCAAGCCCTCAAGCGTCTGATAAACAATTTCCACCTTGGCACGTGTACCAACCGGCGTAAGCAATTCCGCCATTTTGTCTGAGATTTCCTCATCCGTGAAGGGAGCATAAATCTCCTTTACGTAATTGACTATTTCCTCGCTTTTCTTGGCTTGTTGTTTCTTTGCTTTGCGATAAGCATCCAGCAGGATATCTTCTCTCCCCCTGTCTTTCAGTAAAGCGACAGCAGCCTTAAAGGCAATAAATTCATTCATTCGCGACATATCGATACCGTAATAATCCGGATAACGTACTTGCGGAGAAGATGAAACGATTACTATCTTCTTCGGATGCAGGCGGTCCAGAATACCGATGATACTTTGCCGGAGCGTCGTACCCCTCACAATACTGTCGTCTATCACCACCAGATTGTCCGCATCAGGCACGATACTGCCATAAGTAATATCGTACACGTGGGCGGCCAAGTCGTTACGGCTATTTCCTTCGGCGATAAAGGTACGCAATTTTATATCTTTTATGGCAACTTTCTCACAACGAACACGCATGGAAAGTATTTGTTCCAACTCGTCTTCCTGAAGCAGATGATTGCGGTCGGCAATCCACTCCTTTTTAAGCTTATTCAAATATTCGTTCAATCCCTCCTGCATACCGAAATAAGCAACCTCCGCTGTGTTGGGAATGAAAGAGAAAACGGTGTGATTCAAATCGTTTTCCACAGCTTTCAGTATGGCTGGAACCAAATTTTTGCCGAGACGCTTCCGTTCCTTATAAATATCGATATCGCTACCTCGGGAAAAATAAATACGTTCGAACGAGCAGGCTTTATTCTCTTTCGGCTCTATAATTTGCGAAGCACGGAATTCGCCTGCCTTACTGATGAAAATGGCCTGCCCGGGGTCCAGTTCCCGGATGTCTTCGGCCTGCACATTCATAGCTGTCTGGATGACAGGACGCTCGGAAGCCAAGATAAGGATTTCATCGTCGACATAATAGAATGCCGGCCGAATTCCCCATGGGTCACGAACGCTGAACGACTCTCCGCTTCCGGTCAATCCGCAAATCACATACCCCCCATCCCATGAGGGAGCACAACGTTTCAGGACATTCGATAAATCCACGTTCGCTTCGATTGCGTGCGTGATGTCCATCCCCCTCAGTCCTTCTCCTTCGAATTTCTGATAGAGGCGTTCCACTTCACGGTCCAGGCGATGTCCCATCTGTTCGAGCATGATATACGTATCGGCATACTTACGCGGATGTTGACCGATTGTCGTTATTTCTTCGAAAATATCATTTACATTAGTGAGGTTGAAATTACCGCAAAGAGCGAGGTTCTTTGCTCTCCAGTTGTTGCGGCGTAAAAAAGGATGGATATAGGAAATACCGGATTTTCCGGTCGTACTGTAACGCAGGTGGCCCATATAAAGCTCTCCGGCAAAAGGAAGATTTGTTTTAGCAAATAACGGATTGTTTAATTTTCCGGGTGGCAAATCTTTGTAATGTTGATGAACGGCATCGAATATTTCGGTAATAGCTCCTGTTCCCATGGCTCGCTCCCGAAACATGTATTCTTCGCCGGGGTTGGCTTCTAACTTTACGCAGGCTAAACCAGCTCCTTCCTGTCCACGGTTATGCTGCTTTTCCATCAACAAATAGAGCTTATTGAGGCCATACATCCAGGTACCATACTTCTGATGATAATATTCCAAAGGTTTTAGTAACCGGACCATGGCGACTCCACACTCGTGTTTAAGTACTTCCATTTGGTTCTATCTTGTTTATTTCGCCTGCAAAGATACTTAGATTATATTACATATTGTTCAAACAAACGCAATATATTTGACATATTAATAGAAATAATGATTTTATCTGGCATTTAGTTAAAATAATTTATAAAACCATATTGTTTCGACAACCTTGTCAATTAAGAGGAAAACTCCTCCAATTACATAAAAATCATAAGCTAAAGACACCTCAAAGTACGAATATTTAAAGATTATTATTAACTTGCACCGCAAAACACATAAAAATTTGACACGTTGAGCTTTGGATGAAAAAGAGTGAACTTGGACTGGTTGGTTGCCATAGACAGGATGAACAAATTGGGGGTAAATCCGTGTCATTTTAAAGTAGGAGGCCATACTACTCTCCTACTAAAATAAGTTTAAATTATGAAACGCTCTATTTTTATATTTTGCTGGTCATTTATATTGGCCCTTTTTCCCTTCAAAAAGGGAGAATCTGCATCTTTTGTGGATAGTTTACGGATGGAAATCAAAAACTTACCGGATAGCAGCAAATTAATCCGACTGAATGAACTACTCCATAATAATGTCAGCAACAACACATACAAAATATATGCGGATTTATTATTGGAAGAAGCGGAAAAGCAAAAAAACGACCACTACAAAGGAAATGCTTACTTTTCCCTTATGCGTTATTATTATGCTAAGAATCCAGATAGCTTACGGTTTTATCTGAAACTAGCCGAACCGATATATCTCGCAGAAAAGCGTATAGAAGAGCTATGTAGAGTTAAAGGATGGAATATTTATTCTTTGGTAAACGAAGGAACCCATGACCAAGTTATTGCAGAAATAGAAAGTTTGAAAGAATTAGCTATGCGTTTTAATTACCCAGAAGGTGTCGACATGGCTAACCAGACTTTAGCCAACTTTTATTTTAATATAGGTTTAAAAAATGAAGGCATAAATATATGCCGCGAAATTTTACAAGGGATGGAAGAACGGGGAGCATCCCGTATACGTAGGGTTTACCTGCTAAAATTACTGTTGAACAAAGATTTAAAACCGGAATACCTAACCAAGCTAGACACTTGCATAAACAACTGCGAAAAAGAAGGTATCACTCATTTAGGTGCAGAAAATCCTCTGTTTATGCTAAAATATTATCTTCATCACTACTCCGCACAATATTATATTGATAAAAGAGATCTCTCACTTGCATATTCCCATTTACAAAAACTTGACGAATTGAAGAAATTATATCATATAAACCTAGAACAAGACATAACGGCATTCCTCTGGATGAATTATTATGTTTTGGATGGGAAATATGAAAAAGCGCTTAATATCGCGAATGACCTGGAACAAAAGCTACTGGACAAAAAACGTTATAAAGATTGGATTTCCGTAAAGGACATCAAAGCCGACATCTACTACAAAATAGGGAAAGGAATGGATGCCGCCAAGATTTACAGAGAAGTCGGGGCTATACGCGATTCAATTACTCAAGCCCAATATTACGAGGATTTAGCCAAACTTAGAATGCAACGAGAAGTAGACAAACTAGAGCTACAAAGTAAAAAGCTGGAATTAAAAGCTGAAAAATCAGGCATTAGGGCATTGATTTTCGGCGGAGGCGCCTTTGTGCTACTATTACTCTGTGGAGCTTTGGGACTGTTCGCATATTCCCGTCACCGTTATGGAGTACGTTTGAAAATCGCAAAAGAGAAGGCAGAAGATGCAGACCGGTTAAAATCCGCGTTTCTGGCTAATATGAACCATGAAATTCGTACGCCATTAAATGCTATAGTCGGTTTTTCCCAAGTTATTGCCGAGGAAGAAGATATAAATGCCCGTCGGGAATTTGCCAAGATTATACACAACAACAACAATTTGTTACAACGCCTAATAGAAGATGTATTGGACATCTCTAAAATAGAATCGAATACACTTACATTTGTATTTGACGATTTGGACCTACAAACATTAATGAATAATATTTACAGTACAATGTTATTACGAATGCCAGAAAACGTAGAGCTACGATTGGATGATTGTCCCCGCTATACATTCCATACAGACCGAAACCGATTGACACAAGTACTGACAAACCTACTGACAAATGCCATCAAACATACCAATGAAGGTTCTATTTGTTTTGGTTATCGAATAAACACCCATGAAATCTGTTTTTATGTAACAGATACCGGCGAAGGCATAGCGGAGGACCAAATGGAACGTGTATTCGACCGTTTTGTCAAGTTAACAGAATGGACTACAGGGGTCGGTTTGGGGTTAGCAATCTCTAAAGCTTTAGTATCCAAACTTGGAGGTCGTATAGAATTATTTTCCAAATTAGGGAAAGGTTCCACTTTTAATGTGATTTTTCCTATATCAAAATAATGAAATACGAACAAGATTGAAACTGAGATTAAAAGAAATGAGCCCGGTATTCCACCGAGCTCATTATAAAAATAGATAACATCTAATTTAATATCCAACTATATGAGGGAATAGTTCAGAAAAAATACATACCCTCAACAATCTTCCATTAAAAAATTAAACAATCTGTGATTATACATCCTTATTCTTCATCCCAGAAAGGAGCCTGAACCAAAGTAGGATCTGTATCCACCTGTCCTTGATGAATAGGCATCCAGTAATTTCTTCTGACATAGACACGATCCAAATATTTTGTCCGCTTAAAGAACGCGTTTTGATTATTCGGGTCACAACTATATTCAGTACCATAGAAATTCATACCATAATCCGGACCATTCAAGTCCTTATCAGCCTGCAACCAACGGCGAAGGTCGTTATAACGAATACCTTCCGTACATAATTCCAGACGACGTTCTTTATGAATCAATTCACGCATTTCACTCTGAGAAGTCGGAGCTGGCAGTCTCTGGAAACCATTACCATCCACTCCTGTTCCAAATTCAGGAATACCTGCTCTGTAACGAATCTTATTCAAGTTTTCAAGGATTGCCTTATTTCCCGGATCATATTCGTTCAACGCTTCCGCATAACTCAAATAAGCTTCTGCCATACGGAAAAGAATACCCGGACGATACGGATGGACACCTGTACGAGGTTCATAATCTAAAGAGATACGCTTACGGTTCAAATAACCATTCTGCGGAGCATCATGTCCGGGACCGCCATCAGGATGACCATACATGAAATCGGTATTGGAAGTATGTGTTTTGAACCATTGTCCATTCCAACATACAGTCAGGTAGAAACGAGGTTCACGATTACAATACATCAAATACGTATTCGGCTGGGTAATCATCCATTTACCCTCGGATTTCAACTCTGCATCCGGAAAACCGCTCATCAAATACCAACTGGTTTTACGATATTCAGCCTCTGTAGAGAAGCCATCTTCGCGATAACCGGATTCCGGATTGATAATCGGACTTCCATCAGAATTATATCCCAATATCGGAGCTTTACCATTTGCCATATAAAATGCATCAACCAAATCCTGAGTTACCCCGAAACCTCCATTACCGTTCTTTCCGTGCGGAGTTGCATGTTGTTCATATTCTCCATAATTACAGTTACCAGAACGTAACCACAGCACTTCAACATTCCCTTCGTTTACTTTCTGCATCGTTGCACCATAGCATGACATGAACGGGTCGAGAGAACCATCTGAATTATACTTATAATATAATCCATGACCAGCAGCCTCAGCGGCATCAATCAACTCTTTGAAAGCATCAGCGGCTCGTTTCCATTTTGATTCGTCATAAGTCGGATTAAAGCGCAACTGACCGTCATTATTCTTATAATTGGCATACCAAGTATTCCCATTTACCAATGGACTGGCCGCGAACAATAACATACGGGCACGTAAAGCTAACGCAGCAATAGAAGTTGCACGTCCCACATAAGTATTTTCCCATTTGGCTGGAAGAGTTTTTGACAACTGAGTGAATTGTTCGTTGCACCAATCAACCATAAATTCGAAAGTTGGTTGTCCTACCTGAGTTTCAGACAACGGAGCATTCGGATCCAGTGCCTGATCATAGAAAGGAACGGCACCATAAGTTTCCGTCATCAACCAATAAAAGTATGCAATCAAGAAACGACACTCGTCTTTCATTGTTTCAACCTGCGCCTCTGTAACTCCTTGACTCGGTAAAGGATGCACATTGTTAATGAATAAGAAAGCTGAACGAATTCTCTGAGAAAGCGTCCAATAGCTACCATTCCAACTGGAATTAGTAAACCATTGTCCTATTCGCCATTGCAGAGGCGTACCACCCCACCAAGGCGCCCATCCTTGAGAAGGAGTCATATCCTTTGCCAATATTTCCCAACCAATATCACGAGTTAGGCCCCAATACGGATCAGGAATACCATTGTAAACACCCTGCAACCAGTCTTCCGTACGAGTCTTATCATTGAAAACCATCTCCATTGTCAGGATATCATCCGGAGCATTGTCCACAAAATCCGCACATCCATTCAACGCCAAGCACAAGGCTGACAAACCAATATATTTATATAAATTTACTTTTTTCATATATTCCTATTTTTAGAAGTTAATATCCAAACCGACAGAGAAAGATTTCATAATTGGATATTTCGTACCTGTACCAGTATCGATTTCAGGATCCCATAATTTCCAACCGGAGAAAGTCAGCAAGTTGCTGCCTTTTGCATACAAACGGAAATTTGAGAGACCGATTCGTTGCACCCATTCTTTCGGGAAAGAATAACCGACTTCCACATCTTTCATACGAACCATACTCATATTGCGCAACCACCAAGTTGAATTACGCACGTTATTTTCGCTTTTTCCATATGTCAAACGTGGATAAAAAACATCCTGACTGGGATTTTCCGGAGTCCAACGATCATTATAGTTAGTCAAAATATTACCCATAGCTCCCATTGTTTCACCCGGAGTAAAGTTGTTATAACAACCACCCACAAAACGGAATGTTCGACCATTTCCCTGGAAGAATACATTAAAGTCTACATTTTTATATCTTAAGTTTCCACCGAAACCATATACAATCTGCGGATCGTATGTACCTCCGATAGCAGCCTCATCCATCGTATTCACAACACCATCGCCATTTACATCCTTGTACCTGATATCACCAGGACGAACAGGACCGAATGCATGAGCTGGAATATCATCATTCAACACCATACGACCATCTTCCACTAAGAATTCACCATTGGCATCCTTCTTAAAATCAGCTTCTGTAAACAATCCTTCATCAACCAAACCAAACAACTGGCTAACCGAATGTCCTGTCCGTTGACGGTTCGTACCCATTACACCAGGAGCTTCATCCTGTTCGATAATCTTGTTTACTGCATAAGTAAACGTACCACGGAAACCAGCATACCAATCTTTATTAATCTGTTTATTGTACACTAAAGACAAGTCAATACCTTGGTTGTCCACCTTTCCGAAGTTAGCCCATGGGGTAGAGCGGAAACCGGCAGAAGATGGTATTGTATTACGTTGCATAAAGATATCATAACGATGTTCAAAGAAATAATCGATTTGGAAATCCAATGCATTCCATAAACCCAATTCAAGACCGACATTGGTTTTAGATACCGTTTCCCAAGTCAGGTTAGGAATACCGAAATCACCTTCCCAACGACCTGCACGGCCATAGTTGTTACCATCTGCCCCCCAGCAATATCCATCTCCCTGGTTAATCGTTGTCTGAAAAGCAAAGCGACGACCACTCAATTGGTCATTACCAACCAAACCGAACGAACCACGGACTTTAATCTTAGAGAACGTTTTTTTATACGGTTCCATAAACTTTTCTTCCGACAACAAATAACCGACAGCTATTGAAGGGAAGAAACCGAAACGATACCCCTTTGCAAAGTTCTCAGAGCCATTATAACCAAAGTTAAATTCACCAATATAACGACCGTCAAATGTATAAGAAGCACGACCGGCAATACCCATACGGCGGAAAGGAACAATAGAACCATCCTGATAATCACGCTGATTATACAAGAACAAACCTTCCACATGATGTTTGCCGAATGTACGGTCATAGGAGATATTACCTTCCAGATAAGTTGCTTTGTTACCCCATTCTGTCTTACTTGATGTATCCAAAAAGTCTTGTCCGTCGTTTGCTACTGTCAAAATCAGATTACCATCATCATCTCTGGCAGTTGCCGGATTGTACAAAGTCGGAGTTCGCGACCTGACTATACCTGATCTTGAATAACGGTCAAAAGAGAAAATACCTTTGACTTTCAACCCCGGAGTTAAGAATTTCAAATCTTGCTCCAAAGCAAACATAGATTCTATTTTACTGCTGGAATAAGTAGAATACCCTTTTTCCGCAACCTGTACCCAAGGATTCACACGTTGGCGAACTACCGGATATTCACCGGTTGAATATACAGCCGGATGCACGAATGGAGGAGTTTCAAAAGCTGCACTAAACGCGTCGTCCGATGAAACGGTCATTCCATTTGTTTCCTGCAGATATCCACCGACACTAATAGTTGCTACCGTTGTCGGTGTTATGTTAATATCGACATTCGAACGCAAGTTGAATTTATTCAGTCTTGTACTGGAATCCCAGCTATTACTCTTATCTCGTTCAAAAATACCCCGTTCACCATAATATGAACCGACTAATGCATAACGCAAAATATTCGAACCACCATTGATAGTTATATCCGCACGTTGATTAGTTGAATAATCTTTTGTAATCAAATCCATCCAATCTATATTCGGATATAAATCCGGATCTGTTCCTTTAATATAATTATCAATTGTTTCCTGCGAATAAGGAGAATTATCACTTAACTCATTCAACAAAGTCAAATATTCTCCTGAACCGATGTATTTAGGTAGTTTTGTCGGTTGCGTGAAGCTTTGTTCGTAATGAACATTCACGTTTGGCTTACCCAATTGACCACGTTTTGTTTTAATCAAGATAACACCGTTAGCACCACGTACACCATACACGGCAGAAGCGGAAGCATCCTTCAAAACAGAGAAAGACTCGATTTCTGCCGGGTTCAGGTCATCTAACGTACGTTCAATGCCATCAACCAACACTAATGGACTTATTCCTGCACCCGTAAATGAAGAAATACCACGAATCCAGAAGTTCGAACCATCCGCTCCCGGTTCACCAGAACGCTGTACGGCAAGAATACCGGCAACTTGTCCTGCCAGATTATTACTAATGGCACGGGTTGTTCCCTGTTTCAAAACACTTGGTTCAATAGTTGTGATAGAACCAACGATAGAAGCTCTCTTTTGTGAGCCATAACCCACAACAACAACTTCGTTAAGACCGGTTGAAATTTCAGCCAAGTTAACATTGATATTAATCATGTTACCGACTCTTACCTCTTGGCTTTCAAAACCGATATAAGAAAATACCAATATCGAAGATCTTGAAGGTACATCCAAAAAGTAATTACCATCAGCATCCGTTGTCGTACCTTGCTGCAAACCTTTAACCACTACGTTAACGCCGGGAAGTGGGCTTCCCTGCTGATCCAACACTGTACCATTAATACGTATAGACTTGCTATCCTGTGTTTTTTCAGATTTGGACAAAATGATGTGATTGCCTTCCAATTCAACACTTATGCCCATACTTTCAAACACGCGAGACAGCAAAACCTCCACGTCTTTTTTACCTTTATCCAAAGTTACAACTTTAGACAAATCAACATCTTCACTGCTGAACAATACCAGATATCCTGTCTGCTTTTTAACAGCATTCAATAACTCAGATACCGTCATTTGTTTAGAAGAAATCTCCACTACTTTATTCTGTACATTCGCTTCTGATGCTAACAATGAAGTTGTACTTACGAACACCATACATAGCAATAGACTCAAATAACAGAAAAAACGTTTATAATTATTCTTCGAAAAAAACACAACATTGTTAAATAATAAACTGTTTCTCATGTTTCATAAATTAAATAAATTAATAGTATTAATTCGCTAACATCCTGACAATTATCAGATATTTAATAATACACTCTGTTAAAAACTTGCTGAATGGACCAGCTTTATTAAAAAACATCTCACAATACATAGCATTTGATTTAAATTAATAATTATAGTAATATAAACTCATCCGTATTTTCTTTTTTTATTTGAAACTTATATACCTTCTGGAGTACTTTCAGAGTTTCTTCTATATCCTCTGCTCTATTTAATTCTCCTGTATATCGTTTCACTTTCAACTTTGGATTTTCTATCTGTATCTGAGTCCCACTATAAATGGAAAGACGCCTGACAATATTCTCCAAACTCTCATTTTCAAAGCTGTAAATACCATACTGCCAACTATCGCTATCAAGTTGCACGGTCCTAACATCCGATTTACCATCTTCATAATGCAACTCTTGTTGAGGTTCCAGTATAATTGCATTCTCTTCCAGAGTCGGCTCATATACTTTAACCATCCCTTCTTTCAAATAAACTGTTGTATATTGATTTTGAGAATATGACATAACATTAAACTCCGTACCAAGAGCCATGACATCAACACCATAAGAAGACACGACGAAAGGTCTGGCAGCATCTTTAGCCACCTTAAAAAAAGCTTCGCCATTCAAGAACAAACGACGTTCTTTACCTTTAAATACTTTAGGATATTGTAATTCTGAATTTGAATTGAGTTGTACTGCCGTACCGTCAGGAAGAGTCAGACTCATACGCTGTCCGGCCGGAACAAAAACCCGCTCCATAGAAGAATCCGACTGTGAGGAATCATGTAAGGACGTAACCAACCAGCCACCAAGGAGTATTAAAACTACAGCCGCAGTAGATAAAATAGTATATAATGTTCGTCGGAAAGAATTTTTCCGACGAACTTGATGCATCAAGTTGATTAAATAGAATTCACCCTGTTTACGATCATTCGGCTGTTTCTGTAAACACAGCAAAGCATCCAAATTTTGATATTTGATGAATTCAGCCTTCAAAGACTTATCTTGCATAACCTTTTTCAAGAACGCGATACGTTCTTGTTGAGGTATTTTCTTATCTCTATAGTTTAAATATTCACTCAGCATATCTTCCGCCTCCATTTGTTATAAAACAAATGAGCTTTAAAAATCCGCTAAATGAAAAAAAACTTTTTTAATAAAAATTTTCGGATTAATGTTTCCAAATATGCATAAGAAACAGCAACAGAGGAAAATAGTCTTTCAGTTCCTCTCGGATTTTTTTATAAGCAATCCCCATTTGGGTTTCAATCGTATTTTGACTGATACCCATTTCCAAGGCCACGTCTTTTTGTTTACGCCCTTCCAATTTGCACTTAATAAAAATTTCCCGACATCGCTCCGGTAAAGAGTCTATGGTTTTATGCAAGAGTTGTTCCAAAGACTCATCGTCCGCAAACTTAACATCCAAGACCTCTAAGGAGTCGTGTTTTAATTGAAGTGATAAAAAATATTCTTCCTGAATAGCATTTTCGACTTTCTTCATAGTTAATTCGCGAGAGAGGAAATTCAGGCTTCTATTTTTTACTGAGGTAAATAGAAATGCCACCAAATTTATATTATCAGAAAATCCGTCCTTCCTTTTCCAAATCTCCTCAAAAACATCTTGTACAATATTCTCAGCATCTTCTCCTGAAATAACATATTCCCGGACAAAACGGACTAATCTGGGGAAATAATCCACATACAAGTTTTCAAAATCAGAATACTTATCCATTATACATCAGTTTTAGTTTTGCAAAAGTATTCTTTTATAAACAAAATATAAAACAAAAAATATATAAAACAACCACAATATGCCACACCTATCAATAAATCTATCTCCAAAATGAGAGACTCGAAAATTTCAGAGAACACAAAAAACATTATTTACCTTTGCGTAGTGCCCGCTGCATCTTCATATACCGATACTGCTTAATAATCAATTTACGACTGCGCATAATCTGGAAACGATAAATCATGCAAGCTGTAATAAAATAGATACCGGCCTGTACCCAAAGCGTACGATATTCATGCGCCACCTCATTCAAGGTTGCCCCACTGGTATTGATACGGATAAAACCTTGAATTCCGGGAGTAGACGGAAATACATATCCAATCACTTTCCAGAACGGAGGTATCGCTTCTTTCGGCCAAGAAACGCCGGAAATAAAAATCAACACGACTGATGTAAAGACAAATACCAACATCGGAGCTTCACGGCTTCGCATAAATCCGGACAAAGTCATTGCAAAAAATATGCAGGCAAACAAATATGGAAGAATAAAGAACATAATTGTCCAAGACTCGCCAACTTGAGGAAGCCCGAATAGTTTTGGAACAATAGCCAAAACCCAAATACAAACAACAACATACAGCAATAAATAAGTCAACGACTTACCGAATACAATACGTAGAGTCCCGTTAAAATGGCGACAGACAGGTACTAATGTATGAAAACGATTCTTCTCACGTGCTGTTCCACCTAACATGCCAATCCCCAACACCAATGTTTGTTGCAATACTAATATCAGGATAGCCGGTACTAAAAAACTGGCAAAACCATTCTGTGAGTTAAAAATAGCGACTGATTCATAAGGAATAGGCTCCACCATAATTTCTTCCATCTTCCCGGAAGATGCAGGGGAATTATGTGCCCGCAGCTCCTTTCCCATATCTAACGATACTTCCATCGAAGCCAACAAAAAAGCTTTGTAAAACAGCAAACTACTCATATCGCAATACAAAGACAAAGTCGTTTGCTTCCCCTTATGCAGATCTTTGCTAAACTCCGAAGGAAAATACAAAATTCCATATGCTTTCTTCTCATCCAGCATCTTTTTTGCTTCCGCCATATCGGAACAGACAGCAACCACCTCCACGTCTGCCGTAGCATTAACCCGACGGGTAAACTCACGGCTCAGAAAAGAATCCGATTGATCCACAACGACCATTTTTGCCTCGCGCACCACTTCATTATTATAGATAAAGGCATATAATATAGGATAAATAAACGGAACAAGAAAGAAAAATATCACAACACCTGAATCCTTGAACACGTTCTTCAGTTCATCCTTCCAGATATAAAATGTATCCAGAAAACCCTCCTTTATTATATATTGTAAACGATTCTCTCTCTTCATAACTTATGGTTTTACGGAATATATTTAAAGTATAGCAACGCCCCTTTCAAATTTCGTCCAATCAGGAACGGTAATATCAGGAAACCAGTAAGCCAGGCATACTCAGTCCACGAATAAAACAAATCGCGTCCGTTTAATGCTTGATCCACATAAATCAAAAAATAATGGCGAAGTGGAAACAAATCGCTTAAAGCTTGCAAAGTTGGGTCCATTCCAAGTACAGGGAAAGAGAAACCTACTATCGAAAAGGCTAACATGCCGAATAAACTGGCAAAACTTAGTCCCAAACGTAAAGTAGGTAACAAACCGATCATAAAGACTCCGACTGCCTGCGACGAAATGACCAACAGAAACAAAGCCAATAGCATAGGTCCCCAACCGCTATTCAATGGAAAAGAGTTGAATCCGTAAAGTGCGGCACAATACAAAAAGGCTACAACAGTAAATACGACTGTCTGCGGCAATAATTTTCCCAGCAAACTGACAGTCATCGAATTGCCTCCGGATTCCAACCATTCACGAGAAGTCGAATGTTTAATTTCAGAGCCTATGCTAAAGACTGTCACCAGAAAAATCATCAATTGTAACACACCCGGCAACAAGGTATTATTCAGATAAACCGAATAATTCAACCAAGGATTACCCAACGCATGTGTATCGATAACAATCGGTTGAAGTTGTGCCATAATCTGGTCTTCAGTATAGCCTTTAGCTAATCCGGTCTGCAAACCGACAGATGCTCCCGCCAGTACCGACATCGTTTTCATATCCCGAAACAACAAAGAGGCTGCTATCAGATAAGTACCATTCGTATAAAAAGATAATCGAGGTTGCCGACCGGAAGCAGCATCCACACCAAAATCTTCCGGTATGTAAAAAACACCATACACATTGCCTTTCTGCATCTCCCGGCGAGCCTCATCGAATGAAGTTGTCCGAACCACTACTTTCGTCTGTTCGAACGCATCCAATTGACGGACCAAATTGCGCGAAGTAGCCGACCCATCCAAGTCGACAACGGCAATCGGCATATCTGTCGGTAATCCATCCTTCATCAAGGACAAAAAGAAAATGACACAGATAGTAGGAGCAACCAACATACAAAAGAAGTAAATCGGACTTTTCCCCCATCGGTGTATTTCCCGATTGGCAACTGTTCGGATTTTATGTAAACTCTCTTCAAACGTCATAATACCTCATTTCCCTTTTTCTTCATAACAACTGACATACCGGGACGCAAACCTGCAATTTTCTCAGCCGGACGAGCTCGTACCTCAAAAGTCTTAGAATCGTATTGTCCGTTTGTCTTTGTTGCTTTCCAAGCAGCATACGTTCCCATATCTTTCAAATAATAAACCTTCAGTTTAACTGATTTATTATCCAAAGCCGGAATAAAAGCATTCAGTTCAGAACCGATTTGGATATCTTTCAACAAATCTTCACGAACGCTAAAAGTCACCCACATATCATCCAAATCAGAAATATCCATAATCGGAGCACCAGTACCTACCAGTTCTCCCACTTCCGGATAACGCTCGGAAATCTCTCCGTCAATCGGAGAAACCAAAGCCGACTCATTCAAATAGGATTCCACTTCTGCTACTGCACCACCAGCTTGCTGAACGAGTGCAGCCGCAGCAGCCTTATCTTCCGTGCGAGCTCCGTCCATAGCCATGTCATATTGAGATTTGGCAGCCTTTTCAGTTGCAACCATTGCTTTATAATTCGCTTCAGCTTCATCGCGCTTCTGAGCAGACACGACACCTTTATCATATAAGTTCTGGAGCCGCGTATAAGATTTCTTTGCAATCTCCAACCCCGCCAGTGCTTTTTGCCACATTTCATGCGCCGCTGCAATTTCTTGAACACGAGCACCCTTTATAGCTTTTGCATTCTGAGCCTCAGCCGCTTTACGAACAGCCTCAGCCTGTTGCAATTTAGCCAAAACCTCCGGTGTATCCAGAAAGACCAACGTATCCCCAGCTTTCACCCTATCTCCTTCACCAAATCGATAAGCTTCTATTCGTCCCGGCACTTTTCCAGAGATACGCACCTGAGTTGCTTCTGCTTGCCCCATAATAATATCATCCGGTGGTGTCAGCAAAAAGAAACCGGTTAATGCAACTAATCCAATCACGACCAAAACCGTGATAAATGCAAGAAGCATATTACTGATCGAAAACTTCTTATTCCCGTTCATCTTATCTATAGTTTTATTGTTATTATTTTTGTTCATTTACGGAAAGTTTACCCATAGCTTTAGTCAGATAGACCTCTGTCAGTTTCACCTCTATCTGGGCATCAATGAGACTGGAACGCGCCGAAACCCAGGCGGTTTGTGCTTCCATCAGGTTCAATGCCGGTATCACCCCTTCTTCAAATCCGAAATTAGCATGACGCAAATTTTCTTCGGCATTCTCCATATTCCGGGAAGATGCTATCAGTTTCTTATTCGCTTCATTTACCTTATAAACCGACTGATTAACCTCAAGCTCCACTTTTTCGCGGGCATCCATCAGTTCCAATGTTTTAATATGAGTCTCGGCACGAGCGGCATTGCGTTTAAATGTTCCCTCCCACCAACCGGATAAAGGAACTTTCACCATCACTCCTACATTAAACATCCCTGAAAAATCATTTTTAAAGCCATTATGCGCATTCGGATTTGTCACCAAATAATTAGCCATCAAAGCGACATTGGGCAACATCTCGGAAAGGACGATACGCTCTTTCCTTTTATATATTTTTGTAGCCAAATCCAAACTCTTCAGCTCATTACGATTCATAAACGCTTCGTTCACATCTACAGTTATGCCGGATTCTTTTGAGGGAAAACTCTCCACGTTCTCATCTGCCAATACCATCGGTTCATCCAAAGGCAACCCGCATATCTGTGCCAACAGCATACGTGATAAAGCTAAGCCGTTATCTACTTTCGTCTGTGCCATTTCCGCCTCGTTCAACTTTACTTTAACGGAAAGACCATCCGCTTCAGTCGCCACGCCTTCTGCTATCATTGCTGTGATATCGTGGTCTGTTTTACGAAGCAAGTCCACATAAGCATCAGCCAATTTCTTTTTATTAATAAGAGAAATCACTTGCCAATAGGTTTCATCCGTTTTATAAATGACATCCTGCAATTGCAAGTCATTCAGCGATTCGGCTAATTGTTTGGCATATTGGGTTATCTGATTATAGGAAATAATCTTTCCTCCCATAAATACGGGCTGAACCAACGAAACGCTTCCGACCCATATATTTTGAATATCCAGATGCTGCATATCATTTACACCTTCCATCAGTTGTCCAAAAACAGGGAGTTGTGCCAATGGTCCCAATGCCGAACCGAGAGAGGTACTCAGTGCCCCCATATCAAGCAAATTGATATCTTTCTGATTCCACATATATGCACCGGTAGCCGACAATTGTGGAAAATATTTAGTAAGAGCTGCGTTTTTTTCTTCTCCGGCCATTTTTACTTTTTCGCCCGAAATCTGCAACTCCTTATTGTTCTGAATAGCTAAATTCCGGCATTCCTCTAAAGTCAATGTCTGTTGCGAGCTCGCATAGCCCGACAAAATCAGCAAAGCTACTAATACGACAATTCGTTTCATCTCTATTTGTTTTTATTCGGAAACATAAACTTTTTTTCTCCAACCTCAAATACTTATACCTAACGGACAAATGTAAGAAATCCCGCTGCAAATGTACAGGTTCAAATTAAATATAAAATTGAACTAATTCAATTAAAGATACGCTTTTTCAATTTACAATACCAAGCATTGCTTATACCCATATAATGAGCGATGTATTTATCGGGGACACGGTTTATAATCCACATATAATGGTTGTAGAGATATTGAATAAATTCTTCCGCTGTTGAAGACTGGCGGATAGCAAACATAGTATACAGTTTGGAAATAATAGTCAGCATGATATTCTGATAGTAAGAGGCAAACAAAGGATATTTCAGAGAAAGGGTCTCTATATGGATACGGGAAAAACAAAGCAGTTCACCTGCTTCAATCGCTTTTATCTCAAAGTCGGAAGGTTGTTGTGTAAAATAACCGATTGCAGAAAGAAATGGATATTGATTGTCAGAGGCGAAACCTGTCACACATTCATTCCCCTTCTCATTTATATATAAATTAATGAATAGTCCTTTATTAATAAAATAAGCATCTTGGCATAATTGTCCCGAACGGAGCAAATAGTCTCCTTTTTTCACATACACAACTTTCGCATGACTTTCCAATTCACTCAAAAAGACCTCATCACGAGCAAGTGCTTCCGGTATATCAGCTAAAAGTCTTGCAAAGTGAGGATCTGTTTCCATCTTATTTCTCCAATGTGAAGTTCTGACGGCCAATCTGATTACCATCCACAAAAATGTCTACCCTGTAAGTCCCCGGAGACAAAAATTCCTCAATATTCCAATACATGGTAACAGGTAGCTCCTCTCCATCGTATTCGATGAGTTTCTTCATCGAATAATTGATTTCTTTTCCTTCGAAAGTAAAAACGTCTGCACGGCTCTTTACCAAAATGTCATCATCCGGTTTCATTATACGGACATATACCATCTTTTCGCCTACCGGAGCGGTAATATTTTTAGCAATACGGAAATCAACAACAAACTGTTCCATCTTTTTGATAACTTTTGCTGGTTTTCCACGCGAGTTTACGGGAGTCACAGTAATCCCTGTCGCATCCAGACGGCTTGCCAATGTGACACGTTCGGTCAGCTTTTCTTTTTCTTTTTTTAATGTGGATGCCGTAGACGATGCTTGTTGGTATTTTTTTACAGCTTCATTTTTCTCCTTTGTCAATTGTTCGTTTACCTGGTACAGCGAATCGATTTGCTCCACATAATTACGCATAATCTTACGCAATGTCTGCAATTCCTTTTTCAAACGGGAAATTTCCTGGGTGTTGGTTGCCTTCACAGTCCGCAACTCTTCCTGAAGACGCTGTACTTTTGCTTCCTCTGTTGTCAAAAGGGATAACAGAGAATCGTTGCTTACTTTAAACTTAGCCCCCTCATACTTAAGAGAAATCTCATTCAAATCATCTTCCATTGTTTCTTTGTCCAGCACATACATCTGCTCCAGCTCATCCATCTTTTGCCGTTGATGGAAGATATAATAAACAGTACCGCCAATCAGCACTAACAGCACAATCACAACCATAATCAGGAGTGAAAGTTTATTTATTTCTTTTGTTTCTTTCTTTTCCGTATCCATAGTTCATAGTAAAATGAGCATGCAAAGGTAAAAAAAATGATTTAAAATCCGAATATTATTTCTACCTTTGTGCCACTCAATTAAAATAATAATTTGCATGCACGAGAAACTTATTATTCTTGATTTCGGCTCGCAAACAACTCAACTGATAGGGCGTAGAGTCCGTGAGTTGAATATGTATTGCGAGATTGTCCCTTACAACAAATTTCCGCACGATGCCACAGATGTCAAAGGAGTCATTCTTTCCGGAAGTCCTTACTCAGTGTACGACACCAATGCTTTTAAAGCAGATTTAAGCGAAATTCGAGGAAAATATCCAGTCTTGGGTATCTGTTACGGAGCACAATTCATGGCATATACATCCGGAGGAAATGTGGAACCAGCCAATTCCCGCGAATATGGACGTGCCAACCTCACACAGGTTAACAGTGAAGATGCTTTATTAAAAGACATCAATATCGGTTCTCAAATCTGGATGTCACACGGAGACACAATAACCGTTCTTCCCGAAAATTTCAAAATTATCGCCAGCACAGACGATGTAAAAGCCGCCGCTTATCATGTCGAAGGCGAACAAACTTGGGGAGTGCAATTCCATCCGGAAGTTTTCCATACCGTCGACGGAACTAAATTATTAGACAATTTCCTGAATATTTGTGGATGCGCAAAAGACTGGACACCCGCATCTTTCATCGAATCGACAGTAGCCGAACTGAAAGAAAAATTGGGAGATGATAAAGTAATCCTTGCTCTTTCGGGAGGGGTAGATTCTTCCGTAACTGCCGTTCTGCTGAATAAAGCAATCGGTAAAAACCTGACTTGTATTTTCGTCGACCACGGATTGTTGCGTAAGAATGAATTCGAAAACGTAATGAAGGATTACGAGCACTTGGGTCTGAACGTTATCGGTGTCAATGCGAAAGACAAATTCTATAAAGAATTGGCAGGAGTAACCGAACCGGAAAAGAAACGGAAAATTATCGGCAAAGGTTTCATCGAAGTATTCGACCAGGAAGCCCACAAGCTGAAAGATATAAAATGGCTGGGACAAGGCACTATTTATCCTGATGTGATTGAATCCCTGTCTATTACAGGCACTGTCATCAAAAGTCATCATAACGTAGGCGGTCTGCCGAAGGAAATGAACCTGAAATTGGTAGAACCGCTTCGCCTTCTTTTCAAGGATGAAGTCCGTCGCGTAGGCATGGAACTGGGTATGCAACCGCATTTGATTAAACGTCATCCGTTCCCGGGTCCGGGTCTGGGTATCCGTATCTTAGGTGATATCACTCCTGAAAAAGTCCGTATCTTGCAAGACGCCGATGATATTTATATGTCGTTGATGCGTGAATGGGGATTGTATGACAAGATTTGGCAAGCCGGAGTTATCCTGCTTCCTATCCAATCTGTCGGCGTAATGGGTGATGAACGGACTTACGAAAACACCGTTGCTCTGCGTGCCGTAACATCGACCGATGCCATGACTGCTGATTGGGCACAACTACCTTACGAATTTCTGGCGAAAGTCTCCAACGAAATCATTAATAAGGTAAAAGGCGTAAACCGCGTTGTGTACGATATCAGCTCCAAACCCCCGGCAACAATCGAGTGGGAATAAGAACACAACAAATTAATCTAACAACAACATAAATTCAGGAAAAAATACGATGAAACAGGATATGATCGTAATTTTAGATTTAGGCAGCCATGAAAACACGACACTGGCTAGAGCTATTCGTGCACTCGGTGTCTACAGTGAAATTTATCCGCATGATATTACCGTTAAGGAATTGCATGCGCTGCCGAATGTAAAAGGCATTATTATCAACGGTGGTCCGAACAATGTAATCGACGGTATTGCCATTGATGTGGACCCGGCTATTTATTCCGCAGGTATTCCTGTTATAGCAGCCGGTCACGATAAAGCTAGATGCGAAGTCAAACTCGCAGCATTTTCCGATGATGTAGAGGCTATCAAAGAAAACGTAAAATCGTTTGTTTTTGATACTTGCAAAGCTGAAGCAAACTGGAATATGACGAATTTCGTTAACGACCAGATAGAACTCATCCGTCGTCAGGTAGGCGACAAAAAAGTTTTGTTGGCCCTATCCGGAGGTGTAGATAGTTCGGTTGTTGCCGCGTTACTTTTCAAAGCTATCGGCGACAAATTGGTATGCGTGCATGTCAATCACGGTTTGATGCGCAAAGGCGAATCAGAAGCTGTTATCGAAATATTCAAGAATAAGCTAAACGTAAATCTGGTGTATGTAGATGCGACCGACCGTTTCCTGAATAAGCTGGCAAATGTAGCCGATCCTGAACAAAAACGTAAAATCATCGGTGGTGAGTTCATCCGTGTATTCGAAGAAGAAGCCCGCAAGCTCGATGGTATCGATTTTTTGGGACAAGGAACCATCTATCCTGACATTGTAGAAAGTGGGACAAAGACTGCAAAAATGGTCAAATCACACCATAATGTAGGTGGTCTGCCTGATGATTTGCAATTCCAATTAGTGGAACCCTTGCGTCAGTTATTCAAGGACGAAGTACGTGCCTGCGGTGTAGAACTGGGCTTACCTTACGAGATGGTTTACCGCCAGCCGTTCCCCGGTCCCGGATTGGGTGTACGCTGCTTGGGCGCTATCACGCGCGACCGTCTGGAGGCCGTACGTGAAGCTGATGCAATCCTTCAAGAAGAATTCCGGAATGCCGGATTAGACAAAAAAGTATGGCAATATTTTACTGTCGTTCCTGACTTCAAATCGGTAGGTGTCAGAGACAATGCCCGTTCATTCGAATGGCCTGTTATCATCCGTGCCGTCAATACGGTGGATGCCATGACTGCGACTATCGAACCGATTGACTGGCCCATCTTGATGAAAATCACGGACCGTATCCTGAAAGAGGTGAAAAACGTAAACCGCGTTTGCTACGACATGTCTCCCAAACCGAATGCAACAATCGAGTGGGAATAAAAATCATAAAAACAGAAAAAAGTGTATCCGAAATAATTTCAGATACACTTTTTTTGTTTTTTCTTCTTCTCAATCGCTTAAACTATTTCATTGATTCAACACATGTATGGTATGACAAGCAACCAAAGCCGCAGTCTCGGTACGCAATCTGCTTTCACCCAACGAGATCGGTTCAAAACCGTTTTTCAAAGCCAAATCAATTTCTTCCGGACTAAAATCTCCCTCCGGACCAATCAGAATCAAGGCATTTTCACAGGGATGATAAATTTGCTTTAGCAACTTCTTATCCGTTTCCTCACAATGCGCTATAAATTTACGTCCGTCGAAAGGCCGATTGACAAAGGTACGGAAATCCGTCATCCCGTTCAGTTCCGGTAAAGTCGCTTTTTGCGACTGTTTCATAGCACTCACCAGAATCTTCTCCAAACGGGCAGGTTTAATCTCTTTGCGCTCGGAAAAGCGACAATTCAAACAAGTAATAGCATCAATACCTATTTCAGTTGCCTTTTCGGCAAACCATTCCATACGATCCATATTCTTAGTCGGTGCCACAGCTATATGCAAAAAGAAATTCCACAAAGGAGGCTGTTGCCAACTTTCCAAAATCGTTACTTCACAATGTTTCGGATGCGCCCGGCTGATAGCAGCCTTATAAAAAGAACCTTTGCCATCCGTCAATAAAATTTCATTCCCCTCCGTCAAGCGGAGAACACGGATACAATGCCCGGCTTCCTCCTCCGGAAGCTCCGGACGAATCAGAATATCCGGTGTATAAAATATCTGCACAGCTAATACTTAATTTTCAATTCTTAATTCTCTATCATCCGAGTATCATACCTATAATCGTTGCCGACAAAACAGAGACCAATGCCCCGCCAATCATGGCAGGCACCCCAAACCGAGTTATCAGCTCTCTCTTTTCAGGAGCCAAAACCCCCATTCCTCCCAGTAAAATACCAATGGAAGAGATATTCGCAAAACCACATAATATATACGTAGACATCAACACGGATTTCTGGTACATAAACAAACCGGCATCCTTCCACTCCTGCAATTGAAAATAAGCTACAAATTCATTCAGGATAGTTTTCTGCCCCAATAAAGAACCGACCAACATGATATCTTGATACGGAACTCCTATCAACCACATAAATGGCGACAAAATCACGCCCAGGATAAACTGAAAAGTCAAGCCTTCCGCCTTGCCGCCCGTAATAGAGCTAATCCATTCATTCAAACCGGTATAACGGCCAATTACCCCTTCCAAGAGATAATTAGCCAAAGCGACCAACGCAATAAAGACCAACAACATAGCCGCAATATTCACCATCAGCCTTACCCCAGTTGCCGTTCCGGCAGCCAGCGCGTCAAGCATTGTCGACTGTTTGCCGATTTTCTCCATCTTAACCAACCGGTCATCAGCCGGTTCTGTCTGCGGACATAATATTTTAGCCATCACAATAGACCCTGGAGCAGCCATCAACGAAGCTGAAAGCAAATGTTTGGCAAACAACACTTTTGCGATAGGGTCACCTCCGGCCAGCATGCCGATATAAGTTCCCATCACTGTTCCGGCAATCGTTCCCATACCGGAAACCATTACCAAAAATATTTCAGAACGGTTCATAGCCGGAAGATAATTCTTAATTAGAACCGGCGACTCCGTCATTCCCATAAACACATTTCCGGAAGTAACCAAGCCCTCAGCTCCGGATATGTTCATAAAACGGCGTAACACCCACGAAAAAGCACCGACTACCCGCTGAATAATTCCCCAGTGATAAAAAAGGGAAACCAATGCAGAAAAGAATATTACCACAGGTAAGGAATTCAGTAGAAAAATAAATCCTTGACTATTTGTCACCAACGGACCTAATAGGAAAGCTACTCCAGCTTGCGTAAAATCCATCAGTTTGATAAAAGCTTTTCCTATCCACTCTAAAGCCGTTCCAACAAAAGGCACGTATAGAACAGCCAAAGCGAAAATAAGCTGCATAAACAAACCTCCGGCCACCAATTTCCAGTCCACCCGTTTCCGGTCGTAACTCAAACACCAAGCCACTCCAATAATCGTAGCGATTCCCAATACCCCCCGTAATAAAGATTCGAGGCTAAAACCCAATTGTTCTTCTATCATGTAGTTTTATCCTCCTCTTCCCTACGGCGTATTTCATCCTTATACATTTTGGCAAATTCATAATTCTCGTCCGATATAGCATCTTCAAGACGTTCCGACAATTCTTCCTCATCCAGCAAGGACAACCACTTTTTCAACTGAACCTCATCCTTTATATCTTCAGGCTCCAAGTCCAAAATAAACTCATCGTCATCTTTTTCCTCTATTGCCATAGCCTCTTCCAGCACGACACCACATTCCGCTACTATATCGGGAGTTGTATAAATATCACATTTTACTCGCAGAGCAATGGCTATCGCATCCGAAGTTCGCGAATCCAACCGTATCTGACTGCTTCCATCGTCAAAAAGCAATTCCGAATAAAATACCCCATCCTCAAATTTATAAATAAAGACCTCTCGCAACCGGACACCGAATGCCTGTGCAAAAGATGCAAATAAATCATGGGTCAAAGGACGGGGAGGCGTAATATGCTCCAACGCAATTGCAATAGACTGGGCCTCCGAAGTCCCAACAATAATAGGTATGCGACGAGTTCCCTGTTCTTCAGCTAAAATCAGGGCATAAGCTCCGGACTGTATCTGACTATTCGTCAATCCTTGTACTCGTAGTTTTATTCTTGTATCCACAACAAATCATTTTATTTAGTCAATATACAAAAGTAATATTATTTCAGGATTTATGATACAAAAAAGAGAGGAAGGTCTATAAAAAAAGGCTATCCGTCACGGACAGCCAATCTTCATTGCTAACCTTAAATCTAATACCATGAAAAACACAGTGCAAATATAGCCATTTTATGTTATATAGCATAGTTTTACGGCATAAACATTCAAGATTTAGTATTATTTCAATAAAGTAATCGCTTGTTTAATAGCCATTAACAAATCATTGGGTTCAGGATGGCTGGAGAATTTGATTTTTTAAATAATCTTCTACCTGGTTAAATGTCACATCCTTCAAGAGTACTTTTTTATCCTTATCCAACAAATAAAGCGTCGGTATCGCCTTCAAATCGTACACCTCATCATTTCTGAGACTGATTGTTTCATCATACGAATTTATCCAACTTGCAGGCATATAGGAGATATGATTTTTCCAAGCCGTCAAATCCTCGTCCGGATAAACAGCCAATATTTTCAGTTCCTTATTTTTAATTTTCCCATTTATAAATTCCGAAGCAGCCAGCCGGTCTGTAATTTCCTTACAGGCAGGACAATCCGGATTATAAAAGAATAAAATCAAATAAGGAGCTTTGACTCCATACAAAGTACCTTTTCTTCCATTGGCTAATGTATAAGTAAAATCGGAAGCCAACTCCCCCGGTCTGTTTTTTAAAGCCAGTTCGAGCAAACTCGCAGGACGAATTTTACTGACCTCATCCAAAACGCCGGCATCAAGTGTAGCTTGTAATACAGAGATATATAAAGTTTCATTGCGCATCGGAGAGTTCGGTTCGTACAAATACTTTTCATACATCCCGGTAAAATAAGCAAACATACTACTATCAGCCTGTGCTTTATTCAACATATTTTTTATAGACGAAGCCGCTACTTCGGGTGAAGCATATCGCATAATGTCAATATAATTGGCAAGAGCTTGTTCGGTCACCTCCGGCAAATGTATATACGCTGTATCGGTAAAATCAAATTTATCCCAATAATGCATCACCAAGTATTCAGCACGCTTATCCGGTTCTGTTATCACGCTCGGAACAGCAACCATTTCAAAAGTACGTTCCTTCGCACTTTCCTGCGTTTTTTGAGGTTTCTGCTGGCCACTACAGGCATTAAACATCAAAGAGAATGTAAGTAAAATAAATAATCTGACTATCATAGTATTATACTTTTGTAGTGCAAATATATAATATTCTTCCTGATAATATTCCCAAGGGCCTGTATTTTAAAAACTGCTTATCCGGACAATCTATAAATCCATTCATTTTTTAACTGATTGTTTTTCTGATTTTAAAGTAGTGTTACGGGAAGTGTGTAAACACATTTTATAAAATCAGCACTATCGATAAAAAACAGAAAATAACTTGAATATCAAAAAAATTATGATTTACTTTGTAAATAAGTCCTTTTGAAAGAGCTGTATTTGTAGAGATTAGAAAGAATGCGTTGATAAAACATTTTAAAGGAGATGTATTTGTAGGTTAACCGATGAGTTTATGATGAGAGCCGAAGATAAACCGGCAAACGAAGCAGCTTATATTGCAAAAGCCATGTATTAACTTAATTACAAAACAAGATGAAAAAACTATTTCTTGTATTATTTACGATAAATATATTTATTGTAAACTGTTTTGCACAGACCAGACTGGAGTCGGCTGCAAAGATATTGGATATGGAGGTAAATTTGCCATCTTCCTATTCGGCTTCTCAAAATAAGGAGGGGATTTATGTTACCCCGGTATCGGATGAATCACCTTATCCGACTATCAAGCAAGACTACAGAAATGAACCATTTCATGGGCCAACAGCTTTTAAGGTCTTTTTCGGAATGGTTGCTAGCATTCTACGCCATCAGGATACCGAATGTGTAGTTTTTATCTTTATGGGAGATGTTGCAATAAGTACCAAGGGCCTAATGTCTAAGAGACCTGATTTGTTTTCGTATGAAAGCTTAACTTTCAACAGAATAAAATGGGATTTTCAATATGGTAACAAATACAAAGGGGCCAGTAAAAACGATATAAAAGACTTGAATGAAATGATAACCCATTATTCAAAGCATAAGGCTAAGAAAATGTTCAATACCAATTGGGCAGTCGAATATCCTTTCAATCTCTCTGGTGAGGTATATGAGAACAAATACAATATCTGCAAAGCCGTCGTTGCTAAAAAGGGGGAAAGAGATATGTTCCTGTA
>NZ_QRMP01000006.1:116336-139592 GCF_003473295.1 Parabacteroides sp. AM08-6
TGGGATTTTCAATATGGTAACAAATACAAAGGGGCCAGTAAAAACGATATAAAAGACTTGAATGAAATGATAACCCATTATTCAAAGCATAAGGCTAAGAAAATGTTCAATACCAATTGGGCAGTCGAATATCCTTTCAATCTCTCTGGTGAGGTATATGAGAACAAATACAATATCTGCAAAGCCGTCGTTGCTAAAAAGGGGGAAAGAGATATGTTCCTGTATTTTATGCTGACAGAAAAAGGTGCCAAGAATTTTGAAAAGTATCTGAAAGAATTATCAGGAGCATTCAAGTTCAAATAAAATCAAGTTATCATATAGGTGTATAAAAAACTATGACACAGGTTGTTATTATTTAAGCAATTTCTTTTACAAAAGCTATGTTTCAACTTAAATTCAAAACGAGATGAGAAAGCTATTTTTTATATTATTTGCGATAAATGTATTTATTGTAAACTGTTTTGCACAAACCAGACTGGAGTCAGCTGCAAAAATATTGGATATGGAAGTAAATTTGCCATTTTCCTATTCGGCTTCTCAAAATAAGGAGGGGATTTATGTTACTCCGGTATCGGAAGAGTCACCTTATCCGACTATTAAACAAGATTACAGAAATGAACCATCTCATGGGCCTACTGCTTTTAAAGTCTTTTTTGAAGTGGTTGCTAGCATTCTACGCCATCAGGATACCGAATGTGTGATTTTTATTTATATGGGAGATCTCCAAATAAGTACAAAGACTCTAATGTCTAAAAGAGCTGATTTGTTTTCGTATGAAAGCTTAACTTTCAACAGAATAAAACGGGATTTTCAATACGGCAATAAATACAAAGGAGCCAGTAAAAACGATATAAAAGACTTGAATCAAATGATAACCCATTATTCAAAGCATAAGGCTAAGAAAATGTTCAATGCCGATTGGGCGGTCGAATATCCCTTCAATCTATCTGGTGAGGTATACGAGAACAAATACAATATCTGCAAAGCCGTTGTTGCTAAAAAAGGGGAAAGGGATATATTCCTGTATTTTATGCTGACAGAAAAAGGTTCCAAGAATTTTGACAAGTATCTGAAAGAATTATCAGGAGCATTCAGATTTAAATAGTTCAACTTATCTAATTCAGAGACTATTACGACTTCTGCCTATGAGTCCTTATATTTTTCAGGCCTTTTATCGCAGAATAATATTTGAAATATGAATTAAACAAATAAAATAATTAGAAATATGAGAAAGTTATTTTTTACATTGCTACTAATCAATGCATTCATAAACTGTTTTTCCCAAACTGAGTTACAACATGCCGCTGAAGTATCCAAAATAACCGTGCAGATACCACCGTCTTTCTATCCCCCACATAACGAGGAACCAATTTATGTCACTCCGGTGAGAGAAGAATGCCCGGAACCAACCGAGAAACAACTTAATGGAGATGAAGAAGTTTTTGCATCGACAGCTTTTAAAGTTTTTTTCGGCAAAGTTACCGGTATCATACGTTCGCAGGATTGTGATTGCGTGGTTTTTATTTACATCGATAACACAAAAACACCCTTTGACAGAATAAAAAGAGACTTCAGATTCGGTAAAAGAAATGAAGTGGCTAATAAAAATGAAACAGAAGCCTTGAATCAGATGATAACTCATTATTCAAAGCATAAGGCTAAGAAAATGTTCAAAGCCGACTGGGCAGTTGGATATCCTTATAATTTAGCAGGTCAGTCGTATGAGAACAAGTACAAGAGAGCCAAAGCGATTGTTGCCGGAAAAGAAGATAGGAATATATTTTTGTATTTTATGCTGACAGAAAAGGGAGAAAAGAATTTCAACAAGTACCAGAAGGAATTATCAGGGGCTTTCAAGTTCAAATAAGATGGGCTATCCCATTCCCCTAAAAGTCACGATGTTCAAAGAAATTCCTCCCAATGTTTTTCAGATTTTCTGCCTTCCTATTTACTGGCTGATAATTATCGGCCAGCTGGCTCATAACCGTCAGCCAGCTGGTTGATAATTGTCAGCCAATTGGCCGACGGTTATCAACCAGTAAATAGAACGGCAGGTAATTGGAAAGACGTCCTATACTTTTTTCGAAATCATCCGTATGATATATCGTATCAACCATAAGAAAATTATCGCTACATTTGTCCTCACAAAAAATATAATGTAAGGAACTAAATGATAGATCAACCTACCATAGACCGGATATTGGACGCTGCAAACATTGTGGATGTTGTTTCCGAATTCGTAACTCTTCGAAAAAGAGGTGTAAACTATGTAGGATTATGTCCGTTCCATACGGATAAATCACCCTCATTCTATGTCTCGCCGGCTAAAAACATTTGTAAATGCTTTGCTTGCGGTGAAGGTGGAACTGCCGTGCATTTCATTATGAAGCACGAACAGTTGACGTATTTTGATGCTTTGCGCTTCCTGGCTAAAAAATACAATATCGAAATACAGGAACGGGAACTGTCGGACAGGGAAAAACAAATCCGCAGCGACCGAGAAAGCATGCTGATTGTGAACAGCTGGGCACAAAAATATTTCACGACTCAGCTTTATGAGCATGTGGAAGGAAAAACCGTCGGTTTACGCTATTTTGCCGAACGCGGTTTTCGCGAAGACACAATCCGTAAATTCCAACTGGGATATAGCTTGGACAACCGGGACGCATTATACAAAGCTGCAATCAAGAACGGTTACAAAAAGGAATTTCTGGAAAAAACAGGCTTGATTATTGCTTACGAAAACGGGAATGTAAACGACCGTTTCCGTGGACGCGTTATTTTCCCTGTGCATACCTTGAGTGGAAAAGTAGTGGCTTTCGGTGGACGTGTACTAAAGAAGGATGAAAAAACGGCGAAATACGTCAATTCCCCGGAAAGCGAAATCTATCATAAAAGTAATGAGCTATACGGCATCTTCTTTGCCAAACAAGCAATAGTAAAAGCAGACCGTTGTTTTCTGGTGGAAGGTTATACGGATGTCATTTCCATGCACCAAGCCGGAGTGGAGAATGTGGTGGCTTCGTCCGGAACGGCACTTACACAGGGACAAATCCGGCTTATCCATCGTTTCACCAGTAATATTACGGTTTTGTATGATGGGGATGCGGCGGGTATAAAAGCGGCTTTGCGCGGTATCGACCTGCTATTGGAAGACGGGATGAATGTCAAAGTTGTGCTGCTACCGGACGGGGAAGACCCGGATTCGTTCGCACGCAAGCATAATTCCAGCCAATTCGCCGAATTTATCAAACAAAACGAAACGGATTTTATTCGCTTCAAGACCCGTTTGCTGTTGGATGATGCCGGAAACGACCCGATTAAACGCTCCGCTCTCATCTCCGATATTATCCGGACGGTAGCCATTATCCCGGACAACATTGCCCGCTCGCTCTATATCCGCGAGTGTAGTGCCATGATGGAGATAGACGAAAAGTTGCTGCTCAACGAAATCAATAAAATCCGCTTGAATAAGGAGCAAAAGCAGACTGCCGCCCCTCCCCCTTCAGCCGGAGCGGTCAATATACCGGAATATCCGGATATTCCCGGCTATCAGTCGTATCCGGAAGAGACTTATGCCTCCGAAGAGAGTTTTATGCCGTCCGACGATAGCATACCGCCTCCCCCTCCGGAAGAATATCCGCAGGAAGAAACCGGCCCAATACCGGTTCCTCCTCCTATCTCCATGGAGACGAAGCCCAAACGTTCGCCTTATGAGGCATACGAAGTGGCTTTATTGCGCTATATCGTCAGATATGGCGAAAGAAAATTATTCGAATATACCGACGAGGAAACAAATGAAGAGATAACTATTCTGGTTGCGGAATATATCCGCTCCGAACTGGAACGGGACGAGTTGACATTTTATACGCCTCTTTTCAGAAGCATGATGGAAGAAGCTTCCGAACGTTGTCATGAAAAAGGTTTCATAGCCAATCGTTATTTTCTGGCTCATCCGGACCCGAATGTCAGTCGTCTGGCTGCCAACCTGATAAGTGAAAAATATCAACTGAGCAAATACCATTCGAAATACAGAGAACTGGAACAGGAAGAAAACAAACTGGACCAACTCGTCATACGTGAATTGTATGCCTTCAAGGATGCCTATATATTACATAAAATCAAAGAGATACAAGGCAAGCTGAAAGAATTGCAGACAAACGGAGACATGGAACAAACAATCGAATTGATGAAAAAGCTGACGCGCCTGAACGAAATAAAAAATGCACTTAGCAAAGAGTTAGGAGAACGTATCATATTAAAAATGTAATAAATCAAACGCTTATGAATTTCTTGGAAACGGAAGATGTGGTCAAGCAATACGCCAACCACCTTGCACTCGACAAGGTCAGCATCCAGGTACCCGAAGGTCAGATATTCGGACTATTAGGACCGAACGGTGCCGGCAAAACCACTTTAATACGTATTATCAATCGTATTACCGCTCCCGATAGCGGACGGGTTCTTTTCAACGGACGGGAGTCGCAACCAGACGATATCTATCAGATTGGTTACCTGCCGGAAGAACGTGGGTTATACAAAAAAATGAAAGTCGGCGAACAGGCTATCTATCTGGCTCAGCTGAAAGGTTTATCTTACCAGGAAGCCCGCAAACGACTGACCAGCTGGTTCGAAAAGTTCGACATCATGCCTTGGTGGAACAAAAAGCTGGAAGAGTTGTCGAAAGGTATGCAACAGAAAATTCAGTTTATTACGACAATCATCCACGAGCCCAAACTGCTTATCTTCGACGAACCGTTCAGTGGTTTCGACCCGGTAAATGCCGAAATGCTGAAAAAAGAGATACTCGAACTGAAAAATGCAGGCCATACGATTATCTTCTCGACCCATAATATGGCATCGGTCGAAGAAATCTGCGATAATATCGCTTTGATAAACCGCTCGCACGTGGTACTATCCGGAAATGTGACGGAAGTAAGAAGTCGCTTCAAGACCAATAACTTCACGTTGAAATTCCAGACGGAAGGCAGCTCGATACAAGAAGTTCCCGGAATGTTCTCCATTCTGGACAATCAGGAACAGAGCGGCATAAGCGAAATGCGTATCCACAAGGAAACAGAAATAAGGAACTCTACTTTGTTGACCACCTTGGCCGGACAGGCAGAAATCATCTCCTTCACGGAAGAAATTCCATCGATGAACGATATATTTATTAACACCGTTTCCGGTACAAATACTACACAAGCATGAATAAGATAGGACTTATTATAAAAAGAGAATACCTGCGCCGTGTCAGCAAAAAGTCGTTTCTCCTACTCACATTCCTGACCCCTTTTATCTTTGCCGCCCTGGTATTCGTGCCGCTTTGGTTGTCCACCATCAAGGGCGATGATGCCAAGCAAGTGGCCATTATCGATGCTACAGGCAAATATGCTCCGTTATTCAAAAATACGGAAGAATATAACTTCATTACAGAAAAAGGGAGCAGCATCGAAGAATACCGTAAAAATCCGGATAAGGAGATTTTTGCTTTCCTGAATATCACGGAAGATTTGTTGCAAAATCCGTCTGCCGCCACTCTCTACTCGGAGAAACAAATTCCTTTAGGATTGAAAAACGTGATAGACGAAACGTTATCCAATTATCTGAAAGATGAAAAACTGGAGACATACAACATAGAGAACCTGAAGCAAATCATTGCCGACAGTAAGATTAATTTCAACATCAAGACAGTTAAATGGGACCAAGACGGAGGCGAGAAAAACACTTCCGCCGAAGTTGCATCCATATTGGGCATGGTTCTTACACTAATCATTTATATGTTTATCATCATGTACGGAAGTATGGTGATGCAGGGCGTGATGGAAGAAAAAACAAATCGTATCATTGAAGTCATGATATCATCCGTCAAACCATTCGACTTGATGATGGGAAAAATTATCGGTATCGGCTTTGTCGGGTTGACCCAAGTATTTTTGTGGGCAATACTGACATCGGTCTTAGTTGCCGGCAGCCTTTTCTTCTTTAACGGAAGTGCCTCTCCCGAAGACGTGATGAATGCCCAAATGGCAGCTCAGGGAATGGGTGACATAGCCGCCAATACTCCCAATATGAATATCCAGATACAAGAAGTCATTAATTCGATAAACTTCGGAATGATAGGCAGTTGCTTCATTTTGTACTTCATTGGCGGTTACTTATTGTATGCAGCCCTATTTGCAGCCATCGGAAGTGCACTGGAACAGCAGGAAGACGCTTCCCAGTTTATGACTCCAATCATGTTGCTAATGGTATTCAGTCTATACGCAGGTATTTACAGCATGAATAATCCTGACGGCCCGCTGGCATTCTGGTGTTCGATGATTCCCTTCACCTCGCCGATTGTCATGATGGTACGCCTGCCATTCGACATTCCGGTATGGGAAATCTTATTATCATTTGCATTACTGTTCGCTTCCGCCATCCTGATAGTCTGGTTCTCCGGCAAAATCTACCGTGTCGGTATATTAATGTATGGCAAAAAGCCGGACATCAAAGAAATGATGAAATGGCTAAAATATAAATAAAACATATCAATCGATATAAATCAGTCGATTAGATAAATAAAAACGGCTGATACTATTTGCATAAAAGCAATCGGTATCAGCCGTTTTCATAGAAAGCAAAGCTTTTATTTCTTCAACCACATATCCAACCATTCAAAGAACGTCCTCTGCCAAAGCACTCCATTCTGAGGTTTCAGAACCCAATGGTTTTCATCCGGATAAATCAACAATTCCGCAGGAACTCCCCGGAGTACAGCCGCGTTGAAGGCTGCCATTCCTTGATTTGCCAGGATTCGATAATCTTTTTCTCCATGAATACAAAGAATGGGCGTATCCCATTTATCCACAAACAGATGCGGGGAATTTGCAAATGTACGCTGAGCCGTTGCATTCTGTTTTTCCCAGTAAGCACCTCCCATATCCCAGTTGGCAAACCACATTTCTTCCGTTTCCAGATATTGCATTTCCATATTGAAAATACCATCGTGAGCGATAAACACTTTGAACCGTTTGTCATGATGTCCGGCCAGCCAGTAAACAGAGAAGCCTCCGAAACTTGCACCTACACAACCCAAACGCTCCTCATCCACATACGGTTCTTTCGCCATTTCATCGATAGCCGTAAAATAATCCTTCATACACTGGCCACCATAATCTCCGCTAATCTGTTCGTTCCATTCCATGCCGAAGCCCGGCAAACCACGGCGGTTCGGAGCCACAATAATATAATCGTTCGCAGCCATTATTTGCATATTCCAGCGATATGACCAGAACTGACTGACAGGACTTTGAGGCCCACCTTCACAGAATAACAGAGTCGGATACTTTTTGTTCGGGTCAAAATGAGGAGGATAAATTATCCAAGTCAACATCTGCTTGCCATCGGTCGTTGTCATCCATCGTCCTTCCACTTTTCCCACAGCCAGTTGCTCGTATATCTGTTTGTTTTCGAATGTCAACTGGGTGACCTTATTATTATCAGCCAAATCAATCGCATAGATTTCATCTCCCATGCTCAAAGAATGCCGCTGCGCAATCAACTTATTTTCACCCAACAGGGAAACACCGGCATAATCGTACATTCCGGAGGTAAGCGGGGTTATTTTATTCCCGGCAGCCAGGTCGATGCCATACACTTGTGTCTCGCCATGCCATACACCGGTAAAGTACAGTTTTTTAGCATCCGCACTCCAGACGAAAGCATCCACATTCGAATCGAAATCTTTACTTACAAATGTCTTTTCGCCCGTTTCCAGGTTCATTACCATCAAACGGTTCTGGTCGGCTTCGTAGCCGTCGCGTTCCATACTCAGCCAGGCTATACTTTTACCATCGGGAGAATATTGGGGATTGGTATCATATCCCTTGTTTTCTTCGCTGATATTAGTTGTCTGTTTCGTATTCAAATCATAAACATAAATATCTGAATTTGTAGAGATAGCATACTCTTTTCCTGTTTTCTTACGACTGGTATAAGCCACCTTATCCGAAGTCGTATTCCACGCTAATTGTTCGATACCGCCAAAAGGCTTCATCGGACTTTCAAAAGGTTCCCCCTCCATAATATCGACCGGATTACTGATATTCGTACCATCAAAATCAGCAATAAAAGGATGTGGAGCCGTTGTCACCCATTCATCCCAGTGTTTATACATCAAATCGGTAATAATGATACCGGTCGCCTTATCTAAATCCGGATATTTATCAGCAGTGCTCTTCACCGTTTTCACCTGCGAGATAAAGAGAACCTTCTTTTCATCCGGTGAGAAAGCAAAACCTTCGATATCGCCATCATAATCGGATAATTTTTTACGATGGCTTCCGTCCGGGTCCATTTCCCAAAGCTGGCTTTTACCGCTTTCGTTACAAAGGAAAGCAATCTTCTTTCCCCCTTTAATCCAAACGGCTTCATTTTCAGAATATTTAGTCTTTGTAATCTGCTTGTTATCCGTGCCGTCGGCGTTCATTACATAGACTTCGCGGTTGCTTTTGTTTTCCGGCACACTGTAGTATGCAACCGTATATACCACTTTCTTACCATCCGGCGAGACATTCATACCACCGATACGTCCCATTGCCCACAAAGCCTCCGGCGTCATACGGCCATCCGGGATTTTAATATCCGAACGTCCGATGATATCGTCAGCACCGGTTACATTCACATTTAGGCTCACATCAGTCTTCATATCACAAGCACCTAATAATACGGATGTTGCCATAACCATAGTTCCGATAAATTTATTCATGTAGTTTATAATATATTGTGTTTTGGGGACGAAATTACTAAATATAATTTATATCTTTGCACAAGTAATTTAAGAACTGAACAGTATGAATAAGATTTGGTTATTTGGAGCCGCTATATGTATGGTATTAGCAATGGGCTCATGTAAACCTAAACAGAGTGCGTATAAAGCAGCTTACGAACAAGCTAAAGAAAAAGAAACTACGGCCCCTGTCGAGGTAGTTGAAGAAACAGAAGTTGTTGAAGAAGCAGCTCCGGTATCGAAACCGAGAACTTCCAACGTTAACACACGTTCGGAAAAAATCAATGCGGCACAAGGAGAAGATGCCAGCAGACTGAAACGTTACAGTGTTGTTATCGGAAGTTTCAAGAACAAAACAAATGCTTACTCCCTGAAAGAACGTATGCAAAACGACGGTTACAATGCCGTGTTAGGTGAAAACGAACAAGGCATGCTTCGTGTTATCGTTGCCAGCTTCAATGACAAAGCCGATGCTGCCGACAGTCGCGATGCCATCAAAGCAAAATATGCTCCTAACTTCCAGGATGCCTGGATTTTGGAACGCAAATATTAAGATTATCATATACAGTAATATAAAAAAGGCTTCCCGGTATAGATACAGGAAGTCTTTTTTGTATCTGCTCATTGCATTTATCCTCTCGAACCCAAGCTATCCGCATCCGGGTTTATTTCTTTAACAGCCGATTCTACTTCTTTATCGGTTATCGGAAGAGTTACCGAAACCTGTTGTACGGGATACTTTTCTCTTTCCTTATCCAAGACTTTCGATTCTGCACTTTCCGGGATTTTAGTAAGTTCTTTGTCCATATTCTTTCATTATTTATGTTTTTACAATTATTCAACAGGAGATTCAAGCAGATAGTTCACGCAGCTTGCCCTTTTATTACCCCAAACAAAAATGGCCCGGAAACTATTCCGGACCATTCCATCAACCAAAACAAAAAAACCTAAAACATTTACTTTTTCTTTTTGCCTTAAAAATTGTGGTTCCTATTAATATAATTCTAAAATTCTTATTCATAAACCGGCCATGCACCTTCTTTTGTACAAACATAAGCGGCAATCTTTACTGCATACTTATGAGCTTCCTTCAAAGAAGCACCTTTCAATAACGAGGTAATCAGTGCGCCCGTAAATGCGTCTCCGGCCCCTACCGTATCCGCCACATCCACTACAGGAGTGTCAAGTGTCGAAGTCTCTTCCTTCGTATATATCGTACTGTATGAAGGACCGGCTGTAAGTACGACCATCCGGAGATTATATTTTTCGAGGAACCATTCGGCAGCTTCCTTATCCGTTCCGTTCAGATTGAACAAACCTCTGATAGTTGCCAGTTCCATGTCATTAATCTTCAACACATTTGCCAGATACAAAGACTCTTCAATCAATTCTTTTGTATAATATGACTGACGCAAGTTTATATCGAAACACCGATAAGCTTCTTCAGGAGCAAAAGACAAAATGGCCTGTATCGTTTCCCGTGACTGTACGGAACGTTGTCCTAAAGTACCAAAGCAAATCGCGTCAGCCTGTTCGGCTAAATCAATCGCATTGGATGTAGGCGAAAGATGGTCCCATGCCACTCGTTCGTTAATGGTATAGACAGGTACGCCTCCTTCCTGCAAATCCACCTGTACGGTTCCGGTCGGATAAGGGACCTTCTCTACCAGATACCGAATTGAATTAGCATCCAACTCTTTCAGGATTTCACGTCCTAAATCATCATCTCCCACAGCACTGATGGCATATCCCTCTGCTCCTAATCGTGATGCATGATATACAAAATTTATAGGAGCACCACCTGCCTTTTTCCCTGTGGGAAGCATATCCCATAAGAGTTCACCGATACCGACTACAATCGGCTTTTTCTTGTTGTTTTGCATTTGTTCCATTATAGTTATACTGACAAGGATAAACTTCCGTTTGTTGACAGTGCAAATGTATAAGCCGATTCGGAACAATACGATAACTAATGTTACAGAAATGACAACTATCGTTACATAACCTGTTTATTTTCATTTGATACAGACAAATGTTACATCCATGTAACGAGAGTGATAGAGAAGAGAAGTAGTCCCCTACTTTTGTTCCAAGTACTCGGTCGGAGTAATATTATATACGGACTTGAAACATTTTGAGAAATAAGAAGGAGAAGTAAACCCTGTAGCATACGCTACTTCATTCACATTATGAGTTTTCGTCCGAAGTAATGCTGCAGCTTTCTTTAAACGGTAATTACGCAGAAAGTCCGTAGGAGTAACGCCTGACAGTTCTTTTACTTTCCGATAAAGGTGTACGCGTGATAACCCTAATTTCTCACTTCCTCTTTCAATGCTAAATTCAGGGTCCGCATACGATTCCTCAATCAGTTTTATGAATCTGCGCATAAACAGGTCATCCATACTTTCCACTTTTTCCTCTTTCGGAGCAAAAGCTTCAGGAGACCGGAATTCGAGTGCAAAAGCTTCCCGCTGACGAGCCCTGTCTTCAAGAATTTTGATGATGCGAAGTTTTACTATCTCAATGTTGAATGGTTTCTGGATATATTCGTCTGCTCCGCCGGCAATACCATAGATATGTTGGCTATCGTCCGAAAGGGCCGTAAGCAAAATTACAGGAATATGGCTCAGCACTATATCCGACTTAATTTTCCGGCACAAATCGAATCCGTTCATTTCCGGCATCATCACATCACTTACAACCAGCGAGATTTCCTCCTTCTCAAGAATATTCAAAGCTTGTAGTCCATTTACAGCGGACAAAACGCGGAAATTCCGTTGTAATTCTTCCTGCAAATAAGTTCGTATGTCGGAGTCGTCTTCTACTATTAAAACTGTATAAGCATAAGTTTTCTGAAGTATTTCCTCCACATCGGAAGTATCCGGATTGCTCACCCCGCCGGATAATTCCGTGACAGTCGGGTCGAATGTGCAGGAGGGGTCAAAATGAGACTTACCTTTTAACAACTCAACCGTGAAAACAGTACGAATACCGGGCGTACTGTTTACCCGAATATGACCTTTATGCATCAGAACAAATTCACGGGTTAAATGCAAACCGATACCTGTTCCGGTCACATAATTCTGATCGCCGGTGAAAAAGCGGTCAAAGACCGAAGCTATATTTTCCGGGGGAATACCCTTTCCGTTATCTTCAACGGATAATAAAATATGTTCCCCTCTATCCTGCAAAGAAATAATAATCGTTCCTCCATCCAATGTAAATTTGAAAGCATTAGACAGAAGATTGGCCAATATCTTTTCCATCTTATCCAAGTCGACCCAAAGAAGAAGAGAAGGCTGGTCGTGTTCGAAAACAAAATGTATTTGTTTATCTACCGCCATATTGTCAAAACAAGATTTCACCTCGGCAACAAAAGCAACCATATCAATAGGCGAAACCCGCATATTCATCTTATTACTTTCCACTTTACGGAAGTCCAATAGCTGGTCTACTACTCGTTTCAGCCTGTCTGCATTCTTTTTAATAATGCGTATATCATCCGAAAAAGAAGTATTCGCAGGAGCTTCTTTCGACAGTTTACGTAAAGGCCCCAATATCAGCGTGAGCGGTGTTTTTATTTCATGAGTGATATTGGTAAAAAACTGTAACTTCTGTGTCGTAGCTTTCTCTATATAACGGTTGGCTTCCGCCAGTTTTTCTTTTTGTTGTTCGACTTGCCAGTTCGTACGTTTCAATTCATGATTTTTACGACGTATTTTTCGGTTCACATGTATCACATAAAGAGCGGAAAGCATTAAAAGCCCCATCAATAAAAGGATAATCCCTACAGAGCTCTGAAGGAACTTATATTCGGATAAAAGCTTTTCAAGCGTCTCCCGCTGTGTCTCTATCCGGTTCTGATAGTCTACCACCTGTTCGGTCTGTACAAATAGAGTACCGGCATTATTTTTATCAATAAGGGCAGACGACAAAACATAGTTTTTTGCAACTGTTTGTCCGTTCAATATTTGCATCGCTACTTTCACGGCTAATCCCCCTCCGGTAGGATACAAAAAAGAAGCCGTCAGTTTGCCCTGTACGACGGCCTCCAAACCAGAACCATGTCCGGGTAAAGCATCTATTCCGATAAATTTTATTCTATCGACCAATTCCGGTGCATAGGCCCCTATAGCTTCCCGTGCGGCAAGTGCCATCACATCGTTATGTGCAAACAGGACATCCACCTCATTTAAAGAATCCAGCTTCATAACTTCCGATGCCACAAGATGTCCCTGCCAATTTCCTTCAATTTCCTTCACCTGGACATGAGAGGACAGGGCATCCTGAAAGCCCCGATGACGTTCCTGGGCAGAAGAAGAACCGGAAAGTCCCCAGATTTCAACAACCGTAGAATGTTTTTTCTTCACCAGGCTATTCACAAAATTACCGGCGGAACGACCTATTCCATAGTTGTCGCCGCCGATATAAGTAGTATATTCATCCGAATTGATTTTTCTATCTATCAGAATAGTCGGAATGCCGACACGAAAAGCTTCGATAGCGACCGGTGTGACAGGCTCTCTCTCATTCGGTGAGATTATCAGAACATCGACTTTTTGTTTTATCAGTTTACGGATTTGTTCTACCTGTAATTGACTACTATCTGCCGCATTTTCAACGAGAAGTGTAAGGTTCGGATATTCAGCGGCCTGAGCTTTCATATCTAGTAACATAGTTTTACGCCAAGCACCTTCCATCGTACATTGGGAGATACCAATAACAAATTTCTTTTCTTTGTGTCCGGATTTACACGAAATACACAATATCAGAAGTATTAAAAAAGCACTTTTATAAAAAGTTCTGCATGGCTTCATATGTTATTTGCTTACAGATTTCTGCAAATGTACGGATAAACAAGGGACTGTCCAATAATTATTTTGTATATTCGCAACACATAAAATCAAATGTTCACATGAAAACGATTAATAAACAGCTACTTGATGCGACGACCGAACGTGCTAAACAATCTCCCCGTCTGCGAATGAATTATAATTTCCATGAACAACTGGATGATCCCATCAACCGTTTGCTGAATGCGATGGAGCCCGGCACTTACCTGCGCCCACACCGTCATTCAAATCCGGACAAGGAGGAAATATTCTTGCTTTTGCGAGGAAAAGTGGCTGTTTTCATTTTTGATAATGATGGAAATATCACAGAGAAATTGATACTTAACCCGAAAGAAGGCACTTACGGAGCCGAAATAAAAGCGGGAACATGGCACGGATTATTGGTTTTAGAGTCCGGTTCTGTGATTTACGAGATAAAACAAGGTCCTTTTGCCCCCCTTACACCGGACAACTTAGCCCCTTGGAGTCCGGTAGCGGAAGATACAGAAAGCGTCGGTTCATATATGATATGGTTGGAGGAGCAAGTCAACAGTCTTAGCGAGCAGGGTCAGTAAGCTTAACGACCTTGGTCAGCAATCTTAACGACCCTGGTAGGCAACCTTGTCAAGCCGGCAGCAAAGGAGAATAAGTAATTTCGAAAGAAATAATTTATGCTGTGAAAGACAGTAGATTCCTGCTACATTCAGGATAAAATAAAGGAGGAATTTTTATCGGGAAAACGGGCTGAATGATATGAAGGATACATCCAGCCCCATCATTCAGCGTAACCATCACATTAACAGGTATTTATTTTCAAAACGAAGGTTGAAGGATGAAATTTGCGCAAAACGCATGGGAGTGTATTATCTCTCTGCAAATACCTGCATCAAGCAATGTTTACAATCAAAATGCAAACGCAGACGAGTATCTTTGTAAAGAAGATAAAAGGGTTCTTGATAAGGAGATTTGTCTTTTTGATAAGTAGGACACCAGCCCATACTATAGCGCAGGCAGTGTTTCGTAAACATCAAAGGGACTTCTTTTTCGGGAGATAATTCGAAGGCCGGTGCAATCTGTCCTACTCCATGAGCAACATAGAAAGCTTTCGCTTTCCGGTTTGCAACATTTCCTAAATAAGTGAGTTGTTTCTCCGGAAAAGGAGTCTCTTTTAATGGGCGTACCGGCTTTATACATTCACGCTGATAACGGATACGACGGGCGGCCAGCAGTTTATCGACCGCCTGACGGCGCATTTCTGCCAATAAAGAAGAGGGGACAAACCAATTCGATGACATTCGGACTTTTACTTCCTTCGCCTCAAAAGGTGTATTTCCAAGTTTGGAAAGCTGCGTCCGGATATTCTCTTGCTGGTCACGACGGGCCAATTCTCTTTCGAATGGTTGTGTAAGCATAACGCGTGCATTACTCTCGTCTTCCAAGGAAAGGGTAAAGCCAAACGGATTATCCGAAAATTCCATGCAGACAGTCAGTTTCCGTTCTGCCGACGGACGGGATAAAACTTTCTCGAATGCCTGATCATAATTGCGGTAAACAGGCATCTTAGGATGAATATCCGGCATTTCCAATGGAAATACCCGATTGGCCTCTACCCGATTAACACGAAAGCCTTCCAGTTCGCCACGAGCATTAAAAAAGACTAAGCCATCTCCATTATTCAATTGTTTCAATCCGGCAATGGTAAATGAGTTTCCTCTTATTTCCTTGACTGTCCCAACCGGTTCGCCTAATGATTTCGGAGTGTTGAAAGCAGTTATATCAACTGTACGCTTTTCCAGAAAGAAGGATGTAAAACCACGGTTAAAGCTTTTCTCGACTACCGGTTCAAAAGTATAAGTACTTTTTCCGTCCGAAGCGCGAAGATATTCGGGACGACGGGACAAAATGGCATCCAGTTTTTTCCGGTAGAAAGCTGTCACATTCTTAACGTATGTTACATCTTTCAATCTTCCTTCTATCTTAAAGGAAGAAACTCCTGCATCCATCAAAGCTTCCAGTTGTTCGGAACGATTCATATCTTTCAAGGAAAGCAGATGTTTGCCGGATACGATTTCCGTACCGTTGGCATCGACCATTGTATAAGGCAAACGGCAATACTGCGCACACTCTCCACGATTGGCACTACGCCCGCTCAAGGCTGCACTTAAATAGCATTGCCCGCTATAGCTGACACAAAGGGCTCCATGCACAAAGACTTCGAGTGGAACGGTTGTTTGTTCGGAAATACGCCGTATTTCATTCAGGGAAAGTTCGCGTGCCAGAACTACTTGAGTAAAACCGGAGTCTTCCAGAAATTTCACTTTTTCCGGCGTACGGTTATCAGTTTGTGTACTGGCATGAAGTGGAATAGGAGGCAAATCAAGCTGTGTAATCCCCATATCCTGCACAATCAGGGCATCGGTTCCGGCACGATATAAGTTCCAAATCAGTTTTTCAACTTCAGGTAATTCATCATCTTTCAAAATCGTATTAAGAGCGACATATATATGAGCACCGAACAAGTGTGCATAATCGCATAATTGCCGAATATCTTCAAGCGAATTGCCGGCTGCGGCACGTGCTCCGAACTTTGGCGCTCCGATATAAACGGCATCTGCACCATGATTAATGGCTTCTATCCCGCATTCCAAATCTTTGGCAGGAGAAAGAAGTTCTATTTTACGAAAAGATGATTGCATAGACTACAGGCTACCGAGATTTTTAATATCTTCCCTATTGAAAGGAGTTTCCTGATAAACGTAATAGTTCAGCCAATTTGTAAATAATAAGTTGGCATGGCCGCGCCAACGGACAACCGGTCCCAGAGCCGGATTATCATCCCGGTAATAATTGTGGGGAACGGAAATGGGAAGTCCTTTGTTTACATCCCTCACATATTCATCGTTCAATGTATAGGGTGAATACTCGGAATGACCGGTGATAAAAAACTCACGTCCGCCCCGTGACATTGCCATATAAACACCGGACTCTTCACTTTCGGAAAGTAATGTCAGTTCGGGTACTTTTCTCACATCTTCACGACGAATCTCGGTATGCCGGCTGTGGGGCACATAAAACTCGTCATCAAAACCACGGAAAATAGGGACATAGGGTTCCCGCATTGTATGACGGAATACACCGAACATTTTAGCAGGAAGGTCATACTTGGGCACTCCGTAAAAATGATACAGTCCGGCCTGAGCTGCCCAGCATATATATAAAGTAGAAGTCACATGCGTACGAGCCCAATCAAATATCTCGGATATTTCACCCCAATAACTGACTTCTTCGAAAGGCATCTGTTCCACCGGAGCTCCTGTTATTATCATTCCATCGTAAAAGTCGTCCTTCATTTCGTCAAAGTCCTTATAAAACTCCTGCATGTGTTCGATTGGAGTATTTTTAGGAGTATGGCCTTTTATTTTCATGAACTCCAATTCCACCTGCAAAGGGGTATTACTCAGAAGACGGATTAAATCGGTTTCCGTCGTTATCTTCAGCGGCATCAAATTTAACACCACCACACGAAGCGGGCGAATATCCTGTTCGGATGCACGCAGGGAATCCATCACAAAGATGTGTTCCTTCTTCAGCAATTCAACAGCCGGTAAGTTTTTTTGTAGGTTTAAAGGCATCTTTATCTATATTGTTTAAGACAACAAAGATAATTAAAATTAATCATATCCCCCACCCAATGCTTTATACAGATAAACTGCAGCAAGAAGTTCGTCCAGAACGGCATTGTTCAGACTGAGTTGCGCGTCCAGATATCCACGCTGTGCATCCAATACGTCAATATAGTTTGTCACACCGTTGATATATTGCAATTGAGCCAGCTGAACATAGGTATTGGCTGCGTTTTCCAGTTTTTCATAGGAGATACGTACTTCTTTCGCCTTACGGATTGTGACTATTGCATTGTTAACCTCTTTAAAAGCTCCTAATACATTCTTTTGATAAGCATACACTTCCTGTTCATACCTCGCTTGTGCTGCTTTCAGTTTCGCCTTGTTTTTCCCCATCGCAAAAAGAGGTTGAAGCAAATCACCTGCCAAGAACCATGCCGGACTCTTTATGAAATTACTTAATTCATCACTCTCGAATCCCAAGTATCCGGTAAGACTTATTTTCGGGAATAAATCCGTCTGTGCCACTCCTACCCGGGCATTAGCTTCCCGCAACTTTTGTTCGGCCTGGCGCATATCCGGACGACGTTCCAACAAGGAAGAAGGAAGTCCGACAGGTAAGGCATCCGGCAGATGTTGCTCACTAAGAGGTAGTCCACGGGGAATATCACCCGTATATTCTCCTAACAAGAATGAAAGATCACTTTCTTTTATTTTTATCTTGCTTTCTATGGCGGGAAGCAATGTTTCAGTACGAGCCAGCTCTACCTGCGCCTGACTATAAGAAGTTTCGGAAGTTAAACCGCCTTCAAAACGAAGCTTTGCCAAACGTACTCCCTCACGACGCGCCGCCAGGGTATGTTGCACGATTGTCAATTCACGGTCGAGAGCGCAAAGTTGATAATAAGCAGCCGCTACTTCAGCAATGATTGTCATCCGGAGAGCATGGCGCCCTTCAACCGTTTGCATATAAGCCGCAACGGCTGCATCATTCGCCCAACGGAGATTTCCCCATAAATCGAGTTCCCAGGAAAGATTTAGTTTAGCTCCGAATTCCGGATCCGGTTTAGCATTGTGTCCACCGTAATTCAACTCCTCCTTCTGTCCGTAAATACGAGCTCCTATTTCGGGAAATTGCTCGGCAAAAGTAATACGTTTGGCAGCAATCATCTCTTTGATTTTTGCAGCAGCGATTAGCATATCCTTATTATTCTCAAGCGCTGTCGTAATGAGTTGTTGCAAAATAGTGTCGGTATAAAGACTTTTCCAAGGGATTTCATTTACAGATGAAGTATCAGCCCCCTCCACAATCTCCTCGGGAAGATTCAGCTCCGGACGTACATATTTTTTTCCTATTTTACAGGAAAAAAGACCTAAGGAGATTATTAATAAAGTTATATATAGACTTATATATTTATATTTCATGTTTTTCCGATTTTGTTTTACTCTCTTAATGTCCTACGATTTATTTTTCAAACTAATTCTATTCATCCTTAATTTCTTTTTTATCTTATAGACGAAAACAAAAAAGAATGGTACAAGAACAATACCGACAGTAATAACCACCAGCATTCCGAAAAACACACCGGTTCCAAGGCTATGCCGGGAAGCTGAGCCCGGTCCGCTTGCAAGTACCATCGGAAGCATACCCAATACGAATGCAAGTGATGTCATCAAAATAGGACGAAAACGCATCTGAGCAGCATGAATGGCAGCTTGTACCACATCGATACCGGTATCGACTTGTACCTTAGCAAATTCAACTATTAAAATAGCATTCTTTGCAGCCAGGCCAATTAAAGTAACCAAGCCTATCTGGAAATAGATATCATTGTGCAACCCTGTTACCCAAATACCCAAATAAGCACCCAAAGCAGCAACCGGCAATGAAAGCAAAACGGATATCGGCACAATCCAACTTTCATATTGCGCTGCCAGAAATAGAAATACAAACAGAAAAACAAGAGCCAACACAAAACCGGTTTGTCCGCCCGCTCTCTTTTCCTGATAAGACAAGCCGCTCCATTCTATTCCGATATTCTCAGGTAGATGTTGGCGGGTAATCCGTTGCATGGCAGCCATTGCTTCACCAGAACTATAACCGGGTGCAGCGACTGCACTGATTGCTGCAGTAGTAAACATATTAAAACGTTTGATGGTACCCGGACCAGTCGTATAGCTGGTCGTACCTAAAGCTGTCAACGGAATCATCGCTCCATTCTGTGCCCGGACAAAAAAGAGATCCAGATTATCACGAGTTGCACGATAAGGAGCTTCTGCCTGAATATATACTTTATAGATACGATTGAACATATTAAAATCATTCACATAAACAGATCCCAGATAAGCTTTCATCGTCGAAAAAATATCTGTCAACGGAATTCCTAAGAATTTAGCCCTATCCCTGTCCACATTGAAATACAACTGCGGTATTTCAGATTGCAAAGCAGACGATACACCTGTTAGCTCCGGTGCTCTTGAAGCATACAACATGAAAGTATCGGTCGCCGCCACAAGATTTTCCCAACTGGCATCACCACGAGCTTCAAGTTGCATTTCCAAACCACCACTTTCGCCTAAACCAGGAATCACAGGTGGACGATTTAAATAAGCTAATACTTCCGGATAATAATAAAATTCCTTACGAGCTACTTCCATCACGTCAGCCACTCCCATACCTGAAGATTTACGTTCTTCCCACGGTTTCAATATGACAGTTAAAGTAGAGCGACTTTGTGAAGTCCCTACCCGGGTACTGCTACCTGTTACATTCTGTACATAAGCAACAGCAGGTAACTTTTCAAGAAACTCGATTGCCCGGTCTGTTACTTTGCGGGTACGCTCCAATGTTGCGCCCTCCGGCATCACCAACTCTACTGTAAAAAAGCCTTGATCCTCTTCCGGAATAAAGCTGGTAGGGACAATACGATTCAAGACAAAAATAAATACGATAACCATACCAAAGCCAGCCAAGACTCTTTTCTGATTACTGAAAGCCATACGTAATAAGTGAATATATTGCTTATTACCTTTTCCCAACCAGATATTAATTTTACGAAAAACAAAATTTTTCTTTTTCGTTGTAGGACGCAAAAGAATGGCGCACATGGCAGGGCTCAGTGTTAATGCCACAACAGTAGACAATAATACGGATACTACAATCGTAATGGAAAATTGGCGGTACAAAGCTCCTGTTATTCCACTCAAAAAACTTACAGGAACAAATACAGCTGCCAATACCAAAGATGTGGCTATTAATGCCCCGGTCAATTCCCGCATAGCCCTATGAGTAGCCTCGCGAGGAGAAAGATGTTCCTCGTTCATCACACGTTCTACATTCTCCACAACTACAATAGCATCATCCACCACTATACCAATCGCCAGAATAAGACCTAACAATGTCAACATATTCAAAGAGAACCCCATAATCAGCATAAAACCGAAAGTTCCTATCAATGAAATCGGAACAGCGATAGTAGGAATCAAGGCTGCCCGCCAATTTTGCAAGGAAAGAAAAACGACAAGAACGACAAGAAAAAGAGCTTCAAACAAGGTCTTATATACTTCATGAATAGATTGGGATATATATTCTGTCGCATCAAAAGGGAATTTATATTCCAAGCCTTCAGGAAAATTCCGGCTAATTTCTTTCATCGCCTGTTTTACATCGGCTGCAACATCAAGTGCATTTGCACCTGGCAACATATAAATAGACAAAATTGCAGCATTCTTTCCATTCAAACCACTTTCTGTCGAATAGGAAGAAGCTTCGAGAGAAACACGGGCTACATCCCGGATACGAACAATCGAACCGTCAGGATTGGCGCGGACTACGATGTCCTCAAACTCTTTTACTGTCGATAAGCGGCCACGGGCAGTCACCGGCAACGTAATATCTACGTCAAGAACGGGTTGTTTTCCTAATTCTCCGGCAGCAGACTCACTGTTCTGTTCTTTCAAAGCATTCTGTAAATCCTTAACTGTCAGCCCCATATTTGCAAGACGATCCGGATATACCCATATCTGCATTCCATAATAACGGCTACCTACATTAGACACACGACCTACTCCCGGAATACGACGAAGTACGTCAAGCACATTTATAGTGGCAAAATTGCTCAGATAGATTTCATCAAAGCGAGGGTCATCAGAAAGTAAACTTAATGTCATCAACTGACTGGCAGACTGTTTTTCGACAGTAATACCATTTTGTATAACATCTGCAGGTAAACGTGCTTCTGCTAATTTTACCCGGTTTTGTATTTCTACGGCCGAAAGATCCGGATTGGCATTAACATCAAAAGTAACAGTAATCGTTAACCCACCGGAATTAGAACTACTGCTCTGCATATATATCATACCGGGAGTACCATTTAGTTCTTGTTCAATTGGAGTCGCAACTGCCTGAGACACGGTTAAGGCACTAGCTCCCGGATACGAAGCACTAATCTTTACAACAGGTGGTGTAATCTGCGGATACTGGTCTACCGGCAGCATAACCAGTCCTATAATTCCGACAATCACAATCACCAAAGAAAGAACTGTCGAGAAGACCGGACGATCAATAAAAAATCCCGATCTCATTTTTCTGCCTCCTCTCTTAATGCTTCAATTGCTTTCTCATCACCTGCCTGTATGGGTTGTACCAACAAACCAGGAACTAACTTATGATAGCCTTCGACTACAACTTGCTCATTTTCTCCCAAACCGCGCTCTATCACGATGTTATTACCAATCTCCGGCCCTGTTTGTACAAAACGTTTTTCCGCGACATTATCCCGGCGGACAATATAAATAAATGCTCCTCCTTTCTCTATTGAAATAGCTTTACGAGGAACGACTATCGCACGTTCACGAACATCAAGTAGCAATTTGACTTTTGTAAACTGTCCGGGAAGAAGTTTCTGATTAGGATTAGGCAGTTCTGCACGTACTCCGAAAGTTCCAGTCTGCGGATCCACAATTGGGTCAGCAAAATCGACAATTCCTTTAACCGGATATTCTGAATCATCAGCCAGCGTTACGGTTACAGTAGGTTGCCAAGAACGGGTTGTATCTTGTTCCCCGAATTTAATATTACGACGCTCGGCACGTAAATAATCCAATGCTGTCATTTTGAAATCAACCAATACGGTATCGCTTTTTACTACAGCGGCAAGTTTAGAGTTAACACCTGGTCCAACTAATGCACCCACATCTACAAAGCGTTCACTGATATATCCGGATAACGGAGAGGTTACCGTTGTATAACTCAATTCTAATTGCGCCTGATCCAAATCTGCTTTACTCATGGCAATATCAGCTTCAGCATCCCCTAATGAAGCTAAAGCATTATCCAAATCCAACTGACTGGCAGCATGTTGCTCATACAAAGGTTGTAAACGTTCCACATCACGTTTTGCTTTAGCAGCTTGTGCCTCATTCTTTTTCAACTGTGCTTTTGCTTTTTCAACTTTTGCTTTATAAAGAGCAGAGTTAATAATAAACAGAGGTTCATTCTGGGTCACTTCTTTTCCTTCTACAAACAGCATCTTTTCCAAATAACCTTCTACGCGGGCATGCACTTCTACAAACCTTGCAGCCCTGATACGACCTACGTATTCCCCAAATATTTGCACATCTTCTTTTGCCGGCTTTTCTACAATTACAAGTGGACGTTGCGGCTCATCCTTATGACGGCATGCAGTAATCAAAATCAATAAAGCTACAAATAAAGCAGCTTCTTTAAACAATCTTTCACCTATCATTTTCTAATACCTATAAAATAACTTTTTAATTGCCATTTATCTACCTATCTATTATAAAGAATGAAATAATCATACCATTGTTTTAAAGAATGCGTTAAAAAAAATTACATTATTAAATATCAAAGATATAGATAGAATTATCTATGAACAGAAATATCAATGTATGGAAATATTGTAGAATAATTCTACAATATTTCCATGCCAATTCCCCGTAAAGAATGACAAGAAGCCCGAACGATCGACCTGGTCATACCAATGGGCCAAACGTGTAAGGGCAACAT
>NZ_QRMP01000060.1 GCF_003473295.1 Parabacteroides sp. AM08-6
TCCTTATTCAAACGACCTGTAAATGTCACTTTATTCCAATAGCCGGAACAATCATTCAAATATTTAGAATAAAGCCCATCACCTATGATATACAAGCGGCTTTCCGGTATTTTATCTAATACATGCCGGAAAGCGCGTATCAGATAGCCCACCCCCTTTATATCATCCAAACGTCCGACAAACAATATTATTTTCTCATCTTCCCGAATAAAGTATTTCTTTTTCAGTTTCTTTTTCTCTTCCCGATTCAAAAAAACGGCTTCATCCTTTAAGCCATTGTATATGACAGCAATTTTCTCCCGGGGGATTTGATATTCATGCAACAACAACTTTTCCGTATAATGGGAAAGGCAAATGATACGATCCACATCATTATACAGTTTCTGTTCCATTGAAAAAGAGGCTAATTTTTCAGAAAGAATCTGTTTCCGGAAATAAGTAGTATTCCCGTTTAATGAAAAACACCAATCCTGATAATGAATGGTTAATAGGATTTTACAATTTGGGAAATCTTTTTTTGCCCAAGTAATCCAAGAGTTGGAATTTGTATAATTTAAATGAAAAATCAATACATCACCCTTCTGTAACTGAATATAGGGACGGAGCAAAAACCATATATTCCGGGAGTAACAATCAATGATTTTGGTTGTCTGCATATAATTTTCAGGTATATCGTAAGATATATATCCATTTTTTTCTTCACGGGTAAACTCCGGCACATCTACCAACAAATTTACAATATTAAACGACACATCAGGGATGCTCCGCATACAATCCGTCACTTGCCGCAAATAAGTCCCTATACCATAAACAGCGGCACGACTCTTTGTGTTAAAAAAATAGATATGCTTCATTCCAATATCATTTTAAGTCCATATCCGGCACATCCGCCATCCAATCCCAATCTCCATTTCTTAACCTCCGTTTCTATCTTGAATGAATTATGTTCTACAATCGAATACAAATCCATCTCCTGAGAAATATATTCCGGGCAAATATATTTTTCCCAGTTTGCAAGAAAAGACGCGCTCAACACACACACATCCTTGTGTATCACATCCGGAGACAAATGTTTTTGCAAATAGCAAGCAATTCCTCCCGTTCCATTCCTTAGCGATTTATTCATCATACGATTCAAGTCACTTTCCTGAAGTTTTTCATCCAATTCCCTTAATATCGCAAAGGAATCTCCTGCCATAAAACCATTTTGCAACAGATACTCAATACCCCAACCTATTCCGGCAAGCCCATTTTCAAAATCCACAGGTGTCCACGTATTTATCTCTTCGTAAATCTCATCCAACAACAAACCCGCAAAATCATCATACAAACCCATTCCCGTATACCGGGAATAATGGACAAAGAAGAGAACGATTCCCATCTTCCCGTGATATAATCCCGGGTTTTCCAAAAAACTTGCATTTATAATCAAATTATTTGTTATCCGCCGTAATAGTAAGTCTTTTTCCACTCTATAAACAATTTGTTTTTAACGAATATGACATAGATTCGATTTTCCTATCGCCAATTCATAGGAAGAAGGAGATTGGCATAGCCATTGGTATAAACATTCGGAACAAGGTTGTTGCTCCCTGACGCGCAACCATGATTTCCCATACAAAATTTCATCTTTAACCAAATGGGATATATCGTTTCGTTGCAAGTTGCCTAAAGCAGGCATATTCACATTTGCATAAATCTCACCATCCGGCAAAACGGTCAATTTACCAAAATCATCTACATTCAACGCCATATTTGCAAAAACCTGCCGTTTATTCAAACGAATGGTACGCAAATCCTCCTCCGTCAAATAAATATATTCTTCAAAGAAAGAGAGATTATCTCCGGTAAATAATGGTTTAACCTGGTACTTTTCCAGTCCATTCGTTTCGATAATATTTTCCGCCGACTCACAATCCTCCAGACTCGTTACGTAAAAAACCCATTCAACATGCACATCCGCAAGCAAAGGAAGAAGTTGTGCTACAAAAGGATGCCAACAATCTACCGTGATTTTCCATTTAAATTGCTCCGAGCCGGCAATCTTAATCTCATTTGCATGCTCTATCAACTGGGAACAAGACACATACAACTCCTTGGCAGCATGTATTTTATCCAATTCTCCTAAAAGAGGACGAAATGCTTCATAAGCAAATATATCCTTACCACAAATTTTGATACTTCCAACAGTACTAACCTTCACTCTTTCCAGAAAAGAACCCAACAAAGAATAATCCAAAGTACCCTGTCCTGCCAGAAAGTAAGGCTGCTGTTTAAACAACCCATTGGCATCTTTTTCATTTCCGTTTAAATAAATAACAACTTCTTGTATATATCGAAGAAAGTTTTCATACTCCAGTATTTCCGGTTTTTTTAAAAATTTCGCCCTCGAACGTTGTACGCTCAACAACGGATATAAAGAAACAGGGCGATCCTCTCCCTCCTTCTGTACAAACAATTTTGCAAAACCATTCTCCGTCAAACTATTTATGCTTTCCGCAAACAATGTATCCTGAAAATCAATATCCGTCAATTCCACACAATAAAGATTATCCGGATTCATCAATGTTGTATATTTATCATCCCACGAATCCGAACAATTCAGCGGCAACATACCACCATTTACAGTGTTATAAGCCAACATCCGATTTTTCTTTTTCCAAATAAAAGTATCCGGCTCTATCATCAACCAATATTTCCTCATGGTATTTTCTCTTTTTTAATAAATAGCTAATTCTTCCATTATTCGTTTATACAGATGCGGATTTCTTCGTAAATAGGCCTTTTGAGCAACAACCATACGCTCAAATTCGTCCTCTTTCATAAATCCATCACAAAGGGCCTCCCCTTCCAAATCCTCTATATAGAATATACATTGCGGACAATACGATTTACGATAACAACCCTGACACTGCTTTTTTATTTTTTCAAAAAAAGTATTATAAAAAGCGGCTATTTTTTCAAAATCCAAATCCACCCCTTCATCCGTAACATACCCCAAAGCATATTTCTGGTCGATACGTTCGCAAGCCAAAATCTTACCATTCACCGTTAAAAACATTTTTCTATTAAAAGGTACGCAAGTTCCGGTAGGAAAGCTTGGCAATTTCGACTGGTCAACAAAGAGGTCTGTATAGCTTTTATATACATTACCGCTAAACTGTTCCAAATAAGTATAAAGAGCCCGCGTATCCGGCACATCAAAAAACATTTCGTTTATCAACAAAGGAACATCCGGAGCCTCATAAAAATTCCGGTCTTTACTCACAAAAAGACTTTTGAACTCCTCTCTTTTGTCCTCCCGTATCCCACTCGTATTCAACTGGGAAATCATAGGAATTTTGCCAAAGGTATCTTGCATATAATGGAACAACCCATCCGTACTGTTTCTATCATGAAGAACAGAATTAAAATGAACCTTCTCTTTAAAATAATCCGGATATTTTTCCTGCAATAATTTCACATTGGCATAAACCCGCTCGAAAGAGTTGACGCCATGATGGTCCACCCGGTAAGCCTGTCCCTCCTTATCACCATCCAAACTAATCAATAAAGAAAAATTCTTCTCCACAAGAAAATCCATATACCGGTCCAACAGCATCGCATTGCTTGTCATCGAATAATTCAAGTCCACACAATAAGCATAATTTGTTTCCACATAATCTTGAATCTGCCGTATCAAAGGCACATTCAATAAAGGTTCTCCCCCGTAAAAACTAAATGTAATGGAATGCTTATAGACATCCTGTCCATGCTCCTTCCACATGGAAAAGATATAATCAATCAATCTTTTTGCTCTTTGAAAAGACAAATTCCGGGTTTCCCGCTTATCGTAACTACAATAGAACTCGCCATACCCACAATATTTACATTTAAGGTTGCAACTATCCGTCACTTCAAAAACAAGCTGCCTTAAATTCAGTATTTCCTGTCTTATGTTATTCGCCGAAAGCGATATATATTCTATATTTTCCATAAATCCATTATTTTGCATCATCCTTCACTTTCATCAACATCAAAATCT
>NZ_QRMP01000061.1:0-1864 GCF_003473295.1 Parabacteroides sp. AM08-6
GTGCAGCCGACCGATGACCCGGTCAGGATGCCTCCAGGCGTGCCGGTTGTCCCGGAGATGTTCCAGACGAACGTCGGTAAGACGGCACAGATATTCGACACCTCACACCCGTATTATAAAGGTCTGACCGAGAAAGAAAAAGACCGCCTGTATTACTTTGTCCGGCAGAACATCCGGCCGGCCTCCGACGTGCTGAAGTCCTGGGGTGAATACGAAGCTCTGGGCATGGAATGGCAAAAGGATTATTTCAATGGGAATAATGGCGGCTATCTGGCAACACACCGGCAGCGTATAGAAGCCGGAACCATGAACAAGAACGAACGCATGAAGTATAAAAAAGAGACGGAGATGTGCCGGGTGTTTGCCAGGAATGGCTATCGTGTGGAACATCAGGCAGAACAGTCGGGCGTCTCTTCGCCAGACGTGGTTATAGACGGATTGCCCGCCGATTTAAAACGCTTGTCAAGCCATAACAATATCGTGCGCCATGCGGTAAAGGCGGTCCGGAAACAAGGTGCTAAGGTTGTACTATTCCAATTCGATAAAGAGACAAAACAAGTACATATAGAACTGGATAAACTAAAGAAGGCAGGGATACATACGCGTTATTTCTTTACAGGCAGGGAAGGAGATATATACACTTTCTAAAAATAGGACACCCCGGCATTTCTGTCGGGGCGAACAGTGGTCCGAGCCGCCCGAAGCGTAACACAGTCCCCGTTTCCTTTGCGTGGAAACGTGCTACAAATATAAGGAATTATTTACCAATATCAAAATATGAACGAAAATATTACTGGCCCTACACAGGCCTTAATTAGTGCCTTCCAAAAATTCCTGCAGGACGATGCCCTCAGGATCGTGGAGACGGAAGCCCTGAACCACTTCCAGAACAGCTTCGTCTTTCAGGGCTTTACCGACAAAAACCTGGTAAAATGGCCGAAAAGGAAGATTCCACGGCGAAACGGCAAGCCGATATCCGGTAAGACTCTCGAAAAGTGGAAAGCCAAAAACGAAGGCCGCGCCCTCCTGATTTCCCATGCCAGCGACACGAAAGGAACGCACATGGCTAACAGCATCGTCGGGGAACGGGAACCCGGAAAAGTTACCATTATTGTGGATAAGCCCTACGCACAGGTACACAACGAAGGGTTGCAGGCCGGACGTCCTCCGGGCTTTACGATGCCTGAGCGCCAGTTCATCGGGCCGTCTGAACAGTTGGAGCAGAAAATACAGGCTAAGTTTGAAAAGGAAATAGATAAACTCATTAAAAAATTCTGATTATGCTTTACGAAACATTTAATTCCGTCCGGGAGCTTTTAAACACAATCCCCCAGTTAAAGACAGTACAATGGTATAACGCGCAGTACGAAGGTGTCATCTACGTGTCGCCGGTCGCATTTGTGGAATTTCCGGAGCGCATCCCGCTGGAGCAGGTTGCCGGCCCTGTAAGTCGTGCCGACTTCTCCCTGCGCATTCATATTGTTAGCGCCTGTACAGCCGCACAGGATGGCTCCATTGCCGACAACGTCATACAAGACCATGAAGCGATTGCCGGCCAAGTAATGGATATCCTTCAGGGAAAGCAAATCCGGATGGCGGGAAGCACGTCGACCAGCCTTGTGCCTTCCGGCTGGCAACATTATCACAAATACAAAGGATGGATGGTGACCTTCGTCGATTTCAATGGGATGGCGATACTGGACTAAAACAGGGACAACTGGCGTTTATCCTCTTCTTTCTTTTTCCGGCCATACTTCAGTTCATGTTTGGCCGGATAGGAAAGCCAGCGGTTAAAAGTCGAATAAGAGATTACGAACATGTCTTTTATTATGTTCTCGTATACATACAGTTGTGTGACACCATG
>NZ_QRMP01000061.1:1874-3700 GCF_003473295.1 Parabacteroides sp. AM08-6
GTTGTGTGACACCATGTTTTTTTTGCTCCAACACGATATCCTGCACCCTTACCATCTTAATCAATGTATTTCTGTTTGTATACGGCATAACCAAAACGAACTAACCTTAACGACGAACTAAACACAAAATAAAGGGCATAACCGATACAAGACAAACTTTTTGCTACTTTTCTATAAAAATAAAATAAGCCCGGTTGGCATTAACCATCCGGGCTTATCACTATCATGTTTATTTCATTTTTTCCGTGATTTGAGCCTAATCTGTTTCATGAATGTGTTTTTCAACCATCCGCTCACTTATGGCGATATTTCTATTTCCCCCGCATCCTTCGAAACAATATCCGATTAGGCGCTCACCGACATATACATATTCTCCTTCTCTGTTAGGATAGGTACATTTGTATAGTCGTCCTATTAGTAACTTGTTAGCATTCATTTATTGTTAGAATTTGAGGATTAATACTTCTTTCCGTGCATCTTCTCACGTAGCTGATTATACTTCATCTTCTGCTCAATATGCCAAAGCAAATCTATGTCAAGATGCTTGGCAAATCCGAAAACGGCCAGTAGCATACTGCTTAATTGTTCACCTAAAGAGTAACCGTATTCATACTCGTATCGTATAGGTATTGTGCTTATGGCATATATGCTTTCGGTGAAGGTTTCATCGTTACAGGATTCCGACGAATCGTCTATTTCTTCTTCTGTGAAGTCCCGGATTTCTATCTTACGCAATCCGGCCAAGTCAAGTAGGCGTATGGCTGTATCGGCAAGCTCTTCGGCAACCGAACCTTTGATGCAGTAATCATATACTTTCTTGAAATCATTCATAGGATATGAAAGGCCCCTATCGAATTGCATTATATTGGGCTGTTTCCCTTTCCTGTCAGCTTCCACAGCTTCCATAAGCTCGGAAATAATGAGGCAGAGAATGTGTTCGTTACTCAACTCCTTGTCGTGGAAACCGTGCTCGCAGGCTGTTTTATATGCCCTGTCACGGAGAGCGTTTAAATTGATATTATTCATGATTTCTTAATCTTGAATTAATTGTTTGTCAAATAATTTAATGCACTCAAATAAATACTTTGCTACCGTCGGGTTGACTGCATTGCCGATACTTCCAACTCTGTGTGACCAATTGGGAAACCCATCATCATTTCTAATAGTGCTATGCGCTGGGATTTCAAAAATCCTTTTTGCGCAAGTATATCCAACACTCGTATCTGATGTCCACTGTTTAAATATCGAGTCAAAGCGTCCACATTTGCGTATGTCGCTTTGTAGTCTGACTTTGTTGGAGTAGGCAATAAGATAAAGTCTTTCCCTTTTGTGTGGGTATCCAAAAGCGTAGTTTGATATACATTGCCATTCAGCATTATACCCGATTTTGGAAAGGTCGCATAAGACTTGTTCAAGACCGGAAATAGTGAGAGCTGGCGAGTTTTCAATGATGACGTATTTAGGTCTAACTTCCCATATAATTCGATACATTTCACCCCACAACCCCGAACGTTTGCCCTTAATACCTTCACGCTTTCCGGCAACGCTGATATCTTGACACGGAAATCCTCCACTAATGATGTCCACATATCGAAGGCCGGTTGTTTTTGTAATATCTGTGAATCTTTCTGCATAAGGAAATCTTAATTTTAATATTTCACCTTGAAATTTCTCTATCTCACAATTCCACAAAGTGTCTATTTTTGCCATTTCAGCCCCTAATTCAAAGCCGCCAATGCCGCTGAATAGAGAGCCATGCGTTAGTTTACTTTGCTTCATTACTTCTCGTACTTTAACCCAAAACACCACTTAATCATAGCTCTCTT
>NZ_QRMP01000062.1:0-522 GCF_003473295.1 Parabacteroides sp. AM08-6
TCGTATTAATTATTTGTGTTATAATCTCCTTGCTGTATAAACTTCGGTTAATATATTCCCTGATAATCGCTTCAATCATAGGTTTCACCAGTAACTTATCTACCTTATTTCTTAGTATACAACCGGGTTGATGATTAGCATGTTGAAGAATAAACTCCAGTCTTTGGATATTTTCAGCACCGAAAACAGAAGAATGTATATATATGTCGTTAACACCATGGCCTTTAATTCCAGAATTTTATCTGCGTAGGCTCTCCTTTTCTCCGTAATCACCTTTTCGATATGCTCTCTGTTAGGACAATTTGAAGTAGGTTTATTGGCTTTGAAATCCCAGTATTTGGGATTAAGGGATATACCAATGCTTTCATACTTTCGTTTTCCGTTTTTACAGACACGCAACATCAAAGGTGACTCATTGTTTTTCAATACTTTAGATTTGTAACATACGACACTGACTGTTGTACTCATGGTTACATCTCGGTTTACATGGCTTGTGTGAACCAACATGAAAAACACAGAAAA
>NZ_QRMP01000062.1:532-3552 GCF_003473295.1 Parabacteroides sp. AM08-6
CATGGTTACATCTCGGTTTACATGGCTTGTGTGAACCAACATGAAAAACACAGAAAATAATAGGATTTTAAGGGGAAAAACCACCGAAAAGCCACAAAAAAAGCAGCTATCTTTGAAGATAACTGCTTGATTTTCAGTGGTGCCACCAGGAATCGAACCGGGGACACAAGGATTTTCAGTCCTTTGCTCTACCAACTGAGCTATGGCACCGTTGTTTTGTTTAACGGGTGCAAAGATATGGACTTTTTTTTAATTTGCAATACTTCGGGGAATTTTATTTAAGATTTTATTCGCTTAAGGAGTTCCAGCCTTGGGCTTTTAGTTCGACTTCGCCACCGTCGCGGCCGACAAGGTAATTCCCTAAATCCGGTTTGGTGATATGGCCGATTACTTTAACACCTTTCATTTCAGATACTTTGTCGTGGTCGGTAAGGGGAACTGTGAAGAGAAGTTCGTAGTCCTCACCGCCATTCATGGCCGCTGTGATAAGGTTCATGTTAAACTGTTCAGCCATAGCGGCAGTCTGGTAATCGATAGGGATGCGGTCTTCGTAAATGCGACAACCCACATTACTCTCCTTCGAGATGTGGAGCAATTCGGAGGAAAGCCCGTCGGAAATATCCATCATGGCGGTAGGAACGATGCCACTATTATGTAATAATTCTATGATGTCTTTGCGAGCTTCCGGTTTCAATTGACGTTCCAAAAGATACTCTTTGCCACCGAAATCCGGAGTGAAATCTTTTTCTCCTTTGAATACCCTTTTCTCCCGCTCAAGAAGTTGCAATCCCATATAGGCAGCCCCTAAATCACCGGAAACGCAGACTAAATCAGTCTCTTTGGCGCCACTGCGCAAAACAATTTTATCTTTTTCTCCTTCCCCGATGCAAGTTATGCTGATGCAAAAGCCGGTTAAAGAGGCTGAAGTATCTCCGCCTACAATATCGACACCGTAAATGTCGCAAGCTAATTTCACTCCAGCGTAAAAATCGTCCAAATCTTCAACAGAAAAACGTTTCGAGATGCCAAGTGAAATTGTGATTTGCTTTGGCTGACCGTTCATGGCGTAAATATCAGAGAAGTTTACGATGGCGGATTTGTATCCTAAATGCTTAAGAGGAACATAAGTCAAGTCAAAATGGATGCCTTCCAGAAGAAGGTCGGTTGTTACCAAGACCTGTTTGTCCTGATATGAAAGAACAGCGGCATCGTCACCTATGCCTTTTATTGTGTTACTGTTCTTCAATTCAATTTTATCTGTTAAATGACGAATTAAACCGAATTCGCCTAAAGTCGCTATTTCTGTTCTGTTGTTCATATCTTAATAATGTGAAATACTGTTTTTTTGAAAGGAAATAATATGCTTTATTATTGTTTCATCGAAATCTTTTCCTGCACAAAAATTTATGCCGATTGGCAGGCAGTATAAGGATTGTTTCCACTTTTCCGGCATAAGTGGATTGTTTATTAATCGCGCGGCGTCTTTTTCCGTGACTAAAATGATTTTGTTTTCAGATGCCATTTCTTCATATTGGGCATTTAGCTTTTTAAAGTCTTGCTTACTAAACGTATGATGGTCCGGAAAACTTGCAATTGCCACTTTGTCTGAATGTTTCTGTGCTTCTTTAATAAAAAGAGTAGGGGATGCGATGCCTGAAATAAGCAGTATTTCATCCTCTTTCTTTATTTTCCGCCAAGTTCGTTTTGGGGCAATCTCCGGGAATACGGGTTGTATGTCCTTGTAGATAACCCTCGTGAAATATAGATGTTGGTGAGCTTGCAGCTTCATGTTTTCTTCAATGATACGGAATTCTATCGGTTTCATGTCTTCTTCGCACTTTGTTACGATAACAATGTCTGTACGTCGTATCCCGCTGATAGGTTCGCGCAATCGACCGACGGGCATAAGTTTGTCGTAATAGAACAGGCGGTGATAATCAGTCAGGATAATAGAGAGCGAAGGACTGACGTAGCGATGCTGGAAGGCGTCGTCCAATAAAATAACTTCTGGTTGTTCAGCTTCGGGGAGCGCCAGTATATTGCGAATACCTCGCCGGCGGTCTGCATCAACAGCTACCAGTATATCCGGAAATTTGTTTTTCATTTGATAGGGTTCGTCTCCGATTTCAAGACTTGTACATTCCGGCCCTGCTAAAATGAAACCCGATGTTTCTCGTTTATATCCCCGGCTCAATACCGCTATACGATATTTATCTTTCAATAATTGAATTAAATATTCCGTGTGAGGCGTTTTGCCTGTTCCCCCAACGCTGAGATTTCCGATACAGATAACAGGAATCGGATAATGTTCGGATGGTAGTACTCCCCACTCGAAAAGTTGATTCCTCAATCGGACTCCTATTCCATATAGAAAAGAAAGAGGAGTCAATGCAGAATCTAATTTAATATTTTTGTCTGTCGGCATATCAGCTCTATCTGTATCAGCCTACAAATATAGTTAACTTATTGGTGTTAATTTACTTTTTGTCTGTTAATTCAGTGATGTTAGTTTACAAAACGATGAAATAGTAATCATATTTTCGATGTAGAAGTTCTTTTTTCTGATGATTTATATAAAAAAGTCGTTTCAAATAGAACTTATCCCCCCCAATAAAGCTCGATTAGTTGCCGAGGGAATTGCCTTACGATAACTGTGGTAAGGCCTTGCCACAATTGTCGAAAGGTCTTACCATAACTATCGCAAGGCCTTGCGATAACTATCAAAAGGCAAATGTAAATTAAGTAGGAAGTGAATGCTGTTGGTTATCAGGTGTTTATCATTTTGGCAAAGATACATCCAAACGAAGCGAAATCCAATAGTTCTTTCATCTTTTTCATGAATGAATTTTTCATGGATGAAAAGATAGGGATGTAAACCCCCGTACGCCCCCAAAAAACTTTCCCCTCCCGTACCTTATAATACAGAACCTCCTCGTGAAAGAAAGCTGCAAAAAAGATTGGAAAAGATTTGGTAGTTGTATAAATATCCTCTACTTTTGCACCCGCATTCGAGCGAGAGT
>NZ_QRMP01000063.1 GCF_003473295.1 Parabacteroides sp. AM08-6
AAATGCGGATAGTTCGCCTTTACGTCGATTTGAGCTATCTCTTCGACGGATGTAGCTGCATAAGCAGCATTATTATTTGCCTTAAACAAATCGTATGTTTCGGTAGCATAAATCTCCAACTTAGGGATTCTGTCGATAGCCCATTGAATAGGAATACTAACCTCCAGGGATGGTTCGTCAACAGTCCAGAATTTTCTTGTTGTATCTCCTCTTTTCTGAAATGCCGGCAATGTTGTATTCAACATGGTAGTACGCAGGCTTCTATCCATCCACAGGGTATAATTTACAAGCTCGTATGTAAGCTCGTCTCCATTCTCGTCAACTTTAATATTGCCGTTTTCGTCTCGCTGATAGCGCACTACAGAGACAAAGAATTTCTCTGAATACTTGTCCTGTTCTTCTATCTCTTGTAACTTCTGTTTCCTGGCAATGGTCAGTTCATCCGGTTCAGGTTGTTCAGTTCCGGGGTCCAACTGCATTTCGAATACTTCTTTCACTGTAGCATTTGGATGTGCTTCATGAAAGGCTACCTGTTCCGGACTTAGCAATACCCACTTACCAGCTTCGTAATCGGCAAGCGTTGTGCCTGTTTCGAAGCTCTCCGCATCCAGTGGGGTGTTAAACTCTACGTAGATGCCGTTGTCTTTTATTTGTATATATGTATTCATTTTATGTTGCTTGAGAAATTATACAATAACCTGCACCTTTATGGCCTTGGCCTGAAGGATATGTACCTCCTAAAGGATTAGGCATTAGTAATAGAGAATCTTTTTGTGTTGTCCATTGATAGCCAGCTCCATCTATCATAATTGTTTCTGTAAAAACTTTACCAGAATAATGGTTGGCGTTTCCTGTGTGAACACCACTACTATTTATAGCGTTACATCCGTTGTGGCCTGAGATAAAAGAGGAACCGCCACCACCTGTACCGATATATCCGCTCTGTGTGCCTCCTGAACCACCTCCATAATATCCACCGCCACCACCACATCCTAAAGCCCCTTTAGTCTCATCTGCCCCTGTGGTTTGATTGGCATCAGCCCCGAACCCGAATCCTCCTTTATTTCCAGATAAAAAAGAGGTAGTATCACCTTTACCGCCGGAAGTCTGAGTTCCTCCCTTGGCATTATTGCTTAAAGACCCGGTTGTAGGGCCATTCTCATACCCAACCAATCCTCCGCCCCTACTAAGATTACCATATGGATGAATTCCTCCGTTATAAGTACCTCCACCTCCAGCCGCAGCCACAATTATACGACTTCTAAGAGACGATATATTATCCCAATTTCCTGATATAAGACGGACGTCGGTAGCACCACCTCCAGCACCTTGATTCACCCACATCCATTCAGACACCGAAGCCCTCGATGGAGATGCTTTGCCTCCTCCATTCCATCTTTCTGTATACGTGTTATTTTTCCCTCCGTCACCACAGTAGATATACAATACTTCGCCCTTTGCCAATTGTATTATTCCAGAAACATAGCCTCCAAAACAATTTATGCTGTTTGCATTTCCGTTGCACCCTTGAGCACCCCAACATTCAATTTTGTATAGCCCAGCAACAGGAGCTATAAACGCTTGATAATTGCCAGTGTATTGGTATAGTATAGGTTCCATTCTAAAATCAACATTTCCCATGTATCTACGTCTGCTCATACCGCCTCCTATTCTTGTTCTAACTTGGCTATATGCCAAATACCATTAATACATTCCAAATTAAACTCCACCCACTTTCCGGCAGGACAAGTATAAGAACTCCCGCACATCGATACATAACTACCTGTTGTCGGGATGGCAATTGTACGGGCCGAAGAACAGTAAACATAAGCCGTAATAGAGCGGCCGTTGTAAGACGTTCCTGTTCCGCTAACCGACAACGAAGCATTAGAGGATAGCGTAACATATATGTACCTGTAGGCAGGGTTAAGAGATGCAACGGTAGAAGCAGTTGTATAACTTTCCTGCCGGTCGAGAATAGTCTTATCCCCGGCAGACATTAACCCATTTGCGGAAGGAGTTGCAATGCCGGGATTGACCTGAGCACCGGCTTGTATCCCGGATAGCTTGTCTTTATCCGTCGTAGTATAATTGTTGTCGGTATGTACATAGTTGGCATCCTGAACAGTATTATTATCGTTCTGCAATTGCGAATACTTTGTCGGGATGGAAGCCTGTACATCGGCAATGGCTGTGTTTATGCCGGCTATAATACCCGCTAACGTCTGTGTATCTTCCACATTCGCAAGGAATGCGATAATCTCGTTGAAACTTTCTATTGCTGTGGACGCATTGCCGGATAATAACGTATTAAGCTGGGTCTGCAGGGATGTTACAGCGGCCTGTATATCTGTATCATCATAGTTGCTTAACGCGGAAAGCTTATTCTTTAACTCCGTTGTAAAGTCCTCTGTAGACAGTCCTTTCCCGGCTACCTTCTGTACATATCCGAGTAATAATTCGGTAACAGCGTTAGATGTTGTAAAATCTTTATCGTTTTCTAAATCGCTTGTCTTTGTCGGAATAGTGGGCGCAACGTATTCGACAAATGTCCCGACTGTACTCCCATTTGCACCGGGCACAAACAAGTACTTTTTGCCCGTCACCAATCCTGTAGCAGATGCAGAGACATTGCCGGAACCAACTCCCGGTATACCCTGAGAACCACGAGGAATAGTTAAATTCAATAGATACTTAGGGTTTCCTCCTTCCGTTTGTCCGTCAGGTACAAGTGTAGCAGATGCTTCCGTGCCAGGCTCACCAGTTGTAATTGTTCCAGTTTCTATGACAGGTGGCAATCCGTTATCCCCTTTTGGGAGTGTAAGATTAATATTGTACTTGGGGTTTCCTCCACTATCTTCACCGGCAGGAACAACAGAGGCGGATGCTTTTTCACCACTTTGCACATTTCCCACATCTAAGACTGGCGTCTTGCCATCCTTTACAGTCAGCATCTTGTTATCGACTTCCGTTAACTTCTGCTGCACACTTTCAGACAGAGATACACGGGCGGCATCAGCTTCCCCGGTTGCCGTATTAGCACGGTCGCGGGCCTCTTCTGTGTCGGCGATAACCAAGTTTACATTTTCGGA
>NZ_QRMP01000064.1 GCF_003473295.1 Parabacteroides sp. AM08-6
TCCGTTGCAGCTGCTTTCAGTTCCAGACCTGTACGTTTGATGGCTGCGAACGGTTTAACGGCTGTTACCTTAGAAGCTTCGTCGTTCATCAAAGAAATCGTTACGTTCTTCGGAGCGTCTGCAAACTTATGGTAAGTATCTACTGTTTCTTCTACCAAGTCGAATGCCCAGTTGGTGATTTCGGTCGGACCTACTACTACGGCGTTACCGTTCTGGTCTACACCTACTTTCAAGGCGTCACAACGAGTACCTTCAGTAATCAATAAGAGTTCATACTGACCGGCTTTATCACTTGTACGACGGAATGCCAAACCGGCTTCAGAAGCTTCTGAAGGAATTGCCTTTTCAGCATCTTTCGTCAACAGAATTTGCAAACCATCTTCACTTGTGAAGAACAAGGTATCGCCATCGAAGTAAACTTCACCATTGTATGCGTTAGCTGCCAATCTGTTGTCTGCCAGTGGCTGAACATCCATATCTTTCAGTTTGAATACCAATGCTTTTTCAGCATCATCCGTCATTACTACAGAAGAGTCAGCCTTATTCATCGTCAGATAGAATGTAGTAGTCGGATTAGCGAAGTTTGTGGCAGTCAGTTTGTATGTCTGATGGGCGATAGCTTCTTCGCTCAGGTTCTTGTAGCCGGCAGGAGTACCTTCAACTTCTACAAGCTGAATAGTGTCGCCAGCTGCTTCATAGATACCTTCTTCTGCGTCTATTACATAGAATTTAGTATCTTTATATAATGTCTTCATCTCTTGAGCACCACCGAAGTCACGGTTTGCAATTGTGTATTCACTCTTTTCATCATCAGCTGCTGAAACAAACCACTGAGTAGAAGGAACGTTTGCATATACATTAGCAGACATAATATCAGAACATTCTGAAGTAGAAGTCATTACCTTATACGGTTTAGCTTCATCTTTCTTAGACATTGACTTCACATAATAAGCAGTGCCTTTTTCGAGTTGAGCAGTTTCACGTACAACCTGGTTGAATGTGATAACTGTGTTCTTCAACAGTTCTGCATAAAGAGCATCACTTTCTGCTGCTACAGATACTTCACGATGGTTGTTAGCCAATGTACGAAGTACTACAGAAGCAGGAACTATTCCCTCGGTTTGTTCTTCAGCACCCACTTGAGCTTCATCAAGTTCATCTGCAGGCTTTACACCCCAAACCCAAGTATTGATTAAGATTTCGTCTGCATCTACTTTCTGAGGATTAGCAACCAATTGGAATGTGTACAAGTTGATGGACTGACCGAAGTCTGCAACAACACCTAATTCCTTATTCTCCGGATTTACAAAGTCCAAAGTACCAACCTTGAAGCCATAATACTTTTCGTTCTTAGCGATATAGTTTGCGGTATCCACATACAGATAAGCTTGCTTACCGCCAATCAGGGAGTCTTTAATTGCAAGGGCATAATAGCCATTGGCAGCACCACCTTCTTCTGCAAGAACATCTGCTGAATGTCCGCCTTCAAGAAGCTTAGTTTTTTTAGCTTCCGCTGCAAGACCGTCTAATGCGGTAGCAATCGCTGTTCCATATTGTACATAAACAGAGCCAGATGTTTGTGCCAGCATAGCTAAATTTATATCATCTTCGCCTTCAAATGCAGGTACAGCAGCAGCTCCCTGGTATTGTTTAGCTAAATACGCATCCACAACCTTTTCGATAGAAGCATAAGATTTACCAAGATTCTTTGTTAATGTTTCCCAAGCTTTATCTGCTGCTTCCAATGCTTTATTGAAAGCTTCGACGTCTGCATCTTTCAACAGTGCTGCTTCTTCGCCCTTTATCTCCACAGCCTTAAAAGCAGTAACAGCAGCATCAAAAGCTTTACCAGCAGCACCTTCAGTTGTAAGTTTAGTCAAAGGTTTGTCATCAGTTCCACTTGTTGTACCTAAAGCTGCTATCACAGCATCAAGATCATTCTTATTGCCGGCTTTTGCAACCAAAGTTCCAACAAATTTGTTTGCCTTACCCCAAGCAATAGCAGCCTCTGCTTCAGCCTTAAAGGCACCCCAAGCTTCTTTTATAGCGGCATTTGCATCACCTGTAGCTTTTTTTGCATCAGCCAAAGCAGCATCATAAGTTTCTGTATCATATACAGCAGCAGAATACATATGTGGCAACTTTACAGCAACCAGCTTGTTATCCGTAAACGGATTACCGATTGTACTACCCAAAGTATCAGGAGTAAACTTCAATTGGAAAGCTTCAACATCGTCACCAGCTTTGTTCAGGTCATCTATACCTAAAGTTAATTTGTCGGCAGCTGCTTCAAGTTTAATTTTTACTTCTGTAACGTTAGTCTCATCCGGGAATTTCAACTCTGAAGTAGGAGTTTCCTGTTCAATCTTTTTAATCTTTATAGCACCATTAGAGACTGCTAAATAAAGTCCGGTAGATTTACCGCCGCTGTAAGAAACAGTCTGAAGATTAATACCGTCTGTTTCTACAGTCAAGTCGCCATCTTCATCAAACTTTACAGACGATTCATTAAAAGCAAAAGAACTTGTTCCACCTGTTGCCACATAAGCCGGTTTGGAATAATAAAAACTTTTGCCTGCTTCCGAAGCATTCGATAAACTTAATGTTTTACCGGCTTTGTTGATAAACTTCAAAACAACATATTTTGCACCGGTGGTCTCATTTGTAGCTTCTTTAGCTTCCAAACGCCAAAGAGATTTATTGTACTCAACCAAACCAGCAGTTACAGCCGGAGCCGGGATCAAAGCCAAACTATCTTTGGCAGTACCTTCTCCTTCACCAATAACTAAAACTTTACTTTCATCCACTTTCAACTGATAATAAACCGATGTATCGGTTTTATCCATTGTTGCCATGGCTGAAAAGCTACTACCCACCAGCAGGATGCCGGCTAAAAGTGTAGAAAACTTCTTGTTCAT
>NZ_QRMP01000065.1:0-1695 GCF_003473295.1 Parabacteroides sp. AM08-6
AGGTCAGGGATATGGAATGTCCCCGGTGTAATGGCCGGGGCGGTTTTTCGGAACAAATAGGCCATGACAAATATAAGTTTACCACTTGCAGCCTGTGTGTCGGCGCTAAAAAAGTAAAGGCTACTGTTACAATTAAATGGGAACCCGACTTCGGTTCCTGACATCCCGAACGGTTATCGGGGCGGTTCGATTCCGCCTCCGGGAACAAATTAATAAAATTTCTATATGAAAAAGAAGCGTTATATCATGCAAGACACTGCTATTACTACTTATACAGCCCCCGTTGTACTGGTAGAAGAATACAACAGGCAAATACAAGAGTTTGGCTTTAAAGACAAGCAGGAGGTCCTGACCTATCTGGCCGTAGGACTTTGCAATGAACGTAATGGCATAAAAAACAGTTGGATTGTACGGGGCATACTGAGTCGTGTTTCAGTTGAACGCCCTCCTGTCCTCCGGATATTTCCCCGGACATATATGGGTATACAGATAAGAGGGGAATATAAGGATAAAATACTTAGTCTTTCAGATTTCGGATATTTGTCCAACCTGATGAATGCCGTAATGGAAGCCTTTCTGGCAGCAGGAAGAACAGAAAAACGCAGGCTGAGGAAAGAGATGCACGCCCGGTTTGTACCGGACGTCCCCGGCTCCGAATGGTTACAAACGTATATTTCAAATACGCAATACGATAAATTATTTGAAATGGCCATACACGGCGGAATGTCCATAACGGGCATGGTACGTTCGGCGATTGGTCTGGTATTGGCAGCGGAATATGTCCTACCGGATGCTTGTCCGGTTCCATATGAAGTACAGGAAGCCATACAGGGTCGTCTGCGTATAGAGGGGTTTACGACACATCGTTTTTCCCGTGAGGTACAGTTCCGCATGTATGTAGGAAATGACGGGGTACGTGATGGCATATACCGTTTAATCCAGCGTTATCAGATACCCGGAACCAGCGAGTTCTTACGTCGCGTACTGCTTTTTCTTTTGGAATCAAAGAGCATCGGTTTCCGGTATATACCGGAGGAATCGGATTTTTCAGAATCCGATTATTTCGATGATAACGAAATGTATTACAACGAGCGATTATCCCGTAAGGATTTCGTACGGTCAATTTACCAATAAAATATAATATTATGACAAAAGAGGAATGGAAAAAGATTGCTGACTGGTGGGGTACCGGTTATGGCTCCGTAAAAATGAATATTGATGGGCATGAAATATCCCTATACAACAGTATTGACAAAAAGAAGATGATTGTCGAGGTTGCTGTTTATGTGGACGGACATATCAAAGGTATATACTCAAATAAAGACAATGAAATCGGGAACCGTTTTTGGCAACGGATGAAAAAGCCGTTTTACTCAGCTAAAAAAATGAAGGAACTTGCCAAGGCATTTGGTAAACGAAGCAAGATGGCACAACAGAGATATTACGAATATAATATTCCCAGTTGGCGATCCTTTGCTTCATTCAAAAGGCATATAACGACTCACAATGCCGAAATAAATCTTATCAAGGAAAGCGAGGCTAATGATGAGTAGGAAACTTAGCAACGTCCTTATTCGGGACCTGACGAAAGAGGATAACAAGACAATCCGGTCGATTATGAACGATACAGGGTGTTATCAGGCATCGAAAGCACTTATGCGGTGTGCTTACTCCTACCTCCGCATGTCGGCCATC
>NZ_QRMP01000065.1:1705-2436 GCF_003473295.1 Parabacteroides sp. AM08-6
CATACAGAGTATGAGCAAAACAATTAAAAACATCCTAATTCGGGACCTGACGGAAGAGGATAACAAGACAATCCGGTTAATTATGAACGATACAGGGTGTTATCAGGCATCAAAAGCGCTTATGCGGTGTGCTTACTCCTACCTCCGCATGTCGGCCATCACGAAACATCAGGCTGCACGTATCAGGGACCTTGAACTGGAGAACCATCGCCTGCGTAGCCTATCAACACAAATCGTCGAATCCTTCAGGAAACTCGACGTAGTGTTATCAAAAAACGATAATTAAATTTTCAATAACAATAATTGATAACAAAATGAACAGACTAAAAGCCGAAGAGGCACGCAAGATTGCAAACGACAATTCAGCCCTTATTCAGGAAAAGTTAGACGAAATCTATCGCCTGATTGAACAAGCAGCCAAAGAAGGGTATTTCCAAGTGAACTATGTGTCCGAAATTTCGGATGCAAGCCTGATAAATCCTATTAAGGATCAACTATCTGAAATGGGATATAATGTTTCAAGTTTCAGCTTGAAAGACATTAATTTAGCGATTAAATGGTAGTATATCTGGCGCTACATACTGCGTAAATCGGTTAACGGTTACGCCCTTGTAGCACAGATATATTCAAATAAAAATACAGAAATGAAATATCAAGTTCCTTCCTTGTCGAAACGAAAATCCAATATGCTTTATAGGCTTAGGAAAAAGGGTGTAAGATGCAATACACGT
>NZ_QRMP01000065.1:2446-2731 GCF_003473295.1 Parabacteroides sp. AM08-6
AGGAAAAAGGGTGTAAGATGCAATACACGTCAAAGGACAATATTTTACCCATACGGGCAAAATCCTAATGAGGTCTTACAAATAAGGCGATTAAGAGATGAATTTAATTTCACAGTACAATTTCAGCTAATAAATGACTGATATGGAAACAGGATATAGAATAGAACAACCGAAAGTGTTTGGTTTCCTTATACATGAAGAGACCAAAACAAAAATAGCTGTATATAAACCTATTGGTTGGTTTAAGAGAGCTATGATTAAGTGGTGTTTTGGGTTAAAGTACGA
>NZ_QRMP01000066.1:0-1466 GCF_003473295.1 Parabacteroides sp. AM08-6
TTAACGGTGTATACAGTATCCGCCAATCCCGCTTCGAGAAATAAAGCAACATCTTTGCAAAAATTAACACTATAGCCAAAACCAAAAATAAACCCCACATATTCTTCCGTGGTTATATCTTTTATTTGAGTAGATAGATTAAGCGTTTTATCTATAAAATTACCAGAGGTATCAATTAAGGCATAACCAAAATATGAATCTAATAACTTCACCATACGAGAACTATACGTATCACATTGTGACAAAAAGTAATTATTCGCCCAATAAACACCTTTAATAAGGAAGTTGTCATATCTACATACTTTTCCTTGGAATTTACCATCATAAGTATATTTCCGAACAATTTTAGCCTTGCTATCATGCAGATAAACATTTTCTTTTTCCGGATCTATAGAAATCGTAGAAATATAAGTATACTCACCCGGACCTCCTCCCTTATTCCCTATTTTGTTCCGGAAATTACCCTGTTTATCAACAACAATAACACGACCAAGGTCCGACAATATTATTTTTTCGCTCTTTTCATCATATACACAATAAACCAAATCTTCACCTAAAAGATTATCTTTCAACTTCAACGGTATATACTCGATACTCTCTATAAAAGTACTCAAACTGACCTTCTCATCCACATTTTGTAATGCTGTAGGCAAATCGACTGTTACAGGATAAGTTACAGTAGTATTAGATATTATACCATCTACTAATTCTTCTGACTTCATTTTATTATTATTACAAGCTAACAATAACAAACAGATAAAATTTAGATAAAAACCATTCATTCGGTTATAATTAAAAAATTAAACAATTATTATTCTGCTAATTAAATTATAGGTGAAATAATTCATCTCACCTATAATCAAATCAATAATTAATGCTCACTTATTAAGGAGCCTTATGTGTACTAGCAGAGGATAAATTATAGGTATCACCACAGGCCTGATTACCACCATAAGACTGCGGATGTCCACCTAGGACATTAGCATTATAATTATCCTGAATACTAGACCCATAATACGGAGCTTGATCCACAAAGTAGCAGCCACAGCCGCACTTATATCCACCACGTAGAGCAGACATTTGTTTCTGCTCCAACTCTTCAACCACCAACTGGTTGATTTTTAAATCTTTCAACAGCTTCATGTTGTTAATTTTTAAATTAATAATTTATTTAATAAAAGGCACTAATGCCAATCTTTTTATACAAACCCTCGTAAATCCATAAAATTAAGAAGATATTAAATTACAATAATAAAGAAACCCAAGTATTTCGCTCTGCATAGAGTTACCGCAACTAATATTCAATAGCAATAAAAAAAGTAACAAATAACTTCTCATGTTTTTCATATCGTTTTTAATTTATTTTGCATCATCCTTCACTTTCATCAACATCAAAATCTGATCATCTTCTTCATTCAAATTCTTCACCAGTGCTTTCAACTTCTCTTGTGCTGCCTTATTCAGAA
>NZ_QRMP01000066.1:1476-2716 GCF_003473295.1 Parabacteroides sp. AM08-6
TGCTGCCTTATTCAGAAGCCTTATGTGTACTAGCATAAGCGAGATTATAAGTATCTCCACAGATAATATTTCCACCAAAAGACTGTGTATATCCATTACTTAAATTAGCATTATAATTATCCTGAATACTAGCCCCGTAATACGGATCTAAATCAGTCCAATAGCAGCCACAGCCGCACTTATATCCACCACGTAGAGCAGACATTTGTTTCTGCTCCAACTCTTCAACCACCAACTGGTTGATTTTTAAATCTTTCAATAGCTTCATGTCGTTATTTTTTTAATTAATAACTTATTTAATAAAAGGCACTAATACCAATCTTTTTATACAACCCCTCATAAATCATAAAATTAAGAAGATATTAAATTACAATAATAAAGAAACCCAAGTATTCGCAAAATAATGAACAGCATAGGCTTCCTTCATGCAAGCTTCCAGTTCCTCACTTTTTTCTCCCATTCTCAGCCTATAAAGCTGAACAGAGTCAAATGGAGTAACATTCTTAGCCGGAATCAGATAGACTTGCTCTTTCTCTTCTTCGGATAACGAACTATATACGTTTGCCTGAAATAAAGGACCGGTTGTACTTAATACACACATCGGCTTATTTTCCTGGCTACAAATCAATGTCTCCGGCGAACAGATACGTTCGATTAATTTCTTCACAAAGGGATGTCCCGGAACTGAAGCCATCAAAGCACTATTCAGTACGTATTTCACTCCATAACGCTGAACATGCGCATCCGGTTCCAATCCGATACAGCAGGTTTTTCCCTCAAAGAGGCATTCCATGTTTTCAACTGCTTCATAGTCAAAATCGACATGCATACCTCCCATTTTATTCAAAATAAAAAAGCGTATCAAATCCCAACGCTGAGAATCAAAGGGTAATGTATAATAGAAGTTATAATAAAGTGGGTATTCCCGTTTTACAAAATCATCCATTTTAGCTTCATCCCAGTATATGTATTCCCAATCCGGATACACATCTTTCCAAGTCTGCGCCAATGTCTTAAAAAATTCAGGCAGAGGCTTGTACTTATCGCTCCATATCTGATGTATAATTCGAGGTATTTCCATTATTCTGAATGTATTAAATTAATTGTATCCCCACGATCCCATAAAATAATGAACAGCAAAAGCGTTTTCTAAACGCATATTCCATTCATCCTTGATTTCACCCTGGTAAATCGCTCGAGCTTCCATTACAGAAAAGGGAGCAATATTGCAAGCCGGAAT
>NZ_QRMP01000067.1 GCF_003473295.1 Parabacteroides sp. AM08-6
ATCTCAACTACCCAATTCCAACTGGTTCTTCACCAACTTATAATAAACACCCTGCCTGGACGTCAATTCATCATGAGTCCCCTCCTCCACTATACGACCCTTATCCAATACCACGATATTATCCGCATCCCGCACCGTACTCAAACGATGCGCCACGATGACAACCGTCCGACCACGGTAAAACTGATGCAAATGTTCCATTATCTCCTTCTCGTTATTCGCATCCAACGCATTCGTCGCCTCATCCAAAAAGATGAACTCAGGATTCTTATACACCGCACGCGCTATCAGGATACGCTGACGCTGACCCTGGCTCACTCCGCTACCCTCCATGCCTATCTTCGTATTATATCCCAAGGGCAGCGAATCAATAAAATCACGGATGTTGGCCACAGTCACCGCATGCAACAAACGCTCCTTATCAATCACCTCGTCGCCTACTGCTATATTCTTCGCTATCGTATCAGAGAATATAAAACCATCCTGCATCACACAACCCGTATGGGCACGCCAGACATGCGGGTTGATGTTCTGCAATGAAAAATCACCCACGCGGATATGACCCCCGTTCGGGGCATAAAAACCCAGCAGCAATTTGACCAAGGTCGTCTTTCCGCTACCGCTCGCACCAACTATCGCTGTCACCTTATGCTCCGGAATCGTCAGGTTTATCCCATCCAGCACATAATCCCGGTCGGCCCCGTCATAGCTGAATTTCAAATCCTCTATACACAACGTTCGGTTTTCGGGCAACACGCTCATCTTCATGCCCAAGGTCTGCTCCTCATCCTCCTTCTGATGGATTTCACCAAGACGTTCCAGGCTGATCTTGGCATCCTGAAAAGAACGGGCAAACCCGATGAACTGATCGATTGGTGCACTCAGCTGCCCCACTATATAAGTCAGCGACATCATCATACCAAGCGTCATTTCGCCGGAAACTACAGCCCGGGCGGCCAAAAAGGAGATCAGGATATTCGTCGTCTGGTTAAAAAAGACCGACCCGAGCTGTTGATATTGTTGAAGGGCCAACCCCTTTATGCTTATTTTAAACAATTTCACCTGTATGCGTTCCCACTGCCAACGTTTCTCCGTTTCGCAGTTATTCAGTTTTATCTCCTGCATGCCGGTTATCAGCTGAAACAGGTTGCTCTGTTCACCCGCGGCCTGAGCAAACCGTTTGATGTCCAATTCACGGCGATACCTCATAAAGGCCAGCACCCAGGCCACGTACAACCCGTTTCCGACCAAAAACAAACCCAATATCGTCAGATTATAATAAGCCAGCACAAAGCCGAATACTATAAAGTTGAGAAAAGAGAACACCGTGCTGATGGACGAGCCCGTCATAAACGATTCGATACGATTATGGTCGCCGATACGCTGCATGATATCCCCGACCATTTTCGTATCGAAAAAGTGCAGGGGAAGCCGCATCAATTTGGCCAAAAAGTCGGAGATTAAGGCGATGTTAATCCGCGTGTTCACATGCAACAATATCCAGCTGCGGATGAAGCCGACAGACAGTTGTGCCAGGAAGATGACCACCTGGGCTATCAAGATGAGGGAGATAAAGCTCAGGTTTCCATCACGGATACCCGTATCCACCAAGCTCTGTGTCAGGAACGGCATGATTAATTGCAGGATACTGCCCGTCATCATCCCAAGTATCAACTGGAAAAATTCTTTTTTATAAGGAGTCACATAACGAAAAAAGTACGACAACCGCTTTTCCCTTGTCACATCCTCCTCGTCCCGGTCATAAAAATCAGGTCCCGGTTCCAGCAACAAAGCCGTTCCCGTATCCCTTCCGTCCACTTTCGTGCTAAACCAGCAGCGGGTCAGTTCATCCTCCTTATAAGTCACCCGTCCGCTTGCCGGGTCCGATATACTATATTTATCCCCTTTTATCCGGTAACATACAACAAAATGGTTCTGGTTCCAATGCAAGATACAAGGCAAAGGAACCTCTTTCTTCAACTGCTCCAAGGTTATTCTCACCCCGGACGTACGAAAACCGACCGATTCGGCCGCATCGCTTATTCCCAGCATGGAAACCCCTTCGCGCGTGATGAACGACCTTTCGCGTAGCGATTGCAAGCTATAGGTCTTACCGTAGTACTTGGCTATCATACGCAGGCACGACGGACCGCAGTCCATCGCGTCGAGCTGAAGATAATGGGGGAAAGGGGTCAACATAAAGCGTTACACAAATAAAGATTCGTACAAATTCCGCATTTTCTCCAAAAATAGGGATTCCTCATATTTCCGCAAATAGGTTTCCCTATACATATTGCTCGGAGGAGCCTGCAACAAAGCCAGCATGCTCTCCGCCATTTTTTCAACGGAAATATACACGTCGTCCTCACGTTCTTCCACTTCTATTTTTTCCACACCTTCAAGAGTTTCATTCAACCCCGTGGAAGTTGAAATTAGCAAAGGGATATTGAACATCAGCATCTCCATCGCCACATAACTGCATTGTTCATGCAAAGAGGGCATCACTCCGATATCCGCTATCTGATAAAATTCATACAACTCGTCCTTATTCAAACGACCTGTAAATGTCACTTTATTCCAATA
>NZ_QRMP01000068.1 GCF_003473295.1 Parabacteroides sp. AM08-6
CCAGCGACCACGACTCACATCAATTGGATAGGACAGTTTGATGACGCCCATACGTATGGCATATCTTTGAAACCTCAAAAAAAAGACAAAAAACAGGAGCTTTATGGAAATTGGATTAGCCAAGATGGTAAAAACGAATGGATAATCGGCTTGTATGATTCATTGGCCATTTATAAAAATGAATACTGGAATTATAAAGAATTCAAAAAGAAAGGGAAACGTTATCTGATAACATTGGAGAACGAAACCGGAACTTGCCGGTTGGATTTGATGCAGCAAAAGAATGGACTATGTCTTGTCTCAGAGCAAAATAAAGAGATCCTGTGCGGAAAAAAACCGAACAATCAATTAAAGCCAACTCCGTCTAATGAGGATTTTACCGATTTCTTCCGTAAGGATACAGCTTATATACAAGGCTATTTAAAAGGATATGATCCGGTATTGGGCTTTTCTACCGGGCTGATTTATTTGAATAATGAGATTACAAGAGATGATTACCCCACTGTCGTGACTATTCATCCGGACGGACGTTTCGAGTGTAAATTAGTATTGATACATCCGGTTTCATTATCTATGTCTATTTGTAATGGCGGAATTCCTTTTTATCTGGAACCCGGGCAAAAACTTACTGTGTTTGTTGATTATGAGAGTTTGACGGATTTTGTGCGTACTTGGGATAATGCTACATTTGTAAAAGATTTATGTTACATGGGGGAATCGGCTTCTATTTGCCGGGGGATTGCTAAGACACAGAATTTATTCGGATACGATTATAAGGCTCTAGATGATTACAAAAAACTGACTCCCGAACAATATAGTCAAAAAAGAAGTCATGTCCTTGCCGAATGGGAAAATATGGCGGACTCTATTATCCGAGCAGATAATTATTCACTCAAAGCTGCCCGTATGCTCCGTAATTCGGCTTTCTTGCGACATGCTGGAAATATGCTTGATTTTGTGAGAATGCGTAATGATGAGGCCATGGTAGACACAACAACTCAAGTGCTGAAAGTAAAGGAAGACGATTCTTATTACGATTTTTTGAAACAAATGCCTTTGGATGATTATACATTTTTGGCATGCAACCATTTTAGCTCTTTCATTAATAGATTCGAATATATGAGACTTGTTTTTTCTCGTGGTTATTTTTTTATGGATAAAGGAGGGAATGTAGATTTGGTAAGCTCGATAATAAAAGATTATGAACAGACAGCTAATCGGTTGAAGACGTTTTTGGGAACAGATAAAATCCCGTTTGCTTTACAAATTGCGCAAGTAAGAAGTTTAAATTCCACAATGTCGTTCTTAGAAGATGAAGAATTGTCCAAACGATTTATCGAAGGTCTGAAAGCAAATCTTTCTATTCCGTTTTTGAGTGAAGAATGCGATAATATGTATAACAAGATTTATGCCGATAAAAGCGGAAGTTTCATATTGCCTGAAGGAAAGGGAAAAGAAATCTTTACTAAAATCGCGGATAAATATAAAGGAAAATACCTGATGGTCGACTTTTGGGCTACCACTTGCGGACCTTGCCGGGGAGAAATTAAATGGTCTGCGGAGTTACGTAAAAAGTACAAGGGCAGTAAAGATATAGCTTTTGTCTTTATCACCAGTGAAGACGAATCACCGGAGCGGGATTATGTGAAATATGTAGAAGAAAATTTGAAAGATGAAGATTGCTACCGTATTCCCGCAAGCGACTATCATTATTTGAGAGAGCTGTTCCATTTCAACGGAATTCCTCATTATGTAACACTGAATAGGGAAGGACGTGTCTTGAGAGAAAATTTGTATTATTTTAATCTTGAATATGGCTTACTCCAGCTATTGGAGAAAGAACAAGAAAATAAAGAATAACCTATAGGAGATGGGGTATATCGTTTCGATTACAAAATACTCAAATGATGAACATATTGTCACTTGGTTGAGATATGATAGTCCTTGATAATTATATATTTTATGTTATCTATTACAATATATATTCTTATATTTGCCCACTGACTT
>NZ_QRMP01000069.1 GCF_003473295.1 Parabacteroides sp. AM08-6
AACAAGACAAGAAGCCTCGGATGTTTATTCCGGGGCTTTTTTTGTATGTGGATATGCGGGAAAGCAATATTATTCTTGAACCGAAATACATTTCTCATTTCCAGACCCGACACTCAAACAGTAAATGCCTTTTCTTAAATAGTCCGATTTTCTTTAAGAATTTCGGACATTTCATTGGCGTATCAAGATGGGTATTGTATCTTTGCACGACGAATCATAGTGGATATGAAGACAATACTAACAAAGGAGATACGGAGTATCATAGATAGAAACGGTCCGAATAAGCTTTATATGGTGAGTGATTTTGCCCATCTGAATAATGATGGGCTGGTTACTCGTGCCCTTTCCCGACTGGAAAAAGAGGGTGTGCTCATACGTCTTTCACAAGGTCTCTATTTATATCCTTTACGAAATAAGTTCGGCGTACTTCGCCCGTCCATTGAAGATATAGCATACGCCATTGCAGAAAAGGATAAAGCTCGCATTATTCCCAGTGGACTGACGGCTTTGAATAAATTGGGACTTTCCACGCAAGTTACGATGAATGCGGTCTATTTGACAGATGCCACAGCACGGGAGCTTACTATCGGAAATCGTAAAATCATATTCAAGCGCAGTGTACCCCGCAATTTTGCTTATAAGACGGACTTATTTCCACTGATAGTCGCAGCCATGAAGGAATTAGGGAAAGATGGTGTGACCGATGAACAGGTTGTTATTATAAAACAAGCCATTGAAAAATATGGCAGTCTTGATGAGATTAAATACGATTACAGCATTGCTCCGCAATGGATTAAACAAAGACTTGCATTATGAATAATTGGACTAAGCTCACAAAAGAAGAACAACTTACCATTTTGGCTAATGTAGCTGAAGATAAAGGGATTGTGGACAATGCTGTAGAAAAGGACTATTGGGTCAGTATGGTATTGCGTGCTGTATTTTCTTTGCCGTATGCTACAGTCCTTGTATTCAAAGGAGGAACAAGTCTTAGCAAAGGTTGGGGGTTGATAGAACGTTTCTCTGAAGATATTGACCTTGCAATAGACCCCAAACATTTGGGATTCGCAGATGTTGATACTAAAAGCCAACGGACTAAATTGAGAAAAGACTCCAAAAAATTTATTGATGGTATTTTTGCGATTGACATTGAAGATAAGCTAAAGGAGTTTGGATTATTGGAATGTTGTAAGGTAATAGTTCCGGAGACATCTGTCAGCGACCTTGACCCTGCAGTTCTGTTTATCGAGTATAATTCGGTGTTGCAAACAAAGATGCAATATATACCGGAACGAGTCAAGATTGAGATAAGTTGCCGTTCTCTCATGGAACCATCGGAAGAAGTAGAAATGCGTTCGATGATTGAAGACGCCTATCCGGATGAAGAGTTTTCATTGCCAATATTTACAGTTCCTACCGTAGTACCGGGACGGACATTTTTGGAAAAAGTTTTTCTGTTACATGAGGAGTTTAACCGTCCGAACGGCTGTACGCATATCGAACGTATTACACGGCATATGTATGACATCGTGAAGATGATGGACAAACCGTTTGCAATGGAAGCGATGCAGAATGTCCAATTATACGAGGATATTGTGGCTCATCGTAAGAAGTTTACTGCATGGAGTGGGTTGGATTACACGACTCATCTTCCCCACACAATATCTTTTCTCCCTCCTGTAAGTATAGAAGATGTTTTACGGGAAGACTATAAGCAAATGCAAATCGGCTTCATTTATGCCGATGCACCCTCTTTCGGTGAGATTATGGAGCGGTTACAGGATTTGCAGGACAGATTCAGAGCATTGAAGTGGAAAAATAATCGTTGATAATAATATAAGAGGCGAAACAACCTTTGTATCCACGTTCTTCTCACCGACACGGAAGCTTTCATCGGTGATGTGTTTTTCGATTACATTGTAAAGGTAAATAAATTCCCGTATATGTTCCATTGCAGTTCCACGCTTTTTATGGCCTCTCTTGAAAAACG
>NZ_QRMP01000007.1:0-1288 GCF_003473295.1 Parabacteroides sp. AM08-6
ACATCTTCAGTTTCAGATTGTTTCTAATGCGTTTGCCCTGACGGGAGGAAAAATGAAAATGGTCAGAATTTGCCAGGCAGAACGTCTTGACAAAGTTTTTCAAGGAAAAGGGCGTCTGTTTCATCGAATGCGTCCGGTTCATCGCTGTCGATGTCGAGAACGGCAACAACCTCTCCCGTTTTTGTGATAGGAACAACGATTTCCGACTTGGAAGCGGAGTTGCATGCAATATGTCCGGGGAATTGTTCTACGTCAGGAACGACGACCGTACGCGCTTCTTTCCAAGCTGTTCCGCATACTCCTTTTCCGAATTTTATACGCGTACAGGCCAACGGGCCTTGAAATGGAGCCAGAACAAGCATTCCTTCTTTTACGACATAAAAGCCTACCCAAAAAAAGTTGAAAGCTTCTTTCAGGGCGGCGGCTATGTTGGCCATGTTGGCGACTATATCTGTTTCCGATGCCACCAGCGACTCCAGTTGGGGGAGTAAAGCCTGGTAGCGCTCTTTCTTGCTTTCGCCTTTTATTATCAATTTTTCTGCCATAATTTAAACTTTATAAGAAAACAAAAATACACTTTTTTTGATTTCTCAGTACCTTTCCTCTAAAAAGTAAAGTCTACCTCAACTATTATAATTTGCATATACCCATGTGTATGCCCTCAATTATATCTATCGTTTGCAAGTTACCGCACAAAATGACTTAGATGACAAGTATTTCGCCATCTGAACCAACAAAGTTTGTTACTTTCCTCTTCAGCCTAAAAGGACTACGCCGGTATCCAAATCCTCTATGGATGCAATAATTTTGTAAACGCGCTCATGTGGCAGCACAAAGATAATTATGTTGTCGATAGAGGTATATCGTAATGGCCTATTCGAGCACAAACGATTCTAATGCTTGGATTTCATTTAGCAATTCCGCTTTCTTTTCAAGACGCTTGAGGTAGACGTCTATAAAATCCTCATCTTTTGTCAGCATATGCCATACTGCCACTAACACTTTTCGAGCGATGGCTACTTGTATTTTCATCTTGTTCTTATGACGTTGGGTGCATTGCACGTAGCTGAAGTTTGAGAAAAAGCAGTTTCGGGTTCTTGATGCCACCCAGGAAATTTCAATCAACATCTGACGTAGGAATCGATTCCCATGTGTAGTTCTGTTGCTCTTGACTTTATTGTTACTAACATCGTTACGTGGTTTTAGTCCACACCAACCTACAAGGTTTGTAGCCTTCTCAAACGGCTTCATGTCTGCCCCGGTTTCCGCAATTATAGCCGAAGCTGCG
>NZ_QRMP01000007.1:1298-138376 GCF_003473295.1 Parabacteroides sp. AM08-6
GTGGCATGATAAAACAGAATTCTCCGTTGGTTCTCGGAACTGAACGTATTGGTAAATTGCTGATGCAATACGCAATACCTGCGATAATAGCCATGACAGCTTCTTCGCTTTATAACATGGCAGACAGTATTTTTATCGGACACGGAGTCGGCCCGCTGGCTATTTCCGGTCTTGCTTTGACTTTCCCTTTGATGAATTTGGCGGCAGCTTTCGGTTCGTTGGTCGGCGTAGGGGCTTCTACGCTGGTATCTGTGAAATTGGGACAAAAAGACTACGAAGGGGCGAATCATGTATTGGGGAACGTGCTAATACTGAATGTCGTTTTAGGGTTGACTTTTACGCTGGTTTTTATGCTGTTGCTCGACCCGATACTTTATTTCTTCGGAGCCAGTGAAAATACAATCTCGTATGCCCGTGATTATATGAATGTTATTTTGCTGGGGAATGTGGTGACGCACATGTATCTGGGATTGAATGCCGTTTTGCGTTCATCCGGTTTTCCTAAGCTGGCGATGTATGCTACATTGTCGTCGGTTGTGATTAATTGCGTGCTGAATCCGCTTTTTATTTTCGGGTTTGGCTGGGGGATAAAAGGTTCGGCGTTGGCAACCGTTATTTCCCAGGTGATATCGCTCACAGGCCAGTTGATACATTTTTCGCGTCCCCGACAATTGCTACATTTTAAGAAAGGTATCTATAAGTTACGGCAGGAGATAGTGAAGGGTATATTATATATAGGTATGTCGCCTTTCCTGATGAACCTTTGCGCTTGCCTGATAGTCATATTGATAAATCGCGGCTTGAAAGAACATGGTGGAGATATGGCTATCGGAGCCTATGGCATCGTGAACCGTATTATTTTCCTTTTTATTATGATTATAATGGGCTTCAATCAGGGTATGCAGCCGATTGCCGGATATAATTTCGGCGCGCGCTTATATCCGCGTGTGACGGAAGTAACAAAGTTGACGATGAAATGGGCTATCGGGGTGGCGACAATGGGCTTTTTGCTTTGTCAGTTGTTTCCGTCCATGATAGTTCGTTTGTTTACAACCGACCCTGATTTAATCAAGACATCTGTATTTGGGTTGCATATCGTATTTGCTGTTTTTCCTATTGTTGGTTTCCAGATGGTTGCAACGAACTTTTTTCTCTCAATCGGCATGTCGAAGAAAGCTATTTTCCTTTCTTTGACCCGCCAGTTGCTGTTCCTTGTTCCCTGTCTGCTTATTTTGCCGTCGCTATTGGGAACTTTAGGTGTTTGGATAAGTATTCCGATAGCTGATACGACGGCTACGATTGTGACGGCAATTGTACTGGTTAACCAGTTCAGGAAATTCAAACATGATAATTAAAAGCTATTTCGTATTTAGATGGAATAAATTTTATTTATCTTTGTATTTAACACCAATACGAAAAAATAATGGATGACAAAATCATATTGACCATCGGCCGTCAATTCGGGAGTGGTGGCCGTGAGATAGGGAAGAAATTGGCTGCAGCATTGGGTATCGCTTATTATGATAAGGAACTGATGGCTGTGGCGGCTAAGGAAAGTGGGTTGAGTGAGGAATTCTTTGAAAAGGCAGACGAACGAGCTTCCAGCGGATTGTCGTATGCGTTTTCTGTAGGTTTTTCCTATATGGGTATGTTTACGCCTTATACGGATATTCTTTCTAATGACGGACTCTTCAAATTCCAAAGTGATGCTATCCGTAAACTTGCCGAAAAAGGCTCTTGTGTATTGGTTGGCCGTTGTGCCGATTACATTTTGCGGGACAATCCGGATTGTTTGAGCTTCTTTATCCATAATACAAAGGAGAATCGTATCCAGCGTATTATCGAATATCAGAACGTGACGGTGGAGCAAGCGAAAGAGTTGATGACAAAAACCGATAAATCCCGTGCGGCATACTACAATTATTATACAAACAAAGAATGGGGAGTGGCTTCTTCCTATAATTTCTCAATTGACGTCTCCGTGCTTGGTGTAGACGAGACAGTGGAGTTTATAAAAAGTTTTGTTGAACGGAAAATGAATAAACGCCCCCCGCATTTCGGATAATTTACTATCTTTGCAATCGACTTATCATAGGGGTGCCTTACTAACACAGGCTGAGATTATACCCATAGAACCTGCCGGTGTAATACCGTGAAGGGAGAACAGGTAGAATTACTAAATAAAGAGAAGCGTTACCTCTATGTGCTTCTCGATGTTTAAACTCTAATTTTTATTGTAATGGAACAAATTGTTTCAACAGGAATTATCGACTCTTACTTTGCGAAGTTAAAGAGTAATTTGTCTATTGATGTTGCTATAGTCGGTGGTGGTCCTTCAGGTATTGTAGCTGCTTATTATCTGGCTAAGGCCGGTAAGAAGGTCGCTTTGTTCGACCGCAAACTTGCTCCCGGTGGAGGTATGTGGGGAGGTGCCATGATGTTTAACGATATTGTGGTACAAGAAGAAGCTATGCCGATAGTGAAGGAATTGGGGGTTGCGTATAAAGATGCCGGTAACGGTACTTATATCATGGATTCTGTTCATACGACTTCCGCTTTGATTTATAATGCGACTAAAGCCGGTGCGACAATCTTTAACTGCTATTCTGTTGAAGATGTAGTCTTTCACAATGACGCGGTTGCCGGTGTTGTTGTAAACTGGGCTCCGGTCATTCGCGAAGGAATGCATGTGGATCCGCTTACTATCATGGCTAAGGCTGTGCTGGAAGGAACCGGACATGATTGTGAAATAGCTCGTGTTGTCGCTCGTAAAAATGATATTAAGTTGAATACTCCGACCGGTGGTGTAATCGGTGAACGTTCATTGAATGTGGAATTAGGTGAAGCTACGACTGTTGAGAATACAAAGGAAATTTATCCGGGTCTGTTTGTCTCCGGTATGGCAGCCAATGGTGTAAGCGGTAGTTTCCGTATGGGACCAATTTTTGGAGGCATGTTGATGAGTGGCAAAAAAGCGGCCGAATTAATTTGTGCCAAGCTGGATAAATAGTCGTAAAGTCTGAAAAGACTGCTCTGACAATAGTTGATAAGGCACGGCTTTTATGGTGAATATGGATAGTAAAGTCATAGTAACTGTAAAAGCCGTGCCTGATTTTTAATAATCAGCGGTATTTATGTTTTTTAAATATATTTGTTTTGTATTCAACTCAATAAGAGATTTACAGTCTCTCTTTGTTTGTTGAAAAATTTTATCCGTTGAATTTCCCCGCTTTCAGAAATCTGCATAGAGAATTTTTTTAGAGAATAAATCCACTCTTTCTGGTTCTGGCACAATTCTTTGTCCATCGAAGTGATGGAGTTGATTGAATAGATGCGAATCAGACTCAATTGAATATTTTGCGCCTCTATATAACTGTATGTCGCTTCTACGTTAATATTGGAGATATAGATATTCACATCTTTGCCTGTTTGGAATTTGCCTTTGGTGGCAATATCTTCCAATTCGTCCAGCAAAGCAAGCAATTCATTTTTTAATAACATCAGCTCTTCTTGTGTGATAAGATGGATATCGCAAAAATACTTGATTTCATTCACCAGATAAGTAAATATCATCGCATCCCAAATATAATTTGTTGTTTGGATATATTGGGAAATATCAACGAAAGCGGTTTGAGCTGTTCGCAATTCATCCGAAAGTTTCAATTCTGAAAATCTCTTCACACAATTAACCTTCTCATGTTGGTACATCCATTTGAAAAGACGGAATTTCGACAAATTGTCGTATTTCAAATAAAATGTTTGCGGAATCATATTGGATGCCGTGTTAAGAATGGATATCGGATCGTTGGCGACTTGTTCAAATATATTTACAGAATATTCAATAAGGGATAAATATGTCTGAATAGGTTCCGAATAATGAAGTAGATTAAGATCGAACATTGCATTATTGGTATAACTTGTCCCGACAATATGATCTAATGAGACTCCTAATTTTTTTTGAAATGATGGAGGCTTCTGCAAATGTGAAAGGAACTTCACCCCTTAAACGGCGGTATATGGCTTCTTTTCCGATATAAAGTATGTCCATCAAAGTGTTGGCGAGGTTTACACCATCGGGTATTTTGACTTTCATAGCTTCGATTAAGTTCTCGTTTAAAATATTGGTTGTCATTGTCTATTTCTCCCTATTTAAATATTGTAGTACTATTTCTTCTTAATAAACGGAAAATGAATGAGTATTGTTTCGGAAAATGCAACATTTTTTTGAAATGTGAATAAAAATAGTAGCTGATAGATGATTATTAAGAAACTTCTTCGTTCAAAAATGAAATAATCTTTATACTTTTGCAGCATTAGTATGGAAATAAGGAAAAAAATAATTCAATATGTCATGCTGGTTGCCAGTATCGTGATGTTGTTGTCGGTAATAATACCGCATCACCATCATAGTAACGGGTTGCCTTGCTATAAATCGTTGGCTACGGAAGTTCCCGATGGAGGACATAATCATCCGCAGTCACACGATTGTGGATGTAGTGGACATAATGTGGCACTTTATACTTCCATACTTTCACATGCTACGGACAGTGATATCAGTCAGCATCTTTTCCCTTTGCTTGTATTATTCGATTATATAAATCCTCCGGAGCCTGTCTTCTGTCAGCAATTGTTTGAGAATGAACAGGATATCTACATCGAATCTATGCACGATACCTGGATATCGACTGCATCGGGACTTCGTGCTCCTCCTTTTGCATTGTTGTTTGTATAAGAATGATTTATCTTATTGTAAATCAACCTTTTCTATTTCTTATTGTTTTATTCAAACATATAATGCATCATTACAATGAAAAAAATATATTTGTTGTGGGTGATTTTTGCCTACATATTAGTCGGATGTGCGGGAAATACCGCACAGCATGAGCACGAACATGATCATGAAGCGCACGAGCATGAAGAAGGCCACGAACATGAAGAAGGTCACAAGCATGACCATGAAGGAGAGCACGAACATGAAGAAGGCCATGAGCATGACCACGAACAAGAAGAGGCACATGCTCCCGGCGAAATCATTTTTAAAAAAGCACTTGCAGAAGCTGTTGGCCTGAAAACGGTAAAAGTAGTGCCCTCGACTTTTACCGACGTTCTTAAAACCAGTGGTCGTGTGATGGCTGCACAGGGTGAAGAGTCTGTGATTGTTGCGACAGTTCCCGGTGTTGTGGCTTTTGGTAATTTGTCGTTTGTTGATGGTACTGCTGTACGAAAAGGCCAGGCAATCCTAAGTCTGGTTTCCGGTAATTTATCGGAAGGAAATGTAGTGGCCAAGGCCAAGTATGCTTATGAGACTGCTAAAAAAGAATATGAACGTATGCAAACTCTGGTAGATGATAAAATTGTTTCTGCCAGAGATTTTGAACAAGCCCGTCTTAATTACGAAAATGCTCGTGTAGCTTGGGAAGCTGTTGCCGGAAAGCAAACGGCAAATGGAGTCTCTGTTGTTTCGCCCATGAATGGTTACTTAAAGAATCTGCAAGTAAAAGAAGGTGATTACGTAACGGTTGGTCAGCCTTTAGCTACGATAGCACAGAATAACCGTCTTATGCTTCGTGCTGAAGTATCGGAAAAATATTATCATTTGTTGCCGGCTGTTCAGTCTGCTAATTTCCGTACCCCATACGATAATACGGTTTATAAATTATCAGAATTGAGTGGTCGTTTGTTATCGTTTGGAAAGGCATCCGATGCAAATTCTTTCTATGTTCCTGTGACCTTTGAGTTTGATAATAAAGGAGCTATCATACCAGGTTCGTTCGTTGATATTTATCTGCTTACGGCACCGATGGAAAATGTACTTAGTGTTCCTGTTGCCGCTTTAATAGAAGAGCAAGGTGTTTATTCCGTTTATGTACGGATAGATGAAGAGGGTTATGTGAAGCATCCTGTTACTTTGGGGGCTGATAATGGTTCGGAGGTTCAAATCTTAAATGGCCTGCATGCAGGAGATGAAGTGGTCACCGAAGGAGCATATCAAATTAAATTGGCTTCCGCTTCTAATGCTATTCCGGCTCATTCACATAGTCATTAGAATTAAGGATTGTAGCTTATGAACTATTCTATAGATGGCATCCATAAGCTATAGTTTAAAATTCATCATTCAAAATTATTCTTATGCTAAACAAGATAATATATTACTCGCTACATAATAGGCTGGTCGTTCTAGTCTGTTCCCTGTTACTGATGATTGCCGGAACATATACAGCTTTTCATACGGATGTAGATGTGTTTCCGGACTTGAATGCTCCGACGGTTGTGATAATGACCGAAGCAAACGGCATGGCTCCTGAAGAAGTGGAACGTTTGGTCACTTTTCCGGTAGAGACAGCGGTGAATGGTGCGATGGATGTACGTCGTGTCCGTTCTTCTTCCACTACGGGATTTTCTGTAGTTTGGGTAGAATTTGACTGGGGAACAGATATTTATCGTGCCCGTCAGATTGTTTCTGAGAAATTGGCCGTAGTAAATGAAAGTCTTCCTGAGAATGTCGGCAAACCCACTCTTGGGCCGCAATCTTCCATTTTAGGGGAGATGATGATTATCGGTTTGACGGTAGACGAAAATAAACGTTCCGACTCGCAAGTCGTTCCGACGACAGAAATGGATCTTCGTACAATTGCCGACTGGACTATTCGCCCACGCTTGCTTTCTACAGGTGGGGTTGCTCAGGTTGCCGTAATCGGCGGTGATATCAAGGAATTCCAAATTTTGCTCGATCCGGCCCGGATGAAACATTACGGAATTAGTCTAAGTGAAGTTTTGGCTGTTACCCGTAACATGAATCGCAATGCAAACGGAGGAGTCCTTTATGAATATGACAATGAATATATCATCCGTGGCGTTCTTTCCACATCCAAAGCGAATGAAATAGGCAAGGGAGTGATAAAGACTGCCAATGATTATCCTATTTTACTGGAAGATGTTGCAACGGTTAAGATTGGAGGGAAAAGTCCGAAATTGGGAACTGCATCCGAAAAAGCCAAACCGGCTGTTCTGATAACGGTTACTAAACAGCCGAATACCAGTACAATCAATTTGACTGAACAGTTAGACGGTATCATGGCCGATTTGCAAAAAAACTTGCCACCAGATGTAAATGTGTCAACCGATATTTTTCGTCAGAGCCGTTTCATAGATAGTTCTATTAATAATGTAAAGGATAGTCTGCTGGAAGGAAGTTTCTTTGTTATTATCGTACTTTTCCTTTTCCTGATGAATATCCGCACGACGGTAATTTCATTGGTTGCATTACCGCTTTCACTTTTGGTATCTATTCTTGTACTTCACTTTATGGGACTGACAATAAATACCATGAGTCTTGGTGGTATGGCTATAGCAATCGGCTCATTAGTAGACGATGCTATTGTCGATGTGGAAAATGTATATAAACGTATTCGGGAAAATCGTTTGCTTCCCCCTGAGCAGCAACGTACTATTCTGGAAGTAGTATTTGATGCTTCCCGTGAGGTTCGTATGCCTATTCTTAATTCTACGCTGATTATTGTGGTCAGTTTCGTTCCACTCTTCTTTCTGCATGGAATGGAAGGCCGTATGTTGATACCACTGGGTATCGCTTTTATTGTTGCTCTGTTTGCCTCTACGGTTGTGGCTTTGACATTAACCCCTGTACTTTGTAGTTATTTATTGAAGGGAAAAACAACAAAAAGTGAGGCTTTGCAGCAAAAGAATGGAGAAGCATCAGGCTTAAAGGAATCGTGGGTAAGCCGTAATCTGAAAAAGGTGTATAAACAAGCTTTATTGGGAGCATTGGCTCATAAGGGAGTTGTTTTAGGTTCTACAATCGCATTATTCGTTGTTGCCCTTGTTGTGTTCTTTACCCTTGGACGCAGTTTCTTGCCTCCGTTCAACGAAGGTTCATTTACGATAAATGTCAGTTCTTTACCCGGTATTTCATTGGAAGAATCCGACAAAATGGGACGTCGTGCTGAGGAACTACTGATGCAGGTTCCGGAAATACAGACTGTGGCCCGCAAGACCGGACGTGCCGAGCTGGATGAACATGCCTTGGGTGTGAATGTGAGTGAGATAGAAGCACCTTTTGTCCTGAAAAACAGAAGCCGCAGTGCTGTGATGAATGATGTTCGTGAAAAACTATCCATTATCAGCGGTGCTAATATTGAAATAGGGCAACCCATCTCTCATCGTATTGACGCAATGCTTTCGGGTACGGAAGCTAATATTGCCATTAAACTTTTCGGTACGGATTTGAACTTGATGTTTACCGTAGGGAATCAAATTCAGACAGCCATTCAAGGTATTCCCGGTTTAGTAGACCTGAAAGTGGAACAACAAATCGAACGTCCCCAATTAACCATCACACCCAAACGTGAATTGATGGCAAAATACGGTATTTCTCTTCCTGAATTTGAAGAGTATATAAATGTAATGTTGGGCGGGGAAGTTGTTAGCCAAGTGTACGATGATGGTAAGACTTTTGACCTGACAGTGAAGACTTCGGATAGTAGTCGTGCTACAATGGAAGATATTCGTAATCTGATGATTGACGCGAATGGTAAGAAAGTTCCGCTAAGTTATGTGGCTGAAGTTCGTTCTGTCAGCGGGCCGAACACAATCAATCGTGAGAATGTACAGCGTAAAATCGTAATCAGCGGGAATGTTTCCGAGCGTGACCTCCGTAGTGTTGTTAATGAAATACAGCAAAAAGTAGATGCTTCCATCAAGCTTCCTGAGGGTTATCATATTGAATATGGCGGACAATTTGAAAGTGAAGCTGCTGCCAGCCGGACATTGTTGCTGACCTCTATGATGTCGTTACTGGTGATATTCTTATTATTATATAATGAATTTAAGGATGCGAAAGAAAGTGGTGTTGTATTGCTAAACCTGCCGTTGGCTTTAATAGGAGGTGTGTTTATCCTGAAATTTACTTCAGGTGAGGTTAGTATTCCGGCAATCATCGGTTTCATTTCTCTTTTTGGCATTGCCACACGTAATGGTATGTTGTTAATCAGCCATTATACACAATTGCGTACTGTGGAAAAGATGCCGCTGCGGCAAGCTGTACTACAAGGTTCGCTGGATCGTTTGAACCCGATTCTGATGACAGCGCTCAGTTCCGCTCTTGCTCTTGTACCGTTAGCCTTGCAAGGCGATTTGCCTGGCAATGAAATACAAAGCCCGATGGCAACAGTCATTCTTGGAGGCCTACTTACATCGACCTTCCTGAACGGGTTTATCATTCCGATTGTTTATTTATTAATGAATAGGAAAGAAGATAAATTAAACAACAACACATTATGAAACAATTTTTGATAATAATGGCCTTTGTCTCTATCGGCTTCTCAGTAGGAGCACAGACTTCGATTGACGAGGTTTTACACAGTATAGAAGCAAATAATAAAGAATTGCAGGCCAATCGTCAGCTCATTACGGCTCAAAAGCTGGAGTCGAAGCTGGATAATAATCTGCCTGATCCATCTGTTTCTTATACACACCAATACGGTAATAAGGAAGGAATGGGTATACAAGGCGAACTAGTTGCATCCCAATCTTTCGATTTTCCTTCTGTTTATGTGCAGAAGAATAAACTTTCCAAAGCAAAAGGAGAAAACTTCGAGCGTCAGGGTGCTGAAGTTCGTCAACAAATACTTCTTCAAGCCAAGGAGATTTGCTTGGATCTTATTTTGCTTAATCAGCAAAAAAATCTGTTGGACCAGCGCCGTCAAAATGCCGAACAATTGACATCTCTTTATGAAATGCGTCTTAATAACGGAGATGCGAATATTCTGGAGACAAATAAAATTAATCTCGAACTGCTGAATGTAAAGAATGAAGCCCGTATGAATGAAGCTGCCCGTGTAGCGAAATTACATGAGCTTGCAACATTGAATGGAGGAGTAGCAATCAATTTTACCGACACTGTCTATATGCCGGTAGAAACTCCGCTTTCATTTGCCGACCTTAAGCAAGAAGCAATTCCGGCGAATCGGCAGTTACTTTCCCTGCAAAGTGAGAAAGCGGCAGCTCTATGTCAGTTAAGTGTCAGTAAGTCGACCGGATTGCCCGGTTTTGAGCTTGGTTATCGTTTGAATACAGCTGCGGGAGGCGAACGTTTTAATGGTTTTTTGGTAGGAGTGAGCATTCCTCTCTTTTCTAACCGCAATCATGTAAAACAGGCAAAAGCGCAAAACCTGTATACAGATTTGCAACTGGAAAGTACCACATCTGTTATAGAGAACGAACTACTCCGGCTTTATAACCAATCTGTTGCTTTGAAGACTTCCATCGATGAGTATAGTACCGTTTTGAAAAGCCAGAATAATCTGGCTCTTTTGAATAAAGCGATTCAAAGTGGTCAAATCTCCATGATTGAATATTTTGTCGACGTTACTACTCTCTACCAGAGCATGCAGAATTATATGCAGTTGCAGAATGAATACCAGAAGGTGATGGCTCAGATATATAAATACCGGTTGTAACAATAGGTATTAACCTTATCCAACAATAAGAAATGCAGATTATGTAGAGATTGCATAATCTGCATTCTTTTTGATAATCGTCGGAATAAATTCTTCAATAAATAATATTTTTTACCTTCCCGTGCAATGTTTGCCATTCGGCTGCATTTATTATATAAAAGTACGATAAGAATTGATGACTGAAACGGAGTTGACCGAAGGCTGTAAGCATGGTGATAATCTGGCACGCAAAGAGTTGTACGAACTCTATGCGGAAAGAATGCTATGTCTTTGCTATCGATACTGCGGTGATGTAGAAACGGCCCATGATCTTCTACACGACGGTTTCCTGAAAGTCTATTCTTCCATTGCTTCTTTTACATATAAAGGTGAAGGAAGCCTACGAGCTTGGATGAGCCGGATATTTGCCAATACCTCATTAGAGTATCTCAGAAAAAAAGACTTGCTTCGTGAAGGTCTTTCCTTGACTGAAGCAGGTGACTTTCCGGATGAGCCGGAACCGGATGCCAGTACGCTTTCAATGGAGTTGTTGATGCACTTTGTGACGGAATTACCATCCGGTTATCGTACGGTTTTTAATCTTTTTGTGTTTGAACAATGGAGCCATAAAGAAATAGCAGCCAGTTTACATATAAATGAAATGTCGTCTGCATCACAACTAAACAGAGCTAGAAAACTCCTTATCAAACGAATAAAAGAACAATTAAAGAAAACAGAATAAACAGAAATGAAGGAAAATAACGACATACTGCAGATGCTTCGTAATCGCGAAGATGAATTTCATCTTCCCCTCCGTAATGACGGTTGGGAGAAGTTGGAAGCAGCATTGACGTCGCAGCAAACAGAACAGCTCTTACCTGTTGTACTGCTTGCAAATCGACGGAAATTGATTTTCCGGTGGACTGTAGCGGCTGCCGTTTTATTATGTTTGTTATTATCTGTTCCATTCTTTATTCCGAAAGAATCTTCAGAGATTGTTTCAGAAAACTTGCAACCGGAATATTCCGTCTCAACCGAACAAGTAGCAGAAGAGCCGAACCAAACAGTACAGGATATTCAGACTGTATCGACAAATCATACTGAAAAATCCATTTCAGCTACAACACCTGTTTCTCCTGTAGTTATTGATTTATTTCCGGAAATACAGTTGGCGGATATAGTTGTAGCTTTGCCGGATGCGATAGCAATACCATCTAAAAAATCGGTAGTCGCTAAACATAAAGATTTGGGACCACAACCGGAAAAAACGGGAATATTTTATACCAATCAGGCAAATTTGTTCGAGAAACATAAAAATAACCATTGGTCATTAGGTTTACAAGCGGGTAGCAACTCACTTTCCGCAACAAAAGGAGGGTTTCATTATATGGAACAAGAGCTTACTGATCCCGGACCTGGTCCGGACCCGGAAGATCCGGAGTACAAACCCGGTAAGCCTGAAAATCCCGGACAAGGCGAAGATAATAAAACCAATAAAATACAAACAAAAGCGGCATCCGGAGGTGGTTCCGGTTCTATTCCGAATAATGATAGATATTATTATTATCACCATCATTTGCCGATAAATGTGAGCTTTTCATTACGACGAAATTTGTTTTCCCATATAGCAATAGAGACTGGGCTTTCCTATACCTATCTATATTCGGAGCTTATTGAGGAAAAGAAAGGAGATTCCGGAAATCAAAAATTGCATTATCTCGGTATACCGCTAAAGGCGAATTGGACATTCTATGAGACAAAAACCTTCTCCATTTATGCTTCGGCGGGTATTATGATTGAGTATTGTATTTCGGCCTCCAATACACTGAATGAGCTGAAGATTAAACGTTGGCAACCTTCCTGGAATGCAGGAATCGGAATGCAGGTGAAAGTAGCCAAGCCTTGGTCTATATTTGCAGAACCGGGTATCAGCTATTATTATATAATGAATCCCAATCAACGTAATTCTCTGATGCGTTTCGAAACCATTCGTATGGTACATCCATTCACTTTCAATTTGCAGCTTGGTGTACGTTTCACTTATTGATAGAAATAATTGTTTTTTAAGTTCTCCGGGGTAGATTCCAAAATGGTAGTAACCAATCAGAATTTAAAAGCATCCCTTTCACTCAGTTTTTTCAATCCGTTTTGGAAATCACTTACAATCTCACTCATAACTTCGGCAACAGTCTGTTTTTGCCGGAAAAGAGAAGCAATTTGGCCAATTTCCAGTTCTCCTTCCTGCAAATCACCTTCGAAGATACCTTTTTTTGCCCGTCCTTTACCTAATAGTTCTTTTAATTCATCTGCTGATGCCCCGCGTTCTTCGGCTTCTTCTATAATTGTCATAAAACGACCTCTCACTAAACGGGTAGGAGAGAGCTTTTTTAACAATAATTTTGTGTCTCCTTCATTTAAGTTCAGACAGTGTTCCTTAAAGTTATCATGAGCAGAACTTTCTTCAGTCAAAGCGAAACGAGTTCCAATTTGTACACCTTCAGCTCCAAGTGAAAAGGCGGCAAGCATTGCTTCGCCGGTTGCAATACCACCGGCAGCTATCAAAGGAAGTTCAGTTGTACGACGTACGGCTGGAATAAGGCAAAGCGTCGTTGTTTCTTCACGACCATTATGTCCACCGGCCTCAAAACCTTCCGCAACAATAGCATCAACTCCAGCTTCTTCACACTTTAAAGCGAATTTAGAACTGCTGATGACATGTGCAACTGTCATGCCATGTCCTTTTAGAAAATTTGTCCATATTTTGGGATTGCCGGCAGAGGTAAAAACAATCTTTATTTTTTCTTCTACCAATATTTGCATCAATATTTCTATTTCCGGATACATTAGTGGTACATTGACACCAAACGGTTTATCCGTTGCTTTTTTACATTTTCGAATATGTTCACGTAATGTATCAGGATGCATCGAACCTGCTCCAATGAGTCCTAAACCACCGGTATTACTAACTGCAGAAGCTAATCTCCAACTACTACACCAAACCATACCTCCTTGAATAATAGGATATTCTATCTGAAATAAATTACAAATCCGGTTCATATATCTTATGTCTTAGTTTTTTCTGCAAGATAGACATTATTTCTTGATAATAATATATGAATAAGGGGATTATCTGGTATGATTGAAATGAACTCTCTGAAAATATGGATTCTTTTTACGTTTCTCTGGGACAAATTAGTTACTTTTGTATCATCTGAACTTAATTACAAAATTATATGAACAAAACACTTATAATAGCTGGATTTACAATCCTTTTAGGAGCATGTAGTTATTCAAAAAAAGAAAATGTATCTGATATGACAACAAGCAATCCGTTTTTTGCAGAATACACAACACCTTTTGGTGTTCCCCCATTTGACCAAATTCAGGTAGAACATTATAAGCCTGCTTTTATAAAAGGGATGGAAGAACACTTCCAGGAGATAAATGCTATCATAAATAATCGGGACAAGGCAACTTTCGAAAATACGATTGCCGCATTCGACCAAAGTGGTAAGCTGTTGACCAAAGTTTCATATGCTTTTAGCGGGCAAGCGAGTGTAAATACGAATGATGAGATACAGCAACTTGAACAGGAACTTTCGCCTCTGCTTTCTAAACATTCGGATGATATTAACTTAAATCCTAAGCTTTTTGCTCGTATTAAGGCCGTTTATGATAATCAGGCAAATTTTGACCTTAATAAAGAGCAAAAGAAATTATTGGAAGAAACTTATAAAAGTTTTGTACGGAGTGGTGCCAATCTTACAGATGATAAACAGGCTGAATTACGTAAACTAAATGAACAAATATCCTTTTTGGAACTTACTTTTGGACAGAATGTTTTGAAAGAGACAAATGCCTTTCAATTAATAATTGATAAGAAAGAAGATTTGGCTGGCTTACCGGAGTCTGTGATAGCTGTAGCTGCTTCGACTGCAAAGAATGCAGGAATGGAAGATAAATGGATTTTTTCCTTGCATAACCCAAGTGTAATACCATTTTTACAATATGCGGATAATCGTGATTTACGTGAAAAAATATATAAAGCATATATTAATCGCGGAAACAATAATAATGCAAATGATAATAAAGAGGTAATCAGAAAACTTATTACTGCCCGTCTTGAAAAGGCAAAATTATTGAACTATAATGATTATGCAGCCTATGTGTTTGAAGAAAATATGGCTAAGGATGAGAAGAATGTTTACAATCTACTCAACCAGCTTTGGACTCCGGCACTTGCAAAAGCAAAAGAAGAATTAGCAGATATCAATGCTGAAATAAAGAAAGATGGGAAAAATTTTGAAGCAGAAGGTTGGGATTGGCGTTATTATTTTGAAAAAGCTAAAAAAGCTCGTTTTGATTTGGATGAAAATGAAGTGCGTCCTTACCTTGAATTGAATAATGTACGTGACGGTGCTTTTTACGTTGCCAATAAATTGTATGGTATTACATTTACTCCTTTACAAAATATGCCTCTTCCTGACCCGGATGCACAGGTATTTGAATGCAAAGATAAAGATGGAACGTCATTAGGTGTTTTATATATGGATTTCTTTACACGTCCTGGTAAAAGTGGCGGTGCTTGGTGTGGTGGTTATAGCGACCAGACATATAAAGATGGGAAACGTGTTTCTCCTGTTGTCACTACTGTTTTTAATTTCAGTAAACCGGTTACAGGTCAACCTGCTTTATTGAGTGCAGATGAGGCGGAAACGGTTTTTCATGAATTTGGACATGCCTTGAATGGTTTGTTCGCAGATGTACATTATATAGGTGTGTCTAATGTTCCACGTGATTTTGTGGAACTACCTTCACAAGTAATGGAGCATTGGGCCTTTGAACCCGAAGTGCTGAATGTTTATGCAAAACACCATAAAACTGGAGAAATCATTCCACAAGAGATTGTCAATAAGATAGTAAAAAGTGGTAAATATGGACAAGGATTTGCTACGACAGAGTATTTAGCTGCTTCTATTCTGGATATGGATTATCATACGTTGAAAGAAATTTCCACAGATTTTTCCGTCGAAACATTTGAAAATAATGTAATTAATAGTCGTGGATTGATAAAACAGATACCGCCCCGTTATCGGTCAACTTATTTCAGTCATACAATGGAAGGTGGTTATACTGCCGGTTATTATAGCTATATATGGGCAGAAGTGCTCGATTGCGACGCGTTTGAAGCTTTTAAAGAGACTGGTGATATTTTTAATCCGAAAGTTGCCGCTAAATTTCGTACTTGTGTTTTGACTCCTGGGTGTATCGATGATGCAATGGATATGTATAAAAATTTCCGGGGTAAAGAACCCGGAATTGAACCTTTATTGAAGAATAGAGGACTGAAATAATAGCTTACAAGGGGAGTGTATATGGAAAATTCTAAAAGTTTTCTTAAGAGAATATGCACTCTCTTTAAATTTTGAGCCGTATGTCAAAATTGGATAAAAAGGATTTTACACAGGCTGTTTATCAGATGGTTCGCTATATTCCTTACGGGAGAGCTACTAGTTATGGCGCAATTGCCCATGCCATAGGTTATCCGAATATGTCTCGTCTGGTTGGAGCTGTCTTAGGCCAAGTTTCCATATCTGATTTGGATATTCCGGCTCATCGGGTAGTGAACAGCCAAGGCATATTATCCGGGAAAGATGCATTTGCAACTTCTACACTTATGCAAGAGTTGCTTGAAGCTGAAGGAATAAAAATAGAGAACAATAAAATAAAGAACTGGAAATCTGTCTTTTGGAATCCACTGGATGAAATTAGTCTTTTATAAATACTTCCAATGGCTTTTTAGTTTTTATCGCAAATTGTTGAATATATTTTACCCATTCTTCGGAATTTTTAAATCCCCATTTGCTCCATCCTGCACCGGCATAATAAACGTATTCACAATTTGGTATATATGAACTGATAGCTGCTACATGTCCCTCTGCATCCCGTTCTGTTTTCTCCAATGGGGAGAAAGGGATAGCTTTTACTTCATTCACTTTGTCAGGAAAAACAGCACCGATAAAAATTTGTCCATTTGTGGGATCAGGAGTTTCTGCATAAGTAATGTATCCTTTTTCTGCATCAACTTGATAATCTTCACTAGGAGCATGCATTACAATACCTGTTAAAACTGGCGTTGTTTCTTTCAGATTATCATAATGAATCGTATATTTATTTAGCTGTGAGCCTGCATCTAATGTGATAAGACGTGTCTCAATAATATTATGATTCTCTTTTACCGTGACGGGGTTATAAGTAAGTTTGACTGTAAAACGAAGTGGACCATTATCCAATATTTCATAAGTTTTATAACAATATGGATAGATGATGGAATCATTAGACAAGAGGGCTGAAGTTCCAGCTCCCAAAGTTGGACCAACTTTGTAAAAGTCCAAACCATTTCCATGGTCAATATGATAAGATACAGATTCTGCTAGTTTCTGTGCTTCCCTTTTATTGGTTTTATTGAGTTCGGCGATGCGACTTCTTATTTCTGGATCAAGTTCTGTTTTATAACGCAAATCGACTACCGGATCAGAAATACATTTTACCCAAACGTCACAGCCATAAGCTTTTTCACCACTAACTTGTAAAGCCGGTCCATAAGTACGGAATGCTATGCGGTCATTTTCCCAAGCTATATCATCTACACGTTCCGGATATTGTTTACCACAAGCTATTGTTCGAAATTTATCAGGGGTTCCTCGAGTAATTTTATAGATGGCACTATCTTTTGGAGCAACTGAAACCGGAAAGATTATTTTATTATCATGAGTTAACTGATAAGGAACTTGCATACCTTTGTTATCGGAAATAATGAAAGTATCATCTTTGAATGGGGTGATTACATCGGATGATATTTCTACTATTTCGTTTATGCGTTCGATAGGCAGAGGATTACTAATTGTAATTTTTACAATCTTTTCCTGTGTGCAGGCGGAGGAAAAAATTACGAATAGTATGCAGATGATGTTTTTCATGAATTTGTTTTATATTTGCCGGCTGTAAAAATAGGAATATTTAACAAGTATACAAAGCATACCGGAGGTTTTATTGCAGGCTATATATTTCTTGGCAGTTTATGGAATGGAACAGAGACACAATATTAAATAGAGTTGGGTTGTGTGTATGCAGATAAAAAGAAGGAGATATGTAAATCAAATTTTACAAAACCTCCTTCTTTCTAAGTAAAAACAAAATAGTTTTTCTATTTAGTCTCTTTTTTTTCTAATCTGAAACTTAATGCACCGGAAGGACAATGATTGATTTGATTTATCAATTCTTCTGTTGTTGCATTCTCTATTTTGATCCAAGGACGTTCTTTGGGATTATACACCTTCGGCAACATCTTTACGCAGATACCGGCATGTTGGCAAATATCAGGTTGCCAAATAATAGTGAGTTCACCATTTGAATATTCATGAATTTTTCCCATACTCTTTATTTTTTTTGTTTTATCCAATATTGATACCTTTCATAATGATTCGCTTCCATTCGGGATGGCGCTGGATATAGCCTGCCACAAACGGACACATAGGAACGAGTCGTAGCCCTTCACTTTCAATCCGTATAAGCACTTCCTCTATTAGATGGCTGGCGATTCCTTTCCCCTCAAGTATTTCGGGAACTTCAGTGTGAGTTAGATAAATTTCTCCGTTTTGAGTCTTAATATATTCAACCCGAGGAGTATATTTATCGATGTGAAATTCGAATTGATGCAATTCGGTGTTGTCTATTAATTCATCTTCTTCCATTATACTTTGATTTTATTAGTGTCTAGTCATTTTTTAAACACTTCAGGTTCTGATATTGTTGTATAAAAACATAAATTAAATTATGCTATTTTGTAGAACCATTTCCATCTAAGGATTGTTTCGTTACAAAACAGTTTACATGTTTTGGCCTGATATAGACCAGATAAAGGATTACGAGGATAAATAATATATCAAAAAACGAGGTGTTATGATTAAGAATGATGTTGCATTGGATGCCGGTAAGATCTGGTATCTGCTATCGGAAAGAGGTATTTTATCTATAAAGAAGATTGGGGAGATGACTCATTATCAGGAATCGCTTATATTTCTTGCTTTAGGATGGTTGGTGAGAGAAAACAAAGTTCGTATATTTGAAAAGAGCGGAGTTTTACATGCAGAGCTGAATGCTCCGATACCGGAAACGTATTATTAATGACTTTGTAAAATAAGAAAAATCCATCTCTCTAATTTCTTTTTGTCTCAACCTTATTTACATTTCATAGATACGTTTCTTTTGTCCCACGAACGTGAAACAATAAAAAGAAGAACGAAAAACTTAAAAAGCTCCTCCATCACTGTTTCACGTTCGTGAAACGAATAAATGATAATACCATTTAATTATTATGCTTCGAACCACTGTGTCAATAGCTTATCTTTTCTTCGTATACATGAAAGAAAACAGATTTTCCGGTTCTTTGTTTTCAGAATATGAAATAGAACGCATGTTTTGTCAAAATGAAAAACAATGTTTTCATCAAGAGAAAAACATAAGAAATAGAAATATAGTGATATGTTATAAATAGTTGTTATTTTGCACTGTTGTAATTGGTTGATAATCAGTTGAGTTAAATTGTTTAGAGACGACTTAATTATTGACAAACAATCTGAATATGCTAACATTTTCTTATAATAAAATGGAAAGTTTAGTACCTATCTATCATTACTTTTATTATCTTCACGCCCAAATAATATTTTACATCTTTTAATTATAAATACGCTGAAATGTATGGTAGTTGCATATTTGAAAGTAGGAACAGCAAAAGAACACCTTGAAGAACAGCGAAATGATATCGCTCAGTTTACTAATGATAGAGGCCTTACTGTTGATAAATGGATAACAGATGTTATTGGGAAAAAAACTCGTAAAAACGAACGTAATCTGGATATGATAGTTGTTCGTATGCAAAGAGGAGATATTCTGGTAATTTCGGATATCTCTCGTCTGGGGCGTACATTGTCTGATGTTATGTCTATTTTAGCCGCTTGTATGGAAAAAGGTATTCATCTTTATTGTATAAAAGACCGTTACATATTGGATGAACAATTAGATAATGTGGCAATGGCACATGTTTTTAATATGGTTGCTGATATTGAACATAATCTAATGTCAACTCGTACAAGAGAAGCTTTGGCACAGAAGAAAAAAAAGGGTGGTCCATTGGGACGTCCGAAAGGTTCGGATGCCAAGCAGGCCTATTTAGATGCCAATAAGGAAGAAGTTATTAGCATGTTGGAACAAGGAGAAAGTGTTCTTGATATTTGCAGACGCTTTAATGTATCCAGAAATACGTATTATCTCTTCAGGAAAAATTATGGACTTTAAAACCAGTCCTTTTTTCGCATATAGGACCAGGTGGCAATAGCTGTGATTAATATGAGGGACCAAGCTATTCCATATCCATACTGCCAACTGAGTTCCGGCATATTCTTGAAATTCATGCCCCATATCCCAGCCAAAAAGGTTAAAGGAATAAATAGTGTAGAAACGATTGTAAGTCGTTTCATTATCGCATTCATTCTTAAATCATTGTTGGAGATGTAAAGATCCACTAGTGAAGAAATGATTTCACGACAACTTTCTGTTGTTTGAGCGACAAATTGTAACTGGTCTGACAAATCATTGTAGATAGGTTGTATGTCCGAACTAATAATACTATTATCTGTATGTAAGAGTTTGGAGAACTGTTCTTTCAGTGGCTGGCTGTTTTTTCGTATTACCATATACTCGCGGCGATGTTGTTGGATAAGAAGTCCCATGTTCCCTTGATTGTTTTTAATATCAAGTAGCGTCTCTTCTATATCTTCAAGCATTTCTTCTACTTTGGATGCGGATTCAACAAGATTGGCAATAATTGTGTTAAGCAGAAAAGCGAGAAGCAAACCACTGTTTTTCTTTCTTATGTTCAACATATTGGTTTCAATGGCTTTGTAAGTACTTTCAAAGACCGGATTATTACTTTCTGTAAATGTAATAATAACATTATCCGTTATAAGGATACAGATATGCTCGGAATTGATTTCCATATTGACATCATAATAGGTCGAATTCAGAACGATAAGGATATGCTTGTCATATTCCTCAATTTTTACTACATGCTGGGGTGTCAAAATATCTTTGGCATCGAGATTGTGCATGCCAAATTCGTTTACCATACGTGTGACGGCGTCAGAGTTTGTTAATCCGCTTACTTGGAACCAATTAATGCAATTATTGTCAGTATGTTTCTTAAATGACACATCATCTGTAGAAATCTGTTTTGTGTGCAAAATTTCTGAATTATATTGGGTAAGGCGAATATCCGTAACGGTATCATGTTCGCCTGCATAGAAATATTTATCGGCCAAATGACGATTTGAAATGTGTTTCCGTTTGTGTAAATGTGTATTTTCTCTTCGTTTCATGCCTGTTTTTATTCAAGTTCTACAACTGTAATACCTGCTCCTCCAAATTGTATATGTTCATCATGATATTGCCGTACCCCGGGAACAGTATGTAGATAATCACGTATCAATTGTCTTAGAATGCCGGTTCCTGTTCCGTGTAAAATGCGTATTCGGGAAGCTCCTACTTGTATGGCATCGTCTACAAAATAAGTGACAGTTTGCAGTGCCTCGTCTCCTCTCATTCCTCTAACATCTATTTCTTGTTTGAAGTTCAGTTTTTTCTCATGCATATCGTCTGTCGTTTGAGCACTGACAAAGGTACTTTTAAGGATTTCTTTTTTGATTTGCCCTTTACTTACTTTTTCAAGCTGTTCTAGTTTAACTGTACTTTTTATCATACCGAATGCGACAATAGCCTGTTTACCCTGCAATTCCATAACTATACCAGCCGAAACTTGTCCTTTCAGGCGAACGTTGTCACCAATTCCGATGATATCTCGATTAAATATTTGTTTGGCGGCAGGAACGTTCTGTTTTTGTTTTTTTCGCTCTTTACGTTCCTGTAGTTTTGCCATTTTTCGGGCTATTTTATCATCATTTTCTTCCGTAGCAGTTACAGAAGCTTTAAACTCTTCTAATGCTTTACGGGCAAGTTTGGTTTGTTCTTTCTCTGCTTGTGCTTCTTTGATTTCTCGGATGGTATTTTCTATTTTGGCATTTGCTTCGGCTAGAATATGTTGAGCTTCTTCTTTTGCTGTTCGTATTATTTCTTTCCGTTGCTTGTTAACAGCTTCTAAATCTTGCTCATATCGAGACGTAATATCTTCCAGCTTTTTTTCCTGTGAACGAATATTTTGACGTTTGGTTTCCCAATATCGTTTATCACGTACGATATCTTGCAAATACTTGTCCATATTGATATAATCAGAACCAACTTTGTTTGAAGCATCAGTAATTACATCTTCTGGCAAACCAATTTTTCGAGCTATTTCTACGGCAAAAGAACTACCAGGGTTTCCGATTGAAAGTTTGAACAGAGGCTGCATCATATGACGGTCATATAGCATTGCTCCGTTTACGATACCTTCTGTATCTTCGGCAAAATGTTTTAGATTCTGATAATGCGTTGTAATTACGCCATAGCTCTGATTTCGATTAAAACGCTCAAGGAGTGCTTCTGCGATAGCTCCTCCTATTTGAGGTTCTGTACCACTTCCGAACTCGTCTATCAAAATGATTGTGTTTTCATTGCAATTTTTGACAAAGTACTTCATGTTTGTCAAATGTGAGCTGTAGGTACTGAGGTCATTCTCAATGCTTTGTTCGTCACCAATATCAATAAAAATATTTTCGAATAGACCGGTACGTGAACGTTCGTATAGAGGAATAAGTAAACCACATTGTAACATATATTGCAGCAATCCTACTGTTTTCAGGCAGACTGATTTACCGCCGGCATTCGGACCAGATATAATCAAAATGCGTTTTTCCCCATCTAACGTAATGTCTAATGGAACGACTTGTTTATTTTGTTTTTGCAGGGATAAATAAAGTAAAGGATGTATGGCTTGTATCCAATCAATCTGTTGTTTATCCTCTACTGTTGGTTTAATGCCTTTTATTTGTTCGGCAAAAAGAGCTTTGGCACGTATAAAATCTATTTCAGCTAAAAAATCATATGATTGCAGAATATCCAGAATCAGAGGACGAACGAAATTTGTAAATTCTGTTAGGATTTTTATAATTTCCCGGCGTTCATCTCCTTCAAGTTCACGAATACGGTTGTTGGCTTCTACTACAATTTCAGGCTCTATAAATACCGTTTTACCGCTGGCGGATTCATCATGTACGATACCTTTGATTTTTCGTTTAAATGCAGGAGCAACAGGAATCATCAATCTCCCATCACGCATTGTCGGAGTAACATCCTTGTCTACAACGCCATCCGATTGCGCTGCACGTAAAATGGATTGAAGGCTTCGGGATATACCGTTTGTTGTCGTATTTATTTCTTTACGAATTTGAGTTAATGCAGGGGAAGCACTATCTTTTATACGTCCGAATTTATCTAATATAGTATTGATTTTTTCGATTAGCTGTGGAAAAACCATAACATCGCCAGCTAATGCTGTTAAGGCCGGATATTTAATTTCTTCACTTTCTTCCTTCGTTGGACGAAAAAAACGGATAATGTCATTGATTGTTTGAAGAGAACGTTTCAAGTCGAACAATTCTTTTTCATCGAGCCAAGTGCCTTCAGGTCGTATACGTTTTAGCGAATAGCGTACGTCAAAAAAGAAGCTGGCCGGAAATTCCACATCTCCGTGTAAAATACGGACAAATTCGTCTGTTTGCTCTAAATGCTCTATCACTGTAGTATAGTCGGCAGAGAAACTCATATTTGCGACTCGTTCCTCACCGAGTGGGCTTAGACATTTTTCGGCTATATAACTCCGGACTTTATCAAAGCCCGTTTTTTGTTCAAAATTTGATGGGTATATCACGTGTTGTAAATACTTTATTTAACTTCAATCGTCACAGACCGACGAATGGCTGGACGAACGATTATTTCCATTTTCTCCTTACCCCGTTTAATATTAAATGTACAAGCATTATTACCGGAAGGATTAATATACGGAGCGTAATAGTATAGATAGGCAAAAGCTGATAAACTTTTTGAATTCTGAATAGCATCGGCTATTTGCGGATATTTGAATGTATCCCAATACATACAACGCTTGAAACCATTGGCATCAGTGAAACGCGTTTTAGGGTCACGGTATTTCATCGAACTGGTTATAAAACTTTTATATGCGGCAGAAAACTCTTCGGCTGTGTAACTCATTTTGTGATTGTTGATTTTTTCAATAACATCGAGTGTACGTAAACCTGCAGCATAGGCGGGTGAATTACGATCGACTTCTGCAACAGTACTCATTTGGTCGATATCGAAACTCAGACCTGTATAATTATATGTCTTTTGGTCTATTTTAAATTGTACATTACGACTGTATTTGACATATGGATATTGCATACACATCAATGGTACATGGATACGGGCATATTCATCCAAATGATATGCATCTTCAAGCAATTCATTCGCTTCACATTCCCAGAGAATACGACCTGGTACATCACGCTGATCAACTAGACGGAAACCAAATTGTAACAGATATTCAGCTTCTGCTTCCGCTGCAGTGTAATTCAAGAATGGAAACTGCTCCATTTTGCTGTGTAGGAAGTTATATCGATAAGTTGGTTCTTTATCAATCAAAATTTTGTTTGCTCCTTTGAAATTAGGATTTTTGTCAAAAAAATAGTATGTCTGAACTAAAATATCCGGATTGTTAATATCAACAGTCAATCCTTTTTTAGTCAGTTCTTTTTCAATACTTTCATTGATTACTGTTTCCAGTTTACTGTTGTTTTCGTCAATAGCAGTAAATGCAAATGTCTTAAACTCCCCAAAATCAACCGGTTCGGATGTTGCGGTTGTTTTAAACGGGCAGGTAAATTCTCGTTCGCTGGTAGTTTCCGGACTATACATGGAAAAAGCAGTGGCAAGCTGATCTTCTGTAATAGCATTGTTTTTTTTACATTCTTTTTTCACAGACACTTGCTTAGAAGGGGTTGCCAGATTGGATATTGTAAGTATCACTTCTTTTTTTCCTGCAGGATTGAGCATCTCTTCAATCTCTTTGGGTGAGATTTCGTTTGTTTCTACTCCATCAATAGCCAGAATAATGTCGTTTTGTTTTAAACCAGCCTGTTCCGCAGGTGTATAGGGGATAATGCCTGTGATGACAGGTCTGTTTGTCCCCCAATTATTACTTTGACTGATATCATAATTGATGCCTAACCGACAAATAGCCCGGTTTTGAGCGTATCCGGATAAAAATGCAAAAAGAAGTAATGCAGACAAAATTATTTTCTTCATATTAATTTCTTCCTGTTATAAACCATAATTAATAACACAAAGGTAAAGATATTTTCGATGTTTTAGAACAGTTGGCAGTATATTTGATGTTATAAAGGTGTACAACAGGCATCATTTGAACATCCGTATGGGTAATATAATTATTTATCAAGTGAGGTAAATGTCTGATAATTAGATTGTAATAAAAATATATAAATCGTTATGAGTAAGATAAATTTTAATAGTAAAAGAGAAACAGCTGACAATAAAAGCGATCAGAACATTGATGATACGACAAATTTGCAGGAAGAACAGGTAAATGCGGCAGAAGAAACTGCTGTTGCTGACAATCTGACGGAAGAGTTGGATGAGTTGAAAAAAAAGTATAATGAACTAAATGATTCGCATCTTCGTTTGATGGCTGAATTTGATAATTATCGTAAACGTACATTGCGCGAAAAGGCTGATTTAATTAAAAATGGGGGGGAGAGCGCTTTGACTCATTTGCTTCCGGTTGTTGATGATTTTGAACGGGCATTACAAAATATTCGAACAGCTGAAGATATTAAAGCCGTAATGGAAGGAGTGGAACTGATTTATTCGAAATTTATCTCATATCTTGCTCAACAAGCAGTTAAGCCGATTGAAACTGTCGGTTTGCCGTTTGATGCGGAAACTTCTGAAGCTGTCGCAATGATTCCGGCTCCGGAACCTGATATGAAGGGTAAAGTATTGGATTGTGTACAAACTGGTTATACATTGCACGATAAAGTAATTCGCCACGCGAAAGTGGTTGTAGGAGAATAATTTGTCAATGAGGCGATTCCCTGAATGTGCCAACATGCCAATAAAGTAGGCACTGCGGAATATCGAACGTTTCTTTTATTGGCATATAGGCAAATTAGCAAATTGTCACATTATAGAAAACAAATACGAAAGATGGCTAAGAGAGATTATTACGAAGTGCTCGGTGTCAATAAAAATGCATCGGAAGAAGATATAAAGAAGGCTTATCGGAAGAAAGCCATTCAATTTCATCCAGATAAAAATCCTGGAGATAAACAAGCGGAAGAGAATTTTAAGGAAGCTGCTGAGGCTTACGATGTATTGAGCGATTCTCAGAAACGTCAGCGTTATGACCAGTTTGGTCATGCCGGAGTTGGTGGAGCAGCTTCAGGAGGCGGCTTTGGTGGTGGAATGTCTATGGACGATATTTTCTCGCAATTTGGGGATATTTTTGGTGGACATTTTGGAGGCTTTGGCGGTTTTAGTGGTTTTGGAGGAGGTTCGCGCAGCGGACGTCACGTGAATCGTGGTTCGGATTTGCGTGTCAAAGTAAAGTTGAATTTAAAAGAAATTGCTACTGGCGTCGAAAAAAAGATTAAAGTTAAGAAATATGTAACTTGTTCAAAATGCCATGGTAGCGGTGCCGAAGATGAACATAGCTCGAAAACTTGTGAAACTTGTCATGGTAGTGGAGTTGTGACACGTATAGCCAATACAATATTAGGGCAGATGCAGACACAATCTACTTGTCCTACATGTGGTGGAGAGGGCAAAATTATTGTAAAGAAGTGTTCTGAATGTAATGGCGAAGGTATTATACGCGATGAAGAAGTGATTACAATAAATATTCCGGCTGGTGTAGCCGAGGGTATGCAATTATCTATGAGTGGCAAGGGAAATGCGGCTCGTCATGGAGGAATTAATGGTGATTTGTTGATTTTAGTAGAGGAAGAACCTCATCCAGAACTGATACGCGACGAAAATGATATATTGTATAATCTGCTTTTAAGTTTTCCCCAGGCAGCTTTAGGTGGAACTGTAGAAGTCCCAACTATCGATGGCAAAGCTAAAGTGAAAATAGAACCAGGTACACAGCCCGGTAAAGTACTTCGTTTGCGTAATAAAGGACTTCCTTCTATTAATAGCTATGGAACTGGTGATTTACTGGTGAATGTAAGTGTATATATTCCCGAAACTCTTTCAGCTTCGGAAAAGGAAATATTGAATGGATTGGAGAATTCACCAAACTTCCAACCTAAGAAGTCTGTGAAAGAGAAAATATTTGATAAGTTCAGACACATGTTTGATTAATAATCCGAATCAAATAATAAGCTATAGCATTACCTGGAAATTCTTATTGTCGATGTTAAGATATTTTCAGGTAATGTTATTTATAAAAGATTGATTTATTAAGTTTATAGTCCAAAGTTAAATTTCATAATCAGCCTTTGTCCCTTTTTCTTCTTTATATGAGGCTTTTCTCACGAAAAAGAACTACTTTTGTTTTGTTTCTTGTTTATTGGATATATACATAACTAAAAAACAGGTCTATGAAAGAGGATGGTGATGTATTTAAAAAGTTCCGGGAGTCTTTTAGTAAGATGGACGGACATTTCCATATATTAGAACAGCGCGTACCGGTTGAACTTCAGATGGAGTATTTTAAATATTCCGAACAGGTGAAAAAAAATAAGCCGGATTGGGATGATTTTGATTATGCCACTTTTTCTGAGAGTTTGGCAGATCCGGAAGTCACAACAGAACGTAAAAAGTATATTTTGTCTGCGTTGGCAACATCCCGCCAGGTGAAAGCTTATCGAGTGTTGGAAAGTTATGTGCAGGAGCCGGGACAAGATGTGCGTGATTGGGCATATATGGCTTTGATGGAGAGCCGGATATCGCTTGAATCGGAATTATCTGACGAAAAACAAATTTATATATCTACGGGATTGGGAGGAAAAGGTGAAAAATTGCGTTTTTATGTATTAATGCTTTCGACAGCTTTGAAACCTTTTCTCGAATATCAGCGTAAAGTTATAGAACGTGAATTTGCTTATTTGTTGTCGAAAGAGGATTGCGAGATAGAGCGTTTGACAATAAAAGAACAATATGTTGAATTGGTCTTTTTAATACCGGTTCGTGCCAATATAAAACTAACATTGGATAAAGTGATTGGTGAATGCAATCAATATGGTAATTTTCTATCAACAATTTTTACGATTACAAATGTAAAGGAATTGTCGGGTGATGAAATTGCGGAGATTATAAGAAAGCATGAGGAAAACGGTAAAGCAAGCCATTAAATATGGCATTGTAGGAGTTAGCAATACATTGATAACCATGGCTGTCATTTATATAATGATGAAGCTGTTGGGATGTAGGGAAGGGTTGTCAAATATAACGGGGTATGTGGCAGGCTTGTTGAATAGTTTTGTTTGGAATAAACAGTGGACGTTTAAAGGCAGTGAGTCTGGATGGAAAAAAAGTGCCTGGCGTTTTAGTCTTGTTTTTATTGTTTGCTATTTACTACAATGGGGATTGGTGACTTTCCTAAATGCGAATCTGACTATCGACCATTATTATAATCATTTGATAGGAATGGCGTTTTATACGGTGATTAATTTTGTAATGAATAAATTCTATACTTTTAAAGCTTAGAATAAATGAAAAAATTATCGGTTATTGTACCTTGTTACAATGAAGAATTAGTGATAACTGAATCATACCGTCGAATAAAAGAGGTGTTGATGTCACTTCCGAATCCAACAGAAATTATCTACATAAATGATGGGAGTCGGGATAAAACTCGTTGGATGCTGGATAAAATTGCAGCATCTGATTCAAAAGTCAAGGTTATTCATTTTTCACGAAACTTCGGCCATCAGCCAGCCGTTACAGCTGGCATTAATAATTGTGATGCGGATTTAGCTGTTATTCTTGACGCTGACATGCAAGATCCTCCTGAAGCAATTCCTGCAATCTTAGCATTACAGGAAAAGGAAGAGGCTAATGTTGTCTATTGTGTACGTAAGTCCCGTGAAGGTGAAAGTCTTTTTAAAAAGTTTACGGCTAAATTCTTTTATCGTTTGATGAATTATATGAGCGATGTGAGTTTCCCTTTAGATACAGGTGATTTCCGTATGATTGACCGTAAGATTATGGATCAGTTTGACCGTTTTCAGGAGCGTGGCAAATACATCCGAGGATTGATAAGCTGGTTGGGGTATAAGCAAATTCCGTTCTACTATGAGCGAGAAGCCCGTATTGCCGGTGAAACGAAATATCCATTTAGTAAAATGTGGAAATTTGCTTCAACGGCGATGCTTTATTTTTCTAAAAAACCGTTGCGTTTGGCCATTAGCTTAGGCTTTATTGCAGTATTGGTGGGTATTGTGTTAGCTATCTGGTTTACCTTAGGTAAAATATATGGTTTTAGTAATGCGGAGACGGGCTGGACATCTATTATGACATCTGTTATTTTTTTTGGTGGGGTTCAACTATTGACTGTCGGTGTACTCGGACAATATGTGGGTATCCTTTTTGATGAAATAAAAGCACGCCCGGAATATATCATTGACGAGAAGAAAAATTTCTGACGGGTAATAAAATTAAGTCAAGCTACGTGAAAATATAAATCTTCTGTTTTTATGGAAAACGATAAACAATTGGGGGTTCTACAGAAAACGATTGTTGGAGTCCAATTCCTTTTTGTGGCGTTTGGAGCAACGGTTTTGGTCCCTTTATTGGTCGGGTTGAATCCTTCTACAGCCTTGTTTACGGCAGGAGTAGGTACACTTGTGTTTCATTTGGTAACAAAAGGAAAAGTGCCTGTTTTTCTTGGGAGTAGTTTTGCATTTGTTGCACCTATTATGAAAGCTACTGAATTATATGGGTTATCAGGAACAATGTCTGGACTGGTTGCTGTAGGTGCGGTTTATGGATTGATGAGTTTACTCATTAAATTGCATGGTGTTGGCTTTATTAAGAAATTATTTCCTCCGGTAGTAATAGGACCTGTTATTATTCTTATCGGTTTATCTCTTGCTGGCTCCGGAGTTAATATGGCAAAAGAAAATTGGTTACTGGCTTTGATTGCTTTATTAACAGCTATATTAGCTTCTCTATTGGGACATGGAATGTTACGGCTTATTCCGATATTTTGTGGTATTGTAATAGGATATGCTGCTGCCTGTCTATTTGGGCAGGTCAATTTTGACTCAATTATAGAGGCTCCGTGGTTTGCCATGCCTCAATTTGTGAAACCTACTTTTTCGTGGGAAGCAATTATATTTATGATACCAGTTACAATAGCTCCGGTAATTGAACATATAGGAGATGTATATGCTATTAATGAGGTAACAGGTAAGGATTTTGTAAAAGAACCGGGACTTCAGCGTACGATGTTAGGAGATGGACTGGCATGTATTATAGCAGGTTTGATAGGTGGTCCTCCTGTAACTACCTATTCTGAAGTAACAGGAGCTATTTCATTGACAAAAATAACAGACCCTGCTGTAATACGGATTGCAGCTGTATTTGGTATTATTTTTTCCGTGTTTGGGAAAGTAAGTGCTTTACTCGAATCGATACCGGCTTCAGTGTTAGGGGGAATTATGCTACTTCTGTTCGGAACTATTGCTTCAGTTGGTATCAACAGTTTAATCCAAAATCGAACTAATTTGGGGGATACTCGTAACTTGATTATTGTTTCCTTGATTCTTACGTTTGGTATTGGTGGTGCTGTCATCGAATTCGGGAGTTTTACAATGGCTGGAATAGGCCTATCTGCTTTACTTGGTGTAGTCTTAAATTTGATGTTGCCGAAGAGTAAAATGATAAGTCACTAAAATTCCGATTTTTTCGAACCAATGTTGCAATAAAAAAGAAGGAACGATTTGCTGATAGCAAACGGTTTTCCCAATTAATTGTATACCTTTGTGCTGCTTTTATGGAAAAGAGCAGATTGTATGTTTAATCAGTTTTGGTAAAAGGTATAGTTTATGCAAAAATCAGACTGCATCATTGGTGTGGAACATGTCTCTAAATTCTTTGGAGATAAGGCTGTATTAAATGATGTGAATTTATTTGTTCGTAAGGGCGAATTTGTGACCATTCTAGGACCGTCCGGTTGCGGTAAAACAACTTTATTGCGTTTGATTGCCGGCTTTCAAACGGCTTCGGAAGGGGTTATCACTATTGCAGGAAAAGAGATAACACAAACACCTCCACATAAACGTCCGGTAAACACAGTATTTCAAAAATATGCTCTTTTCCCACATTTGAATGTATTCAACAATATAGCTTTCGGTCTGAAATTAAAGAAGATATCTACGACTGTCATAGAAAAGAAAGTGAAACAAGCGTTGAAAATGGTCGGTATGACAGATTATGAATACCGTGATGTCGATTCACTTTCAGGAGGTCAACAACAACGTGTTGCTATTGCTCGTGCTATAGTAAATGAACCGGAAGTTCTTTTACTGGATGAACCGCTTGCCGCCCTCGATCTTAAAATGCGTAAGGACATGCAAATGGAATTGAAAGAAATGCACAAATCGTTAGGAATCACATTTGTCTATGTGACCCATGATCAGGAGGAGGCTTTGACCCTGAGTGATACGATTGTTGTTATGAGTGAGGGCCGTATTCAGCAAATTGGAACCCCGATTGACATTTATAATGAACCTATAAATTCTTTTGTAGCCGACTTTATCGGTGAAAGTAATATATTGAATGGCATGATGATTCAAGATAAACTAGTCTCTTTTGCTAATCATGAATTCGAATGTGTTGATGAAGGTTTTGGCAAACAAGTCCCTGTAGATGTCGTTATTCGTCCGGAAGATATATATATATTTGAACCATCTGACGCAGCTATGTTAACCGGTACGGTCACTTCTTCCATTTTTAAAGGTGTTCATTATGAAATGATGATACAAACTCCTGAAGGATATGAATTTATGGTGCAAGATTACCACTGTTTTGATACAGGCCAGATGGTTGGTTTGTTGATAAAGCCGTTCGATATCCATGTGATGAAAAAGGAACGTATATGTAATACGTTCGAAGGAAAGATTGTTGATACAACTCATGTTGAATTTTTAGGTTGTATATTTGAATGTAAGGAAATTTCCAATCTTGAACCGGGTACTTGGGTACAGGTAGAGGTGGACTTTGATAATGTTGTACTTGAAGACAATGAGGAAGATGGAAAACTGACAGGTGAAGTTAAATTTATTCTATATAAAGGTAACCATTACCATTTAACCGTATTTACGGATTGGGATGAAGATATCTTTGTTGATACGAATGATGTGTGGGATGATGGAGATCGAGTTGGCATCACCATAGCTCCCGAAAATATCCGGATTGTTCAAACCATTAATAAAAAGGGATGTGATAAATAATATTTCTGCATTTTTTATGCGGCGTAAGAATTGGACAATTCCTTATGCATTATTTCTGGCTGTTTTCGTCGTGATGCCTTTAGTATTGATTGTAATATATGCATTTACGGATGCTGATGGAGTTTTTACATTCGGTAATTTTCGAAAATTCATGTTACATCCTGAGGCCATAAATACATTTGTGTATTCTATCGGGATAGCTATCATCACGACGTTAGCTTGTTTGATATTGGGTTATCCTGCTGCCTATATCCTGAGTCAGACGCGTTTTAATACTTCCCGGACTATGGTAGTTCTTTTTATTTTACCCATGTGGGTAAATATTCTGATACGGACATTGGCTACAGTTGCATTATTCGATTTTCTTAATTTACCGTTGGGTGAAGGTGCATTAGTGTTTGGCATGGTTTATAACTTTCTCCCTTTTATGATTTATCCTATTTATAATACGTTGCAAAAAATGGATCGCAACCTGATAGAAGCTGCGCAAGATTTGGGAGCTAATCCTTTCGAAGTTTTTACAAAGGTTATACTGCCATTATCAATGCCTGGTGTGATGAGTGGTATTGTTATGGTGTTTATGCCGACCGTTTCTACTTTTGCCATAGCGGAGTTACTGACGATGAATAATATAAAACTTTTTGGTTCTACTGTGCAGGAAAATATATATAATGGCATGTGGAATTATGGAGCTGCTCTCTCTTTAATCATGTTGTTGTTGATTGGCATTACTATTCTTTTTACCAACGAAGATGACAATACTTCTAATGAAGGGGGAGGTGTGATATGATGACAAAAATAATGGCAAAAGCCTATCTTTGGTTACTATTATTATTACTTTATTCACCTATCTTTATTATCATGGTTTTTTCCTTTACCGAAGCAAAGGTATTGGGTAACTGGACTGGCTTTTCAACAAAATTGTATAGTTCGTTGTTTTCAGGAGGTGTACAACGTTCATTGGTAAATGCTTTGTGGAATACATTTACTATTGCTATGATAGCCGCTACTATCTCGACCGTATTGGGTAGTATTGCAGCCATAGGGATTTTTAATTTACGTTCGCGTACACGACAAATCATGAATTTTGCAAATGCTATTCCGATGATGAATGCTGATATTATTACAGGTGTATCGCTATTCTTATTGTTTGTCAGTTTCGGCATATCACAAGGATTCACAACGGTTGTATTGGCACATATTACCTTTTGTACACCTTATGTTGTCTTGAGCGTGATGCCTCGTTTGAAAAAAATGAACCAGAATGTTTATGAAGCAGCATTAGATCTTGGGGCAACTCCATTTCAGGCTTTGCGTAAGGTGATTTTTCCAGAGATACGTCCGGGAATGATAAGCGGCTTTATCTTGGCTTTTACTTTATCTATTGATGATTTTGCCGTGACAATCTTTACGATAGGTAATGAAGGATTGGAAACACTCTCTACTTTTATTTATGCTGATGCGAGAAAAGGTGGACTAACACCGGAATTACGTCCTTTGTCTACTATTATTTTTGTGACAGTTTTAGTTTTATTGATTGTGATTAATAAACGGGCTGAAAAATCCAGAAGTTTGGATAATAGATAGAAAGAATGAATAATTTAGTAAAAATATTAATCGTTTTTGCGTCCTGGGGACTTGTTTTTTCTTCATGTAGTCATGCGGATGAAGCGCGTAGCCATATTTTGAAAGTGTATAACTGGGCTGATTATATTGATGAAGATGTATTGGCTGAATTTCCTGCTTGGTATAAGGAACAAACAGGAGAGGAAATCCGTATTATTTATCAAGTTTTCGATATCAATGAAATCATGTTGACTAAAATTGAACGTGGGCATGACGATTTTGATTTGGTATGTCCATCGGAATATATTATAGAGCGAATGCTGAAGAAAAATTTGTTGCTCCCTATAGACCGTAATTTTGGTAAAACACCAGATTATCTAAAAAATGTGTCTCCTTACATTGAACAACAACTAGATAAATTAAGTCAACCTGGGCGTAAAACAACCGATTATGTTGTACCTTATATGTGGGGAACGGCTGGTATCCTATATAATAAAAAGTTCATTTCTGAAGAAAAAGTCACAAGCTGGGAATGCCTTTGGAATTCTGAAAATAAAAATAAAATTTTAATGAAGGATAGCTACCGGGATGCTTATGGTACTGCTATTATTTATGCGCATGTCCAAGAGTTGGCGAACGGAACGGTTACAGTTGAACAATTGATGAATGATAACTCACCGGAAGCTATTGCTTTGGCTGAAAAGTACTTAAAACTATTAAAACCCAATATTGCCGGATGGGAAGCCGATTTTGGAAAAGAGATGATGACAAAGGGGAAATCTTGGCTGAATTTAACTTGGAGTGGTGATGCTGTATGGGCAATCGAAGAAGCAGATGCTATTGGAGTAGATTTAGGTTATGAAGTTCCTCAAGAAGGTAGTAATATTTGGTATGATGGTTGGGCTATACCTAAATATGCGCGTAATGTAAAAGCAGCCAGTTATTTTATTAATTATCTTTGTCAGCCGGATATTGCTCTTCGAAATATGGATGCAATTGGTTATGTGAGTGCTGTTGCAACTCCTGAAATTCTGAAAGCAAAAGTAGATACGACTATCACCAAAATATCAGATTTAAGCTATTTTTTCGGTCCTGAAGCAGATAGTGTCCATATTAACAATGTGCAATATCCAGACCGTAAGGTTGTTGAAAGATGTGCTATGATAAGGGATTTTGGTGATAAGACGGAGTCGGTTCTTGAAATGTGGAGCCGGGTAAAAGGTGATAATCTGAATACGGGTATCGTTTCATTGATATTTGGAGTATTCGGTCTTTTATTTGTTTGGTTAGTTTATCAACGAATACGACGTTATAAGCAACACAAACGTTTTCACAGGCGTCGTCGCCATTGGTAAAACCTTAAAGAAAAGAGGTCTATGGACGGTATTAAGAATTTGATAATAGATTTTGGTGGAGTAATTATAAATCTGACCCGTAATAGATGTATCGATGCGTTTGAACGTCTGGGAGTTACGAATATCCGGGAGAATATTGCCAATAATTATCAGCATAAAGATCTTTTTATGCAGATTGAGCTCGGTTCTATCACTTCTGAAGAATTTCGCGATGGTATTCGCCGTTTGACACAACAATCTTTAAGCGACGAACAAATTGATACAGCATGGATTGCTATGCTTGATGATATACCTGCTTATAAACTGGATTTGCTGTTGGAGCTTCGCAGGCTATATAATGTAATGTTACTAAGCAATACGAATGAAATACATTGGAATTGGTCCGAACAAACTTATTTCTCTTACAAAAACCATCATGCTGTTGATTTTTTCAATAAAATATATTTGTCTTACAAGCTGCACATGTTGAAACCTAACGTTGATATATTTGAATATGTTCTTGCTGATGCCGCTATTCGTCCGGAGGAAACCCTATTTATTGATGATGCTATCCCTAATTGTCGGACAGCTGAATCTCTGGGTTTAAAGACATATACTCCGCAACCCCGTGAGGACTGGTCTCATCTTTTTAAATAATTTGTTGTCGACTGAATTTGTTAATTAGCCGGATTTTTGAAACAAACTTGCTTCATACTGTTTCTATAGACAAAATCTAATCAAAAATAACTGATTTTGAGGTGAATGAGTGGACCGGAATATTTGGAAACGATTAATATCCCTGTCGGCTAGATATCTTTTACTTTTAATATATTATATGATGTTCCAACATCATATACATCACTTCCATCCACCTTCTTAATGTATTTTACTACTCGGATAGTGACAGGGAGGATGATTACTTCATACATGGATTTCAATATTGCTTGTGTTCCAATCATAATCAACAAATTTTCGGTAGGAATCAGTCCGGCAAAAGCAATAGGAAAAAATAATATTGAATCTGCGCTTTCACCAGCTAATGTGGAAACGATAGCTCGTAATGAGAAATGTTTTCCATTCGAGGCAATTTTCATCTTACTCATTACATAAGCATTTAGAAATGAACCGACCAAAAATGCAATCAGACTGGCAATTGCAATACGTGGAGCCATTCCAAATACAAAATTGAATCCGCTTTCACCTTCCCAAAAAGGTGCGGCCGGGAGCATAATTGCCAGTTGGGCGAATCCGATAACTAGAAAATTGGATGCAAATCCACTCCAGATAATTAATCGTGCTTTCTTAAATCCCCATACTTCAGCTATACAATCGTTAATAATATAGGAAATAGGAAATACAATCAATCCGGCAGTAGCGGTGATTTCACCAACTTGGATAACTTTTGTTTCTAATAGGTTGGAAGCCACCAGACAAATATTGAAGAGGATGCCCAGGAGCATAAAAGATACAGTTACAGTTGTCTTCTGCATAATTCTTGTTTTTTACGAGGTTTAGCAAGCACTCGGGAAGGAATATAAGTCCTCCACTGCATGTCAAATGATTATTTAGGTTGCAAAGATAAGGAAATATTTTTAGAAACGGTGAGAATAGGTAATTCCGATAGCATGTTTATAGTTAACAGGGTCATAAGTATTAAAAATGTGATAACGGTAGTAGACTTGTATGCTGTTTTGTTTATTCAATTTATAGTCACTTCCTGCCGATAATCGTATTCGGTCTGTATGCATTTTACCATGATGCCCTGCATCATTGAATAGTTCGGCATATATGAAAGGTACTAAACCTGATTTTCCTATTTTGCAAGAAACAGTAAGCATCGAGCGCAGATAATTTTTAGGATATTCCGCATGAATTTTATAGGTACTTTGAAATCTCTCCCGTATAGAAAAAGTGAAGATACTTAAAGGGTATGTTCCACAGGCGTAAATATAATAGCGATTTCGTAGTTCATCCGATGCTTTATAACGGCAAAGCGACATATAGCCAATTCCTGCTTTCAGATTATGAGTAATAAGATAATTGATTTCTCCGGTGGTCAGAAACCATTCAGCTTGTCGGAAATCATCTCGGGGACGAATATCTTCTTCAATTAAAAAAGAAAAGTTATGATATAGTTTACCAGACATGCTTATTTTGAATGCTATTCCCGTCCCATCCATCGCCAAGAGTGCTTCATATGGTATAACAGAAAGTAATAGTATGGATAAGATGTAAAATAGATGGCATATATAATTGTTCTTCATGACACAATAAAATATTTGTTTGATTTAGTTTGCTTACAAAGATAATGGATATTTAGATTAATGATTAACTTTGTCCACATTAACAAATTAATATTTAAAGTTCCTTTTATTATGAAGAACATAAAACAAATTCTGATGATAGTTGCTTGTACTCTGGCAACTTCAACGCTTTTTGCCCAAAATGATTGGGCTGGGTTTAATCGTTATGATGCAGACAATAAGGCTCTACAAACCGCTCCCAAAGTAGTTTTTATGGGAAATTCTATTACAGAAGGTTGGTGGAATAATGATCCTGATTTTTTTAAGGTAAACAATTATCTCGGACGTGGTATCAGTGGACAGACATCGTCCCAGATGTTAGTTCGTTTTCGTACTGACGTTATCAACTTAAAACCGAAAGCTGTTGTTATTTTAGCCGGAACGAACGATATTGCACAAAATACCGGCTATATAGCTTTAGAAAATATATTGGGTAATATTATTTCTATGGCAGAGTTGGCAAAAGCTCATAAAATCAAAGTGTATCTTTGTTCAGTATTACCTGCATACGATTTTGGCTGGCGTAAAGGTTTGGAACCTGCTCCAAAAATTGTTAAGCTCAATAAGATGATAAAAGACTATGCCGATAAAAATAAGATGACTTATGTCGATTATTATTCCAAACTGGTAGACGACCGTGGAGGCTTACCTGAAAAGTATTCTCAAGATGGTGTACATCCTACTCTCGAAGGATATAAAGTAATGGAAAATATTATATCTAATGCCTTGAAATCTGTCAAATAGATTTTATATTTTTCCCAAGGAATGTTTTTTAAGATAGTTATTGAACTTTTCTTTATATTGATTGCCTATAGGGATGTAAATATCTTTCCCATACAAAATGCGGTTGTTGGTCACAGCTATTATTTTTTGTAGGTTGATGATATAAGAACGGTGTACACGCATGAATTTGTTCGCTGGAAGTTGTTCTTCCAGCGCTTTCATGCTAGCCAATGTCATGATTGGGCGCTGATTTTCTGAATAAATACGGACATATTCATTCTGACTTTCCAAGTATAAAATTGTATTGATATCCAGACGTATCATTTTATAGTCAGCCTTGACGTAAAGACTGGAAGATTCTTGTTTTGGGAGACTACTTGGACGACTTTTATCTTTTTCCAATAACTCATATTGAATCAATGCTTTGTTTGCCGCTTTCAGGAAATCACTGTAGCCAAACGGTTTCAACAGATAGTCGAGTACGTCTATTCGAAAACTTTCTACGGCATACTCGGAATACGCGGTAGTAAATATAATCATAGGTTTGTTTGTTAGCGATTTAACAAAATCCATTCCGTTTAAATCTGGCATATTAATATCGGTAAAAATTAAATCTATAGGAGTGGAAGATACTAATTTCAATGCTTCCAGCGCACTGTTACAGCTTTTCACCAATTGAAGAAATGGAACTTTGAGGATATAGCCGGAAAGCTGGCTCAGTGCCAATGGCTCATCATCTATTGCAATACATCGTATCATGACTGTATAGGAATTATCAGGAGGACTTGGTATTCGTTTTCTTTATTCTCAATGTGCAACGTATAGTTTTCATTGTACAACAGGCGAAGACGTTTCTTTATATTTTCAAGCCCGATTCCTTTATGTCGTTCTGTTTTGTTCTTGTAATTGCTGTTAACTAACAGGCAATGCAATTCCTTCAATTTAATTTCCATGGAAAGATGGATAAAAGACGGGTTACAATAGCTGATACCATGTTTAAACGCATTTTCCAGAAAAGAGATAAAGAGTAAAGGAGGTATTTGTACATCCGGTATTTCATTTGGTAGAGACATACATATATCCACTTTGTCTGTAAAACGTATTTTCATCAATCCGATATAATTATTCAAAAAACGAATTTCTTTTTCCAACGGAACGGAGGGTAGGGAAGCGTCATACAAGATGTATCGCATCAGCTTTGATAATTCAAGTACTGTATTTTTTGCTCTTTCGCTATTTATATCTATCAAAGCATGGATATTATTCAATGTATTCATAAAAAAATGAGGATTAATCTGATGTTTCAGATATTCTAATTCCGTTTGTAACGTATGTTTCTCCAATTCTTTCATCCGATGTTCATCCCGGATAGATTTGAATAGGAGTTTAATAGCGAGATTAATCCCGATAATCAGGATAATAGTCAGCAAGTGCGGCATAAAAAGCGGTTGTCGTATCATCGGTGGATGATGTATATTCGAATACTTGTCGCTTTGTATCTGTTCCCATGGGGGTCTGTTATTTTGTTTCCGCGGGTTGGGTACTTTGTCCATATTGGCAACGAGCGTAACAATAATGGAAAGAAATATGAATAGGAGGTAAAGCCATGACCTTTTACGTATCAACAAATATGGAATTAGCAAATAATTATTGATGAGAAATAACAGAAAGAAGGGAAGCATGATTCTCCAAAAATGGAATGCTTCCTGCCAGTTCGTGCCTATACTGTTTCCGATGGTATAACTATCCCATAGAGGCATAGATAAAACAACCAGCCATATAACTGCGTAAATCAGATTTTCTAATATTTGCTGCCTGTACTCTTGCTTTTCCATTACTGTCAGAATTTATGCTTGTTCAGCTTATGCTGGTTACCGGTTGTATCTTATGGATTGTTTAATACATATTATAGAAAACAAAAATACATACCTGTTCCAGTATCTTAAAAAGATATCGGTAAACAGTAGGGTTTTATCTATGAAAACAGCATTTTTACAGATTATATGGATAGGAAATAAATATTTCAGAGGTAATCTGATGGTAGGACAGGAGGAAAGTGATTATCTGCGCAGGAATCTTTCGAGCAAACAAATTTAGGTTGTTAAAAGTAAAATACAAATGCCTTAATCACGGTCGTTCTTCTTCAAATTCATGACATCTTTTATTATATACCATAAGACGAAAAAGATAAGCACTCCACCGATTAGAATGCCACCGACTTTAATTATGGAAAAAATATATTGGTCCATATTTGCCTCTGTTTTGTTATTGATTTTGTAAATGTATGAATAATAATGATAGAATAAAGGTATTTTTGAAAAAACTCGGGACAGAGAAATAAAAAAAGGCTGTCTAAAATAAATCAGACAGCCTCAATCATTAGTCCATATATTTTTATCTTAAAGCTTCTACTTCGTCTGTATGAAGAGGAATTTTTTTCCCTAATAAACGAGCACCATTCTCTGTTATCAGATAATCTTCTTCGTTACGGATACCACTAAAATCCTTATAAGTGAAGAGCTTTTCATAATTAATAAACTCGGTGAATTTATTTTCGCTTCTCCATAAATCCATCAGTTCAGGAATAAAATAAACACCCGGTTCGATAGTTAGCACAAAGCCAGGCTCTAGTTTTCGTCCCAAACGTAAAGATTTGCGACCGAACTGCGTGCTTTTGGGTTGTCCGTCGTATCCAACATATGTTTCACCTAGATTTTCCATATCATGAACATCCAGTCCCATCATGTGGCCAAGTCCACAGGGCATAAACATGGCATGTGCACCGGCTTTTACGGCTTCCATCGGGTCTCCTTTCACAAAGCCCAGATTTTTTAAGCCTTCCATTATGACTTTACAGGATAATTCATAGACATCGACAAAAGGAATTCCCGGACGTAAAGCGGCAACGGCTGTTTCATGTGCAGCTACCTGAATGTCATAAATATCCTTCTGGCGGGTTGTGAATTTAGAGTCAGCCGGAATAGTAGACGACATATCGCCGGCATATCCCATTTCCGTTTCAGCTCCGGCATCCAGCAAAAGCATATCGCCACTCTTAATCATATTACTGTGATCATGATTATGCAATGTCTGACCGTTAATTGTTGCAATAATCGGGAAGGAAAGCTCATAATTATTTTCGAAGGCTACTTCTGCAACAGCAGCGGCAACTTCACATTCGCGGATACCCGGACGAACGGTACGCATGGCGGCCAAATGCATATCGGCTGTTACGATACAGGCTTTTTCTATTTCGGCAATCTCTTCTGCACTTTTATAATTACGTTGATTGACGACGCCCATAATGAAAGGAACAGAAGGTTGTTCTGCTCCCGGAACAATCCCTAACCATTGGAAGAGTTTAATTTGATGCTCAGCCCGGTAGGTTGGCAAATAATGAATGGACTGTCCCTTTTGTTGAGCGTTTTTCAGATAGGTTTCAATCTCTTTAAACGGGCGTACTTCAGTAATACCTGCAGCTTCGCTTTTCTCTTTCAAGGTAGGTTGCGTCCCCATCCAAACAATTGCGTCGATAGTTAGTTCATCTCCAAAAATAATTTCCCGGTTGTTATCTATGTCGATGATTGCCGACAATCCTGCATATGGCAATCCGAAAAAATACAAGAAGGTAGAATCCTGACGGAAGTGATAGGTGTTATCTGCATAATTCATACCAGATTCATCATTTCCCAAAAACAGGAGAAGGCCGGAGCCTATTGTCTGTTTCAATTTAGCCCTGCGGGCCATATAAGTTTCTTTTGCAAACATAATACTGTAATTTTGTTTTAATGTTATCAAAGATAGGAAATAAATAATAATAATATGAGTTCACCGAGTATTTTTTATGCAACATCCTGTTACCTTCTAACTCTTCCACAAAATTTTCTTCTTAGCCGACTGTATGAGTCTCCGAATGATTAATATATGTCAATGCTGCTCCGATGGCAGTCCTGTATTCCGAATAGCGGGGGATATGGAAACGAATGTGATACATTTCTTCCATCTTAGGGAAAATATCTTTACATTGAGGAAGTTGTGTAAGATTTCCTATTAAGACAAAGTCTTTTATTTGGCTGTTTAGTGCAGACAAAATAGCAGCTTGTCCAATCGATTGTAACACCATGTGGATAATTCCTGACGCAATATCTTCCGGAGATGCATTTCCGTCTGTTTTTCCAAAATTGGATGCTGTGGCATCTAAAGGGAGATCCGGTAGCGGTTTATTGCAAATATCCTGAATCTGTAAGTCGATGTTTGTTAGTGTCCCTTTTAACGCCATTTCGGAAATCTGGTGAATATCTTGTGTTTTCAAAAGCAAACGTGACAAGCCCAATAATGTTCCTCCTCCTACACCGAGGCCACCTATATGTTGTATTTGACTGTCCTCTACTTTTACAAAAGAGGTTCCGGTTCCCATGCTGACGACAATCAGGTTTGTAAGTGAAGTGTTATATTGGGCCCCCATGCCATTTGCCATAAACTCATCGGTTTTTGCTGTTGGCAAACCGTATAAGGGTTGGTCTATATAGGCACTTCCGACACCGGTCAACATTACTTTTTCTATATCTGGCAGCGTGATATCATTATCGTAAATATATTTTCCAAACGCTCCGAACAGAGATGTTACCGGGTCAGTCGCTTTCACGAACATAGGTGATTTGATTTTCCCATTCTCAATACCTATTATTTTGGTGGTACTTCCTCCCACATCAATACCGATTACGACACCCATATTTAATTTTATGTAAAGTTTCTGTTAGTTTTGCTTGCAAAGTTATAACTATTTCTTACATTGCTACCTCTAATTTTAACCTTTAATATTTATGAAGATACGGCAAATACAGGAACTGACGGATGCAACGATTATATGCGGGGAAGAAAGCGTTGAGCATGATGTGCAGTACGCATTTTCCAGCGATTTGATGAGTGATGTACTAACGCTGGATTGCAATGAAATGATTCTGATTACAGGATTATGTAATATGCAGACTATCCGTACGGCAGAAGTGGCGGATGTGAGTTGTATTCTTTTTGTTCGAGGGAAAAAGGTTACTCCTGAAATGCTGCGATTGGCAACCGAAAATAATATGATTTTGATGAAAACGGAATATTCTATGTACCATGCGGTAGGAGAGTTGTATTGTAACGGCCTTTTATCTATTTATTAAGAAGGGAGGATACGCATGCAATTCAAATTCGAACTGGAAGGAGGTAATTTTTCAAAGGCAGGCTATGCATCCAGCCAGATAAAAAAAGTGTTGAAACAACTATCTATCGACTCGCACATTATAAAACGTGTAGTGGTTGCTCTTTACGAAGCGGAGGTTAATGTTGTGGCACACGCTTGGCGTGGAATCGTGCAGGCTGAAATTGATGCTGATAAAATAAGTCTGATACTACAGGATGAAGGACCGGGAATACCGGATATTGATCAGGCTATGCAAGAAGGCTTTTCTACCGCGTCTCCGGCTGTACGTGAGATGGGCTTCGGTGCCGGAATGGGATTGCCTAATATGAAAAAAAATGTAGACGAATTAAAGATAGAAAGCAAGGTTGATGAAGGTACAACTGTTCGTATGACAACCTATTTCTCAGTGAAAGGAGAATAAAGTAATGGAAGACACAAAGTTTTATCATGCGTTAAAAATAGACAAGGAGCGTTGTATCGGTTGTACACACTGTATGACGAAATGTCCGACCGGGGCTGTCCGTATACGTGATGGCAACGCATCTATCCGCAAGGATTGGTGTGTGGATTGCGGTGAATGTCTGAAAGCATGTCCGACAGAAGCAATTTCTGTAGAACAGGATGACTTTCAGAAAATTTTCGATTATAAAGCAAGAATCGTACTGGTTCCAACTGTTTTTATCGGGCAATTTTCTAAATATACGACAGAAGAAGAAATTATCAGCGCACTTTACGAACTGGGATTTACACATGTTTTTCATGTTGAATTTACAGCAGATATGATTCACCGAGAAATGCTCAGGCAGATGGAAAGCATGGACGAAAAGCCGGTTATCAGCTCTTTTTGTCCGGCTATTATCCGTTTGATACAAGTTCGTTTTCCTGCTTTGGTCGATAACATTTTACAAGTGAAATCGCCGGTTGACGCAACGGCGACTTATTATCATAAAGTATTAGAAGAAGAAGGAGTCCCATTTGAAGACATCGGTATTTTCTACATTACGCCTTGTGCTGCTAAAATTGCGGCACTAAAAGGGGCTGAGGGATACTCATCTGCTATTAAAGGTGTAATCAATATGGACACCTTATATAATAAGGTATATCATATTTTGAAGAATCGCCCGAAAGATTATAAACCTGAGTGTGCTCTCCCACCGGCATTAACTAAAAAGGAAATGCGATGGAGTCAGACTGGGGGAGAAGCCAAGCATTTTTCAGGCCGTTGTCTGGCTATTGACGAGATACATAATGTCATTGAATTTCTGGAACGAATGGAAACGACAACAGAGGTTCGTAATGTCGATTTTCTGGAATTACGGGCTTGCGATTTGAGTTGTGCCGGAGGTGTACTGGCTGTAGCGAACCGTTTTCTTACAGCCGAACGCATTATGAAACGTTCCATGAAGCGTGATAAAGCTCCGCTTATATATGTCTCGGAACGTAAAGAAGCATTAGCTTATTTAAAGCAACATATCACGATTCCTCCACTTCACCCCAACCCTAAACTGCGTTATGAAGGTAATATTGAGGAAATCTTGAAAAAGATGGAACAGGTCAGAAATTTGATGTGTTATCTTCCGGGAATTGATTGTGGCGCCTGTGGTTCTCCGAATTGCCAAAGTTTGGCGGAGGACATTGTACGACATGAGGCTCAGTTCAGTGACTGTGTTTTTATGCAGCGTAATATGGAGAAACATGGAAAGTTGGATAAAGAACATGCTTTTCGAATTGTGGAAAAAACATGGGGTAAAGATAGATTAAATAAAGATTGTTATAAGAAAGGAGCTAAATATGAAGGTCGATGATTTAGTTAAGGAATTGGATTTGAAAGTGTTTTGTGGGAAAAACGGCTTGCAAGAAGAAATCACCGGTGGATATACCAGTGATTTGCTGAGTGATGTAATGGGGCATATTGAGGAAGGTATGATATGGATTACCATGCAGACACATCAGAATATATTGGCGGTTGCTACCCTGAAAGATGTGGCTGCCGTTCTGATTGTAAATGGTGCTTCACCGGATGAAGAAACGTTGAAAAAGGGAGAAGGTGAAAACATTCCCGTGCTTGGTACTTCATATGCCTCTTTTGAAATAACCGGAAAAATCTACCAACTTTTGCAAAAAGCATGAAACGATACCGGATAGACTTACATATCCATACTTGTCTTTCTCCTTGCGGAAGTTTAGAAATGAGTCCTTCTGTTATTGTAGAAACAGCTCTTGAAAGAGGGTTACATGCTATAGCTGTTACGGATCATAATAATACGATGCAATGTCCTGAAATACAGAGGTTAGGAGCTAAGGCCGGTTTAATCGTCTTTGCCGGTGTCGAAGTGACAACTCGTGAAGAAGCCCATTGTGTAGCTTTGTTTGGCACAGAATCTTCTCGTATCATCTTTCAGCAATACTTAGACGTTCATCTTCCGCATATACCGAACGACCCCGAACGTTTTGGCGACCAGGTTTGGGTAAACAGCCGGAACGAGATAGTAGGTGAGGCTCCTTATTTACTCCTTTCGGCTCTGGACCAGAGTGTGGAAAAGGTATCGGCAGTTGTCCGAAAGTTGGGAGGTTTGTTTATTGCAGCTCATGTGGAGCGTCCTTCGTTTAGTCTGATTAGCCAGCTGGGGTTTATAGATTCGTCACTCATGTTGGATGGCATAGAGTTTAATGATTCTTCCCGTTATCAGTTACTCTTACAGCAACATTCTTATCTTCGGGAATACACACAATATGCAGCTTCCGATGCCCACTATCCAGAACAGATTGGTACTCAATATGCTATTTGGCAAACGGAAGCGCTTTCTTTTGAAAATCTTCGAATGGCTTTTGAAAAAGAAGGGGAGCATTTATTATTTTCCACCCAACCAAATATACATTAATCAATTGTCTTCCTTTCTTTCAATAATTGTTGAAACTAAAATACACAATTGTTTATTATACTTTCCATATATATGGAAACAAATATAGCAAGCATGTTTTTCTGAAAAAGATACAGTTGAAAAATCAAAAGCATACTAATCAATTAGTCTTTCCATCGTTTTCATTTTTGCTTCCGTTTCATTCCATTCATCGGCCATGCGGGAGGAAGGTAAGAGACCGCCTCCGGCGTATAATGTCAGAGTACGGTCGGTGATGTTCATGCAACGTAGGTTGACATACAAATCGCTTCTTTTTTCAGGGTCGATCCAACCGACAAAGCCGGAATAATAAGAGCGGTTGTAACCTTCGTGAGCGAGAATGAAACGATATGCTTTCTCTTTTGGTAATCCACAAACAGCGGGAGTGGGATGAAGCAGTTGCAATAAATCTCCAAGACGTCTGTTGTTGGGTAGTTGGAAATAAAAATCATTTTTCAGATGCGAAAGTTCACCGGCACGAACGGAGTAGGGAGCGGTTTCTGACGGCTTAATACCCAACGATGTAAGTTGGGTACGTATATAAGAGGCTACAAAGCCCTGTTCTTCTTTATTCTTGTCGTCCCATTGAGTGGGAAGTTCTCCATTTTGAAGAGGTTGTGTCCCGGCAAGGGCAACAGTATGCCATTCTCCGTTTTCTCCAGCCAAAATAATTTCCGGTGTACTACCCAGCCATGTTCCGGTTTGTGGAGTATGACAAAGGTAGACATACGAATATTTATAGCGTGCACATGCCTGAAAAAAAACGCTGCCCGCAGAAAAAGAGGAGGACCGGGTGATAGTCCGGCTTCGGGATAAAACCAGCTTATCGAATCTCTTTTCTTGGAGGGAGTGGATAAAAAGTTCAAAACAGGCTGAATAATTAATTTTTTCGTTTTCTATGGACAAAACCTTATTTTCTGAAGGAAAATAAGGAAATTCTCCGGATGGCTCGTCCTCCTTCAAGTTTTCAGGAATTTCAAAACAATCCGGTTGAATCAGTACGATTGGTAATTGTACTGCAGATTGAAACGGTGCAATGACAAAACCGCATTGCTCGTCTAACTCTTTGATATGATGAAAAATACGGGCAGAACCTGAACTTTGCATGATGAATCGAGGTTCTTTTCCAGGTATCCGCCAGATTGCAAAGTTTCGATTCTGCTTGATTAATTTGTCGATTGTTTGGCTGTTGCGTTGTATTTCTTCCGATGTCATTTTTTCTTTAATATACTGTTGACTACACGGATGGAAGAGACAAGTTTGTCGGTAGAAGTAAATACATCTACATTCCATACGTGTGAGGAACGCCCTTTATGAATAATCGTTCCGACAGCACGTACTGTATCTCCTTCATGGGCTGACGACATGTGATTTCCACTCACCTGCATTCCGACTACGATTTCGTCCGGTTTGGCCAGTATCATAGAACCCAGTCCGGCAACGGTTTCAGCCAACGCAAGTGTAGCTCCTCCATGCAAAATACCAAAAGGTTGGCGGGTACGTTCGTCGACCGGCATAGTTGCTTCCACACGATCTTCTGATGCATACGTATATTGGATACCGAGGTTACCCATCAAGGCATGTTTAGCTCTTATATTTAGCTGATCCAAGGGGATTTCAGTCGGACGTATTTCTGCCAGAATTAAGGCTTCGACTGCAACTGCAACACCATCTTGTTCATTACTTAGCGTTGTTTTGTCGACACAGATTTTTACTGAATCTTCAGCATTTCCCATCGCAATACCAACGCCGGCCAATTGCAGCATCGTAACATCACACACACCATCGCCAATGGCTATTACTTCTTCCGGTAAAACGGATAATTTGGAAAGTAATACGCCTAATGTATTGCCTTTGTCTATGAACTGTGGAACAACTTCAAGGAAATATGGCTCTGAACGGAATGCTTCCAGCACGCCATTGAGCCGTTTTTTCCAATGATTTTCCAATCCTACCAATGCTTCTTCGTCATCACTAACCAACATACATTTGCAAGGAGCAAAATCAACTGCTTCGGCAAAGTTGTCCGTACTGATTATTTTCATATTGCTCAACCGGGCTTCCTGCTGAACGTGTTCATCGTCCGGATTGTTCGTCAGAATATAATCTTTGTGATAAGTGAAGATTGCAAAATTGTTTTTCTTTGCTTTCTTTTCTAAATAGGGAATCCATTCGGGGGCAATGCGTTTCTCAAATAAGAGTTCACCGGTTTGCACATTGATAATTTGTCCGCCGTTGTATGAAAGAATAAAACCTCCGTAATGGTTTAGTTCCAGTTTCTCAGCGATGGGCATAACACCATTGGTAGGCCTTCCGGATGCCAATACAATATGTATACCCATTTGTTGTACTTTTAGCAAAGCAGCTAAAGTGCGGGGGCTTATTTCCTTGTTGTCGTTGAGTAGCGTCCCGTCTACATCGAGAACTAATAATTTATACTTCATAGCCTCTGTCTTTTTTGTTTATAAAGACAAATATAAGCATTATTCCTCTATAATTAATGCGCCTTCGGATTATTCTTGGCTGGATTGTCTGCCACGGGGATTTATTTTTAGAATGCTTCCGTCATGTTCATATAAACTTGCATACCGGGCTGGCCGGGTTCTTTTCCGACATCGAGACGGAAATTTTTACCCGGTTGCATTTGAATACGAATACCTGCCCCGTAATTGAGCTTCCATTTATTCCAGTCAAAAGGTGAATTCCCGATAGAGGCGGTACCGCCCCAAACCACAAAGCCACATTTTGCCCAAAAATTTCCGCTTTTGTATTTAGCCGGCGAACCGAACATATGGCGATATTCTATGATGCCGTAAGCCATCGATTTGTCCCTGTATTTACCCATATAGTAACCACGCAGGTCGAAGGGAGAGCCAAAGGTGGGAAGTTCCGTAAAGGGAATGTCTCCCATACCTATCTGACTTTTTGCAATCCAGGCAAGAGTACTGCGCGGGCGGAAAATGTTTTTAAACTGTCGGTATTCCAATTCCAGAATTTCGTAATTGTAGTTGCCTCCCAAGTATTTACCGAACATTTTAAAATTAGCACTGAGCAGGACACCTTTGGATGGGGTAGCTACATCATCACGGGTATCATACTGTATTAAACCCCCGATACCAACATTCAGATAGGTACTATCGTATTTGTTGAAATATGTATCTTTCAACATGACCGGATTAATTTGCGTTGCTTTTGTGTAATTTAATTCAAACAACCCTCCTATATAAAAATGAGGGCGTATTTCCCATACGAAACGAGGGTAAATTTGGAAGTAGTTTCGATGATATTTGGTTGTAGAGTCACTTCTTTCAATATTTTCGGCTATACTCATTCCTTTTCCATAGTAATGGGCCGGCTCATTACGGTATCCGTAGCTGGCATAGATGCGGAATTTATTTTCGTTAAAGAAAAAAGTTCCGGCACCGGCAACAACAATTGTTCCATTGAGAGACAGGTTTAAGCCTGCCGGAAGGAAGGAACGCTGCGAAATGGTATCTTTCTTGTTTAATCTGAAGCTGGCTAAAATTGCACCTCCCACACCCAAAGATGCTTCCGGCGTATAAGAAGGTCCTCCTAAAACTGACCACCAAATGTTTTTATGAGCACGAATGGAATCGCGTCGTAGCTGGCGGTAATAACGTTTTAATTGTCTTTCGTTTAGTTCGCGTCCGTCTACAATAATAACTTCTTTCTTTTTCGATATTGTGTCCGAAGAAGTTTCCGCCTTTTCCAAAGGCTGTGTAATGAACTCCCGCTGTTTCTGAGCTTTTACGGGAGAGGCGGAAATGAGCGCAGCTATTCCCGCAGAAATAAGAAAATTTTTCAACATCTACAAGTCCTATAATTGGGCTGCAAAAATACGAAAAAAAACGGATTTTCAAGGGATGGGAAGTTTAAACCAGAAAGTAGAACCTTCTCCGATTTTAGAATCTACACCTATTGTACCTCCTAGTTTTTCGACAATCATAGCTGAGATTGGTAGTCCAAGACCTGTTCCTTGCGCGAAAGTATTTAGTTTGACAAATCTGTCGAATATTTTTTCCTTCTGATTTTCAGGTATACCAATGCCCGTATCTTTAACAAAAAAGAATATTTCTTTTTCAGTTTTATCATAGCCGAAGTGAATATAACCATCTTGGGTAAATTTCATGGCATTCGTAATAAAGTTAATCAATACCTGCATGATTCTATTTCGGTCTGTATTGATGATACAGGAGGATTGCTTTTGGGTAAATTCTATTTCAACAGTTTCCGGTCTTGTATTTTTTAGTTGCATTTGTTGTCTGATGTTTCCCATAAGCTCGTTGATATCCGTATCTACATAGGAAAAATCCAATGTGCCGGATTCTATTTTAGCCATATCGATGATATCGTTGATAAGTTGCAGTAGCAATTCATTATTTGCACTGATGATATGCATAAATTCCTTTTTTTCTTTCGGGTCATCTGTTTCTGTCAATAGATTGGAAAAACCGATTATCGCATTTAAAGGTGTGCGGATTTCATGGCTCATATTTGCCAAGAAGGCTGATTTTAAACGATTGGCTTCATCTGCCTTCTTTACTTCATACATTAAATGTTCAATCCGCTTTTTGTCTGAAATATTTTCGATTTTCATTAATCCTCCGGATATTTCTTTGCTCAAATCGTTATAAATAGGAAGTGCACTGATTTCGATGGTCACATCGTCTTCGACCCATTCATGTCGTACGGATGTCCCTTTTTTAATCGCTTCACTAAGAGCACAATGAGGACAAGGACTTTGGCGTCCCATTACCGTTTCGTAACAAACTTTGCCTGCTGTATAATGTCTGTTTTTGGCTAATTCTTTGAGATTGGATGTAGCTTCCCATTGTACTTTGTAATTCTTATCAATATATACCAGTCCGAAATTAATACTGTTGAGCACGAGATTTTGATTTTTAACAGCGTTTTCCAATTCTTCTTTTGCCTGAATCAATTTTTTCTCATATTCTTTTATTGGGGTAATATCCCAACGAACTATCAACAGCCAATGATTTTCTTCACTTGAAACGATTGATTTATCTACAATCGTGCTATGTTGGACTCCGTCGGGAGTTACATAACCTTCCTCTGCCCGGTAGCTTTTCCCGCTTTGTATTAATTGTTCATCTATTTCTCTGTACTTACGTCCTCTTTCTTCTCCGTAAATTTCAAAATCAGAATGCCCGATTATATTTTCCCTGCTTGTACCGGATTGAAGCTCAGCCTCTTTGTTCCACAATTTATATTTGAAATTATCATTAATGTCTTTGACAAAGACCGGAAATGGCAGGTTGTCCAAGATATTCAGACAAAATTGTTGAGACTCTCGGATGTTCCTGCTTAATGCCTGTTTTTTGCGGCTTTTTATCAACAAGAAAAGTAAGATGAAAGTGGTTAGCATGAACAATAACAACAATCCGCTAAGAATAGCTTCAGATGACAGCATTAGTATATGAAGATATATCGTAGTCAATGAATTCATATTAATTATGTGTGTTAACATTACCCTATTTTGTGATTGGAAGAAATATACGTTGATTCTTAATTATTTTGCAAAGATAATAAAAACGTAAATCAATTGTCTGGTATTTTTTTATCATTTATATTTTGTAGTTGAGACGGATAGTTTACTTCTTTGATAGTTGTCTAATAATTATACAGTGGTGTCAAAATTTTGGACAATCTTAGTTTTTTGCATTATTGTACATTGTGTTGTATATCAGTAGTTTAATGTGTGTGGCACGTATTTTGTCTTTATTGAATTATATTTCTTGTTTTTCAAGATGTCAATAAAAACAATGCTATATTATGAAACAATTATTTTACACATTCCGCTATTTGATACGTAGTAGAGGAAATAACTTGATTAAAGTTATATCGTTGACGCTTGGTTTGGTTGTGGGACTGGTTTTATTTTCACAAGTGGCTTTCGAGTTGAGTTATGATAACTTTTACCCGGATGCGGATCGGATATATAGTATCCAACGTAATCTGACTATGAAGGATAATGAAGCGTTTAAATATAAGGGTCCGATTATTAATGCACCTGTCCCCGGGGCTATGCGGGATGATTTAAATGAAGTAGAGGATGCTACGGTCATTTCCGGCTGGCAGAATGATATGATGATGAAATATGACGATAAAATATATAAAGAGAAAGTTTGTATTGCTGATTCTTCCTTTTTTGATGTTTTCGGATATAAAATATTAGAAGGTGATAAAATGAAACTTGCTTTGTCATTAAATATGTTTTTATCAAGTTCTGCAGCACATCGTATATTCGGTTTGGAGAATCCGGTTGGTAAAACAATCTTATTGAATAAGACGGAGCCGGTAACTATAGCAGGCGTGTTTGAGGATATACCCAAAAATACGCATCTACCTTTTGATGCTGTACTTTCCTTTAAAACACTGACGCAAGCTTGGGGATACCATCCCGGCTGGATGAATAACGATGCTTATATGGGATATGTGAAACTTCGTCCTAATGTTTCGGCAAAAGAAGTCGAAGCTAAAATACCGGGTATATTGCCTAAATATTATGATGTAGAAGCTTTTAAGGCTAAAGGTATCATGTTTGATTACTATTTAAAACCGGTAACGGAATTACACTCCACGGATTCTACAATTAAACGTATGCTTCAGATATTGAGTCTTTTGGCTTTTTCCTTGCTATTTGTTTCTGCCATGAATTATGTATTGATTTCAATTTCATCGTTGGCTGTACGGGCCAAATCGGTAGGTGTCCATAAGTGCAACGGAGCATCAGATGGGAATATATTTGCGATGTTTATTTATGAAACCTTTTCTTTGGTACTCATTTCATTCATCTTGGCTATTATTTTGATTTTGATTTTTCGTGGACAGATAGAAAGCCTGATACAGGCATCTTTGATAAATATTTTTTCTTTGAGTAATTTGTGGGTTACTTTAGTTGTGGTTGTTTCTTTGTTATTGTTGGCAGGTGTTATTCCTGCTCGAATTTTTTCCATAATACCTGTTACTCAGGTTTTTCGTACTTATACAGCCAATAAACGGTATTGGAAACGAACTTTATTATTTGTCCAATTTCTAGGTATTGCATTTATGTTAACTTTACTAGTGATAATTACAAAGCAATATAGCTTGATGATTAATAAAGATTTGGGATATACAACCGAGTATATTATCAGTGCGGCTGATATGGGAGATGTTAGCGGTGAACAGATTACACGTTTAAAGTCAGAATTCAGCCGTATGCCGGAAGTGGAAAAAGTGACTATAACAACTGCTCTTCCGATTGACGGAATGAATGGTAGTGTGGTTTCCGAACAAGATAAAGAAGAGTTTTTGTTCTCCTCACGCGTGATGTCGGCAGATAAGGATTTTATAGAAACATTGCGTATTCATCTAAAGGAAGGGGAGAATTTTTCAGAAAGCAGACTGGATTATAATCATGCTATCGTAAACGAAACCTTTACACAAAAAATGCATTGGAACGAACCCTTTGTTGGTAAAACATTCCGGCTAGAAGGAGAAACAGCTGAAGTTATCGGTGTCATGAAGGATTTTCAGATTGGTTCGTTGCAGAACGAAATTCCTCCGTTAGTGATGTATTCTAAAGGAGAAATGGATGCAACTTGGACTGGTAGTAATAACCTTGTTATCCGCTTAAATGACCTGAATCCGGTTTTATTAAGTGAGCTAAATGCCCGGTTACGCGAATTGCTGAACAATGATGATGCTTGTTTTATAGATTATTCTACCCGGATAACGGAAAGTTACAAGACTGCACGTCTATTTCGTAACTCGATATTATCGGCATCCATAATTATGCTGATAATAACTTTATTGGGATTGTTAGGGTACACAGAAGATGAAATACACCGACGTAGTAAGGAAATAGCAATTCGTAAAGTTAACGGGGCTAAAGCAGAAGATATCTTGTTTGTTATTTCACGGGATGTTTCCTTTACAGCTATTCCGGCTATACTGATAGGCCTTATGGTTGCCTATTTCACTGGAAATAACTGGTTGATGCAGTTTGTTGTTAAAATATCGATGGGAGCGACTTTGTTTATCTCTTGTGGTATTGTTGTGTTAGCTATCATAATCGTCTGTGTTACAATACGTGCCTGGAGGGTCTCAAATGAAAATCCGGTAAAAAGTATCAAATCGGAATAGAAAGATACAATATTGTACCGCTGGTCTGACTTTTTAGACCAATGTTTCTTCTAAGACATAGGCCCGACCACGGTCGGTAGTGATTTTTAGGTTGGTATTGTCTTCTATCAGCGGACGTAACCTGCGGATGAGCGTGTTTAACGTTTCATCCGCATTTATTTTTCCGGGCCACAGGGCTTCGCAAATTTCAGAACGGCTCAGAATATGAGTGGATGAGCGGAAAAACATTTCCATCAGTTCATATTGTTGTGGAGTTAGTTTCAATTTTTCACCGTCTTTTTTATAAAAAGAGGCTTTGTCACATGAAAGAATAAGGTTACCATAAACGACTGTGTTTTTGTTTTCATGGCAACTCATTGATTTATAACGATGGAGATAAATAAAGCCTGCTGCTGAAATAAAAGCTAAGAATAAAAATAAAAGAGGAAAAGTCTTATTCATTAATGTAAGAATAATGAATGGGGAACAATTCGCATACCCTTGGAAAGAAATGCCTATATCTTCGAGCTGAGTATTTGCTTTTGGAGTGGCGGAAATCCATATAACAGTATCACTTGCCAGATAATTGTCTGCTAACTTCTTGTTTGTAACCGGTAGGGGATTGGCTGTTTCTTTTTTATTTTTGACTTGTACGATAATACCGGTTTTCTCTTTTATTTCTGAAAAATTTAAGGCTTCAGAAAACTCTTTATTATAGCTTTCTATATATATTGGATTCCCAAAAACAGTCGATAAGCGGGAATATGTTTGCAAGGTGTCCTGGCTCATCCACAAGTTGGACTTTTGCATGATGGTCCGTTGCAATGCTTGGTTCAAATCGGAAACGATTGCTTCTTCGGTTTTGGAATAACTATGAAAACCGAAACTGAATGAAAGCAAAAGCAGGGCAAATGTTGAAAATACAGACAGATTAGCTGTTAATCGTGTGTTCATCATATTATTCTGTAAACATCATTTCGTTAAAAATAACGTCCGAAGATAAGGATTTATTATAATAGTTAGTTGAGAAATTTGTTTATAGGGGCGAATTTCTTCCGAATAACAGATTGTCATGCAATTGTCAGATAAATGTCAGATAGTTATACGTTTGCTTCTCTGAAAGAAAAAGTCAGGAAAGTAACTTGTAGCATCGAGAACGATGACTCGAGGAATAGAGATAAATAAAATTTCATACCTTTGTGCTTTTAATAAAAAGAAGTGTGTGGAAGAATATCTGAAACAATTAAATAAAAGTCAGTACGAAGCGGTTGTCTATACAGAAGGTCCTTCGTTGGTGATAGCTGGGGCCGGTTCGGGAAAGACACGTGTGCTGACTTACAAAATAGCTTATTTATTGCACCAAGGACTACCTCCTCAGAGTATTTTGGCTTTGACCTTTACCAATAAGGCTGCCCGTGAAATGAAAGAGCGTATTGCCACCTTGACTGACGAACAGACAGCCCGTCGTTTATGGATGGGAACATTTCATTCCATTTTTTCGCGTATTCTTCGTTATGAAGCCGAACATATCGGATATCCGTCCAATTTTACCATTTATGATACAGCCGATTCTAAAAGTTTGCTACGTTCCATCATAAAAGAAATGCAACTGGATGATAAAGTTTATCGCCTGAATATGATACAAAGCCGTATTTCTAATGCTAAGAATGCGTTAATCACTTATAAGGCTTACGAACAAAATAAAGAATTGGTCGAGCATGATATGGAATGTAAAATGCCTTTGCTCCGGGATATTTACAAACGTTATCAGAATCGTTGTCAGCAGGCCGGTGCAATGGATTTTGATGATTTGTTGTTGCAAACTAATATTCTCTTTCGCGATCACTTGGATGTATTGGAAAAATACCGTAATTTTTTTCAGTTTGTTTTAGTAGATGAATATCAGGATACGAATTTTGCACAACATTTGATTGTACAACGTATATGTGAACAACATCGCCGTATCTGTGTCGTAGGAGATGATGCCCAAAGTATCTATTCTTTCCGTGGTGCAAATATTGATAATATTTTGCAATTTAAGAATTTGTATCCGGGTTGCCATATTTTTAAATTGGAAAGAAATTATCGCTCTACACAGAATATAGTAAATGCAGCCAATAGCTTGATACATAAGAATACCCAGCAAATACATAAAACGGTTTATTCGGAAAAGGAAGAGGGAAGCAAGGTTTGTGTTTGTGCTTCTTATTCGGATTATGAGGAAGGATATGCGGTTGCCGGAAAAATAAACGATATGCGGATGCAAAATTATGACTATGCGGATTTTGCGATTCTGTATCGTACAAATGCTCAATCACGTATCTTGGAAGAGGCGTTGCGAAAGCGGGGGATTCCTTATAAAATATATGGTGGTCTTTCTTTCTATCAGCGGAAAGAGATAAAAGATGTCATTTCGTATCTGCGTCTGATTATCAATCCACATGACGAAGAGGCTTTTAAACGTGTTATCAATTATCCGGTTCGGGGTATTGGCGAAACAACACTCGAAAAGTTAATTACAGCTGCAAATGAAAAAAATGTAAGCCTTTGGACTATATTGAATGACCCGATTGGTTTTGCTCTTCCCATTAATAATGGTACAGCGAAAAAATTAACAGGTTTCCGGGAATTGATTGAAAGTTTTATCAGCCGTAATGCACAAATGTCTGCTGAAGAGATCACATCCATTGTCGTGAAAGAAAGTGGAATTGTCAGTACATTATTTCAGGACCGCTCCGTGGAAGGTATTAGCAAACAGGAAAATTTGCAGGAATTACTGAAAGGTATTTCCGAGTTTTGTGAAATCCGGAAAGAGGAAGGTATAGAACATGTTTCTTTGGCGGATTTTCTATCTGAAGTGTCTCTTCTGACAGATCAGGATAATGATAAAGATGAGCAAGCTAATAAAGTGACAATGATGACTGTCCATGCTGCAAAAGGGTTGGAATTTAAGAATGTTTTTGTGGTTGGTCTGGAAGAAGATTTGTTTCCATCGCTAATGGCAAAAGATAATTCGAGGGCAATCGAAGAAGAGAGGCGTTTGTTTTATGTAGCAATTACCCGCGCTGAACAGAACTGTATCCTTACGTTTGCCAAAAGCCGTTACCGGAATGGACAAAGTGTCATGTGTTCTCCCAGTCGTTTTTTGAAAGATATAGATGTCCGATTTCTAAATATGCCGGAGGTACAATCCGGAGATACTTTTGCAGCCGTACGCGAACGTTTTCAGCGTCCTGCGGCATTTAATTCTTCTTTCCAGCAGCCTAAGGCTGTTGAACCGGAACAAGATACGTATGTTTCGCCAACATCTCAAGCTGTCAAATGTCAACAACGTTTAACCAAAGTGGATACGACGTCAACCGCTTCATCTTTGCCGGCTTCCAACCTGTCAGGACTTCATGTCGGAACTAAGGTCCGTCACGACCGCTTTGGAGAAGGCGAGGTCACCGCTATAGAAGGTGAGGGGGGGAATATCAAAGCTACTGTTACTTTTATGAATTTTGGACAGAAGCAGTTATTACTGAAGTTTGCCCGTTTAACTATATTGGGATAGTGGCAATTCAGATTGTAAAAACCTAGAAAATATTTTCCCTTTTTAAGAAGGGGCAGGGTATGTTATCTTTATTCGCTTCGCAGGCATGATGAAGATTTCATACCCTTTTTTCTTACCATCTTAAAAAGGGAAAAAGCCAGTTTACTTCTTTGGTAATTTAAAAGAAATAGGTATCGTATAATAGCAAGTGACCGTTTTATCTTTCAGCTTACCCGGAATCCACTTTGGCATTAATTTAGCAACTCTTATAGCCTCTGCGTCTAATAACGGAGAAGCTGAACGGCGAACAACAAAGTCACTCAAACTGCCGTCTTTGTTAACAAGAAAAGATACGGAAACTCTTCCTGATATCCTTTTTTTTAGTGCTTCTTCCGGATACTTGATATTTTTATTGATAAAATCGATAAGTTCTTCCTTACTTCCAGGATATTTAGGCATAACATCACAAATTGTATATTTTGTTTCATTATCCGGAGGAAGAGGAGCGGTTGTTTCTTCCGGTAATGTCACCGGTTTGTGAATTTCAGCAGTGGAGACAGGTTCTGTCTCTGTCATTTGTTCAGTGACGAGGTGTGCCATTGTATCAATGTTATTGATTAACAACAAGCCTCCAACTAATGGTAGCAAAGCCAGATATTTTATCCTGACTACGCTGTTTGTTCTTTTTTTGTTTAACATACTAATTCTCTTTTTTAATGGTAAGACACTAAAGTTATTATATAATTTTGCTATAGCCTTATTGGAATGTCCCAATCCGATGAGTAAATATTGATACCTTTTTTTGTTATATCCGGCATATAATACTTCCTGATCAGCTTGGTATTCCTGATTAATACTGATTTCCTTCTTTATCAACCATGCACACGGATTTATCCAACATATAATGCTGATAATTTCACTGACAACCAAGTCCAGAGTATGTTTTAACCTGACGTGTGTCTGTTCATGAAGCAATATTTCATTCAAATCTGTCCGGCTGTATTGCTTGGGATAGATAAATATCCATCCGAAGAAAGAATATGCTGCTTCCGCTTTCGGTAAAAGGCAGACTCTTATTCCGTTGATATGAGTCTTTTTACATGTGTAATAGGTGCATACAACGTTCGATAATTCAAATATACATCTTAAAAACAAGACTATTACGCCTGCTATATATCCCCATTGCAAGCATGAAAAAAGAGCATCTTGCCACCCTGATTGTGTTATCGTATCTTCAGTTGTTACAATAGTTTCCTTGGGTATGAAATTTGAATAATAAGAGACCATCTCTGTCACACCCGAATGATTGGACAACCAACTACTAAGATCCGGCAATTGATAAAAAAAAGCAGCGAAGTAAATGAATAGTAGCGTAAACCGCCTGAGACGAAAGAATGTATCATGCTGAAACAGGAGACGATAGCAGATGTACAATAATGCTATTGCCAGATTAATCTTTATGAAATATAGGAATATCGAATTTTCCATATATAACCGGCATTTTTTTAGATTACTATTCTTCGTTTTCTATTTGTTTCATCAATTCTTGCAAATCGCTTTTGGAGAGTTTCCGGTCGCGTACAAAAAATGAAACCATTTCTTTGTATGAACCCGTAAAATAATTCCGGACTACATTTGACATAAATGTTCGTTTATATACAGATTCTTTAATCCGTGGGCTAAACTGGATAACCGTACCGAACTTTTTAGGGGTTACATATTTTTTCTTTTCCAGGTTGCGTACAACTGATGCCACACTTGTATAAGGGGGACGGGGTTCTGGCATTTCGTTCAAAATGTCACGTATGAAACAGGGACCCAGTTTCCAGATATACAACATGATATCCTCTTCTTGTGCTGTTAATCTTTCCATTGTTGTGTAATTTTTTTAATGAACAATCTACTATTTTTTCACAAAGCTACTAATATTAAGTAGGTAATCAAGTGGGAATGGAATAAATATTGTTAAAACATGAAAGATGATATTATTTTCTATCTTTGCACTTTGATTTAAAATCGGGTAGGAAACATGATAGATTTCAATACAATACCATCTCCTTGTTATGTGATGGAAGAAGATTTGCTTCGCAGGAACCTGTCGCTTATCAAAAGTGTCAAGGAGCGGGCGGGCGTGAATATCATATTGGCATTTAAAGCTTTTGCCATGTGGAAAGCTTTTCCGATTGTGCGGGAATATATTCCGTATTCGACTGCCAGTTCTAAGTATGAAGCACAATTAGCATACGAAGAAATGGGAAGTCGTGCACATACCTATTCTCCTGCATATACAGAGGCGGATTTCCCTGCGATATTGAAATACAGTAGTCATGTGACCTTTAATTCGTTGACGCAGTTTGAGCGTTTTTATCCGATGGTACAGGCTGATGGTAATAAGGTTTCATGCGGTTTACGTATCAATCCTGAATATTCGGATGTAGAAACGGATTTGTATAATCCCTGTGCTCCGGGGTCTCGAATGGGGGTGGTAAGCGATTTGCTGGGGGAAAAACTGCCGGAAGGAATTGAGGGACTTCATTTTCATACCCTGTGCGAGTCATCTTCATATGACTTGGAGAAAACATTGACAGAAGTGGAGAAACGTTTCGGTCGTTTTTTGTCGTCTGTAAAATGGTTGAATATGGGAGGCGGACATTTGATGACTCGAAAAGGCTATGATACGGAACATTTGATTTCTTTGCTGCAGGCATTTAAGTCCAAATACCCTAATCTGGAAATTATCATGGAGCCAGGTAGCGCTTTTGCCTGGCAGACTGGCTTTCTGTTGACTACGGTTGTCGATATCGTGGAAAACCATGGGATAAAAACAGCTATCATGGACGCTTCATTTACTTGCCACATGCCGGATTGTCTGGAAATGCCCTATAAACCCGTTATTCGTTTCGCTACGGACCCCGTGGAAGGAAAGCCTACTTATCGTATTGGTGGCAACAGTTGTCTGAGTGGTGACTTTATGGGAGACTGGTCATTTGAGAAGCCGTTAAAAATAGGTGATAAACTTATTTTTGAAGATATGATACATTATACTATTGTGAAAACGACAATGTTTAATGGTATACCGCATCCCTCGTTAGCTTTATGGAGAAAAGAAGGCAAACTGGAGATATATCGAACTTTTGATTATGAAGATTATAAAAACAGAATGAGCTGACAGAATTTCTCAATTATTTAGTAATTTAGCGCACTCATTCAATAGAAAATCATTTAAGCAAGTAAAATATGGGTATTTTTAGTTTTTTCAGTAAAGAAAAAAAGGAAACTTTAGACAAAGGATTGTCAAAGACAAAAGAAAACGTATTCTCGAAGATTACCAGAGCTGTTGCGGGGAAGAGCAAGGTAGACGACGAGGTATTGGATAATCTTGAGGAAGTTTTGATTACGTCTGATGTCGGAGTAGATACAACGCTAAAAATAATTTCCCGTATCGAAAAGCGTGTCGCTAAGGATAAGTATGTGACTACTCAGGAATTAACAGCTTTGCTCCGTGAAGAAATAGCAGCCTTGCTTACTGAAAATAATACAGACGATGCTGAAATGTTTTCTTTACCGGAAGATAAGAAACCATACGTGATTATGGTTGTCGGTGTAAACGGTGTGGGGAAAACGACTACAATCGGCAAATTAGCTTATCAGTTTAAAAAAGCAGGGAAAAATGTTTATCTTGGAGCAGCGGATACTTTCCGTGCCGCAGCAGTCGAACAACTTGTAATTTGGAGTGAACGGGTAGGAGTACCAATTGTAAAGCAGAAAATGGGTTCGGATCCTGCCTCCGTTGCTTTTGATACACTAAGTTCGGCTAAGGTAAACGGGGCGGATGTCGTGATTATCGATACGGCAGGTCGTTTACACAATAAGATAAACTTAATGAATGAGCTTACTAAGATAAAGAATGTTATGAAGAAAGTTGTGCCTGATGCTCCTCATGAAATTCTTTTGGTTTTGGATGGCTCTACCGGACAGAATGCGTTTGAACAGGCTAAACAATTTACGGCGGCTACCGAAGTGAATGCTCTTGCCGTGACAAAGCTGGATGGTACGGCTAAAGGTGGGGTAGTGATTGGTATTTCCGACCATTTCCGTATTCCGGTAAAGTATATTGGTTTGGGAGAAGGTATAGAAGATCTTCAGGTTTTTAATAAAAAAGAATTTGTAAATTCTCTTTTCGGAGAGTAAAATCGTTAATGATGAAAAAGTTAATCTTCTTTTTGTTATTTACTTTGCTGTCTGCTCCTATGTATATTTATGGGAAGTCCGGATTTGCGATGTGGCAAATACCTTCTCAGGTAAATACGATTGGAAATTCATATGTTTTCCTGACAGATAAAGGAAGAGTGATTGTGATGGATGGAGGAATGAAAGATGAGACTCTTTTTCTGCGAGGGTTTATTGCTGCATTGGGGAATGAGGTTGAAGCATGGATTGTTACTCATCCTCATAACGATCATGTAGGTGCATTGACTGAAATATTGAAAGAACCGAAAGGAATGAAAATACACAAAGTCTATCATTCTCGTTTTTCTGATGATTTGCTTCGGTGTGAGCAGCCTTATGATAAATATGCATTTGAATTTTACGAGGTCTTGGATAAATCAGGGATTGAAGTTCTCAATCAAACAATACCAGGATTGACTGAAAGGATAGACGGATTGAATTTTAAGATACTGGGAGTAACAAATGAAGAATTTCGTATGAATCCATATAATAATTCCAGTATGATTATTAGAGTATGGGATAAAGAGAAATCAATCGTTTTTTTAGGAGATGCCGGAGTTGAATGTGGAAATAAAGTTTTAACAGGTCCTTTCCGGAAAGATTTGGACTGCGATTATTTGCAAGTAGCCCATCATGGACAGCAAGGGTGTAATGAACAGTTTTATAAGACAATAAAATTTAAAGCTTGCTTGTGGCCAACTCCTCTCTGGGTATGGAACAACGATCAGGGACAAGGAATCAATACGGGAAATTTGAAAACTTTTGAGACCCGGCATTGGATGGATGAGATAGGGATTAAAGAGCACCACGTTACTTGCGTAGATGGATTATTTAAATTAGAATAGAACTTTCAGAGCTTTTTTTATCACAAAGAAATGCGGAAAAATAAAGTAGATATTATTACACTGGGTTGTTCCAAAAATCTGGTAGACTCAGAGCAATTAATGCGCCAATTCGTTGCAAACGGTTATTCCGTCGAACATGACCCACATAAAATCAACGGGGAAATTGTTGTTGTCAATACTTGTGGTTTTATAGGGGATGCCCAGGAAGAATCCATTAATATGATTTTGGATTTGGGCGAAGCTAAGAAAAAAGGGAAGATAGGTAAGCTCTTTGTTATGGGCTGTCTTTCCGAACGTTTCCTGAAAGATTTGGAAAGAGAATTACCGGAAGTTGACCGTTTCTATGGAAAATTCAATTGGAAAGAGTTATTGGCGGATTTGGGCAAATCGTATTACCGTGAATTGGCTTCCGACCGTATTCTGACGACTCCGAAACATTATGCTTATTTGAAAATAGCAGAAGGTTGCAATCGTACCTGTTCCTATTGTGCGATTCCTATCAGTACCGGACATTATCAATCTTTGCCAATGGAAGATATTGAAAGCCAGGTTCGTTTATTGGTGGAACGAGGCGTGAAAGAATTTCAGGTGATTGCGCAGGATTTGACTTATTATGGCCTTGACCTGTATAATCGATGCGCATTGCCGGAACTGATAGAACGCTTGTCGGATATTCCGGGTGTGGAATGGATACGTCTGCATTATGGTTATCCTTCACATTTCCCTTACGATTTGCTGCGTGTGATGCGCGAACGAGAAAATGTTTGTAAATATATGGACATCGCTTTGCAGCATATCAGTAATCCGATGCTGAAGAAGATGCGGCGCAATATAACAAGCGAAGAAACGTATGCTCTGATACAACGCATGCGTGAAGAAGTACCCGGATTACATTTGCGTACAACTCTCATGGTGGGTCATCCCGGCGAAACAGAACAGGATTTTGAAGAACTGGTCGAGTTTGTCAAAAAAGTTCGTTTTGAACGCATGGGAGCTTTCGCCTACAGCCATGAAGAAGGTACTTACGCCTACAAGAATTATACGGATGATGTCACTCCGGAAGTTAAGCAAGAGCGTTTGGACTATCTGATGCGTATACAGGAAAGAATTTCGGCTGATGTAAATACGGCTAAGATAGGAAAAGACTTCAAGGTGATTATCGACCGTGAAGAAGATGATTTTTATATCGGTCGCACGGAATTCGACTCTCCGGAGGTTGACCCGGAAATGCTAGTTTACAAAAACCAATTTTTGATACCCGGCCAGTTTTATCAAGTGAAAGTCGAAGAAGCACAAGCTTTTGATTTATACGGAGAAGTGTTTTAATGATATAAAAACTGCAAACAAGTTTGTTCGTTTACGAAAAAATAACTAATATAGCTGCATAATCTATTAATGAATGTGGATATGAAAAACAGGGAATTGATAACGGAACTATCCTCACGAATGGAATGGACTTCTCAGGAAGTAACAGACACGCTTTCTGTGCTCAACTCCATAATCAGCTCCCGCCTAATGGATAACGATACAATATACTTACAAGGATTTGGACAGTTTGAACTGAAAAAGAAAGCAGAACGGATAACTGTAAATCCATCGAATGGCAAACGTTATCTGGTTCCGCCTAAACTTGTTCCCGTTTTTAAACCCGGAACAACCTTGAAAACTAAACTTAAAGAAATGAGCAAAAATGAATAACCGGCTGACAATACAGGATTTGGCTGGTTTGTTAGCCGAATATACTGGAAAAGACAAGACAAATACCGAGCGTTTTCTAAAAGAGTTCATCGCTGTTGTAACAAACGGTGTGTACGCCGATAAAATCGTAAAGGTAAAAGGACTGGGAACTTTTAAGATTATTACGGTCGAGAAACGTGAAAGCATCCATGTGAATACCGGCGAACGTTTTTTGATTCCCGAACATTATAAGTTCTCTTTTCTCCCGGACCGAGAGCTGAAAGAACTGGTCAACAAACCTTTCTCTTTTTTTGAGACAACCGAGCTGAATGAGACAACCGATTTCTCGGAACTGGATGTCTCTGAAGAAACGGAAGTGAAAGAGACGGAGGACGAATCTGTGGAAGAAGTAATGCCGGAAGAACAAATAGAAGAACAACTACCACAGCCTCAGCCGGAGAAAAATGCGGAGGAAGAAGCTCTTGCAATGCCGGAACAGGAAATTGCTCCTGAAACTATAATTCCGGAACCGGAACAACCAGTGAACGAACAGGAACCTTTACCGCCGAATCCTCCCACGACTATCCCAAAATCGTCAGTCAAGAGAAATTGGTTTATTGCGCTTTTTCTTCTTTTTTTGGTAGCCATGAATGTTTTCATTTATCTGAACCGTCATACTTTTCTGCAAAAAAAGGATATCGAACCAGTTACTGTAGAGGAAAAGCAGACCGTTCCGGTTCATATGCCGGACACAGCCACGGTATCGGTAGGAAATCAAGATTCGATAACCGGTAAATCAGAAAATGAAATACCGGTAGCTGCACAATCAGCTCCGGATACGATTACAGTTAAGCAGACCGTGATTGGCCAGGAGAAAATAGAACCCGGTACCCACCTGACTCTTATCGCCCAGAAGTATTACGGGAAAAAAATATTCTGGGTTTACATCTATGAATACAATAAAGCAATCATAAAAAATCCGAATGATATTCCAATCGGGACGACTCTCGAAATACCCGCACCGGAAATATACGGCATTAATCCCCGCGACCGCGTCTCCTTGGAAAAAGCAGCAGCTCTCCAAACAGAGATAATAAACCGTGAGTTGTGACGGGAACTCTCCCTTTTAAGTAAAATAAAACAAAATAGATTTGTCCGGGTTAGTATTATTTAACTGCGAAAGTGTAGAATACGAATTTAACATTTCTAATTTTGTGCAACTTAAAAAAATACAGAATAAACAATAACAATATAATTAAGAAAATCTATGAGTCAGACAGTAGACATTCGTGAGTTGAACGAGCGAATCGAAAGTAAAAGTTCGTTTGTGAACATGATTACGATGGGAATGGACCAAGTAATTGTTGGACAGAAACATTTGGTTGAATCATTATTGATAGGTCTGCTTTCGGATGGACACATCCTTTTGGAAGGTGTTCCCGGTTTGGCAAAGACGTTGGCCATTAAGACCCTGGCATCACTGATTGATGCGAAATACAGCCGTATTCAGTTCACACCGGACTTGTTGCCGGCCGATGTTATAGGTACGATGATTTACAGTCAGAAAAATGAAGAATTCCTGGTTAAGCAAGGTCCGGTTTTTGCCAACTTTGTATTAGCCGATGAAATCAACCGTGCACCGGCTAAAGTGCAGAGTGCACTTCTGGAAGCCATGCAGGAACGCCAGGTGACAATCAGCGAAAACACCTACAAACTGCCGGAACCTTTCTTGGTAATGGCCACCCAGAACCCGATTGAACAAGAAGGAACTTATCCGTTGCCTGAAGCCCAGGTAGACCGTTTCATGCTGAAAGTCATCATCAACTATCCGAAGAAGGAAGAAGAAAAACTGATTATCCGCCAGAACATTTCGGGAGCTCGGCCGGAAATCAAACCTATTCTGAGCAAACAGGAAATCCTGGAAGCCCGCAATGTCGTTCGCGAAGTATATCTGGACGAAAAAATAGAACGCTACATCGTCGACATCGTATTCGCCACCCGTTTCCCGCAGGAACATGGCCTGGCAAACCTGTCGAATATGATTTCGTTCGGAGCCTCCCCGCGTGCATCCATCAACTTGGCATTGGCCGCCCGCGCATACGCGTTCATCAAACGCAGAGGTTATGTGATTCCGGAAGATGTCCGCGCCGTTTGCCACGACGTGATGCGCCACCGTATCGGCTTGAGCTACGAAGCGGAAGCAAACAATTTGACTTCGGAAGAAGTTATCAGTGAAATCCTGAACAAGGTTGAAGTACCCTAAATCCGCGGAATCTCCGTCCCGGGTTGGGACGAGAGAAAAACGAGTGGAAAGTGTCCGTCCCAAGTTGGGAAGAGCAAAAGCAAGCTGAAAAGTTGTCATCCCAAGTTGGGAAAGGCAAAAATAAGCTGAAAAGTTGTCGTCCCAAGTCGGGAAAAGCAAAAACAGGCTGAAAAGCTGTCGTCCCAAGTCGGGACGGCTCTGGAAAGGAAGAAACGGAGCTTTCCCAGGATGGGAAAAGAAAAACAACATAAATTTCAACTGAAAAGGAATGGAAACAAGTGAACTATTAAAAAAAGTCCGTCGGATTGAGATAAAGACGCGCGGTTTGTCCCGGAATATATTTGCCGGGCAATACCATTCGGCTTTCAAAGGACGCGGTATGGCGTTCAGCGAAGTACGCGAATATCAATACGGCGACGATATCCGCGATATAGACTGGAATGTCACTGCCCGTTACGTCCGCCCCTACGTGAAAGTGTTTGAAGAGGAACGCGAACTGACAGTGATGTTGCTGATAGACGTATCCGGCAGTAGAGACTTTGGTTCCGTGAATGTGATGAAGAAAGAAATCATTACGGAAATAGCCGCCACGTTGGCCTTTTCGGCCATTCAAAACAATGATAAGATTGGCGTGGTGTTCTTCTCCGATAAGATAGAAAAGTTTATTCCTCCCCAGAAAGGGAAAAAACACATTCTATATATCATTCGCGAACTGATAGATTTTCATCCGGAAGAGAAAAAGACAAATATCGCCCAGGCACTGAAATATCTGACCAATGCCATAAAAAAGCGTTGCACGACATTCCTGATTTCCGATTTCATCGATAAAGAAGGATTCAAGGACGCGCTCACCATTGCCAACCGCAAACACGACGTGGTGGCTATCCAGGTATATGACCGTCGCGAAACGGAACTCCCCTCTGTCGGCCTTATAAAGATAAAAGATGCTGAAACAGGAGTCGAACGTTGGGTGGACAGCTCGTCCGAGCGGGTCCGTGCGGCTTATAAGGAATGGTGGGACCGCCGTCAGGCAGCCATGAGCGATTCTTTCAAGAAATGCCGTGTCGATGCGGTATCTGTCCGGACAGAGGACGATTATGTGAAAGCATTAATTGCTCTTTTTGATAAACGTAATTAAAGCATGCAAATGAAATTAATAAAGAAAAGCATTCTGTTTCTTGCACTGGCCGGAACGTTTTTGACCGGAGGTAATACTTATGCGCAATCGACTCTGCTGGATGTGAAGGTCGACTCGGCAGCCATCCTTATCGGAGAACAGACTGTTTTACATTTGACATTGACGACCGACAAGGACAAAGGTGTGCAGCTTATCATTCCGCGCGATACCTTGATGCGTGGGGTAGAAGTGCTGGATATACCCAAGGCCGACTCCACTCTGATAGAGAACAATCGCCTGCTGATAAAGCAAGACTTGTTGGTTACTTCGTTTGATTCATCTTTGTATCTCTTGCCCCCGTTTGTTGCGGTAGACGGTAGCGATACAATCTATTCCAATCAGATAGCACTGAAAGTATCGACCGTTCCGGTAAATGTGGACAAACCGGAAGAATTTTACGATATCAAGAACGTTTGGAAACCGCTGTTTGTCCTGGCAGATTATTATCCTTGGATATTCGGTGTCTTGTTTGCACTCTTCCTGATATGCGTGATAGGCTATGTCATTCAACGTATTCGGAACAAGAAACCGATTATCCCGTTCAAGAAGGCAGAACCCAAACTTCCGCCTTACGAACAGGCAATGAAGGAATTGGATGAAATCAAACAACAGAAACTCTGGCAACAAGGACTCAGTAAAGAATACCATACATTAATAACAGAAACGCTGCGCCGGTATATTGTGGAACGTTTCGGTATCAATGCGATGGAAATGACTTCGGGCGAAATTCTGGATATTATCCGTAAGCAGGAAGAAGCAACTTCCGTTTATGAAAATCTGAAACAGATTATGCAATTGGCAGACTTTGTGAAATTTGCCAAGATGAATCCGTTACCCGACGAAAATGATTTGAGTATGATGAATGCTTATCTGTTTATTAATCAGACAAAGCAGGTAGAAGTGCCGGCCGTGACAGAAGAAACGGCAGGAGAAAAACCTGCTGATACAAACGATTCAACTATAACAAAAGAATAAGATGATATTTGCAAATCCGACATATCTGTATTTGTTATTATTGCTCATCCCGCTGATTGGATGGTATATCTACAAACTTAGCAAAAGTCAGGCAAGTTTGCAGGTCTCCTCTTCCGACGGTTTTGACGCACCGGGGGCAAGTTCTTGGAAAGTGTGGTTGCGCCATGTCCCGTTTATATTGCGCATGGCGGCTATTGGAGTCTTGATAGTGGTGTTGGCACGGCCGCAATCTACTAATAGTTGGCAAAATTCTTCGACGGAGGGTATCGACATTGTGCTGGCAATGGATATTTCGACCAGTATGATGGCGATGGACTTGAAACCGAATCGCTTGGAAGCATCCAAAGATGTAGCTTCGGCTTTTATCAACGGCCGGCAAAACGATAATATCGGGTTGGTTGTATTTGCTGCGGAAAGCTTCACGCAATGTCCGCTGACAACCGACCATACTGTTTTGCTAAACCTTTTCAAAGATGTCCAGCCGGGTATTATCCAGGACGGGACGGCCATCGGTTTAGGACTTGCGAATGCGGTAAGTCGCATCAAGGATAGCCAGGCGAAATCGAAAGTAATCATCCTTCTAACCGATGGTGTGAACAATACCGGCGAAATCGCTCCGGTTACAGCAGCCGAAATAGCCAAGACATTTGGCATCCGAGTTTATACCATCGGCGTAGGAACGAGAGGAGAAGCACCTTTTCCGTATCAGACAGCTTTTGGTGTAAAAATCCAGAATCTACCGGTAGATATTGACGAACCGACATTGAAGCAGATTGCTGCTACGACAGGCGGACAATATTTCCGGGCTACAGACAATACAAGTCTGAAGGAAATCTATTCCGAAATCGATAAAATGGAAAAGACTAAGATTAGCGTGCAAGAGTATAGCAAGAAGCAGGAGGAATATAAAAACTGGGCTTTGTTGCTGTTCTCATTGTTGCTGGTGGAGATATTATTGAGAAATACATTGTTAAGAAATATACCGTAAATAAAAAAGGCTTATGTTTCGTTTTGCACATCCGGAATTTTTATACTTGCTTTTTGTTCTTCCGGCATTGATTGCATTTTATGTATATGCAATCATCCTGAAAAAAAAGGCAATAAAGAAATATGGTAATCCCGAATTGCTGGAAGAGTTGATGCCGGAGGTATCGCCCAAACGCCAGCACCTGAAGTTTTGGCTGTTGTTTGGAGCCATTGCGATGGTTATAATTGTGATAGCCGGACCTCAGTTCGGTTCCAAACTTGAAACGGTAAAACGTCAGGGAGTAGAAATTATGGTCTGTCTCGACGTCTCCAATTCCATGTTGGCAGAAGATGTAACCCCGAACCGGTTGGAGAAGGCCAAACAAATGTTGTCCAAGCTGACAGATGGTTTCTCGAATGATAAAGTCGGGTTGATAGTTTTTGCCGGTGATGCTTTTACGCAGTTACCGATTACATCGGATTATGTATCGGCTAAAATGTTTTTATCATCAATCAATCCTTCGATGGTTTCGACACAAGGTACGGCAATCGGGGCTGCCATCAATCTGGCCATGCGCTCGTTTACTCCCAGTGAAACGTCGGATAAGGCTATTGTCTTGATAACCGATGGTGAAAACCATGAGGACGATGCGGTAAAAGCCGCTGCGGCAGCAGCCGAAAAAGGAATCCATGTGAATATTGTCGGAATGGGAGACCCAAAGGGAACACCAATTCCCGTCGGAGGCAATAATGATTTCATGAAAGATAGGGAAGGGAATGTCGTTATTACTAAACTGAACGAAGAAATGTGTCAGGAAATAGCAGCAGCCGGGCATGGTACTTATGTGCGTGCCGATAATACAAATTCAGCCTTGCGAGCCTTGCAGAAAGAAATAGAAAAGATGAATAAATCGGAATTGGATAGTAAAGTGTATTCTGAATATGACGAACGCTTCCAGACATTTGCTTGGATTGCATTAATTCTTTTGCTGGTCGACTTCATGACATTGAGCCGGAAGAATCGTATTTTCAGAAAAGTAAAACTGTTTTCTTTGATTTTGCTATTCTGTTCCGGTGCAGCTTTTGCCCAAAAAGCGGAACGCAAGAATGTGCGTGAAGGAAATAAACTTTACGAACAGGAAAAATATACCGAATCAGAAATTGCTTATCGGAAAAGTTTGGATGTTAATCCCCGTTCAACGGAAGGAACTTACAATTTGGCTAATTCGCTATATAAACAGAAGAAGTTCCCGGAAGCGGCCGAACAGTATCAACTCGCAGCCGGACAAGCTGAAAAAATGATGGAAACACCGGAAGGAAGAACCCGGTTGGCTGAAATTTTTCATAATGTCGGAAATATTGGCATGCAGACGAAAGAATATGCCAAAAGTGTCGAAGCCTACAAACAATCTTTACGTTTAAATCCGAAAGATGATGAAACACGCTATAATTTAGCTTTGGCACAAAAATTGTTGCAAGATCAGCAGCAACAAAATGATGATCAGAACCAAGATCAAAATAAAGATCAGGACAAAGATCAAGATAAAAAGGATGACCAGCAGCAACAGCAGCAGGACCAGCAACAAGATAATAAAAAAGATGATAAAACACAAGATCAGCAACATCAGAATGAGCAAATGAGCAAGGATAATGCTCAACAGATGTTGGATGCTTTCTTGCAGGACGAAAAGGAGACTCAAGAGAAAGTGAAGAAGGCGCAGGCACAGCAACAGCAGCGTCGTAAAACTGACAAAGAGTGGTAATGGAAAGAATAAATAAAAATAAGCTTGATATAATGAGGAAATTAGTTTTCTTATTTGTATTCTTCTCAACGATTGGGATAACGGCAAAAGCGGCGGATATTACGTTTAAAGCTTCTGCTCCCGAGGTTGTTGTGATGGGGGAGACCTTCAAAGTGTCGTACACGGTAAATGGCGAAGGAAAGGACATACGTATACCGGAAATCCCAGATTTCGAAATATTGATGGGACCATCGCCTACTGTCGTACAAAGTACAGAGATTGATAATGGAAATGCATCGTTTAATGTTACCACGATATTTACCTATGTATTAATGCCTAAAAAGGAAGGGACCTTTAATATTCCACCGGCAACTATCAAGGTAAAAGGTTCTAATTATACTTCAAATGCATTAGCTATAAAAGTACTTCCTCCTGAAAAGTCTGACGAAGTTGCTAAACAGCAAAATGATGACGGGTCTGTTAAAGTAAGCAATGATGATGTTTTTTTGAAAATAGATGTCTCTAACCGGAATGTCTACGAGCAAGAAGGTATACTTGTCACTTTTAAATTATATACTCGTTATGATTTAAATATACAGACGCCTCCTAAGTTCCCGGAATTTGACGGTTTTCTGACTCAGGAAATAGAATTGTCTAATTTGCAATGGAAACCGGATTCATATAAAGACAAGCGCTATAATTCCGTTGTGATTAAACAGGTAGTTCTTTATCCGCAGCGTTCCGGAAAAATTACGATTCCTTCCGGAAAGATGGATGTCCTGTTACGTTTACCTGCTCCTAGGAAAAGCAGACCGAGAAGTATTTTCGACCTTGACGGTTTCCTGGATAGCTATCAGAACGTCAATAAAATATTGACAACACCTCCTGTAACGATTGATGTGAAGCCATTGCCATCCGGTAAGCCTGCCTCATTTGGCGGAGCTGTCGGAAACTTCAATATGACATCCAGCATTAATTCCACAAATGTAAAAACGGATGAAGCTGTAACTATTAAAGTTAATATTACAGGAAATGGAAATATTAAACTTGTAAAGAATCCGGAAGTTGTTTTCCCAAATGATTTTGAGGTATATGATCCTAAAGTAAATGTAGATGTTAAAACAACTACAGCCGGAGCATCCGGGACGAAATCGATTGAATACATGGCAATTCCGCGTTATGCCGGAGACTTCGAAATACCGGCCATTGCATTTTCTTATTTTGATCCGAAATCCGGTGCGTATAAAACAATTTCTTCTGAACCGTATAAACTGCATGTGGAACAAGGTAAAGGGGGAAATGGTAATGCGCCGGTAGTTTCAAACTATAGCAATAAAGAAAGTGTGAAGTTTTTGGGTAAAGATATTCGTTATCTGAAAATGAATGATATCCATTTTCTTTCGAACAACGATATCTTCTTTGGGTCATTCATGTATATTTTATGCTATTTAGTGCCGGCAATTCTTTTTATTGTATTCTTTGTCATCTATAGAAAACAGGTAAAAGAAAATTCCGACTTGGCTTTGGTTCGTACGAAAAAAGCGAATAAGATGGCTGTAAGACGTCTGAAAAATGCCGGGAAATTATTAAAGGAAAATAAGAAGGAAGAGTTTTATGATGAGGTACTTCGTGCTTTGTGGGGCTATTTGAGTGATAAACTCAATATTCCGCAAGCCAATCTTACCAAAGACAATATGGAAGCTGAATTGACTAAATATGGAGTAGACCAGGCGCTGATTAACGAATTCATGGATATTCTGAATACATGTGAATTTGCCCGTTATGCACCGGCTCAAGCTTTGGATGCTATGGACAAGTTATATGAGCTAACAGTAGACGCTATCGGAAAGATGGAAAATACAATTAAAAAGTAATGGCAATGAAGATGAAAAAAATATTATTCCTTCTTTTGATTCAATTCCTGGCATGGGGGGCTTATGCTCAGGAGGCAACACTTAAAGAAGCAGAAGCTGCATACACAAAAGAGGATTATAATAAGGCGATTGAACTATATGATGGTTTGCTGAAAACTCATGGAGAATCTGCCGCGATATATTATAATTTGGGTAATGCATACTACAAGGCGGGTAAGATAGCTCCGGCAATTTTGAACTACGAACGTGCCCTTATATTGAATCCGGGAGATAGTGATACCCGTTTTAATCTGCAATTGGCGCGTCAGAAATCGGTAGATAAGATAGAACCTGTCGATGATTTCTTTTTGCATCGTTGGTTTGATTCAATTCAAAATATGGGGGGGGCAGATTCGTGGGCAAAAATTGGTATCGTAAGTTTTATCCTGTTTATCGGATGTTTGATACTTTTCTTCTTTTCAAAATGGATACATCTGAAAAAGATAGGTTTCTATGCGGGACTCCTTTTGTTGTTTATAGTTATATTTGCTAATATCTTTGCCAAGAATCAAAAAGATGAAATGGTAAACAGAAAAGGTGCTATCATATTTGTACCGACAGTTACAATAAAAAGTTCTCCTGATGCCAGCGGAACCGATTTGTTTATTTTGCATGAAGGGACAAAAGTTTCTGTTAAAAGCAAGCTTGGAGATTGGAGCGAGATTGAAGTGGAAGACGGAAACATAGGGTGGATACCCAGTAAGGATATTGAAATAATTTAATTTGTCTTTGGACAATCAGACTCTATGGTAGAAAAAATATTGCTTTATGAACGTGATGCGTTCTTTGCACTTAACGGTAGTGACTGTGATTTCTTAGACCGCTTTATGTGGATTTTTACAGGAAAAACGGTATGGCTGCCGTTAGCCGTTTTTATTCTTATCGTTCTGATTTATAAAAAGAATTGGCGTGAATCCATTCTAATACTGCTGGCAATAGTATTGGTTGTTACTCTTTGTGACCAATTTGCATCGCATGTTTGCAAGCCCTATTTTACTCGTTTTCGTCCGACCCACCATCCGGATTTTATGGAACAGGTGAAGACTGTATTTGGATATCGAGGTGGAAAATATGGCTTTATTTCCAGTCATGCCGCAAATGCGTTTGGGTTTGCTACACTCATGGCATTTGTCATGCGTGACCGTTTGTTTACCTGGACTATTTTTTTATGGGCTTTACTAACGGCTTATACTCGGATTTATCTTGGTGTACATTTTATCTCAGATGTTGTACCTGGGGCTATTTCCGGTATTTTCTTCGGATATGTAGTTTACAAACTGTATAAATGGGTACGTCCGCGCTTGGTTAATGGGACAGAAGCCGGGTTGTTACCTTATTCGAAAGAGCGTATTCGTTTAATTGTCTATGCTATATATGCCACTATATTGGTGATTGTGATATTCAATGTCCCTCTCTCAAATTGCCTTCGTTGAATAGTATGTCGTAAAGCATATTTCATATTCTGTTTATTTTAATCAAATAATTTGCAGCTGTAATTTATAATGCCTAAGTTAGTGGCACAAAATAAAACAAAGTATTAACCTTCAAAATAAGGAAGCCATGACAAAGACTATTACATTTAATGAACTTCGTAGAATAAAAGACAGCTTGCCTGATGGTAGTACTCACCGTATAGCTGACGAATTAGGTTTATCTGTAGAAACTGTTCGTAACTATTTCGGTGGGCATAATTATAAAGATGGCAAAAGTTGTGGGATACACATCGAACCGGGACCAGATGGTGGTCTGGTTGTATTAGATGATACCACTATATTTGAACGTGCTTTGCAGATACTAGCTGAAAAAGACGAAGTGTCGGAAGCACAACAAGCGTAAAGAAATTCATTTATACAAAAAAATCCCATAGCTGAATATAAAAATGCCGTGGGATTTTTTTTTAACCAACTTTTAGCGAATCCGATTTGTTTAATTAATAAAAACACACGAGTATGGAAGATAAATTAGTAACGTTAGCAATTCACACGTTTGAGAAAGCCCAAATTCTCAAAACGATGCTTGAGACAGAGGGAATAGAAGTCTACATACATAATGTAAACCAAATTCAGCCAGTTGTTTCGGCAGGTGTACGTGTACGGATTAAAGAAAGCGATTTGCCTCATGCCTTGCGTATCATAGAAGACAGTAAATGGTTAAGCGAGGATGCCAGTCAGGAAGAAACTGAGACTAATCAGGTAAAGAAAATACTGATACCGATTGACTTTTCAGATTACTCAATCAAGGCTTGTGAGCTTGGTATTAATTATGCCTATAAAATCGGAGCTGAAGTAATGATTATGCATGCCTATTTCAGCCCATATTTCCCTTCTGCTATCCCGATGGGAGATACATTGGCCTACCAAGTAAATGAAGAGGAGAATGTACAAAACGTATTGAAACGTGTGCAGATAGACATGGAGAATATTAGTACATTGATAAACAGAAAAATGCAATCCGGAGAACTACCGAAAATAAAATACAATTATGTTCTGCGTGAAGGACTGCCTGAGGAGGAGATTATAGCTTATAGCAAAGAATATCATCCCACATTAATTGTTATGGGAACCCGTGGTAAGAGTCAAAAAGATATGGATTTGATTGGTAGTGTGACAGGTGAAGTGATAGAAGTCAATAAAGTTCCTGTCTTGGCAATTCCGGAAAATGTGCCTTTTGATGATTTAAGTGAAGCCAAGAATATTGCTTTTGCTACCTCATTCAACCAACGAGATTTAGTCGCTTTTGATGAATTCATGGAGATTATCAAGCCGTACAATCCACATATTTATCTGTTCAATATCTCAACCAGTCGCGATGAATGGAATGAAATCCGTTTGACTGGTGTCAATGAATATTTTAAAAAACAATATCCGGATGCCCATATTACTCATACGGTTCTTGCTGACGGAGATTTATTGTTGGCCATTGAGAAATTTGTGCGGGATGAACAAATAGATGTCATTGCTCTCAGTACCTATCGACGTAATATCTTGGCCCGCATGTTCAATCCTTCAATTGCACGTAAGATGTTGTTCCACACTGATACACCATTGTTGGTCATGCATTCCTGATGTTTTGATTTTCACGTAGAGGGAGCTACTGGTAGCCCTAGTCGTTTTTTAACACAACCAAAAAGCCGGCGGAATTTTCCGTTGGCTTTTGTTTGTTCTTGCTATCTTCTTGAATAAAATATGTAGGTCGAATCTTTAGATATAAAAAATGTAGATATAGATAAAATCATAAAATAGAAATATAGTCGTTTTTTAACAATTGGAAACGAAATCCGGCTTCAATAGTCTAAAATATATCCGTATATCAATGATTATTCGTTTATGAGAATCATTTTTTGATATTATATTAGAGATAAATTGATACCTTTGCAAAGAAGATAAGGAAGTATATTCCTATTTCTCTCTAAAAAAGAAAATTTCCACATCCCTATAGGGAACTACAGAGCAGTGGAGCATGATTATTATTTATATTGAATTCTTTATATGACAGACGAGTTTAAGGAACAGTTGAAAGCTGCAAAGGTAGATGTAGAGAAAGCATTGGAGCGTTTTATGCACAATGAAAACCTATATGGTAAATTTCTCAAGAAGTTCCTTCGGGATGAAACTTTTAGAAATTTGGAACATGCGCTAAATGATTCAGATAGGGAAAATGCATTTATGTATGCTCACACATTGAAAGGGATAGCCGGGAATTTTGAATTTATAGGTTTGTTGGAGTTGTTGATTCCTATGACAGAACAATTGAGAAATGGGGAAATAGATAATATCAAGGAGATGTTTGATATGTTACAACCTCGATATTTACAAATATGTAAGATAATAGAGAATATATAATTGGAAAGAGAAGAATATTATGGAAAAGCAACTCTTGCAATCAGAAATTAATAACGATTATAGTTTGTTAATGAGTACCTTAGGTGTAAGTGTTAGCAAACATCTTTTAGATGAGCATTATACTGTATTATGGGCTAACGATTACTATTATGATTTAATTGGCTATCCCAAAGAAGAATATGAATCCCTTTTTCATAATCAATGTGATTTATATTTTATTGGAAACGAATCTACATGGGATATAATCGTAGAGAAGGTTACAACAGCTCTGAAAAATGGAGATAAAGGCTATGAAATGTATATCCAGATGCAGCGAAAAGGGGGTGCTATGATTTGGACGAAAATAACGGCTACTTTTACTAATGAAGTTTATAATGGCTATCCTATATCCTACACTGTTATGACGAATGTGGATGATATGATGCAAAGACGTATCGAACAGACGATAGCTTATGAAAATATACCCGGATTTATCTCGAAATATCAGATTCAAAAAGACGGTTATTTCAAACTGATAGATGCGAATGATAAATTCTTGAACTTTTTCGGGATTGAAAGAGAAAATATCTCTACTTTCCGGACTTTTACCAAATTAACGGATAAAAGTAAAGAAATATTGAAAGAATATCTTCCTTTGATGCAAAGAGGAGAACCTGTTCATTTTATTATTTGTTCGAAAAATAAGGAAGAAAATGATACTTGGCTCCAATTAAATGGCGAATGTATTGGACGTGTCAATGGGGAACCTATATATGTTATTGTTTACATTGATATTACAGATGTCACGGAACAACGTGAGTTAAGAAAAAAAGTAGAAGAACAATCCAAGCAGTTGAAAGAAGCTTTGGAATTTGCAGAAAGAGCAAATCAAGCTAAATCAGATTTCCTAGCACGAATGAGTCACGATATCCGTACTCCGATGAATGCAATTGTAGGTATGACAGCTATTGCCAGTGCACATGTAAATGATCAGGAACGGGTGCTCGATTGTTTGAAAAAGATTACAGGAGCATCTAGTTTATTGCTTAGTCTGATTAATGAGGTATTGGATATGTCTAAAATAGAAAGTGGCAGATTAGTTCTTTCCAAAGATGAATTTAATATCGGTGAGCTTTTGCAGGATTTGATTGTGATGATGCAATCTGAAATTAAAAGCAAGCAGCATAAATTGGACATTCACGTTGTGGATTTACAACATGAAATTGTAACAGGTGATACACAGAGAATCAAACAAGTTTTGATGAATATTCTTTCCAATGCTATTAAATATACACCGGAAGGAGGACGAATTCTGATACAAATCAATGAACTGCCAAAACAAGACGGAATAGCCCTTTATGAATTCATTTTTGAAGATAATGGAAGAGGTATGACGCCGGAATTTTTGAAAAAGATATTTCAACCGTTTGAACGGGCAGACGATCATGCTATTAGTGGTATACAAGGTACAGGGCTTGGTATGGCTATTAGCCATAAAATTGTAGAAATGATGGGGGGAGAAATCAAAGTTGAAAGTGAATACGGTAAAGGTTCCCGCTTTACTATATATATGCCTTTACAAATTCAGAATGAGCTTCAGATTGAGAAAATAAATAAAGAAAACCTATCCGTACTTGTTGTAGATGATGATAGATTGGCTTGTCAAAGTACTTGTAATTGTTTGGAAGAAATAGGAGTAAGTAGTGATTGGGTTTGTTCCGGTATTGAAGCAATAATAGCAGCTAAAAAACGACAGGACGAGAACAATGGATATTATGCAATTATCATGGACCTTAAAATGCCGGGGATGAATGGCATTGAAACGACACGTCGTATTAGAGCATCTGTTGGTATGGATATACCAATTATTATCCTTTCCGCTTATGATATAGAAGAATATGAGGCTGAAGCTAAGGATGCGGGTGCTAGCGGATTCATTACCAAACCACTTTTTAAATCCAAATTGCTTCATATCTTAAGACGATTTGCCGAAAAGGATGTTACACAGCCGCAAATAACCCCAATCAGATTATCTGATGCTGATTATTCGGGCAAAAGGATTTTGCTGGTAGAAGATAATGATTTGAATCGTGAAATTGCGGAGGAAATCATCGGTAGTACTGGTGCTTGTATAGAATCTGCAATTAATGGGCTTGATGCCGTAGAAAAGGTTGATCATTCTATAGAAGGATATTATCAGATGATTTTAATGGACATCCAGATGCCTATTATGGATGGTTACGAAGCAACCCGCCAGATACGTGCTCTTGCCCGTGAGGATATAAAAGAAATGCCGATTATTGCTATGACTGCTAATGCTTTTTCTGAAGATGTAACAAACGCCATAAAAGCTGGCATGAATCATCATTTGGCTAAGCCGATTGATATAAGTGCTCTGATGAATATTTTAAGTAAGTATTTGTGAAACTGCTATAATGATGTTTAGACTGATTTTAATTATTCAACGCATCCAGGAGCAACGTTATATTAGCCATGAACAATCTGACAGATATAGCCAACAGGATAATACCAAAAAATTTACGGACAATATAAATGCCACCTTTACCAAATAATCTTTCCACGAATTTTGTCATTCGAACAACGAAATAGACCCATAGCATGTTTAATATAAGAGCAATTATTATATTAATATTGGCGTATTCGGCTCGCAAAGATAACAATGTCGTGAACGAACCGGCTCCGGCTAGTAAAGGAAATACAAGTGGAACAAGAGTTGCTTCTTTAATAGGTCCTTGGTTTTTGAATATTTCAACATCGAGTATCATTTCGAGGGAGAGCAGGAAAATAACAAATGCTCCGGCAACTGCAAAGGATTCGATGTCAACATGGAAAAGTCTTAACAAATAATCTCCGGCAAAAAAGAAGCCAAGCATAAGTAAAAAGGAAATCACTGTCGCTTTTAGCGCATTTACCTCTTTCCCTTTTTCCTTCAAATCGATGATAATAGGAATGGCACCGATAATGTCTATTACTGCAAATAGTACAATGAATGCACTAATCATTTGTTGGAAATTGAATGCTGAAAACATGATTTTAAGTCTTAGAACATGATTATCTTGTAAAGATACGAAAGATTTCTAACATACTTCAAAACAAAGATAAGAGGGAAAAGGTTATAAAAGTTGAAAATGCGAATATAATCACCCGATTGCTTGTCGTTTGGCAATATCAGAACAGAGAAAAATATACTTTTTTCATCACATTCTGAACCAAATCGTTCGAACTGCTGTTATAAAAATAAAGAATTAGGAAATACATCCTATAGCAATATAGAGAGATTAGTATTTCTTTGTTTATCAATGTTAGTAGTATTTGTTTTTTCATATAAGTAGAGTTTGTTATTTGTTTGGTCCGTATGTAACTGTGAAGTTGGATACGGGCTTTTTTTATATTTTGCATAAATAAAGGGTTTTAATAACATTTTATTTGCAATACGCATTAATTCTGTCTAACTTTGTTTGCTCAAAATAGATATTCAGCTTTACAAATACTTTACAAACACACTACGCGATTATGGCTACTGTACAATGGATTATTTTCAAGCATCACAAAAAGAAAGACGGGACGTATAATGCAAAGATACAGATAGTCCACAAAAGTCTGTCTGCATATATTTCGACAGGAGTGAGTACAGAATGTGTTCGTTTCCGGAAAGGCATGTCTTCCGGTACCATCACTGATAGCTCTATTGAAGATAGCCTGAATGACAAAGTAAAAAAGATACGTGCTATTCTTAACGAAAAAGAAGAAATCATCTCTGGGTTGGATACAGCTAAGGAAGTGAAGGATTATATTCTGAAGATGCTAGATGCTGGAAATGAGATTGATTTTCTCAAGTTTGCCAATGAGTATAAAGATAAAATCAAGAATGAATCAACAAAGGCTTATAATATCACACGAATAAACGCCCTCACGGATTATATAATGGAGAAAACAGGTAAAACTTCCCTTCCAATAAGTAAGCTTACTCATAGATTATTGAAGGACTATGAAGATTGGTTGCGGACTACCAACCGGAAGAGTAAGAAAGCAAACAAGGCGAAAGCTGGATTGAGCGAGAATAGCATCAATTCTTATATGGGTGCCCTCTCTATTATTTTTAATGCGGCAAAGAAAAAATACAACGATTATGATATTGGGGACATCCTTATAAAAAATGACCCTTTCAAGATATATACTCCTCCCAGAATAGAAACAACTTCTAAAAGGGCTGTTGAGAGAGATACTATCCGAAAAATATTTGACTATCATTCGAACAAAGAAGTTCCTGAAATGACAAGGGATTTGTTTTTAATGTCGTTTTTCATGGCCGGGATGAACCTTGCAGATGTTTATGATTGTGGGCCATTTGGGGATAGGGTAGAATATACGAGGAAAAAGACACGTACCCATAAAAAAGATAAGCCTTTTTTGTCATTGATGATACATCCGATAATCGCAGATATAATAGAGAAATATAGGGATAAGGATGGCATAAGGGGATTTTGCTTCTATAAGATGTATTCGAATATGCCGGCCTTTCATCAAGCTGTGAGAAGAGGCATCTCCGCATTAAGGCGAGAATTATCCTTGCCGGATTTGACTTATTACGCAGCGAGGCATTCATTCGCTACGATTGCCCGTAATGAATGTGATATAAGCATGGATGACATAGCACTTTGCCTTACCCATGAATCGGGCCATAATATTACAGACACTTATGTTAAGTTAGATTTCAGCAGGGTGGACAATGTTATTAATAAAGTAGTAGACAATGTCTTTAAAGAAAAAGCCGGGGAGTGATTACCCCGGCCACCGCTATAGGTAAGTTTATCCTTAAAAATCAAAGTCTCAAATATTGATATTATTTTACTACTTGTTCCAAAATGTCATTAAAATTAGTTGCCGACTCATATTTGACATAATTGTGATTCGCATCAAGATATACATTGTCCGTTTGTGTTATTTTCTTTTTTATAAGAGGATTCACAATAGAATAAGTGTGAGAAACCACATAGAAATATACATCATCTTTTGGCTTATCTAACAAGGACGATAGTAAATCAAACTTCTCCTTTGATTCTTTTACGATGTTGAATGCTGTATTAATTTGTCCTGCAAGGTCATAATCGTACATATTAAAATCAGCTGATCTTTTTTGATACCACCAATATAGATAGTTGTAGTCGTATGAGTATCTATCTACTTTGTTCCAGTTATTGATAAGAGAATCAGCCTTTTCCGTAATAACTCTAATCTCCGTACACCAATCAGAGGCATCTTTTAAATCGCCCCTCATTATTTGTTCCTCATAATTAGGATCGGTTCTAAACTCGACAAACTCTTGATTTCTTTTCTTTTTAAAGTCTGCTAAATCAGGATTGGACTTCATTATAGGGAGTTCTGCCGAAATTGAATCAATCATATTCTTGACTGTAAGGGTGTCAATATAATCGTAGCTTATGAGTTTATATTTCATATCTATGCCATTGGCCCGGTCTACTACATATTTTTCAAGGGATTGTTCTAACGGGCTCTTGGAGCACCCCACAAAGAGTAATATGGTCAATAAAAATATCAGTTTCTTCATCTTATTTATGATTTAGTTTGTTCTTTAATTCGTTGAATTTATCAGGGTTCTCTAATTCTCCCCAATGGTATTTTACATATTTATCCCGATCAAAACTTTCTTTCCTCTCATAGACAATCAAACATTGCTTATCACAGAGAACGATAACCGATGATTCCAGTATATTAGCGTATGAACGGGCTTGTTTAAAGGCTTCCTCTATTTCTTGGTTATTCTTCATGTGGAATTTAGCTTCAATCAGAACCTTTGCTCGTTCGTAGTCCGGTTTATTATCATAATGTAAAGCATAATCAGGAAATACCCTGTGTCCTCTGCCGGCGTGGATTGGTAATTGCCGGATGAAGTCTTTATTCTCATACCATCCCATTTTGTTCAGGTAATACTCTAATAACTGAACTTCAACATCTCTTTCGCAGGATATAGAGAGGTTATTGGGTAAAGCTGGAGCATAGAGCTTTGGCAGGGTATCTATGTCAAATCCTTTCGCCTTTATCATACGAAGTAACTCTGAATAGTCCTCACTACTTAAAGGCCAACCGTTCACTCCTTGGAATTTCTTTCTAATGAGTGGATGTTTGGAAAAGTATTCATCGGCTTGTAGGTCTTTCAAAGTTATGTGAGGAACGTCTATTCTATTACTTATGTAGGTATTACTATAATAATGTGTAAATGGGTCAATTACTCCATCTACTTGGGATATCCATAAGCAGGTGATTGCGCTTATGGGTGATGTTTCGTAATGAATCAGGATGTCTCCCTTCTTCGTCTCTTGGTTCGACTGCCAAAAGCCTGTAGTCCATTGTTCGCCATATCCCCTTATCAAGCCACCGATAAACCATGCTTGAGATGGTTGCGGAATGTCGCCCTTTTTCTCCGTTTGCAACAGATGGGGAATATAGTCATACATGAATGCGCTTAATTCATCAGGTGTCAAGTTGTTTTCCGTCCTGAACTGATAGAATACTTTACATAGTTCCCAGTAATACATACACCTACTTTTGTAGTCGGGTTTCTTGGGAATAGGTGGCAACTCTATTTCAAAATGGTCGGCTAACTTTTTGAGTTCATAGAATCTATCAATGTACAAGTATGGAAAGAAGTAGTCACCAAGCAGGTAGTTTAATTCCATTGATAGAAACGGGATGTATTCAAGCATCAGGTCGAAATCTCCTATCTTCAACACTTCTTTATCCTCTATTCGTAACCCGGTAGAGATTATACCTTCGTATATGCACCCGGCTTCATCAAGTGACGGGTATTCTATATCTTCAAAATCGGAAACTTTGTAGCACCAAAAATCTTCCAGTATTTCGCATATTATCTCTTTGTTGAAATTGTCTTTGATGCTTGGGTTGTACTGTTCCAAAAGTTGTTCTTCTTCAATCCATTCTTTCCTATCAGAAAAGCTGGATATAGTGGCTTTCCCTTCGGAAGAGTTCTTATATAGATTCCAGGTGTATTGATTGAATTTCATGAAATTATAACTAAATTACATCTGTGTTCTTGCCAACTTTCCAACAATCTTATATAAATGAATAACATCGTTGTCAATATCAATTTCCATATCCGGATATTTTCTTTTCCCATCTGGATTTGTTGTATTGTTATAAGAAGACAAGATTGTTCTTCTGTGTTCATAGTCTATATGAATCATTTTAAGCAACCTGTCTTCCTTAGTGATTATGACATAAGGCTGTCCATTGTCAATGTTCCGTTTGTCCTTTATCTCGCGAACGAAAATAGTGTCACCCGACATATACATATCATACATAGAATCTCCATATACGGTTATACCATAGCACCCGGTGAACTCTGGAATATTCACATATCCAATAACTTTGTTTTCTTCACCATCAAAGCCTATACCTTGGCCGGCACATACGCGTATATCAAGTATTTTAATGTCTTTGTCGGTTGTAGGGGCATTAGTGACTGGTACACCTTCCTTGTTTATAAACATAGCCCCATTCTCCCTTAATAACCAATCAGGGTTTATCCCTTCTATACTATTTAGTATTGATAATACAGGGTCTATTCCAAAACTTTCACCGGCTCTCATTAGTTTGCGAATGTATCCTTCTGACATTCCGGTTATTTTTACTGCATCTTTTACGCTGATATTCTTTGCTTTAAGTATTTTAGCAAATCTTTCGTTAATAGTCATAGTGTTAAAAATACTAAATGGTATAATATTTAGTACTGATTAGTTTGTAATTGTACTAATTAGTAGTATATTTGCATCATCAAACAATTGATAACGCTATCACAGGCAAAGTTAGCAAACTCAATTGATGATACAATAGTACAAACACATTAAAATTCACGGTTATGGCACGAAATTACGAAACAGCACTTGCAGAACTCAACAGTTCAAAAGCAGAACTTGCAGAGATTAAGGCAATGACAGACGAAAAAGCCTGCTACATATATAATGTAGATAGTAAGTCAGAGATCGTGAAAATCATCTCTGAAGAAATAGAAGCTCTCGAAAGAGAAGTTGAATATCTCACCCCAGAGATTTACGAATACGATTACTAACACATAAACACACACGATTATGAAGACTTCAAATTTCAGACACAAAGTATTTTGCATGGCTTACGAGCTTATGAAAGCAACAGGTAAAGCATTCGCAGTATGTCTTTCTCGCGCTTGGGCTTTATACCGGCTAACAAGACAGATGCACAAAGGCATTGTAACATTCGCTTACGAAAAGGCTGACGGTTCACTTCGCAAAGCAAAAGGCACGCTTAAAGACGTTCAGTCCCTAATCAAAGGCACTGGATCAGAAAACTACAAAACTGTACGCTACTTCGATGTCGATGCGAACGGGTTTAGATCATTCAAAGTAGAAAACTTCATAACGGCTTACTAAAGCCCGGTCGGGTGGGCGTAGAGAATATCTCACCCGGTCACTTCTGTTAGTTCTTTCTCGTACTTACACCTTAGTACCCGCAGAAATGGGGTTGAAACGAAAGGATAACATATAATAATGTATAAGCGCAGTTAGCTTTTAAGCCGTGATCTGCTGGGATACATTATAAAAAAGAAATTATCAAAGGGGCGTGTTTCCTTGCGGTGTTATGGTCAGACATTGGTTAACCGCCGTCCCTTTTCAAAATATATCCACCGGTTCTGAACCGTGTAGGTGCTAATCGTATTGGCTGCCGGTGGCAAATAAATTCTAACGCTTATGAAAAAGATAATTGGTTCTATACAGTTTGTTTCACCTATCCAGGCTGCAATCTGTATTATAACGGCTTTGCTTGCCGTGGTATGTTTTATAGGAACGTTCTTCAATCCGTTTCACGCATTTTATTGTGTGATGGCGGTGATCCTTACGATAGTGACCTATAAAGAAAAGAAGTGGTAAAATATTATGACCTTACTAAAGCGGTAGTCCTCGGCGCTATCAATGGCTATGCACTGTGTGTACAGCAGTGAATCATATAACCGGTAGCAGTAAGGTTGTGAAATAAGCCGGGTGAAAGTCCCGGCAAATGGAGAAGTGGCGGAATTGGTAGACGCTTTATTTGCAGAAATGGTTACGGTGTAATGGTTGCACAAAGTCGCGAAAAGGTGAAGGTTCGAATCCTTCTAATCAAAAATGCAAATAAGTTCAGACGTGAATCTCCGTTCGAGTCGGGGCTTCTCCACAATCAATTTAAAATTACAATTTATGGCAACAATCAGAGAAACAATTTTGAAAGTAAAACCGGGTAAACCTAAAGCGATCCCGTTGTCTGAAGTGTCGGATGTGATGGGCTTTCGCTCTGAGGCTTTACGTATTAATAATGATCTTCGTAAAGATGGAGTGAAAACCAAAGAAGGGAAACCTCCGTATTCTGTTTCGAAAAACAGCAGGGTGGGTTTTCTTTATATCATTAATAATATAGAGAAGACTTAACCTTTCACACACACGATTATGGAAGTTTTCACCGAACTAACACCTGAATGTGACATCACAGCACAGATGTACGCTGCTGGGTATGAGAAAAAGGAGATTGCCGTATTGAAGCATCGTGCAGTAAGCACGATAAATAACCAGCTTCAGACGGCATTTTTGATTTTGGGCGTTCGGAATGGGAGGGAGCTGGCATTAAAACTGGCTGAAAGGTTATCCGGCATTCGGTTGACGTTGGACTTTACATCGGCCACGAAATCAGCGGTTGCCTGTGTTCTTTTGGTTATTCTTTGTTTAAATACTCATTTTGACATGAGGCGGCAAAGAATCCGCCCCCGTTCAAGCGCAAATGTAGAACTTGTTGCCCGTACCCGTATAAGAGCGAGAGGGCGCAATATTTTAATATTTTAATATGGAAGCAAACACAAATCCAGTAGCTACGCTTTTACAGCAGGCATTAGGGCTTATGTCTAACAATGTTACTATTCCAGTATCTATCGACTATGAGGCCATAACAAAAGCTGCCATAAAGACGGTAGAGGAAGAAAGGAAAAAGATATACTCAAAGGTTCTTATTACGCAGAATGAGGCTGATTCTATATATACGAAGCAAGTAATCAGAGCACTTGTTAAGCGCGGACATCTTCAGCAGTATAAATTTGACTTTAGGGACGCTGTTGATAGGGAAGGTAATCCCATAAGAAAAACTAAAGGTGCTATCTATTATCGGGTAGAAGAGATAGAAAAAAGCATAGAGAAAGGGAATGTCCTTAGTGGGACAAGAAGAGGAACAATATAGTATTAACATTAAAATAACACGATTATGTCACTAATTAAGAAGAGTACAGAATTAAGTATCCCGACAAACGTAAAGATAATGCTTTATGGACAGGCCGGTTTTGGAAAAACAACAGTCGCTTTGAGCGCTCCAATGCCATTATTGCTTGACTTCGACAATGGGGTTAAGCGGGTAAATGATTCAAACTTGCAGGGTGTCGATATTGTACAAGTAACCTCGTGGAACGACATGAAGGAACTTATGAACGAGAATTTATCGGCTTATCAATCTATTGTGGTAGATACTATCGGTAAGATGATGGATTTCATTATTTCTTACAAATGTGGAACCCGCCAACCTCAAATCAGGGATTGGGGTGGTATCAATCAAGAATTTTCATGGTTCGTTCGCTGTCTGTCGGATTTGAATAAAAACGTCATTTTTGTCGCTCACAGGGATACGCGAAAAGAGGGGGATGATACGGTTTTTGTTCCCGCATTAAGGGAAAAATCCTACAATTCGATCGTTACAGAGTTGGACTTGTTAGGGTATATGGAAATGCGGAATGAGAATGGCCGGGTAAAAAGAACGATCACATTCGATCCAACAAATAGAAATGACGGAAAGAACACCTGTAACTTGCCGTCTGTCATGGAAGTTCCGACTATTATAGATGCACAAGGGAAACCCACGGCAAAGAACGATTTTATCGCTACTCGGATTATTGCCCCTTATCTTGGTATGCTGCAAGCTAAAAAGGCAGAACAAGAAGCATATAACAAGGTTTTATCAGACATAACAGGGTGTTTGGATTTGGTTGGGGATGCAGCATCAGCGAATGACTTCATCGCGCATATTGACGATTTTAATCATGTTGGAAGTTCAAAAATGAAAGCGTCTATGATGTTGGCGGCTAAGGCTAAAGAACTTGGATTGGTCTTCAATAAGGAGACAAAAACGTATAACGATGCAGCAGCTTAAATATAAGACATGTATTCGATGTGGTAAGGAAAAACCATTTGGCGAATTTCATAAGGATAAGAACTCGCCAGATGGTTTGCGAGAATATTGCAGAGAGTGCCTTTCCATTATGAGAAATCCCCAAAATAGTATTGAAGACTATGAGGGCGAAGAATGGAAAGATATAGAGGACTTTAAGGGGGTATATTTCATAAGTAATTCTGGACGTTTAAAGCATGTATTAAATCCATTGCGCCATACGTTAAGAGTTCCTTATCCTGCACCTAACGGATATTTGAGATTAGTGCTATCTCATAATAATAAAAGAAAGACTGTATCTATTCATAGAGAAGTTGCCAAAGCGTTTATTCCTAATCCAAATAACTATGAAACTGTAAACCATAAAGATTTTGATAAAAACAATAATAAAGTATCAAATCTTGAATGGCTTCCTATAAAGGATAATATAATTCATGCAAAAAAGAATGGTAAAAATAACAGAAAACCAATACTACAATGCGATATGAATGGTAATGTTATCCGAGAATGGGAATCTGCTTGGGCGGTTCAATTAGAATTAGGGTATTTCTCAACTCTTATTTCGAGTAGATGTAGGGGTATTGGTAAATCATATAAAGGATATAAATGGAGGTTTAAATGACGAATAAAATATCTTATAGGCTTTACGCCACTATTCTCGACGCCTTTTGGAATTACCTCAATAGCGATGTAATTTACAATCGCTATTGGGGCTTTTCTGATAATCCACCTCATACGGAGGATGAATTTCAGCAAAAGCAGTTTCAAGAACTGATTGACCGTATCAACCGTAAACCTTTTGATAGTGAGAAAGCAGATCGTGGCACTTGTTTCAATGAGCTTGTCGACGCTTTAATCGAACATCGGAAGCCGAAGGATGTGGAAGTTGAACGTGTGGCAGATGATAAAAATGCAGTTTGGTATCGAGCGATTTATAACAATCGTACTTTCTCTTTTCCTGTCTCTCTCTGTTGCGAGTTTGCGGATTATTTCAAAGGTGCGTTGACACAGATTAGAGTAGAAGCAGTCCTGCCAACTGCATACGGTAATGTTTTGGTCTATGGTCTGATTGATGAACTGATGCCTACCACCGTTCACGACATCAAAACGACCGGAAGTTATACGGTTGGAAAGTTTAAGGACCACCACCAGCATCTTGTTTATCCATATGCTCTTATGCAGAACGGTTCGGATGTACGGACGTTCGAGTATAATATCGTGGAGTTCAACAAAGGCGGGTACGTGGTAGATACCTATACAGAAACTTATGTGTTCAATCCAGAACGTGATATACCCATTCTCACTAATCATTGTGAGGAGTTTATTCGGTTTCTGGAAGAAAACAGAGAGTTGATAACAGATACTAAAATCTTTGGGTTAGAATGATTTTCAACTTGAATAATCCTTACGAAGTTGACAAGTATAAAGAGTATGTGAATAAGCTATTCAAAGAAAGAGCGGTTGTCGAGGTCAAGAAAAGGCTTCCCAATCGCTCTTTAAGCCAAAACGCATATTTGCATTTGATCCTTAGTTGGTTCGCCTGTGAAACAGGGTACAGCCTCGAAGAAGTTAAACTGGATTACTTCAAAAAGACTTGTAACCGTGATCTGTTCGAGCGAAAGAAAGTAAACAAGAAAGGGTATGAGATCACCTATATGAGAAGTAGTTCCGATCTTACTACAGGCGAAATGACAACCGCGATAGAGAGGTTTAGGAATTATTCATCAGCCCAAGCCGGTATTTATTTACCTGCGCCGAATGAGAATCAATTCTTAATCCATATACAACAAGAAATTCAACGCAATCAAGAATTTATATGACACGAAAAGAGAAAATCGAACAAATGAAAGCTATGATCTCCCAAAAACAACAGGAGATTCGGGATCTGCGACAGCAGGTAGGAGAAGAAATGATCGCTGACTTTTACGAGACGCACAATCTCAAAGAAGGTCAGCATTTTTATTTTAATGATAAAGAGTGTGTAGGCGTAGAAATGTCTGCTGATTGGGGATGTTTGAAAACGTTCCCTATAACCGCTAAGGGAGAAGTCTCTAAGAAGGGGATGATTATTTATAGTGAGGAATCTGTTAAATCGGTATAGCATGATAGAAACAAAGAATAACGAAATAAGGTATTTTACATCTGATCCCAAAAAGATGCTCAATAAATACCTTGCTCAACGGGTCCTAAAAACATGGACAGAGGACTTTATTGATGAAGATACCAGCGAGGTTGTATCAATTGAGCGTAATGAATTACTATTCCAGAGAGGAACATTGATAGACCAAGATGTTCTTGCTCAAATTCGATTCTGTTATGAGTCTGGTGATATAACAAAGGATATAGAGGTAAGTAATCAAAAACGTTTGGCTGTTGAGTTGGTAAATGACTACTTACAGCCTTATATTGCTCAGGCTACTATTGACAGCAAAAAGTGTAAATTCCTGTTTTATGCAACCAGTGTAGATTCTGCACTTCTTCTCTTAAAGGATTATATTGAACTGAACTTTACGGCAGGCTTCATTATTAACATGGTTAAAGAGTTTGATTCCTGTGTAATCCTTACTGACACATTAAAAGAAAAGAAGATCGATACTTTGCCTTTGGATTTTCCCGATAATGATCCTGATGACAAGCCGGATGTTGATGAAGAGGAAGAACCAAAGAATAGTGATCGGAAGTTTTACCAGATAGAAACAAAAATTCTATTTGACGAGGATGAACGTTCGGCGACATTTGTTGTCCACACTTATAATGTTGACCGAGCAATGATGTTGATAACTTCTTATCTGAAAAAGAAGCAGGATGAACATGAGCAAGAAGCCAAAGAAAAGGGTAATCCTTTCGAGAGGAAAGAAATTCACACGATGATTGAAGTCGCTAAACCAATTTCTATCGGTCGGTTTATTCCCCGTGAATTTTCTATGGCTTATTCTGGTAAAAACTAAATTAAGCCCGGTGTCCGTTAGCTCGGTATCCGGGAACAATTACAGTCGTGAGACAGGATGTTTATGTGTAATAATCGCGAATAGCCGGGTGAAAGTCCCGGCAAACGGTGGTATGGCGGAATTGGTAGACGCTAAAGTTGAATATCTCATAGATAGGTTGTCGGTAGTGGAGGTCTTGAAAAATAGACAGCAGTCCGGCGTAAAATATATAAATACAGGTATAGGTGGCGAGAATCCACTGATTGTAAAAACTAAAAAGCTCCTATCGTGCAGGTTCAAGTCCTGCTACCATCACAACCCTTTATGAGCGAAAATCTGTTTTAATCCGAAAGTAGGGCGAAGATAGCGCAGGTGTTTATCCGCGCGGCATCGGTTAGCCGTTGACTCTATCTGAAAGGTGATACGAAATCGGATAGGATTCGGAATGTTTGTTGTTTGTGCCCCGGGGAATACGCCTCGGGGCTTCTATTGAACAAAATTTTATCACCATGAATATAGAATCTTTAAATAGTTGGTCAGAGGCTTTATTAATAGTCGCTGCCATTCTCGGTATTATGGCTCTAACGTGGATTGGGCTATGCTTGATAAATCAAAAAAGAGGAGGGGATGATAATGGATTTTGGTAATGATATACCGGATTATGAGCCGGATGATTTTGATAACTATAATTATGACTGACTATGTATTACATAAAACGAAAGGCTAAGAAAAAAGACAAGCCTTTACCCTTGTTTGATAAAGCAGGGGTGACAGTTAAGAAGAAGCCGGATTTGAAAGCGAAACTTGACAAAGAGTTTTCCTTGTTCATCCGGCTTCGTGATTGTATGCCGAACGGGTATTTTAAATGTATCTCCTGTGGGCAGATTAAACCGTTTGAGCAGGCAGACTGCGGGCACTATTTTAGCCGGACTCATTTGTCTACACGGTTCGATGAAAATAATTGTCATGCTGAATGCAGACATTGTAACCGTTTTAAGGCAGATCACCTTGAAGGGTACCGGGAAAATCTGATAGAAAAGATCGGTCAACAGAAGTTCATTCTACTTAAGAGCAAAGCTTCTGAAGCCTCGAAGATGACTGATTTCGAGTACGAGCAGTTAATCAAGTATTACAAGGCTCTTAATAAGAAATTACTAAAGGAGAAAGGAATATGAAAAAAGAAATTTGTGCATGGATATTTAATCCTGCAAACGCGTTATTCAAGCAAAAGAAATCAGAAAAAGCTGTAGGATATATTATCTATTGCGAGTGCCCTGAAAAATGCGAATTATACGCCAAGGGAAATTGTGTGGCTTTTGAAAACAAATGTCCCTATGGCAGCAGAGGAATGGCTACCGGATATTCAAGGATGGCAAGTAAGTTTAATTCATGGATAAGTGATTTTAAACAGGCTCATAAAGAGGCTTATGAAGCCACGTTAACCCAGCCGAAAAAGCTGGAGTACTTTATGGATTTGGTTTATGCCCCTATTTCGCACCTTGGCCTTAATGAGGGAATAGATTTTGTCGACGGAGGAGGTTTTGGATTTTTTAAAGGGAAACCGATTATAAAACGCGAACACTTCAATGAAGAATTTATAACCAAGCAAATTGTGAATTTTATTCCTCACGCATTCTTTGGAGGCGTGATAACTGATTATCAAGAAAAAGAAGTACCTAAATTCCTTTTGTGGTTAAAACAGCTTGATTATCCGCTTTATGAGAAAGTAAGGAGAATGAATCCAGATCATAACGGATTTAATGCGATGACTAATGTAGGTCGTAAGGCAATACTACAAACATTGAACCCGAATATAGGGACATTAAAGGATATACACGGAGGAATATGGACTTGGGACGGTGAATATCTATACTCAAATAATAGTCATGGTTCTTTCATGCTTATCGAAACAAGAGAAATTCAAGAATGTAGGTTAAAGCCAAAAGGTAACGTCGTTGTCAAGATATGTGATGATGCACAGGTTAATGAAAACACGGAGTTTATAGATTGATATGCAATTCCGTTTGAGAGATTACCAACAGAAAGCCTCTGATGCAGCCGTTACCTTCTTCAATAACACAAAGAAGAAAACCAACGCTATCATGGTACTGCCAACAGGTAGCGGTAAATCGCTTATCATAGCTGATATAGCTGCAAGGTTGGACGGACACACCTTAGTGTTCCAGCCAAGTAAAGAAATTTTGGAGCAGAACTTCAAAAAACTATGTTCTTACGGCATCTTAGATTGTTCGATTTATTCAGCTTCTTTTGGTAGAAAAGAAATATCAAGAATAACTTTTGCCACGATCGGTAGTGTAATAAATCATCCGGATTTGTTTTCTCATTTCCAGTTTATCATTATAGATGAGTGTCACTTGGTAAATCCTAAAGAAGGAATGTATAAGACATTCTTAGAACTTCTCAAATGCAAGGTTCTTGGTTTAACGGCAACACCATATCGATTAAGTAGTTCGCAAGAGTTTGGTTCTATGCTGAAATTCATTACCCGAACACGTCCGGCTATATTCAAGGATGTAATCTATCATGTACAGGTTTCTACTCTTTTGGATATGGGATATCTGGCAAAGCTAAACTACTATCCGATGAATCCGGTAGGCTGGAACGAGCTTAATTTGAAAGTAAATACCACTGGCGCTGACTATACCGATAAATCAGTTCAAAGAGAGTATGAGCGAATAGACTTCTACGGTTATGTCGTTCATATCGTCCAACGACTACTTAATCCTAAACAAGGCGGTAAGCGGAAAGGCATTCTTGTTTTTACCCGATTCCTGAAAGAGGCTGAGCAATTAACCTGGTCGATACCTGGTTGTGCTATTGTTTCGGGCGAAACTCCAAAGAAAGAGCGTGAGCAGATACTTGAGGCTTTTAAGTCTGGTCGGATACCAGTTGTCGCTAATGTCGGGGTACTCACTACAGGTTTCGATTATCCAGAGCTTGATACGGTCGTCATGGCGCGTCCTACAATGTCATTGGCTATGTGGTATCAAATAGTCGGCCGGGCAATCCGTCCGCATCCATCTAAAGAATCAGCTTGGATTGTTGATCTATGTGGTAATATCAAGCGATTTGGTGAAGTAAAAGACTTAAGGCTGGTTGATGGAGGTAATGGTAAATGGGCGGTATATTCAAAAAGCAGACAATTAACTAACGTATATTTTTGATATGGACATACTAAGTATAATCAATCGTCTTCAAGAAAAGAGACGATCGGAAAAGATAACGCCGGATCATGTGCCGGAGGTGGAGTTGATGAATGCGATCCATTCAGAGGCAAGAAAAGAACTTAATGAGCTTTTTGTTTCTGGTAAGATTGGAATTACTAAGACGCTTAATTCAAAGGCTATTTATATAAAATAGGAAAAATGAAAAACTACTTTCCACATGACAGTGATGCAAGAAGCGATGATAAAATTATTGCTTTACGTATAAAGCATAAATGGGAAGGATATGGGCTATATTGGGCATTGATAGAAAAATTAAGAGAGAGCAAAAATTATACTCTTAAAGCCGATTATAATGTTTTGGCTTTTGATTTACGTGCTGATGCTGCAATTCTAAAAAGTGTAATAAATGACTTCGGGTTATTTGCCTTCACCAATAACAGTGAGTGTTTCTACTCCGAATCTCTAAATACACGTATGCAGCCATTGGACGAAAAAAGAGCAAAACTTTCTGATGCAGGTAAAAGAGGAAATGAAAAGAGGTGGAAAAATAGTTCCAGTAAGTCTACACACCAATCGCCACCCGATAATAATTCTTTCGCCACCCAATCGCCACCCGATAGCCACCCAATCGCCCAACTATCGCAAGAAGAGATTAGAGAAGAAGTAGATAATAGTAAATCTAAAGAAACCTCTACTAACGTAGAGGCAAAGAAAGCCGAGCAAGCAAAGAAACTTGCCGCGGCTAAAGCCGCTACACTCAAACGTAAAGATGAATTTTATAATTCCCTGGTTCCTTATGTGGAACGATACGGGAAGGAAATGATCCGGGCTTTCTTTGATTACTGGTCTGAACTGAATAAGTCAGAAACTAAGATGAGATTTGAAACGAATAAAACATGGGAAGTCGCCAAAAGACTTGCAACATGGGCTAATAATGAGAAATTCAATGGAAAATCAAGTAGTACGATACCAAAGGCCGGACTTGGATCTTCTGCCAAGTCTGCCGGAAACAAAGCCGCAAGCCGTGAAACTGTGGGCCAATTCGCCAGAGCCGTACTGGAACAGTATAAATCCAAAGACGGCGATTGACGTATTCAATGCGGTTTCTCCTTCAATATCCGAACTGTGGAAGAATTATGACGACATTTTTATAAATTCTTTGATGTACACATGGTTTGAGCAGTTTGTGAACTTTTATTCAACGAATGGGACAATGGACCCTTTTCAAATAAAAGATACTATAGACCTTGTTCGGGAAGAATATCCCCATTATAAGCCAGAAGATTTCAAGCTCTTTTTCAAAATGGCCAAGAAAGGTTATTTCGGACAAGTCTTTGGTCGTATAGATGGGGAGGTTATTATGAATTGGCTGGCAAAATATGATATTCACAGGGATACGCAGGCACAAAATGAAGCTATAAAAGCTGCTGATGCGTTTAAGCCAAGTGTTGAAGCAAAGAATACTACAGGCATAACTTATACCGAATTTTTAGAGTACAAGAAACGATGAAAATCCTTGACCTACCCCTCAAAGCTCAGTGGTACGACATGATAGAGAGCGGAAAGAAGAAAGAGGAGTACCGAGATAATAACCGATACTGGAATAGACGATTATACAAGTGCTTAACCCCGCATCCTGGACATTATGGAGACTGCCAAGATTTTCATGGTAATATTATTTATCCTTGTTGGAAATGCGAGCACAGTAAATTAAAACAATATACCCACATCCGTTTCCGCTACGGCTACACTAAGCGAACCATGCTATTCAAACTGGATAACATTTCTATTGGTAAAGGTAATCCAAATTGGGGAGCACCTGAACATGAAGTATTCATTTTAAAATTAGGAGAAAAATAGATGAGTAAGATATACACACCCCTTGGAGCGTCCAATCATTGTAAGGACGAAAGGGAAAAAGATGATTTCTACGCTACAGACCCAGTAGCAATAGATAAACTCTTCGAGAAAGAACAGTTCCATTACCACATCTGGGAACCGGCATGTGGAATGGGTCATCTGTCTAAGAGGATGATAGAGTTGGGCCATGATGTCCTTTCAACCGAATTGGTAGATAGGGGGTATGGAATTACCGGGGTAAATTTCTTCGATTGTAAGGAGTGCTTCGATGGTGACATTATAACCAATCCCCCATACTCCAAGGGGCTGGATTTTGTAAAAAAGGCCTTGGATTGTATAAAGCCTGGAAGAAAGGTTGCAATGTTCTTGAAACTTCTCTTCTTAGAAGGAAAGTCAAGAAGAGAATTTTACGAAGATAATCCTCCAGCGAGGATTTATGTATTCTCTTCACGTATAACATGCGCTAAGAATGGTGATTTTGAAGCCATTAAGGAAAATGGAGGAAGCGCGGTATGCTATGCTTGGTTTGTATGGGAAAAGGGATTTAAAGGAAAGCCAGTTATTGATTGGATTTAAAACATATCTACCGGCGCTACATACTGCGTTAATTGGCTAACGATTGCGCCCTTGTAGCACGGTAGATTAAAAAAGCATAAAGCGTTTGCTGGCGACATTTGTGTCGGGAGCAAAACGTAATAAACTGAAAATCAAGTAAACACACAACTAAGAATATGAACGGAATAATAATCAATGATGAGCTGCACGAGTTGGTTTCGTTGAGAACCGGTGACCCGTGTAATAATTGCAGTCTGCAAGTAAATTGTGATAAGACTGATTTTTTCTTATGTACTGTAATTGCCGGAAGGCACAACTCTGATGAACGATTTGTAAATCGTGGTAAAGTGAATGAATTTATTGAGAAACTTAATTCGCAACTAACAAATAACGAATCATGGAAACAAAATTCAAAATAAAACAATACGTCTGGTGTACTAACGAAACACATAAGTCGGAAGTAGGCGTAATCGCTGAAGTAGTAGAAGAAAATGCCTTGGTTAAAACCAAAGATGGGACACATGAAGAAAATCTCTATTGTGTTATGCTTCATTACCCTAACGGGAAAATGTATTTCGAGGAGTTTTTTGAATCAGAGTTAGAATTAGTTCAACAATAATAAAACATGAGTGAAAGTATTAGCTGGGAATTATACTTAAAGATTCGGCAAGCAATAAACTTTCTACGCAGTATGGAAAGTGGCAAGCCTTTAAATCTCGGATTCTCCGGTGGAAAAGATAGCGTTGTAATCCTCCATCTTGCAGAACATTCCGGTATAAAATTCAATGCCATATACGCTAATACTACAGTAGACCCGCCGGGTACAATCAGTTTTATAAAGAAGAACTATCCACAAGTGCGTATTATGCACCCGGAGAAGTCTTTCTTTAAATTGATTGAAGAAAAGGGATTTCCGTCACGACTTCGGCGGTTCTGCTGTGAGGTGTTAAAAGAACGTTATGGTATCGGTAAACGTAGTATCGAAGGAATGAGGGCATCGGAGAGCCGGAACCGGAAAGATTACGAACCGGAGCAATGTGATGCTCGCAAGTGGATGCGTGGAGCTATACACATTCTTCCTATTCTTGGTTGGACGGAAGATGACGTGTGGGAGTATATACGATACTATGAGCTGCCTTATTCAAAGTACTATGATGCTCCTTATAAATTGAATCGACATGGCTGTGTTGGTTGTCCTCTCTGCAATTATAAGCAGATGCAATTAGAGTTCAAGATGTTTCCCGGCTATGCCAAAAGAATAATAGTAGCCGTTGAAAGATACATGAATACTCATCCGAATGGTTTCCTTGCCTGCAATTTTGCGGACGGGTACGAGGCTTTTTATTACTACATTAATGAAATGCCAATCGCAGAGTTTCACGAGAAGAAGAGAAGCTTATTTGGCTTCAATGCGCAGGAGATTATTCAAAGAGAAATTTTAAATCAATTATAAAAAAACTTGAGGCAAATGAGAACCCCAATAACATATTACGGAGGCAAGCAGCAGCTGGCGGCTAAAATCATTTCGATGATGCCGCCTCACAAAATATACTGCGAACCTTTTTTCGGTGGTGGTGCTGTTTTTTTTCAAAAGCCCAAAAGTTACCTTGAGGTCATTAATGATAAGAACGATAAACTTATTACGTTTTACCGGCAGGTAGCGACAAATTTTGAGCAACTGGCCGAAAAGATTGATAATAGTCTTTGTTCCGAATCTGAATACTACCTGGCTAAAGATTTCTATAACGGTCGAGTTCCGGCCGGAGACACTGATATAGCTTGGGCTGTATTCATAATAACAAACGGTTCCTTTTCCGGAAGCATGCACGGTGGTTGGAAATGGTGCAATGGTTCGGCAGGAAGCCATACCGGAGTATTTATGCGAAACAAACGGAATGAGTTTAATGAAACACTCCGGGAGCGTATGCAAGACGTTCAAATATCTTGCCGGGATGCGTTGGAAGTAATCAAGCAAAGAGATACACCCGAAACATTTTTCTACCTCGACCCACCATATCCTGGATGTACTCAAGGTCATTACCGTGGTTATACTCACGAAGAATTGTTCCAGCTGCTCACCGTCCTGAAGGGAATAAAGGGAAAGTTCATCTTATCAAACTTTTGGTGTCAAACGCTCCGATACTTTGTTGCAGTAAACGGCTGGCATGTAGAAAAGTTAGATATGCCTCTTAAAGTCGCCAACCTCACGAAAGCCAAGCGAAAAACTGAAATATTAATTAGTAACTACGAGTCTGAAAGGACTCTATTTTAAAAGGAAAGGAACATTATGGCAAAGTACTATTTAGCCTATACAGTAACACAGAGTATCAGTGAAAGCGGCGAAGAGCTGATAGAAGCAAAATCTATTAGTGAAGCTAAAAAGAAATTGAAAGAATCTTTGAAGGAAGATTTTTATGGCGAGAATGTGAAAGTGAAGTTTAATGATGTGTATCGCACTTCGGATGATGCACGATTATAAAAAGAAAGGAGCTAAAATATGATTACAAAAGAAACAGCCCGCGAGATATACAATTGCTATCAACAGATTGAAGAAATTGACAAGATCAAAAGCGATATGGTAAAAGAGATCGAACGTGCAAGAGAACAAAATGAAGAAGATAATAAGCCAATCCCGGAAAATGGCAGTTTTGGGAAATATGGTAAAGGTATGCAGTTAGGTGTGCCTGATGGTAGTTTTTCTTCGATGCGTATATTTTCTATATCTCCCACAATAGGAGTCATGGTTATGGATGAACAAAAGAGCAATCTTGAAAAAAGGCTGAGAGAGTTAGAAACTATCGCAAAATTGGAAATGGGTAAACCTATAATCTAAATAATAACGAGCCTTGAGCGGCTTTATAAAACTCGATATGAATATGAGCGATTTTAAATCACGTCTGATAGAAGAACAGGCACAACTTGAAGAAAGGCTGAATAAGCTGAATGATTTCAATCAAAGTGAAAAGGTTAACGGTATTGATCCGGTACAGAAATCTCTTTTGTTTGTACAAGCTGGAGCGATGTACACCTACAACGAGTGCTTAAAAGCAAGATTAGAAAGATTGTAATCAACACCGTAGCTACCCTGGTATTATTCAGGGTAGCTCAACTCTAATATAATATAAAAATAGTTGAATTATGAAAGTAACTAGCTCAGATATACAATTCCTGATTGGTTGCACCAGGCGGGAAGCGGAAAGAATCATCATTGACGCTATAGGTCGTAACAATATCGATAAAAAATTCAAGGTGAAATCTTCTACCGAAATAGAAGTTTCCGATATAAAAAAGAGGTTGTTGTCGGTGAACGAGTCGATGGATGGTAAAAATCCTGTACAAAATGCAATCGACCTCCTTCAGTGTCATGGGCTTTCCTATTCTTTGAAGCGCCAGATATTTGAAGATATGGAATGCCTATTTTATTGCGACTTGAAAGGTAAATATCGGACTTTGAAAAAGGTACTACCAAAAGAACAGATAGATTCTCTTAGGAGTACATTAAAGGTTAGAAAATCTGATTTTTTGTCATCTGGTGGAAAGTTTCCTAAAGGATTTAAGGTTTGCCAACCAACAATAAAAAACATGAAAGAGAATAAATATATATTACCGACCATAGAAAATATCAAGAGCAGATATTTTTATACCGAGGAATTTGACGAAGCAAAATGGGATGTGGAGCATAACGAGTTTTCGTTAAAAGAAGTACGAAGAGTTATGAAAAAAAATGAAAAATGCTACCTTGGAAACCTGCTGGAAACGGCTAAGCATTGGTATGCGGGCAGTCTTCGCAGTTTTAAAAAACATGGAATCGACACAGACAAGATGAAAAAGGATTGGGAGGAAGTGATTGATGATATTAGAAGAGAAATTGCTAATCCAAATTTAAATAAGGTAGAGCTTCATTTGCAGAGAAAAGGTGAAAATAATACAAAGAAAGAATATGGCAGAATTTAATGAAAATCCCTTTCTGAAAGATACGCCCGTAACCCCGTTTTCAAACGGTACGGAAGCGGAATGCTGGCACGAACGCAACTGCGATAAGTGCATCAAGTATGAGAACAAGTCTGATTGCGAACTGGCCTATCATTTAGATATGGGCTTTATTCTGGGTACAATTCCCCTCTGGGTGGCAAAGGAGATAGGCTTTTCCTATAATCCTCTTTATCAGACCGGGAGATTGAATGAGAGATGCGGAGGATTTAGAACCGGCGATGAGCCTTTTTAACGAGCAAACAATGAGTAAAAAATAATAAGCTATGCCAAAAGTAGGAACAAAATGTATTAAAATAAATGAGAAATGGGTAGACCTTATTTTGTGGTATACCCAGAAAGACGGTTTTTCATATAAGGGAGTACCCGACGAAGTATATAAATTGACCGAATTTGGTAGAAGGGTTTACCGAAGCGAAGATGAGATTAATACCCATTTAAACAAGTCCATTGTAGAGTATCACGAAAAAGTAAAAGTTACAAAGAAGATAATCTCTTATACACTGAAAGCGACTGTTAATCTCATTATGAATCGAACGGATAAAGGTTCTTATTCCGGAATAAAGTCAGGGGTAAGTAAGAAATTTGAAACAGAGCACGGCTATGAAGATAATTTCTCATTTGGTTTTTCTTATAGGGTGCTGATGGAAACATCCGGTACTGATAAGAAACATTATTACCTTATCAATGAAGATGGTTCTACCGGGTATGAATGCCAGAACGATGGTTTGTGTATTGATTGGACACCTGCCAGAGAACAGTTTTTCAAAGATATGGCAGGAAATCTTCAAAAACTTGTATATGGCGTATCTAATTTCTTTGACCAGCCTGATTTACTTCAGTTGATGGAAACGGTAGGTATAAAGGCTTTATCTAATGGCAAATAAATAAAAAAAGATGAAATCTATATCAAAAGCTCGAAAACTTATCAAGACTATCCAACATGGCGAAGGTTCAGAGATACAATGTGATTTAGCCTTTATAGGATATGCAGCAGAACAGATACTAAGAGAACGTACAACGTTTGATATATCAATAGTAAAACGGCATCTGTTTCGTCGCTTAGTATTAGTAGCAGAAAAATTTTAATATAAAAAATCATGAAAAAAGCAATAATAGTAGGTGTACCTAATGGGCAGATGTGTAACATACCGAACAGCGTTATAGACAACGCTAAAACGGAAGGGATAGAATTTGTCGAATTAGAACAACCTGTCACATTAACGATTGTTGAACCCCCTGAAGCCTTGGTGCGAGAGTTACCTGTACTGAACACTTTTATTCCTGAACCGAAATGCAAGAATCAAGTTTGGAAACGTAAAGGTAAGAATAGTCGATTTTAGCTCAAATCACGGAAGATGTGAAACAATTGAATAGGAACAGCAAAGCCGCCCGGCGGCAACCGAACGGCCTTGTAAACTCTCACCAGCCTGTAGGCTAATATGCTTATCACACTACAAATGTAGTGCTTATTTACTGAAAATAAAAATAATAATATCATGGGTGCATTTCAATTAGAATTTTCAAGTTATAACGCATCACAATTACAAAGCGAATATTTTCGAAATCTGCCATCCTGTAATTTCATTCAGTTTGGTGTACTCTTTATAAACATGAAAAAGAAAGGTAAGCATTTTTCTCTTTACCGAAACCTACTCGAACATTTTCTGAACTATCAGGAATCGATAGGTCGTACATTTAAAACAAATCAGATTGGTAAAGAAGAAATAGACGGCTTTGTACACTATTTGCATGTAGAAAAAGAATTAAAAATCTCAACTATCAAGAGTATGGTCACGAAACTAAAATATATTATAGGGAAAGCTTACCTAAATGGATGGGCTGTAGATGATTCATATTCGGACGCTAAGGTCCGAGAGAGCGATTCCACATTTATATATTTGTCAGAAAAAGAAATTGCCCGCATTTACTATTACAAAGACCTAACACCTAAGCAAGAGGAAATACGCGATTTGTTTATCGTTGGATGTATGACTGGACAACGATATTCTGATTATTCTCGATTATCCGTAGACAATATCAAGGGTGACAATATCCATGTTTTGCAACAGAAAACAAAAAACAAAGCTGTTGTACCCATGACCGATTACGTACGTGAAATAATTGCTAAATACGGAGGTAAAATGCCTAAAGCGCGTTGTATTCAATATTTTAACAAGGCTATTAAGCAAATATGTAAAAAAGTTGGATTAACTGAACTTATTGTCTACGAAGAGGAACAGGCTGACCGGATTATTATGGTCAAGAGACCTAAATACGACATGATTAGTTCGCATACCGCAAGGAGAACATTTGCCACGAACATGATTAAGAATAATATACCAAGTAATAAAATAATGAAGTGCACAGGTCATAAGACATCTGCTTGTTTTGACAGGTATGATCGTATGACATTGGAAGATAATGCACGGGCATTAGCTGGAAATGGATATTTATCATAAAAATCAAATAATATGTATGTAGAAAAGGATTCAATTGGTAAAATAATCATTCAAGACATATCTCCTGCGGAAGCTGAGATATTGGATGATTGCATCTGCTCTTATTTATCTGGTAAACCAGCCAATACACGAACAGTTGCAGATAAAGTAATAATTAATTTAAAAAGACAACTTGAAAAATTGTATTAATAATGAAAGCAAGAATTATTTATGAAATAGAGAGTCCGGATGACTGCGAGGAAGAAGATTTCATAAAGTGGTTGGAATTTCAACTGGGTGTTCCTGGGGCTTGTATAACATCGGATAATCCGTTATATAGAAATGAACTGGATTTTGATAGTTCTGAGTACGAACAGATAAATGTAATAGATGGATAGCTATGCGAAATATCGGTTAACGGATTGGGATTGGATACCCCGTTATAAACAAAAGATGGGGACGGACCTTTTCCGGGAATATGTAAATAATGTATACAGCGAGTTGATGAAGATGCATGTAGGGGATAGGTTCTCGCTGGATGATAATGTACGAGAAGAGAATAGGGAGCTCTTTGTAAAGATTGTATGTATGTTCATTCAGGAAGGAAATTCCGATTATGATTTTTCTCCTGATTATAAAATAGTAAGACGACATGAAAAAACAACGATGGTCAAAAAGCCAAGAAGAATTTCTTCGGAAGAATCTGGGGAAAATGACACTAAAAGAGATAGCTGCCGGGTTGGAAAAAACGGAACTAGCTGTTAAACTCTATATACACAGGAATCATATCGTTTACCGTCCTTCGGTAAAACGTAACCTTGTATTAGAATTGTTTCGTATTAAGCTTGTTCATCCGGAATACTTTAATGTGACAACAGATTTTCTTCGCGCAGTAAAGATTAATCAAGTGCGTTTCTGGAAGTTGTATCGAGGAGAGGTGTCTCCTACCGACCAAGAATACCTAAGACTGGCAACTACGCTAGAAGTGTCTTTTGAAGAGGCTTTTAATGCTAGACAACTTAGTTTATTTAGTGACAATAATAAAGATGATATAGAAAATGATAGCTCAAAATGTTGTAGATGATATTATTAGCGCGGCTAATATTGTTGATGTTATAAGTGATTATGTCAATTTGCGTAAAGCCGGAGTTAATTACAAAGGTGTCTGTCCCTTTCATGGTGATAGGGATGCAAGCTTAGTCGTAAGTCCGGCTAAAAACATATGGAAATGTTTCGGTTGCGGGAAAGGTGGTAATGTTATTACCTTCTTAATGGATCATGAAGGACTGTCTTTTTTTGAAGCGGCCAAACAAGTAGCATCCAAATATAATATTACGGTTCCGGAAAGAGAATTGACCGATGATGAAAAAAACAAAGCGAGAGAACGTGAGGCCCTGCATATTTGCCTTCAGTTTTCACAAGAGGCTTTCACCGGCCAATTAGAAAAGAAAATACCTGAAGAGTATTTGGCCACACGGTATATCCGTCCGGAAATATTATCACAGTACGGTGTCGGATATGCTCCTGCAGGCTTTACATGGTTGGCGGAACTGGCCGGACAAAAAGGGTATGATTCGGCAACAATGGAACAAGCTGGTTTAATCAGTCGCAAAGAAAGTGGAAAAGTTTTTGACCGTTTCATTAATCGTATCACTTTCCCATTTTATTCTTTATCTGGAAAGGTGATAGGTTTTACTGGTCGTGCCTTGGAAAAAGATAGCCAGTGTAAATACCTTAATTCTCCGGAAACTCAGGTTTTCCATAAGGGGAAAACATTATATGGAATATATCAAGCACGCCCGGAAATAACGAAAAATGATAAAGTCTATCTGGTAGAAGGGCAGTTTGATGTACTCTCTTTTGTTCAATACGGTTTTCCAAATACGGTTTGTGGTAGTGGTACGGCGTTGACTCAGGAGCAGGTTCGTATGCTTAAAAAATTTACCAGGAATGTAACAGCTGTCTATGATGGGGATGCGGCTGGTATGAAAGCTTCTATCCGGAACATGGACGTTATGCTTTCGGAAGGGATGAATGTGCGTGCGGTGCTACTCCCGGAACAAGAAGACCCGGATAGTTTTGCCAGAAAGATGGGACCTGAAAAGCTGGCGAAATTTATCAAGCGAAATGAAATAGACTTCATTTCATTTATATATAAGGCTTTTGAAAAAGAGATGGAGGACCCGATACGAAAAACGGAAGTGCTCCGAGTTGTTGCTCAAAGTATATCGGTGGTTCCGGATAAACTTCAACGGCAAGCATATATTGCCACACTAGCCACGAAGTTTAAAGCCGATGGCGAACTGATAACAGCACTTGTTGCAGAGTTGCAAGGGATGGGTAAAAAAGAAGCTATAAAACAACCGGAGCAATCCGGGTTCACAGGCTTAGAAGATGCGGCTAGACTGATAGAATCTGAAGGCAAACAAATTACACTCACTTGGTCTGTCGAACGGTTTACGGAAAATTGGGGAGATAGGCCAACTGTACTTGTTACAGGTATTCCAGGCATTTCGGAAATACAGGAACTCCGGCGGGTATCCTCAATTGTTCGTTGCAGAGATAGGTTCAAGCTTAATGAAGAAACCATGGAAGAACCTAAAGAACTAGTCTTTTTACGTTCCCTTTCCTATACCGGTTTTACCGTAAGCATGAGTAGGTATACGAACCGTCAGGAAAATTATGTTGACGAAGAAGGTAAAGAGCGCAGAAAAAATGTGGAATTGGAAAAAGAAATAGGGTTTAATGAATATTATATTTCGCTATATAGCGTGTTTAAGGAGGCGACGGAGGGTTTAAAGAAAATAGCCCTGGAACGCTGTGCGGAATTAATATCCCATGCCGATGCAACTACACGGGCCTTTCAAGCAACAGAATATGCCAGAGCATTAGGAGTTACTAAAACAGCTCTGGACCATGTGCTGAAACCTTATTTGGATGTTCGTAAATCAGAAGCCAGGTTTAACAGCGACGCCCTGCAGGTAGATGGAACGGCTTTGATGTTCGACCCATCCCGTTTACCTGACTATGTGGAAAAGGACCCTGAAATAAATCGACTTTGGAGAGCTTATCAATTTTTCCCTTACTTGGATGGTAATGGCCGGAAAGTGGCCTATATTTTTTCAAATGGGAAGAAATCGTATACGCGTATAGGTAACTTTTATATCGAACCCTTATTGCATGTGTATGACAAAGAGAGCCAAGCTAACAAACGTATCGTACAGCTGACACAAGCCAACTATCCTTATCCGGTATTCATGGAGTGGATAAGTGCGGAAATGATAACACTCCAGACCTTCAGAAAACGTCTGTGGGAAGAAGGAGATATTAACTTTTCGAATGGTACGCAGAACCATCTTGACCTGATAATGGACAGTTGGGCCGGTAAGTTCAAAAAGTGTTTTGAGCTCCGGATGTTCGGTTGGTATGATGAAGGTTTCTTTGCCTTCAGTAATGCTATTGTGCACGAGATTGACGGGAAGCAGCAACTTCAGTATGTAACAGACTTGGGATTGGTAGAACACAACAATCAGTATTATTATATCCCGGCATTTTCAAAAATATATGCCAGTGAACGTAGAGACAGCGACCGTTATTTTTTGGACCGTTTTATCAAATACCGGGAACCAAAAGGTTTAAAAGTAGATTTCAGAGGCTGGGCTTCATTGATGAATGAGGTTTATAAACTGAACAATAATGGAAAATGGGCGATTATATATTCAATCATGAGTGCTTTTCGAAGCGATATCTATAATGTGCGTCGTACATTTACAGCCCTATTTTTCATAGGGCCTACAGGTTCAGGTAAATCGCAAGTCGGTTACTCCATCCGTTCGCTCTCGATGCCTCCGGACGCTCCAACATTCAACCTGAATTCCGGGACACCGGCAGCCCTGTTCTCATGGCTGGAACGTTACCGGAATATCCCTATAATGCTGGAGGAATACAACGACCGCGATATTAATCCGGTTATATTCCAAGCTTTGAAATCGGCCGTATATGATGGAGAAGGTAAACAAAAGCGTAAAGATGCTGTCAGTAAAGAAATTGATAGTAGCCAAGTAAATGCAGCACTTATCATCATGGGGCAGGAAAGCCCGCAACAGGATGATAATTCTTTGGCCAATCGATGTATTATTTGCGATGTTCCAAAGTGCGATGACCGGACGGAAGAAGAGGAAAATGTATTTAACCAATTAAAAAGCTACGAAGAGAATGGGCTTCATAACGTTTTATTGGAAATACTGTCCTGCCGGAAAACGTTACTGGATAATTACGTTAAGGTATATGGTGAAGTATTTAAAGAATTAAAGGATAATGCCAGGGTTCTAGTAACAAATACGGATGGTCTTTCCCGTATTCTTGAAACGGTATCGATGTTCTTAACAGTCTGTCGGATTGTGGAAGAAAGTACGCCATTGCAACTTCCTTTTACTTACCGCGATTTTTTTGAGATAGCAGTGGAAAAGGTTGCCAAACAAGTTGAATCTATAAGTACTTCCAACAAAATGTTTAATTTCTTCAGTAATATAAATTACTTGATTGATACCGGAAGTATTCGTCCTGGCCGTGACTATAAAATAGAAGTGCCAGGAAAAATTACTCTTAAAACGAAAGGCAAGGATACGGAAATAAAAGTTATGGAACCGGCAGATACGCGTGTATTATATTTAAACATGACAAACATATATCCGATGTACAGCAATTTGGCGAAGAACGAAGCTCTATCGATGCAATCATTAAATACCTATTTCGAAAGTAATGAGGCTTATATCGGCCGGGTTCGATCTACTCGTTTCCGTTGGCAAGAAGTGAAAGAAATACCGCGTGGTGAGATTTCTATTAATGAAGATGGAACGGAAATAGTGGATAATACGATGAAACGTATCATGACTAATAAAGAAAGTAACACTTCTGCTGTCGTTTTTGACTATGATAGACTGAAAGATTTATTAGATGTAGACTTTGAACGGGATGAAAGAATGGATATAGAGACAGAAACGGAAGGTAAATTTCGATTTTAGTATCTGATAGTATTTTTTGAAAGAGCCGACCTCTTTGGATAGAACTATCCTTGTTGAATAAAGGAAATGGAACTATCCGGGGAAGTCGGTTCTTTCTTTATCTATTTTTCCCCCGCACCCCCCTTGTTCTTAAAAAAAAGAATTAAAGCAATGTTTTGCGATTTTGAAACGAAATCTTTACAACAACAGCGACCAACAGACCAACAGACCAACAAGCCGAAAAGTATTTCAAAAGAGATATAAGATAAATATATAATAATCAATGATATATATAATAAATATAAGATTGTTCTCTGTTGATTGTTGTTGGTTTCCTGTTGGTCGCTGTTGGTCGTTTTGTTTAAAATAAATAGAAAAAGGCTTTTTATCCCCTGTTGACAATGCGACCAACAGATATAATTTTTTGTTGGTCGCATTATTATTGAATTTATTTTGTTATTTGGTTGAAAATTAGTAATTTAGCTAAATTGTTTACGAGTCTTGTTGGTCTGTTGGTCTGTTGGTCGAAAAAATATACATATTTATAGACAAAAAAATAGCAAATCAGAGGTCTAAAAAAACGTTTTTGATATGGTAATAGTAAAAATAAGCCTAAAACAACATTTGGCTGAGTATCTGAAGGGTAAATTTTGTGATTGGAAGGATGTACCGGTAAAGTTTCCGGATTCATCCGACCTGTATCATACTATTTTCGATTTGATGGAAAAAAAACCATCTAATGTGGAAGAAACTGCGGGTAATCTGGAAATTGTATTGCCGGATAGAACCATAGGAAAAGACCCCGCCTGGTATAATTTCTTGGGAGAACGTTCACAACGAATTATCGAACGGAAAGTAGAGCTGATGTTTTGGGCTGACCTACATGATCTAATAGACCACAATAAGCATATGCACGGTATGGAATATGCCGAAACGGTTTACTTCTTCATGCGAAAATACGATATACAGTCTATCACGGAGGATGCCATTTTAAAAAATTATTATCGCTGGAGGGAAAAGGTACGGCGCCGAGATAAGAAACGAGCATATAATAAATGTTAAATGTTGGAATATTTACTCCGAGCAAGTGTATCTCTTTGTCCGTTCTGGTGGGAGAAAAGTGCGGAAAGATGTGGGAAAAATGAGAAGTGTTTGAAAACTAATTAATTACATAATAATATGGCTGATAATATGGGAGGTATCTCCGAAACCTGGTTTGTTATACCGAAAGATGTTAAAAATATAATTACAGGTTCCGGACTTGCCAAAGTGATATTGAAAGATGGTGCCGTCTGGTTCCCGGTACACATCGGGAGATATGGAACGGTTATAAAAGTAGAACCGCAAACAGCTGACGCGGGTACATTATATAATGTATCTGCGACTATTCAGATTCCTAGGCAGTATTTGGATGAAGCGGGTATGTTTTTTTGTAAACGGCTGAACAGGACAGGGGCAGTAATAAAGTATAAGAATTTCAACGGAGACTGGTTCGTAGTCGGTTCGGAACGTTTTCCGCTGAAATGCACATTTGAAATTTTGCATCCGAATAATCCGGGGGGATTTAGCGGATACAAACTTACTATTTCCGGAAAACAACTAAGTCCGCAGCTCCAGATAACGGAATAGACGTCCTTTCCCTTATTTATATATAGGTATATCATTGCATAAAAAATCAATGATATGCTTTATCTGCACAATATATTAGGGGGAGTGTGGTTCATCGAAGAAACCTTCGCATCGAACTACCTTCCCCTTATTGCATCTTACCTGACTGCTCCGGCATCCTCCATAGGCCGGCCACGCAATGCCGCTTCCGAAAAAGAAATGTCGGAAGACAATGCCTTGTTGTTTGCATCTGTAAAGAATGGAGCTTACCAGATTAGCGAATATGGCGGATGGGCACCACCTGAAGATGCACCTAAAAATTCAGTGGCCGTAATGAACATTAATGGAGCAATTACGAAATATGACCAAGATTGCGGTCCATCAGGGATGCTCACAAAATCAAATCTGCTTACCCGCTGCTATGCCGAAGATAATATCAAAGCCATTGTCCTAAATATCGATTCCGGTGGTGGTGAAGGCATGGGATGCCGTATTTTTCAGGAAACATTGTCATACCGGAATAAACCGGTTCTTGCATTTTGTAACGACATGGTTGCATCGGCAGCTTATGGTATTGCAGCTTGTTGCGACAGGGTTGTCGCCAATTCATCCGTCTGCCGGGTTGGTAGCGTGGGAACTTACATGACAATTGTAGATGCAAGCAAAAGACTGGAAAGCATGGGGATAAAGCTGGTCGAAGTGTATGCTACTAAATCGACCGATAAAAACCAGGAATTTTATAAAGCCATACAAGGGGATACCGCACCGCTGAAAAAAGTGTGCGACACTTACAACGAAGGTTTTATATCCAGTATAGCCAATGCCCGCGTAGGGGTAATTTCCGAAGACCAGAATACATGGGCGACCGGTAAGATGTTTTTCGCTCCGGAGGCTATTAGCCTGGGAATGGTCGATGAAATAGATACTTTCGAAAATGTGCTTAATTATTTTAATACATAACGAGTTATGAAGTGGTTGAAAGATGAATCGTACAATGCGATGAAGCAAGCGGCTGACAACTGGAACAAACTGCTTAACCAAGTGCTGGGTGACAATCCGGACATGAAAGCGGAAGATGTTACGGTTGAAAGTTTGCTTGAAGCGATTGAAGAAGGAAGTGGGGATGCCGGTTTGCAAGAAAAACTGACAGCCGCACAAGGTGAATTGAAACAAAAAGACCAGCAGATTGAGAAACTTCAGTCTGATGTGGCCGAACTAAAAGGGACACCGGTTGAAAAACAACAGGAAGCTAAAGTAGATAATGAACCGGGAGCCGGGGAAGAGGATATTAAGGACTTTGCCGCTAAGAACAGCGATGATACGTTGGCTATTATGGCAAAAGCCCGTGAAACAGGATTTTTTGATAATAAATAAAAGCCATGGCAGGAATTTTAGATCTTGATAAGCTGAAACGTTATGCGAAGGAATACGACTCTGTATTGCGTACCCTTCCCTATTTTACGTTTCAAGAATTTGCGGCAGCTATGAAGCTGAACGTGATTGAAATCGATAATGAAGACGTAATTGTAAATGCACGTCGTAAAGCCGGACATACCGGACCGTACAAGGCCGGTGCGGAAATTAATTATCCGGACGAAGTAGGTAAGCTGGTGGAAATGTCCATCAAACCGGAACTGACCGTTTCGAGATTGAAGGATAATATACTGAATTACAAGGAAAAGAAAATTCTTTCCAATGCCGGTGAGCGTGTAGACCATACAACAAAGAAACACCCGCTGGAAAAGTTTGTAGTGGACAACCACATTGTTAGCCATTCGGAAGATGTTACGTTCTCCGCTTTCTTCGCAGAACGAAATGACAGCGTATTCAGCCCGATGACTTCGTTTACCGGCTTTTTCCCATGGATTGACCATTTTAAAACGACAAACGATATCACCATGGCCAACCATAATTTGGTCCGTACCGGTGTATTTGGCGGTGAAGATGGAAAAAATGATTATGACCGCTTGATTGACTTCTTACGTGCGGCACATCCGTTCCTGCGTCGCAAGGCAATCCTGTATTATGCCACTGAAATCGAATTGATTTGTAAAGAGGCATATCGGCAAAAGGTAAAAGCTTTTGCACGTCCTACAAGCGAGGAATTTTGGAAAGCTGTTAAGGATGATGCCAAGTTTCCGGGTCTGGAACCTATTACACACGAAGCATACGGTACCGGACAGGCATTAATTTTAATCCGTCCGGGAATGATGGACTTCGGAGTAAACACAAAGAAGGCTACCAGCTTTGTTCAAATCAGAGATATTTTCGAAGACCCGAACGAATTGCAATTCTGGTTACAAGCCGGTTATGGTACCCGTTTCCAGGATATTCACCCGAAAGTATTCCAGACAAACGAGTTTACAAACGAGGGTGTAGATTTGGCAGGTGATTATGTCACCGGTGCCGCCGTGACAGTAACCGTTGGACCTGACGCCGCAGTTGAAGCCGGCGCATGTTGGAAACTGGGAGAAAGTGGTGAATGGATGAAAAACGGACAAACCTTGCTGGGTGTTCCGGCCGGTACTCATTCAATCATCTACAAAGATGTGGAAGGTTATACAAAACCGGCCAACGGCAGTGTGACGGTGGAAGACGGTAAGGACTTTACAGTTTCGGGCACCTACACCAAATAGTAAGAATAAGAAGGAAGGGCGTTTTGCCCTTCCAATTGTTTAACATATAATTATATGATACAATGAAAGATATTAAAAAGATTTTGTCCGTTATGTGCCTGTTTGCAATATTATGTCTTATTTGTATTGCGGCAGGTATTCCGGCAGACAGTGTAGTTTGTGCTGGATTTGCACCTGTACTATGGCCTGCGGGAAATGATAATATGGGCGGTTATAAAGGGCGTGTAGCCTTTATTCCGGAAAATAGTGTCTCTAAAACTCCCTTATTACCGGCCAAGCCTGCAGAAACAACCGAATTTGTCACGGCTTCCGGTGCTTTTGAATTTATAAAGACAGGCGAAAAGCCTACTCCGATTTATGCAACACGTGCGACAGTAGGTTATAAGTCTGAAATACAGGGTGAAACCGATTGCAAGAGTTATAAGATTACAGGAGAATTTTTTCATCCAGGCAAAAAAGTGGAAGCGGCTGCTTTTGCGCGGCAGGTATGTAATACCCCCGGTTATTTGATTATCGAAGATAGTGAAAATCAACAATTGGTAGGGCAACCGGGATACCCCTGTATGCTTGCGGCTTCGTTCGATGGAGGGAAAGCTCCGGCCGATAAACGCGGTTGGTCGTTTACGTTCGAGGCTGACAGCCCGGCACCGATGATCATTATGGGAACTCCCATCGATTTGGATGAGTTATTCACCGGAGTAGCTTCTACTCCTGATCCTGTAGAATAATGGAAAAGGTAACGTTACAAAGTTGGTTAGCCAACCGTCAGCGCAAATATGCCGACGGTCTGGCTCTCTTCCGTGCTCTGGCACCGGAGGATATGAAAAATAAATATCTGCCCTATTTTAATGAGGTATCGGATGCACCTCAGTTTGACAGTCATTTTACTGTTCTTGTCAACAAACTGACATTTGTCGCCCGTATAGCCGGAGCAAAACCCCAGATAATGGCGGTTGAAGTAGTTGCTAAAACGATGTCCACGGCCGTTGCCATGGCAAAAGCCGCAGACAAAAAGATGAATGAGGTTAAGGGGGATAAGGTTCTGAAAGACATTTTGGTAAAGGAATCGGAGTTATTTGCCCTTCAGGACAAAATTACGGCCTTGGAGAATGATAATGAGGATAAATCGGAAGAGATTTCCGTGTTGGAGTCAGACTTGGAGGAAGCACAGGAAGAGCTTCTGGAACTTCAGGACCGTTTATCCGTACTTCGTCCGGGTGCAAAGATTATTACCTACACATCCTTGCCGGATGATATTCGCATGATTTTCGACCGTGTACGTTATATCACGCCGCTTTATTCATCGCTTTTTACGGAAATGCAAAATGAATCGCTTACGCCGGAAGAACGCGAACCAATAGCCAAACAAGTCTACGAGCTGTGGACGGAACGCGCCAATTTGTGGAACCAGATTGACGCATGGGCGGAAGGCAAGCAGGTAACATTAAAACTTCAGGAAAAGCGAACAGAAGAGTTACCAACCGACCAAGTGATGAAAGGTATGCAGATGGCAAATCGTATCGAGCGATTGAAAGAGAATATCCGCCGTACGGAAGTTTCTATTTCCAATCATGAAAAAAATGGGAAAATGAATATGAAACAGAAGGCCCAGCAACGACTTGAAGCGTATCAGAAAGAATTGGCGGAATTGGAAGGCATGAAATAATGAGTGCGAAAATATTTGAAGAACTGCTCACGCCCGGTCTGAATTTGGGAGTGAAAGGTTTTCAGCATAAAGGAGAATGGGCAATACACGAAGCGTTGCACGTTCTCCTTTCTTACACAGGTCCGGCAAGTGTGATGATGGAAACGTTTAACGTATCGGAAGATGCTCTCCGGCCTATGTTTTTTGAAGTAGAAGCCGGACATATCACGGACCTTCGTCTGGTACTGGACATGAACGTAAAACGGCATAAGCTGGAAATGCTGCTCTTTGCAGCCGGCATAACGGCGAATATCCGCCTGACACCCTGCCATGCCAAGGTTCTGCTCATACGCAATGAGCAATATCGTATCGGCATTGTAGGGAGTGCGAATGCCAATCAGCCTATCCGGTATGAAGCCGGAGTTATATTTTCAGAACCCGGATTGTTCGATTTCTTTGAAGAGACATTCAACCGGGTGTTTAATGATGATTCAATACCGTTTGAATGGAACTCACAATAGAACAATTAAAAGAGCTGGAAGATATGTCTGCCGCGCTGTTGCCTCCTTCGGAAATTGCCATCCTGATGGATATACCGGCGGAACAGCGCGATGTGTTTTGCGAGATATGCAAAACACATAAGTTATCAGCGATTTACACCGCTTACCAAAAAGGTAAGTTAAGAACGAAATATGAATTGCGTAAAACTGTTGTCAAGTTGGCAAAGGCCGGTTCTCCGGCCGCAGAACCGTTAGCGGACAAGTATATGTTGGAACAAATATCTAAGGAATAATGGCAAAAGAACTTACTTCTTACGATAAGATAGAGATGGTATTGTTTAAAGGTCGGGAAGAAGCGGCAACTTTTCTTTCCGAACGAGAATTACAACAAAAGGAACGTTGGATGTTATGCGTATCCAAGCTGTTGGAAGACCCGATGACTGCCGATAAGGATATGGTATCGTTTCTAACCGCTGGATGTGGAGGTAGTTGCGAGCCTGTTTCGACTGCTACCGCATACAGGGATATGGCGGCTATTCGAAGATTGGTGGGTAACGTGCAACTGGCTGGAAAGAACTGGTATCGCTATATGGTTATAGAAGCGGCAAAGGAAGGAATTAGAATTGCGAAAGAGGCAAAAGACCCTAAAGGTATAGCGGCCAACGCGGACAAAATAGGTAAATATACGCGTGCCGATAAAGAGGATGAAGAAATCGACCGTAGTGGATGGGAGCCTCCTGTATTTGAACCTTCGGACGATGTGACACTGATGGGAGACGGATTTAAGCCTATCCCGAACTTGGAGGAAGAGCGTAAATCTTTCCGGGCACTGTTTAAAAATGATAGTGACATCCTAGATGTTGAACCGATAACAGACGACTGCGATGGGGCTGATGACTGATGCTTTTGCCCGTAAGGGAATGGAAGTACAACGGAAGTTTTTCAATAAGATGCAACGCATGGGTATGGCTATCGCTGCCCATGATGAGTATTGGGTGTGCAGCCGTGGTACCGGCAAATCCGAAGGGCTGGACGCCCGTTTTATCCTTCGGAATGTTTGGGCAATGCCTGGTTCTACCGGTGCGCTTATTTCTCCGTCTTATGCCAAAGCCTGGGGAAACACGCTTCCGGCAATTATCCATGCGCTGGCCGAATGGGGATATACGGAAGGTATTCATTTTTATGTTGGCCGCAAAGCCCCGCAGTATGCAAATTTCGGAAAGCCGAAACGTGGTCCGCTCCGCAACGCGTGGGAAAACTGTGTCCATTTCTGGAATGGTACGGTTATGGTGGTACTCTCGTTCAGCCAAAGTATGTCTGCCAACTCCATGTCAATAGACTGGGTAATAGGTCCTGAAGCTAAATTTCTTGATTATCAAAGAATTAAAAGTGAAGTAAATGCGGCAAATCGTGGTAATATACAAGATTTTGGACAATGTCCATGGCATCATTCGGTAATGTATACAACCGATATGCCAACCGTAAAATCAGGACGCTGGATATTGGATAAGGTCAATGAAATGAAACCTGCCCATATTAACTATATCCGAAATCTGTTCCGTGAAATGAAAATGACCGAACTTCTTCCGGAACAAAATGAGTATACCCGTCGTAAATATAAAGAACTGCGTCGTGACCTGATGCTTGCCAGGCGTTATCAAACACCTGTTAAACAAACCAAAGGTAAGAAACGCGAATATACCGTCTACTATGGTGAATACGATATATTCGACAATATGGAAGTTGTAGGCAAAGATTTTATCTGGCAAATGTATCGGGACTCCCCGACGCTGGTATGGCGTACAGCCTTTATGAACGAACGTCTGTTTCGTGTTGCCAATGGTTTTTATTCAGCCTTGGGTGAACACCACTTCTATACACCTGGCGATACGCGCTATATGGGTAGTATGGGAACAAATTGGAATAAACTGCAAACGGCCGGGTGTTTGGCTGATGGCGACTTAGATATGGATGCACCACTTATTATCGCCTTCGATAGTAACTCTGCAATCAATACGGCTTGTGTTTGCCAAGTGCAAGAACGCCAGTTACGCACGCTAAAGAGTTTTTTTGTTAAGACTCCGGCCAAGCTGGAAGAATTGGTGCGTCAGGTATGCGAATACTACAAATATAAGCTAAAACGGGATATTATCTTTTTTTATGACCACACTTTCGTTTGGACCACCGGTAACAATTCCGAGTCGTATAAAGACACCATCATCCGCGTATTGAAAGAATATAATTGGGATGTAACCGATGTTTATATCGGACAGACCAGCCGCCATGACTGGCGCCATGAACAGATAGACCGTGCATTAAAGCACGACCCTGATTTACTCTATCCGGTCTTTAATATGTATAACAACGAATTTCTTAAGATGGCCATGGAACAAACAGCCGTAAAGGTTGGTAAGAACGGCTTTGAGAAAGACAAGACGCCGGAAGCGACAGAAGATACCCCGGATGCTCCGGACGAATACAAGACACACGTTACCGATGCCTGGGACACGGCATTTGTCGGTGCCAACTTCTTTATGCCGGAACTTGCTATTGCAAGTGGAGGAATCATTTTTTTGCGGTAGGCGCATTACGTGCGTGGTCCATTTTAGGGGGCGGGGGCGGCAGCAGATAAGGTGAAAATTCGAATCTGCTTCCGCATTTTTTATGGAGGGCGCTGCGTGGTCTGTAGCCAGGCAATGAGAAAACGAAGTTTTCCCATACACCCTTTCCTTTTGAAAACCAATTAATTGACTTTTTGAATGTGAGAATAACAGGATATTTTTATATATTTAACATTTAGAGAGTGCCATTGGACAAAACGGATGCAATAGAAGATGCGAATGCCGTTATTTTTTATGTTTCGATTTTAAAGTCGAAAAAAAAGTTTTCATGGGTGATTTCGTTTCAAAATGATTGTGGCTGAATATAAAATTAAAGGATATATAATCGTTACAATATGTCTGTGATTGAGCTATTGTACAGATTATCAATATTTTGTATATTTGTATATGAGAAAAAGAAAAACCCGCAGACGGCATGCAGGCCGAAAGCGGGTAAAAGTTTAACTTTTTAACGGTACACAAAATTATGACAACTTTATTTGGCGAGCAAATTAATACGCTCAATTCTGAAAAAATTTATAACCATTTATCTAATGGGGAGTATTCATCGGTATCCGATGTTGAATTGGTTTATTCCATTGTTGGAGATGAAGAACTTGCAGCACGTGTTTATCAGACGGCGGGAAAAGATTGGTCCTCTTTGTTTAAGTACAGTGTCGATGAATTAATGAAAATTCCGGGTATTGGGAAAAAAAGGGCTATTCAGATTGTAGCGGCTATGGAAATGGGACGTAGAAAAATAATGAATAGACAGACAAACAACAAATTTATTTATCAAAGCAGTGATTTGTATGAAGAAATGTCTCCTATATTATGCGATTTGCCACATGAGGAACTTTGGATTGTTTTGGTTAATTCCAGAAAAAAAATAATTGCAAAAGCTCAAATTAGCAAAGGGGGAAGAAACGAGACGTCCGCAGATATTACCCTGATTTTGAAAAAAGCAATTGAAAAAAGTGCTTCAGGTATTTTTTTATGCCATAATCATCCGTCGGGGAATTTAAAACCGAGCATTCAGGATAACGCACTCACGCAACGGTTGAGAAGTGCGGCGAAACTAGTTGATATACAATTGGTAGACCACGTAATAATAACAGATGAAGGTTATTATTCGTATTCGGATGAAGGTAATATTTGAAGTGTATTTCTGATATTCCCGCTTTCTTTTTAAGAAGGTGGGAATATTTTTTTGTATGCGCCGCTACGCGGCGATTCTGTTGTTTCGCTTTGGCTTCACGGCGGGAAGAACTGTCCTTTATGTTCGGTTTAAACTGTAACATCTTTGCTGAAAATAGTTACGGTGATGATGATTGTAAAAGTTTTTATGCCGACGATTGAGCGTATATCTTTAAAGCTTCAGGAAATGCTTAGCCATTCGTGGGGGCTGATAATAACTCTTATTGCTTACCTGCTGAACTTTATAGCACCTGTAAAATATGCTTTTGTGGCGATGGGAGTAGCTATTGTTGCAGATTTGCTTTTTGGAATACTATCTGCACGCAAACAAGGAAAATTTATCCTATCCCAAAGCGGTAGGGATACTCCGGCGAAAGTGATAGTCTATTTCGGGTTTATGCTGGTGGTTTATACGACAGAGAGAATATTTTCTGATAATCAGGCATTGATAACCAAAATCGGATGTACTCTGGCTTGTGTGTGTGAATTGTGGAGCATGCTTGGTAGTGCATTGATTATATGGCCTAAAATGTTGTTCCCGAAACTATTGAAGCTACAACTTAAAGGAGAGGTTGAATCAAAATTAGGTAAGAATATTAGTAATATGCTAGATAAAGAGGATGAAGAATATGAAAACAACAAGAGGAATCCGGAATAACAATCCGGGAAACATTCGAAATTCGGAGAATAGCGATTGGATAGGTGAAGTGTCGAAAGCGGATAAAAAAGACCAGGCTTTCGAAGAGTTTAAAACGATGGCATACGGGGTGCGAGCAATGATGAAACTGTTACAGAAGTATCAGCGTTCGCATAATTTGCACACAATAAAAGAGCTGGTTGGACGCTGGGCACCAAGCAATGAGAACAATACTTCAGCTTATATAAAAATCGTATGCCAAAAAATGCAGGTTCCCGAAAGCGTGGGAATTGATTTGTCGGACAAAGCTACAATGTGCGCCTTGGTAGATGCGATGTGCTATGTAGAAAACGGGATGCATATTCCGATGGCGGACATAGAAGCCGGTTGGGAGCTGTTGTGAACATGGCATTGTTTGGTTGAACTTCCGTTTGGATGGTAAAGATTATGAAATATGGATGGAATTTGGTTATTACCGGAATTTTGGCTGCTTGTTTGTTGGGTTGTTCTGTTAGTCGTTCTGGCAACATACATGATAGTGGAAAAACGGATGAGCAGGTACATTACGAACATATTTATGCTCGAAATGATGCGCAGTTATCCGTCTCAAACACGGTCATCGACCGATTTAGGAATGTTCGGATACACTGGCGAACTTACGATACTGACAAGCCGGCAGACGAAAACGGTAGATACCCCGTCAAGGCCGAAGGATGGAGTGAAGGATGCGAGCAGGAATCTGTTGATGAAGATAAAAAGACAACAGAAAACAGCACGGAAAACGTACAGGCGACAACGGAAAAAAAGAAGGTAGACAGCTTTGTTAAGGAGGAACACAAGGATGTAGACGTAAAAGCCGGTACGCAACCTCTATGGTGGTGGCTCATCGGGCTGTTGTCCGCTATGGTTGGTATAATCTTCATTTATTGGAAGTATGGAAAAAAGAATAAAACAAAGTGAACTCTGGGATATAATGCAGCAAAAGGATGAACGGGGACGGTATAAGATGTTTTCTTTCTCGTATGTGCGGTTGAATGAGAGTCGGGAGGGCAATGGCTGTCCCGGCTCTATCGAACATTACGAAGCGGGAGTGTTCAGTTCCATCCATGCGAAGGGAAGTACGGTTAACATTCGCGTTAGAGGAGAGAGATTTCCAAGAAAATTTATCCGCTGTATGATTATCAGAATTAACGGAAAAAAAGTATACGCATAATGGCACGCAGACATGTATTTGAATTTGGCAACACGGCTTTTCTTCAGGGAGCGGGTGCGGCTGTGGTGATGACGGAAGATGTGGGCTTCCTGGAAGACAATAAATTTACGGCTACAACCGTAACACCGGCTAAGGGTTCGACCGTAAAGGGTAAAGAGATTGATTTCGTCCCGTTCGGAAAAGGAGATAAGCTGCCACTTCGTATAATGCGGAAGATTCACGAAAATACAATTGTCGGCAGCAACATCGAATTTAAAGCTAATATGGCGTATGGTGACGGCATTACCGTATTCCGTAGAACGAAAAACGACAATGGCGAAATTAAAATAGAAGAATTGTTGCCTTTGGATGTACCGGAGATATTTGATTTTCTGGCAGACAGCAATTATATGCGGGTAATGCAGGAAATGGCGGCTGACTTGGTTGTATTCGGAGATGCGTTTGTCCACCTGTCGTTCGGCAGAAGAACAAAAGGAGAAAAACCCAAAGTGGTACAGATATGCCATCGGGAAATGTGTTTCAGTCGTGTTAGTAAGCAAGATGAAAAGACAAAGCGCATTGAGTATCACGGCTATTCGTCCCAATGGGGAGAAGAAAGCAGTCCGGACGATGTTATCGTCACCAAACTACTGGACCGCAAAAGTCCATTATATGATTTGAAAGTTAGGACTGGAATGGTCCCTAATCCGGAAAACGGAGAAAAGAAAGATGAAGAAGAAACGGGTTATACCGTTAGCTTGAACTTGCCTGTTCCGGGACGTTATTATTATAATCGGCCTTACTGGTGGAGTATCTTTCTTGACTGGTACGAATTCAGTTGTGCCATTCCGAAATTTAAAAAGGCACTCCTGAAAAATCAGATGGTTTTGAAATATCATGTATCCATCAATTGGAAGTTTTGGGAAAAGCTTTATCTCTCGGAAGGTATTGCCAAAGATAATAAAGACAAACAAGCCACTTGCAAAAAGAAGTTTCTGCAAAACCTGAACGATTTCCTTTCCGGAGAAGAGAATGCCGGAAAGAGTTTTGTATCGCACTTCCAGTATGACCAGATAAACAAGTATGAGGAAAACGATATTATAATCAAACCTTTGGAGTCGTTTATCAAGGGCGGTGAATATATCGAGGACAGCGAAGAAGCAACGAACGTTATTTGTAATACAATGGCCGTTCATCCATCGCTTAAAGGTGCCTCTCCCGGCAAATCGAAAAACATAAACGGGACAGAGGCAAGGGAATTATTCATAATCGCCCAGGTACTTTTTAAGCCTATTCGGAATATGATGTTGTTGCCTCTTTATCTGGCGAAGGAATTGAACGGTTGGGATAAGACAATCGAGTTCGGAGTAAAGAATGTTATGCTTACTACACTGGATAAGAACACCGGTTCTGAAAAAAGTATTGGTAGCGAAAAAATGTAATCATGGAACAGATATTTATAAAAACAATAGACGACCTCAGGCAGACGGTAAAGGTGAATGCTTCGCTTTCGTTTGTGGTACTGAAACCGTATTTGGATGATGCTTTTGAAAAATATTTGTTGCCCTATCTGGGTGAAACGTTGGTTGAACGATTGGCGGAAGAAAATGTAACGGTTCTGGATGCCAAGGCCCGTGTTTTGATAACCCGTGCCTTGGGGCCGTTGGCTATTGCTTTGGCCAGTCCTGAACTGGGTGTGTTGATAGGAGACAGCGGACATACGGTTACAAGGAATGAAAAGTTTACTGTTGCCAGCGATTCCAAAATAATCAGGAGCGAAGAAAGCATGCAGGAACGTGGGTGGGATAATCTGGAAAGATTGTTGGAACTCCTATCCGCCAATGAGGTAAGGTATCCGGAATGGAAAGAAAGTTTGTACTACAAGCGGCGTTCTACCGGTAATTATCTGAATACGGCCCGCGAGTTTCAGGAATTGGGAAAGGTAAATATCGGATATTCCAGACTGACATTCGAGCGATTCCGGCCGTTGCTGGAGGCGCTTTATATGAAACTGGCCAGATGGATAGGAACGGAATTGGACAAATCGCTAAGGGAAGAAATACTTCGCCCGTCTGACCCGGTGCGGCAAGAACTGATAGAATATATCCGGGTGTGGCTGGCCATGAATGTCGCAAAGCTGCATACCAGCCAGACTACGCGTGTGCAACGGACGGCTGCCGGACAGTTGGAGTTCCGGCCTGTAATTTATCCGTTGTATGCCGACCCCGCCGACAATGGCAATTTTTATGCGGAACAGGTAACGGCCATAGAAGCGGTAATAACCGATTACATGACCGATTATGCAGTGGAGCTTGGACTACCTGTCCCGGTGAAATTGGATTTTAATTCTATTGACAAACACATATTTTTAGCATGAGAAAGATTTCTATCGGGAAAAAAGACTACACGGTTCCGGGCGATTGGAACGAATTTACAGCCGAACAGCTTTGTTTTTTGGCTACTGTTTTAAATACGAGATGTACCGGACAGGAGGTGAAGTTGAAACTCCTGTTGTTTTGCCTTGAAGCACGGGTACGCCGGTACAAGCGTGCAGACGGAAACGGCTTTAGCTTGGTTTTACCTGGTGGAAACGTCTGGTTGACGCCTACACAACTTTCCGTGTTAAGCACGGTATTTGATTTCTTGTTTTCTGAAACGGGCAAAGGTGTTGAATTGGATATTCGGTTGACACGGAATCCTTTTCCTATACATGTTACAAATAAAATGACGCTTGTCGGTCCTGATGATGCGCTAACCAATATAAGCTATGGACAGTTTATCATGTTACAGAGCTGGCAACAGCAAATGAAACAGGACTTCGAAAAAGCATTGGATAGTTTCCTTTCGGTTATATGGAAAGATGGTATGTTTACCACCTGTGATGACGGAAAGGCTGTTTGGTTCCGGGATGTTGAACCGGCTGTGAAAATGGTTATGTTCTGGTATTTTATCGGAAGTATGCGGTTTATACAAGAGAAGTTCCCGCGTGTATTTCCAGGTGGAGAAGGTGACGGGTACGATGTTTTTGATATGCAGCAACGGATAGTTGATGAAATGGCTTCCGGTGACGTGACGAAAAAAGATTTGGTAAAACAAAGCCTTCTGTATGATGCGCTTTATACGCTGGAAATGGCGATAGAGCGGGATGAGAAGGCAAAACAGAATAAGTGATTCAGGGTGTTTTCATAGCATTAGATTGTTAGATTGTAATTGTTGGGCCGCTCTGCCTGTGAAGGTGGGGCGGTTTTAATTATAATTAACGATATAATATGCAAATGGATATTGTGTAATATGCAAATGAATATTATCTTTGTATCGTTATCATGATGACGCTCGAAGGGCTAAAGGCCCGGATGGAAGAATTGATTGGCCAATTAGAATTCCATTCCCGTTTCTTCTCCATGATTTTGGCCGATGAAATGGCGACGGAAGCGGAACTACTTGAAGCGATTGATGAAATGCTTGATGAGTTTATCGAATTGAGTGAACAAATTAAAAAGCTTCAGAGTTGAACAGACGAGGGAACCCCGGCCGGAGTTCCCTTTGTCTGATCAATTTTAAATTAGGAGGATTAATATGAATGCAGATCAGAAACTAAAAGACTTAATGGCTGAGTTCCGTTCATTGGATACGGAAGCAGACAAATCCGTATTTGATGCTAAGATGAAACAGGTGTTGGCGGAAATGACCCCGGAAGAACGAAAAGATTTTCGGAAGGCTTTTTTAGCTTCTTCCAAACGTACTGTGGAAGAAGCTAAAGAGATTAAAGAAGAAGTTGAAATGAAGTTGTTATTGAGTGGAGTTGATACTTATCTGTCCTTATCACAAATCGCTCAGGATTATTTTGGGAAAAGTAGAAGTTGGCTTTATCAACGTATTAATGGTTCTAATGTTAATGGAAAACCGGCACAATTTACTCCTGAAGAAAAAATGCAGTTATCTAATGCTCTGTTGGATATTAGTAATCGGATAAAGAATACTGCTTTAAAATTGAAAGTAGGATGATTTTTCGTGTACGGGTGTAGATTTTTTTTGCCATTCCAAAAAGTTTTCTCAACTTTGCGGTGCCCAATAAAAACAAGACATGAATCCCTATACAGTGTAACAGGTAGTCAATCCTGTTTCGGTTATGTTTCCGATGGGCGCACTGTATAGGGATTCGCCATTTATATATGTTGACAGGGAAACAATACGAGATAGCCGATAAAATACTAAATGCTATTAATCAGTTTGGTGGTCGTTGTAATATGGACCAGTTTTACAAAGCCCTTCCTGATTACGATAATCATACGATGGATTATGAATATATGAAGGAAATGCTTATGAAGCAATTTCATGCGATTGAATATATGGGAGAAGATGAATATTGGCTGATGATGACCGGTGAAGGGCAAAATATTATTTCTACAGGATTGAAAGAGTATCAGCAGAAATCGGCTAATAAGGAAGAACTGGAAAATACAAAGTTAAAACTGGATGTGACTAATGGATGGGCATCCCTGTTTAAATTCGCTTGGTGGGTTTTGGCAGCTATAACAGGTGCCGTAGTAGATAGTTTAGTAGGAAACCCGATAGGAAAGCTAATACATAGATTAATCGAATAGGATTGATTGCGCGTATTGTGTTTTCTATACGAGTGATACGGCGATTTAGAGCCTGTTGTTCCTGCTTTATCTGGTATAAGTCATAATCTGTATTCATATCGCATTTCTTTTTCACAAAGATACGCGGTTTCTTTGCCATTCCAAAAAGTTTCACCATATTTGCTATGCGATAAGAAACTGAAAGAAACTGAGTGCATGCGGTGATTTTCAGAAAAGATATACCAATTGGTGGAAAAAGCCTACAAAGTACGGGAATGCACTCTCGGAAATGTGGGCTTTATTGTTTATGGAACTGAAAGAATTTATTAAATCTACGATAACTCAGCTATCTGAGGCTGTATATGAATTGAATGATGAATTGAAGGACAAAGGAGTAGTAGTAAACCCATGTTTTGCGGCAGGTTCAAACTTTGATACACTTGATAGTGGTGAAGGCATTATTGTTTCATCTGTAGATTTTGATTTACAAGTTAGTACTTCAGAAGTGAAGGAAAATGGTGGTAAGATAGGTGTATTAGCCAGTGTTGTGGGTATAGGCGTTTCAAGAAAAGAGGGTAGTAATGGAAATGAAGCGAACCGAATAAGGTTCAAACTTCCTGTTGTGTTGCCTTATAAGAAGCCTTATTGACGCATTCTTTCTTGAAATGTCAGGCCTTCTTTAATATACAATTCAATATCTTGGGCTGAAATACTAACGGTGAAGCCTTTCTCTTTTCCTTCGTGGGCTTTAATGGCATACTTGACACAACGTTCGCGAAGGCGTTGTTCTCTGAATGTACGAAAATAATTAATGAGTGATTTCATATTCAAATTGTTTTTTCACAAAGATACGCGGTTTCTTTGCCATATCAAAAAGTTTTCCCTAATTGCGGTAGTGTTAATATTAAAACTCATATTATGGTTACAAAAAATGAAATGACTTCAGCAGAAAAAACTTTGTCATCTATGGCAATAGTGGTATTAGTATTGGGAATCATAGGTTCCATTGCGACCTTTTTCTCTTCATGTATTATGTGGGATATTTCAACATACTCCGGTAGTATAAATGGAATAGATGGTATAAATTGGTTAGGTTTGCCTTCATTGATCTATATTATAATGGCGACTCTAATCGGATGGTCTGTTTTATCGGTTGTGGTAGAGATCTCTGTTAATGTTCGAAAGGGTAGCATGGGAGAAAAAGACAACTGGAAAAAAGACTTTGCAGTATTAATTGCAACAGATCAAAAAAAACAGGCGAGAGAACTTCTTTATCGTGTTATTCTCGAATCTCATCAATTCAAAAAAGTTCTTGAAGGGGGAAGAGATGAATATCATCAAGCATGTGTGAAAGAAGTAAATAATATTTATTCTGTATACTTGAAGGCTATAGGTGAAGAAAGTTTCAAAATCAGTGAATCAGATGAGATATTTGATGTTTTTAGATGATTTTCTATTGCACATTAAAAAACTTTCACCATATTTGCAGTGCTAAAAGTTATAATGGTGTATCCATTCAGACGAGCTACTGTAAAACGCTCATACATATTGTTGGGCTTTTTTTATACCCTAATTGTACGATATAAGGCGGTTGTCTTTCCCATTTAATTTTTCATGCTCTTCGGAGTGGAACTATTATGACTTTTAGCGAAGCGGGAAATGGCAGCCGCTCTTTTTTCTGCCTAAATGCTAAAAGTCATAATAGTATGAAATCAAATTCATTAACCGTATCATCTTCCCGGAGTCGGGAAAAGGTACAAGTATCCAACCCTTTCACCTGGGCGAAAGTCCACGCCCTGGTGTTGAAGTTCCGGAAACGTCTGCCGGAACCGTGGCAAGAAATCCTGCCGGTAGAAAACGTAAAAGACCTGAAGATTACCCTGTCCCTGCTGACGGTGTTTGGTGCACTTATGCTGCCTTTCGTTGTGTCATTCCCAATCATTGTAAGGATTGCGTATTCAAGCTTTCATTGGAATAAGAAAGGAGGCCGGGTATGATGTCATTAAATGAAGCGAAAATAACAGACAGTATAATTGAAAATATAATATACTGGCAAGAGGATGATTGTGACGGTTTGGAAGAAGACATCAGGGCACTTGATGATGCGATTACTTTTATAGCATGCGGACACCAATACCCGGAGATGCTTTCTGAAAAAGAATCAATCTCCGTTATAGCGGCTTTGGGTTTTCTAAAAAAGAGATTACGATTATTTAATGGAAGGGAGAGACGAAATGAATGTAAATGAGGCTATCCGTTTGCTTCGCATCGTAACCGATGTGGACGAACAATATACGAAAGAGGAAAGAATCAGTGCAGCCATGCGGTTGGAAGAGTTGATACGTTTGCTCCTTCCTGAAGAATGATTATATTTGTCGTATGCTAACGTTTATAATAATACTAGGGTTCGTTATGTCGATAGCTGCAGCGATTAATGCAGCCAGACATAAAGATAGCGGTTCGGTTCCTAAGCTGCTGGTCGGTATACTGATTATTCTGTTCCTATTCTTTTTGCTTTCTTAAGCCTAAAGATATGTCCTTTAAAAGCTCCCTTCGGGGAGCTTTTTTTGTATCTATAAACTGGATGTTATGGATACGTATAATCATTTTCAATATGCCGAATGGTTGGCCAGAAACCTGAAACCAATAGGACATACAGATGCGAACTGTCATTTTCTGCGAAGTGATGAAGTAGAAGAAATATCCGACTTGGAAGAGCGGATGTCCGTTATCAGTGGTTTTGTACTGGTGGCCATCGATGGGCATAATTCAGATTTTTCTTGGCAAAACTGTGATAATCTGGTCGATGTACCGCAATATTTCATTGCTGTTTTGCGACAATGCGAAACCGGTAATATTGATGCTTTACATGCTGCCAAGGCTGAATGTAAGGATATTCTCATGCAAGTGGTTTGCCGGATGATGCTGGACTGGGATGGAGAGCTAAGCGGATTGCATGTCCTCGACCCTGACAGCATGACAATTCGAGGTATCGGGCCGATTTCCCAGAATTTTTATGGTGTCATGTTAGGCTTCAATCTCCGGAAGCCTGTTCCCTTCCATCTTGACAAAAAAATGTGGGTGTGATATGGGTATGATGAAAAGACTCAGCGAACAAATGCGAACCCCTAGAAAAAAATCAATTCTGGGAGCTCGCGAAGGATTGCCTTTTGAAATATCGTTGGAGTCTGTAAGCCGGACTGCGCAATATGAAAGGCGACAGGATAAAGAACGGGTGAAACAATTCAATGATGATGTAAAAGCTTGGAGTATTGATGTGACCAGACAACTACGCAGCAATGTGAGAATGCTGGTAAGGCAGGATGAAGAACTGTCCGCATCCATTGAACCGAACATCTATAGAGAAAAAGGGGAATCTTCGCGTATCGGCTTTAGCTTCGTTCGCGAAGGTATCTATATCCACAAAGGGGCAGGCAACGGGCAAGGTGGTTTCCGTGGTGGTTCCAAATGGACGGACAGGCATGGAAAACTAAAGCAGACGAATCCGCTTTCTTTCTTTAAAATGGGCACCGGGAATCGACTTCCAATTCGATGGTTTGACCCGGTAATAGATAAAAACCTGCCGGCACTGGCCGACTTGGTGGCTGAATATGCTGCCGATATGCAGGTAGATGCAACACTAATATATATAGACAGGGAATAGGTATGGCAAACGATTTGAACAGAAGCATAAAAATCTATCTGGATAACAGCGATGCAATGACCAGCGCCGGCCAGCTGGAAGATCGCATGGGTGAACTTGAAAAGAAACTGCTTGCCCTGCAAACTGCGGGAAAAGGAAATACCGAACAGGCGAAAAAGCTGCAAAAGGAACTGACGGCACAAACACAAAAGTATGAGAAATATAAACGGGAAGTTTCTGATACGGAGCGAGTACTTCGAAACCTGAGCGGAGCCACTTATAAGGAATTGCTTGCCGCAAAGAAACAAGTAGACCTACAACTGCGTTCTACCACCCGCAATACCGATTTGTATAACAAAAGGCTGGAAGTGCAGAAGGCTATAAGCAAAGAGCTTATACTTGTACAAAAGGATATGCGTACGGAAATTGGTTGCCAAGCTTCGTCATGGGGACGGGCGGCTGATTTTATTAATAAGTACATGGGTATTATCGGTACGGTAGTAGCCGGTGTGACAGGGGTTACAATGGCCTTTAATAAATTGCGCGAAGCTAGAAACAAATTGGAAGAAAGTAAGGCTGATGTAAAAGCCCTTACCGGACTGGATGATGAAAGCGTAGAATGGTTGACAGCACAAGCAAAACAGTTATCTACAACCGTGACGAAAGAAGGAATACGTATCCGGCAGTCGGCAACGGAAATATTAGAGGCATATAAACTTGTGGGGTCGGCAAAACCGGAACTGTTGGCCAATAAGGAAGCGTTGGCTGCTGTAACAGAGCAGACACTTATTCTGGCTTCTGCCAGTGGTATGAAGTTGACTGATGCGGTGGATGCGGTTACATTGGCATTAAACCAATATGGAGCCGGGGCGGATGAAGCTGCTAAATATGTGAATGTGCTGGCTGCCGGTAGTAAGTATGGAGCTGCCGCGGTGGAAAGCCAGACGAGTGCCATAAAAAAGAGCGGTGTAGCAGCAGCGTCAGCCAATATACCTATAGAACAACTAGTCGGTACGATTGAAACACTTGCAGAAAAAGGTATAAAGGATGAAATAGCCGGTACCGGATTGAAAAAGTTTTTCCTGACATTGCAAACCGGAGCTGATGAAACGAATCCAAAGGTCGTTGGACTGGAAAAAGCATTGGAGAATCTGTCGAAAAAGCAAATGGATGCGGCTACTATTAAAAAGATGTTCGGTGAAGAAGGTTATAATGTCGCTTCTGTTTTAATCAATGAGACGGATAAGGTTAAAAAATATACGGAGGCTGTTACCGGTACATCTGTGGCTATGGAACAAGCCGGAGTGAAGAGCGATACGGCTGCCTCTAAACTTGACCAGGCCCGTAACAAAATGACTGATTTAGGGGTAGAGTTGATGGAGAAGCTGAATCCGGCAATAACCGGTGCGCTGAATAAGACGGTTAACTGGACTAGGAAGATAGTATTGCTTGCTGATTGGATTAGTAAGAATACGGGATTGATAGTTTCCCTTGGTGTTACATTGGCAACTTATACAGTGGTAGTGCAGACTATTGTTAATTGGGAAAGAATCAGAAACAGGGAACTAGTAATATTTACCAAGTTGGGTAAGACTTGGACATTGGTAACTACAACCATGAAAGGTGCTCAGATTGCATTAGCCGGGGCGTATGCTTTATTAACCGGCAATCTGGTGAGGGCTAAAGCGGCATGGGCTTTGTTAAACAGCACAATGTTGCTTAATCCGATAGTGGCTATAGGTGTTGCCGTAGCAGCTTTAGCCGTTGGTATATATAAACTGGCCACCCGGACTACCGATGCTAAGGAAGCAATGGCTTCTTTTATGGAATCTTCCATCAAGGAACAGACGGAACTGGAAAAGCTGTATGGAGCATTGAAGCGTTCAGGTGAAGGAACTGAACAACGGACAAAATTAATCAAGGAGTTTAATAGTAAGTATGGAGAATATTTGCCCAACCTACTTTCTGAAAAGTCTACTTTGGAGGAAATTAAAACGGCTTATGAAAATGTAACTGTCGCCATGCGTGAAAACATAGCTCAGAAAACGTTGGAAAAAAAGACAGAAAAGATAGAAACGGATTCTCTTGAAAAGAAAACGAAAGAACTGAATGATATTAAGGAAAAATTGTCTGCACTTCCGAAATCGATGATAGCAGATGCTATATCAGATATTGTAAGCCAAGTTGAAGAGGGAAAAAATCAGGGAAAGGAACTAGGAGTTGTGTGGCGAGATGTTATCGAGAATATCCGTAAGGTCTATTTTGACAACGGTTCTCTCCCTGCACGCTTTGGAAATGAATTAGACAATTATGTGAGAGAGGTTTATAAGGCTGCCGATAAAGTGAAAGCCGTGAAGGAAGAATTGTCTCCGTTCCTCCCAAAAGAAAAAGAGAAACAGCCGGAACCTACAGACCCAACAAACGGCGGGGTTGTTATTACGGCATCTGTGAAAGACAAGACATCAACTCCTACTTCCGATGAAGAACAGAAGAAAATTACTGATGCCAAATTGAAAGAGGTTGACCGGTATGTTCAACAAGAAAAAGTGAAATTAAAAGAAAGTTACCTACAGAATCTAATGGATAAGGCTGATTATAACCGGCAATTGGAAATGTTGGAACTGGAATCATTAAACCGCCGTCTGGCAATTTACGGACTGGATAAGGATAAACAAGCAGAAATACAAGATAAAATACTTTCATACAAAGTAAAAATCTTGGAAGAAACGAAAAAGTTTGAGGAAAGTCAGGAAAAGTATCGGTTAAAAGCCGAAAAGAAAGAAGAAAAAACTAAGGAGAAGGCTTTAAATGACGAACTGAAACGGGTTGTAACAAAAAATCAGGAACAGAAGAAAATTGAATATGACAAGGAGATGGAGCATCGTAAAAAGATGGTCGAATTGGCACAGGGATTTTCATCGGAAATTGGGACAATTGTTGGTAGTGCATTATCCGGCAATAGCGATATTGTAAAAAGCTCGTTGGTCGCTATTATCAATATGGGATTAGATGCCCTAAAAATACAATGCGAAATGGCAGCTGCAGGAGCTACGATGCAAAGTTTAGCGCAAGCGGATTCTGTTTTGACATTTGGAGCGGCAGGATTTGCTCGAGCAGCTATTTTAGTAGGTTTGATAGAAGCTGCATTCTCTGCTGTGAAATCTGTTGTTGGAAACTTAGTGAATAATATAGGTAATAATGCGTCATCATCAGATATTTCGGTTAATGGTTCTTCTCTGGATACAGGTACGCGTGTGGTAAATGATGGTTTTTATTTAGGTGGCGACACCGGAAAAGGTAGTCCGTTTGCTGTTGCAGGTCCTGTACATTATGATGAGTATGTTGTACCGTCTTTTGTTCTCCATGAACCGGCAGCTATGAATCATGTGGCTGCTTTGGAAGCCATGCGTAGGCAGAAAACAAATGCTAATCCTTTATCATTACCTGTGGCTGGTTTTGCAAATGGGGGATATGCAGGAAATCAAGACACAACGATTTCCCCTGTTGTATATCCTGATAATAGTAAGGATGCTATTAACAAGTTGGATAATTTGTTGAATAAACTTGATAGGGATGGCATTAAAGCTTATATCATATATTCTGAATATCAAAAAGTTCAAAAGCAATTGGAAGAATCTAGAAAAATAGGTAGTAAATCATGAAAATAATACATTCATCTGGTAAAGAATTAAAAATTGAAACAGGCACAGTTTTAGAAATGGAACGAACAAATCCTTTTTTTAATGACTATGGGGAACAGTCTATTCCCATAAAATTGCCTCCTGATAAACAAAATTTTGAAACCTTGGGGTTTCCTGATAATATCTCAGGCATACATAAGATGCCTCAAAGGACGGATGGAACCATTCAAGATGGTATATTTCATATCGCTTGTAGACAAGCGATACTATCGGCAAATTCAAAAGAAGGAATAGACACTTCTTTTTATTTGAATATAGGTTCTTTCTACGAAAAAATGGAAAAAGTTCAGTTGTCTACAGTTTTCAAAGATAAGGTTATCAATTTTGACACTATATATTCAGCAATGAGTTTTGTACGTAAATTGATGGTTATTCCAGATCATCGATTTTCATGTTTTCCCGTATTAACAGAAAGTCAAGATTCCGGGAAAATAATTTGCCTGAATAAAATGGTTTTACCTCTTAAAGAGGACGGATACCTTTCTTTTTATAACGAAATGGAACAAACAGAAACGGTTAATGAGAAAAAGGTATCAATTCCTCCTGGGTATTATATAACCCCTTTCGTTAAAGTTATGCATGTATTGGATGAGATATTTAAATATCTCGGTTATGTTTTAGAAGGGAATTTCTTTTCAGAAACAGAGCCTTTCAAGTCTATGGTCTTTCTTAATAATAACATTGATACGATTGTTGATAATAAGATACGTTATGAACAATTGGTTCCTGATTGTAGCATTTCCTCTGTTTTAGATATATTTCGAAACAAGTTTTGCTGCGAGTTCATTCCGGATGAAATTCACCGGACAGTTAGAATAGAATTATTCAATGATGTTATAGAAAGACCTGTCTCTCAAGATTTGACCAAGTTGCTGGCTTCTCCTATTACGATTAATCATGGTCAGGCCTTTAAACAATTAAAATTAACGTGCGAAAAAGGGCCAATGATTACATTTCAGGGTGGTACAGACTTTGTTTCTGCTACTCCTGACTTTTTAAACAAAAAACTATATGAAATAAAATCCGCATATCCAGGAGCAATGATTAGTGAACCTATAGGCATAATCTTTAGAGAAGGCTATAAAGGACATTTCTTAACAACAGAATATGTAGGGAGTTTAAATTGTGACTATTATGCAGGAGAAAATTTAGAAGATGAAGAAAAACAATCTCCGGATGTATTGGTATCTATTGGCTTTTTCTTGGAGTCGGGAGGCTATGCCCCTTTTGTTGGAACTTCTAGGACTATGAATTCAAGTATTGTTTGGAGTTCGCCCAGTGGAGCTGAAAGCACAGATGATGCGACTCAGGACAAATCAGAACTAAAACCTATGCTATGTTTTACAGTACATAGGAATTCAAATACAGATATCGGTACTATTTATGATTGCTTATTATCTGAACATTTATGGGATTATGCTCTTTGTTACAATGGAAAAAATGGGTTATATGAAAAATTTTGGAGAAAGTATGATGACATGTTACGTAATTCCATGCGACCAGTAACAGCTAAATTAATGTTATCAGACCTTGATAAAATGAATATCTCAGCCTATGAAAAGGTATTGATTAATAATCAAGAACTTTTACCTGATATTATTAAGTATGATATAGGTAAAAAGGATATTACCGAGTGCTCTTTTTATACCACAAGGATTTATTTCCCGAAATCGTCTGCGATAACAAATACAGAACTTTTTAAACCGTCCAAATATAGATGGGAGGTAAAAAAGGAAGCAAGTATAACTGATACTTATAACTATTTTGAATATAATGAAACTCCAGTTGCATTTTATCCAACTCTACCAACCGAAAAGGAGTATAAACAAGGAGGACGTTTTTATCAGAAAGCTTATTCTGGGAAATTTTATAATGATAGTGGATATAAGAATGGTATTTTGACTGTTTGGCTAGAACCTGTTTTACGGGAAGTCTAATTGTCCTTTATAGCTTATGTCTTGGTATATATTTTTGACGAAAATCTATTAGAATGGCAGGAGTAATAAATAAACCGGATGCACTTAATTTGTCTGGGAACCTAAAAACATTTGTATTGTCGGCTACATCGGCAGTATCCTTTGTTTTGAAAAAGGGAGACGCTATTTTGTTGGAGCATAGCTATGAGCCTGGTCCGGACAGAATGGTACATATAGATGTGAAAGATGTGGTAGAAAGTCAGCTTTTCTATACACTGAATGAATCCGAACAAATATATACCCAGACAGGTCTTGTCGCAGATTTTACGGCAAATATTGATGGTACGGATTATCCTTTCCGGGTAATCCGTAGTGGTGTTGGTAATCTGGCTGACACTGCGGCTAATTGGCTTAAACTGCATTTTCTTACTTGGCAACCACGGATTAAAGAGGTTACTTATTATTCTCCGGAATGGTTAACCTATTATGCTGTTGAAGCCTGTACGGTTAAGCTGAAAGCAACCTATCCTGATAAGTCTGTAAAAACGATAACATTGCAGAATTGTATTGCAGGGACAGCCACAACATTCAACCTGCAATATTCAGTTGTAGCCGGAAAACTTAATAATACTTATCCGTCTTTTTATGAGGTTTGGACAGAAACATCCAGTGGAATGAAGATGTCTGAAACACAAATCTATGCCTATTCGGATGTGCTATCCGAAAACGAACAATGGTATCTTTTTGAAAATAGTTTGGGAGGACTGGATACATTTAGGGCGTATGGGACTAATGAACTTAATGCCGAGCATGAACATAATATTGCAGAAATTGGGGATGTAAGAGAAGAATATCAAGTTGATACGGAACGGAAATACACCAAGAATACAGGTTATTTGGATGAATATTCCCGTAGATGGCTATTGGATTTTTTCCCCAGTCGGGCGAAATATATTTACGAAGCATCGTCTATTAGGCGTATTGTTGTTACAGAAAGTAATGCGACTTACGTGTCAAGTGAATTACCATCCAACTATACTTTTACATGGCAGCTGGCTGAAGTTTGCTCATTTCTGAATCTTATAAAGAACGAAGCGGACATCCCGGACAACTTAGTTGCTCCAGACCTTTCATCGCCGGATTTTATTTTACCCCCCCGGTTAGCTGAGATACCGAGGATAACACTATCTGGGGGGGTACTCATTCCGGCATTCGACCCATTTAACCCGAAACCAACGGTAACGACATACGGGGCTATCCATGATTCGATAAAGAATGCCGTAGTAAAGGAACTGGAAGATGAATTAAGTGGTATTGTCGGTGGCGGTGATAATCCGGGAGGTTCTGATATTGAAATAATTGAGTCAACTGACTTTGTAACCCTTCCGTCTGACAGCAATGTCTACTCTGCCTTGATGACAGATTGGAAAATCTACAAGGCAATAGAAGATAATTTGGTCAGTTTAGACGGAATGTTTCTTCGCAAAGACATTCCGGACACGGCACACGGGACAATATCTTTTGAAGATGGTGCACAAAGTACACTATTTGCTGCCGGCTATGATGCAGGTGCAGGATGGGGTATTGATAAAAATGGCTTGGCTTGGTTTGGAGAGTTAAAAATTCGTGATAATGTCTATGTGGAGAAAATGTTCGGTTCCCCGGCCTCTGCATCCGGCATGTTTGGATTCGGAACTATTTTTAATAACCAGAAGGCCAGTGGAGAGTTGGATTACCTGATGGTCCGAAAAGAGTTTCGCGTTAATACGATGGTGGTTAACGAGACATTGGGGCTTAATGGAAATCGCTTAGTATCAGACTTTAACAAAATTCTATCCGTACAAGAATTGTCGGACCGTTATCGCTGCACGATAGATAAAGTCGAGGGCATGATGTATATGAACATGCGAGGCGATGATATTATCCGTTGCCAGCAATATAAAGATTTGACTTCTAAATTTTACTATGGCGAAGTATTGGGTGTAACAGAAAATTATTTCGATTTAAGGAAACCTTTGCTTGAAGGGCAATCCATTCCTGCGCCTGGTGATGTCGTATTTCGGATGGGTAATAAGTATGACCTGATGCGTCAGGGTGTGATTTATTTGGCCACGGCAGAAACAGATGGGACCTACATCGATGTCTTGGACAAAATAAACAGTGCCGACATGACCGGGAAATCTGTTGTCAGGATTGGCAATGTATCCGGAATAACTTCAAAGTACAAAGGGAATTTAGGCCAGGCAGGTATTTATCACGGTATTTATATCAAGGGTGGCATATTCGACGAATGCGATATATATCTTCCTAACGGCGACACCGTTTATCAATCTTTCCTTGTATTAAACGGAAAACTCGAAAGTGAAATATCTTCCGTCCGGGATGCAATTAACGACAATGGTAATAACATCTTGGCTAATCCAACATGGGATGGGAATTTAGACAAATGGACCTATTCGCAAGATATAGAATTACTATCTGCGGCAAACGGATGGCTGTGGTTTAATGCCGCATTTTATTCCGATAAGAAAAAATCTGTTGAAGTCTTGGCCGAAAACGGTCTCCGGATTCTTCGTATTTTTAACAGCGGCATTACCCAGGCAAATGCTGATTTATTAAACCGAGATGCCGGTACTTATGTAGTTCGTGTGCGCTATAAGGCTATTACCGCTGGTACTTTTTCATTCGGTTTTTCAGGAAA
>NZ_QRMP01000070.1 GCF_003473295.1 Parabacteroides sp. AM08-6
CGTTTTTCAAGAGAGGCCATAAAAAGCGTGGAACTGCAATGAATGTTTCTAAAATAATCGAAGATTGATATTCAGTATGTATTTATATACGGCTGCTGGGTGATTTATGGATAAAATACATTTTCATAATATCCTGTTATTGCCATTTTTGACATTGTGGTATTTCTTTTGCAGGGCAGAACTACTAACTGGTGGATTAAAATAAGAGTTAAATTATTCCCGATGCAATATGTGTTATGACAATTTAAATATCTGAATATCGGTATAAAATTGTATGCCCAAATAGCTTCGAGGGACAGACGGGGAACAAAAATCTGCCAATTTTGGCGGTTTTTTATTATAGCAACTTGTGCAAATGGATGAATTTTATCATCTTTGTGTTGTAAAAATGCCAATCTTGGCAAAAATTTAATGCGAAATATGGAAATAAAAAGAGATAGGTATCTCCAACTGTTGATAGAAAGCCGTCAAAACGGCTTCATCAAGGTGATAACAGGAATTCGCAGATGCGGCAAGTCATACCTCTTGAATGTTTTGTTTTATCATTATCTGTTGGAAAATGGTGTAGCAAATGACCACATCATCCGTGTTGATCTTGAAGACCGCATGAACAAGGATTTGAGGAATCCAGATACGATGCTCCATTATGTTCATGATAGAATCAAAGACAGGGAACTCTACTATATCATTATAGATGAGGTACAACTGATGGATGAATTCGTTGATGTTTTGAACAGTTTCCGCCATATCGAAAATGCCGATACATACGTAACAGGAAGTAACTCTCACTTTCTATCATCCGACATCCCGACAGAGTTTCGTGGTCGAGGAGAGACGATTCATGTGAATCCTCTTTCTTTTTCAGAATTTTATTCTGCTGTAGGTGGGGATAAGCAAGACGCATGGCGAGAATATTATACCTATGGTGGTTTACCTCTTATTCAATCTTTTGACACTGAACAAAAGAAGATAAACTATTTGAAGAATTTGTTTGAGACTGTTTATTTGGCAGATATTATTGAGAGGCATAAAATCAAGAATGAGAATGAGATGCGTGAGTTGGTGCTTATTATGGCATCATCTATAGGGACACCATGTAATCCTACAAAGTTGTCGAATACTTTTAAGAGCGTAAAAAATGTAAAGATTGGTAGTCAGACCATTTCTAATTATCTCACCTACTTATCAGAATCGTTCCTCTTGAATAAGGCGATACGCTATGATATAAAAGGAAAGAAGTATATCAACACGCTTTCTAAGTATTATTTCGCAGACATTGGTTTGAGAAATGCCATTCTCGATATGCGTCAACAGGAGGAAACGCATATCATGGAGAATATCATCTACAACGAATTGATTGTGCGTGGTTACAGTGTTGATGTCGGAATGGTGGAGATAAAGAAACCTGATAAGGACGGGAAGTGGATTCGTATCCAACTAGAAGTGGATTTTATAGCTACTCTTGGTAGTAAGAAGTATTATGTGCAATCAGCTCTATCTATCCCAGATAGAGAAAAGGAAATACAGGAATCTCGTTCGTTGACAAACATCAATGATTCTTTTAAGAAGATTATTGTTGTCAAAGACCATATTATGCCTCGCCGAAATGAGAACGGAATACTCACTATTGGACTATTTGATTTCCTGCTCAATGAGGATAGTTTGAATATATGAAAAACAATCTAGAACAAGCGATCTTAATGCCGATTTGTTTCTTTAGGTTCCATTTGAAGGTTTGATAAAAGACAAAAGTGTTTCTCTGAATAACGCAAGCTTTTACTGATTTGATTTTTATGCTTCGCAACAGAAAAAGGGAATGTGACCATTTTGACACATCCCCTTCTTGTCTTGTTCTGCTTTCCGGCCTTCACAGGGGAGAA
>NZ_QRMP01000071.1 GCF_003473295.1 Parabacteroides sp. AM08-6
TATAGCCGGAAAAAGGCCGCATCGACGTCTTTGCCTTGAAATGTAAATTTATTATTAGAGGTTCCTGCCGGTATGGATATATTCTTGGTCAGCCCGTTACTATCCGGGCCAATCATTATAGATATTTGTTGAGATACGGTAGATGAAATACGGAAACTTACAGTATATTTTTTAGCCGAAGATAAACGAACTCCGGCCAAGCTGTAATTTCTTATGTCTCCCCAGTAATCGCTTGCATCTGTTATATTCAAGTTAAGCATTATAGCACCATTGGAAACATCCAACGAAGAAGCTCCTGTGACTTTCCAATATGTTGTCTTGGTAATATTTCCCGAATTTCTTAACATGTTCAGGTTATAGGCATAGAACTCAACCTTGGAAGCGATAATTTTTGTAGAAGTAGCGGTCTGGTTTATCTTGTTAACGATAGAATTACCCGTATAATCAGAGCTTGTCACCCACCAAGCATTACCCTGTGCTTGCGTTATAAAACCGGCAGAGTTAAGTGATTTTATGCCGTTTTCCGCGGTAGTAACCCGGCTTACAAGTCCGGATATCCAAGACGCATTAACATCGAATTTTGCAGATTGCAAATCAACGGCGCGTGATAAATTATCAAACAACGTTTTATTGGCCCATAACGAATTACCTTGTGCGTTTGTAACAAACCCGGCCTCTTCCAAGCTGGTGGCACGCCCTTCTACCAGTGTCACCCGGCTTACAAGACCGGATATCCAATCTGCCGTTACGGAAAACTTAGATTCCGCCCGAACTATATTATTCTCGTTCGTGGTAACACGTCCGGCCAGCAAATCTATCGCTTGGTCTGTCTGCAAAAATTTTGTATAATATTCATTGCGTATGGCCGCTATCTTATCGGATATAACCGTTATGCTTTTAATCCGTATATCTCCGGTGTAGGTACAGGTAAAATCACCGGAACCGTCCCAATCAGCGATAATCGTTTCCTCCTGATAGTCAGTCATGGCCGTAAGAATCATACTTTTGTATAAATCTTTTCCTGAAAAACCGAATGAAAAAGTACCAGCGGTAATAGCTTTGTAGCGCACACGAATCACATAAGTACCGGCATCCCTGTTTAATAAATCAGCATTTGCCTGGGTAATGCCGCTGTTAAAAATACGAAGAATCCGGATACCGTTTTCGACCAAGACTTCAGCCGATTTTTTCTTATCGGAATAAAATGCGGCATTAAACCACAGCCATCCGTTTGCCGCAGATAGTAATTCTATATCTTGCGAATAGGTCCATTTGTCTAAATTTCCATCCCATGTGGGATTAGCCAAGATGTTATTACCATTGTCGTTAATTGCATCCCGGACGGAAGATATTTCACTTTCGAGTTTTCCGTTTAATACCTGGAAGGATTGATAAACGGTGTCACCGTTAGGAAGATATATATCGCATTCGTCGAATATGCCCCCCTTGATATAAATGCCATGATAAATACCTGCCTGGCCTAAATTCCCTTTGTATTTTGATGTTATCCCGGAGACATTGCCAATCCTGACAACTGATTTCCCGGTCATGTCGGCACTGTTTATTTTGTCCAAGACATCGATGTAGGTCCCATCTGTTTCTGCCGTGGCCAAATAAATCACACCCTGACGCATCAGGTCATACTTATTACCCATCCGAAATACGACATCACCAGGCGCAGGAATGGATTGCCCTTCAAGCAAAGGTTTCCTTAAATCGAAATAATTTTCTGT
>NZ_QRMP01000072.1 GCF_003473295.1 Parabacteroides sp. AM08-6
AGGATTTTCACGTTCTTGAAAGATTTTAAAACAATCATGCTCTTCGGAGCAGTATTTACCGAAGAGAAAGAATTGTCAGACCGGGCAAAGTTTCACGAAGGTTCGCATGTCGAGCAGTATCAAACCCTATTCACTACAGGTATGGTCCTTGCGGTCATGACGATGTTTATTTGCTTCGCTTTCGACATCTACGGCTGGTGGATGCTGGCACTTATCGCTATCCCGCTTTTACTCTATTACGCCTGGTATGGTATTGAGTATCTGGTACGGTTAATCATGTACAGAGATGCTGACAAGGCTTACAGGAGGATTGCTTTCGAGCAGGAAGCCTATGACTTGGAAAACGAATATCTCAAACCGTGTAATGAGAGGAAATATGCGAGTAGTTTTAGTTTTTTGAAATATTACTAAAAATCCGCCTCCGAGCTATCACAGACCGGAGGCGGGGAAATTAAAATCAATTATATGGCTTTTGGCCACAAATTCGTACAAATGTAACGATTAAAAACAGAAGGAGGTGCAAGGTGAAGATGTTTAATGGTATATATGAGATGTTGATTATCGTAATATTCGAGTTCTTTCTCGTGTTTATTGCAATGGGCTGGGATTTCTGTTCCGGATATTATAAAGCAAAACTACGTCATGAGGACCGAAACAGTTACGGCTTACGTCGAACAGTTAGCAAGTTTATTCTGTATGCTGGTAGTATATGTATCGCTTGCGGTGTCGATTCTATTAGCTTCGTATGTCGGTTCTGGGAGTTTATTCATCTTTCTCCGCTGATGAAAGTGCCGGTGGTGTCGTCTATCGTAGCGGTATTTATTCTCGTGACAGAAGGGCGGTCAATCTGGGAAAAGGCGGATGCTAAACAACGCCGTCAGGCAGCAAAATCAATTGATTTATTAAGTAGTATAGTTAGTAAAGAATCTCTCAAAGAAGCCTTTACACAGGCACTCATTGAGGCAAAAGATAAGGAGGACAAAGAATATGGCAGATGTGAATAAATTAGCTCCATTCATCCTGCAATGGGAAGGTGGATTTGTAAATGACCCCGACGATTTAGGCGGTGCAACAAACAAAGGGATTACTCTCTCTACTTATGAAGCCTACTGTTTCAGAAAAGGATACCCCAAACCAACAGTAGAGCGCTTGAAGAATATTTCTGAAAGAGAATGGACAGAAATATTGAAGACAATGTATTGGGATAGATGGAAAGCGGACCAAATAATCAATCAGTCCGTAGCTGACATTTTAGTAGATTGGGTATGGGCTTCCGGCGGATACGGTATTAAGCGACCGCAAAAAATATTAGGTGTCAAAGCGGACGGTATCGTTGGTCCTCTTACTATAGCCGCTGTGAATGCTCGCGACTCTAAAGAACTATTCTACGCAATTAAAGCGGACCGAATTAAGTTTATAGATGAAATATGCGAGTCTAGACCGGCAAACAATAAGTTTAAAAAAGGTTGGATAAACCGAATTAACGCTATAAGGTTTGAACCATGAAAGCTTGGCACGTCATATTGATATTTGTATTCTACGGGATTAGTTTCTGGGGAGGATATAA
>NZ_QRMP01000073.1 GCF_003473295.1 Parabacteroides sp. AM08-6
TGTCTTTTTGTAAATAAGGTTGACTCCAAAAAGAGTCAATAATGAAAGAGAAGTATTATTATCAAGCGAAAGAGCGTATTTTGAGGAATCGTGAAATTTACCGTCTTCATGCGGTAGAAGGAATGAGATCCACAGCGATAGCTGAAAAAGTTGGAATAAGCCTAAGAGGAGTATACCGTGCATTCGCTATCTTTGAGCGTGAAAACCCGTTAGAAGTAGAAGCGATGAAGAAGCAAGGCAAATCGGTTACGCCGGAAGATTACCAAAAGTTACTCGAAGAGATATCCTCTCTCAAAAAGGATTTATCCCAAGAGCGCTTGCGGGCGGACTTTTACGAAGAAATGGTCGCCTTTGGCAAGGAAGTATACGGCATCGACCTAAAAAAAGCTGGCACCAAGTAGCACGTAGGCTGCACGACAGGGACAAGAAGCTTTACGGCATTGTCCCTATGTGTCGCCTACTTGGTGTAAGCAAGCAAGCCTACTACAAGCATGTGGACATGTTGATGTTAAAATTATCCCGGGAATCCTTTGTAATAGAATTTGTGAAAGAAGTCCGCCGCAAAGACCCCGGCATTGGGGGAAATAAGCTGTGGCTGATGTACCGGATGCGTTTCGGAGAGTCACACAGCGTAGGTTACAACCGCTTCTATGACATCATAGAGCGGTATGGCCTGAAAGTACGCAAACGTAAGCGTCGTGCCGCGACCACGGACTCCCGTCATGATCTCCCGCTTTATCCTAACTTGGTCAGAGATCTGATACCCAGCCGTCCCTGCCAGTTAATGGTCAGCGACATAACTTATATACCCCTTTGGCTCTCTCCCGAAACAGGTGAATATACCTTCTGTTACCTTTCGCTCGTTACGGATTATTATACGAAAGAAATCATCGGATATAGTGTGGGAGATGGCTTGGAAGCTGAGTATCCTCTGGAAGCTTTGGAAATGGCAATCGGCCATTATGAGGGCAAAGACCTTTCGAAACTGATCCATCACTCCGATCGTGGCGTACAATATGCCTGTTATGCCTATACGGCCCGTTTGAAGGATTGCAAGATACATATCAGCATGACGGAAAGCGGGAATCCCAAGGACAATGCTGTAGCCGAACGGGTGAACAACACCATAAAGAACGAATTGCTCAAAGGCATGGAGTTCTACCGGATCTCGGATGTAAAGGCTGCCGTCAAAGCTGCCGTGGAGTTCTATAATAATGAACGCCCTCACTGGAGCTTAGACGGTATGACGCCCTCACAGGCAGCGGGTTGCGAAGGAGAACTGAAGAAGAAATGGATCAGTTACCGTGAAATAGCCATAAAAAAGCAATGTGGGATACTCATGACCGGATAGGAGCTCTTCGGAGGCTTCGCGCCTCCGGCCGCATGGCAAACCACCGCGGTGGTTTTTTCATAATCTATTGGGGTAAATCTGTTATCTTGATTATTTTTGCAGCCAATCTG
>NZ_QRMP01000074.1 GCF_003473295.1 Parabacteroides sp. AM08-6
AAAGAAAGCGTATCGGACATTGTGGATATACTCCGGGAGGCATACCAAAACGGAGCTGTTTTGAAGAAACGGAATGAAGAGTTGAAAGAGGAAAACGAGACGTTACGAAACGAAAACGTATCCCTCAAAGAACGTCTGGCCCATTATGAGAAACCTCTGTCGGACAGTCACAACAGCAATACCCCACCTTCCGGGGAAAGCCTGAAAGCACAGGCGATACGCCGTACCCGCTCCCTGAGGACGCCATCGGGAAGGAAGACGGGAGGACAAGTAGGACATAAGGGGGGGACCTTAGTCAAAAGCGACTAGGTCGATGAGGTTCAAACCCATAGCCCCAGCCACTGTAAATATTGCGGCCATTCACTGCAAGAGATAGCAGGTGTCACGTATGAGACCCGTCAAAGCATAGATATTCCTCTTCCGGTAAGGCCCCGGATAACGGAGCATGTAGGCATTGAAAAAAGATGCACATGCGGCCATTGTAATCGCGCGGATTTTCCGTCCCAGGTGAAACCGGGAGTCAGCTATGGTGTAAACATACATGCCCTTGTCGCCTACTTGAGTACTGCACAGCATATTCCCTTTAAGCGTTTGGTTGAGGTCCTGAATGACTTTTATGGTTTGAAAATGAGCCAGGGTAGCGTGTCGAACATATTAAATCGCATGCGGAAGCAAGGGCTGTCAAGATATGATGAAATAAAACAGGAGATACTCTCTTCCCCCGTGATTGGTGCGGATGAAACGGGTATGCGGCTGGATAAGAAGCTCTATTGGATGTGGGTTTTCCAGAATGAATTGGCGACCTTTGTCTTCCCCGACCATTTACGTGGAAAAGAGGCCATTGACGGTCAATTCCCCAAGGGGTTCCCCGATGGCATATTGGTCACCGACCGCCATTCCTCCTATTTCGGCATGACTGCCGGTGGTCATCAGATTTGCCTGGCCCACTTGCTCAGGAAGTTGATTTACCTCACGGAATTGGACCAAGGGCAAGACTGGTCTACCCGTATGCTGTCCCTGCTTAGGGAAAGCATACACTTGTGGAAGACCCGGGATGTGACAAAGTCCGATATGGGAAATATAAAGAAACACTATAAGGCTCTTATGGAAGAAGACATAAGCCGCCTCAGGCATGAATTCAGAGAATTCAGAAATGGACTCTCTTCCCATTCCGACCACCTCTTCCTCTTTCTTGAAAACCCCAATGTCCCACCCGACAACAATGCCTCCGAACGGGCTATCCGCCCCTTAAAAGTCAAACAGAAGGTAAGCGGGCAGTTTAAATCGGATGAAGGCGCCAGCGCTTTTTGTGTAATCCACTCTATCGTGCATACGGCTAAGAAAAAAGACCAAGATCCCTTTCTGGCTCTTAGGGAAATCGCTGAAAACGTTATCAATCATCAAACCTGAAAAA
>NZ_QRMP01000075.1 GCF_003473295.1 Parabacteroides sp. AM08-6
TTAAAGCCTACACTTGCCGATTTTACCGAAGAGGAAAAAGCCGAATTGCAGAAACCGGCAACAGATGCGGCAGTTGAAGTTCGAGCGGAAATGTCTAAAATCGCGGAAGAAGGGAACCGGAAAATAGCCGATTTGACTACGGTTGAAACTACAGCCAAGGAAAACGAAGCTGCGCGGGTTGATGCTGAAAAGAAACGTGTTGCCGCCGAAGGATTACGGAAGACAGAAGAGTTAGCCCGGACGGAAGCCGAAGAATTACGAAATCAATCGGAACAAAATCGTGTAACAGAGGATGAGAAACGTACAGCAGCCGAGGTTATACGGGATAATGCCGAACAAGCTCGAATTAGGGAAGAAGGAGTCCGTAACAGTCAGGAGCAGGTGCGTAAAGATGCCGAGGTTCAACGTGAACAATCTGAACAGGAACGTATTGCTGAAGAAGGCAAGCGCTCTGCGGCCGAAGTTCTGCGTAATCAGTCAGAACAGAGCCGTACGACGGAGGAAGGAAAGCGTGGCCAGGCTGAACAGTTTCGTGAGGCAGCTGAAGTAGATCGCGATGCCGCTGAAAAGCTACGTATCTCCGCTGAAACTGGCCGCGACGATGCAGAGAAGCTTCGCGTTAATGCTGAAACGAATCGTGTGACCGAAGAGGGTAAACGTGATAATGCCGAGAAAGTTCGTATTGAAGCCGAGGCCGCTCGCGTAGAAGCAGAGAAGAAACGCGTCACAGAGAGCAAAACAGCGGTAGACAATGCCAATTCCGCAGCGGAGTTGGCTAATAACTCTGCTGCCAATGCCCAGGATACTGCTGATCATCCGACGTATGTTGGTGAAAACTATTATGTATATAGGTGGAATAAGGAGACAAAAGCTTACAACAAAACAGACATCTTTGTCAAAGGAGATGCTTTCTCGATCAAGAAAGTTTATCCGTCTGTTTCAGCTATGAACGCAGATCTGGATAATCCGAATCTCAAAGAAGGTGACTTTGTCTTAATCAATACCAACGACGTAGAAGATCCTGACAATGCTCAATTGTATATCCGTACCGTTGCCGGATTCAACTTTATTGTCGATATGTCGGGAGCGATCGGATTCACCGGAAAGACACCTCAATTTACAATCGGGAATGTGGCAAAAGGTGATGATCCTGTTGTTACATTGTCTCCTGATGGAACCGATACGGATGGAAATCCCAAAAACCTGTTAAATATCGTATTACCCAAAGGTGATAAAGGAGACAAGGGCGATGTCGGTCCAGCTGGACCAGAAGGAAAACAGGGACCTGTCGGACCTGTAGGTCCAGTAGGCGCTCC
>NZ_QRMP01000076.1 GCF_003473295.1 Parabacteroides sp. AM08-6
ACAATTCTTCGTCCTGAAGGGTTCAGTATTTATCGCACATATTCTTCCATTGCTGCGATGAATGCAGACTTAAACAATGTTCCGGAAGGGAAGTTCATCTTAATAAACACCGGCAGCGTGGAAGATGAAGACACCGCGAAATTATATGTACGTGGCGCATCTTCGTTTGAGTACCTTGTAGATATGTCCGGTGCTCGCGGATTTACCGGGAAAACTCCGCAAATAAGTATTGGATTAGTGACGAAGGGAGAAAATCCATCTGCCTCTTTGTCTCCTGATGGAACCGATACGGATGGAAATCCCAAATACCTGTTAAACCTTGTATTACCCAAGGGTGATAAAGGAGAAAAGGGCGATGTCGGTCCGATTGGACCCGAAGGGAAACAGGGACCTGTCGGACCTGTAGGTCCAGTAGGCGCTCCATTTACATACGATATGTTTACAGATGAACAGCTTGCTTTGTTAATCGGTCCAGTTGGCCCTAAAGGTGAAAAAGGAGACAAAGGCGATGTTGGACCAAAAGGCGAGAAGGGAGATACCGGAGAACAAGGTGTAGCTGGCGTACAAGGTCCTGTCGGTCCCAAAGGGGATGTCGGAGAAACGGGTCCCCAAGGACCAAAAGGCGAGAAGGGGGACGTAGGCGAACAAGGTCCGCAGGGATTAAGAGGCGAGAACGGTATCTCATGCGACTGGCAATGGTCCGGAACATCTTTGCGCATATACGGTGCTTCTGGTTGGAGTAGCTATGTAAATTTAATTGGTCCGCAAGGTCCTACTGGAGCTACGGGGTCAAGAGGCGCAACCGGTGCGACAGGTCCGCAGGGTCCCAAAGGTGATACAGGGGCAACAGGCCCGCAAGGTCCGAAGGGAGATAGTGGTGTATTTTCTGGCGGAACAATTACATCAGCCATAGAAATGTATTCGAATCAAGGTTTTTTTGCAAAAATTATAGGTTCGCAATCTGACTTTGGAGTCCAAACAAACGGTATGGACACATGTCTGTATTGTGCTCTTCCCGGAGGTAAAAATTCCGACCAACATTTCAGATTTTATAAAAATGCAGATTTATTGTGCCAGATGGGTAAAGGATATATGCAGACAAATGTAGGTTGGACAGTCTCTTCCGATATGCGCCTGAAAAACAAGACAGGTGATTTTGACTCCGTTCTGGATAAGATAAAAAATATAGCTGTGTTCTACTACAGCCGAAAGGATATGGAAAATGAAAAGGTCTACGGTGGTGTATCAGCCCAGAACATATTAGATTATTATCCTGTATTTGTTACCAAAAATGACGCAGGAGAATATGGAGTT
>NZ_QRMP01000077.1 GCF_003473295.1 Parabacteroides sp. AM08-6
TTTCGGGAATTAAGCCCATAACAATATATTACAACCCATGTAATCCAACTAACGAATGTCTTAGTACTATCCTTATCCTGTTCCATCATTATCCCAACCCAAAAGGCCACAGCCAAGATTAATAGATAAATTAATAGATAGACAATAGTCCTAAAAAACTTATTTTTCCGAAAATCGCATCTATCTGCCGCCAATCCCCAGAACATATCAATGGTGGCCATCACAGGAATAACCATAAAGAAATTCTCTATTGGAGAAAAAAAGTCCAGAGCGGTCGCTATTCCTGCTATCGATATAGCCCTAAACCAGTTAGTCAAATCCAATAGATAAGGGATTAATCTTTGCATGTCGCTATGTATTAGTGTTATAATATTTCAGAAAACTAAAACTACTCGCATACCTCCTCTCACTACACGGTTTGAGGTATTCGTCTTGTAGTGTATATGCCTCTTGCTCGAAAGCAATCATCCTGTAAGCCTTGTCTGCATCTCTGTACATGATTAAGCGAATAAGGAACTCGACCAGATACCAAACATAGAAGAGGAACACAGGGATAGCGATAAGCGCCAGCATCCACCAGCCGTAACAGTCGAAGGTGAAGCAAGTAAACATTATCCCAACCGCGAGAGCCAGGCCACTGCCAAATAATGTTTCATACTGCTCCACATGACTTGCTTCGTGAAACTTGTCTCGTTCAGATAATTTTTTTTCTTCGGTAAATACTACTCCGAAGAGCATAACCGTTGCGAAGTCGGCCAGAAAGGTTACGACTTTCGCTATTTTGCTATTATAATATACTTTCATGTTGTTATTTATTTTTAAATTTTAAAGTTCTTCATTCCATAGCTCAACATCATATTTAAGATTCCGGGTACTAGCGTAATGCAGTACCCAGAAAACAACTTCTATAAGGATTATCCAAATCATTCTTTTACAAGGTATTCGCGCAAATACATAAAGTTACCCGCAGTTAACTCCCTTGCCCCTTTAGAAGTAGCATCTACCAATTCATCAAAATCAGCATCAGAGATATAATCTATTTTAATTTCTACATCTTCGTTTAACAGCTCGGACGAATAATCTTTTATGTCATCATCGAACTTTTTCGTCAGCTCGTTTAACTCTTTCTCTTCAGCTTCAGAGCGTTCTTTGTTTTTAATAAGCTCATCCAATCCTATTGGTTTGAACTTATCGAAAGCTATCTTTAACGCTTCCTCTATTTCCTTCGAATGTTTACCTAACCGAACCAAGTTACGCATCATGGC
>NZ_QRMP01000078.1 GCF_003473295.1 Parabacteroides sp. AM08-6
AATTGAAAGATTAATATTGTTAGAATACCTGTTAAAACCCCTGTTAAGTAGCATTTAAACGTGAATTCAGGGGCTTTCTTTATCGTTTCGCTTCGCTCCAGACGGTCACGTGCCTGGTGCAGTTCTTCTTCCAGCATGTAGACCTGCCGTTGCAGGCTATCGCATGAAGCAGTGACCACCACCGTGTCGTTCCTGAGCGTTACAGATGCGGTTGCCTGTCCGGATTTCTTTGTATAAGCGGCACCGACAGGAAGTCTACGGAGGCTGTCCATCGGGACGGTCAACTTGGCCAGACTCGACGGGATTGTCGCGAGGGTAACGGAAACCTTTCTGTTCCAGCTTAGACTGTCTGACAGGGACATGGAAGTATTTTCTTTTGTAGTCCTGCACGACAGGACGAGCAGGACAAACAACATAATGCTTGCATTCCTCAATACGCGGGACAATCTGTTTGATCCCGTCCATCTCATTTTTTGTCTCTTTGATTTCATTCTTTAATTCAGTAGTTGTTTCGTTAAGCATCTGGACAATTTCCTGATAGACCGTTATTGTGTCACGCGTGATTTCGGCTTTTTTCAGCCGTCTCATTTGGATGAATAAAACGATTCCCCAAATTCCGAATCCCGCATTGACCAATTCACGTAATATGTCCCATAATTGCTCCATTGCTTAATTACTTTATCAAGAAAAATACAAATCTGCCTCTGCCTTGCGTCTACGAATCAGTCCAGCCAATACCATACCTTTCGATTTGTTCCAGCGGCTAAATTCATAGCGTATATTCACGTTATCCGGATTAGCCTTCACGCATTTCAGCAATGTCGATTTCTGGAAATTACCACTACCGACATTGAACGTGAACGACACCAAAGCGTCGAACTGGTTCTGATTGACATGCGGGCATTCCCGGTTCACCACATCCTCAAACTTTTTCAGGTCCTCGGCAAGCAGGTATTCCGCCCGTTGTTCATCAATCACATCTCCCCGGCGGACACCCGCGGTATGGCCGTAGCCGATTGTCCAGACCCCCGCCGGGCAACGATAAGCCTCCAGGCGGAGACTCTCGAAGCTCTTTAT
>NZ_QRMP01000079.1 GCF_003473295.1 Parabacteroides sp. AM08-6
GCGGAAGTTACAGCCAACCACGTATATAAAGATTCTTCCGGGTATTTAAGAGTAAAATAACATATAAAAAACAAACAATTATGAAGGTAAATTTCAAACAGCCATTTAAGAATTATGATGGCACAAACATTAAGGAGACGTTCGAAGTTGTTGAAAAACAAAATGTCGATGGCGAAATTAAAGACGTAGTCGTACAAAAAGAGAGAGACAAATTAATCTCTTCGATGGTTTCTTCAATTCTTTTTATCGGGAAAGACTGCACAAATGCGGAAGACAAAATGAAAGCCTTTGACTTGTCTCAGCGCATTTATAAGGCTACATCTAAAATAGAGATAAGCACCGAGGAAGCTTCTTTTATAAAGAAACATGCTTCTGAAGCAATGATTGCCGGTGCTTATGCGCAAGTTGTGAACTTATTAGAAAACAACACAAAAGAAGAATAACATGAATATTACAAGCGACAAAAGGAAACGGACAGGCAGTACGGTTGTCTCTGAAGGTGTTGTAAACGCATATTCTTTCGAACAGGAAGCCGGAATGCCGGTAATGGACGTACATGTTGAAACGTCTAAAAACGGCAATAAAGTATTGGGGGCTGATTATATGGGTGCATCTAATCGCCTGTTGATTGACATAGTGGATTATAAATACCTTACAACGGAAGAAATAAAGGCAACATTATCTGCTATAATTGGGGATATAAATAACATTCTGACACCAGAAGAATAAAGATATGACGACAGAAGAATTTAACGACCTTATAAATCGGGTAACACAGGCATTATTATCCAACTCTAAAATGGCAACAGACTTGCGAGTTGTGGAGTCTCCGGCGGGAGTTAATCTTCTGCCTGGAATTTTGCGTGGTGAATTGGTTGCCTTATCCGCTATTTCTTTAAAGGGCGACCAGGGAGAATCCTTCAAATATGAAGATTTCACCCCGGAGCAACTAAGTGCTCTCGCCCTGACATTTGAAAAGCTTACGGCCGAACAAAAGCAGGAATTAAAGCCTACACTTGCCGATTTTACCGAAGAGGAAAAAGC
>NZ_QRMP01000008.1:0-31036 GCF_003473295.1 Parabacteroides sp. AM08-6
ATATAAGACGAATAGTAGTCAACGATAATCGTTAACATACATGTTGAGTTTTAAAAGTATATTTCAAAAGTCCAGTGCCACCGTATTGGCACTGGAGTGCCACGCTGATGACACTGCAATGCCATCTAGGTGGCACTGGAGTGTCATGCGGTTGGCATTGGAATTACTTATAAATTTTAGCGGCGTAACCTCCGCCGGAAGCCATCTTGATTTTCAGCTTACGGTCGGCAGGGACAGGGAGGGTTTCTTTTTTGTAATCACGAGCAGCACGGTCAGCATTGATGCCGTCTTTGAAAAGCTCTATCTTATAATTTCCGTCGCCCAGGAAAGACAAATCCAATTCTATTTCGCGGGGTGTCCAGTTTGTCAGAGCGCCCAGATACCATACATCACCGTGCTGACGAGCGATGGCAACATATTCGGCAACCTTACCGTCTAGTGCAACCGTCTTATCCCATACGGTAGGAATACCGGCAATAAATTCCGTACATTCTTTTTCCCGCATATAATTACTGGGATTATCGCAAAGCATATTCAGCGGTGACTCGAAGATAACGTAAGTAGCCAATTGCCGGCAACGTGTTCCCTGACTCATCGGTTCGGAATTAACCGGACGATAATTGTTGCGGGCTGCATTCCGCATCGCCCCTTGTGTATAGTCCATCGGGCCTGCTACCTGGCGGATAAACGGGATAGTGACATCGTACGTCACCATATCGGACTCTGCTGTAGCCCATTTCATGTTTTCCAGTCCATGCACGCCCTCGAAATTGATTACGTTCGGATACGTACGGGTCAATCCGGCAGGTTTACAAATACCGTGGAAATCTGCCAACATTTTATACTTCGCACAAGTTTCGCCTGCACGGAAAAGGAAATCTATTATTTCCTGGTCGTCGCGGTCCATAAAATCAATCTTGAAACCTTTCACTCCCATTTCGGAATAATATTTTACCACATTCTCCATATCCCGGTCGAAAGCATGATAACCGGCCCAGAGAATAATGCTTACATTTTTGGATTTACCGTAATCGACCAGCTCCTTTACATTGATTTCCGGAATAACCTGCATCAAATCGGCTTTCAAGTTGACAGCCCAGCCTTCGTCCAGAATAACATATTCGATACCATGTTCGGAAGCAAAATCTATATAATATTTATAGGTATCATTGTTAATGCCGGCACGGAAATCGACATCGTATATATTCCAGTCGTTCCACCAATCCCAAGCTACTTTACCCGGTTTAATCCAGGAAATATCCGATACGCGGGAAGGAGAAGCCAAGCAGTAAACCATGTCATTATCCGCCAGTTCCTTATCGTTGGCCGAAACAACAAATACACGCCAAGGATAAGAACGGGTTCCTTTAGTCTTTGCGATAAAGTTCTCGCGTTCCTGAACCAACATCTGAAGCTGATTGTGACCGCCTTGCTTTGTCACTTTCGGATAAGGCGCATGGACAGCCTTCAATGACGGCCGGTCGGTTGTATTATTCAGGAACATACCGGGATAGTTTTCCAGGTCAGACTCTGTGATACAGAGCTTTTTGCCCCCATCCAGTTCTACCAGGAACGGTAATATCATCAGGCGTTTGTCATTCAATTTAGTAATTGCTTCATGCACGTAAAGCTGTTCGAAAGAATTCATATATTGTTCTTCAAAAGTAGCCTTTTTGCTATTCACATAAGGAGCATACGTTTTGTGGTCGGTCGAGAAATTGTATTCAGCCTTTTCGTCTGCTATGATAATATCATTTTTCATCTTAGTAAAGAAGCGATAAGCAAGCCCTTCATTATATAGACGGAACACAAGCCCGTAGTTTCCGCGGAAAGATATTGTCATTTCATTATAAATATCCGACACTTCCGATTTCTTATAAAAAGGAGAAGGGATAACCTTATCCACAGAAGCTTTCAATACTTTCGAAACTTTCGGATTTTCTCCCAATACAGTTCCATCCTGCAATGTCATAGAAATGGTTGATGGAGCTAAGACTTCGGTCCCTTCATGGGTAAAAGAAAACTGAATATCATTACCGACAGTAGCCGTAACGTGTAGTTTTCCGTCCGGCGATTGCAACTGATAGCTCTTTTGAGCCATCATCGACATACTCCCCATTAGCAGGAGCGCAATAAGTGCTTTTATTTTCATGGCGATTTATTTTATTAACGTTGCAAATATACGGGAAAGAAGACGAAAAGAATTTGCAAAATTGTACTATCTTTGCTAAAATCATATCAAAATGAAGTTTTCTAAAGAATAAATGCCATGAACAAACAACTATTCCTCTTACTTTTTTGTATCATCAGCATTTCTGCTGTTGCCCAATGGAAATGGTATAATCCGATGGATGCCGGTTTCCCGGTCATACAGAACCAAGGATTTACACAAGAAATCGGAACAACTTATACCCGGCTTCCCAAACGGGCAGAAGGCGTAGTCCGGACACCGGTTTGGAATTTATCACGCAATTCAACGGGATTGGCAATCTATTTCAATTGTGACGCCTCTCAAATAAAAGTCCGTTACAAAGTTAGCGGGCCGTTCAGTATGCTGCACATGCCGGCGACCGGTGTTTCCGGTATCGACATGTATAGAAGTAATGGGGAATGGGAATTCTGCTCAGGCGACTATTCTTTCGGCGATACCATACAATACGATTATTCCCCTCTGACAGTTTCAGGCAATCCGGATAATATCCCGGCTTCCGGCTTCGAATATCGCATCTACCTTCCCCTTTACAACAGTGTGGAATGGTTAGAAATAGGTATAGAGGAAAAAAACAAACTCACATTCATCCCTGCTCTTTCTAAAAAACCGATTGTAGTATACGGTACTTCCATCGTTCAGGGAGGTTGTGCTTCTCGTCCGGCAATGGCATGGCCGAACATCGTACAACGTACGCTTGACTATCCACTCATAAATTTAGGTTTTTCGGGAAGCGGGCGTCTGGAAAAAGAGGTATTAGACTTTGTTGGTGAAATAGATGCCAGCCTTTTTATTCTCGACTGTCTTCCCAACCTGATTTTTCAGAGTGAAGAGGAAATTGCCCAACTAACCATCGATGCTGTTAAACAACTGCGTACCAAACATACGGAACCTATCTTATTAATCGAACATGTTGGATACAGCAATGCCCTTACCAACCAAGGGCAATATGAATGTTATACCCGCGTGAACAAAGGTTCCCGTAAAGCATACGAACATTTGCGCTCCGAAGGTGTAAAAGAACTTTATTACCTCTCGCACAAAGAATTGAATTTATCTCCTGATTCCAGAGTAGATTATGTCCACCCTTCCGACTTGGGTATGCAACAACAAGCCTCGGCCGTAGAGAAGAAAGTACGCAAAATCTTACATATTCGTCGCTAAAAGCATTACTCCTGCAACAAATGCGACAGCATCAACAACGCCATGTTGGCTGCCCGCTGGATATTCTGGTCGCGAACCGTACCGAAATGGTAGCACTCGGAAACAACACGGTCTTTTAAAGCGGCTGCTATCCAAACAGTCCCGACAGGCTTTTCAGGCGTTCCACCGCCAGGCCCGGCAATACCGGATGTGGCAACAGCACAGTCGCAACCTAAGGTACGAATAGCACCTAAAGCCATTTGTTCGACAACTTCACGGCTAACGGCGCCATGTTTTGCCAGACTCTCTTTCGAAACGCCCAACACATTACTTTTCACTTCATTGCAATAAGAGACAACTCCTCCTGCAAAATAATCCGAACTGCCGGGTATGAGGGTTATCATATTGGCAATACGTCCTCCGGTACAGCTTTCGGCTGTTCCCATCATCAAATGTTTGGAACGGAGCATCTCTCCTATCTGTATTTCTATGGCTTTATCCTCATCCGCCAAAATATTACCGGCCAAAATAGTATGCAGTTTGTCGGTCTGTTCGGCTATTGCTTGTTCTGCCTGGAGAGAAGTGCCGGCATAGGCGGAAAGACGCAAGCGAATAAGTCCGGGTTGCGGAAGATAAGCTAATTTCACGAACGGAGGCAACTGTTCTTCAAACGGAGCCAGTTTAATAGCCAGTACCGACTCCGGATAACCGCTAACCCAACAAGTCCGGTGGCGGATATATAAATCCTGACGAAACTGTTTCTTCAGACGTGGAAGTATTTCATTCGTCATCAACCATTTCATTTCCGAAGGGACACCGGGCATGGAGACCAATACCCTTCCTTCCCGTTCGAACCAGGTACAAGGTGCGGTACCGGCCTGATTCTGAATAACGGTACAACCATCCGGAACCATCGCCTGGCTGCGTGTCAAATCATTCATCCGGCGACCGGAACGGCAATATATCTGCTGTATCGTTTCAAATACTTCATCCGAAAATGACATTCCGCAACCGAAATATTTGCAAAGCGTCTTTTTCGTAATATCATCCTTAGTCGGTCCGATGCCTCCTGTCACCAATGTAATTTGCGCCCGTTTCATAGCGGCATCAAAAGCGTCCAGCATATCCTGTTCCACATCACCGACCGAAGTACGCCTGATTACACGAAATCCTTCATCGCCTAATTGCTGTCCCATCCAGGCAGAGTTCGTATCTACCACCTGACCTATCAGCAATTCGTCGCCTATTGTTACTATCTCTACATCCATTGTATACTAAAGATTATTTTTTTATTCAACAAGTTCTCACTCCGCTCCCTGCGCAGGGAAGTACCGTTTCCTACGTTGTAAACAGGAATCAGATTACGACCCTTGAGAACGGAACCGCGTCCATCGGACAAAAATCCTTATCGAGAAACTTATAATAACCGGTGATTGCTACCATTGCGGCATTATCCGTTGTAAAGGAGAATTTCGGGATATGTACTTTCCAGCCATAACGTTTCGCATGGTCGAGGAAAGCATCCCGAAGTCCGGAATTGGCAGATACACCTCCGGCAACGGCAACCTCTTTTATATTCAAATCCTTTGCAGCTTTACGCAGTTTATCCATCAGGATATCGATAACCGTAGCCTGAAGCGAAGCACAAAGGTCTTGTTTATTCTTTTCAATAAAATCGGGGGCTTCCTGTAACTTATCGCGTAGAGTATAAAGAAAAGAAGTTTTCAATCCGCTGAAACTATAATCGTATCCGGGAATATGAGGTTTGCTGAAAGAAAAAGCTTTCGGATTTCCTTCATTAGCCAGACGATTCACAACCGGTCCACCGGGATAACCCAGTCCCATCACCTTGGCACACTTATCAAAAGCTTCACCGGCTGCATCGTCAATCGTTTGTCCGATTACTTCCATATCATTATAAGCATTCACCTTAATTATCTGCGAATTTCCGCCCGAAACCAGCAAACAGAGGAAAGGGAAATGTGGAGCATGGTCGTCATCGGGCGTTTCTTTAATAAAATGTGCCAATACATGTGCCTGCAAATGATTAATCTCAATCATCGGAATATTCAAAGAGGCAGACAACCCTTTGGCAAAAGAAGTTCCAACCAATAACGATCCCATCAGCCCCGGGCCACGGGTAAAAGCAACGGCACTTAATTCGGATTTATCGATACCGGCACGTTTGATTGCTTCTGCAACCACCGGAATAATATTCTGCTGATGTGCACGGGAAGCAAGTTCGGGAACAACACCACCATAAGCTTCGTGAACTGCCTGGCTGGCAATAACATTGGACAGCATCACGCCATCACGTATTACAGAAGAGGATGTGTCATCACACGATGACTCTATTCCTAATATTGTCACACTCATATCTTCATTTTAATTTTTATGCAAATTAACGAAATCTATCGGGATAATGTTGTAGTTTTGTGCTTAAATATAATAAAGATATCAAAGGACTTAAATACATAATCATTACCCTACTCACTCTGTTCTGGATATTCTATGCAATGCCAGCCCTTTTGCTGCGGATACCCTACATTCAGCAAAAGGTTGCCACGATTGTAACAACAGAATTATCCGACCGGTTGGGTGTGCCCGTCAATATCGGGAAGGTAAACATCAAGTGGATTAATCGCTTGGTGCTGGAAGACTTATATCTGGCCGACCAACAAGGGGAAACATTGTTTGATGCCAATCATGTGTCTGCAGGCTTCGAAATATTACCGCTTTTAAAAGGTAAAATCGTATTTTCCACCGTACGGCTGTTTGGTTTTTCCGTCAATTTAAATAAAAAGACTCCCGACGATAAATTAAATCTGCAATTTGTATTAGACGCTTTTGCCAATAAAGATACGGTAAAGAAGGAATCAAATATTGATCTTCGTTTCAACTCAATCCTGATACGTCGAGGAAACTTCCGTTACGACATACAAAACGCAGCATATACTCCCGGGAAATTTAACCCGAAACATGTCAATATCAAAAATCTAAGTGCGACAATATCAATGAAAGCATTCAACAAAGATAGCTTGAATGCACATATCAAGAAAATGAGTTTCGACGAAGCATCAGGCTTTTCCCTAAATAAATTATCCGTAAATATCATCGGGAATAAAGATAGCGCCGCAATCAATAACTTCGAAATAAAACTGCCGGGGACAGACCTTAAAATAAACCGGGCAAATATCAACCTGGCAAAAGTGACCAGCGCAAAAGAATTATTGGATGATTCTCCTATAACTTTAAATATCGCCCCTTCACAAATTTGTATGAAAGACTTTTCGCCTTTCATACCGGCTTTTCATAATTTTGCAGAAACAATCGAGCTCTCGGCCGAAGCTTCCGGCTATGTCAACAATATAAATCTGAAACAACTGACGCTTAAATATAGTGACAAAATGTTGTTTGTCGGGAAAATGGAACTGAAAGGTATCAGTCATCCGGAAGAAGCATACATCTTCGGACAAATAAACAAGATGTATATTACAACAGATGGTATTACCGGTTTGGCCACTAACTTCAGCGAACATCCGGTAAAACTTCCTGAACCGATTATCAAACTGGGGACAATCAACTTTACAGGCGAAATATCAGGTTTCTTTGATAATCTGGTGGCTTTTGGGAAATTCTCATCGTCCGTCGGCTCACTACAAACGGATTTGATATTCGGTAAAAATAAAGAGAAAGGAATTGCTGCTTATCTAAAAGGACATATTTCAGCTTCCGGCTTGCAACTGAATGAACTGTTCGATGATAACAATCCGTACGGAACTGCCAAGTTCAATATAAGTTTGGATATGAACCGTCCTCAGAATGGTCCATTTTCCGGTAATATTCAGGCAAATATCGACGAATTTGATTATAATGGATATAAATATGAAGATATCCGGTTGTCTGGTAATTTTCAAAAAAACAGTTTCGACGGTATGCTTCAAGTGAACGATCCGAATGGTCTGTTGTATGCGAAAGGTCTGTTCAAGCATGAAGGTAAAAACTCTGTATTCAATTTCACATCACAACTAAAGAATTTCCGCCCGGACAGTCTGCACCTGACCGACAAATATGAAAATCCGGAAATATCCTTATCTCTGAATGCTGATTTCAGAGGAAATAATATTGATAACCTGGAAGGAAGTATTTGTATAGATAGTCTTTCATTTAAAACAGTACCGGACAGTTTTTTCCTGAAAAAATTCCAAGTAGAAGCTACAGGACATTCCCTGGACCGCCATCTGAGCATTACTTCAGACGTAGTAAATGGAGAAGTAACCGGTGCCTACTCGTTTACCACCCTTGTTCCCAGTCTGATGAATACACTGAAAGGGTATGTTCCGGCACTTGTCAATGTGACGCAAAAGAAACAAAAATTCATGGAGAACAATTTCTCCTTGTTGCTGACAATCGAGAATACAGAAGCAATATCAAACACATTGAAGCTTCCTTTTACCATGCTGAATCAGGGAAGGATTACCGGACATTACAACAATCAATATAATCGTTTTCGTTTCGAAGCGTATCTGCCTAAATTCAATATCGGTAAGTCGATGTTCGAATCCGGTCATCTGACCTGCGATAATCCGGCTGATAAAGCAAACTTGCAATTGAAAGCAACCAACTATAATACAAAGGGGTTGCGTAATTATCTCGAATTGAAAATGGATGCAGAGAACAATCGTATCAATACGCTAATTAGTTGGGCCAACAACAAAGCACGCTTATTCAAAGCAGATCTTTCAGCTTCAACTATCTTCACCGAAGAAATAACAGAAAAAGGTCCCTCTAAACTACGTACGGATATTACGCTGAACGAAAGTCCTATAGTATTGAATGATACGGCGTGGAATGTTGCCCCATCTTCCATCACAATTGCGGACGGAAGAATAGGTATTCATAATTTCTCCGTTTCGCACAATCAGGAATATTTGCACATGGATGGAAATATCTCGAAGGAACCTACCGACACGCTGTTGCTAGACTTGAAACAGATTGAATTAAGTTATATTTTCGACATTCTGAACATTCCGGTTTTGCAATTTGCAGGAAAAGCTACAGGGACGTTCAATATCACCGACCTGTATGGAAGCCGTATGCTGAATACAGACCTCGAAGTGCAGAACTTTTCTTTCAACCAAGTTCCGTTAGGCCGTCTCAATCTGTTCAGCGAATGGGATGATGCACAACAAGGTATTCTAATGCTGGGAAGTATTTATAAAAACGATAGTATTTGGACAGATGTAAGCGGCTACGTTTATCCGGTCGGAAAAAATGCAGGTCTTTCGCTTTTCTTCGGAGCAAACGACCTGAATATAGCTTTCTTACAACCTTTTGTCGGTAAAATCGCCAAGAATATGCAGGGACGCGGATATGGTAATATCCATTTGCACGGACCTTTCAGCAAATTGAATGTGGAAGGCGATGCTTTTGTACAAGACGGTGGTTTAGGTATCGAATATCTGAATACTTATTATACGTTCTCCGATTCACTCCATTTGACACCGGGTTCTATCATCGGCCGTAATGTAACTGTTCACGATAAATTTGGAAATCCGGCAAAAGTCAATCTAACGATTAATCACAAGCACTTCAAAGATTTGAATTTTAATGTGGAAATTCAAACAAATAATATGCTGGTATTCGATGCAACTCAGAAGTTAAATCGTCAGATATTCGGGACGGTCTTCGGGACAGGAACTGCTTCTATAAAAGGGAATGGGCAGGTTGTAAACTTCGATATAAATATGAGAAGTGATCCTAAGACATCGATTACTCTCGATTTTATGAATAATTCCTCGGCTGCCGATTACGATTTTATCACTTTTGTCAATAAAAAAGAGTTGGAACAACAAACGATGTTGACAGGAGGAGATTCCATCAAAAAAACATTACTTACCTCTAAAGAAGACGAAGGGGCAGAACTTCGTATGAACTTCCTACTCGATATAACACCGGATGCTAACATCGATTTAATCATGGATCCTATTGGCGGCGATAAAATTTCGGGAAATTGTAGCGGAAGCCTGCAAGTACAATACGGAACAAAAACCGACCTGCGCATGTATGGTAATATCGGTATTGTAAATGGGAATTATAATTTCAGTTTACAACAACTTATCCATAAAGACTTCAAAATACGTGACGGAAGTACGATTAATTTCCGTGGAGATCCATTTGATGCAACGATGAATGTAAATGCGATATATAATCTGACGGCTAACATTCAAGATTTAGATGCCAATTTTGCTACAGAAAGTGCCCGCCGTAACATTCCGGTCAATTGCGTACTAAATCTGGATGGAATGCTGCGTAGCCCGAATATTTCATTTGATTTGGAACTACCCGGTTCCAATGAAGAATTGGAACGACAAGTGAAAAGTATTGTCGATACGGAAGATATGATGACACGACAGATTATTTATTTATTGGTATTGAATAAATTCTATACACCTGAATATACAAACAATCCGTATGCTTCCAGAAATGAATTTTCTGCTGTTGCCTCTTCTGCTTTGTCCTCCCAGATATCAAGTTTGATGAATAGTTTTACTGATAAAGTACAATTAGGGACGAATATCCGAACCAGCCAGGATGGCATTGAAGATACAGAAGTGGAAATGTTGCTTTCGAGTCAGCTGTTGGACAATCGTTTATTATTTAACGGGAATTTCGGATATAAGAACAACGCTACTCAAAAAAATGCTTTTATCGGCGAATTCGACTTGGAATATAAACTGAATAACAGTGGTGATATTCGCTTGAAAGCTTATAATCATGCAAACGATATGTATATGTACGTTCAAAAGGCATTAACAACCCAAGGAGTCGGTATCATGTACAAAAAAGACTTTACGCGTTTTTCTGATATTTTCCGTAAGAAAAAGAAAACGTTGCCGCTTATTCCGCTTCGTCCTGTTGTAAATGATACTATTCCGCAGTCTAAAAATGAGATTTCAAAAGATAGTATTGTCGATTAAAATCCTTACAGCATCCTTATATTCAAGTAAAGTTTTACTTTTTATTACTTTCTTATGTAACTTTTTGTCTACATCCGGTAACATATAATCCCAAAGTGTTTTCATACGGGCAAGAATCTGATGGTCTCCTCCTTCCAAAGATTTCCCATATTCTTCCGCCAACAAGGCATGGAAAGCACGTAGTTTGGATTTCTTCTCCCTATCTGACAACTCTTTTCCAGCCTGATATTCCATTGCCAACCACGGAGCTGCCAACAGGCCACGTCCCAGCATAATTCCCCGGAGACGAGGGAACTGTCCGGTTATTGCATAAATATCAGCAAGTGTATTCAAATCTCCATTATAAAACAATGGATGACTACAAGATTCATAAAAACGAGAAAAACCGTCTAAATCAACAATTCCTTTATATTGTTGGATTCCAATCCGGGGATGTAAAGTGACATGTACAAGAGGATGTGAGTTTAATATGGGCACAATGGCTTGAATTTCTTCTGCAACATTCCAACCTAAGCGTAATTTGACGGAGAATTTCAGCTCCGGAAATTCAGGTATGACATTCAATAATGTTTCAACGTCATGAGGATAAGGTAAAATACCTGCACCACGATGTAAACGAACCTGCATTGGAAAAGGGCAACCTAAATTAATATCAGCCCGCCGATAACCGTATTGATAGAACAACGATGCTATTCGCCGGAACTCATCAGGAATAGCCGCTATCAATTGAGGAATAACCTGAATAGATTGATTTTCCCTATGCGCTATATCCCGTAAGTCTTTATTACGGAAACCGTCTTTTTCAATGCGAATAAAAGGCGTATAATAACTCTCCACCCCTCCGAACACTTGTGCATGGGCTTCTCTATAAATGGCATCCGTATATCCTTGCAAAGGTGCAAAATGAACTACAGGTCTCATCTGGGGAACATTTCTGTAAAAAGTGAAAATAACTGTTTTTTTGCTTTTTCAAAGTCTTGTTTTTCTCCCAGCTCTTTTTCCAGGGAAGTGACTCCCTTATCCGTGAAACCACAAGGATTAATCAAAGAGAAATAACTCAAATCCGTATTTATATTCAATGCGAATCCATGCATCGTTACAAATCGGCTACTTTTTACTCCAATTGCACAAATCTTACGGGCACATCCTTTTACCAAGGGGTCAATCCAGACACCTGTCGCTCCATTCAGCCTTTCTCCTTTGATTCCGTACAAAGCCAGAAAAATAATAATAATTTCCTCCAACTTGCTTATATATTGCTTTAATCCAAGATGCCAGCAATCCAAATCAAATATAGGATAACCCGTTATTTGTCCAGGACCATGATAGGTGATGTCTCCACCTCGGTTTATATGATAAAATGAAATACCACGAGCTTGCAACAAATCTTGTGGAATCAACAAATTAGTATCTTTTCCACTTTTTCCGATAGTCAGAACAGGGGCATGTTCACAAAAAAGCAATTGGTTTTCCCCTTGCATTCCGTGAACTTTTGCATCCAACAATGCATTGAATGCTATAGTTTGGCGTTTTAATGCATCTGCATAATCTATATATCCGAGGTCGTAATAAGTGAAGCTCTCCATTTCTTTCTTTTTTTGATTTTATCGGAATTTATGTCAGAATCAGACTCTCCTGTGTCGTACCCCATCTCTATCTTTAAGAGTTTACCCATCAACGACATGATTTTTGCCTGTCGTTTTAGCATATACGGGGAAGGTTTACCTGAATTGAATCTTCTTGGATTAGGCAAAGATGCTGCTATCAAAGCTGCTTCGGAGCGAGTTAATTTATATGCAGACTTACCAAAGTGAGAATGTGCTACAGCTTCAGCACCATAAATACCCTCTCCCATTTCTATCGAATTCAGATAAACTTCCATTATACGTTCTTTCCCCCAAATCCATTCTATCAAAAGAGTAAAATAGGCTTCTATACCCTTACGCAGATAACTTTTTCCGGGCCAGAGAAATACATTCTTTGCCGTTTGTTGTGAAATTGTACTGGCTCCTCTTATCCGTTTACCGCTTTTGGCTTCAGAACGAGCTTTCTGTATCTGTTCAATGTCGAAACCATGGTGGTCCAAAAAAAGATTATCTTCCGAAGCGACAACAGCTTGTACCAAAGGTTGGGCTATTTTCGAGATAGGAACCCATTTGTGTTCCAATTTAAAAGGTTTTCCATCATGAAACTGTTCATACATACGTATGAACATCAACGGTGTGTAATATACAGGTACAAACTTGTATATCACCACCGCTAATATGCTGAAAAAAAATAACCCTATCAATAGGTTTCTTCCCCAGATTAATATTTTTTTCAGTATGTGCATACAATTCCTGATTTAGCAAGCACAAACTTACAGAATAAATTCGAAATAAGGGAATAGGAACCTCACTTCTTCCAATATTGTTCCATTTGCTCCAAAGTCTTCCCTTTGGTTTCCGGAACAAATTTCCAGATAAACAAAGCTGCCAAAATCCCCATTAACCCATAAATCCAATAGGCCATTCCATGGTTGAATGTATTTGTCAAATATTGGTTTTTATCTAACATTGGGAATGTCCAGGAAACAAGAAAATTAGCTATCCACTGTCCGGCAACAGCTATTGACATAACCGTTGAACGAATGGAATTGGGAAAAATTTCGGCCAACAATACCCAGCAAACCGGCCCCCATGACATTGCGAATCCAGCTGTATAAACCAACATACAAAGTAATGAACCAATACCGACAGAATGCATATAGAAAGTTGTTCCCAATATCATCATCGAAACGGCCATAATCAATGCTCCAATTATCATCAATGGTCGCCTTCCAAATTTATCTACAGTAAAAATAGCCAGCACTGTAAACGACAGATTCACTGCTCCTACTATAATTTGTTGCATCAAGGCAGCATCTGTAGCAGCTCCCATCGTCTTAAATATTTCCGGAGCATAATAAAGTACGACATTAATACCGACAAACTGCTGAAAACCGGACAACATGACTCCGACGAAAATTATCAATATACCAAATGAACGAATAGGAAATATCAGCGACAGGAAAAAACTACCAATCAAAGCTATCTCCAGCGCATTTGTATTCCCTGCTAATTCCAATATGCCATAAAAAATCAGAAACAGTACCAGCCACATTCCCATAAATAGAAAATAAGGGCGCATAGATGGTGATTTTTCATGAAAACTATCCTTTATTTCAGCCAATTCTTTCCCTGCCAACTCACTAGGCATCAGGCGTTTTAATATGGAAAGTGCTTTTTCTGTCTTTCCACGCATGACAAGATAACGGGGTGTTTCAGGTACCAACATCAAAAAAGTAAAGAAGAATAAAGCCGGAATAATTTCGGAAGCAAACATCCAACGCCAGCCCGTTTCATGCAACCAAGTAGCATCTCCTTGTAAAGCAATACTGTAATTAACAAAATAGACAACCAGCATACCAAAAATGATAGCAAACTGATTCCAAGAGACCAAGTTTCCACGACGTTCCGCCGGCGCCATTTCCGCAATATACATCGGTGAGACCATAGAAGCAAGTCCAACCCCTATTCCGCCTATAATACGGTAAAATACAAACAGGTACATATATGTATGGTCACCACTGCCCGGCATTCCTATAAACAGTTCGGGCCATGCGGAGCCAATAGCCGACAACAGGAACAAAATAGCAGCTAAAACAAGTGTTGGTTTACGTCCGAACCGTTGACTAATCCAACCGGCAAACGAAGCCCCCAAGATACATCCAATCAGTGCACTACTCACTACAAAGCCTTCCAGAGCATTTGCCTGATCCAAAGGAAGTGCATAAGGTTCAATAAAAAACTTACGAAGCGATTCGACAGTTCCGGATATCACAGCCGTATCATAGCCGAACAATAGTCCTCCCAATGTGGCCACAAGAGTGATACCTAAGATATAATTGTTGTTTTTCATGATATTAGTATTAACAAATAAATGACGATTTAGCAGTATGTCGCTAAACCGTCATTTAATAAATTATATGTATTGATTAATTATCATCTCATACAATTCCTGTTTACCGCTAATTTGCTTCGGCTCACCATCACGCAAAGCAATCGTACGTAAATCTTCCAATAAAAGTTTTCCATCTTCAAAAGCCTTTCCGTCACCATTATCAAAACTGGCATAACGTTCGGCCCGCATTTTTCTATAATCGGAATTTTCAAGAATATCGGCAGCTGCCATTAATGCACGGGCAAAGGAATCCATTCCCCCGATATGCGCAAAGAATATATCATCCAAATCTGTAGAATTACGACGAGTCTTAGCATCGAAATTCGTACCTCCGGTAGTCAAACCACCTCCTTCAAGAATAACCAACCAAGCCTGTGTCAATTCATAGATATCCATTGGAAACTGGTCGGTATCCCATCCATTCTGATAATCCCCCCGGTTTGCATCAATGCTACACAACATACCGGCATCAACTGCTGCCTGTAATTCATGTTCGAATGTATGCCCGGCCAAGGTAGCATGATTCACTTCTATATTTAAAGCAAAATCTTTATCCAATCCGTAATGGCGCAAAAAACCGATGACAGTTTCCGAATCCACATCATATTGATGCTTAGTTGGTTCCATCGGTTTCGGTTCAATTAAGAAAGTTCCTTTAAAACCATTCTTACGACCATAATCACGAGCCATAGTCAACATCATGGCCAAATGGTCCTTTTCGCGCTTCATGTTTGTATTCAGCAAACTCATATAGCCTTCACGACCACCCCAGAATACATAATTTTCACCTCCTAATGCGATACAAGCATCGATGGCATTCTTAATCTGCGTACCCGCACAAGCAACAGCCGGGAAATAAGGATTCGTTGCCGCACCATTCATATAACGTTTATTACCAAATACATTAGCGGTAGACCACAACAATTTTTTCCCAGTTGCCTGCTGATGTTCTTTTGCAAACTCAACCATTGTATGCAAATCCTTTTCAAATTCAGCCAAAGTAGGAGCCTCATCTACCACATCCACATCATGGAAGCAATAATAAGGAATACTACATTTAGTCATAAACTCAAAAGCGGCATCCATTTTATATTTAGCACGTGAAATACGATCTGCCGATGTATTCCAAGGAAATATCTTGGTTCCACCTCCAAACTGGTCGCCACCTTCCGCACACAAAGTATGCCAATAAGCCATTGCAAAACGAAGATGTTCTTTCAACGTCTTCCCCATCACAACCTTATTTTCATCATAATAATGAAAAGCCATCGGATTCTTCGACTCGCGGCCTTCAAACTCTATCTTTCCTATACCCGGAAAGAATTCTTTTTCACCTTTAAAATAGTTCATGTCTTTCTATTTTTTAATTACAATTTTGTATATCTATCAATTATTAATCTGTTTTTCCAGCCGTTCTTTCCAAACTTCAAAAGCACCACAATATTTATCGGCTTTCAACCCGTTCGGTTCTATCACATTAATTTTTTTCAATGAAGCAAAAGCCTCTTGTGCAGTAGCATAAATTCCGGCACCTATTCCGGCACCTTTGGCAGCTCCAACAGCCCCATTCGTATCATACAGTTCGATTACAGTTCCGGTTACACCAGCCAAAGCATCCCGGAATATAGAACTTAAAAATAAATTTGCATTTCCGGCACGGATTACCTGTATATCTATTCCCATTTCATTCATAATATCCATCCCATATTTAAAAGAGAATACTATCCCTTCTTGGGCTGCCCGCGCAATATGTGCTTTACTATGAATATTAAAGTTCAATCCCTGAATAGAACAATTTATTTGCTTATTCTGTAACATACGTTCCGCCCCATTACCAAAAGGAAGAATAGAAAGTCCTTCCGAACCGATAGGAACAGAATCCGCCAAATCGTTCAATTCAGAGTAAGTGATGCCTTCAGGAGCAACATTCCTTTTTACCCAAGAATTAAGAATACCAGTACCGTTTATACAAAGCAACACACCAAGACGTGTTTGTTCTGTTGTATGATTGACATGAGCAAACGTATTTACCCGCGAAAGGGTATCATAATTCACTTTTCCGTTCACACCGTAGACAACTCCCGATGTTCCGCCTGTAGCAGCAATTTCACCGGGATTCAATACATTCAGAGAGAGAGCATTATTGGGTTGATCTCCGGCTCGGTAGGTAATAGGAGTACCTTTCTTCATACCCAATTCCGAGGCAACAGACCCCAATAGTTCCCCCTGCAGACCAAATGTCGGACAAATCCGAGGTATTAATTCTTTTCCAAATCCGTAATAATTCATCAAATCGTCAGAAATAGTATTCTTCTGGAAATCCCAGAAAATACCTTCCGACAAACCGGATATAGTTGTCGCAATATCACCGGACATACGCATTGCAATAAAGTCACCCGGTAACATAAATTTATGAATGGCCTCAAATACAGCAGGTTCAAACTCTTTTACCCAAGCCAGTTTTGAAGCCGTAAAATTTCCGGGCGAATTCAATAAATGTGTCAGACACCTTTTTTCTCCGATAGTTTTAAATGCACGTTCTCCATAAGGAACTGCACGGCTATCACACCATATAATAGAAGGACGCAACACTTCCATCTTTTTGTCAACCAACACCAGCCCATGCATTTGATAAGAAATACCGATAGCCTCTATTTGCGTACCATCAATACGAGCTTTCAAAATGGCTCCTTTTATCGCTTCTTTCAAAAACTTCCACCAATCGTCAGGGTTTTGTTCTGCCCACCCCGGCTGTATGGCATTGATAGCAGCTTCTTCTTTCGGATAAAAATCAGATGAAACTGTCAGACCGGTTTCTTTATCTACAATAGAAGCCTTTACCGAAGAACTTCCTATATCACAACCTAGCAAATACATATTCTGATGTTTTATATTTTATTAAATTTCGAGTGTAATTTATTATACTTCACTTTATCAAAACGATAATAACGGGCGGCACGATGAGAAACCCCGGTTTCTATTTCATCGGTCTGCACAACATAATCCAGCGAATTCATCTTCTTATGGAAATTCCGTACATCCATTTCTTTATTATAAATGATTTCATACGTTCTGCGCAACTGATAAGCTGTAAATTTCAGAGGCAAATAATCGAATACGATAGAAGGCTCAACCTCTATCCATTTACGAATTTCACATACTGCAGCTTCTACAATTTCCGTATGGTCAAAAGGTAAATGAGGCAAACTATCGATAGGAGCCCAAATCAGAAAATCATTTTTATCCGCAAGAGTCGTTTTCTTTCCTATTTTACACAATGCCAGATAGGCTACAGTGACAATTCGCGTAATTTTCATCTTGGAAGCATTTTCCAACCATTGTACATCCTCTTTATTCTTGGTACGTGCCGGTGAACCAAAACTATGGAACTGCCTCAATGCAACCCGCTTAAGTCCAGTAGCCTCGTTCAACACACGATAAGCAGCTGTGTCCAGATCTTCACTTTCGTATATCAGGCTTCCCGGCAGCTTATAGTGTTTTTCACTACTTCCTGCAATTTTTCTTTCAACCAATAATACACACAGCTTATCTTCGTTTACGCCTAACAATACGCAGTCTACCGAAACGTGTGGATAAAATAGTTCTTTTTTGTCTTTCTGTGTTTCCATAATATACTTAAAGAGATTTTTGACAAATATACTATTTTTCTCTTCACATATCACAATAAAATACCAATTTTATAATTGATAATATTCTATATTCCTGATATTTTGGTATCTTACACACTACAATATGAAATAATCTACATAGTGTAAACAAAACAATATACATATCCTTCCTCTCATAAGTTGTTTTTAACATAGATTACCAGTGCATGATAAATAGTCCTATTCACAACATACTTTTATTTAATACTTTTGTTATTTGAGAAAAAGGCAATCTATGGATATTAAACATCTGCAATTCGCTTTCCGCATATACTGGGCAAACCTAAAAGGATTATTGAATCTATTTGCAGAAGGCATTATTCTGTTGGCATCACTTGCTTCTTTATTTGTTTTGATTTATCAATTCGGATTCAACTATTCTGCATCTATGACACATGTGCTTCATGAAAGCGGAATATTCATATTACTAGCCTTCTTTGCCGGTATAACCCTGAGGTACATTATCAAATTCAAAGAAATCATCCAAGAAAAGATGCTGTATTTGGATATCGGTATATATTTTTTCCTGTTTGCCGTGCTATCCGGTAAAGTCTTTTTCAAAGAAGTGGTTCAAGAGTCGTTGCCGTATTTAAGTTTTCTGACAAAACCGCATTTTGTCTATTTCCTATTATTATTGCTAAGTGTCATCCATTTGTCACGACAGACATTTGCTCTCTTGCAAAGCCATATAAAACCATCTATACTATTTTTACTTAGTTTTGTATTTGTTATCTTGATTGGCTCCGGCTTGTTGATGCTTCCGAATGCAACTGTACACGGCATTCATTTTATCGATGCTTTGTTTATTTCTACTACTTCGGTCTGTGTAACCGGACTTACAACGGTTGATGTAGCAACAACTTTTACCCATACCGGACTTATTATTATTATGTTCTTGATACAAATAGGAGGTATCGGGGTTATGACTTTCACCAGTTTTTTTGCACTCTCTTTCATGGGGCATTCTTCCTTTTCCAGCAAAATGGTATTGAAGGATATGCTGAATGAAGATCACATCAACGGACTTTTCAAAGTTATCCTGAATATTCTGTTTGTTACACTTTTTATCGAGGGAATCGGAGCCTATCTGATTTATATGGAAATCAAAGGTTCACTACCGGGAGGTACATCGGAAGAATTGTTTTATGCCATTTTTCATGCAATTTCAGCTTTTTGTAACGCAGGTATTTCTACATTAAGTGGTAATATGTACGACCCGTTGGTTGTACATAAATATAACTTGCATATATGGATTGGGTTCCTTATCATATTCGGAGGATTAGGATTTCCGATTGTTCTTAATTATCTGAAATTATTAAAACATCTAATCATTAACATTTTCAGAATGCTTATCGGACAACAAAAACATTATGTTCATACCCCTCGCATTATCAACATTAACACTTACATCGTCGTTATCAGCACATTAGTATTAGTCATTAGCGGTACAGTATTTTATTATCTGTTAGAAATGAATAATACTTTAGCCAGCCTTCCATTTAAGGGAAAAGTTGCCAACGCGTTTTTAGGAGCCGTCACTCCACGAACAGCAGGTTTCTGTGTTGCCGATATGGGGATACTGACAAATGGAACATTGATGCTCACTCTCATTCTGATGATAATAGGTGCTGCACCGATGTCTACAGGTGGCGGTTTGAAAGTAACAACTGTCTGTGTAGCCTTGTTTACTGCACATAATACAGCTCGTAACAAAGAAAATGTAGAAATCCGCAAGCGTGAAATTGCTCCGGCTACAATCCGCAGAGCATTTGCCACAATAGTCTTTTATTTCTGTTGGTTAGGATTGGCGGTTTGGTTACTTTCGCTCACAGAAAAAGGAGTATCCGTCTTTACCCTCACATTCGAAGCCGTATCCGCACTCAGCACAGTCGGTCTGAGTTTAAACTTCAGCCCACTGCTTACCACTGCCGGTAAATTGATTATCATTTGTACCATGTTGGTAGGCCGTATCGGTATATTGACCTTCTTTTTCAGTTTTTATAAAGAATATAAAAAGAAAAATTATACTTATCCGCAAGAAAATATATTAATGTAATAAAAAAACAAGATATGAAATATTTAGTAATTGGATTGGGAAATTTAGGCCGCGCCATAGCAGAAAGCTTGACACAAATCGGAAATGAAGTAATCGGTGTAGATGTCAATCCACACAAAATAGAAGCAGTAAAACACACAATTTCCGGGGCTATCTGTTTGGATACAACAGATAAAGAAGCACTCAACACGCTGCCACTAAACGAAATGGATGCCATTTTCGTTACTTTTGGAAAAGATTTCGGCACCTCTATCCAAACAGTTGCTTTTCTTAAAAATCTGGATGTGAACAAAATAATCGTAAGAGGCATATCCCCTATACATGAGGCCGTAATCCGGTCCATAGGTGTAACCGAAATTATCACTCCGGAAGATGATTTTGCCGGCATGTATGCTTCCCAATCCCTACTTGGGGAATTATTCAAGCAATGGTATAAAGTAACAGAAACCCATCATTTATACAAAATCAAAGCACCGGCCACATTTGTCGGACAGACATTAAAAACCATTAATCTGGAAGAAAACTTCGGAATACGCCTTGCCGGCATCGAACGAGCTAAAGTAGAACGCAACCTAATAGGTATCAAACAAAAACAATATTCCGTCATCAGCAGCATCACCGGCGATATTACAATCGAAGAGGACGATTTACTCATTCTATTCGGAGAAATGGAAGTATTACATAAGTTGGCCGAAATATAATACTTCCATCTATATTCTCAAGCAATTTTTTTAACCAAAACCTTATCTATACGAGCGCCATCCATATCCACAATCTCAAACTCAAACACCAACCAAGTCAACTTTTCTCCCGTTTTCGGAACTCGTTCGAGAATTTCAAGAATCAAACCGCTCAATGTATTATAATCGTGTTCGGAATACAAATCTTCCATTTCAAAATATTCCAGAAAATCATAAAAACTATACTGACCGTCTACCAGCCAAGTTCCATCGACACGTTGGATAATTTCCGATTCCTCTCCAACTTCCGGCACTTGGCCAACCAACCCTTCCATTATATCTTTTAATGTTACAATCCCCTGAATACCTCCAAACTCATCTGTTACAATTCCGTATTTTACACGAGCTTGTTTAAATTGTTCCAAAGCATTATATACACTCTGGTTTTCAGGTAAAAACTGAGCCGGTCGAATAACCTGTTCCAACGAAAAACCTGGCTCATCGATACGCCCGAACAAGTCTTTCAGATAGACAACACCTTTTATATTATCAAACTTACCGGAAGCAACAGGATAAATATTAAACAAATTTTTCTGCACTTTTTCACGTATTTGTTCAATACTATCAGTCAAATTCAGCCAAACCAGTTCATTTCGATACGTCATTATAGAACCGACATTCCGATCACCCAAATTGAACACTCGCTCTACAATATCCTGCTCAACTTCCTGTACTTCTCCCCCATCAAAGCCTTCTTTTACAATAGCTTTTATTTCTTCTTCAGTCACTTTGTTTTCTTCTGCAGTATTAATTCCGGTTACCTTAATTGCAAAAGCCGTACTTTTAGATAATAACCAAACAAAAGGAGAAGATATAGAAGAAAGGAGATTCATTGGTTTGGCAACCAACATCGATACTCGTTCGGCATATTTCATACCGATGCGTTTTGGAACAAGCTCTCCCATTATCAATGTCAGATAGGTCACAACCACAACAATAGTCGTTTTCGAAATACCCAAAGCATAAGGTTCAAAGAAAGGTACATGACGAACAAGTTCTGCTAAATTATAAGCAAACGCTTCACCGGAATACAAACCGGTTAAAATACCAATCAGCGTAATACCAATCTGGATGGTTGAGAGAAATTTGTCCGGCTCACTAGCCAACTGCAAAGCAGTCTGAGCCGATTTGTTACCGCGCTTTGCTTCCATCTCCAGCCGTGTTTTACGAGCCGACACTAAAGCAATTTCCGACATAGCAAGAAGTCCATTCAATAAGATAAGACCAATAATAATTAATACTTCCATTTATTTACTCTAGGAATTGATTTCTGGGCGAAGATATAAATTTATTTACATTTCGTCAATATATCCCTTTCGTTCTACGAACGTGAAACGGAAAAGATACCTTTTATAGGCTGTCTGAAACAAAAAATGCCTGAAAGACTTAAGTCTCCCAGGCACATTTTTCATTATTATGTGAAAATGACTTTTACGCAATGCCTATTTTACTTAGCAAACTTAGCTTTCAACAGATAAGTAGCACAATCTTTTACACCTTCAAACTGGGTGCGACCATCAGGCATGCCTTCTATTTCCACGAAATAATCCTTATTTCCATTTGCATAGAACTGCTTAAATATGGATTCAAAGTTCATCATACCCGATTTTCCTAATACAGCACGGTCTTTGATGTGCAAAAGTTTGATACGGTCCGGATATTTCTGCAAATATTCAACAGGGTCAGCTTGGCCCATTACAGCCCAGTATACATCCATCTCAAATAAAACCAAAGAAGGATCCGTGTTTTTCAGGAAAATATCGTAAACGGATTCACCCGGATTATGACGACCAAACTTAGCTCCATTTCCACCGGGAACTACTTTAGCAAATTCAAAATCATGATTATGATAACCGAATGGGAAACCAGCTGCTTTTGCAATCTTTCCGGCTTCATTAAATACTTCACAAACATATTGCGTTTCTTCCACACTACGCGTACTGGGCTGACCCGGCTGAACCAAATATTTCACACCCAACTTAGCATGGTCGTCGGCTGTTTTTTTCCAAAAGTCCTTAATAACATTCAAATTACTTTTTGTATACTCACCAACAGGAGGATTCACATGTGAACTGGTAATCTTCAAACCGGCATCATCCACCATTTTTTTAAATTCCATCATGTCTATACCCCCAACTTTTCCATCACCATAACCGGCAAGTTCAAGAGTGGCATACCCCATCTGTTTCAGTTTTTTCATTCCTCCCGGAACATCTTTGAATAGCTCACCACCTAATGAATAGATTTGCAAACCAATGTTTTTACTTGCAGTTGTAGCTGAAACAACCGGCGATGCAGGCTGAGCAGCCACAGCATTTCCTACTTTACCAGCCATCAGACTACCCAATGTAAAGAGGGATGCATTTTTTAAAAAGTTTCTTCTATTTGTCATGGTCTATTAAATTTAGATTGCGTCAAAGATATAATTTTATTTCGAAAATCATTCTTCAATTCATATAAAAGTAAATTAATCAGAGTGTTTTTTCAAATAATCTTTTTCAAAACCCTAATCCTAATTCAAAAAGGAACCGTACACTATCCTTTGAACCAAACCAGGAATATTTAGTAGTGATTTTATTAATGACAGTCAACCAGAATCCTCCCCCATACGCAGTATGCCACTGATGAGAATATTCTCCCGGGAACCAGACACGACCATAATCGAAACCGACAAACAGACCATATTTTAACGGAGTAAAAGGATTTTGAATTTTACCCATATCCATTCTAAAATCAGTTAATTGGTAAAACGTTTGTTTACCGATAAAACGATTATTCCGGAATCCTCTCAAATTAAGACTTGCCGCTTGATAAAAATCATATTTATTATCAAACAAAAGTTTAGCATTCATTTCAGTTGCTATCGAAAACCGGCCGGAACAGCGAAATTTTGATGCCACGCGCATATTGGCATAAGGGAAATTACGTCCCGTTTTTTTTATATTCATCTTCCATCCGGCTGAAACATCCACCTCAAAATCAGGCATGAAAGAAGCCAAACTGTTACGATATTGATATCCGGCTTCAAGCCCGGTAAACAAATTCATTTTAAATATAGAATGTGATTCCGGATAAACTTCGTTTATATAATGACCTTCCGTATGAAGAGCTTTGTACATTTCGAAAGAGGCTGAGAAGGTTAGTTGCTGGCTTTTCTTTACTTCCCATTGAAAAAACGGACGGACTGAATATTGGCGAATACGAACCCGGTTATAATTCTTCTTCTCATCCTTAAATCCTTCCGTATTGTTTCCATAACCAAAAAAATTCGAAAAATTTTTGGGTGAACCAATAAAAACATCCAAATTAAAACTTTTTCGTTTATTATAGAACGGGAATGTCCCTTGATACATAAATCCCCGTAAATAATTATAACCGATTCGATGCCGGAATGTAAACGGTGACTGCTTAAACCCATATAAAGAATAAGTAAAAAAAGCACCTAAACTAAATCCGACATCCGAATCATAAAACCCCCAAGGTGTAAATGAAAATTCCTTATATCTCATTTTCTCATAATCATATTCGTGCACAGAGGGTTCGTTTGTTATTATTTTATGTACATCTGGTAAAGCATCCAACTTCTGACGTTCTGTCTCATAGGCGTAAAGACGAATATGATTTCCATTTTCTATTTCATAGGTATTATTCCCCTTACCTGTTATCAGGTAAACCGGAAATTCTTTTCCAGCTTTTCCCTTCACTATGTAACAGTCATTTCCAGCCAGTCCGTAAAGCCAAATTTCTTTTGTATTCCGGGCAGAAAATAGTTTATCATAGGAAGGTATATCATTATTTCCATTATAAATGGATATTCGTACCAAATCCGGTTCCAAACGTCTGACAATAATCCTATCATCTTTTTCCGTACCAATAATCACCGGAGTGCGTTGTAATTTGCGATAATACTGACAAGCCATATATTCCAGACTATCCCGACGGTTTTTCAATTTCACTTTTATAGCCTCCGTTTCCGAACCCTGAATTGCCGAAGGTAAAATACGAAAGGCTTCATCTATGACCGAATCCGTCAAAACCGATTGTAATTTCCGAGCTTGCCGCAACCAGACAACCTCATTACTTTCGCTCGCCAACGCCATGTCAAGAGTATACCCCAATGTATTTATCTTTTCTATATCTACAGGATGATTACTGTAGTTCGTAATAAAACCTAATCCCAAAACCTTGAGCATACGTTTAAACAAAAAACCATCCACTTTAGTAAAAGCATGATTGCGATCTACAACAATGGGAGAAAATGAAACACTATCGCCTTTCGGAATCACTTTCCAACTCCAATTTTCAGGCACTTTATTCCAGTCACCAATCAACATATCATAAAGACGTTCGGAAATATATTGTTCCTGATTAACCCGAAAAGATTTGCTAATCCTGATTTGTTCAAGTAATTGTTCTGTCGTTAAAATATTTTCCAGCACAGTCGTATCCGGCAAATCACGGATGCTGACAAGTTTGTCTTGAATATTACTGCCGTTCGCCATCGTATCAGTGTCGATTGTAGCTTTCTCCAAATAAAAAATTCTGGAATTATTAAAATATAAACCTGAAACTTTTGCCATATAATCTGCAGACAAAAAAGTGTATGGATTAATAATAGTATAAGCATCCCCTATAAATTCGTCCAAATACGTACCTTTAAAATCATGTTTATTATACATTTCCTGAAAAAACTTCGACTCAAGAAAGCTGGTCGAGCCACCCAATGGTTTAAGCAAAAACAGTTGTTTTTGTCTATTTCCTAACAAGAGTCCATGAAAATCAGACACCTGACCTATAATCTTAATATCATCCAACAAAGTGTCCATCCTAACAGAATTGGCAACTATAGGTGTAGAATAAAGAGTACGGTAATGTATTCCCCATAATAACTTATAAACATTACTCTTATTTTTCAAGCCTTGCGGATAAATAGATTTGCGAACTGTATCCTGTGTCTCCGCTTTTAACAAATGAACGGTGAAAAGAAAAAACAGTAGATTGACAAATATAAATACAGAAGAGGGTATAACCCGTCCGGATATAAGCCTGCTTTTCTTTGATTTGCCATTCATAAAATCCATCTTAAATTTCCCAATAAATAAATAACATTTAAAGGGAGGATGTTGTTTAAATAATAAAACAAACATAGATATGAATTTATTAGAAGTATTAGAAGGCGTTATGCGGTCAAAAAGTTTAACCCGTCTAAAGAAGTGGAACAATGTTACCTTCAGGATACAGGGATGCTGAAAACGAATGGCTAGTGAAGCTGAAAAAAGTTCGTCACTCCATGTCTGAATTCTTAATTGAAATCAAATAAAAATTTCAAGGGTGCATTTCAGGTCCAGTTTTTGAAGTGCACCCCCTTTCTTTAATATTTTTGCAACATATCAAGCATCTTCTTATCCAATTTATGTCCATGCCAATCCACATAATCCACATCTTTACGACCTGAATCCAATATACCGAAATCTCCCCGGAAATTCCATAAAGCATAGCCTATATTATGTTCAGTCAGAATACTTAACACATCACTGAACCAAGCAATAAACACATCGTGAGGAGTCTCACGGAAACAACCACATTCACCGCAATGTACACCGACTCCCTTCGCCATCAGCTCAAACCAAGGCTGATAAAAATCTTCAAGCACTTTCCGATTGAACGTTTGTCCGTCAATCACTCCCGGCCAAACAACCGCAGGAGAATCATCCGGATTTTTCCAAACCCAAGAAGCCCGGTAATGCGAGATGTAATGTGGAAAATATCCCCGACAACTCTGCGAAATATTTACTCCGGCAAGCTCTGGAACAGGTTGGTTTCCACCGGAATTACCGTCAGCGACCACCAAACGTTTCGGATTATATTTATGAATAGCTTCCAGGCAACCTTCCGCCACTTTCTTATAAACAAGACCGTCAACAGGGCCGGATTTACTAAACTGGTCATTCATATCTTCCCTGAAATTGGGCTCATTCACCAAATCGAAACTCAATTTATCGGCTGAAACATGGCGGAAGCGTTTACTCCACATCTCCCAATGTGTATAAAAAGCCTGTTGAGCTTCAGCATCTGTCCATAAATTATAAGGTTCATGAAAACCGGCATTAATACAATAACCCGGAGCACGATGCAAATTCAAACTCACATGCAACCCCTGTTTATTGGCTTTATAGACCAATTCTTCAACAGCGGAAAGTGCTTCTTCATTATAATCGAAAATCTCATCCGGCTTAATCCGCAAACTATTGTCGCCTTTTGGATTAAAGTTCAGATACGAAGGATAAGCTATCGGAATACGAACAAAGTCGAACCCCCAATCGACCATCCATTTAAAATCATCTTCAGTCGTCACATTGGGACTCGGTTTATCCGGTTTGCGATAATGAGAAGGTGAAAAGAAATCCAGCAGGTTAAATCCCCGCCAGCGAGGTAATTTGTTTTTTACTTTTTCCGTTTCCATAATGGAAGCCGATAAAGAATTAGCCAACACATGATCCGAAACGCCTAACATGGCAGTTCCCAACCCTATTGTTTTCAGAAAAGAACGACGGTCTACATTTACCATAATAGCAGAGAATTAAAAAGTTAATTGTGATTTTCCAAAAATAAAACAAATTCTCGAAAAGACCATCTAAAAAGTATTACTTTTTTGAACTAAACTGTACTTTCAAATGTATTATGTAGACATATAATCAAAAATATTTATCATGGATAGTCAATTTCTCAAAAAAGTCATCACTTTCACAAGTATCATCCTGCTTCTGTCCGGATGTAGCAAAAATACAATCATTTTTGAAAATGGAGATGAAAACAATCCAACCAATACAGGTATTACACTGGTTACTTTCAATGCAGCCGTCGAAGGCCGTAATCTCCAAACTCGCGCTATGTCACCAATGGAAAAAGGGATACAAAACAGATTATTCGCGTTCAAATCACCGGCTGCAAGTACACAAGACAGTCCAATAGCCGAAGGACTCTATATCACATCTTCACCTGGTGTATTAATTGGTACCGATGGTTACAAAATGTATTTGGAAAATGGCGTTTATAACTTTTATGCTGTATCCGACAACTTCTCCACCATTCCTCCTAAATTCACCAATGGGACATCAGAGCCGTTATTTAACGGTATTGATTATCTGTGGTGGCACAGCACACAACAAGACGTTATCAGCACACAAATAAATATACCCATAGTTTATCTGCATACAGCAACTCAAACAGTTTTCAAATTGGTAGAAGGTGACAGTATTAAACTGGACAAATTAATATCAGCCACAATTACCCCTTCAAAACCGGGTGCCAGTATGAATTTGCAGACCGGAATTATTCCACCTGCCCAAACATACGGTGTTGCAGACAAAATGGGTATTAACGGACTTCTATGTCAATACATCATGCTCCCTCTGGAAACATCCAACCCAATGACACTTACACTTGAACTGATTGTAAATGGAGAAGCAACATCCCGAACCTACACAGTGGAGGTTCCAGTTCCTGACGGTGCACTAAAAGCCGGATGTTCATATTTATTCGAAGCACTCATCAACGCCAGTACCGTCACTTTCCCCAGTGTCAGCATTAAACACTGGACAGATGTAGACGAAACAGGAAAACCTCTTTACCCGACTTTAGAGTAATCTTTGGATTGCTTGGTATTGAGGTGGTTGTTTGAGTGGGAGCAAAATCAGTAAAATAGTTCATTCGGAATACACAGTACATGACAAAAAATATATAGTATGAAACTATCAATTAAAAAAATAACGAAGCCCCCCTTATCCATTTCCTGTGTATCAAATAGATAGTCCCCCCTATCTCGGCAAATTGACAAGATGTTCTCCATTTCGGTGTTTCACTATCGGATTGATACGTTAAAAAGGGTTACATGTGCGGGTAATTTATTTTACCCGCCATACTAATCCTATTTAGTTGCCTTACTAATGACATTTTGATAATCGTACGAATTGATTTCCGGAACTTTCCGTCTACGTCCTTACAGAAACTTTAAAATATGCTTTTGGAGTAAAACCAGAAAAGAAAAAAGATCTGGAATGTCCCTTTTTTACACCGTATATCAATCTAAGAAATCTTACTTTTGCCTGATAGTTAAGGCAAAATGGAGAAAATTCAAGTAATACAACCTACCAAATTGCTCGCTCCTTATATAAAGCAATATTGGTTTTTGAGGATAGATGATGTAAAGCAAGGCTTTCAGCGTTCTATCCCAGCAGGTTGCGTAGCACTCGTTTTTCATAAAGGAAACAAAATTATTTCTTCTTTTCATAAGGGGATACAGCCACAATCCTATATAAGTGGACAAATCAGTACTTATTCAGATATAGAATTTTCATTCTTGGATATGGTCATTATCCTATTCCAGCCTATCGGATGCAGGATGTTTTTTCCATATTCTATGGAAGAATTTACTAATCAAAATATAGGCATTGATTTATTAGATAATACCTATTTAGTAGAATTGGAAGAGAAAATAAATGAAGCATCTGATACTTATCAAACGGTCAGATTGATAGAAGAATATTTATTAAATAGATTATGCAAAAATATTCCATGCAATGCCAATAGGATGATGACTACCGTTCAAAATATCAATGAAGGAGAAGGAAATATATCCGTTTTATCTCAAACTGCTTGTTTAGGATATAAGCAATTTAAACGAATATTCGCTGAATATATAGGACTAAATCCAAAAGATTTTATCCAAATCACACGATTTAGAAAGACATTCCATATTTTGCAATCAATTCCACAAATCAGTATAAGTAAAATTGCCTATGATTGTGGATATTACGATAAATCACATTTAATAAAGGAGTTTAAAATGTTCACAGGTTATACCCCTAAACAATTACTTGATAGTTGTGATACTTATGACGAAAATCTATCGGTATTCAATTCCGTATTTATCAACGAAAATAAGAAACTTAACAATATCGCTTTATGAAATTATTGATATACGGTGCTGGCGTAGTAGGCTGTACTTATGGCTGGCAATTATCCAAAGTCGGATATGATGTTACTGTATTGGTGCGTAAAGGGCAAAAAGAACTTGTACAAAAAGATGGTATTCACATTATCTGTTCTGACTTTAGAGAGAAAATAAGAAAAGATATAGATGTAATCTTTAAGCCTACAGTAATAGACGAACTTTCGTCAAATAATGAATTTGAATATATTATTGTCGCCACCAATAAATTGCAATTACCAAATATATTGCCAACTCTTTCAAAGTCAGCAGGAGAAGCAAATATCGTATTTTTCCAAAACAACTGGGATGTTTTTACAGAAATAGATAAATATCTCAATCCTGAACAATACTTTTTTGCCTTTCCTTTTATGGTCGGGGGTGGAAAAGAAGATAAAAATATACATTGTGCTATTTCAGGTTTAAAATATTCCAATACCCCATTAGGAGAAAAAGATGGGCGAATAACTCCACGAGTAGAAAAACTTTTTGTAGCACTGGATAAAGCAGACTTAAAACCTGTTATTTCTAATCAAATATTAGTATGGTTAATTACACATTATGCTGTCGCTGCCGGTCTTTCTGCCGGAATAATGAGTGCCGGAAGTGCCTCCCAATTTATAGAAAACACACCTATTATAAGAACTACAATGAAAGCTATTCGGGAAGGCTTAGCTATTTGCAAAAAAATGGGTATCAATCCTAAAACAGAAAAAGCAAACAGATTATATCTTTTACCTTTATTTATCAGTGTGCCAATAGCAAAGAAAATTTATAGTAATGATGCTCTGCAACTTATGTTTGAAGGACATATAAATCATTCTCCTGCTGAAATAAGGCAAATGATAGATGACATAATAGATAGTGGTGTAAAATATGGCGTTGCAACTCCTAATTTATTTCAATTAAAAAGTTATATATCTTCTGACTAAAACTAATACAAATAAGTGAATTGGGCTATCAATTTGGTAGCCATTAAATATAAAAGTATATGAAAGATATGTTACAAGAGAGATTTTTCCGACTATTGTTAGAAAGCTCGCATCGCAAAGTTTCTACATCTGAATTTGCAGAAGCCATTAAAGAATTGGCTATACATTTAGCCGATTTTAGTATCAACGAACAGGATTATAGCGTTTTACTACGTTATTTTTCCTTTGGTTTACACCGTCTTAAATCGTATCGTGTGCGGTTTGAGCAAGAAAAAAATGCCCTATTTGCATTTGATTGATGAAGCAATAGGACTGTTAAACACTGAAATGCGCATTGT
>NZ_QRMP01000008.1:31046-131006 GCF_003473295.1 Parabacteroides sp. AM08-6
ACTGTTAAACACTGAAATGCGCATTGTAAAATGGCGCATTAAATACCCGGAACAATTCAAGCAGCACGCAAACAAGCTGTTTCTTTCCCCTCTCCATTTGGTTGACAAAACGAGCCTTGTCAATATCATGGAAATAGTCAGCGGTTTATTTCTTTCCAAACGCATCGTATATCAGAATGGCAAACCCGTTCACCTGACGGACTTAGGCAAAGCCTTTGAATGGCTCCTTAATATAAAATTGGGGAACTATTATCTCCAGTTCACGGTGATGCGCATACAAACAGGAGCTTCACCGTTTTTCAGAAGTTTTGATTTCTTAATGATGAACAATACGCTCAATGTGTTTCTTTTCACTGTTCCCATAATTCTTTGTTTTTTTAAGTGGTACAAAATTAGTTTGCTACACTCAGAAACCAGCTACGCAAAAAGCTGACAATCAAAGATAAATGCGTCAATTCGTGGGAGCAAAAACAGCATTCAAAAAGTCCCACGAATAAGCCACATGGGAACTGCCTAAAACCGCTATTTTTTGCCGAAGTGGAGAAAAAGAAAAAGCTCTGAAATTCAAGGATTTCAGAGCTTTGCTTTCATTTGCTATTTGCTTTCGCGGTGCGTACGGGACTCGAACCCGTGACCCCATGCGTGACAGGCATGTATTCTAACCAACTGAACTAACGCACCTTTTATATTTGACAACCTTTGCAGATTGCGGTGCAAAGGTAGAGATTATTTTCAATTCCACAATAGTTTATAAAGAAAAGTTTAGGACGGATTGATTATTTTTCTACTTTTGTGGCCATATTAACAAAAATAATCATGAAGAATACTCCTGTAGATTATCTGACAGCCAAAAGAATAATCGATGGCTACGGATTACCCGATTTCGGAAAAGCAACCATACGTGAAGTAGTGGCAATCTCCACTCAACTGGAACAAGAAACAAATACCGAATTTATTCACATGGAAATGGGTGTACCCGGACTAAAGGCAGCCCAGGTAGGCGTCGATGCAGAAATCAAATCATTGCAAAACGGCATTGCATCCATTTATCCGAATATCAACGGGACACCGGAAGTTAAAACCCAAGCCTCCCGCTTCATCAAGGCATTTATTGATATTGATGTCGCCCCGGAAAGCTGTGTACCAGTTACGGGATCCATGCAGGGGACATATGCCTCGTTCCTAACTTGTGGACAATGTACACTGGGAAAAGATACCATTCTCTTCATTGATCCGGGTTTTCCAGTACAGAAACAACAAATAGTTGTAATGGGATATAAATATGAATCATTCGATGTGTATGAATATCGTGGGGAGAAACTGCGTGCTATTCTGGAAGAGCATCTCTCAAAAGGCAATATCGCAGCTATGATTTATTCGAATCCGAATAATCCCGCCTGGTTTTGCCTGACGGAAGAAGAACTGAAAATTATCGGTGAAACAGCCAATAAATACGATACAATTGTAATCGAAGATCTCGCCTATTTCGCTATGGATTTCCGTAAAAATCTGGGAACACCATTCGAAGCTCCTTTTCAATCCAGCATAGCCCGGTACACAGACAACTATATACTACAAATATCCGGTTCCAAAGCATTTAGTTATGCCGGACAACGCATTGGCGTGACTGCTATCTCCAACAAACTCTATCACCGTACATATCCAGGATTGACACAGCGCTATGGTGGCGGAACATTCGGAACCGTATACATCCATCGTGTATTATATGCACTTTCTTCCGGGACCAGCCACTCAGCTCAATTTGCCTTGGCCGCAATGTTTAAAGCAGCAGCAGACGGAACATTTGATTTCGTCACTGAAGTACAAGAATATGGACGCAGGGCTGAAAAACTAAAAAAGATATTTACTGATTACGGTTTTAAAATTGTCTATGACCATGATTTAGATCAGCCGATTGCCGACGGTTTCTATTTTACAATCGGATATCCGGGTATGACGGGAAGTGAATTGATGGAACAATTAATCTACTATGGCATAAGTGCGATTTCATTAAGTACGACAGGTAGTAATCAAGAAGGATTACGCGCTTGTACATCTTTTATTAAACCTCATCAATATGCTCTGCTTGAAGAACGCCTGAAGTTGTTTAAAGAAAATCACATGGCCTAATTAACAATAGCCCGGACATATTTATACTTACTTAACAAGAAAGCCGGGCTATTCATTTGTTTCTTTAAGCCAAATGTTTTATATTGTCGCAGTTTTTGTAAATCCATAAGCATAACTCGCTATGACAATGTACAATAATATTTTTAAAATAACGCACAACAACGTGCTTCCGGCACAAGGAAGTATCCTAATATCAGAACCTTTCCTCCAAGATGCTTACTTTCAACGTTCCGTTGTATTACTTGTTGAACATACCCAAGAAGGGTCTATGGGACTCGTATTAAATAAAAAGACCGAATTAATTGTCAACTCTTTCTTCCCCGACTTGAAAGAGTTTCCCGACATGCCCATTTATTTGGGAGGTCCGGTAAGTCCAAACCGTCTCTTTTTTATCCATTCATTAGGAGATCTTATTATACCGGGTTCCTTGAAGATTAATGAGCATTTATATTTTGACGGTAGCTTTGATGCGCTAAAACGTTATATACTAAACGGACATGATATAGAGGGTAAAGTCAAATTTTTCCTTGGTTATTCCGGTTGGACAAAAGGACAATTACATGGCGAAATAACCAAAAATTCATGGGTTGTGAGCCATGCGACAAACCGTAATTTATTAATAGCCGAAGGAGAAGCCTTTTGGAAACGTTCTCTTGAATCGTTAGGTAGTCAATATGAAACTTGGACTAAATATCCGAAAGACCCTTATCTGAACTAGTTCTTTTATCACAAATCCGATTTCCGGACATACAAACAATAACTCCCTGTTATATTCAGGACAAAAGGTATTTTATATCAGGAAAATCACTTTCCCCGTTTTAATTGCGAAGTTATATTTCTGTGGGAATATTCCTATATATCTTTTGCATCGTCAATACGTCCGAATAGCCATCCTCTGCAACTATCCAGTCGGTCAGTATACCCGTTATCGTATATCCACAACAGGCGAACAAAGCTTTACTAGACTCATTCTTAGTCGGGATATGAACATACAACTGGTGCAATTTCAAGAAAGAAAAAGCATATTTTTCCAAGAGTACCAAAGCTTCGGTAGCCAACCCTTTCTTCTGATAAAGCGGATCTATCAAAATACCAATACCGGCACGATGGTGATGTGGCTCAAAGTCATACAAGTCAATCATACCGATTGTTGCATTCATCGGCAAAAAATCTATCATCAGGCGCAACTGTCGCTGCTCATAAATATCTCGATGTGCTCCGGCAATATATTCTTTCAGCATATAACGTGAATAAGGTGATATTGTACTTCCCAACTCCCACCATTCAGGATTATTTTCCCAATGATACAATAGCTCCAAATCCTCCGGTTCAAGAGCACGCAAGCGGATATTCTCATTTTGCAACAAATCCATACGCATCTAATTATTTTCCGGGGGAAATTAACTGTTTACTTACAATATTATATATATGATAAGTAATCTTCTTATTCACCATCCTGTCCATCAATAGTAACATTTGCTCAAATCGCGCATCTGGCGAGCAAAAAGCATAGTCGGTAAATCCTTTCATCTGATTACGGCGACAGAAAGCATCCATGACCCGCTCCTCATCCAAATCCCAAAGATTGACATATTCCAATTCCGGCATATGCTTCAGGCACACAGCTTTCACCTCCTCAAAATGCTCTTCATTGCAGAGTATTAGCAAACGGCGATGTTTTACCCTACGTTTTTTGTTTTTCCGGTGATAAGGAAAGAGAAAAGAGAAAAAAGCTTTCATCCCGATGGCCAACCGGACCAAAAGACTCATCAACCAACCGGAATGTGAATAATATTTCCGATAGAAAATAAGCATGGCTTCATAAAAGGCCTTTATGTATTTAATATCGCCATGATGCGTACTTTCTCCTTTATAATGCAGAATACGTTCAGGAATGTAATAGTTCTTATAACCTGCCAACGTCAGCCTGTAAGAAAGGTCTATATCTTCGCCATACATAAAAAAGGCCTCATCCAACAATCCCGTCTTATTCAATGCCTCACGGCGAATCAACATAAAAGCACCGGAAAGTACCTCAACCTCATGCTGTTTATTCTCATTCAAATAAGGCAAATTATAACGGGCGAATTTCCGGGAATTAGGACGCAACCTCGAAAGCCCGAATATTTTACAAAACGAAACCCAAGGAGATGGAAAACTTCGTTTACTTTCCGGCAAAAAAATACCGTGTCCATCCAACATCTTCACACCTATCGCTCCAGCCTCCGGATGTTCATCCATAAAAAAGCATAACGTTCGTATTCCCTCTTCTCCTACTACCGTATCAGGATTGAGCAATAAAACGTATTCCCCTTCAGACCGACATATCGCTTGATTGTTGGAATAGGCAAAACCGGGATTATCCTCATTTTCTATAAATACAACTTCCGGAAAACGGGTACGCAGATAATCCACCGAACCATCCATTGAATGATTATCCACGACAATCACCTCTGCATCCAAGCCGGATGTTGCAGCCCGGACAGAATAAAGACATTGTTCGAGAAAATATTTTACATTATAATTGACAATAATAACTGATAATTTCATCTATTTATGCTTTCCTCTTATATTTTTATGGAGTCATTAAAACTGGTACGGTTCACTATCGAGCGACCAAGTGTTATCTCATCGGCATATTCTATTTCATCGCCAATGGAAACGCCCCTGGCAATTACAGAAACCTTTACGTCGTAAGCCGAAAGTTTACGATGGATAAAAAAGTTAGTCGTATCTCCCTCCATCGTCGTACTAAGAGCGAGCACAACCTCTTTCACATCGCCGTCGGCCACCCGCTTCACCAAACTATCTATTTGCAAATCACCGGGGCCAATTCCATCCATAGGTGAAATGATACCGCCCAATACATGATAAACACCCCGAAACTGTCCTGTATTTTCTATTGCCATCACCTCCCGAATATTTTCAACCACACAAACAATCGTATGGTCTCGTCGTGTATCAGCGCAGATGGAACAAATTTCATCATCACAAATATTATGGCATACCTTACAATACTTCACATCTCTTCGTAAAGCGACCAAAGCAGACGCAAAAGTTTCCGTATAATCGATATTACGACGAAGCATGTAGAGAGCCAGCCGAAGCGCCGTCTTCCTTCCTATACCCGGTAGCGACGCCAGTTCATTCACTGCATTTTCCAATAAAACGGATGGGTATCTCTGTGTCATTCTTTTTTCTTTGCCTGCAAACTTACATAAATATCTTTGATTTTTTAAATTTACTCCATATGAAAAAGAAGTATCATTTAAGAAATCTTCAAAACTATTGCACCCCTATACAACCTTGTTTCATTAAAAGAAATAATGTAGCTTTGCAAAGCTTAACTAAATACGATAAGTTTTCAGATTAAATCTAACTAAGTAAATAAATAAACACCGTGAAGAAGGAAGATGAAGAAAAGGTGAGCGAGCTACCGGAAAACGCCTACAGAGAGCTAAAAGAAGGAGAGACATATCATCCTGTCATGTCGCCCGACAAACAATACCGCGAAGTAACTTGGTGGTCGGTCTTATGGGGATTAGTGATGGCAGTTCTGTTCAGTGCCGCTGCTGCTTTCTTAGGATTGAAGGTCGGACAGGTCTTTGAAGCTGCTATTCCTATCGCCATCATAGCCGTAGGATTATCCAGCGGATTCAAACGTAAAAATGCATTAGGTGAAAATGTAATTATCCAATCCATCGGTGCCAATAGTGGAGTAATTGTGGCAGGAGCTATTTTTACACTACCGGCTCTTTACATTCTACAAGATAAATATCCGGAAATTACAGTCGATTTCTTCGAAGTATTCATGAGTTCCTTGTTAGGAGGCATCTTGGGCATTTTATTACTTATCCCCTTCCGCAAATATTTCGTATCTACTATGCACGGCAAGTATCCGTTTCCTGAAGCTACCGCCACTACGCAAGTGCTGGTATCCGGAGAAAAAGGAGGCAACCAAGCAAAACCTTTGATTTATGCAGGTCTGATAGGCGGTCTATACGACTTTATAGTGGCTACATTCGGTTGGTGGAGTGAGAATGTAAGCACACGTATCATAGGCGTAGGTGAAATGCTGGCCGAAAAGGTAAAAATTGTTTTTAAAATAAATACGGGAGCCGCTGTTTTAGGCTTAGGATACATCATCGGACTGAAATATTCGGCTATCATTTGTGCCGGCTCATTTCTGGTTTGGTTCATTATTATTCCGCTAATGTCCGCCATATTCAGTGCTGATGTGTTAACGTTCGGTAACGATGCTATTACTGCCACTGTAGGAAGCATGAGTGCTGAACAGATATTTACTACTTATGCCCGCCATATCGGTATTGGTGGCATTGCAACTGCAGGTGTTATCGGCATTATCAATTCTTGGGGTATTATCAGAGGAGCTGTCGGGTTAGCAGCCAAGGAACTGAAAGGAAAAACCGGAAACGAAGAAACAACAGAATTGCGTACACAAAAGGATTTATCGATGAAGATTATTACCATCGGTATTTTTGCCACCTTGCTCGTCACTTATCTATTTTTCCATTTCGGTGTACTGGATAACTGGTATTACGCCCTGATTGGTTTATTAATTGTAGGTATTATTGCCTTCCTGTTTACAACTGTAGCAGCTAACGCTATTGCTATTGTAGGGACAAATCCGGTTTCAGGTATGACACTAATGACATTGATATTATCATCAATCATTTTGGTCACCGTCGGACTGAAAGGAACAGCAGGGATGGTATCCGCTCTGATTATAGGAGGTGTGGTATGTACAGCCTTGTCAATGGCCGGAGGTTTTATCACAGATTTAAAAATCGGTTACTGGCTAGGGAGTACACCCAAGAAACAGGAATGCTGGAAATTCCTCGGCACATTGGTTTCGGCAGCAACCGTAGGTGGTGTAATCCTCGTATTGAACCAGACATACGGCTTTACAAACGGTCAATTGGCTGCTCCCCAAGCAAATGCGATGGCTGCTGTTATCGAACCGTTAATGAGTGGCTCAGGAGCACCCTGGATACTTTATGTTATCGGTGCCTTGCTGGCTATTATCTTGAATTTATGTAAAATACCAGCTTTAGCTTTCGCCCTCGGTATGTTTATTCCGTTGGAATTGAATACACCGTTGCTGGTTGGAGGAGCTATCAGCTGGTATGTAGGTAGCCGAAGTAAAGACCAGGAATTAAATACTCTCCGTCTGGAAAAAGGGACTTTACTGGCATCCGGATTTATTGCCGGAGGAGCTTTGATGGGAGTTGTCAGTGCAGCTCTTCGTTATGCCGGCGTCAAACCAATCAACGAAGAATGGCTGGCAGGAAATCTCTCGGAATGGTTAGCAATTGTCATGTATATAGCATTAATCGCCTATTTAACTATAAGTTCTTTAAAAGCAAAAAAGAAATAATATAACATTAGAGAAAATGGAAGCACCTGTTATCAATGTTGGCATTATGACGGAAAAAGCTGTTTCGTTTACTTTCCATGGAGAGTATGTCCATACGGAAACAGGAAATTTCCTATCAGGCGAACAGCGTGTGATTTATGTGAACGGAAATATTGTCTTCAACGGGAAACTTTATAAAGAAATCTTTTTCGAACCGACTTCCGTGTCCGCATTCTTTGAATTGAAAGCTGTAACAATAGGTGTAAACTTTCATTGGCAACGACAGGAAGATCAGCGCTTCAAAGGTTCCCTCAACTTGGTAGTTACGGACAAAGGTATCATGTTTATCAACCAAGTGGATGCAGAAGAATACCTTACCAGTGTCATCTCTTCCGAAATGAGCGCCAATGCTTCCAGGGAACTTCTGAAAGCACATGCCGTCATTTCAAGAAGTTGGTTGCTGGCACAGGTAGAAAAAAATTTCAAATCGAATGGCCCCAAAAAGCAACACCCAAATGTTTATCGCGACAACCAACAGCTAATCCGTTGGTATGACCACGAAGACCATGAATATTTTGACGTTTGTGCCGATGACCATTGCCAGCGTTACCAAGGTATTACCCGAGCCTCGTCTCTTACCATAAAGGAAGTGATACAAGAAACCCGCGGAGAAATCTTGACTGACGGAGAATCTATTTGCGATACCCGATTCTCCAAATGTTGCGGAGGCATAACAGAACAATTCGAGTATTGCTGGGAACCTGTTCCCCATCCTTATTTAGCCGCTCTTCGAGACAGCCGGGAAAATACGTTTCCTGACCTGACTGTCGAAGCGGAAGCGGATAAATGGATACGTACCTCACCTGAAGCTTTTTGCAACACAACAGACAAAGCTATTCTCAGCCAGATTTTAAATAATTACGACCAAGAGACAACCGACTTTTATCGTTGGCAAGTCTCTTATACCCAAAAGGAACTGGCCGAACTGATTTACCGGAAGAGTGGCATAAACTTCGGTGAAATATTAGATTTGATTCCACTCAGCAGGGGTACTTCCGGGCGCATCGAGAAGTTGAAAATTGTCGGTACGCACCAAACGTTTATTATCGGAAAAGAATTGGAAATACGACGTACCTTGTCGGAAACCCACCTTTATAGCTCAGCTTTCGTGGTAGACAAAGAGGACATCTATTTCGACATTCCCCAACGTTTCGTTTTGACAGGAGCCGGTTGGGGACATGGAGTAGGTTTGTGTCAGATAGGTGCTGCCGTTATGGGTGAACAAGGCTATAACTACCGGCAAATCCTCTCCCACTATTTTCCGGGAACAGAAATAGAAAAAAGATACTAAAAAAGAAAGGGCTGTCAATCTCACGATTCCAGCCCTTTTTATTGTGTTTACCTATTTGTCTCCGGTTTAATGCAAACCGGTTTGCATTGACTCTCACGAGCTCTTGCTGATACAAAGGAATAACAATCGTTCTATTTACACAAATAAATTGGACAAAAAAGGCAATTTTACCCTTAAAAAAGGCAATTTCATCGTCCAAAGCCTTCCAAGGTCTGAAAAACAACCTCTTTCGGGAATATTCATACAGCTTCAAGAAATTTGTTTGCCGACTATCGGTGAATTTGGTATATTTGTCACAAATTAGGTAAAGATACCAAACTAATCATTAATAAATGAATAACTACATCATCCTGTTTATTATAGCCGTTTATTTCGGTATATTGCTTCTGATAGCCTGGATTACAAGCCGAAAAAGTTCCGGCAATGATGCTTTCTTTTTAGGAAATCGTAAATCACCTTGGTACATTGTTTCTATCGGAATGGTAGGAACATCGCTTTCCGGCGTTACCTTCGTGTCAGTACCGGGTATGGTACGAAGTATAGATATGACTTATATGCAAACAGTTCTGGGCTTCTTTTTCGGATACATCCTGATTGCCAAAGTTCTGTTGCCGCTTTACTACAAATTACAATTAACATCTATCTATTCGTATCTGGACGAACGCATCGGGCGGCACAGTTATAAAACCGGAGCTTCCTTTTTTCTTCTTTCCAAAATTATCGGTGCAGCCGCAAGGCTTTACCTGGTTGTGTTAATATTGCAACATTATGTATTCAGTGTATGGAACATACCCTTCGCTATAACAGTCATCTTCAGTATCTTCTTAGTCTGGCTTTATACGTTTCGCAGCGGTATCAAAACGATTATCTGGACAGACACATTACAGGCTCTTTGCCTGGTAGCTATGCTAATCGTCATCATCTGGCAGGTAAAAGATAAAATGCAACTGGATTTCGGCGGCATGGTACAAACGCTTCGGGAAAGTCCACATTTCCGCATCTTTGAATTTAACGACTGGCACAGTACACAACATTTTGTGAAACAATTCTTTTCAGGTATTTTCATCACCATTGTGATGACCGGACTGGACCAAGATATGATGCAAAAAAATCTTTCCTGCAAAAATCTAAAGGATGCACAAAAAAACATGTACACTTACGGTTTTGCTTTTACCCCTGTAAATTTCCTGTTCCTATCATTAGGTGTATTATTACTGACATTGGCTTCCCGGCAACATATTGAATTACCGGTTTTAAACGACGATATTTTGCCTATGTTTTGTACATCGGGAATATTAGGCAGTTCCATCCTTATATTTTTTACAATCGGTATTATTGCCGCAGCATTCAGTAGTGCCGACTCTGCATTGACGGCCCTGACTACTTCCTTTTGTGTAGACATCTTAGGTATACAAAAAGAAGAGGCGGTAAAAGCAAAACGGACCCGCCTCATGGCGCATCTGCTGATATCTATTTTGTTCGCCGTTATTATTCTTATTTTTCAAGCGGTAAACAGCAGAAGTGTGATTGATGCCATCTACATGATAGCTTCCTATACGTATGGCCCCTTATTAGGATTGTTTGTTTTCGGACTATTCACAAAAAAGTTACCACGTGACAAATTCGTACCCTATATCTGTATCATTTCTCCGCTCATTTGTTTTGCCATTTATTACCTGACAAAACAATATGCCGGGTACACTTTCGGTTACGAAATGCTGATGCTTAATGGTGCCATCACTTTTGCCGGATTATGGATGGCATCTATAAAATAGAATAAACGTTCCGGTTTGTCATTATTTTTTTATCTTTAACCCCTCAAACTAAAAACAGTAAAAGAAAATCACAATAACGGCAACTTTTTACTATTTAGGATGTCAATGTATAAATCAAAAAGTAGATAAAAATGGAAATTAAAAGTGCAGAATTTGTTATCAGTAACACAGACGTAAAGAAATGTCCCCCGGGAAACTTACCGGAATATGCCTTTATCGGGCGAAGCAATGTTGGCAAATCCTCTCTAATCAATATGTTGACAGGCAAGAAAGGTTTAGCTATGACTTCACAAAAGCCAGGCAAAACAATGCTTATCAATCACTTTCTCATTAACGGACAATGGTATCTGGTCGACCTTCCCGGCTACGGTTTCGCACAACGCGGAAAAGAAGGACGAGAAAATATCCAGCGCATCATCGAAGATTATATTCTGGAACGCGAACAGTTGACAAACCTGTTTGTCCTAATCGACAGCCGTCATGAGGCACAAAAAATAGACCTTGAATTTATGGAATGGTTAGGTGAAAACGGTATTCCTTTCTCCATTATTTTTACTAAAACAGATAAAATAAGTAAAGGACGTTTACAGGAAAACCTAAAAGCCTATCAAGCCAAACTATTAGAAACATGGGAAGAATTACCCCCCATTCTGCTATCCTCATCTGAAAAAAAAGAAGGACGAGATGAAATCTTAAACTATATCGAAACTATCAATAAAAGTTTATAACACATCAATAGCAATTTAGGGGTGACATAGTACGGGTGGTATGGAAATCGCCAACAACTTTGCCGAGGCCGTTTCCAATTTTTCGGCTTCGAGGGGGCAGCACTCCGCCGAGTAGAGTTGACCAACCACCGGTACTCCTATCACATTTTCAATCTTCTTTTCGTCACTTACGACATATAAGTCAATCCATCTTCAAACTTCCCATGCCTATATTTTTTTACCTTTCCAATCGGATTAAAAAAATGCCGGTGTAGAAGAACTTATACCTGATTAATAACTAATCTTGCAACCGACAAAATAACTTCTCGGAATTCCCGGGCCATAAATATATTTGGAATCACGGTCTTTTCCTTGGTCAAAATCATTTTGATACGCTTCAAAAATGTTCTGAATACCTGCATTTACCTGTAAGGTCACAGATTTATAGACCGGTATATCGTATGCTATTTTCATATTCAAATCAAAGAAATCGCGAGTTTTTTCTTCTTTGTCCTCTGGGATATAACCGGCCAGATGCTGCACCAACATACTACCAGTATAAGTACCGGTTAAGGAAACAGCCAGCCGTTTCACCGGAGTAAACGTCGAGGTGAAATAACCGTAAACATCCGGCGTACGAAACATTTTCTTTTGAGGTGGAATAGCAGGATTCGTTTCACTCCAGGTCAGTGCTTCTTTATAACGACTTCGCTGGATTGTAGCACCCATCTGAAACTGCAACCATGAATAAACCGCTTTTCCTTCCAAATTCAACCCCATCACACGCGCCCCCTCTTTATTACGACGCTCCAAAATCAAGTTTCCTTGCTCATCATGTCCTTTTTCCTGCAAGAAAAAAACATCGTTCAAATCCGTATAGAAACCTTCCACCAACAGATTCATCTGTACCGGACCGAAACGATGGTAAAAATCGACTGAAGCACTGATACTTTGCGATTTTTCCTCTTTCAAATCCGGAGCAAGCTGGATAATAGCCACATCACCGCCAACGGCAGCCACATGCAAATCCTCATCAAAAGCTTGAGGAGCACGGAAACCGCTCGAATATGACGCGCGCAAATTGATATCTTCCGTCGGATTGAAACGAATATTGGCACGCGGACTAAAAATCAAATGGTCTATCAGGTTGTGTTTATCGAAACGTCCCCCAACCAGAAAACTCCATTTATCATTTTTCCATTCGTTCTGTAAAAACAAACTACCGATGTGGACAGTCTGATTCACAATACGGTTATATCCGAGCATCTCGTCCTTCAATTCATCAAAATTATATTCCAGACCGCCGGTAAACTCTGCAGGCATAAACAAACATTTATCCCAATTGTACGAATATTGCGAACCACCAACAAAAGTCATATCCGTTGTCCGTCCGTAAGCATCCAAATTCTGATTTGTACCGTAATAACTCTTACGGTTTGTATGTTGTGCCGAAGCATAAACATTCAGACGATGTTTATAATCATTCGAGAAAAGGTCGAACTTCAAACCACCACCGTTAATGCTATGGTCGGTTTGTTCAGCCACATCCGCCTCATGCGGAGGAAGATTGATATGATTACCTCCACGACGATACTCGCTAATATTATGATATTCAAAGCCCAATTTGGAATAAGTGCTTGTTTTCAGATAAGAACGAAAACCGACTGTCCGCGCTTCCAATTGTCCGAGTTCGGAAAAACCGTCACCATCATGGTCGTAAGCCGAACGATGACGACTCTGACCGAAAAGATAAACACCCGCTTTATGGTCATCCGTTACCAACGAAGCATTCAGAGTCGTATTATTATCAGCACTATTTCCTCCAATCATTGTCAATGAATGAGCCAATTGGGCCGAATTGCGTAAAGGCTCTTTTGTGATAATATTAATGGTTCCGGCAATGGCTGAAGAACCGAAAAGAGCTGAACCTCCCCCACGCATAATCTCCACCCGTTCAATCATATTGGCAGGAATTTGTTCCAACCCATACACGCCGGTCAAAGCACTGAAAATAGGTCGGCTATCCACCAATATTTGCGTGTAAGGTCCTTCCAGACCATTGATACGAACCTGTTGGAAACCACAGTTCTGGCAATTGTTTTCCACACGTACTCCCGGCTGAAAATTCAATCCGTCAGCCAATGAAGTAGCATGTGTTGTCTCGAATGTTTTCGCATCCAGGACATTCACCAACGACGGGGCCTTCCGACGTGTCGTTTCGTTACGGTTAGCCGAAACCACCACGCCATCCAGCGAAACAGCATCTTCCTCTGCTTCGAAATTCAGCTCCAATGTTTTTCCTTTTTTTACAATAACCGGTTTTTCCACAGTTTTATATCCCAAACTTTTCATCACCACCGTGAAATCACCTTCCGGCAAATTCTTCAGGTAATAATGGCCGGTAGCATCCGTTGTAGTTCCGATAGTTGTTCCTTTTAAAAATACAGTGATAAAAGCAAGATGCTCTTTCGTTTTCTTATCCAAAATATGTCCGACAATGTTTGCATCCGAAGGATTCAGGGCAGGGACATCGTCTGCCCGAACCACCATAGAGGTACAGCACAGGCATAATATGAGTAATGTAATCTTATTCATTTCACGTTTGCTTTAATAAAAATCATACCATTATTTTACTATTTTTCATTCGAGCGTTTTTACTTTCAATATATATTGAAAGTAAAATAGACATATGTATACCTTACTTTCAACAATTGTATTTTTTTCTTTCATCAGTATATGAAAGAAAAATTGCTCGGTATGAAAATAGTAAAGAATACCACCCTTTTCTAAAAAGGAGCGTATCTTTTTGAAAAACAGACAGGGATTCTATTTTATTAAGCAACAGGAGGGGCGCGAAGCAGAAATTTCCCCGGAACAGGGCATAAATGCTCCGGATAAACCGGAGCTTCCATCAAATTGAAAATCGGTAGTGCATAAAAATACAGTTGAAGCGGATGAACACTACCATCCTCTACATGGACAGTAGTCAATAAATGAAACAACTGTATTTCGGAAAGTGAAGCATGATGATGACTACTGCCATCAGGTGCTTTTTTAAACGGGTGAGCATGAACAATGGTCGTTCCATGCTCCACATGGACATGCATAAATACAGAAATACTGCTATAATATGCTATAAAAAGCATAGGCAGCAACCATTTCATATATTTTGCAACTATTTGTCTCACAATCCTTTTCGTTTGTTCGAGAACGCGAATTTAAAACTAATTCCCGACATATGCAAAATCAGGTTTCCCGAATCGATCGGTTTTGCCGTTTTTTTTCAAACACGTAGTCTATCTTTATAAATATAATATAGGAAAACCGATTTTATTTACACAAATCGTAAGCTATCAACATCATATTGATAATAATTTGTTACCTTTGCAGGCGATTTTGAAAAGCAAACACATAGCAATAAACTAAAATTCTATGGCAAAGATAACAAAAGAAGAAGCACTCCGGTATCACGCCGAAGGCAAACCCGGGAAAATTGAAGTAATTCCCACTAAACCCTATAGTACACAAACGGATTTATCACTGGCTTATTCGCCGGGCGTAGCCGAACCCTGTCTGGAAATTGAGAAAAATCCGTTGGATGCTTATAAATACACTTCGAAAGGCAATCTGGTTGCCGTCATCTCCAACGGTACGGCCGTCTTGGGATTAGGAGACATAGGTCCTTTGGCCGGCAAACCGGTAATGGAAGGAAAAGGTCTGTTGTTTAAAATATTTGCAGGCATCGATGTTTTCGATATTGAAGTAAACGAAAAGGACCCTGAAAAATTCATCCAGACGGTTAAGGCCATTGCTCCGACTTTCGGCGGTATTAATTTGGAAGACATCAAAGCCCCCGAATGTTTCGAAATAGAAACACGTCTGAAAGCAGAACTGGATATTCCGGTCATGCACGACGACCAACACGGAACGGCCATCATCTCCGGTGCAGGTCTTATCAATGCACTTGAAATCGCGAACAAGAAAATCGAAGATGTAAAAATTGTCGTAAACGGAGCGGGTGCCGCTTCTATCTCATGCACCAAACTATACGTAATGCTGGGAGCGCGCAAAGAAAATATCATCATGTGCGACAGTAAAGGTGTCATTTCAACACATCGTACAGACCTGAACGCATCTAAAAAAGAATTTGCAACGGAGCTTGATATCCGGACACTACAAGAAGCCGTTGTCGGAGCAGACGTATTCCTCGGACTATCAGTCGCTAACGTGCTGACACAGGATATGGTTCGTTCGATGAACGACAATCCCATTGTTTTTGCATTAGCCAACCCGAACCCGGAAATTTCTTATGCCGATGCCATGGCCTCCCGCCAGGATATCATTTTCGCAACCGGGCGTTCAGACTATCCGAACCAGATTAACAATGTCTTAGGTTTTCCATATATTTTCCGCGGAGCTTTGGATACACATGCCAAAGCTATCAATGAAGAGATGAAACAGGCTGCCGTATATGCGATTGCCGAACTGGCGAAAGAACCAGTTCCCGATGTAGTAAATGCGGCTTATAAGCTGAAACGTACCACTTTCGGACGCGACTATATCTTGCCGAAAGCACTCGACCCCCGTTTGTTGACCCGTGTTTCCTGCGCCGTGGCAAAAGCAGCTATCGCATCCGGAGTCTCACGCAAGACTATTACCGATTGGGATGGTTATGCGAACCACTTACGTGAAATGATGGGGTATGATAATAAATTGCTCCGTTCATTTACCGATATGGCAAAAGCCAATCCAAAACGTGTCGTATTCGCAGAAGCCAATCACGTAAACATGTTGAAAGCTGCTGCAGAAGCAAAAGCCGAAGGTATTTGTATTCCTATCTTATTAGGTAACGAAGAACGTTTGGCTAAAATAGCCGCGGAAGAAAATATCAGCCTGGAAGGTATCGAAATCGTCAACTTGCGTCACGACCGCGAAACAGAAAGACGCCACCGCTATGCACAGGTTCTCTGGGAAAAGAAAGCGCGTGAAGGCGTAACGTATGCCGAAGCTTGTGAAAAAATGGTAGACCGGAACGCATTCGGAATGATGATGGTACAGACGGGTGACGCGGATGCATTTGTTACCGGTGTTTACAGCCGTTATTCGGAAGTAACGAAAATGGCCGAACAGATAATCGGTATCCGTCCGTCATACAATCATTTCGGAGCAATGAATATCATGACCGGCAAAAAAGGGACATTCTTCATAGCCGATACATTGATTAATCGCCATCCGTCTACAGAAGTGCTAATCGACATAGCCCGCTTGACACACGATGCCGTGAAATTCTTCGCTCATGAGCCGGTAATGGCGATGTTGTCATATTCAAACTTCGGTTCCGACAAGCAAGGAAGCCCATTGAAAGTGCACGATGCAATCAACTACCTGCACAAAAATCATCCGGAAATCATGATTGACGGGGAAATGCAGGTAAACTTCGCACTCGACAAAAAGCTCCGGGACGAAATGTATCCGTTCAACAAAATCAAAGGCCAAGATGTGAATGTACTGGTATTCCCGAACCTAAGTTCGGCAAACAGTGCTTACAAGTTGCTGGATGAGCTGGGTATTACCGAAACCATCGGTCCAATCCAAATGGGATTGAACAAGCCTATCCACTTTACCGATGTGGAAAGTACTACACGTGATATTCTAAACCTGACCACAGTTGCCGTTGTAGACGCAATTGTTCAGGAACAAATTGAGAAAGGCGAATAAAAAAGTCCTAAAAACAAAAAGGGCATTACTGAGTTTGTTGCAAACAGGAGTAATGCCCTTTATTTATTTTCATTCCAACTTCCGGATAATCTGCCGGCATCGTGCCTCTTCCCGTGCGGATAGAGTGGGATTCTTCTTTGTTCCGCCCTTTTGTATGATACCTTTTACTTTAAAGCCGCTCCATTTCAAGATTTCTTTCAAGGCTTTTACCACTCCACGAGTTTGATTGAAAAGTATATTCCAAGGATAAGGAGTCGTACAGGTAGTTACAATCACCGCTTTTTTCCCTTTATGCAAAGCAATCGGGATACCATAAGCGCTCTCTCCCATCATTCCATATACGATACGGTCGAACAACATTTTCAAATGTCCGTTTATATTTCCCCAATAGCAAGGCGAACCGACAATCAATGCGTCCGCCGCCCTAATCTTTTCCAAGACATGCACTGAGTCATCCTCCGGCAAACAACAGGCTTCGTGTGTACGGCAATACATACACCCTGTACAGGGACGAAAATCCAAAGTACTTACACGTACCTGTTCTACTTCATGCCCGCAAACTTCCGCTTCCTGCCCCATAATATCCAACATTTCAGACACTAAGCCATGACGGCGGGGACTTGCATTTATAATCAGTATTCTCATTTTCCTATTCGACATTTTTCACGACATTATTATCCCCTGTTCATCCTATCAATCCTTTTATCAGACAACCAATAAAAAAAACACAAAGCAGTACTTTCAGGATTACACTTATCTGAAAACCGATAAAAGCCCCGATACCGGCTTTAAAAGCTACTCTTAAAGCTTTCCCCGATAACAATTCGCCAATAAAAGCTCCCAAAAGCGGCCCGAAAAAAATACCCCAAGGCATAAAAAGAAAAATTCCGATAACCGTACCGATTGCACATCCCCAGTTTCCCCACTTGCTTCCTCCCCCATATTTAGCACCCAAAATAGGAGCCACATAATCCAGAACCTGTACGACTACAACCAGAAAACCAAAAAATAACAATTGGGAAACCGAAAATTGCACTTTATCCGCCCAATGAGCCAACAACAATCCGACATAAGCCAAAGGAGGCCCCGGTAATACCGGCAAAAAACAGCCGACCAGACCTAAAAACAAGCAAATAGCTGCTAAAACAATGAGTAGAATATCCATATTATGCTTTTATCATTTCCTTTATTACTTAATACTAAAAAGCTATACGTAAAAATCAAATATTCCTCTTAAACGGCTGCCTCTTCAGATATGTAGCTGAACGCCAAAGCCATTCGAGAGGCCCATATAAATAATTTTTCAACCAATATTTACTGAAAAAAATCTGTATGGTATAAACTATCAACCCCAATAAAAATGTTTCTGTCGCCCCCCAATTACCGAAAATAGAACCGAAGCCCCACATTGAAAAAAAGATTGGCCCTATCACACTTTGTATTTCGTAATTGGTCAGCCCCATACGTCCCAAAGGAGACATTACATCCAGATATTTGCCCATTCCCCTAAACTGATAAAGAACAATAAATCCCATCACCAGTGCTCCGGAAAACAAAACCATATAAATATCACTCAAAGACATTACGGCCAACATGGCAGGAGAAAGCGACATTCCCCTCAAGCCTATGGAAATTACCGATAACGACAACAAAAAAGCAATCAACCATTTTACAGCAAATGTTGCAAGGATAAAGCCTACAAAAAGGAACAAATTTCTTTTTTTCCGTGTACGAACTTCTTCAAAAAAGCGTAAACGACCTACTATCAATCCCATAACAAAAAGTGCCAACGTCAAATATCCACGCCCAAATACGCCAAACTGCACGTTCAGTTTCGTCCGTAACCCACTGGTCAAATTGCCTTTAACCGATTGGCAAAAAGAAGGTTTTTGGGTTCGCATATTTTTAAAAAATGAATTCATTTCCGCAGTTTGACGAGCTTGTGCCTCCTTGACTAGCTCTGTATGTGTAAAACGCTCATATCCAAGCATGACCCAGCGTGGAGCACCCAATAATAAAAGAGCAATAATAGCTATCAACACCCAGTTCTTAAACCGATATAAGAAAACCATCACAACCCCGAACAAAGCATATATAGACAGTATATCGTCCGTATAAAAACAATTCCCGATGAAGCCTATTGCAAAAAGAATCGCCATCCTCCATAAAAAGCGCATCCGGAAATCAATTCCTTTCTTTGCCGCCCTGTCCATTTGAATAAAAAAGCTCATACCGAACAAAAAGGCGAATATATTAATAAACCTCCCCATGATTACATTATAGGCAAACCAGCGAATGGCGGAATCCAATGCCGGAAACTGAAATAACCTCATCCCCATACCGGAAATCGAGAAAACACTATAATGATGCATCATATGTATAAGCACAATCCCTAACAATGCAAAACCTCTTAATGCATCTATCAATGTAATCCGATGTTGAGGATCTGATAATAATTTTCCTTGTTCCATAATTTACAGGTAGTAACATACCACTTTTTACAAAAATACATCTAATCTTTGAGAATTCAAAAATACACGTTAGAAGACAGGTAAATTTCTGTACAATTTTCAGTTTTTATCTCTACCTTTGCAGCAAATTGTTTAGGGATATTAGTATGGCAACCTCCAAAGAGATGACAGCGGGACCGGCGTTACCGCTAATTTTCAATTTTACGATACCGTTGCTATTGGGGAATTTACTCCAACAAACCTACTCGCTGGTCGATGCAGCTATCGTTGGTAAATTTTTAGGGATTCATTCACTGGCCTCCGTCGGGGCAAGTAGCTCGGTTATTTTTTTGATTTTAGGGTTTTGTAACGGGTGCTGTTGCGGTTTCGGAATTCCGGTAGCACAAAAATTCGGGGCACGGGACTATAAGACGATGCGGCGTTACGTCGTAGTCAGCCTGCAATTGGCTGCAGTCATGTCGGTCGCTATAGCAATTATTACCAGCATCTACTGTGCGGATATTTTACAAATAATGAGAACACCGGAAAATATTTTTGAAGGGGCTTATTATTATTTATTGGTCACATTTATCGGCGTCCCTTGTACCTTTTTCTATAACTTGTTGTCCAGTATTATCCGTGCGTTAGGTGATAGCAAAACGCCCTTTTGGTTCCTACTGTTTTCCACAATCCTGAATATTATACTCGACCTGTTCTGTATTTTGGTACTCAACTGGGGCGTATTGGGAGCAGCAATTGCAACAGTTGTTTCGCAGGGTGTTTCAGCAGTTTTATGTTACCTTTATATGTATCGTCATTTCCCTATCCTGAAAAACATGCCGGACGATAAGAAATTCCGGATGAAACTGGCAAAAAACCTGATGTATATCGGGGTTCCGATGGGACTCCAGTTTTCCATCACGGCTATCGGAAGTATTATGCTGCAAAGTGCAAACAATGCACTCGGGACAGCCTGCATAGCGGCTTTCACATCTGCAATGCGTATCAAGATGTTCTTTATTTGTCCGTTCGAAAGTTTAGGAATTGCAATGGCTACATATACGGGGCAAAATTATGGAGCGCGCAAACCGGAACGTATTTGGTTAGGAATAAAGGCCAGTGCATTGATGATGTCGGTTTATGCAGTCTTCACATGTTTGATTCTGGTATGGGGGTCGGATTGGATGGCTCTGATGTTTGTAGATGCGTCGGAAACGGAAATATTGGATAAAACAGTTCAATTCCTACATGTATCCTGCGCATTCTTCCCTATTTTGGGTCTCCTTTGTATTTTGCGATACACAATCCAAGGAGCAGGCTACACCAATCTGGCTATGCTTTCCGGCGTATCCGAAATGATTGCCCGCGTGTTGGTCAGTATTTACGCGGTTCCGGCATTCGGATTTCTGGCTGTGTGTTTCGGGGATCCAACGGCATGGGTTGCAGCAGATTTATTCCTGATACCGGCATTCATCTATGTATACAAGAGGTTGAAGAGGCAAATTATTTAGTTTTTGCCATATCTCCGACGAATGACAAAATGTTTACAATTTGAGTGCTTTACAACCGGATTGATACGTTAAAAAGAGTTACATGTGCGGGTAATTCATTTTACCCGCCATACTAATCCATTTTAGTCGCTATAGGAGTGACATTTTGATAATCAGGGAACCTCCCTATTGTGAACAAAAACAAACGATACCCATATACCGGGAATTCTGCAACAATTTTTCTTTCCGACTGTTCTTTTATGACTAAATCTAAACAGAACAGTTATGCATATACGTACATGGTGTTATGCTATGCTCTGTCTGCTTATGCCGGTAGTACTATCGGCACAGACCGGGCAAAAGTACCTGGACCGCGCATTGCCGGAGGCGTGGCAGGAAAATGACAGTTATTTTCAACAGACACTGCCGGTAGACGACCACTGGTGGAAGAACTTTAATGATCCGGTACTTGATTCACTTATCGAAGTAGCTATCAAACAGAACTACTCTGTGTTGATGGCAGCAGACCGCATTACGATGGCCAAAGCCAATCTACGCAGTCAGCAGGGTAGTTATTCCCCTACTCTCGGACTTTCCGCCGGATGGCAAAGGCAACAGAGTAGCGGCAATACAAGCAGCCTACCCCAAACCATCACACAATATAGCGATGCCACCCTCTCGATGAATTGGGAAATAGACGTATTCGGAAGCATTCGAAATCGCGTAAAAGCACAAAAAGAAAATTTTGCCGCTTCAAAAGAAGAATACAATGCAGTAATGGTTTCTCTTTGTGCTCAAGTCGCTTCTGCTTATATCAACCTTCGGGAACTACAACAGGAAGTAGAAGTAGTCAAAAAGAACTGCGACTCACAACTGGCCGTTGTCCATATCACGGAAAAAAGATATGAAACCGGCTTGGTCTCCAAACTGGATGTAGCGCAAGCTCTTTCTGTTTATTATGATACAAAAGCCTCACTCCCCATGTTGGAAGCCGGAATTATTCAATACACCAATGCGCTCGGTGTACTCATGGGCTTGTATCCTTGGGATGTGCGCAAAATAATGGAGATGCGGAAACCGTTGCCCGAATACATTGAAACCGTCGGTATCGGTCTTCCGGCTAATTTATTACTCCGTCGTCCGGATATCCGGGCCGCAGAACGACAGGTAAATGCACAAGCCGCTTCACTTGGCGCCTCCAAATCCGACTGGTGGCCAAAAGTATTCGTAAACGGTTCCATCGGTTTCGCTTCACACGATATAGACAAACTTGCCAATCATACAAGTATGACTTACGAAATAGCTCCCACGCTTTCCTGGAGTTTTTTTCAAGGAACGAAGCTAATACAAGCTACCCGGTTGGCCAAAGCACAGTTAGATGAGTCTATCCGGCAATTCAATCAAGATGTGTTGACAGCCGTTCAGGAAGTAGACAACGCAATGAATTCCTATAAAAATTCTATCAAGCAAATCGTAGCCCTCCGTGAAGTCGTCAATCAGGGAAAACAAACGTTGGAACTTTCATTGGACCTTTATAAACAAGGCCTGACACCTTTCCAAAACGTACTTGATGCTCAACGCTCCCTACTCTCTTACGAGAATCAACTCACGCAAGCCAAAGGCACTTCCCTGCTCAATCTCATCCAGCTTTATCAGGCATTAGGAGGAGGATGGGAGGCTGCAGATAATTAATCCGGAACGTAAAATTCATTATTCACCTAAAGGATATCATCATGAATAAAATAATTATTACCCTCATCACCGCATCTGCCCTCTCACTGGCAGCATGCAAAGAAAAAAGCCGTCCGGCGGAAACTCCAATTCCTTCCATCAGTGTGGCTACGCCGGAAATAAAGGACATCACACTGACTAAAAACTATCCGGGTTATCTAAGTTCCGAAAAAACAGTCAACTTGGTAGCACGCGTAAATGGTTACCTCCGTATCTCCCATCTCAATCCGGGAGCCAAAGTAAAACAAGGAGACCTTATTTTCGTCATCGAACCGGATACATACGAAGACAATGTCACACAAGCCGACGCTGCACTCAAAACATCCCAAGCTCAATTGGATTATGCCCGCAGCAATTACGAACGTATGAAAGAAGCTGCCAAAAGTGGGGCCGTAAGCCAAATACAGGTGCTTCAAGCCCAATCTACAGCCGCAGAGATGGAAGCATCTGTACGCAATGCGACAGCCGAATTGAACACTGCCCGTACCAACCTGGGATATTGCTACATCCGTGCACCTTTCGACGGACGTATCACACGCGCCAGTTACGATGTTGGCAACTATATCAACGGTTCCGTACAACCCGTCACATTGGCTACTTTATACAAAGACGACCTGATGTACGTCAATTTCAATATTGAGGATAATCAGTTTATGAAAATGATGATGATTGCCGCCCAAAACGATTCCACTGTCAAAATACCCCAAGAAGTCGTCGTACATCTCGGACAGGACGGACAACAAACATATACCGGCCACCTCGATTACCTCTCCCCGAATGTCGACCTTTCAACCGGGACACTAAATGTCCGTGCGAATCTTGATAATAAGGAAGGGACACTAAAAAGCGGGCTTTATGTAACGATTACATTGCCTTACAGCGAACAAAAAAATGCCATTCTCGTACGTGATGCTTCCATCGGAACCGACCAATTGGGTAAATACCTGTATGTCGTGAACGACTCCAATATCGTCCGCTATCGTCCTATCGAACCCGGTCAATTGGTAGATGACACTTTACGTCAAGTAACCAGCGGCATTCAACCCGGCGAACGCTATGTAACAACCGCTCTGCTGAAAGTAAGAGATGGTATGAGTATTAAGCCTATAAAATAAACAGCTATGGTAAAATTCTTCATAAACAGACCGATATTCGCTACTGTACTGGCTCTCATCATGGTGGTAGCAGGATTGGTCACGCTCCACATACTCCCCATTGCCCAATATCCGGAAATCACGCCCCCGACCGTACAGGTATCAGCATTCTATCCCGGAGCCGATGCGGAAACGGTCGCACAGGCCGTAGGATTACCTATCGAACAGCAAGTTAACGGTGTGGACGGCATGCTTTATATGAGTTCAAATTCTTCCAGTTCAGGCGCTTACTCCCTGACTATCACTTTTGCCGTAGGGACAGATATCGATATGGCTACCGTTATGGTACAAAATCGTGTCAGTATCGCTCAAAGTAGTTTGCCGGAAGCTGTTATCGTACAAGGCATCACCACCCGGAAACAATCATCCAATATCGTCATGATGCTGACACTCAGCTCAAAAGATTCTATTTACAACGGGCTTTACCTGAGTAATTACGCCAGTTTGAATATGACCGACCAACTGACGCGCCTTCCGGGAGTAGGTTCCGTCAGTGTGATGGGAGCCGGCAATTATAGTATGCGTATCTGGCTAGACCCGTCTGCCATGCGTATCCGCAACCTGACCCCTGATATGATTTTCCAAGCCATCAGTACCCAAAACACACAGGTCTCCGCCGGTTATGTAGGACAACCGATTGCCCAGGCAGATAATCCTTATCAATACACCTTAACCGTCAAAGGACGACTGACAACACCTGAAGAATTCGGCAACATTATTCTCCGTACCGAACCGGGAGGTAAAATACTCCGACTGAAAGACGTTGCCCATATCGAATTAGGCAGTTCCTCTTATAATGTTACTTCCAAGTTGAAAGGTAAACCATCGGCTGCTATTGCTATTTACCAACTTCCCGGTTCCAACTCCCTTGAAGTGGCAAAAGGCGTTCGAGCAAAAATGAAAGAGCTCGGAGCAAACCTACCGGAAGGAGTCACTTATGATGTCACATTAGATACGACACAAGTTATAAATGCCTCTATCGATGAAGTACTTATCACGTTCCTCGAAACAACGGCGCTTGTCATCCTTGTTATCTTCCTTTTCCTGCAAAACTTCCGGGCAGTCATTATTCCATGCCTCACCATTCCGGTATCCCTTATCGGAACACTGGCTGTCATGTCTGCCCTCGGTTTCTCCATCAACACATTGACCTTGTTCGGGTTGATACTGGCTATAGCTATTGTGGTAGACGATGCAATCGTAGTAGTCGAGAATTCTTCGCGTCTGATGGATACCGGAAAATATACGGCTCGTGAAGCCGTCACTGAAGCAATGGGAGAAATCGTAGGTCCGATAATCGGGGTCGTCCTTGTCTTGCTGGCTGTATTCATTCCGACTACTTTCATCAGTGGTATATCCGGACAATTATATAAACAATTTGCCCTTACCATTGCAGCAGCTACCATGTTGAGCGGTTTCAACTCACTGACACTTACACCTGCTCTTTGTGCCCTTTTCCTGCAAGTAAATAAAGAGCCTAAATTCTTTGTATTCAAAATCTTCAATAAAGTGTTCGGTAAAACCCAACACATATACAATGATATTGTAGACAAAATGTTGAAGCATCCTCTCACAACCCTGTTGTCATTCACCATCGTAACGGTAACAGCTATCTTAATGTTCGTGCATTGGCCCACAACCTTTATTCCTCAGGAAGATGACGGTTATTTTCTCATCTCATCCCAACTACCTCCGGCCTCCAGCTTGCCACGAACCGAAGCTGTCGGTCGGAAAATCGACCGGATACTGGACGAATATCCGGAAGTTAAGACCTATATCGGAGTAAACGGCTTCTCCATCATGGGAGGGGGTGAACTCTCCAATGCCGGAACCTACTTTGTCATCCTGAAAAACTGGAGTGAACGAAAAGGGAAAGGCCATACGGCAGCTGATGTGGTAAACCGCTTTAACCGGGAAGCAAGCAGTATACAGGAAGCACAGATTTTTGCGATGGTTCCACCGGCTATTCCCGGATTGGGAGCCTCCGGCGGCTTGCAACTTCAACTGGAGGACCGGAAAAATTTAGGTCCTACCGAAATGCAACATGCCATCGATGCATTATTGGAAACATACCGCAGCAAACCTCAATTGCTCAGTCTCTCCAGTATGTATCAGGCTAATGTACCACAGTATAAATTAAATATCGACCGCGACAAAGTGCAATTGCTGGGTTTACAGCTTAATCAGGTTTTTTCCACCCTGAGTTATTACATGGGAGCTGCTTATGTCAACGACTTTGTCGAATTCGGCCGTATCTATCAGGTAAAAATCGAAGCAAGCGATAAAGCCCAAAAGGTTATCGATGATGTACTTCATCTAAGTATCGAAAACAGTTCCGGGAAAATGGTTCCATTTTCGGCTTTTACGGAAGTGCAACCTGAACTCGGTCTGGACCAAATCAACCTATATAATATGTACTCGTCCGCCTCCATCACCTGTATAGCGAACCCTAAATACAGTTCGGGAGAAGCCATACAAGCAATGGAAGAATTGGTAAAAGAACAGTTGGGTGACAATTTCAGTTACGAATGGACTTCCGTTGCCTATCAGGAAACACGTGCAGGTTCCACCACCATGCTAGTTTTCGCAATGGCTCTACTGGTAGCATTCTTGGTACTTTCCGCCCAATATGAAAGTTGGACTAGTCCGATTGCCGCTATCCTCGGGTTACCGATTGCATTGTTAGGGGCTATTCTCGGTTGCTTCGTAATGGACGTTCCGGTCAGCGTCTACACACAGATTGGCATAATCCTATTGATAGCCCTTTCTGCCAAAAATGGAATTCTGATTGTCGAATTTGCCCGTGATTATCATGCGGCCGGAAACAGCATTCGTGAATCCGCTCTTGAAGCCGGGCGTGTCCGTCTACGTCCTATTCTGATGACCTCCTTTGCATTCGTTCTAGGTGTAATGCCTTTATTGTTTGCTACGGGAGCCGGGGCCGGAAGCCGTATTTCATTGGGGGCTGCAGTCGTATTCGGAATGGCAGTCAACACTATTTTCGCAACTATGTTCATCCCCAGCTTCTATGAATGGATGCAAACATTCCAGGAGAAGGTGTTGCAACGCTCCACAACAAAGAACAAAACAAAATCATAACATATAATCCGTATATTTGTAAAAAGCTATCATCTGCAAAAAAGATGATAGCTTTTTTATTCTATTCCATAAATATCAATCCAGTCTATCCCCGATATTGAAATTACCTATTTGACAAAGGTTCGGTCATTCCTTATTTTACACAATCATTTTAAACAATACCATCTATACTTCTACGGGGCTTTTAAATTACTCTACCTTATATTCTCCTATTTGCTTAAACCCATTCAAAAAGTCTGTTATCGGCAATCGTTTCTTTCCTGCCAGCTGAACGGACAACAAGCGGAGAAAACCATCTTCCACAGCCACATCCACATAAGTTTTCTTATCAGTAAGAATAGTTCCTATCGGATAATCATGAGTTTCCGGGCGTTTTTCGGACTGATATATTTTGAAGGCCATACGAGTGTCTTCCGGAGATATAAGTTCCGTCCAAGCTACCGGATACGGAGAAAGCCCACGGATAAAGTCGTAAATCTTTTTCACCGGCCGATGCCAGTCGATACGGCAAGTATCCTTAAATATTTTCGGAGCAGGGCGAAGTTCAGACACCTCTTTATAAAATTCTTCCTGGGAAACAGCATCTGTTTGACCGGCCAGCAACAAATCCACCGTCTCAAGTACCAACCCCGCTCCCATTACCATCAAAGCATCGTGTACCGTACCCACATCATCCGTATCGGCTATCGGAAGATGTTTCTGACGGATAATTTTACCGGTATCTATCTCATGCGTAAGGAAAAAGGTCGTAGCCCCCGTTTCCTTATCACCATTAATGACCGCCCAATTTATCGGAGCAGCCCCGCGATATTGAGGTAATAAAGAGGCATGAAGGTTAAAAGTTCCCATACGAGGCATATTCCACACCACTTCAGGCAACATTCGAAAAGCGACCACTATCTGCAAATCAGCATTCAGGGCACGCAACTCAGCGAGAAATGTTTCATCTTTCAACTTTTCCGGTTGAAGAACAGGAAGCCCCTGCGATACGGCATATTGTTTCACCGGACTCGCTTGTAGGACACTGCCATGACGGCCGACAGGCTTATCTGGCATTGTAATGACACCCACGACATGATAGCCACCTTCCACAAGGGCTCGCAAACTCTCGACAGCAAAGTCGGGTGTCCCCATATAAACGATACGTAAATCTTCTTTCTTCATCTTTCTAATCTCCTGAAAAATTTTCTACCAACACTTCGCGGTAAGAATTGAATATTTTCGATTTGGACATAAAGCCGACATAACGTCCCTCTTCGTCAACTACCGGCAGGTTCCATGCTTTCGTATCATCAAAGATACGCATAATTTGTTCCATAGGCGTACCGATTTGTATTTTATCCGGAGCCGACACCATAAATTTGGACACATGGAACCGATTATACAACTCCGGACGGAACATGATGTTTCGGATATTATCCAATAAGACGATGCCTAACAAATAACCTTTTTCATCAATGACCGGAAAAGCGTTACGCCCGCTTTTCGCAATCACTTTAACCATATCGCCCAACGACATTTCCGGTGAAACGGTAAGAAAGTCACGTTCAATAATGCTATCCGTATTCAACAGCGTCAGTACGGCACGGTCTTTATGATGTGTCAACAACTCGCCCTTCTGTGCCAAACGCATGGAATAAATACTATGCGGTTCGAACATCAGGATGGTAATATAAGAACCGATTGATACAATCATCAGAGGCAAAAACAGGTCGTATCCCCCCGTCAGCTCCGCTATCAGGAAGACGCCTGTTAACGGGGCGTGCATGACACCCGACATTATACCGGCCATTCCCAACAATGCAAAGTTCTTTTCGGACAAATACATCGTAAAAGGGAAATAGTTTGAAGCATGGGCAAACACAAAACCGGCAATACACCCTAAGTACAAACTAGGAGCAAAAATACCACCGCAGCCTCCCCCGGCATTCGTAGCACTGGAAGCGAAAACTTTTGTCAGCAGTATTAGGAAAAGAAATACCTGCAACCCCCAATAAGTATCGTTCAAACTGTAAAACATACTCTTGTCCATGATATGGGCAAACTGTCCGTTCAGCAAAGAACCTATCGTATCATATCCTTCTCCATAGAGCGGAGGAAAAAGGAAAATAAGAATACTCAACATCAAGCCACCTATCACAAATTTCTTCCAATAAGCCCCCAGTTTTCGATACATTCCTTCCACCCTATTCATCACTCTCGTGAAATAAAGTGATACCAGACCGCAAAAAACACCCAATAGTAAGACATACGGAATACGCTGTATTTCGAATACCTCAGTTTGGGAAAACTTAAACATTGCCTCTGTCCCTGTAAAAATATATGAAACAGTAGCAGCCGTTACCGAAGAAATCAACAAAGGCAACACGGAAGTCATTGTCAAATCGAGCAATAATACTTCGATAACGAATACCAGTCCTGCAATCGGCGCCTTAAAGATACCGGCAATAGCACCAGCTGCTCCGCAACCGACCAATAGCATCAAAGTCTTTTGCTCCATACGGAACATGCGTCCCAGATTGGAACCGATAGCCGCTCCTGTCAACACGATAGGAGCCTCTGCTCCGACAGAACCACCGAAACCGATAGTAACGGAACTCGCCACAATGGATGTCCAAGTATTATGAGGTTTAATACGACTTTTACGTTGTGAAATGGCATACAGGATTTTGGTCACCCCATGGCTAATATCATCCCGTACAATGTATTTCACGAACAATCCGGCAAGCAGGATACCGATAACCGGATAAAGAAGATAAAGATAGTTGGCTCCATCCAGACTGAAGTTACCTGTCAATAAATGTTGTATCAAATGTATCAACCATTTCAGAATGATAGCGGTTGCAGCCGTACAAATACCAACCAGAAAACTAATAATCAAAATAAAATGCTTCTCCTTTATATGTTTATCCTTCCAAAGCAGAAACTTATAGAACAAATTATCTTTTGCCATCTTAAATACCTTTCCCTGTTATAACTGTTTTAACTGTATAAATCAGAATTGTCAAATCAAGCGTCAGCGACATATTTTCATAATACAATATGTCGTATTCCAAGCGCTTTATCATCTTATCCACCGAATCGGCATACCCAAACTTCACCATTCCTAATGAAGTGATACCGGGACGGACATTATGTAATAAATAATAGTAAGGAGCTGTCTTTACAATCTCGTCTATAAAATACTTCCGCTCAGGCCGGGGACCAACCATCGACATATCCCCTTTCAGCACATTCCAGAATTGCGGCAATTCGTCTAGTCTGTACTTTCGCATCATACGTCCGAAAGGTGTAATGCGCGCGTCATCCTCCGACGCAAGCACCGGACCGTCGGCTTCCGCATCCGTATACATCGTCCTGAATTTATACATCCGGAATGGTTGGCCTAAATAACCAATCCGCTCCTGGCTGAAAAAAATAGGTCCGGGAGAATCCCGTTTTACCCGCCATGCAATATATAAAAACAAAGGCGATAACAATACCAACGCAAAAGCAGAACAGAGTTTATCGAGGAAAAACTTGATATTCTTTTCCACCGGAGAAAAATTATTGTCAGTCACATCAACCAACGGAATACCCCGGATGGTTCTTATTCGTATTTTCGACAACATATTCAGCCTGTCTGCCATCACCTTCACCGGACACTTATACCGATAAAGCGAATAAAGAATACCGAGCAAAACATTGTTATTGTTGGTTTCAGCAGCCAAAACAATCTCGTCGACCTCCTGCCGTTCCATCAACACCGGAATATCCCCTATATTACCGAGCACCTCCTCCTGTTTAGCCAAAACGGGCGTACGGTCATCTTCACGGACAAAACCATAAATATTATACCCTACCCGGTGAAGATCTGCCGCCATCTTAACAGCCCTCTCCCCGGCTCCGAGAATCAATACGTTCTGCGCCCATTCCCGACTTTTGATTTTCTTCAGTCCGTTTTGTGTAATCAACAAGCGGGGAATATAAGTCAGTACAAACTGCAATCCGAAAAGTCCCCCGAACAACTTATAGTAAACACTTGTCGTACGGGGAATATCATTCAATACCAATACGAAAAATATAATAATCGTACCGAATAAAGCCGTAACAAAAGTGGAAAACAATTCCACCAAACGCGATTTCCCATACGGATTGTTGTAATAGCCGGAAAAGTAATTCAATATCAGCCAAAAGACAGGAATAATGAACTGTCCCACGATTATCCACGGATACATCAGATAATCCCCCAACAAAAGCACTTCTCCGGACGAAGTAAACACCACAAAACGAAGCAGATTAAATAACAGCCACGCAACAGATGCCGAGAGAAAATCGGATAATATGTACTTTACAGCCTGTCTGCTTTTCTTCATTCTTTACCTGATAACCTGGACAAGACCACCGGCACCTAATTTAATGATGTTGGAAGGACTTGCTTTCGCCTCATCGTCCTGGCGATATTTTACAATATAATCCACTCCGTTTTTAATCGTATCGGAAACTTCCGAAAAATTAGCGGGCGAAGGCTCTCCGCTCACATTGGCCGAGGTTGAAACCAACGGTTTACGGAAACGCTCGCAAAGTCTACGGGAAAATTCCTCGCTCGTTACCCTGATACCTACACTGCCATCGGCTCCAATAAGATTGGGGGCCAGATTTTTAGAACCCGGATAAATAATAGTCAACGGTTTATCCGCCACCTCTATCAAATCCCAGGCAATAGCCGGAACATCCGGGACGTAAGCCTCCAACTTAGCGGAACTGTCAATCAGCACCAGCATAGCCTTATTGTCAGTTCTCTGCTTCAATTCATATACTCTCTGTACGGCTTTTTCATTGGTCGCATCACAACCAATCCCCCAGATAGTATCTGTAGGATAGAGAATTATCCCCCCTGCCTGCATTACCTCACAGGCTTTTTGAATATCTTCTGTCATTGTTTTCTAAATAATGTGACAAATGTACAAATCATTCGCGGACTTCAAAAACTTTCCTCCGTATCTTTTTTATTCTTAGAGGTTCTGCCTATAGATTTTCAGGGCGTAGAAACTCATTCCCGATTACACAATAAAAAATACATCGCGATAGAATCTGTATTATCCATTTATAATTTCTAACTTTACGGATTGAAATATATTGCCATGAAAAAGCACATTCTGGCGCAGTATATCCTGAGAGAAAAAAGAAAAAAATAATATATAATGATTAACAAATGGAACTTTCAAACCCCAACAGAAGAAGAGTTACATAAAAGAGACAAGCTGGCAGCAGAACTGGGACTCAGTCCCGTTATCGCTCTTTTGCTTGTTCAAAGAGGGCTGACTTCTGTAGAAGAGGTAAAGAAATTCTTTAAACCCAACCTGAACGACCTGCATGATCCGTTCCTGATGCCGGACATGGAAAAGGCCGTTAAACGGCTGAATAAAGCGCTGGGGAATAAAGAAAAGATTTTGATTTATGGAGATTACGATGTAGATGGCACAACCGCTGTCTCATTGGTTTACAAGTATTTGCGACCTTATTCATCAGCTCTGGATTACTATATTCCAGACCGGTACGATGAAGGATACGGCATTTCATACAAAGGTATCGATTATGCGAAAGAAAACGGTATTACGTTGATTATCTCGCTGGATTGCGGTATTAAGGCTATTGAGAAAATAGAATATGCCAAACAGTCTGGCATTGATTTTATTATCTGTGACCATCATATGCCGGACGATACACTACCGGACGCCGTAGCCGTGCTGGATGCCAAACGGGTGGATTCTGTTTATCCGTATGAGCATTTGTCGGGCTGTGGCGTAGGCTTTAAATTTATGCAGGCATTTGCCAAAAGTAATAATTTCCCATTCTCCGACCTCGAAAAACTGTTGGAACTGACAGCTGTCAGTATCGCTTCGGACATCGTACCGATTACGGGTGAAAACCGTATCTTAGCCTATTACGGGTTGAAACAACTGAACAGCAATCCGAGCCTCGGACTAAAAGGAATTATCGATATTTGCGGATTGAGCGGCAAAGATATAACTATCAGCGACATCGTGTTTAAGATTGGTCCGCGTATCAATGCCTCCGGCCGTATGATGAACGGTAAAGAAGCGGTAGAACTCCTGTTGGCAAAAGATGTGGAAGTGGCCCGTGAAAAAAGCGAAAACATCAACCAGTACAACGACGAACGTCGTGAACTGGACAAAAAGATAACCGATGAAGCAAATGCCATCATTGAAGAATTCCAGAATATGGAAGATCGGAAAGCGATTATCGTCTACAATCCGGGGTGGCACAAAGGTGTTATCGGCATCGTAGCTTCCCGTCTGACGGAGAAATACTATCGCCCCGCTGTCGTATTGACTAAATCATCCGAGCTGATTACCGGTTCCGCCCGTTCCGTGACAGGTTTCGACATCTATAAAGCCATCGAAGGTTGCCGTGATTTGTTGGAAAACTTCGGCGGACATACTTATGCGGCAGGACTTTCGCTGAAGGAAGAAAACCTGGACGCTTTTACCGACCGTTTTCTAAAGTTGGCCGCTGAGGAAATTATTCCGGAACAGATGACACCACAGATTGATATCGATGCCGTGCTCGACCTGAAAGAAATCAATACCAAGTTCATGAACGACCTGAAAAAGATGAATCCTTTCGGCCCCGACAATCAAAAGCCGGTGTTCTGTTCATTCGGCGTAAAAGATTATGGAACAAGCAAGCTGGTAGGCAAGGATTTAGAACATATCAAGTTGGAATTGATTGACGATAAATCCAATACACCCATCCACGGTATCGCTTTCGGAATGCACCAGCATAATACCCATATCAAAAATATGAAACCGTTTAATATTTGTTACACCATCGAGGAGAATACCTACAACGGGAATACTTCGCTTCAATTGATGGTGAAGGATATTAAAGAAGAAGATATGTGAAGAGGTGAAGTGGATATCTATCACGAAATTTTAGAGAAATACTGGGGATATACCTCTTTCCGTCCCTTACAGGAAGATATTATCCATTCGGTATGTGCAGGAAAAGACACACTCGGGCTGATGCCTACAGGTGGAGGAAAATCAATTACCTTCCAGGTTCCGACTTTGGCACAGGAAGGTATTTGCATTGTTGTCACTCCGCTTATCGCCTTAATGCGCGACCAGGTGGACAATCTCCGTAGGATTGGTATTAAAGCGACAGCGGTCTATTCCGGCATGTCCCGGCAAGAAATCATTACGCAACTGGAAAACTGTATTTTCGGTAATTACAAATTCCTGTATGTATCACCGGAGCGGCTGGGTACGGAGATTTTCCAGACCAAGTTGCAAGCCATGCAAGTCTGCCTGCTGGTGATTGACGAAAGCCATTGCATTTCGCAGTGGGGATACGATTTCCGTCCATCCTATCTGAATATTGCCGATATCCGTGAACTTCTTCCGGGTATTCCCGTACTGGCGCTTACGGCTACAGCAACGCCCGAAGTGGTAAACGACATACAGGAACGGCTCCTTTTTACAGAAAAGAATATCTTCCAAAAAAGCTTCGTTCGTAAAAACCTGGCTTATATCGTACGTTGGACGGAGGATAAAATCGATACGTTGATTTATATATTGGGGAAAGTCCCGGGAACAGCTATCGTATACGTCCGCAACCGGAAAAAGACAAAAGAAATAGCAGTCCTGTTGCAACAAGCAGGAATTTCGGCCGATTTCTTCCATGCTGGTCTGAACCGGGATGAAAAGATAATCAAACAGAACAGATGGAAAAATAATGAATGCCGGGTTATCGTATCGACCAATGCATTCGGGATGGGTATCGACAAACCGGATGTAAGGCTGGTAGTCCACATGGACATGCCCGGTTCGCTGGAAGAATATTATCAGGAAGCAGGACGCGCGGGACGTGACGAACTGAAAGCATACGCCGTGGCATTATGTTCGGAAAGCGACAGTGCGAAACTCAAGAAACGGCTCTCGGATGAGTTTCCCGAAAAGGAATATATCAGCCGTGTATATGACGCATTGGGAAATTATTATCAGATTGCCGTAGGTTTCGGATTAGACACGGTACACGACTTTTCGCTGATTGATTTCTGTTCAGCCTACAAATTCTCACTATTACAAGCCCATCATGCGCTCAAAATACTGGAATTATCGGGGTATATCGAATATACGGAAGAGCAGGATAACGCATCGCGGCTTCTGTTTACCGCCACGCGTGACGAACTATACCGCTACCTGAACCAAGATAAAAAGACGGATGAAGTGATACAGATTATCCTCCGCTCCTATACCGGCCTATTCGCCGACTATGTATATATCAACGAAGGACTTATCGCTACTCGCGCAGGAATCAGCCGGCAAGAAGTGTACGACATCCTCATCGGATTATCCAAGTACCGGATTGTGAATTATATTCCACACAAAAAAACTCCACTCATCATTTATACCCGTACACGCGAAGAGTTGAAATATCTCGCTATTCCCCGTTCCGCTTACGAAGAGCGCAAGGAACGATCCGAGAAGCGTATCTCACGCGTATTGGAATACATCAGCAACGACAGAATTTGCCGTAGCCGGATGCTCATCTCCTACTTCGGAGAAAAAAAGACGGAAGATTGCGGTTGTTGCGATGTCTGTCTGGCACAAAACAATTCGGGACTTAATAATCATGATTTCAACGCCATCCGGGAAGCCTTATTGAAAACGTTATCCGAAAAGAAACCACTTCCGGTCAAAGAATTGCTAGAAACACTTCCTTTTCCTTCAGACAAGAGCCTGACTGCCATCCGTTTCTTATCGGACCATGACGAAAAATTCAAATTGACGGATGGAATATTACAAGTAGTGAAAATACAAAAAGAATAGCAGGAAAATTGTTTTCGACGACGTCGAAAATGTTTTTGACGCCGTCACGAATATTTTTCACGGCGTCGTGAATATTTTTGACGGCGTCGAAAACAGAATTATCGGTATGCTTTTTTCAAAAAATACCCGATGTCTGTCCTATCTGTCCGTGTCCTCTTTGAATAACTCCTTCTGCACATCTTTCACCATCGATTGCGGCCGAAACGATACCTCCGGCATAGCCTGCTCCTTCGCCGCAAGGGAACAAGCCTTTCAATGTGACATGCTGAAAACTTTCCTTGTCCCTCAAAATGCGGACAGGAGCAGATGTACGAGTTTCCACTCCTATCATCAGAGCCTCATTCGTCAGAAACCCCTTGGATACTTTACCGAAATGACGGAACCCTTCCCGTAAACGACCGGTTACGAACTCCGGTATCCAGAAATGCAACGGAGAAGCCAAAAGACCTGGAGTATAAGAAGATTCAGGCAAATCAAAGGAGTTCTTCTTTTGGATAAAATCTGCCATACGTTGAGCAGGAGCTGTCTGTTTCATTCCTCCGTTCAGCCAGCACAATTCCTCCAAGCGCTCCTGAAAGGCCATCAGAGCCAAAGGAGAATCTGCTTTTATCTCTTCCCCGTCCAGCTGTAATTTCTCCTCTTTCGTAAGGGCGGCAAAATCTTCAGGACGTATCTCGACCACCATTCCGGAGTTTGCCCAACGGGAACCGCGATTGGAAGGCGACATACCGTTCACCACCACTTGTTTAGGTCCGCTGGCAGCAGGCACAACAAAGCCACCCGGACACATGCAGAAAGAATAAACACCCCTACCGGTGGCCTGAGTGACAAAGCTATATTCGGCAGCCGGAAGATACTCGCCACGCCCCTCTCTACGATGATATTGTATCTGGTCAATTAAAGCCTGCGGATGTTCCAGACGTACACCGACAGCAATACCTTTCGCTTCAACCGGAATTTGTTGGCGATATAAATACCGATAGACATCACGGGCCGAATGACCGGTTGCCAGAATAACCGGGCCGTAAAAACTTTTACCGGTATTCGTTTCAACGCCTACCACCTCGTTATTGCGGATAATCAGTGCATCCATGCGGGTCTCGAAATGAACCTCGCCTCCGCTACGGATAATTTGTTCACGGATATTTTCTATGACGCGGGGGAGTTTATCCGTCCCGATATGCGGATGGGCATCCGCGAGAATAGCAGTACTGGCTCCGAACTGGCAAAATACTTGCAGAATCTTTTCCACCGACCCCCGTTTCTTACTCCGGGTGTAAAGTTTGCCATCCGAATAAGCACCGGCTCCTCCCTCTCCGAAACTATAATTGGACTCACTATTGACCAGATGTTCACGGCTAATCAATGCAATATCCTTTTTACGTTCGCGCACATTCTTACCCCGTTCGATAATTATCGGACGGAGTCCCAGTTCTATCAGACGCAAAGCGGCAAAAAGACCTCCGGGCCCCGCCCCTACAACTACAACCGGCTTTCCTCCGGAAACATCCGGATACGTTATCGACGGATATTCCGGTTCTTCTGGTTGCTCATTGATAAAGATACGAAGTCTTACATTCACATATATCGTACGTTGACGGGCATCAACTGAACGTTTCAATACCCGCACTGCATTGACATCTTTCACAGGAGCACCCGTCTCACGGGCGGCCACACGTTTCAATGATTGCTCATTCACAGCCTCTTCCGGCAACAAACGGAGTTGTAATTCCTGTATCATATTTATTTCTTCAAATGCCAATAAAAGATTAAACCAACTTGTGTACGATACCCGCTCCAATCGGCGTCAAACACAGCCGGAGCACCCGAGTCGGAAGCATGTAACCCTTTGAAAGGGTCCCATTCATATCCAACGCTTACATTCAACGCCGCATAGCGGCAAAGGCCGATTTTGACACCGAAAGCCGGTTCCACGAAAAAGTTGGTTCCGGACAATTTCCGCTCGTTTATAAAAGTTTGATCCGGCAATAAATCAAAAAACATATCTTCACTCAGCTTCACCTTATTCAATACAGCTCCTGCTGACAGCTGCAAATAAGGTTGGAAAGTCAGAAACCCAAGCGGTTCATTCGCTAAACGAAACCGGTAAAAAGCACCCAACTTGTAGCCTTTATCCCGCATCTCGAAATAATAATGCCCGGAATAATCGGTCAGTCCTCTCTTTCCCGCCGTATTCATATAATTAAACAGAACACCGAAATGATGGTTTCCCCACTCCATCCCGACCCGGGTATCCTGTGTCAAGTAACCAGGGAAATTATCAACAATCTCTGCCCCGTCAAAAGGGATTTCCGCATCTTTCAAATAATCTTTCATCTCCGACATCCGGTAATCGCCATAGCCAAAGTTATATTCGAGCGTCAAAGATTGAGCATGGCCCGACAGACCAAAAGTCAGCAATACATATAGAGTTAATAATATTCGTTTCATTTCTGTATATAATTATCAAGATTTAAAGCATAACCGTTTCCAGCACATAAGGTATTCCCATATAACCAAAGATAAGAGGTATCCACATTTCCGGATAATAACTCATCTCCGCTTTGTGGGTTTAGAATGACAAAACGTTCCCTGTTGGCAAGCAATAAATAACCGGTTTTAGGGTCAACATTCCGTACTTCCAATTCCGGATAACTGAATGTCCGTAGTGTAGAGAAACTATTGGAACAGTCATACATCGTCACTTTATTGCCATCGGAAACAAACAGCCGCTCAGAATGCAGCAAATCCAGACACCAAGAGGTGAAAGGCGCAGACAATTTACCGATAGGATGACATTGATAATTGTCAAATCCGGCCACACTCAATTCTCCCTTATATTCATAATACATATACTTGGCATCAGGTGTCACATACGTTTCCGTCACACTTCCAAGTCCTTCCGGCAAAGCGAACCGACGTTCTTCCTTTGCCGTAGGCACATCATACACAATCCCTGTCAATTTTGTATCTTCATTTAAGAATGTAATCAGTTTTCCGTCTTTAGTCAGAGCCATCCGCCCGGTAAAACTAACCGGGTGCTCCACTGACAAAAGAGTAGCCTGCTTCATGCTGCTATTTTCAAATATTTCGATACCCCAAACATGGAGGGCCGCCATTCGTGTATCGTAAACAGAGAAAGCATATGCTTCTACATTGGGTTGTTGAGTACTATTAAATTGCGCAACCTGGCTACAATCGGGCAAACGCCAACTGGTGACTTCATTGTACGAACTTACATACAACCTGTCCTCTTGTAAATTATAGCCATAACGAGGCCAGTTCCCATTAGGAGTAACAGGTACACCCAGCTCCAAACCTCTCTCCACGACATAAGTATAATCCATCCAACGGTCGGCCACATCAAATGCTTTAAACCGCAATTCAATCCATTGAGACACATCACTGAAACCGGCGATGGGGATATCCACAGAACTGCCATTCGGAACGTTATCTGCGATTAATTTATCTTTATAATAAACGCTTGCTACCGAACGATAAGGATTATTCCAAGATAAACGAACCTTATCCAAAGCCAAATGTTCTATTTTCACTTGCGGATCTACCGCTTTCAATTCAGTCTTCCCCAATGAATAGGGACGGATACTTTCGTCTTTGAAATAAATAAAGACTTCGTACGTACAAGCTTCACCCACGTAACCTCTGTCCACAAAAGTATGGCTATCGAAACTGCCAATTTTCCTTTCATAGGAATAATGGGGTTTGGAATAGACAATCCGATAATGGTCAAATTGAGCACGCAGGTCTTCTTCTGTCTCCCACGAAAGTTCTATATACCCTTCTTCATTCACCCGGTAAGCCAGAGGGATATCCCCTGTTTCCCGAACAAAAACTTTCACGGGCCACGTTTTCTCCCCGATAAAAGCTTCTCCATTTGCTTGGTCGAGAAGGCTGCCGCTATTCGTTTTCAGATAAATCCGGCAACTCAGTTCGTGCATTCCGTTGGAAAGATGGTCTGTATTTACATAAAAGTCACCTGATGCCCCTTCCATTTCCCATTTCTGGTCATCTATTTCAAACTCACACTTCAAAAACCGATAACCGGGAACCCGTATACTGTAAGCAATGGAAGTAGAGCCTTCTATATAAATTTGCTCCCCTACCGGTACGCCCCAAAGCTCTATTTCAGCATGTACATCATCTGCCGACGGTACTTCCAGTTCTACTAAATTCTCTCCTGTTTCATATTCGCAGCCCGCTAACAAAATAAACAGACTCAAAAACAGATAAACAACTCTCCTCTTCATCTTCTCTCTTTTATTCTTTAATTATCCGAACAACTGCCGGAAAGCTTCTTCTACTTTTTTTACCTGAACGATTTGTATCTGACACTTAGACGTATCAAATCCTTTCAAATTATTGTGCGGGATAATGATACGGGAAAAGCCTAATTTTTCCGCTTCCAGGATACGTTGTTCGATACGATTAACCGGACGGATTTCTCCCGATAGTCCGACTTCACCGCACATACAGATGCCCGGCTCGATACTGATGTCCAAACTCGATGAAAGTACCGCACTAATAACAGCCAAATCGATAGCCGGGTCGTTCACTTTCAGTCCACCGGCAATATTGAGAAACACATCCTTTTGTATCAATTTAAACCCTGCCCGCTTTTCCAAAACAGCCAGCAGCATATTCATACGCCGAAGGTCAAATCCGGTAGCACTCCGCTGCGGAGTTCCATAAACAGCAGAACTTACCAATGCTTGCGTTTCAATCAGAAAAGGCCGAATTCCTTCGATAGCAGCCGCAATGGCAACTCCACTTAAACCTTCATGATTTTGCGTCAGCAATAACTCCGAAGGATTGCTGACTTCACGCAATCCATCCTGACGCATTTCATAAATACCCAGCTCGGCTGTACTGCCAAAACGATTCTTAATACTGCGCAAAATACGATACATATAATGTTGGTCGCCTTCAAACTGAAGCACCGTATCGACAATATGTTCCAAAACTTTCGGTCCGGCAATACTACCTTCTTTATTAATATGACCTATCAACAGGACAGGGACACCGCTTTCCTTGGCATATTTAAGGATAGCAGCACTACATTCGCGTACTTGCGAAATGCTGCCGGGAGAAGATTCTACCAGTTCCGTATAGATAGTTTGTATGGAATCGATTATCAACAAGTCCGGTTTGACATTTTCCGCTTGTACAAAGATGTGTTCAAGATTGGTTTCACTGAGGATAAAACAGTCTGGATTTTGATACTTCAAACGGTCGGCACGAAGTTTAAGCTGACGGCTACTTTCCTCTCCGGAAACATATAAGGTCTTTAATCCGTTCAGCCCCAGAATGGTTTGTAGTACTAATGTAGACTTCCCGATACCCGGTTCTCCTCCTATCAGGACCAGCGAACCTTTTACCAATCCTCCTCCCAATACACGATTCAATTCATTGTCATGCAAATCGATACGCTCTTCTTCTTCAGAAGTTATATCACGGAGCAGTACAGGACGTACCTTACCGCTTTCCATAATACCGGGAACTACCCGTTTCGAAGCCGGTTCTTTTGTCACGACCTCTTCCACATAAGTATTCCATTCACCACAATTAGGACATTTACCTATCCATTTCGGAGAGTCGGCCCCACAATTGGAACAGACATATACTGTTTTCGTCTTAGCCATACACCTCGATTGTTTGTCGCAAAGATACGGAAAGTTAATAATATAGAAACAGACACTATATTCTTTTATGCTTCCAGAAAAAATAAAACAGAGCTTTCATATGTACCCAACTCATGCGGGAGAATAAACGCTTACTCGTTATCTGCTGATACTCATGTATAAAAGACACAGAAGGAAGATAACAAACTTTCCACCCTAAAATTCCTGCCCGCAAACAAAAATCGGCATCTTCCGGGCCGTAAAAAATATGTTCGTCCAACAGTCCGACTTGTTCAATCGCCTTTTTTCGTATAAACTGGCAGGCACCGATGATATATTCCACTTCAAAAGCATCGGATAGCTTCATCTGCCGATGATAAAACTGAGACTCATTCAGACGCTCTATCCGACTTTTCATCCAATCTGCCCCTTTACATTTCTTTAATAAGGAACTGAGTACATTATACATTTTGAAACGGAAGGAAGGATAACGACGGCAACTATCCTGAACCTGACCTGCCGAATTTACTAATTTACAACCGCAAAGCCCGCAATCATCATGTGTATCCATATATTCCGTCATCGCCTCCCGGGCCTCTCTATTCACCACTGTATCGATATCCAACAACCAGACAAATCGTCCTTTTGCTTGTCGCAATCCGATGTTACGGGCTTTTGCCACACCCAGATTTCTCGTTTGCGGGAAAAAAGAGACATCCGGCCTGTTTATATAAGGCAACAGAAGTTCGCGTGTGGTATCCGTCGAATTGTTATCAATCAGGATAAACTCCCGTTTCATTCCTTCAGTAGCCCTCCATACGGAATCCAGGCAATCTTTCACAAACCGGTCGGAATTCCAAGTGATAAGAATAATGCTAAGTTCCATCATCTTACCCGAATAACTTTATCTTCAATGCAGCCAACGCAATGCGAAAATCATGAAAAGAAGAGAATTTCCGCATATTCCGCCAAACAAAGGACGGGGAAAGGAAAAAACGCAGATTATTGCGAAACAGCAATCTTTCCATTTGTTCAGAAGTTAGATTCGGATAACTCAAAATAGAATTACGTTGTACATCCGTAGGCGTATATTCTCCCCCTTTTATCCAGCCATTCTCCTTAGCCAATTCGTAAAATTCCGTAGCAGGAAAAGGAGACACAATATTAAACATCACCTGGTCCACTTTCAATTGTTTTGCTTTACGCAATGTATCCCGGATGGTTTCTTCCGTCTCTATCGGACTGGTACCAATCAGTATATTCAGTTTGACAGGCACCTTGTACTTCTTCAATAAACGAATGGCGGAATAAATCTGTGCTTCCGTAATTCCTTTCTTTATATAACGCAGGATATCATCATTAAATGATTCAACTCCTAAGTCGACATACCGGCAGTCATACTCACTTAGCATGGCGGCAATCTCTTCGTTAATAGCATCGACACGTGCCTGACATCCCCAGACAAGCTGATGTTTCTTCAATGCCTCACCTATCACTTTCAGGCGTTTGGACGTAACGATAAAGTTATCATCCATAAATCCGATAGCCCGAAATCCCTGTGCCGCCAGTTCTTCTATTTCGGCAACAACATTTTCCGGTGAACGGAAACCGATAGGTGGTTTCTTCCCCTCATGTTCCTTTTTATATTCTATCTCTCTGGCAAAAGTAAGCGAACTGGGCACGCAATAAATACAATGAAACGGACAGTTGCGTGATGTTACCACCGACATGTAGGGAGAGACTTTCAATTTCGGATTGGAGAAAACATAATTCTGAATAAAATGAATAGCTGGAAAAGGTAACTCATCCAAATTTTTAATAAGCGGACGAGCAGGGTTATTAATTACTTTTCCCGATACCGAATCGAGATAAGAAATACCTTTTATATTCCTCCAATCGCTACCTGTAGCCAAGAGAGTAATTAACTCGTCGACAGTCTCCTCCGGCTCTCCACGAACCACAATCGAAGCCGTATTCTCCAACAACAAGGAAGTAAAATAAGTTCCTCCCGGACCTAAAAATACAGAAACAGCTTCTGGCCGTTGCTTATAAATAAACGCTTGAAGCTCTTTGTCGGTCGGGATAGAAAGATTGACAGTCCAAAAGAAATAGCAATCACTATTATCTTCCCGAAGAAAGTCAAAACAATCTTCTTTCGTTCCTCCAGCCAATACAAAGTTCTTATATTGTACATTCCATCCCTTCTTTTCCAGTACAGCCGCTACAGTAAGTTCATAAATATTCGGCATATCGTAAACTACGCGCGTACACCCGGCAGTACGTTCCGCCGGTTTGTAACCATCTAACGAAGGAGGAGTAATAAATGTTATTTTCATATTTGCCACATACCAGATTAGTTGTTTATTCCCCAAAAGTTAGCTGAATAAATCAAGAGTCAATTGCTTCTTCTCTGCCTCCAGCTTACGAAGGTGGCGTTTACCTTGGGGAGTAATGATTTCCAGCTTATCGAAACGGGTACGAATAACGGTACGTACCGTATAACTTATATTAACGGTTTCGCCCAACTCACTCAACTTACGTTCTATTTCCAGCACGCAATCGATACACATACCGCTTACAAATGAAATCTTTTCATCAAACATCTGTTTCTTGAAATCTTCATCACACATATAGAAATCAATGGTTTCACCCCCTTTATTGTAAATACCTTTCCAGCGGTAGCGACTGTCTTTCAAGACAGGTGAAATTATCTCGATAGTTGCTTTATTATCTTTCACCATCGGCAAATCGTCCGAACGGAGAATATAATAATCAAACTGTTCACGTTTTACTTCCAATGAACCGGAACGACTGCGGTTGTTTTCATTCAATTCCCGGAAAGTTATCTTTGTCACTTTCGGATACCCCCGTAAAGCCTCATAAAAGTTTGATTTATATTTACAAAAGCGAGGCATTGAGCTTAATAAATCGACTAATTCATGCGGAATAAGCGCTCCGGGAGTCTTCAACTTCAGATTACGACGAAGAATAGCCAGTTCTTTCTGCATTTTCTCTTCGTCTGCAACGGTACGGTCGGCAATAGGTTGTCCGCCAACCGATAAGGAAGGACGAGTAAATATCTGCATGAATAAATTCAACACAATTGAGATGGAACGGGAACTTTCACCGGCAACCGACCGTATATCCCGGAATCCCTCTTGGGCGCAAGGTTCATCGTAAATCGTCATTTTTACGTCCAACATATCAGCCAATACCCGTAATGCAGTAAGGACTTCCTTCTCACAGCGATGTCGAATCAGAGCATCCATATAGTTGGATTTATCGTTGAAGTAGTATCGTAGTTCAAGTTTGTTATCAAACTTTATCATGATGATTTTTATTAAGAATTAAGTATCAAAGATTTTTACCGGCAAATATTTATTTATCCGTTTTCGGTTTCCGGTCAAAGAACGGATTTTTCGACGAGGCGCTTACCGGTATAGCCATAACCGAACCGCAGCCTTCCAACCATCCCATTTTCTGGGCCGCCAAGCCGGCACTAAACATCACCCGGGTATCCAAACGCCAATCCGCAGCCGTTGCACAAGCCGAACCTATTGCTATTCCCAAATCAACAGAATTAATTGTGCAAGGGACAGCAGCCGGTTTTTCCACACAGGTTTTAAAACCGCAGTGCGCACAATTCAAACCTTGCACCTGTTGACGAGTACCTATAATCAAAATAGCTTCCGCCTGCAATATATTATCCGCGTCACGTAAGAAAAACTTCAGACCTGTCTCTCCGGACATTTCTATCAGCTTATCCGAAAGGCGACGAATATCTCCATCCGTTACCATTGCAATCTCGATAATATCAATTCCCTTACCTTTCGGGGCGGTACGGGCAGCAGTCATCATCTGACAGACTGCTTGTAAAACATGCTCGTGTCGTATTCCTCTTTCGTTCTGTATCATATTCTATTGGTTTAGTAGGAACAAAGATACGCTTTTACTCGTTTTCGAGTTTAAGATTCGTCATCTTTTCTGTAATCTTAAACGGATAATCTGGATATTCGTAAAGGCTGAAACGAGGTTCGGTAATTCCCTCCGAATAATTCCAGATACTGGCATATTCTTTTACATCTTCTCCCATTTCTTGTAATTGTCTGAGATACGCCGCTATAGACTTGTTTTCCACAATGTAAACCTCTCCCATCCGATTAATAATCGGGCTATGACGCCGGCTATTATCATGACTGAACTTCAAAATACGTTTTCCTTCGGGAGTAAGCCCGATAGTCGTAAAAGTCATACTTTTACCAATAGCCGGAAGATTCAATACATTCCGGTCGGTAGCCGCAAACAACAAATGATTCTCCTTCAAGAAACTAATAAGTTTCTTACCCAGCGGTCTTTCATGCCGGACAAGACGATACAAATCTCTCTGTTTGTTTCTAGGAACCAATCCAAAGACTTTCTCTTCCTGCTGTTCCTGCAAAGAACGACTGTTCGGAGCAAAAACTGCATAATTCTCATGAAAACCTTTTACAGAAAAAGTATAATAACAAATCACCCCCATTGCATTCAATGTCTGGCGTAATTTTGCCGTATGTCCGCGGCGGGAAACTGCAACCGTATACACTAACTGATTCGTAATAATCCATCCGGCAGACAAAATCGCTTCTATGGCCCGTTTTGCTTCCGGTGTCACCTCCAACGGCGACTGAAAATGAGTTTGTATAATAAACTGGGAAACACCTATCAAAGAAGCTTTATTCTTGAAATCTCTTAAAATTGCAACCAATTCGTCCGTAATACGCAGTGGCAGGTAAGCCGGCAAACGGCTTCCCAGGCGTACTCGTTGCAGTTCAGCATATTTTTCCCCCTCCGGACGATTCTCATTGGCTTTTCGTTTACGGACAGCCATCTTGTAAACAGCATCCAAAATATTACGCAAGGTTGCATTCTGGCTCATCAACGCGTCACCACCCGTAATCAGGATATCCCGCAACTGGGCATCTTCTTCGAAATAACGCATCAGGCGACGCAACTTCTTATCCCATGTTTCCTTAGGCTTAAGTGCTTCGAAATCAAAATTAAGCCGTTCGCTCTGAAAATCATACATACGTTGACAAGAAGCACACAAACCTCCACAAGCCCGTCCCATCGAATCCGGTATCAGAATAGCTACATCCGGATAACGACGATGTATATTATGCCCGTCCGGTAACAACCAACCGGCCGCATTCGGCTGCCCGCTGACAACAATATCTTCTTTCTCCCAAGCTTTAATTTCCCCGTAAGTATCCACCAATTCATCCGAATAAAGCACATACGAACGAATTGTAGCATCATCATACCCATTCGAACTGGTATTCAACAGCGACAAATAGTAGGGAGTAACGAAAAAAGGCATTCCTTTTTTCCGTGCGCGAGCCAACATTTGCATGGTTTCTTCGGAAAGAGAACCTCCTAAAAAGAAATTTAATTCAGTCGGACTTTTTATAGCCATTGCCAAATGAAAGCGACTCGTATTCCACCATTCTTTCACCAAAGTATATTTCTCGGCATACGACATATTTTCCGCAAACTGATACCTGGATGATAAAGAATGTCTCCGCTCAATTTTTCGTATCAGCCCGGCGATAATACGTTCCTTGTTCGATGCCCGTATAGCTTTCACTTCTTCATCCAGTCCGGTAGGCCACCGGTTCATCTGACGCTTCACCAATGCCCGGTCCGGAACAGTTTCTTCAGAATGCTCCAAAAGCTCAAACTGCCGATATAGGTCTATAAAAAAATCCGGAGAAACCTTTTCCGACAGCTTTCCGGTCAAAAATTGCCAAAAAAGAGTCAATGTCCGTACCGGCAAATCCTCCCCCGTAGATAATTCCGATACAATTGTATTATCGTGTTCAATTAAAAGCAGAATATGTTTCGCTACGCAATTTCTCATACTACTGCCCCCTTCACTACTGATGACATGAGAAGAAACATAAGAGCGCAAAGCCTCCTTAAAAAGCTCTGCGCTCTCACTTTCCTCTGCCATTATCACCAGTTGAGGAAAATCGCGATTGAACACTTTAAACAGTTGAGAATTGTCATACGAAAGTAATCTTCTTTTAATCATAAGCAAATATAATTTTATTGTTGATTGTTATAAAACTAGGACGAATACATTTATCCACAAATATAGCATTTTTCATCAACAATAAAAAGACATTCACGATTAAAACATCTTAAGCTGCCCGTAATACACGACAAAATGATACTTTCACCACCAATCACCCCTTATTTACGCTTCAAACGGACTTCATATAAATCATGATGTCTATCTTTCAGATTACGAACACTTCCGTATGTATGTAATTCATTCCGTAAATCAAGGTCTACATCCGAAACCAGCATCATCTCTGTATTCGGAATACGGCCACCAAACATTATCGCATTCAGATTCAAACTTTCACACAAATCCGCTATTTTGCGGATTTTATCCCTGACAAAAAACAATAAAAAAAGTCCTACAATTAGTTTATATTGTAGAACTTATCCCCTTTTTAACCCTTTTATCTCAGGATTTCAGCGGAGAGAGCGGGATTCGAACCCGCGAAACCCTTTAGGGGTTTACACGCTTTCCAGGCGTGCCTCTTCAACCACTCGAGCATCTCTCCTTATAAGAAAAATATTTTTATAAAAAGAGAAAGCAGCTGCTTTGGCTGCTTTCTGCGGAAAGACAGGGATTCGAACCCCGGGAACCTCTCAGTTCAACGGTTTTCAAGACCGCCGCAATCGACCACTCTGCCATCTTTCCTTGTCTCAAAGACGGGTGCAAAAGTAGATAGTTTGTTCGAATTATGCAAGTAATTGGAATATTTTCTTTTGAGATTCATGTTCATCATTTGTACAACTGCTGATTTTCAGTCCTATACTTTTATATCGAGAGTTGCAACAATATGCCGCAAGCATAACTTCCGTACAACAAACTCCCCGCAAGCATCCGCCCTCCTCTCTGTCCGGAAAAGAGATGAAGGCGGAGCAAGGGAAAAAAAGAGTTGCCGGACCTCCACCTGGTGATATTGTCCGGCAGTGGTAATCTTATTGAGGGTTTTTCTTCTTTTTTATCAAAAACGTTTCTGCCATCATCGGGAATAACTCCAACAACAGTACCTCTTTCTCATTTTCAGCCAGTGGAACACCCCACTCCTCTACTAGCGGATTTTCCTGCATCTCGTATTCAGAAGGGTCATAAGCCACTTCATCACGTGAACCGGTTATTTTCAAACGAAATTCAGGCTCTACCGGTATAGGAGTTTTTCCATACTCGCCTTTTACCAAAGAGATAAATTGATTAGAAGGATGGCTATACATCGGACATTCTTTTGCCTGCTCCAAAGCACAAGAAACAGCCTGAGCCGCGATAATCCGGCTTATTGGTGTGACCAAAGGAGGCAAACCGGCATCCATACGGACCTGTGGAATAAGGGACATTGCCTTTTCTAGCAAATCCAATTGTCCCAATTGTTTCAACTGGGCGACCATATTAATGTACATGCTCTCCGGTATCTGTGACTGTTTTACCAACTCATTCGGTTGGGGGAAATTAAAATATTCTTCAATAGCATGGCAAAACAAAAGTAAATCTTCCTCCTTATCCTTTCTAGCAGCTTCGATAGCATCATTGAAGAACCTGTCGACTTCCGTCGGTATTTTGTCTTTCAATGGATTAAAAGGTTTCGGGAATTCCCGGACAGCATCAAAAGCCGACAGTTCTTTTCTGATGGCAAGCAACCGGGCATTCATTTTAGAAATTACTTCCATATTAACATCCAACTCTATTCCCATCTTTTTACAAAAAACATACACCAACTCTATAGCCGGAGCAGCAGAGCCACCCGCAAAATACCAACCATTCGTATCCACAATGTCCACTCCGTTCACAATCGCAGACAAAACAGAAGCTAAGCCATATCCCGAAGTACAATGAGTATGGAAATCGACCGGAACTTTCAGATTCTTCTTCAACAGACGTATCAATTCGGCAGTCCGTGCCGGAGGAATCAAACCATTCATATCTTTAAGCGTAATCATATCTGCTCCTAAGGCCTCCATCTGAAGAGCCTTATCTATAAAATACTCGTTTGTGAAAACAGGTTTATGCAAAGAATGGCCGTGCAAAGCAGCCACAATACGCTCTACAGCCGAATGATGAGGATCGAGGGTATAACAAACGGCACAATCGGCTATACCTCCAAACCGTTTCACATATTTCACTGTCGATTTAATATTCTCTACATCATTCAAGGCATCAAAAATACGCATGATATCTAAGCCGGACTCGATGGAAACCCGGCAAAAACCTTTTATTATATGGTCTGGATACGGATCATAACCAAGCAGATTGCGACCACGGGAAAGAGCCGCCAATTTTGATGTATCCCCTATAGCCATTTTTATTTTCTCAAGACGTTCCCAAGGATTTTCTCCCAAATAGCGCATGATAGAATCCGGAACAGCTCCTCCCCATACTTCCATAGCGTAAAAACCAGCTTCCTTATAATAAGGAAGTAAATCATCTATCTGTGTCTGTGACATTCTTGTTGCCAATGCAGATTGCTGACCATCACGGAGAGTCAAGTCCCGAATCAAGAGTTTTCGAATCATACCTAATTAACTGTTTAGACCGTTTATAACTTATTCTCTATAATTAATAACAAAACTTAAACAACTTTGATTAGGAGACGAGGTTAAGAATAGCAAATATTTATAAAAACGGGAGAATAACATAAAAAAATGCAGGTAACATATCATTTATGTATACCTGCATTTCGTATATAAAGAAACTTCTTATCAGAATGTCACTTCAACCCCTCCCATTACAATGGCTTTCGGCATCGGGAAACCATAATTGATAGTGTACCGGGCCGCTGTCAGATTTTCGCCCTTCACAAACAGGTTCAAACCCTTATCATAAGTTCCGAAACGGTAGGCTGCACGAGCATTCAGAGTGGTATAATCCTCTTCTACTTTAGGCTCTTTATCTGTTTGAGTATACAAATCGAATATAGACTGGACACTTACATTAAAAGTGAAACGTCCGGGAGTATAAGTAATACCGCCATAAGTCTTATGCTTCGGGGCAGCTAGAAGAGGCTTACTGGTATACAAATAGCTGTAATTCGCATCGACGGACAAATTTTTACAAATATCATAAGATAATTCAAACTCAAATCCTTTATTCGTAAAAGGTCCTGTATTCTGATTCAATTTTCTATTTTCACCCTCAACCGGAAGCGTTTCTATCAGATTCTTTCCTTTAATATAAAAACCTGTCAACTCGGCATGCAGACGATTTTCCAGAAAAAACTGACCGATAGACACCTCATAATTCATCATACTTTCAGGTTTCAAATCCGGATTTTGAGGTGGAAACATATACATTTCCTTTATATTCGGACTTCGAAAACCTTTGGAAACAGAGGCTTTTATTGTATTCCCCTCAAACGGACGAACCACAACACCTCCCTGCGGAATCCATTCGCCTCCAAAAACACTATTATGTTCATAACGTATTCCCGCATTCAAACTGAACAAATCGCATAAGTCCTGTTGAGCAATCAAATAACCGGCTGTTTCATTAACGGACTTATCTGCCAAGTCTCCGGTTTTCTCCCCTGTGTCGATTGATTCATTCCAGGCTTTACCTCCCCAATTTTTATAATCAACTCCGACAGTAAAACTATTGCCCTGAAAAAGACGGAATGATTGATAAAACATGACTCCGGTATTATGGTCGTCCGAAAGAAAGTAAGCGGTCTGAGGATTTTGATTTGCTTTATAGCCATCATTTATTTTATGATGTCCCCAATTATAAAAAACACGAAGAGCACCACTCACTTTTCCATAATTATTTTCAGCAGCTAAAGAAGTTGTTCCACGAAAGATATCCATGACATTATCTGTCAACGGCTCATAAATGGAACCGGGGTTTTCATTTTTGAACTTAGCCAGATTTACATTTCCCAATATTTTATATTTATCATTTATCTGATACCCTAAATTTGCAAACCCATTCGTGATATGAAATTTGGAGTTATCACGATGTCCATCCGTACGGTCATGATTAACGGATACGAAACTGCTGAATTTTCCTACATTATATCCATTATTAACCATATATTTTTGTGTATTGTAAGAACCATACATGACACGGGCCTGTGTACGTCGTCCTTCCTGAGAGTGACGACGGGTAATGATATTCACCACCCCTCCCATTGCATTCGAACCATAAAGTAATGAGCCCGGACCTCGAATCACTTCTACTTTTTCCACATCCGAAGCTACATAGGTATCCGGAAGAGAATGCCCAAAAAGGCCGGCCCACTGCGGTTGTCCGTCAAAAAGCATCAATACTTTATTTCCCTGACCTACTCCACGAATATTCACCGTTCCGGCCGAACCTGTCGAAACGCCAAAACCTGTAATACCCTTCTCTGTAACAAACAATCCGGGTACGCGTTCTGACAAAACCGGAAGTAAAGCCGACTCACTACTGCTTTCTATTTCATTCCGCCCTATCACAGAGATTGTCAGCGGTACACTATTACGATTTACATCAATCTTATTTGCAGTGACTATCACTTCTTTCAAATTAATAAGACTATCAATCGTTACGGGATCTGAAGCAAACACAAATGAACTGAATAACAGTCCATAGACAAGTAGAATTTCTTTCCTCATACTTATTTATTTCTATATTAATATTTCCGTATCTACCCAAAACAAACCTAAAAAACTCAACAAATGTAACACGTTTTTTTAAAAACGTGTTACTCTGGAGAAAAAAAAATAGAATCAGTCTGCTCTACTCATCACCAGCTTTCCATGTTTAATACCTTTGATTGTTGTCAATTTGTCGGATAGTTCCGTCAAACGATGTGCCTCTCCCATTACCGTCGCAATATGCAAACAGAAATTCTGATTTATATAATATTGAGATGATGAAAGTATAACATCCTGATAATTTTGCTGGACTGCGGCAATCCGGGATGTTATCTCCTTTTTTACCTGGTCGTACATAATAATAATAGTTCCCGCAACAGTATGATTGCATTGCCATTTCGTTTCCGCTACATTTTTCTCTATCAGAAAACGAATCGCTTGCGAACGATTGGCAAAGCCGTTATCATCCACATATTGGTCTAATGATTCTAACAAATCGTCTTCCAAAGAGACACCAAAACGTTTTAGTGACATAATTTATATCTGTTTATATAATTGAACGTAAAGATATAATATTTTTCCCATATTTGCTTTTTCGGCAAAAAATTAAAATCTTTTTGGGGATTTCAATTGTTTCTTATATGATAACAGTTATAAATAATAATCCGTATGAAAAAAATAGTATTACTTCGTCATGGCGAAAGTGTCTGGAACAAAGAAAACCGTTTTACAGGCTGGACAGATGTGGATTTGACGGAAAAAGGGGTAGAAGAGGCTACCAAAGCAGGAAATCTGTTGAAAGAAAAAGGATTTAAATTTGACAAAGCCTACACCTCTTATCTAAAACGGGCAGTCAAAACGTTGAATTGTGTGCTGGACCGCATGAATCAAGATTGGATTCCGGTGGAAAAAAGTTGGAGGTTGAATGAAAAGCACTACGGTGCTCTACAGGGACTAAACAAAAGCGAAACAGCCGAAAAATACGGGGATGAACAAGTTCTTATCTGGCGTAGAAGCTATGATATAGCCCCGATGCCCCTTAAAGAGGATGATCCGCGCAACCCACGTTTCGAACTTCGCTATAAAGAGGTTCCGGACAGTGAATTACCTCGTACCGAATCATTAAAAGATACGGTGGAGCGAATTTTGCCGTATTGGAAAGAAGAGATTTTCCCTTCACTTGAAACAGCCGACGAAATACTGGTAGCAGCTCATGGTAATAGTCTGCGTGGTATTATCAAATACCTGAAGGATATTCCGGATGATGAAATCGTGCATCTGAACCTGCCGACTGCTATCCCCTATGTATTCGAATTCGATGACAACCTGAACCTGACGAACGACTATTTCCTTGGCAATCCGGAAGAAATCAAAAAATTGATGGAAGCCGTAGCCAATCAAGGTAAAAAGTCAAAAAAATAACAGAGGCATTTTTATCCATTTCCTGTTAATCCAGAGATAGTACTTTTCATCTATCTCTGCAGATTGACAGAATGTTCTCCATTTGAGTGTTTTACCTTCGAATCGGTACGTTAAAAAGAGTTACATGTGCGGGTAATTTATTTTACCCGCCATACTAATCCAATTTAGTCGCTATACTAGTGACATTTTGATAATCGAAAATGTACCGACGTTTAAATAAAAATTTCCGCCAAAAATTAAATTCAATTGCGGAAGAAGTTATCTTTGTCTAATATTTTCAACATAAACAAATGACAAAACAAGGCACCATATTAGTAGTTGACGATAATAAAGGTATCCTTACCGCAGTACAAATGTTATTGGGGACTTGCTTTGAGAAGGTTATTACCATCTCCACTCCAAATAAAATCAAAAACATATTACATGACGAAGCCATCGATGTGGTTCTTCTTGATATGAACTTCAGTGCCGGTATTAACACAGGTAACGAGGGGTTGTTCTGGCTTTCGGAAATAAAAAAAGAAGATGCTTCGATACAAGTAGTCCTTTTCACAGCTTATGCAGACATCGACCTAGCCGTCCGAGGAATTAAAGAAGGAGCTACCGATTTTGTTGTGAAACCATGGAACAATACAAAACTATTGGATACCATAAAAACAGCTTATGAAATACGCGTAGCCAATCACAAAGGGCTTCCTATCAATAATAAAAAACAGGCAATTTCGAAAGAAAGCGGCATGTTTTGGGGTGAAAGTAATGCCATGCAACAACTGCGTAACTTAATTGAAAAGGTAGCAAAAACTGATGCAAACATTCTCGTGACCGGTGAAAACGGTACGGGAAAAGAGATGCTGGCACGTGAAATCCACATTTTATCCAATCGTAAAAAAGAAGCAATGGTACCCGTGGATATGGGAGCCATCACGGAAACATTGTTCGAAAGCGAATTATTTGGTCACGTTAAAGGAGCTTTTACCGATGCACGTGCCGACCGCCCCGGTAAATTTGAAATAGCAAACAATGGTACTCTTTTCCTCGATGAAATAGGAAATCTTTCCTATCATTTGCAAGCCAAATTGCTAACGGCCTTGCAACGCCGTAGTATTGTCCGTGTAGGAAGTAATACCCCTATCCCCGTTAATATCCGTCTGATATGTGCTACTAACCGAGATTTGCAGGATATGGTACAAAAAGAACAATTCCGGGAAGATTTGCTCTACCGTATTAATACTATCCACGTAGAAATACCTCCTTTACGCGAACGTCCGGAAGACATCGTTCCGCTTACCGAGATTTTCCTCTCCAAATATGCGAATATTTACGGTAAGCAAGCTATACGTCTCAGTCCTGATGCCGAAGATAAACTAAAAACACAACCTTGGTTCGGTAATATCCGTGAATTGGAGCATACCATCGAGAAAGCAGTCATCATTTCCGAGGATGATATTTTGGAAAGTTCCGATTTTGAATTTCCCCGAAAAAAAGAGACACAGACAAAAGAAGTTACGACCCTGGAGGAAATGGAATATAATATGATAAAAAATGCCATGGACAAATTTGGAGGAAATCTGTCGTTGGTAGCCAACCAACTTGGCATTTCCCGTCAAACATTATATAATAAAATTAAACGATATGAATTATAAAATAGCTTAACATGCTGAAGAAACTATATCATAATTTCCACATACGTCTTTCTCTTCTTATCGGATTGACAGTACTTTGTACTTACCTGATATTAGAAGAGGAATGGAGTTGGTTGTTTTTTTCAGCGATTGTTTGGCTACACTTTCTACGTCTAATTGTCATATCAGATAAACGTTATGCACAAAAAGTAGCATTCATGTTTGATGCCATTGATAACAGTGATTATGCCTTCCAGTATGCCACACGCGGACGTTCATCCAATGACAAAATGGTTAGTCAGTCGCTTAATCGTATCACCCAAATATTGTTTCAGGCCAAAGCGGATGCCATCCAAAAAGAAAAATATTACGAGCTTATTTTGAATTCCGTCAACACAGGTATCATCGTACTAGATGATAGCGGTTTTATCTATCAGACCAATAACGAAGCATTGCGTTTGCTGGGATTGACCGTTTTCACGAATGTCCGCCAACTCGAACGTATTGACAAAGAATTACAAAAATTGATTATCAATATACAACCGGGTAATAAACAACAAATTTCGTTTACTAATGAACGGGGAGCTGTCAATCTTTCTATCCGTGTATCCGAGATGACTTTGCAAGACAAGCATGTACGCATACTGGCCATTAATGATATTAACAGTGAATTGGACGAAAAAGAAATCGATTCATGGATTCGTCTCACACGTGTTTTGACGCATGAGATTATGAATTCAGTCACTCCTATTACCTCCCTTAGTGACACCCTTCTGTCCATTCATGAGGATGCAAACAACGAAATACGCAACGGGCTGGAGGTTATCAGTACTACGGGAAAAAGCCTGATTTCTTTTGTAGAATCGTACCGTAAGTTTACTCATATTCCGACTCCGGAACCAACTCTGTTTTACGTGCTGAGGTTTGCCGAACGCATGGTAAAATTGGCACAACATCATATCAATTACCCAAATATCCGCGTAACAGTCAATGTACAACCGTCGGATTTAATTGTTTATGCCGACGAGAACCTTATTTCACAAGTTGTACTCAATTTACTGAAAAATGCTATGCAGGCTATCGGGCCAAAACAAGAAGACGGACACATTGAATTGAAAGCTTATTGCAATGAGGAAGAAGCCGTCTTGATAGAAGTCAGCAACAACGGGCCGGCCATTCCTCCGGAAGAAGTTGAACATATATTCGTACCATTCTTCACCACCAAAGAAGGCGGAAGCGGAATCGGACTTTCTATATCCCGGCAGATTATGCGCCTTTCCGGTGGAAGTATCGCTCTAAAAAGCGTACCTGCTGCTCAAAAAACAACGTTTATATTAACATTCCCGTAATTTATTGAATATTCCAATTATCCGAATTCTTTTTTTCTATAAACATTTTTACCTTTATGCCGTTATACTTATAAGATTTCATTATTTTTAATTATTAGTTTCAAACAACAAAATGAATATATTCAACAAACTCAAAATCAATCACAGCCCTCGTTCAGGTGGGTTAGATTTACTTAAATACATAGGCCCGGGACTACTAGTTACCGTAGGTTTCATAGACCCGGGTAACTGGGCGACCAATCTGGCTGCCGGTTCTGAATTTGGATATGCCCTATTATGGGTGGTCACTTTTTCATCCATCATGCTAATTATTATCCAGCATAACGTCGCTCATTTAGGAATTGTTACCGGGCTTTGTTTGTCTGAAGCGACCAATAAATATATGCCACGAACACTAAGCCGTCCTATTCTGGTATCGGCAATGATGGCAAGTATATCGACTTCGCTGGCAGAGATACTCGGCGGTGCAATTGCACTCCGCATGTTGTTTGGAATGCCCATCAAAGTCGGAGCTGTGATTATTACGATTGTTTGTTTAGGAATGTTATTCAGCAATACATACAGTAAGATAGAACGCTGGATTATTATGTTCGTCTCCATCATCGGTTTGTCGTTCTTATACGAACTGGCATTGGTCGATGTACAATGGGGAGCAGCCATAGAAGGATGGATTAAGCCAACTTTCCCGGAAAACTCAATGCTCATCATCATGAGTGTACTGGGAGCTGTCGTTATGCCTCATAACCTATTCCTGCATTCAGAAGTCATCCAAAGCCGGGAATGGAATTTGGAAGATGAAACAATTATAAAAAAACAACTAAAATACGAATTTTACGATACCTTATTATCAATGGTAATCGGATGGGCTATCAATTCTGCTATGATTATTTTGGCTGCCGCCACTTTCTTCAAACAGAAAATTGCAGTCGATGAATTAGATCAAGCTCAACAACTACTTGTTCCATTAGTCGGAAATAATGCCGGAGTTATATTTGCAGCCGCTTTATTATTGGCCGGCGTATCTTCTACCATTACATCTGGTATTGCCGGAGCTTCTATCTTTGCCGGTTTTTACGGAGAAGCATATAACCATAAAGATCTCCACTCCAAACTAGGTGTTTTGTTGTCGTTTATCCCAGCCTTGCTCATCATCTTCGCAGTTGATGATCCTTTTAAAGGCCTCATCCTCTCCCAAATGTTATTAAGCGTACAGCTACCTATCACCGTATTTACTCAAGTTTACCTGACATCCAGCAAACAGGTAATGGGACAATATGTGAACAGTCGTTCCACGACCATTTTGCTGATTGTTTTAGGAACAATGGTAACAATATTGAATATAGCATTACTAATCAGTTTATTCTAACAAGAATGTAACAAACAAAATAGAGATAACGTTACTAATTAACGTGAAAAAGGAACTCTTTATAAAGTTTTTACTACCTTTGACCGTTCAAATTTAGTGTTACATCAGAAATAAATATAGTAATTATGGCGAAGATAAAAGGAGCTGTTGTTGTAAACACAGAGCGATGCAAAGGATGTAATCTTTGTGTAGTAGCCTGTCCGTCGGATGTATTGGAACTGCATCCACGTGAAGTAAACAACAAGGGATACCATTATGTGTATATGAAAGAACCGGACAACTGCATTGGTTGTGCCAGTTGCGGTTTGGTTTGTCCGGACGGTTGTTTAACCATCTATAAAGTAAAAATCTAAAACAGATATGACAGAAGAAGTAAAATTAATGAAAGGGAACGAAGCTATCGCCCATGCCGCTATTCGTTATGGTGCCGATGGTTATTTCGGATACCCGATTACTCCGCAATCGGAGATACTGGAAACCTTGATGGCTGAAAAGCCTTGGGAAACAACCGGGATGGTCGTACTTCAGGCAGAAAGCGAAGTGGCCGCAATCAATATGGTTTATGGCGGTGCCGGTACAGGCAAACGCGTAATGACCTCTTCGTCTAGTCCTGGTATCAGCTTAAAACAAGAAGGTATTTCATATATAGCAGGAGCCGAACTGCCTTGTCTTATTGTAAATGTCATGCGCGGAGGACCGGGACTAGGGACTATCCAACCAAGTCAGGCAGACTATTTCCAAACAGTCAAAGGGGGCGGACACGGTGATTACCGCTTGATTACATTAGCTCCTTCTTCCGTTCAGGAAATGGCCGATTTCGTAGGATTGGGATTTGATTTGGCATTCAAATACAACAATCCGGCTATTATCCTGGCAGATGGTATCATCGGTCAAATGATGGAAAAAGTAGTAATGCCTCCTTTCCGTCCGCGTAAAACAGAAGAAGAAATCATAGCCGAATGTCCATGGGCCGCACAAGGTAAACCTGCCGGTCGTAAGCTGAATGTGATTACCTCCCTCGAACTCGACCCGGCTATCATGGAAGAAAATAATATCCGTTTCCAAGCCAAATATCGCAAAATAGAAGAAAATGAAGTACGTTACGAAGAATTCCATTGCGATGATGCAGAATATCTGCTAATTGCTTTCGGTTCTTCCGCACGCATCTGTCAGAAAGTAGTAGAGAATGCCCGTGCAGAAGGCTGTAAACTTGGTTTGCTGCGCCCTATCACATTATGGCCGTTCCCTTCTAAAATTATCGCTCAATATGCCGATAAAGTAAAAGGCATGCTCTCTGTAGAACTGAATGCCGGTCAAATGGTTGAAGATATTCGCTTAGCGGTAAACGGTAAAATAAAGGTTGAACATTTCGGTCGTTTGGGCGGTATTGTGTTCACTCCGGATGAAGTCTTAGCAGCATTAAAAGAAAAGTTGTTTTGATTCCAATGAGACGCGGAAGTAAAATAGATACGGTATTGACTTGGATATTTATGGCTTTGGCTGTTGCAGCAGTAATTTGCTACTTTGCTCTTCCGGCCGACCGAACCGCATTCCTGTATTGCGGCGGTGCAGCTATCTGTTTCCGTCTCATACAATACCTTATTCGATTTATTAGTTAAATAATGCGCTAATCTGATTATATGCCGATATATCGAAAGGCATAACATGCTGCTTTCATGGCAAATTAACAAATTAGCAAATTGAAAAATTATTTATTATGGAACTCAACGAGATAATTAAACCGGAGAACCTGGTGTATGAAAAACCCAGGCTAATGAATGAAAATCCTATGCACTACTGTCCCGGTTGTAGCCACGGTGTCATACACAAGCTGATTGCTGAAGTAATAGCCGAAATGGGAATGGAAGATAAGACAATCGGCATTTCTCCTGTAGGATGTGCCGTATTTGCATACAACTATCTTGATATCGACTGGATTGAAGCGGCTCACGGACGCGCACCTGCTATTGCTACAGCAGTAAAACGTCTGAACCCAAGTAAGATGGTATTCACCTATCAGGGAGATGGGGACTTGGCAGCCATCGGCACAGCTGAAACTATCCACGCAGCCAATCGTGGAGAAAATATTGTAATCGTATTCGTCAACAATGCCATCTATGGCATGACTGGAGGACAAATGGCACCTACGACACTGGAAGGTATGCCTACTTCAACCTGCCCGTACGGACGTAACATTGCTCTGAATGGTTATCCCTTGAAGATTGGTGATTTACTGGCTCAGCTGGAAGGGACTTGCTTGGTCACACGACAGAGTGTACAAACAGCTGCAGCTGTTCGCAAAGCAAAAAAGATGCTTCGTAAAGCATTCGAAAATTCTATGGCCGGCAAAGGTACTTCTATTGTAGAATTTGTATCCACTTGTTCGTCCGGATGGAAAATGACTCCTGAAAAAGCAAACAAATGGATGGAAGAAAATATGTTCCCCTTCTATCCACTGGGAGACTTAAAGAATAAAGAATAATTAGTAATATATTATCATGAAACAAGAAATAATCATAGCCGGTTTTGGTGGACAAGGCGTTCTGTCGATGGGTAAGATTTTAGCTTACTCAGGGTTGATGGAAGGAAAAGAAGTAAGCTGGATGCCTTCTTATGGTCCTGAACAGCGCGGAGGGACAGCCAATGTAACTGTTATCCTGAGCGACGCTCCTATCAGCTCACCTATCCTGAATGAATACGATATTGCCATTATCCTGAATCAGCCCTCATTGGATAAATTCGAAAGTAAAGTAAAGAAAGGAGGTATCTTGATTTACGACGGTTATGGCATTCATACTCCCGTAAAGCGGACTGATATCAATGTCTATAGGGTTGATGCAATGGATGCTGCGACAGAAATGAAAAATGAAAAAGCATTCAACATGTTGATACTCGGCGGGTTGTTGAAGATTGTTCCGATGGTGAAATTGGAAAATGTCCTGTTAGGACTGAAAAAATCATTGCCTGAACGTCATCATAAGCTTATTCCCATGAACGAAGCTGCTATCAAAAAAGGTATGGAAATCATACAACAAGTACAATAAAATATATGCCCATCACTCAATATGCCAATTTGCCAATGAAATACGACAATTAGTATTAATTGGCATATTGGCATATTATTCATATTGGTACATTACTTACATTATTACTATCTTTGCCCCCCATGAAGCATTGCTTATACATATTAGTATTACTGATAGTATCCGCTACAACTATGCAGGCGCAACACCGTCCGGGCAGCGGAAAGGGTAGTTTTTCTCTAAGCAACCTATCGTCAGCAAAAAGTGATATACCTGATAGTCTGTTGGTTGCAGATAGTTTAGCACTTAACAATAAACGTATCACAGGCTACCGTCTCACCCCCTTATTGGGTGAACAATATGTAGCTCCTATGGATACCAATACTTTGAATTTCGGTAACAGCACGCTTGTAGAGGCAAATTCTCTTGCTGTGGGTTATCTCGCTAATATTGGCTCGGCGGCACAAACCCGCATCTTCTCTGAACGCCAGGAAGCTCGTGACTTCGTTTTTGCAGATCCTTACGATTATTACATCACCACTCCTGAAAATGCAATGTTCTATAATACAAAAATTCCTTATACGGAAGTATTATACACAACTGCAGGGGGTAGCGGAAATAAGGAAGAACGTTTGAAAGGGATGCTCACCACGAATTTCGGAAAACAAATTAATATCGGCGGCGATATTGATTATATATATGCCCGCGGCTTCTATAAAAATAATGGTAACAAACTGTTGAGTTATCGTCTTTTCGGAAGTTACCAGACCGAACGTTACGAAGCACATGCGTATCTGAGTAATTTCAACTTTGTAAACTATGAAAACGGAGGTCTGGCAAATGACTCCGTAATTACACATCATGATGAGTATTTTGCCGGTGGACGTAATCAGGATGATCCTAAAGCTTACGATATACGATACGCGGTAAAAGCCTGGAACCGTGTACGCGGTAAACAGTATTTTCTTACTCATCGGTATAACTTAGGTTTTTACCGGGAATTGGAAGAAGAAACAGACACACTGGGTAATCCTTTGAAACAATTCATACCGGTCTCCAGTATCATACATACTATCGAATACAAAGATAACCGTCGCCGTTTCGTAGGAGAAAGTACAGCACTGGATAATAGCTATCTTAATCCGGACGGTACGCCACGTGTTTACGGACTGGTAACAGGTGTCGACGATCGAACGTCCTACTGGAATCTGCGTAATACTTTCGGACTATCTATGCGTGAAGGTTTTCAGGATTGGGTTAAATTCGGATTAACAGCATTCATTACATTTGATAAACGTAGATTCGAATTACCGGCTGAAATACCAGGACTGAATTACGGCCCTACCGGCAGTGGTTACGATCCAACTCCAACCTCTTTGAATTTTCCTGTTAGCCAACGTTATGACGAATTTTCAACATATATAGGAGCTGAAATTTCAAAACGCTTAGGCAGTATCCTTACATATGATGCACGCGGCGAACTTTGTGTTGTTGGTGACGATATTGGTGAATTCCGTGCAACCGGTCATTTGCAGACCAAATTTAATCTGTTCAACAAGGATGCTATTATCCGTGCCGAAGGATATTTTAAAAACGTAACTCCGGCTTTCTACACGCGTCATTTTCATTCCCGTTACTTCTGGTGGGATAATAACTTGAATATGACACAACAAATATATGCCGGAGCAAAAATAGACTTAGAATCGACCCGTACGCAATTATCTGCCGGTATAGAAAGTATCCAGAACTACGTATTTTTTAATAAGCAGGGACTACCGGAACAAAAAAGTGGAAACCTGCAAGTTCTTTCTGCACGTGTCAAACAGGATATTATTTACCGTGCTTTCGGATGGGAAAACGAAGCGGCCTATCAACTTAGTAGCGACAAAGATGTATTACCTTTACCGCAAATCAGTGTATATAGTAACATTTATCTGAAATTCAAACTGGCGAAAGTTCTGACTATCCAACTTGGAGCCAATATGTATTATAATACAGCTTATTATGCCCCTTATTACGAACCTGCGACGCAGCAATTTCAGGTACAAGATGAAGTCAAGGTAGGCAATTATCCACTTATCAATGCTTATGCAAATTTCCACCTGAAACAAGCTCGTTTCTTTGTAATGGCATATAACTTAAGCAATAAATTTGTTGAACCGAACTATTTTTCTCTGGCACATTATCCGCTCAACCCAATGGTACTGAAAATGGGTATTTCCGTCACATTTAATAACTAAGTCATATGAAATCCCATAAATTGATTGGAGTTTACATTGGACTACTGATAATAGCTATCGCCACTATGATTATGCTGTGGAGACTGAAAAATAAGCCTGAAATAATCCCGTCCCGTGACTATCCGGAAATAAAAAAAGAAGGTGTTTTACGCATGGTAACCGAATACAACCAATCCGGCTATTACGTAGCAGGTGATACGATAGAGGGGTTTCAGTACGAATTAAGCCAAGCTATTGCTAAATTGTCCGGCCTGGAAGTACAAACCCATCTTGTGATGAGTCTTACTGAAAGTTTCAAGGAATTGTCCGATAATAATTGTGATGTTATTGCCCGCAACATTCCTGTCAACAGCGATATCAAGGAAGAATATCTTTTTACCGAACCTATCGTACTCAACAAACAAGTGTTGGTACAACGTACAGAAAAAGCGAACAACGGCATTAAACCCATACGTAATCAACTTGACCTGGCTGGTAAAACCCTGTACATTCCCCAAAATTCTCCAGCTCTTTTGCGTTTACAAAATCTGGGACACGAAATCGGTGACACAATATATGTAAAAGAAGATGAGCTATATTCCAGTGAACAACTGGCCATTATGGTAGCTAAAGGAGATATTGATTATGCCGTCTGCGATCAACAAATAGCCCGTCTTTCCCAACAACAATTACCGGAACTGGATATTGAAACAGATATAAGTTTCACTCAATTGCAATCATGGGCTGTCCGCAAAGACGCACCAATCCTCCTCGACAGTCTCAATAGTTGGCTTCAACAAATACGTGAAAATGGCATCTATAAAGAAATATACAAGAAATATTATAAATAATAATCGGTAAACCTTATGTGAATACTTGGAAACATCCATTTACACATTTACAACTGATTATTTTTCCTCATGCGAAGGCAGAATAAAAGAAAAAGTTGATCCGACCCCCAATTCAGACTCAACCTGTATCGTACCGCCCATTCGGGCAACAAGCCCTTGGCATATAGCCAATCCCAAACCAATCCCTTCCATATAATCGTTTACCTTGACAAAACGAGTAAAAAGACTGTCCAATTTATCTTTTGCAATCCCAATACCTGTATCTTTCACATAAAACTTTAAACTATTGTCCGGCAAACAGGTATACCCCATCGTTATACTCCCCTTTTTGGTATTTTTAATAGCATTGTTCACCAGATTATTTATCAATTGTAACAGCCGAATACTATCGGTAACAAATGAACAACAGCAAGAACCTTTTTCCAAAATAAGCTCGATACCTTCCGGAACACGCAACCTGACAGAAGCAAAAGTCGTATCCATTAACTCATTGATATCAACCGGTGCATAAGATATCTTCATCACATCCGCTTCTATTTTCGAAAGATCCAAAATATCATTGATAAGCTGCATTAACAACTCATTATTCGTTTTGATAATTTCATAATATTCCATACGTTCTTCATCGGAACCGGCAAAAGCCATCAATTCGGAAAAACCGGTAATTGCACTCAAAGGAGTACGAATTTCATGGCTCATATCCGCCAAATACTTCGACTTCATCATATCGGCAATCTCTGCTTTTTTCTTCGCCTCTTCCAGATATTGTTCCTGATTCTTTCGCTCCTGGATATTTGTGGAACAAGCTAAAAGAATGATAGGACGACCTTTTTCATCACGCTCATAAACATAAGCAGTAATTTCCCGCCAATTATATTCATTTTCATTGAAGACCCGCAATTCGAGCTTGGTTTCAGAAAGCTCTCCCCGACAAAGTTTACGAAATTGGTCGATACAAAAGTTTCTTTCATCCGGATGAAAGTTGGAAACAAAATCTCCCCACAGATGATTAAACAGACTTTCACTTTCACCAACCCAATCATTTAAAGAAACGACAGCATCATCAAAATTCACCTTACTATCCGGATTAATAAATATGGAGCAAGTATGAATATCACTTGAATGTAAAGCCATTTTTGTTAATGTTTGTGCTCGTTTCAAAGCACTCTCCATCGCATGTTTCCCTGTCACATCCCTCCACAAAGCAAGCAAAAGAGGTTTACCGTTGCTCAATGATATCGGACATTTTGTTATTTCTATATCCCTCAAAGTATTATCGGCAGCTTTCACCTTGCCCTGCAATTCCACGACCTTTCCCGTCTGCATGATATTGCGGTCCAACTCCATACGTTGTTCAACAGAGATAAAAGAATCATACTGAATTTCAAAATCATTATGCCCTTCTACTTCACTCGTATCTAATCCTGTCATTTCTTCCATAAAACGATTCCAATATAAATAATCGAATTTATGCTCTCCATCCTTAACGAAAACGCCTAATGGCAAACGATCCAGAATTGTATTTATTAATTCATGTAAAGTAGTCTTTTCTTTTAAATCAAATTTTGACTGAAAGTCATTTCCGTCTCCTTTTCTGCCCATAACAATAAATGCATTAATAGCTAATTGGCTATAAAGGTATCTATTTTCTCTTAAAACAAAGAGAAATGCTAATTAAAATCAAGGATTATAATAAAAATCCACAGATTTACACCAAGTACCGCCGCCTAAACAACAATATTTCCCAAATATTATATACCTTTACCGGGAATTTAATGATGAAAGATGAGATTTGACGAATTGGATTTGGAAGAGGCTGTATTGGACGGTCTCGACGCTATGAATTTTCAGGAGACAACTCCTGTCCAGGAACTAACAATTCCGGTGATTTTAAAAGGAAAAGACATCATCGCATGTGCACAGACAGGAACAGGAAAAACAGCGGCTTATGTATTGCCGGTCATTAACGAACTCAGTAAGGGACTCCATCCTGCCAATGCCATTAATGCTATCATTATGGCTCCTACCCGGGAATTGGCACAACAAATAGACCAGCAAATCGAAGGTTTTACCTACTTTGTTCCCGTTTCGGCAGTAGCTGTTTATGGAGGAACCGACGGAATAGCCTGGGAGCAACAAAAACGAGGAATGGAAATGGGTGCCGATATTATTATCGCTACCCCAGGACGTTTATTATCACATATCAAACTAGGAACAGTCGATCTTTCGCAAGTATCCTTTTTTATTCTTGATGAAGCAGACCGTATGCTCGACATGGGGTTCTACGATGATATCATGCAAGTACATAAGTTACTTCCGGAAAACTGCCAGACTATTATGTTCTCTGCCACTATGCCTCCCAAAATTCGCACGTTGGCAAAGACAATCCTGAAAAATCCGGAAGAAGTCAAGATTGCAATATCCCGCCCACCCGAAACCATCATGCAGACGGCATATATCTGTTATGACATTCAAAAGTTGCACATCCTTGAAGATTTATTCTCGCAGGCCCGTCCGCAACGTGTCATTATATTCTCCTCTTCCAAAATGAAGGTCAAAGAGCTTTCCACAACTCTCAAACGGATGAAATTTAATGTTGCAGCCATGCACTCCGATCTCGAACAATCCCAACGTGAAGAGGTGATGAAAGAGTTTAAAAACGGACGTATAGACATACTGGTTGCAACCGATGTTGTTTCACGCGGTATCGATATCAATGACATCAAGTTAGTAGTCAACTACGATATTCCCCATGACCCGGAAGATTATGTCCACCGTATTGGTCGTACCGCCCGTGGAACAAACGGTGAAGGGCTGGCTATCACTTTTGTTTCTATCGATGAACAAGCACAGTTCAAGCGTATCGAAGAATTTCTTGACAAAGAAGTCTATAAAATTCCCGTAGACCCTAAATTCGGGGAAACGCCCCTTTATGAACCGGAAAAATATGGAAATATGCGCCGGGGAAGAGGACGGCCACGTAAAGAGAATAGTTCATATAAAGACAACACCAACAATTACAAAAGAACCGGAAAACGGCAAGGGAATAAGAATTATAAACAGCATAATACAGAAAACACACAAGCTTAATGTATTCCCTGTTATAAAAAAACGGGAGGCACCCTATAGCATCCTCCCGCTTTCTAATAAACTACATAAAACACTTAAAAGAACAAACTTCGCAATTAGAATGCAACACCTAAGCGAATGCCCCAGTTGTTCAATCCGTCGATTGAATAATTCAGGACGTGCCCTTTATTCGTTGCATAATTATAGTAGGCTGCAATATGTAAACCAATCTGTTTCTCCGGTGTGAAATATATATTCATACCTATTTCCGGAGCAACATAGAAACCCCAGTTACGGTCGTATACTTTCAATACATTCATATAAGTCGACATTTCACTATAACTAGCACCCGTTTGTACACCGGCATACGGTTGGAACTGACTTTCAGGGGCTACATTATAACGGAAAGCAGCACCGAAAGGCAATTGGAAAATAGAATGCTGTTGGTCAGATGTTATTGAAGAAGTTGAACTTATCGGAAGTGTCTGACGGTCTATATACTTATTATTCGTATGATAGGAAATAAATGCACCTACCGAGAAATTAGGAACCAGATAATAACCGGCTTCAGCATGAGCACCCCAACCACTCGTTTTGTCAGAGAACGTCTGACTGAACGGAGAGTTTATCTGCCAATCGATATTAAAATACATGTTCTTTACAACCTGGGCGCCGGCCAGAGATGGTATCGCTAAACAGGCAACAAGTAAAGCGATTAATTTTATTGATTTATTTATCTTTTTCATAAGATTCAAATTTATAATCAGACGAAATGAATCGTCTCTACATTATTAATTAATTCGCGTTTAATTATTTTTTCAAGTACGGTGATTGTACAAAAGCCTGCTCTATTGCACGGGTCGAAAGTTTAATGTTTACTTTATCGGAACCGGAAAGCAAACCTGTCATATAGGCTGTCCAAAGAACCGGTAATTTAGTATCTGCAGAAGTTGACTGCGCAGCCTTCAAATTAACGATTTCAACCAATAGAGAACCTACGCTATAGCTGTAAACAATCGGATATGGATAATACCATCCATTCCAGCCTGTTCCCCAATAACCATACCACCAGTTATACCCGGGATATCCCCACCACCAGTAAGAATTATCAGTATAATTTGTGAAATAATTCACGTTCTTTATGAAAGAAACCTGTATACCCAGATCTGCATTAGCCTTGTCTGTTGTACGGGTATAACCACGGCCTTGCATGCCACTAACCAAAGTAGTCACAATATCGTCAGCCTCTGCAGCAGACCAGAATTCGGCTTTTTCGCTATTTCCTATAACCATTACACTATCCGGGATATAGAATGTAGTAAACGAATCAAATTTAGCGTCCTTACTGTAATCTGTGAACACCACGAAATCATCGCTTAACTTTGACATGTCCGGATCCTTTTGGCAAGATGCCAATAAAAGAACCAATAAGAAAAAAGGAAGAATCTTTTTCATCTCATTCAACGTTTAAAACAGTTTATACTATTATTTGTGCTTATATATAAGTTACTATTTAAACAATATGAATAAAAAAAGGTTTGGCTTTCTTCCTTTCCTGATGTGTTAATTAACATGTATGAAGGTTTGAAAACGCACATAAACAACCGTTAAAATAACACAGACAGGCACAGATTTCGCAGATATAGAAACTATCTGCATAAATCTGTGCCTGTCAGAATTTTCCGTATCTGGTAAAATTGTCCCTTTACCAGAGTACTTTTATTTCAATGTTCCTTGTTGAGCTTCCTGTATCATTTTCTGGTTAGCCAAAATAACAATCTCAACACGCCGGTTCAAAGCACGTCCTTCCGGAGTATCATTGCTGGCAACAGGGTCGTGAACCCCTTTTCCTTCATACACCATACGGTCGCTGCTAATTCCTTGTTGCATGAGGTAATCGAACACACTTTTAGCACGTTTTTCCGATAAAGTCTGATTGTAATCTACTTTACCGGTATTGTCCGTAAAGCCGATAATCCTAATATCCGTATCCGGATTCACCTTCAAACTGTTAGCGAAATTACGCAACGCACTCTTGGAAGCATCACTTAACGTACTTGAATTGGTGGCAAATAAAATACCGGAATCAAACGTCACTTTCAACGCTTCGCCTTGATTAATGGTTTCAACAGTTGTTTCCGGCGGCAATGTTGCCTCCAACTCTTTTTTCTGTTTATCCATTTTCTTTCCGATTAAAGCGCCGGCTGTGCCACCCACCGCAGCACCAATAACTGCGCCAAGCGCCGTATTACCGGCCAAAGCGCCGATACCCGCTCCGGCAGCAGCACCACCACCTACACCGATAGCAGTACCTTTAGCCGTATTATTCCACGTCTTACAACCGGAAAAAATCACCGCCATACAAAGTAGTACAGATAATAATTTAAAATGTCTCATATTCTCATATTTTTCTTCTTATTCTACTTTATATAACAAAAATCAATCAAACATGTTGATAGAATCACAATATTCCAACTCTCCCTGAACGATGAAAGTTATTTCTTCCGAAGTAAATTTGCCTATACCGTCTTTTTGTGCATTCTTTATCACAAAAGCAATCAACTCATCTTCATCAATATTGACTTCCGAATCGTCAGCGGTATTTTCTTCATCCAAAAGACCTTCTGATTCGTAATACTCATAAATCAGGTCTACAATATAATTAATATCATCATTGCTGAATTTGCCTTTCAACTCTTGGGGAAGATAGTTCTGGATAAATTCAACAGAATCATCTTCATCGTAAATTAAATCGTCCTTGTCACTCATACTCGTTTTGTTTATTGGTTATACAATACTGCAAAGATAACAGAAGTATTGATATTTTTCAATTAATAATAATTTTCTGTTCAGCGTTAGTCGACAATTTAGCTGTACGTACTTTCACACGCCCCTGCCGGTCGGCTGCATCATAATACCACCCTTCGTTACCCGTTTCAAATTCGGTTGCCGAAAGGGCAGGCAATGATTTACCATTCACTGTCACATTTGCCGGAGCTTTCAGATAACGTGTATCTAAAAGATAGGAACGTTCCTGATAACGGCCTTTAAAATCCCCTTTTGCTTTCGCGATATTAACAGTCACCGTCCCGGTTTGCCCTTCGGGTGCAGAAACTGAAATCAACGTTTCGGCAAATTCACCTTTTTCATAATCACGTGTCAAACAGTCGTCTTCATACAAATTAAAGGAGGTATTGCCGGAAGGATAAAGGTCGAGTGTCAGAACATCTGTCGGCTTCTCTCCCACATAGTTCATATCCGGATACATCGGGATAATTGCCCCTTGACGGATAAATACAGGACAAATATCCAATGCGGCATTATACTTATCCAGCCACTTACCGCCTTCATATTTCTCACCGGTCCAATAATCGTACCATTCACCTTCCGGAAAATAAATCTTATCACGTACATTGCGATGTGTATATACGGGAGCTACCAGCATCCATTCGCCACTCATAAACTGATATTGTGTCGTCGTATCACGGGTTACAGGGTCGTCCGGAAATTCCAAAACCATTGCACGGGCCATCGGGACGCCTGTGGTATGTGCTTCATGGCAATAGGTATAACCGTAAGGGTTCAGGCGCATTTTCAATTTCAAGTAATTACGGCTGATATCCGTATAAGGATGCCCGTACACCCAAGGTTGACGGTCGGTATCGGCCCAGCCGCTCATTGTCATAAAAATAGGAGTAAATACTTTCCATTGCAAGTCGCGTATATACGTTCTTGGCGAACCGCCGAAAATACCGTCCACATCACTCGTTGCCGCATTCATAGCCGAAAGTCCCGCACCAGTGACAGTCGGGATATGATAACGGATATAATCCCAGTTACTATACTGGTCGCCACTCCACACTGTAGAATAACGCTGTGTTCCGGCCCATCCGCAGACAGACCATACGAAACCACGTTCATTTGTATTATTCTGAATACCTTCAAAAGCTGATTTACAACCGTTCAAGGCAAACTCATACCCTTCGCCTACCCAAGCAACATCCAGTTTACAGAGACGAGTACCGCAAGTTCCCACTTCATAGGCTATTTTGTCAACTCCGTTTTCCGTCCATAGCCCGGTATAGAAACCACGTTTATGCAATTCCATAACCACAGAATCAAGCTTCACATACCCGCAACCATACCCATCGTTAGGTAAAATCCAACCACGCGGCATATCATATTCCACATATTTATCGGCTATCTGGCTGATTACATCCGGGGTCGTTTGCGTCCATCCTGTACGCTGTTCGCCTTTGTTATAGCAATCGGCATCCCCCATCGTCAGCATCCACATGGCCGGCATAAAAGGTTTTCCTGTTATGTCGGTATAATCATTCAAAATGTTTTTCAAAGAAGGACCAAAGAAATAAAAAGCATCGAAACGGTTTTCGTCATGCGTCAACCGACTGGTATAAGCCAACATCTTAAATCCGTCATCATACACTTTGTCGGAAATACCCGAACCGTTGAACGAATATTGTCCCGGTGCAAAAGTATTACGGAACACCCCGTATCCCTTAGTCGACATATAGAAAGGAGCCGGATTGGAAGCTTGGTCTTCATCCCATCCTGTGACTGCAATATCCAGCGTCTTACCTTTATGCGAGAAATTCCCCTGTTGCATACCGCAACCATAAAACTCCTCATCTGCACTACGACGTAGCGTCTGGCTCGTTTTCAGACCAAAAGCAATCGGTTCGGCTTCTTCAAATAAGGCCGATTTATTATTTTTATCGTACATGGCAAAACGAATCGGATTTTTATAGACACGTACCACACATTGCGGGGTCGCAAATTTGTAATAGTCCCCTGCATTACTCATTGATACATGCGGACTCTTTACTCCATAATCCACCACAATCGAGTTTGCCGCCGGATTCGTATATTCTCCGTCCGGAGCCAGCCAAATGCGGAAAATATCATCCCGGTAAAACATTAGTTTCACTTTGGCATAGCCGGATACAAACTCATACTCCGTATTACTTATCTTGTTGAATTTCGTCAAATTACCGAGATTCATCTTAGCCGCATACAGGCTGGTATTCAATGTATTATTGCCTGCTCGCTGATCTTTCGGGTATTGAATGGCAAATTCAATTTTATAAGACCCCATTTGGGTAAGGTCCGTAGCAGGGAAAACCACTTCGTATTCCTCTTGCTTCCCGATAGGCTGTGCAGAAGCTTTCACTTCAGCCGTCAGCTTCTGCCCGTTGTTCAGAGCGGCAGTCACGGAAAAATCCTCCTCCACGGATTTCGCACCTACATTTTTCAGTTTCACCTTCAGCACTTCCTCCTTTGTGAAAGTATTGCCCGCCTCCGGATGAGATGTGATATTCTCTAAAGCCAAGTCGTAATCGTAAGGCTGCGTCAGCTCAATATCGTCTACCATCCAGTACCAAGAGAAAATATCACGCCAGAAGAAGCGCAAATAGACATTTTTCTGGTTTGCAGCCACATTACTGATATTGATTTCTTCATTAACAGGAGCATGCAATAAGGTTGCCGCCGGAATTTTATCCACGACATTATATTCGGTCCAATTTGTCCCGTCGGTACTGACACCAACCCAAAGACCGGCCCGTTTGCCGGTAAACCAATTGTTCCAACGGAAAAGATGTTGGAATTTCAATATCACATCATTTTTACCGGAACAATCAATCGCACTTGTCTGGAAATACCCATTCGGATATTCGCCAAGCTGGTTCCATTTGGTCACCTCCTCGCCGGTTGCGACACCCGGACGGAACTGCATATGAAAGCCACGGCTTGTAGAAGCAATAGGGGGAGCCTGTTGGTCAAACTGGAAAGAACCCGGATAGGGCTGGTCCGTAACCATCCATTTACACTTGCCGGACTTTGAAGAGTCGGCAACAATCCACCCGTCAGGTAATTTTCCCGAAGAAAAATCCTCTTTCCAGAAACTCTGTTGTTGAGCGGATAATGTCATTGCAAAACTTGCAAATAATGCTGAGAGTAATAATGTTTTCATTTATCAGTATTCAGTTTGTTGACGTTAGTAATTATATACAAATGTACGTTTTTTGACGAAAATAGCAAATATAATCCAATTAAAAATCAGAAATCATTACACCAACAATCAAAGAGGCTTCAAATGCGACTCATCCAGGATTCGACGGATTCCCCGGCATGCTGTCCCCAGTGCCACCGTAGTGGCACTGCAATGCCATGCCGATGGCACTAGAGTGCCACTACGGTGGCATTATCGACAAGTCGTAATACTTATTTACCTCGTATACGACATAAATGACAAAAATAACAAACCCTTTATTTTACTTACGCTCCGGCATAAATCAAGAACCCCAATCCTATCACAAACAAAACAAACATCCCCATATTCAAATAATCCGACGATTTGGGTGCTCCTTTAAACTCATGCCAGATAAGGATACCCCATAAAGCAGAAACCAAAGTAGCCCCCTGCCCCAATCCATAAGAAATAGCTGCCCCGGCCTTTTCGGAGGCAATCATACTGAATGACTGGCCGACACACCAGATAACACCACCCAATACCCCTACCAAATGGGTATTCATATTCCCTTTGAAATAACCGGAAACAGAGACAGGTTCCCCTTCCACCGGCCGTTTCATTGCAATGGTATTAAACAAAAAATTGCTGACAAAAACACCTAATGCAAAAATAAACACTGCCGTATACGGCGTCAATTTACCAGATGCCGGCTCTACGAAATTATTCAAATCCATCGATGCCGCCACAAAACGATAGAAAAAGGCCATAATAACACCCGCTGCAACCGAAATGAAAATACCCTTGCCGGAAACCTTTTTCGACCCCACCAATGCCTTTTTATAAGCCAACCCGTTCAGTAATATTGCGACCGTAATCAAAGCTACTCCTATAAAAATATACAACGGTTCTCCTTTTGCCGAACCGAAATAATTAACCAACACTCCTAATACCAGCGCCAGCCCTATCCCTACCGGAAAAGCCACAGACATACCACAGATGGCTATAGCCGCCGACAATAGTATATTAGCCGCATTGAAAATAATTCCTCCTAAAAAGGCGCTCCCCAAATTTATTCCGTCCGCTTGTGCCAGATTAGACAAAAAGCTTTCTCCTTCTTGCCCGAAACTACCCAGCGTAAATGCGGAAACAACAGAAAACAGCAGTACACCAATTACATAATCCCAATAAAAAAATTCGTATCTCCATGTTTTGGACGCCAGCTTTTGCGTGTTTCCCCACGACCCCCAACAAAGCATCGTAATGACGCAAAATACGATTGCCAACGAATAATTCTGTACTATAAACATAATCTTTACTATTTATTGATGAACAGTTTGTAAAGGTGCATCCGAATAAATCAATGCATCATTAAAGTGAACGGAAGCACCCGGAACCGGGTTCAACCATTTGAAAGTGAAAATATGTTTTCCTTTAGGGAGCTGATATTTCCAGAATAAATCATTCCGACGTGTACGGAACGCGGCAGGCAGATTGGCAGTTTCCGCCAACTCACCATCCATATACATCTCGACACGGGCTACGTAGTTCCCATCATCGGCACGCACATATCCTTTAAAGACAATGCCTGTACCCTCCCATGCCACTTCTCCGACCTCCGCAATCTCCCGGTTTACACCAAGACGACCCACGGGATACAGGCCATCAAAGGCTTTTTCATAACGAACAGGAACCGGCTGCTGGCAAGCAATCGTTATCTCCTTTTCGCCCACTTCTCCTCCATTGCGTTCTATCATTTGCAAAGCTTGGTTAAAACTCATCTGATAAGTCCGGTTCAGGGAAATATTCGTATAGGCAAAATTCATATCTTCTACCTCCTTCAGGTTTTTCAACCAATAATCCGGTATCTTGCTATACCCGATTATCGCTCCCAAAATACCGGCGGCAGAAGCGGGATTGCAATCAGAATCTTGTCCGCAACGAGTTGCAATATCCATCGTTTTATAAAAGTCCCCTTCTCCATACAAAAGGCTAATCAGAATATAGGCACTGTTGATAACCGCATCGATATTGAACGGAACAAATACACCATCCGGGCATCCGATATCCTCACTCCATTTCTTTTCACATTCAAACCAAGTACGTTTCCAGTCGTCGGGATACTCTTGATGCCAACGAATAACGTCGCTCATGCACTGGTAATACCGGCTTTGCCGGGGGATTGTTTTCAATGCTTCGGTTACGATAAATTCAATATCGTCCGAAACAAATGCCAGCGAATACATCGCCCCGACATAGACACCTCCGTACCAGCCGTCGCCATAATTCATGATATGCCCGATTTTATCAGATATTTCAGAGGCCGTATTCGGCATTCCCGGCGACATCAAGCCGGAATAATCGGCTTCAATCTGGTAATCGAGATCGTCGGCATGCGGATTATTCAACCAATTGCCGGATTCCGGCGGCATGATACCTTGCAAAATATTATAACGTGCAGACTGGTTTGCATGCCAAAGCATATATCCGGCATTAGCAAAAGCCATCGCGAACGAGTCGACCGGAGCATCCAAACCTAAACGGTCGAAAACATCGACAAAAGTCAAATCCATGTACACGTCATCGTACAAACCGGGTGAATTTTCATACCACCATTTGATATACCCATCCGGCCAAGGGATAGTGACATACTCCTGAATCATCGTTCCGTTATAACGAAATTCCGTAGGCCCGCCGTAAGTACAACCGATAGTCTGGCCGGCCCATCCTCCTTTTATCTTATCCAATAATTTTTCACGGCTGATAGTAAATTTATCAGGAAGCTTATCCATAACAGGTTGTTGCGAACAGGAGAGCATTCCCAATGACAAAGCAATCATTCCGATTTGTAAGATTGTGTTTTTCATAATAACCATATCTATTTATAATTAACCAAATATATCTACTTCACTCCGATAAGGAGCAGACGATTGCGCTCCGGCACGTGTCACGGAAATAGCCGAAGCTTTACAAGCAAAACGCACTGCCTCTGTCAGGCTTCTGCCTTCTGCCAACGCCACGGTCAATGCACCGTTAAAAACATCTCCTGCCGCTGTCGTATCCACAGCCTCCACCTTCAGGGCCGGAACAAAATCTACATTTCCTTCACAATAAGCCAAAGCCCCCTTCGAGCCGAGCGTAATAATAACATTCTGTACCCCCATTTCCGATAAGACACGAGCAGCTTCAACAGCCGAAACTTCGTCTGTTATTTTCACACCGGAAATCATTTCTGCCTCCGTTTCATTCGGAGTAATCAAATACAGCTTTTTCAGCAATCCGGCAGAAAGAGGATGTGCGGGAGCCGGATTGAGAATGACTTTCTTTCCAAGACAAGCCCCTTTCCCGACTACATATTCCACTGTCTCCATTGGAATTTCGAGCTGCATCAATATCAGGTCCGCATGCTTGATGGCCTCTTCTACTTTTGCCAAATCAACCGGCAAAAGATTTGCATTAGCTCCGGAAGCTACGACAATACAATTTTCTGCCTGCTCGTCCACTGTAATCAAAGCCACACCGGAAGGATGTTCGGAATCGGAAAAGATATAAGACGTATTTATTCCTTCTTCCTCAAAAAGTTGTTGGGATTGATGTCCGAAAATATCACTGCCGGTCTTACAGATAAACGTCACCGGTGCACCCAGCCGTGCGGCTGCTACAGCCTGATTGGCCCCTTTTCCGCCCGGGTTCATAAAAAATGTTCCTCCCAAAATCGTCTCTCCGGGACGGGGAAGATGCCGGGCTTTTATCACCATATCGGTATTGGTACTACCGACAACCAGAATTTTCCGTCTGACTAATTGTGTCGTATCCATGTCTATGCCTAATTAAAAGATTACAATGAAGCGGTACAAATATATCCTTATATTTTTGCTCTTTTTATATATAATTCCTTTGTAAAGATAAACCCAAATCTTACTTTTGTTTTATCAAAATATAACATACAACTAAATATCAAGATATTATGTTCATGAAAAACACCACTTTATCCAATCAGCTATATCTTCTCATCCAATCACTTTCGAAAGCCGAAAAACGTTATTTCCGTCTATACAGCAATCTGCAAAGCGGTGAAAAAAACTACCTGATTCTTTTCGATTTTATAAATGATGGTGTACCGGCCGATAAACTCTATACTCTTTATAGCCAGACACAAGAGGCAAAAAGTTTCGAGATGGCGTCCAAACATCTGTATCGTACAATCATGAATTGCCTTATTAATCTACGAGAAAAGCAGGATATTCAAACATCTATCTTCAATTATATCACCAAAGCAGCGATTTTGTTTGAACGGGAATTGTTCGATGCGGCATTCACAGAACTGGAAAAAGCTGAAAAATTGGCTGTCACCTATGAAAACGATGCGCTTTTACTGCTTATCCGGCGTACGGAACTTAAATACTTGAGTTCACTCAACTTCGAAGGAATCAGTGAACGGGAATTAGTCGGCAAACAAATGGAGATAAACGATGTAATGAAATATTCCCGAAATATAAATCTACACCTACAATTGTACGATATACTGAAACACCGGGTTATTTACAAAGGATATGCACGTTCCGACAAACAAAAAGAAGATTTGAACGACCTGATACTCAGTGAGCTTAATTTGATGGCAAATCACTCTTATCAGGGTTTTGAAGCAAAGAAACTACACTTGCTATTTCAGGCAACTTATTATTTAAATACAGGAAATTACAAATCTGCCATTCGTTTTTATCAGGAACTGATAGCCTTGTTCGAAACAAACAGGCATTTGATTTTAAATCCTCCTATTTATTATTTCAGCGCTGTAACAGGTATATTGGATAGTTTGCAAATTGCCGGACTATATCAGGAAATGCCTTTTTTCATCTCCAAATTAAAAGAGATAGTGAATTGTGACTATTCCTCCGAATTTATCCTGGAAGTGCAGGCACAGATTTATCTATACGAGCAGGCTTATTTGCTGAATACCGGACAATTCCCAGCCGCGCTTGCTCTTACCGAGAAATATGAAGAGAGTTTATTCAAAAAGATAACTTTACCCGACCTCGAAACGCAACTGAAATTACATCTCAACCAAGCCATTCTCTATCTTTGCTGTAACGAACCGCAAAAAGCACGTAAGAACATGAAAAAAATTTTCAGTTCTGGTAAACTTTTCTATGCACTTCCCTCCTACAAAACGGCTCGTCTAATTAATCTGCTTATACAAGCGGAATTAGGAAATTATGATTTCTTCGAGAATGAAATAAGTTCCATTAAACGCAACATCCGTTACGAAAAACAGACATACAGAACAGAAAAACTCTTATTCCGATTCGTTATGGCTTATCCGCTCCCGACTTTTCAAAAATCACGAGAAAAGCTATGGCGGACATACCAAAAACAAATTCAGGATATCCGCCATGATAAATATGAAAAGCAATTGCTTAAAACCTTCGATATACTTGCTTGGATTGAAAGTAAACTGACGGGAACCAGTCTCGCCGAAATTCTGGTACAAAACCTATAATTTCATTTCAATTTGCAATCCTTAATACGATAGACAGAAAAACTCTGTGGTTTCAAAGTAATTTCAGTTATCGGAGCTTCTATTTCTATCTCTGATGAAACCGGAACAATTACAGAAGGATTACTGAGCGTATTTTTAGCTTCCAGCTCTGAAGAGTGCAACAAAGTAAGCGTACCTTTGTGCTTCCCTGAAGAGAGACCATTCAAATTCAATTTTATTCTTTTATACTGTATACCAATATTTGCAATCTTTATAATAAGTTCGTTGGTATTTTTATCGAAAGCTGCTGTAGCATACAAATCATTCTGTCCGGCGACAGGCTCGTTTTCCATTGTCAGAGATAGTACATTTGTTCCAACATTATGGGCATATAACTGCTGCACATAATAATTCGGAGTCTTAACCAACGATAAATTATCAAACCAAATCAAATCCGGGCGCCATTGCCAAGCATCCACATGAGCAAAAAGCGGAGCATACGTACAAAGATGTACAACATCAGCATTTCGTTCCAATCCAGTCATAAAAGCAGCTTCACAAAGAGCTGTGAGAAAACTGTTTTCACGATTTGCCGGATGGCAGGCATATTCGCCGGCAAAAACTTTCGGTCCCTGACGGTCATACGAATCATAACGCTTGGCTCCTGCTAAGAACCATTCCGGAGAACGGTAAAAATGTTCGTCTACTAAATCGACTTTCAGGCGTTTCATTTCCGGCCAGAGATAATCAAAGTCTGCTCCTTCCGACTGTGGACCGGAACTACCGATAATACGGATTTCAGGATACTGGGCGCGGATAGCCTTTACAAACAATTCGAGCCGCTCGGTATAAAGGGAACCCCACTGTTCATTCCCGATAGCAATAAGCTTTAAATTGAATGGTTCCGGATGCCCCATTTCAGAACGTATTTTACCCCATTTACTGGAAACAGGCCCATTTGCAAATTCTATCAGGTCGAGTGCGTCATCTATATAAGGTTGCAATTTATCAACCGGACAGTTTTCATTCGGGTCGTGATTTTCATATTGACAGGATAAACCGCAATTCAACACAGGAAGAGGTTCGGCTCCTATATCTTCACTCAACTGAAAGTATTCAAAAAAACCCAGACCATAGGATTGGTAGTAATCCGGAAATTTTTTATAGGCAAAAGTAAAATTCCAACGATTGATATTAGTCGGACGGTTTTCCACCGGACCAACTGTATTTTTCCACTGATAACGAGTAGCTTTATTGTTTCCTTCCACAATACAACCGCCGGGGAAACGAAAAACGCCAGGTTTCAAATCCTTCAAAGCTTGGGCAAGGTCAACACGCATTCCATTCGGACGATTATTAAATGTTTTCTGGGGGAAAAGAGAAATATGTTCCAAATCCACAGTTCCTTTATCTATCATCGTAATACGAAAACGGGAATGAGCTTCAGTCTCTCCCGGAGTCAAGGTGACATTATATTTTTTCCAATTCTTGCCATCAATTGTTATCTCTTTAGTTTCGAACAAATCGTTCGCATGATTTACAAGATTAATACGTAATTTAATTGGTCCGTCAGAAACCGTACGAGCATATAAGGAAAGTTCATACTTTTCCCCCGCCTGAATACCAATCCCCTTAAATCCTTCATTATCCAGCCCGCTTCCGGTCAATTCCTTATTATAAGATACGCGAGCATAGTGAGGGTTACGGTCAAAACACGGATTTTTTGTTTGAATAGTCACATTACCAAAAGGAGTCCATCCAATAAAAGGATTATCAAATTCAAAAGAGCGGTTCTTTATTAATTCCGCATATAATCCCCCATCGGCTCCAAAATTTATATCTTCAAAAAAGATGCCGTACATTGTCGATTGAATAGGCGAACCTACTTTTTGCATATCCACTTTAAACTCACTGACCGGATTTACCGTTTGTGCCACTAACCCGGCAACTCCCATAGTAAAGAGACACAGGGAGATGGCTTTTCTCATACTTCTCATCATACTTCGTGTTTTTCTGTAATTATAATGATTATTTAGTTGCAAATGTACACTAATTATTTTGATTCAAAAAAGACAAATCGCATATTTTGATAGATAAAAAGTCGTTTTATGCTTTAAAACATCTTTAAACAAGTTCACGAATACAAAGAAGAAACTAATTTTACACACAATTTTGAAACTATATTTACATGAAGAACAAAATTACGCTGTCTGGCTTGCAGTTAGCTAATTTCAGCAAGCAAATAGACGGAAAAGAAACGACGCTATGCGTCCTTTCCAATAAAAAAGGAGCAGAACTTACCATTACCAATTACGGTGCAAAAATCGTATCGCTTATGGTACCGGATCGGTCCGGAAAGTTAACCGATGTTGTGACAGGACACAATTCTATAGACGAATATTTAGTTTCCGAAGAGCCTTATTTCGGAGCTGTTTGTGGTCGTTACGGGAATCGTATAGCCGGTGGCAAATTCACATTAGACGGTGTCGTATATGATAAGTTAGCTATCAACAATGGTCCAAACAGTCTGCATGGAGGTCTGAAAGGCTTCAATTCCGTAGTTTGGGATGCCAAACAAACAGACGACCAGACCGTCGAGTTGAAATATACATCTGCCAATGGTGAAGAAGGTTTTCCCGGCAAACTGGATGTCACGGTAACTTATCATCTGGCCGATGATAATGAAGTAGTTATCATGTATCACGCTGTTACGGACAAACCGACCGTATTAAATTTGACAAATCATTCTTATTTCAATTTGTCAGGTCAGGGTGACCCTTCCGTTTACGACCATGAATTAACTATCAATGCCGATTATTACCTGCCAACGGATGAAACGGCTATTCCTTATGGTCCGAAAGAAAAAGTAGAAGGAACTCCTATGGACTTCCGGACTCCCTTCAAAGTAGGAGACCGTATTGATGAGGATTTTGAAGCATTGAATTTTGGCAAAGGATATGATCACACGTACATATTAAATAAAGACATGGATAACGAGATGTCTTTCTGCGCCCGTTGCGAATCCCCCAAAACCGGTATTGTTATGGAAGTGTATACCACACAACCTGGCGTACAATTGTATACCGGAAACTGGATGACCGGCAATTTCATCGGGAAAAACGGACAACGTTACCCGGCCCGTGCCGCTCTCTGTCTGGAAACACAACATTATCCCGACAGTCCGAACAAACCGGAATATCCGTCAACAGTACTACGCCCGGGAGAAATATTCCAAAGTACGACTATTTTTAAATTCTCGGCAGAATAAATATAAAAACAACAGACCTACAATAATTAACAATCTAAATATTTAAAAAATGACACAACAGAACAAACAAAACTATTTGCTACCCATTATTATTATGGTGTTCTTGTTCGGTATGATTTCATTCGTTACCAACTTGGCAGCCCCTATGGGTAAAATCTTAACAACCCAATTTGATGTTTCCCCGGCAATGGGACTTTTGGGTAACTTGGCTAACTTTATCGCTTATGCTGTTATGGGTATCCCCGGCGGTATCATGCTTACAAGATTAGGATACAAGAAAACAGCCTTAATAGCAATTGCTATTGGTATCATCGGAGTTTTCATCCAGTATTTATCCGGTGGTCAAGAAAGTTTTGTGATATACCTCATCGGTGCTTTTGTAGCCGGATTTTCCATGTGCTTACTGAACATGGTTGTTAACCCCATGCTGAATACACTTGGTGGTGGAGGTAACAAAGGTAATCAGTTGATTCAGATTGGCGGTTCATTCAACTCTGTAATGGGTACACTGACTCCGATGTTGGTTGGTGTTTTAGTTGGTGAAATCACAAAATCAACAAGCATCACAGACGTTTACCCCGTACTCTATATAGCGATGGGCGTATTCGCGTTCGCATTTATCGTATTGTCGTTCTCGAAATTACCCGAACCTCATGCGGAAAAGACCAAAGAGCCATTATCTACACTGATGTTGGGGGCTTTGAAATTCCGTCACTTCGTATTGGGGGCTTTCGCTATCTTCGTTTACGTTGGTATTGAAGTAGGTACACCCGGTGTACTTGACCTTTGGTTGGTAAAAGAAATAGGTATCGCTCCTACTATCTCCGGATTTGTTTGCGGTACTTATTGGTTCTTGATGCTTATCGGACGTCTGGTCGGTGCTTCAATCGGTAATAAGGTGTCAAGTAAAATCATGTTGACGGTGACTTCGGCCGTTGGTGCTATCTTGGTAGCCCTTGCCATGATATTGCCTGTTTCGACTATGGTCAACGTACCGGTATTACAAACAGATGCAGTGGGTGCTTTAGGATTTGGTTTGGCCGAAGTTCCTATCAACGCTCTTCTTCTGTTACTTGTAGGTCTCTGTACCTCTATCATGTGGGGCGGTATTTTCAACTTGGCAGTAGAAGGATTGGGTAAATATTTGTCTGCAGCTTCCGGTATCTTCATGGTTCTCGTTTGCGGTGGTGGTATCTTACCTTGGATTCAAGGATTGATTGTATCTGCAGCTGGCTATCAGTTCTCATACATCGTTATCCTAATCAGCTTAATCTACCTGCTGTATTACGCTTTGATTGGTTGCAAGAACGTAAACAAGGATATTCCTGTAGAATAAAAAATAAGTGTAAAATTTATGATTGAAGAGATTATCTAACTATATTTGTAGTCGGATAATTTCTTCAATTGTTTTATTAACCATAAAAACATAATATCATGAGACAAAAAATCAGAAATAAATTTCAAGAGTTGTTTTCAACAGAAGGAAGTGTATATGCATCTCCCGGACGTATCAACCTGATTGGTGAACATACCGATTATAATGGTGGTTTCGTATTTCCAGGTGCAATAGATAAAGGTATGATTGCCGAAATCAAACCGAATGGTACCGGAAAAGTACGCGCTTTTTCCATTGATTTAAATGATTATGCTGAATTTGGCCTGAATGAAGAAGATGCTCCTAAGGCTAGTTGGGCAAGATATATTTTCGGTGTATGCCGTGAAATAATCAAACGTGGCGGGCAAATTTCCGGCTTCGACACTGTGTTTGCCGGTGACGTTCCCCTGGGAGCAGGTATGTCCTCTTCTGCCGCTCTGGAAAGTACATATGCTTTTGCTTTGAACGATTTATTCTCACTAAATATTGATAAGTTCGAACTGGCAAAAATCGGCCAGTCAACAGAGCACAACTATTGTGGTGTAAACTGCGGTATTATGGACCAATTTGCCTCTGTATTCGGAAAAGCAGGCAGTTTGATTCGACTGGATTGCCGTTCATTGGAATATAAATATTTCCCATTCCATCCGGAAGGTTACAAACTGGTATTGTTGGATTCTGTTGTTAAACACGAATTAGCATCATCCGCTTATAACAAACGCCGTATTTCCTGTGAAAACGTAGCGGCCGCTATCCGTCGTAATCATCCGGAAGTGGAATTCTTGCGTGACGCAACTATGGATATGCTGAATGAAGTCAAAGCCGATGTGAGTGCAGAAGATTATATGCGCGCAGAATATGTAATTGAAGAAGTACAGCGCGTATTAGATGTTTGCGAAGCCTTGGAAAAAGACGATTACGAAACTGTCGGCCAGAAAATGTATGAAACTCACCATGGCATGAGCAAGTTATACGAAGTAAGCTGTGAAGAGCTGGATTTTCTGAACGATGTTGCTAAAAAATGCGGTGTAACTGGCTCTCGAGTAATGGGAGGAGGTTTCGGTGGTTGTACTATTAATTTAGTAAAAGAAGATAAATACGATGCCTTCGTGAAAGAAGCATTTGAGTCTTATACAGCTAAATTTGGTCACGAACCTAAATTATATAATGTAGTAATCAGCGACGGTGCTCGTAAACTCGCATAATAAATAATTAATTCAATAAAATTCCATAGAAGATTATGACAGCTGCTTTTTATCAAGATGAAGTCAAATTTTACGTTTCCGTAGACTGTATTATATTAGGATTCAACAAAGGAGAACTTAACGTTTTACTTTACAAACGGAATTTTGAACCTTTAAAAGGGCAATGGTCATTAATGGGCGGTTTTATCAAATCCGGGGAAAGTGTAGACGAAGCGGCTTCACGTGTATTAACAGAATGCTCCGGCATCGATAATCTTTTTATGGAACAAGTAGGTGCATACGGAGATGTTACCCGCGACCTTGGGGAGCGGGTTATCTCCGTAGCATACTATTCATTGGTGAATATGAATGATTTCAGCGAAGAAATATTGAAAGAACACAATGCTGTATGGACTAAGATAAGTGAAGTTCCCCAGCTAATATTTGACCATAATCAAATGATAAAGGATACTTTGGTGCGTTTGCGCAGGAAAGCAGCAACACGTCCGGTCGGATTCAATCTACTTCCTGAAAAATTTACGCTTCCCCAATTGCAGAGTTTGTACGAAGCTATTTATCAAACACCTTTAGATAAACGGAATTTCCGTAAAAAACTAAATTCTATGGATATTTTGGAGAAATTGGATGAGAAAGACAAGAAAAGTTCAAAACGTGGAGCTTTTTATTATATGTTCAACAAAGAAAAATATGATCATTTTTTAGAACAAGGGTTCTACTTTTCTCTCTAACAATTTCTTTTTCTTGAAAATTCAGCAAGCTATGTTGTAGAACATAGCTTTTTTTTTACACCCGCTACGTAAAGGTGTTAATTTTACACCCGAGTAGAATAAGTATAGAAAATGACACTTATTATCACTTACTACACTTATCTCCGACAAACACATACAAGCCACAAATAACAATATATAGTATGGTTGAAAATTTAAAAGAAAAAGTCTTCAATGCCAATCTGGACTTGGTGAAACATGGTTTGGTTATTTTTACCTGGGGAAACGTGAGTGCAATAGACCGTGAAAAAGGTCTGGTTGTAATTAAACCTTCAGGTGTTTCGTACGAAACCATGAAAGCAAACGACATGGTCGTGCTGGACCTACAAGGAAATATTATAGAAGGAAAATTGAAACCTTCATCCGACACTCCGACTCATCTGGTTTTATATAAAGCATTTCCTGAAATCGGTGGAATCGTGCATACTCATTCAACTTATGCAACTTCATGGGCACAAGCAGGATGTGATATTCCGAATATCGGGACAACACATGCTGACTATTTCAGTGATGCCATTCCCTGCACGCGTCAAATGACACAAGAAGAGGTGGAAGGTGATTACGAAAAGGAAACCGGCAATGTGATTGTAAAGCGTTTTGAAAAACTGAATCCGACACATATCCCCGGCGTACTAGTAAAAAATCATGGACCATTTGCCTGGGGAAAAGATGCAGCAGAAGCCGTATATAATGCCGTTGTAATGGAACAAGTTGCAAAAATGGCTTATATCTCTTATAGCATCAATCCACAGTTAACAATGAACAATCATCTGATTACTAAGCATTTCGAACGTAAACATGGTCCTAATGCTTATTACGGACAAAAATAACAAAAATAAATTATACAACAAAAATCATAAGACCATGACAAATTTTAAAGACTTTGAAGTATGGTTCGTAACAGGAGCACAGCTTCTGTACGGAGGAGATGCAGTAGTACAAGTAGATGCCCATTCAAATGAAATCGTAAAGGGATTGAACGAATCCGGGAATCTACCGGTTAAGGTCATTTACAAAGGCACGGTAAATTCAGCCAAAGAAGTTACTGCTGCTTTAAAAGCAGCCAACAATGACACAAAATGTATTGGTGTCATCACTTGGATGCATACTTTTTCACCTGCAAAAATGTGGATTCACGGTTTACAAGAATTGAGAAAGCCATTATTACACTTCCACACACAATTCAATAAGGAAATTCCTTGGGAAACCATGGATATGGATTTTATGAACCTGAACCAGTCTGCTCACGGAGACCGTGAATTTGGTCATATGGTAAGTCGCATGCGCAAAAACAGGAAAGTTGTGGTTGGGCACTGGCAAGATGCAAAAGCACAAGCTAAAATCGCGATTTGGATGCGTGTAGCCGCAGCATGGGCTGACGCTCAAGATATGCTAATCATCCGTTTCGGCGATCAGATGAACAATGTTGCCGTAACAGATGGCGACAAAGTAGAAGCAGAACTGAAACTGGGTTATCACGTAGATTATTCTCCAATTGCCGAACTGGTTGCTGTACAAGATAAAGTGACGGATGCCGAAATTGCAGCTTTGGTTAAAACCTATGAAGCGACATACGATTTTGCCGATAATTGTAAAGAAGGTGGTAAAGACCGTAAACAAGTCATCGAGGCTGCGCGGGTAGAAATAGCACTTCGCCGCTTCTTGGAAGCAAAAGGAGCGAAAGCCTTTACAACCAATTTTGACGATTTAGCCGGTATCGACCAACTTCCAGGCTTGGCTTGTCAACGTTTGATGGCTGAAGGATATGGCTTTGGAGCTGAAGGCGACTGGAAAACAGCTGCTCTTTATCGTACAATGTGGTTCATGGGACAAGGAATGCCTAAAGGCTGCTCTTTCCTCGAAGATTACACATTAAATTTCGATGGTGAAAACAGTGCTATCTTACAAGCTCATATGCTAGAGGTTTGTCCGCTGATTGCAGAAAAAAAGCCACGTCTGGAAGTACATCCACTGGGTATCGGAGGCAAAAACGATCCGGCCCGTTTAGTATTTACATCCAAAGAAGGAACCGGAGTTGCTGCCACTGTTGTAGATATGGGTAACCGTTTTCGTATGATTGTTAACCAAGTGGATTGCATTAAAAGTAAAGCATTACCTAAATTACCTGTAGCCTCCGCTCTATGGATTCCACAGCCAAACTTTGAAATTGGTGCCGCAGCCTGGATTTTAGCGGGAGGAACACACCATACAAGTTTCTCTTACGATTTGACTGTTGAATATTTGGAAGATTATGCCGATATAGCTGGTATAGAACTGGTAATAATCGATAAAGAGACTACAATCCCCAGCTTAAAGAAAGAATTGAAATACAACGATTTGTATTATATGTTAAATCGTGCATTACAGTCTTAAGCCATGAGAAACGATAAATATGTAATTGGTTTGGATTACGGTAGCGATTCCTGTCGCGCTGTAATTGTTAATGCTGCTACTGGTGAAGAGATTGCTTCTGCTGTAAAATATTATCCCCGTTGGATGGAAGGGAAATATTGTAATCCGTTAAAAAATCAATATCGTCAGCATCCGCTCGATTATATGGAAAGTTTGGAAACAACGGTCAAAGAAGCATTAACTAAATGTCCTGTCGGAACAGCAGAAAAAGTTGTTGGCATGGCTTTTGATACAACAGGAAGTACCCCTGTCCTAACAGATAAATATGGAACTCCCCTCGCCCTCTTACCTGAATTCACAGAAAATCCTAATGCCATGTTCGTCCTATGGAAAGACCATACAGCTATTAAAGAAGCTGCAGAAATCAACGAACTAGCTAAACGCTGGGGTATCGATTACACAGCATATGAAGGTGGTATTTACTCTTCCGAATGGGTATGGGCTAAAATGGCACACATACTTCGCGAAGACGAACAAGTTAGTAAAGTAGCTTATTCATGGATTGAACATTGCGACTGGCTTCCGGCTTTAATCACAGGGAAAACAAAACCGGAAGAGGTCTGTCGCAGCCGTTGTTCCGCAGGCCATAAGGCTATGTGGTTGGAGAAATGGGGAGGATTACCGTCCGAAGAGTTTTTAACGACTCTCGAACCGAAGTTGACAGGTTTTCGCAGTCATTTATTCGAAAAAACATACACCAGCGATACTAAAGTTGGTACACTGACAAAAGAGTGGGCCGATAAATTAGGATTACCCCTTAATGTCTCCGTCGCAGTCGGTGCTTTCGATTGCCATATGGGTGCTGTAGGAGCTGAAATCACTCCTCGCACATTCGTACGTGTTATTGGAACATCCACTTGCGATATTATGGTATCCTCCTATGAAGAAATGGGTGACAAACTTGTTCCTGGTATTTGTGGACAGGTAGACGGTTCCGTTATTCCCGGTATGATAGGACTGGAAGCCGGACAATCCGGTTTCGGCGATATCTATGCGTGGTTTAAACGTGTACTGGTATGGCCGCTCGAAAATATTCTCTCCCGAAGCACGCTAATTGACAAAGAAACAAAAACTAAATTAATAGAAGAAACAGCAGATAAAATTATCCCTGTATTATCCGAAGAAGCAGCCAAAGTACCCGTCTGCGAAAGTACCATCTTAGCTGTCGACTGGATGAACGGACGCCGGACACCAGATGCCAACCAATTAGTAAAAGGAACGATTACAGGATTAAACCTGGCAAGTTCTGCTCCTTTGATTTTTCGCGCACTGGTTGAAGCTACAGCTTTTGGTTCGAAAGCGATTATAGATCGTTTTCTAGAAAATGGCATCAAAATTGAAAGTGTAATAGGTATTGGAGGTATCTCACTGAAATCTCCGTTCGTGATGCAGACTCTAGCAGATGTACTTAATATGCCGATAAAAGTAGCAAAAGCTGAACAAGCATGTGCTTTCGGAGCCTCTATGTTTGCAGCCGTTGCTGCCGGAATTTATACTAAAGTTGAAGAAGCACAGCAAGCTATGGGACAAGGTTTTGCCAAAGAATATCAGCCGAACCACGAAAATCACCAGACTTATCTTGCTCTCTATGAGAAATATCGGAAGCTAGGCAACTTTACGGAAAAGGAATTGTTCATTTGATATGGTGGTCTATACAAAGAGATTGCCTATATTTGCAAAAAAAACAAAAATAACTCATTAAAATGAACGATATTAAATTAATGAACAAAGCAGCGGACAATATTCGTATTTTGGCTGCATCTATGGTAGAAAAGGCAAAATCCGGTCATCCGGGAGGTGCAATGGGTGGTGCAGACTTTATAAACGTTTTGTTTTCAGAGTTTCTGGTATACGATCCCAAGAATCCGACTTGGGAAGGCAGGGACCGTTACTTCCAAGATCCGGGACACATGTCTCCGATGCTTTATTCAGTGCTCGCCCTCACTGGCAAGTTTACAATGGACGAACTGAAACAGTTTCGTCAGTGGGGTAGCGTTACTCCGGGGCATCCCGAAGTAAACGTGATGCGTGGCATCGAGAACACTTCTGGTCCATTGGGGCAAGGCCACACTTATGCTGTAGGTGCCGCTATTGCAGCCAAATTCCTGAAAGCACGTTTGGGGGATGTAATGAATCAGACCATTTACGCATATATTTCCGATGGTGGTATTCAGGAAGAAATCTCACAAGGCGCCGGACGAATTGCCGGTACTTTGGGACTGGACAACCTCATAATGTTCTACGACTCGAATAATATCCAGCTTTCTACTACCGTAGAAGAGGTCACAACCGAAAACGTGGCAATGAAATACGAAGCATGGGGTTGGAAAGTTATTAAAATCAACGGTAATGATGTAAAAGAAATTCGTCAGGCTCTAACTGAGGCAAAAGCTGAAAATAGCCGTCCTACCTTGATTATCGGGAATACAACAATGGGCAAAGGTGCAGTTGGACCCGATGAGAGCAGTTATGAAAATAAGGTTTCCACACATGGACAACCACTTTCTGCCGCTGGTGCATCCATCGCTGAGACAATTAAAAATTTAGGAGGAAATCCGGATAATCCATTCTGTTTTTTCCCTGAAGTTGTAGAATTGTATGCGAAACGCGCAAAAGAATTGGAAGTCATCGTTGCCGAACGTTATGCAGCAAAAGCTGCTTGGGCTAAAGCTAATCCGGAACTAGCTGCTAAAATGGAAAAATGGTTCTCAGGTACAGCTCCTATTATAGACTGGAAAGGAATAGAACAAAAGCCGAATCAAGCGACACGTGCTGCCTCAGCAACTGTTTTAGGCGTTTTAGCTACTCAAGTTGAAAATATGATTTGTGCTTCTGCAGACCTATCTAATTCGGACAAAACTGATGGTTTCCTTAAGAAAACACACTCTTTTGTAAAGAATGATTTCAGTGGTGCTTTTTTCCAAGCCGGCGTAGCAGAACTGACAATGGCCTGTATTTGTATCGGTATGTCATTACATGGAGGGGTTATTGTAGCTTGCGGAACATTCTTTGTATTCTCCGACTACATGAAACCAGCTATTCGAATGGCCACTTTAATGGAACAGCCTGTTAAGTTTATCTGGTCACACGATGCTTTCCGCGTAGGTGAAGACGGACCGACTCATGAACCGGTAGAACAAGAAGCTCAAATCCGCTTGATGGAGAAATTGAAGAACCATAAAGGACACAATTCGATGTTGGTTCTTCGACCTGCAGATGTCACAGAAACGACAATTGCATGGAAAATGGCTATGGAAAACACAGCTACTCCTACCGCATTAATTCTCTCCCGTCAAAATATAACCGACCTGCCAGCAAAGCTCAATCGCTACGACGAAGCAATGTTGGCTGAAAAAGGAGCCTACATTGTAGAAAGCGATACAAACCCTGACGTTATTCTGGTGGCTTCCGGTTCGGAAGTATCAACATTGGAAGAAGGAGCCACTATACTTCGTGCCGATGGTATCAAAGTTCGTGTCGTATCTGTTCCGTCTGAAGGGCTCTTCCGCAGCCAAAGTAAGGAATATCAAGAATCGGTTATCCCGACAGGAAGTAAGGTGTTCGGCCTCACGGCCGGTCTGCCTGTCAACTTGGAAGGCTTGGTTGGAGCCAACGGTAAAGTATGGGGACTTGAATCATTCGGTTTTTCTGCTCCTTACAAAGTATTGGACGAAAAATTAGGTTTTACCGGACAGAATGTTTACAAACAGGTTAAAGAATTATTAGCATAAGAAACTCAAGAAAAAGATGCAATTAGCTAACAGCTACAGCCGACAAGCCTCGTCTTAGTTCGTAGACAAAATGCATCTTTTTCTCCTCTAACAGATAAATAATGAAAACACTAGGTTTAAGTTGTGACCATGCAGGATTCGAACTCAAAGAATATGTTAAACAAATACTCGACTCAAAAGGGTTAACCTATAAAGACTTCGGAACCTGCTCAACAGAAAGTTGTGATTATCCAGATTATGCCCATCCATTAGCAAAAGCTATTGAAGCGGGTGAAATATATCCCGGAATAGCTATCTGTGGCTCCGGCAATGGAATAGCCATGACATTAAATAAACACCAAGGAATACGGGCTGCTTTATGCTGGCAAGAAGAAATCGCACGTCTCGCGCGTGCACACAATGATGCCAACGTACTCGTGATGCCCGGACGATTTATCAGTAAAGAGGAAGCCACTCACGCGGTCGAAGCCTTTCTGAACACTCCGTTCGAAGGCGGTCGACATCAACGAAGAATAGACAAAATCCCCTTGTAACTTCAAGGGGAAAATATCATGTAAAAACACTATTATGGCAACATTAGATTATATTGTAATAGGGCTATTCGCTATGGCTCTAATTGGGATTATCATATGGGTATTTAAACAAAAACAAAATAGTTCCGGTGACTATTTTCTTGCCGGCCGCGATGCAACTTGGCTCGCAATTGGAGCATCAATTTTTGCTTCAAATATTGGTTCAGAACATTTAATCGGTCTTGCCGGTGCCGGAGCTTCCAGTGGCATGGCAATGGCACATTGGGAAATCCAAGGCTGGATGATTCTGATACTGGGTTGGGTATTCGTTCCTTTCTATGAACGAAGCATGGTCCTGACTATGCCTGAATTTCTCGAAAAACGCTATAATAAAGAATCACGAACTATCCTTTCCATAATATCACTGGTCAGCTACGTATTGACAAAAGTAGCAGTCACAGTATATGCCGGAGGTCTGGTGTTTAAAGAAGTTTTCGGTATTCAAGAACTCTGGGGTATTGATTTCTTCTGGATTGCAGCTATCGGACTCGTTGTATTAACAGCACTATATACAGTTGTAGGTGGTATGAAATCCGTACTTTACACATCAGTCTTACAAACCCCTATCCTATTACTCGGTTCACTGGTGATTCTCGTTTTAGGGCTAAAAGCTGTCGGAGGATGGGAGCAAGTATTGGCTGCCTGTAGCATCACGCCGGCGAATGAATATGGTGACACAATGGTAAATTTAATACGCGATAACCGTGATCCTGATTTTCCATGGTTGGGAGCATTGATTGGTTCTTCCATCATTGGTTTCTGGTACTGGTGTACGGACCAATTTATCGTGCAGCGCGTATTGTCCGGTAAAAATGAAAAAGAAGCCCGCCGTGGTACAATTTTCGGAGCTTATCTGAAACTTACTCCAGTATTCTTATTTCTTATTCCCGGTATGATTGCTTTTGCCATGCAGAAAAACGGAATTATGATTAACGGTGTACCTTTTACAATGAATACAGCCGATGCGGCTTTCCCGTCGTTGGTAGCACAATTATTACCTGCCGGATTTAAAGGATTGGTTGTTTGCGGTATTTTAGCTGCCCTGATGAGTTCGCTCGCTTCACTGTTCAATTCTTCCGCTATGCTATTCACCATTGATTTTTATAAAAAGTATAAACCGCAGGCCAGTGAAAAAACATTACTTTATGTCGGGCGTATTGCAACAGTAGTTGTAGTTGTACTAGGCATTTTATGGATACCTGTGATGAAAAGTGTAGGTTCTGTTCTATACAACTATCTACAGGATGTACAGTCTGTATTGGCTCCGGGTATTGCTGCGGCTTTCCTATTAGGCATTCTTTCCAAAAGAACAACTCCACAGGGAGGAATGTGGGGATTAATTATCGGTTTCGTCATCGGTATTACTCGATTAGGTGCAAAAGTTTACTATACAACTGCAGGAATTGATGCCGGAAATAGTTGGTTCAAGTCTCTTTTCTTCGATACAAACTGGCTGTTTTTCTGCGGTGGTATGCTAGTTTTTTGTTTGGCAGCAATCGGTATCATCAGTATGTTTACAAAGGCTGCACCGGCTGAACAAATACAAGGTTTAACTTTCGGTTCTTCTACAGCCGAACAACGTGCTGCTACACGCGCAAGCTGGAACAAATGGGATGTTATCCATTCTTGTATTATTTTAGCGATTACAGTTGCTTTCTACATTTATTTCTGGTAACCACCTATTCCAGCTCGAAACTATAGCAAGAATAAAAAGAAGTCTTAGCACAAAAAAAGAAAACCTTTCGTTGTTTTTGCGAAAGGTTTTCTTTTTTGTGACCTCGGAGGGGCTCGAACCCTCGACCCAATGATTAAGAGTCATTTGCTCTACCAACTGAGCTACGAAGTCAATATTGCGATTAATCTCAAGTGACCTGGGAGGGGCTCGAACCCTCGACCCAATGATTAAGAGTCATTTGCTCTACCAACTGAGCTACCAAGTCATTCATGCAACCATTGCTCCTCGATTGCGGGTGCAAAGATAGGCGTTTAATTTTTCTTTGCAAACATTTCCATGCTTTTTTTGAGAACAATATCACTCAAATTCAAACACCTCAGAAGGCGTTGTTCGCTTTAAGGCAAACAATGCGACATCTTTCCCCACTCTCACACCTTCCTGAAACAAACGAATATCAATTGTCTTATAGGCTAGTTCCGGATGATTATTATCACGGCTGAGATGACACAACCAAATATCTTTCAATTTCGGATCATAATGTGTTGCCAAAAACTCAGCTGCTTCCCGGTTACTCAAATGACCGGTCGGACTAGCCACACGTTCTTTCAAAAATGCCGGATATGTACCAAATTCAAGCATTTCCTCATCATAATTGGCTTCAATAATCAAATGATTCGCCAAGCTCATATATTTACTTACCGTTTCCGTAATGTGCCCAACATCGGTTGCAAAAGTAAATTTATGATTACCATATTCTATATAATAGCCCACATTATCCGTACTGTCATGCGGAACCTCAAAAGCCGTTATTCGAAAATCACGGATAGAAAAAGGTATTTCCTTCTCGATTATTTTCCGGGAATTTACCAACTTCTCCTCCACATACCGACTCTTGTCGATACCTTTATGAACAGCAGCCGTTGTATAAACCGGAATACAAAGTTTTTCGCCTAAACAACCGACCGTCTTAATATGATCTGCATGATCGTGTGTTATAAGAACCGCAATAATTTTAGAAAAGTCTATCGCTTTATCTTTCAACACCTTTTTAATAGTACGAATTCCAATGCCTGCATCAATCAACATCCCATATTCGGGAGTTCCCAGATAATAGCAGTTACCACTACTTCCACTTGCTAAACTTAGAAATGATAATTTCATTTTCTTTATCTTTTTATGGAGCCGCAAAAATCGTTTTTCACACGTATAAGATTATGGACGAAATGTTTCGGGAATAGTGACTTCCCCGATAAGCGAACAATTCATATGGTCCTTTACCTCTGCCGGCGTCAATCCGTGCCCGAAAAGGAACATTAACTTTGTAACAGCACTTTCCGTCGTACTGTCGAAGCCGCTTATCACTCCTGCATCCAATAATTTATGTCCGGTTTCATACCGGTGCATCTCTACGCTGCCGGCACTACACTGGGTTACATTCACGATTACAATACCGCGGTCTACCGCATCTTTCAACATCTTCAAAAACCATTCGTCAGACGGAGCGTTACCACTTCCGAATGTTTCCATCACAACACCCTTCAAATCCGGAATATTTAAAATACTTTCTACCACTTGCGGCGAAATACCCGGAAAAAGTTTCAATATAGCAATATTCCGATCCAGCAAATAATGAGGTTTCAATGGTTTTCGCGAAACAGGATGATAAACCTGTTGTGTATCATATTTAATATAGATACCGGCATGTGCTAGCGCCGGATAATTATATGAACGAAAAGCATTAAAATTGTCTGCATTTATCTTACTGGTCCGGTTCCCCCTTAACAGGTCATTCTCAAAAAAGATACAAACTTCAGGGACAATCGGGATGCCGTTTTCCTTAGCCGCAGCAATCTCGATGGCCGTAATCAGGTTTTCTTTTCCATCCGTACGCAACATGCCGATAGGCAACTGCGAACCTGTAAAAATGACCGGTTTACTCAAGTTCTCAAGCATAAAGCTCAGCGCGGATGCAGTAAACGACATCGTATCAGTACCGTGCAATACGACAAAACCATCGTATGCCTGATAGTTGTCAGCTATGATTTTCACGATTTTCATCCATGACTCCGGCCCCATTGCCGATGAATCCATTACCGGATCAAATTGGATGGTTGAAACGGCATATCCCAGTTTCTTCAATTCCGGCATATTATCCTTCAAATGTTGAAAATTAAATGATTCCAAAACACCTGTCTCCGGATTTTCAATCATCCCAATCGTTCCCCCCGTATAGATTAATAAGATAGAGGCTTTCTCGCGCTGAGTGTTCATATTTGCTGTCATACCATGCAAAGGTAATAAATTATTCTTCTCCTTTTAATACCGGAACGCTTATATGATATTTAACGGCTATAATACGCGCTACAAAAACGCTCAATGCCGAGATAAACTGTGTCAGTGCCGTACTGACTCCCACCTGTAGGCAGGCGCAATACACAAGTCCGCCCAATACACAAGCTAACGCATAAATATCTTTCCGGAAAATCAGCGGTTCCTCATTTATCAGGATATCCCTGATCATACCGCCAAACGAACCGGTAATAGTGCCCATCACGATTGCCACCCACATCGGGAAGCCGAAATCAAGTGCTTTTGCCAAACCGACCACGCAAAACAATCCAAGCCCGATAGCATCGAATATAAAAAAGGTATTATTCAACCGAATTACATATTTACGGAAAATAATTACAAATAGAAGCGCCAATGCCGATATAATCAAATATGAAGCCTGTTCCATCCAAAACGGAGTGGCATTCAGCAAAATATCGCGGATAGTCCCTCCTCCTACAGCAGTTACCACACCAACTACATAAGCGCCGAACCAATCAAATTGTTTCGCAGAAGCCAGTCGAATACCACTAATTGCAAAAGCAAAAGTCCCGGTATAGTCACAAAGGGTGATAAAGTCTATCATTTTGATTTTTTTCTGCAAAAATAAGCAATTCCATCCAATGTTGTTATTTTATATTGACACGACCTAACAATAATTTAAACCAAACGAACATCCTGCTGTTTATTATACATATGTTTGCATATGAATAAGTGCTGATGATTACCTAATTACAAAAGAATGAAGAAATTTATATTAATCGGATTTATCTGTTTTTTCTCAGGTCAATGGATATGGGCACAAGATTACATTCCTCAAATATCACATCGTTATTACATTAGCGACACCGCTTGTATCAAGCCGCGTACTCCTTGGAGAGCAGCAGTCGAAGTGTTCGGACTGAATATGATGGTATGGGGATTCGACCGTTATATCGTAAATGAAGATTGGGCGCATATCAACGGTAAAACTATCCGGAGTAATTTCAAGAAAGGACCTGTTTGGGACACCGACCAATTTTCCACGAATCTGTTTTCACATCCTTATCACGGCTCTTTATATTTCAACGCAGCCCGTAGCAACGGGATGAATTTCTGGCAATCTATTCCTTTCGCTGCCGGAGGAAGTCTGATGTGGGAATTTTTCATGGAAAATGAGCCGCCTTCCATCAACGATATGCTGGCTACGACATTTGGCGGCATTGAACTGGGGGAAATTACTTATCGCCTTTCCGACCTTTTTATCGATAACCGTTCCAGTGGAGCAGAACGTGTCGGAAGGGAAATTCTGGCCGGCCTCCTCTCCCCTGTCCGCGGTTTTAACCGCCTGCTCTCCGGCGAAGCCTGGAAATATAGTTCTTCAAAAGGACGTTCCTACACTTCTGTTCCCGTGAATTTCATTGTCACGACCGGCCCGCGTTTTCTGGCGGAACAGGATGATTCACGACATGGAACAACCAGCATGAATATAAACTTTCATTTGGACTACGGGAATCCGTTTAACGATGAATTTTACTCTCCTTATGAGTGGTTCCGCTTTAATTTCGGAGTAGACTTGTTTTCAGCCCAACCCGTCATCAGCCAAGTAAATGCTATCGGGGCATTATGGGGGAAAAACATATGGAAAACAGAGCGCAGGACATTGACTGCCGGAATTTTCCAACATTTCGACTACTACAATTCGGAATTACGTTCAAACAGCGAAATGAAAGTTGCCCCATACCGAATATCCGAAGCGGCGGCTATTGGCGGAGGACTTATCTATCATAAGAGTTCGCCCGATGAAAAAACCGATATATATGCCGAAGCCTATTTAAACGGAGTAGCTTTGGGAGCCAGCCTGTCCGACTATATGCTGTTGGGCGAACGGGATTATAACTTAGGAAGCGGTTATAGCTCCAAAGCTTCAGCGGGCATCGTCTACAATAAACGACTTGCATTTCTGTTGAATCTGGAAAATTACCATATTTTCACATGGAAAGGTTACAATCCTGACACAGATTGGGAAACAATAGACACATCCACTCTAAACGTGCAAGGGGATAAAGGCAACGCCCGCTTGACCGTTTTCTCCATCAAACTCGGATATTTGTTAAAGGATAGATGGAATATCGTTCTTTCCAACCGTTACTTCTCGCGCCGTACCAATTACAAATATTATGACGCGGTAGACAGTTCCACTTACGATGTGATGCTGAGTCTGGGAATACGGATTTAATTTTTCCGTTCCAGCTCAGTCAGATTTTCCATTTTCTTACGCTGCAGAAACTCGTAAATACCTTCCAGATGCTCTGTAACCTTCTTGTTGCCAAACTCATACACTTTTGTCACCAGTCCATCCAGGAAATCACGGTCATGAGATACGACAATCAGCGTACCGTCAAAATCCAACAACGCCTGTTTCAGAATATCTTTTGTCTTCATATCCAAATGATTGGTCGGTTCATCCAGAATAAGCAAGTTGACCGGCTCCAACAACAATTTAATCATAGCCAGACGAGTCCGTTCCCCACCGGAAAGAACCTTCACCTTTTTGGCAGAATTTTCACCACCAAACATAAAAGCGCCCAATAAATCCTTGATTTTATTCCGTATATCTCCCTTCGCCACATCATCGATGGTTTGGAATACAGTCAGATTCTCATCTAACAGTGATGCTTGGTTTTGCGCAAAATAACCAATCAACACATTATGCCCGATAGTCAACGTTCCGTCATGCTCAATCTCCTTCATTATACATTTAACCAACGTCGACTTACCTTCTCCGTTTTTCCCGACAAAAGCAATCTTATCCCCGCGCTCAATCGTCAGATTGGCATTTTTAAAGACTACATGCTCCCCATACAATTTTGAGACACCTTCAATAATAACCGGATAAGAGCCGGAACGGGGAGAAGGTGGAAATTTCAAGCGCAATGCGGAAGTATCCTCTTCGTCCACTTCCAATATTTCAAGTTTTTCAAGCATCTTCACACGACTCTGCACCTGCAAAGTCTTGGAATAAGTACCTTTGAAACGCTCTATAAAATCTTTTGTCTCGGCAATAAATTTCTGCTGTTCGTCAAAAGCTTTCTGCTGCTGTTCGCGACGTTCTTTCCTCAGTTGCAAATAGCTACTATAGTTTACCTTATAATCATAGATACGTCCCATCGTCACCTCAATCGTACGGGTCGTAATATGGTCGACAAAAGCCCGGTCGTGACTGATTACCACAACAGCCTGCCCATTATCAATCAGGAAATCCTCCAACCATTGTATCGACTCGATGTCCAGATGATTAGTCGGTTCATCCAGCAACAGGACATCCGGCTTCTTCAACAAAAGCTTGGCCAACTCGATACGCATGCGCCATCCACCGCTGAACTCACTTGTTTGCCGTGCAAAGTCATCCCGTGTAAATCCCAATCCCAATAATGTCTTCTCTATATCAGCATCATAATTGATTTCTTCTATGGAATAGAATTTCTCACTCAAAGTAGACACACGCTCAATCAATTCCATATAACTGTCCGATTCATAATCGGTACGCGTCTCCAATTCCTTATTAAGTGTTTCGATTTCCGCCTCCATCTCATGCAAATGAGCAAAAGCCTGAGCCGTTTCCTCAAAAACAGTTCGTCCGTCTTCTGTCATCAAATGCTGCGGGAGATAAGCGATAACCGTATCTTTCGGAGCAGACACCTTCCCGCGGGTCGGCTCACGCACGCCAGCCAGAATTTTCAACAAGGTGGATTTCCCTGCCCCATTTTTCCCCATTAAGGCAATCCTATCTTTTTCATTAATCACAAAAGAAATATCCGAAAAAAGTGCGCTACCGCCAAACTCAACTGTCAATCCGTCTACTGAAATCATCCTGTTTCTATACCTATTAATAAATGAAGGCGCAAAGGTACGGGAAAATGTCGGTTTACACAACCGGCCTCCTACTCTCTTTGCCCGAAACAGTTTCACGAACCGACCTGCTTCGCAAATATTTCATCCAACAATATCAGATAATTGTCATACTTCCAAAATAAAAAAGCATACAGAGGAATATGTATTTAGTACCGACGAATCTTCAATTTCAATAGCAGCAAATTCAATGTTGATAATTATCAGCCAACTGGCCGACGGTTATCAAC
>NZ_QRMP01000080.1:0-425 GCF_003473295.1 Parabacteroides sp. AM08-6
TCCGTCAATAAAGTTTTCATCGCATAGGCACTTATACACGAGACCCAATAATTCCCCAATGTACTGATACTACGGAGATAGGTATCGATACCGCCATCGATATCATTGCGGAAACCTATCTTAACCGATAAATACTCTTCCGCTATAATTGGGTCTTCTTTATACTTTACCGAAAATGAACGATTTTCATATTTATCGTGACAGATGATATATTTATCATCCTTTTTACTCGCCCTTATGAAAAAGTAACGGGATGTTTCATAAGCAGGGTCCATAATAAATAAAGACCTTTCTTTTTCCGCCTCACGTATATCATTATTCATAGACCACATTTTATTAACATCAGGCCTGTCATCTCCATATTTTAATAGATAACGAGGCACAATTTTATTGTTATTAACGGTGTATACAGTATCCGCCAATCC
>NZ_QRMP01000080.1:435-1043 GCF_003473295.1 Parabacteroides sp. AM08-6
ATTGTTATTAACGGTGTATACAGTATCCGCCAATCCCGCTTCGAGAAACAAAGCGACATCTTTGCAAAAATTAACACTATAGCCAAAACCAAAAAGAAATCCCGCATACTTTTCTGACGTTATATCTTTTATCTGAGCACATAGATTAGGCGTTTTATCTATAAAATTACAAGAGGTATCAATTAAGGCATAGCCAAAAAATGAATCCAATTGCTTCACTCTATGAGAAGTAAACATCTCACATTGTGACAAAAAGTAATTATTCGCCCAATAAACACATTGAATAAGAGAATTCTTATGTTTAAGAACTTCTCCCTGAAATTTGCCATCATAAGTATATTTTCGAACAACTTTAGGTCCGCCATCATACAAATAGACATTTTCTTTTTCCGGATCTATAGAAATTGTAGATAGATAAATATACTCACCAGGACCCTGTCCGCTATTTCCTATTTCATTTTGAAAATTACCTTTCTTATCAACAACGATTACACGACCAATGTCTGACAATATTATTTTTTCGGCTTTTTCATCATATACACAATAAACCAAATCTTCACCTAAAAAATTATCTTTCAACTTCAACGGTATATACTCGATACTCTCTA
>NZ_QRMP01000081.1 GCF_003473295.1 Parabacteroides sp. AM08-6
GCCTCCCGGAGTATATCCACAATGTCCGATACGCTTTCTTTCATGACATAAAGATACTGATAATTAGATAGATACACAAATTATTGAGGCTCTTTTTTTCATTCATGATGATATTTTTTTAGCATAAAATATCATTTTGTCATTTTGCCCCAATGGTTAACCGGCGTGTTCTGTTGCTTAATAAAACATTTAAAACCAGCAACATAAAAGATGTAAACAGGGAGCTGAGTAGTTACTATAAAATAGAGAATTATATAACATAAAAAATGTAAAAAGTGTGACTTATGTAGAAATAAACTCATTTACAGCATGTTATGTGGACATAATTTTTGTATATTTACTACGTTTCTAAAAATGTAGGATATGTTCAATTTTAAGTCACTCCCAGAATTTTTAGCAATGTTCCCAGATGAGCAAGCATGTATAGACTTTCTTGAAAAAGAGAGATGGGGTAATCATGTTGTTTCTCCATTTGATTCAGATTCTAAAGTATATAAGTGCAAGGGGAATAGATACAAGTGCAAAAACACGGGGAAATATTTCAATGTCCGTACAGGGACGATCTTCGAAAATTCAAAAGTATCATTACGAAAATGGATGCTGGCATGTTATTTTACTGTTGAGATGAAAAGAGGTGTATCCTCTTTGCAATTGTCTAAAATTGTGGGAGTAACACAGAAAACGGCTTGGTTTATGCTCCAACGTATTCACAACTGTTTCAGCATTGAGATAAATGAACCGTGTTTAGAGGGTGAGATTGAAGTTGACGAGACTTATATTGGTGGAAAAAACAAGAATAGGCATAGCAAGGATAAAGTTAAAGATACACAGGGGAGATCTTTGAAAGATAAAACCCCTGTGTTTGGTACACTCCAGCGAGAGGGATTTATTGTGGCTTATGTTGTTGCAGATACAAAAGGTAAAACTTTACTTCCTTTGATATATAATACCGATTGTCGTATTCCATTAGCTTGTCCCGATGCCTCTCCAGT
>NZ_QRMP01000082.1:0-647 GCF_003473295.1 Parabacteroides sp. AM08-6
CTGAACGATTTGCTGGTGGGAGAGCGGCATGTGGAGGACATATCCTTCATGAACAAGGAGATTGTTCCCGAGTCGCTGGGCGGAAGAGTCGTCATTTTCGACATCCTGTGCAAGGAAAAAGACGGGACGAGGTTTATCATCGAGATGCAAAACCAGTATCAGGATTACTTTTTCGACCGGGGATTGTATTATCTTTGCCGCATGATGAACGAACAGGGGAAAAAGGGGCCCGACTGGAACTACCGGATATACCCTGTTTACGGAGTGTATTTTTTGAACTTCAGGCTCCCGCAACTGGTCAAGTTCAGGACGGACATCACGCTGGCAGACCGCGACAGCGGCACGGAGCTGAGCAACAAACTGAGGCAAATATACCTGTCGCTCCCTTTTTTCACACTGGAGAAGAAGGATTGCCATACGGATTTTGAGTGTTGGATTTATTTATTAAAGAATATGGATACGTTAGAAAGATTACCGTTCGAAGCAAAGAAAGCAATATTCAGGAAGCTCCTGGAAGTTGCCAACGTGGAGAACCTGACCCCCGAAGAACGCGAACGTTACGACGAGTCGGTAAAGGCGTATCGCGACTATGTGAACACCATCGCCACGGCCGAACGCATCAGCAGGGAGGAAGGGAAAGCGGAAGG
>NZ_QRMP01000082.1:657-969 GCF_003473295.1 Parabacteroides sp. AM08-6
CGCATCAGCAGGGAGGAAGGGAAAGCAGAAGGAAAACTGGAAGGCCTTGCCGAAGGGGAACTGAAAGGGAAAGCAGAAGGATTAGCCGAAGGAAACATCGAAGGCAAGCGCCAGATGGCAGCTCGTCTGAAGAAGGAAGGACTCCCCTTAGACATGATAGCACGTTGTTCGGATTTGTCCCTCGAAGAGATAGAGAAACTCTGATTTCCGGTTCGGAAGAAATCGAAAGAATTATACATATAAATTTGATTTAAAGGCAGTTACAGCTACACTATAAGGTAAAATATTTACCCTATAAGGTAGCTGTTGTTA
>NZ_QRMP01000083.1 GCF_003473295.1 Parabacteroides sp. AM08-6
GTCTCTCTTTGACATTGCAAATATACGGCGGGTATTTCGACTGTGCAATAGTTTTGTATATAATAAATGTTAAACACATCAAAATAGTTGGAGGAAGTGTCACGATAACGGGTAAAAGCGTCAAATATAGGTGGTGAATATGTCGCAAATGAGAGGAATGAGGCATTATGGTTGCTTGTTTGTAATTGCTCGGCGGTATGAAATACAGTGGTGTTTATATCATTAATGATATGAATGCGTGTTGGAAATGCGTAAATGAAGAGGTTTACAGCTTTAGGTGTGTATTTATATCACAATAGTATGTATTTGTATCATCCTAATGGCTTTCCCTATATTCTCTATCCTGCTTCGCCTTACTTCATCCTCACCCTCCTAACTACTGTCTACTAACTACTGTCTACTAACTACCAACTACTGTCTCCTGTCTCCTGTCTCCCTTCCCTCCCATTCAAAACGGAAAAAGCCCAGATAGCTGAATTCTTTTATAAAAAAGCAGCTGTCCGGACTTTTAATAATTATGTAACCTCACGGTTATGTTAATTAGGTTTGCTTGCAGAATTTAAGGGATTCATGCAAACAGAGTATAGGGTAAAATTTCACAAATTGTATTGTGCTTAATTTGTTGCAAAGTTAATTCATCTGTGATAATTTTCGAATGGTATATCTATCATACGGTATATGTGTTCCTTTCAACACGTATATATTCCTGTTTTTTTGTGAGGCGGTTTTGTGTCTAACTTGGCTTTTTTGTCTTGAATTTTATATGTTTTGTAAAATAGACGCTAAGGGGACGTTTTGTGAAGACCTTTTTTGTGCTTTGCTTGTTGTGTGCTTTGTGTTTCTATCACATTGATGTGTATTCCTATCATTTATAAAAAAACTAAGAGTTGCTTGGTTTCGCGCATGTTTTTTTAACAAATGTATTACTATCATAATAGGTGGTATTGC
>NZ_QRMP01000084.1 GCF_003473295.1 Parabacteroides sp. AM08-6
CGGGAAAAACGATGTGTCGTAAACCCCTCTATACGCAGACGGCCCTGTATGGCTTCCTGTACTTCATACGGAACCGGACAAGCATCCGGTAGGACATATTCCGCAGCCAATACCAGACCAATCGCCGAACGTACCATGCCCGTTATGGACATTCCGCCGTGTATGGCCATTTCAAATAATTTATCGTATTGCGTATTTGAAATATACGTTTGTAACCATTCGGAGCCGGGGACGTCCGGTACAAACCGGGCGTGCATCTCTTTCCTCAGCCTGCGTTTTTCTGTTCTTCCTGCTGCCAGAAAGGCTTCCATTACGGCATTCATCAGGTTGGACAAATATCCGAAATCTGAAAGACTAAGTATTTTATCCTTATATTCCCCTCTTATCTGTATACCCATATATGTCCGGGGAAATATCCGGAGGACAGGAGGGCGTTCAACTGAAACACGACTCAGTATGCCCCGTACAATCCAACTGTTTTTTATGCCATTACGTTCATTGCAAAGTCCTACGGCCAGATAGGTCAGGACCTCCTGCTTGTCTTTAAAGCCAAACTCTTGTATTTGCCTGTTGTATTCTTCTACCAGTACAACGGGGGCTGTATAAGTAGTAATAGCAGTGTCTTGCATGATATAACGCTTCTTTTTCATATAGAAATTTTATTAATTTGTTCCCGGAGGCGGAATCGAACCGCCCCGATAACCGTTCGGGATGTCAGGAACCGAAGTCGGGTTCCCATTTAATTGTAACAGTAGCCTTTACTTTTTTAGCGCCGACACACAGGCTGCAAGTGGTAAACTTATATTTGTCATGGCCTATTTGTTCCGAAAAACCGCCCCGGCCATTACACCGGGGACATTCCATATCCCTGACCT
>NZ_QRMP01000085.1:0-610 GCF_003473295.1 Parabacteroides sp. AM08-6
CCTGAACTCCGGCTTGTTGATTATACGACAGTGATGGATTTCAGGGAATATGACCCATATCTTCTTTTTACTTATAGGTGTGGAGAATTTGGAGGGGATGCAGGATTCGGAGTGGGATTTTATGATAAAGAAAAGAACAAGACTGTACTGTCTAAGAAAGAAGAAGGTGCTATATTCTTTCGGGATAATAGTTTTCCGCCTTTTTTTATTCATTACATGGATGATAACGGATATGTTATAGCTCATGTGAGTGCATCCGAATGGCTTGATTTTGTAGAGAAATATGGCCAGTCAATAAAAATACCGGAGAAGCTGTCGGATGTTAAATTTGATGATAATCATATTCTGGTAATAGCACATGTGAGGAAGTAGTGTTTAATAGTTATAAAAGTTGAGCGAATATGTCTTGTCCCTTTTTATTATGTATTGTTTAATTATAAAATTATTGAGTTATGAAACGATTGTCAGAAATTAAAGTGGAGAAACACAGTCGGTTGTTAAGCTCTAATGAAATGAAAAAAAATATTGGAAATATATGTAATTGGAAATACATGATGAAGGCATATTTAATTATAGCTGTTTTTTCTGTATGGTTATTCTCTTGTGTAAA
>NZ_QRMP01000085.1:620-865 GCF_003473295.1 Parabacteroides sp. AM08-6
TTAATTATAGCTGTTTTTTCTGTATGGTTATTCTCTTGTGTAAATGCTGGAGAAAAAGGGGATGCTGGTTTAAAAAACATTGATTTTTATGCGGCTGAACAAAGGCGTATTTACGCAGATGAACTTTTTGATAAGGTGGAAATTATTCCACTGGAAACTACCCCGGATTGTTTTTTGCAAGATTATCCTTTTATATTAGCTCTCACGAATGATTATGTAATATTGTCGAATACCTTCAATAATGC
>NZ_QRMP01000086.1 GCF_003473295.1 Parabacteroides sp. AM08-6
GCTCCATTCTTGGCTACTCCTTTATCCGTAAACAGTTCCAAGTTCTCAAATATCTGTTTGTTGGCAGTCGATGGACTTAGCTTTGCTTCCGTGCGAAAGTCTTTTATCGCTTGTTCGTCTGCATCTGTGTAAATGTTGAACCACGAACAAGGGATAGCATCAAAAAATATTTTGTTGCATTCCTGAAAGAAACTGCGCATTTCTTCGACAGTACGAAGTTTCTGTGAGTTTGCTCCCTCACGCACAAAGATAGAACCGGAAAATATATAAGGTTTATCTTTCCCTGACGGAACATCAATTACCCAAACTGTCTTATCTTCGATATTTACCGCATACATATCACAATGGAGAGCCGGAGATATTTCACTGATAGAGCCTTGAATGGCTGAACGTTTGTCATTCTCTAAATCTGTGCCAATAATCTGCCCGTTATCATCTACACCAATGAGTAAATATCCTCCGTCTGCATTAGCGAAAGCGCAAATTTCTTCTGTTAGTTCACGAACCTTTGAAGGAACACGAACTTTGAACTCTACATTATAGCCTTCTCCGCTATCGATGAGTGATTGTATGGTTTCTGTATTTGTCATAGACATCTATAAATATAATGCAAAAATAGTCATTTCTATTGTTTCAATAACTCTAAAAACAAGGATATATATATGGTTTACTTCAAATTGTTCTTTCTGAAATTAGAGGGGCTGCATCCTCTATACTTTTTGAAAAACTTATTAAGATGGCTCTCATCGGTAAATCCCAATTCTTCAACGATTTCACAAATTCTCATTTGACTATGC
>NZ_QRMP01000087.1 GCF_003473295.1 Parabacteroides sp. AM08-6
AATTGAAAGATTAATATTGTTAGAATACCTGTTAAAACCCCCGTTAAGTAGCATTTAAGCGTGAATTCAGGGGGCTTGATTTGTTCTTGCAGTTCAGCATTTTCCCTTGTCAGCCGATCTATCGTTTCCTCGTAGGTATAGACCAGATACTGTAAACTGTCACAGGAGGCGGAAGCCTGAATATTCCCGTTGCTGTATGACAGTTTCAAGTTTGCCTGTCCGGATTTCTTTTCGTATGCCGCATTGGCCGGCAACTTACGGAGGCTGTCCACCGGAATCGACATCTCCGCAAGAGATATCGGGATTGTCGCGAGGGTAACGCTGGCCTTTTTGTTCCATGCGAGACTGTCTCTGAGGCTTACGGAAGTATTTTTGCTTGTAGTCCTGCACGAGAATACGAGCGGGACAAGTAGGCCAATGAGGGCAACCAAGCAAATTTTGTATAACCACCTCCAGCCGTTTGAGCGCCTCCCTGAGGTTTCTGATTTCATCATTTTGTTTGAGTAAAGCATCGTTATTACTTTCTGCAATAGACTGCCAGGTATCACGGGTATCGGCAATCAAGCGAGCCCGGTTCTTGCGCCAGATCGTGCCCAGCAGTGCCAGGTTTACAATACTGACCCCGGTAGGGAAAGCCCATTGCAATACATCCAGCAATCCATCCATGAGTTAATCCAATTATGAGAAATACAAATCTGCTTCCGCCTTGCGTCTACGAATAAGTCCCGCCAGTACCGTACCTTTCGATTTGTTCCAGCGGCTAAATTCATAGCGTATA
>NZ_QRMP01000088.1 GCF_003473295.1 Parabacteroides sp. AM08-6
GAGCCTTGAATGGCTGAACGTTTGTCATTCTCTAAATCTGTACCAATAATCTGTCCGTAATCATCTACACCAATAAGTAAATATCCTCCGTCTGCATTGGCGAAAGCGCAAATTTCTTCTGTCAGCTCCCAAACTTTTGAAGGAATACGGACTTTGAACTCTACATTATAGCCTTCTCCGCTATCGATGAGTGATTGTATGGTTTCTGTATTTGTCATAGACATCTATAAATATAATGCAAAAATAGTCATTTCTATTGTTTCAATAACTCTAAAAACAAGGATATGTATATGGTTTACTTCAAATTATTCTTTCTGAAATTAGAGGGGCTGCATCCTCTATACTTTTTGAAAAACTTATTAAGATGGCTCTCATCGGTAAATCCCAATTCTTCAACGATTTCACAAATTCTCATTTGACTATGCAATAATCTGTTTTCTACTAACTTTAGTTTGTAGTTTAAAATGTATTGTTGCATAGTTTCATTAGTATGTTTTTTGATATATCGTCCTAAATAATTCTCCTAAATACCAAAATTTTGGCTTATATCTTTTGCTCTGATTTTACCTGTTTTATAGATGTTTGCTTGAATATACTGCAATATGTCAAGCGATTTGTCCTCAGAGCATTCATCCACCTGTTCAGGCAAGAACATTGCGATATTGCGTGCTACCACAATAATAATCGTATTAATTATTTGTGTTATAATCTCCTTGCTGTATAAA
>NZ_QRMP01000089.1 GCF_003473295.1 Parabacteroides sp. AM08-6
AAGAGAGCTATGATTAAGTGGTGTTTTGGGTTAAAGTACGAAAAGATTAACAACTAAAATAGAAGTGAATCTCATTATGATACGTGAAGATACACAGAACGACTGCCCAACCGGCAGCTATTTTCCTGGCAAGCCTTCCGGACATTGCTGGGGAGATGGGCATTATATGTGTGATGGATGCAAGCACTTTAGGGCTGATTTTTCAGCAGACCACAATTTCAGAGAACAAATGTGTCAGCCTGAATGGATGACAATTTCAATAATCAAAAAAGTAGAGAAATGAATACAACGATAAAATTAGCCATGACAGGTTTTGATAACCTAAAAGTGGCAATGCAATTGACTGGGCAGATATTCAAAAGAGTTGAAGCATATAAGGTCAAGGATAATACAATGATTCTATACTGGTCTGATAAAGGAAAGAATGTACAAAAATTGCCTTATCCCATGACCCCCGACCAAGCTGCTCAATTTGTATGGGGTTGGCTGGAGAACACACCACCTGATTATAGCGAACCTGATACTGACGGAAGCACAGGCGAAGCGTGGGAATTATATGCTCGGAGTTGGGGGGTATTGGATGATGAACAGTATGCTTATATCAAGGTCAGACCGATTTGGTTTATCTATGGTAAATGATTAAAAACTAAATAATAACGAGCCTTGAGCGGCTTTATAAAACTCG
>NZ_QRMP01000009.1 GCF_003473295.1 Parabacteroides sp. AM08-6
TGTACTACTTTAGTTGATATGTAATTCTTTCAAAGAACTTGGCGCATTTTTATTTTGCGAACGTGGGTGCAAAGATAAATGTTTTATCCCTTTCCCTCCAAATGTTTTCGGAACTTTTTTTGAAAAGTTTTTACTCCATCATTTGCCACACACTCTCGCTTGAATGCGGGTGCAAAAGTAGTGTTATAAAACATATAAAACAAATCTTACGGCATTTATTTTTCTTTTTCCCTAATTGCGATTTATGTATATATTATATGTACGCGCAAAGAATTGAAACAAGCCAAGACTCCCCCGACTGCAGGATAACCTCATCTATGGTATCAACATAATTTAATACACGAAGAAATTATCAAAGTGCACCAATCATATTCTAAAATTGCAAGCGCCGTAGGGATGTGTCGCACTTTTGCCACATCTCCTTTCTCTTCATCATTTAGCTCTTATGCGGTACTTCTTAATCAGTTCCATTTTTTCGAAGCAAAGAGATTAAACACAAAAGAGTTGTTTTTTATTATGTAAAAGAGCCTTGTGCACCGCCTTGGCAAGGCGTGTACACAGCCCTTTTAAAGCCACACACACAACGTTCCATCCAACAACATCTCACGAGAGATATATACCCGCGCTCGTTCACCGTTGTCTTGTCACCAATCTCCAGCCGGCCAATGACACAATTGATTAGGCAAACCGGATGCAATTCTAGGATTTTTCTATCCCAACAAAGCGAAAAAAGGATCTGCAGAGACTGGTCGTAAGATTTAAATCTTAATATTTGCCATAAAAAATTGTTACACTTAAGAATAGGACTTTTAGGCTAAAATGAAGTCTGAGCTTGGGAAAGTTCGGACTTCTCACAAAAAAAGCGCATCCCTGTTACGAGGATACGCTTTTACGCATAGTTATCGTTTTGGTCTTTATTTATCGTTTATAATCTCTCTGTACAAAAAAAGCCTGACCAACAAATAGCCAAGCTAAACACATACATAGTCTAGGCATCTTTGGTCAATCTGTCACTCTATATATAAATTTCTCTTAAAAACGAGTAACGATACAAAGAACGCCTTTTATTATTAATAACACAAGCTTTTCCAACTTTGATTTTTATGCTTTGCAACATAAAAGAAAAAACAGGCATATTTTTGGTACATCTCTAGTCGTACACCAAACCCTTTATAGCAAGCATCATCTTAGAAAATCCGATACTGAAATATTGAAATATATTCAACATCCACCTTACAACTTCCATAAGATGAATTTTAAAGCATTAACCCTTTCGAAAAAAATACAGAAAGAAAATTTTAATAGACTAAGAAGTCATAAAAAAGGCCTCCTATTCGAATTCGAATAAGAAGCCTAGTCCTTTTGTTAACCCCTTGAGGAAGTTTAACCTAAATACGATTTGAGGAGCTTGCTACGCGTTCCTTGTCTTAATCTTCTAATTGCTTTTTCCTTGATCTGGCGGACGCGCTCTCTTGTGAGGCCAAATTTGTCGCCAATCTCTTCCAATGTCATTTCTTGACAACCTATACCGAAAAACATTTTGATTATCTCACATTCTCTTTCGGTTAATGTAGCAAGTGCTCGATCAATTTCTTTTGCCAGTGACTCGTTCATTAACGATCGGTCTGCAATAGGAGCATCATCATTCACAAGCACATCTAAAAGACTATTGTCTTCGCCTTCAACAAACGGAGCATCCACCGAGATATGCCTTCCCGACACTTTTAATGTGTCCGAAATTTTATCAACAGGGATATCCAATTCGTCTGCTAATTCTTCAGGAGAGGGTCTGCGTTCATTTTCCTGTTCAAACTTCGAAAAGGCCTTGCTGATTTTATTCAGCGACCCTACTTGGTTCAACGGAAGACGAACAATTCTCGACTGCTCTGCCAAAGCTTGCAAAATAGACTGGCGAATCCACCAAACAGCATACGAAATAAACTTAAACCCTCTGGTTTCGTCAAATTTTTCGGCTGCTTTAATCAACCCCAGGTTACCTTCATTAATAAGGTCTGGTAAACTTAAACCCTGATTTTGATATTGCTTAGCAACAGATACGACGAAACGCAGATTCGCTCTGGTTAATTTCTCCAATGCTCTCCGGTCTCCTCTTTTGATAGCCTGTGCCAATTCTACTTCTTCTTCTACTGTAATCAAATCTTCACGACCTATTTCCTGAAGATATTTATCAAGAGAAGCGCTTTCGCGATTGGTAATGGACTTTGTGATCTTTAACTGTCTCATCCAATGTTTTTATATTGAGAATATCAGGGTGCAAAGATAATATTATTTTTATTGACAGAATTGGCTGGATGCACCCTACATCCAGCCAATTATAAACCTTTAACAATCTTTCCGCCAAATAAGACGAATATAACTTATTTTATTATTCGGCCAAATCTATAGCATATACTTTTGTACGTCCATTCGGATAGAAACCTTTCACTACGATGTAACGATCATCTGCTCCTCCCTTCAAAACCTTTTCTACTATTTTTTCCAGTTGTTCAGGAGTTGATACTTTTTGATCATTTACAACCATAATTATGAAGCCTTTCTTTATGCCTGCATCTTTCAATTTGCCATTCAGCACACCTGTTACTTCAACACCATAGCTTACACCCATTTCACGCTTCTGTTCATTTGTTAACGCCTGAAAAGCAGCCCCAAGAACTTCCGCACTATCACCACCGCCTTTTACAACAGTCGTACTACCTTGCGCATTACGAAGTTCCACATTAAATGTCTTAGTACTACCGTTACGGTCAACCGTCACTTGTACTTTATCGCCCGGACGATATTTACTAATCTGTTCTTGCAATGCATTTGCAGATTTTACTTTCGCACCATTTACTGCAGTAATCACATCACCTTTTTCAATACCGGCTTCTTTCGCTGTACTGCGTTCTGCAAAATCAGCTACACAAGCACCTTCAGATACTTTTATTTTCGACTTCAAGTCTGTCAGTTCTTCTTTCAATTTACTTGACAAATTCGGATAACCTAACTGGTCGGCAATATCACCTACACTCATAATCTGAACACCCAAAACAGCACGCTGTACTGTACCATATTGTTTCAGGTCGTTTGCAACTTTCCCTGCAATACTGATGGGCACAGCAAACGAATATCCTGCAAAATTCCCTGTTTCAGAATAGATAGCCGTATTAATTCCAACCAACTCTCCTTTTGTGTTTACCAGTGCGCCACCACTGTTACCCGGATTCACTGCAGCATCCGTTTGGATAAATGATTCAATCTTACTCTTATCGCTACCCATAGAGATACCACGTCCTTTTGCACTTACGATACCGGCTGTAACCGTCGAAGTCAAATTAAACGGATTGCCTACAGCCAGAACCCACTCACCTACTTTCAGTTTTTCAGAATCACCAAACGGAATAGTAGGAAGGTCTTTTGCATCGATTTTAATCAGGGCAATATCTGTTGTCGGGTCCGTACCAATCAACTTTGCTGCAAATTTTCGATTATCATTCAATGTCACTTCCAGTTCATCAGCTCCGTCAATCACATGATTGTTCGTTATAATGTATCCGTCAGTCGAAATAATGACACCCGAACCTGCACCAATACGCGGTTGCGGCTGCGGACGCTGGAAACCACCCCGTCCTCCGAATCCGAAGAAAAACTCTTCAATCGGGTCCCTGTATTGCTGCTCTCCTCTGTCGGCATACTGTTTTGCATTTGTCGTAGCTTTAATATGCACAACCCCATGGACTGTATTTTCAGCTGCCATTGTAAAATCAGTATTTTCAGCTGCCACCGTATTATAACCTGCCAATCTTATCGGCTGTTTAAAAGTATTCCCCGAGTCAGTCGTACTATATACCGGTTGATTCTTATTGATTAAATAAGCACTCGTACCAACTGCGGCCCCTGCGCTGATTGCAGCTACAAGAACAATACCAAGCACATTTTTCCACATTGTTTTCATACTCTTTTTATTTTATCAAACATTTAAATTTAACATTTTTCTTCCGACAAAGAAAATGCAAAAAACGTGCGATTATTCAATTTGCAGATGTTTTTTTATCACTTTTAACGACACCTTGCAGGGGCTTAACTGCGGTTAACAGTACCGTGTAATGCAAAGTACCTTTTTAACAATCCAACAGCTGCCAAAAGGTCATGTTTCCAATAATATAACAGTAAGAACGGCAGAATGTTTATTCAAACCTTTATAGGATTGTCAGAATCGACAAACAAAAAAAGGACTGATAATGAAACAAATATTCATCCTTCATGTTATTTGTCAACAGACTACTGCCTACTGTCAACTAAAATCCCTATCTTTGCCGCATTGCAGTCTGCCGGTCTGTCGCTCATTCCAAATGGGAGGAAAGTCCGGGCAACGCAGAGCACCATACTTCTTAACGGGAAGCTATTCGCAAGGGTAGAGTAACGTAACAGAAAAGAACCGCCGGACTTGTCCGGTAAGGGTGAAAAGGTGAGGTAAAAGCTCACCGGGTTTCGTAGCAATACGAAATGCCGTACGTCTTATGGGTTGTAAGGTCATGTATACCGGCGCATGTAGGATTGCTCGTCCGATGCCGGGGGGTAGACCGCTAAAGCTTACCGGCGACGGTAAGACGAGATAAATGGCAGACATTTCCGTGTAAAAAGCGGAAACACAGGACCCGGCTTACAGGCAGACTGCTTTTTTCATTATATAATATGAAGACAACCGATAAAAAAACGCTTGGAGAACGGATTAACGCCTTATTGACAAGAACAATTCGTTTCGTCACTTACGACATTTGGCGGATTACCGAGAATGAAGTAAGCGGCCTGAAAGAACTCTATATCAACATCATCAAAACCATGATATTGGCAGTTCGCGGCTTTCGAAGCGAAAATCTGCAAACAAAAGCCTCCGCCCTCACCTATAGCACACTGTTAGCTATCGTCCCACTGTTGGCGGTATTATTAGGAATAGCCAAAGGCTTCGGTTTCCAGAGCACCGTCAGGCAAGAATTATTCGATTACTTTCCCGGACATGAAGCAGAGCTGACCAAAGCATTCGAGTTTGTGGAAAGCTATCTGACACAAGCACAAGGGGGCGTAATCATAGGAGTCGGCTTACTTCTTTTGTTTTACACGGTTATCAACCTGATATCTTCAATTGAAGACACATTCAACGACATTTGGCAAATACAAAAATCCCGTCAATGGTACCGGAAAATATCCGATTATCTGGCCTTGTTTCTGATTCTGCCGATATTGATGACAGCCTCCAGCGGTATCGCCATCTTCCTGTCGACCCTGCAAAACTCCTTTTTGAGCCAATACTTGTTCTTCACCCCCATCGTCGAACTCATCTTAAACATTGCGCCTTATATAATCACCATATTGGCTTTTACAGGTCTGTACATCTCGCTGCCCAATACAAAAGTCAAATTTACCAACGGACTGGTTGCCGGCATTCTGGCAGGATGCGCCTTTCAGTTTTTCCAGTTCATTTACATCAGCGGACAGATTTGGGTGAATAAATACAACGCTATTTACGGTAGCTTCGCCGCACTGCCTTTGTTGTTATTGTGGCTGCAATTATCCTGGCTCATTTGCCTGTTCGGGGCAGAAATATCATACGCTTCCCAGAATGTAAAGAAATTCAGCTTCGAACGGGACAGCAAGAATATCAGTCGGAGATATAAAGATTTCCTGACACTGCTTATCGCCTCCTTAATCATCAAGCGGTTCGTAAAAGGGGAAAAACCTTACACGGCAGACGAACTTTCGGACGCCTACCGCATACCTATCCGTATCACGACGCAAATTCTTTATCATCTTACGGAACTGAACATTATTATTGAAGTCAATTACGGCGACGACGAACGTGTCGTTCATTACCAACCGGCCGTAGATGTCAATCAGATAACCGTCAGCTACCTGTTGACCCGCATGGACGAGTACGGTTCCGAGAATTTCAAAATCGATACTTCCAGACTCTTCAGCAAAGAATGGAAAGCCTTGCTGAAAACCCGTGAAGACATGATAAAAGCTAACGACACCATCCTGCTCAAAGACCTTTGATTAAGGACAATCCTAAATTGAATATTGGAAAAAAACAACAATGAAGGGGAAGAACAATAACGACTTGACGAAAGGAACAGTGTGGAAAGTAATCATCCGCTTTGCTCTCCCCTTGCTGATTGGAAATCTACTACAACAATTCTACAACATAACAGACAGCATCATCGTCGGACAGTTTTTGGGAAAAGAAGCCCTCGCCGCCGTCTCCGCCTCGTTCTTCATTTATTATTTCATCATTTCGCTGGTGATAGGAGTAGGAAGCGGGACAACAGTCGTGGTATCCCAGTTCTTCGGTGCACAGCAATATAAGAAAGTACAACTTGCCTTTTCCTCCTTTTTCATTTTCATGTTGATTTCGGGGGTCATCCTGTCGGTTGCCGGAATTATTTTTGCCGAACCGGTATTCCGCCTGACCAATACTCCGCCGGAAGTTATCCCCGGTGCTGTCGCTTATTTCCGGATATATATAGGAGGGACTTTCCTTTTCGTCACGTTCAACAGCATCATATCCATTTTGCGCGGGATAGGCGAGTCGGTCCGTCCGATGTTGTTTATCCTGACCACCACCGTCCTGAATATATTGCTCGACCTGCTCTTCATCGTAGTCTTTGATTGGGGCATCGAGGGGGCTGCCCGCGCGACCGTCATTTCGCAAGGCATCGGGATGTGCGTCGCCTTGGGATATGTAAACAACACGCATCCTTTATTATCCATCAAAAAACAGGATATGCTGTTCGACTTCCGGCTGTTTAAAGAAAGTTTGAAAATAGGACTTCCCACCAGCGTACAGCAATGTGCCATCGCCCTCGGGCTGATTGCCCTGCTGGGAATTGTCAACAGTTTCGGGACCAACACGCTGACGGCCTACGGAGCGGCCGGGAAAATCGACACAATCATCACGCAAGCCATTCTGACTTTATCCGGAGCATTAGCCGCCTTTTGCGGACAGAACATCGGAGCCGGCCGGCTGGACAGGGTCAGGCAAGGCGTCCGTTTCACGATGCAGGCAAATATCATATTCGGTCTTCTGACATTCGCCGCGATTTATTTTTTCGGAGGAGAGATGATGCAGGCTTTCACGCAAGACGCGGATGTGATTGCCATCGGGAAGGAATACCTGCTGATTGTAGGCGGGTTCTTCATCGTACACGGTGCTTTGAATGTATACAACGGAGCTTTGAGGGGAGCCGGCGACACACTGTTTCCGATGGTTATCAGTCTGGTCTGCCTCTGGCTCATCCGTATCCCCCTCGCCTGGCACCTCAGCGCGTGGCTGGGATGCCAAGGTATCTGGTGGGCTATCGGAATCAGCATCGCCATCGGGTTGGCGGTTACTTATCTGTATTACAGAATTGGTTTTTGGAAGAAAAAGTGCGTCGTGAAATAGAATGAGAGGAAATCTTTCATTTGAATTGCATCATTTTACTGATATACTTTCCCACGATGTCAAATTCGAGATTGACCACCGTTCCTTTTTCAATCCGGCAGAAGTTGGTATTATCGTGCGTATAGGGAATAATCGCAACCTGAAAACTATTTTGCCGCGAATTGCAAACCGTCAGGCTTACCCCGTTGACACAAACAGAGCCTTTCTCCACCGTCATATATCCCTGCCGTGCCATTTCCTTGTCGAAGGGATATTCGAACGTATAATACCAACTGCCGTTGGCATCTTCCACTGCGGTACAAACCGCGGTCTGGTCTACATGTCCTTGCACGATATGTCCGTCCAGCCGGCCGTTCATCAGCATGCTGCGTTCGAGGTTCACCAGCGAACCGGGCTTCAGAAGTCCCAGATTGGAGCGTTCCAGTGTTTCGCGCATGGCGGTCGTGGTGAAGGTGTCGCCTTCCTTGCGGACAACTGTCAGGCAGACGCCGTTGTGTGCCACGCTCTGGTCGATTTTCAATTCATCGACGAAAGAGCATTTCATCGTGATATGAATATTGTCTTTATCCTGCTCGATTGCTACAACCTGAGCCGTTTCTTCTACAATTCCTGAAAACATATTGATTGTTGTTTTAATATTATTACCGTGGCAAAGATATGGAAAATAACTATATTTGCCCGTAAAATTACAACAATCGATATGGTACGACAAGACGACATACGCTGGCTGCAACGTTTCTCCAACTATCGCAAAGCTTTGGCGAAACTGCGCCGGGCGGTAGAGCTGCAGACGGAGCGACGGGAATTGCCCGGCGAAATCGACGAGCTCTTGCAGGAAGGGCTCATACAACGTTTTGAATACACGCACGAGCTTGCCTGGAACGTGATGAAAGACTATGCCGTATACCAAGGATACACGGACATCCACGGTTCCCGCGATGCCATACGGAAAGCACTGGAGATAGGAATTATCGAGGACAAGCGCTGGATGGATACAATCAACGACCGCAATCTGACCTCGCATAATTACGATGACGACGTGGCTGCCGAAATATACGGGGCGATTATGCACATCTATTATCCGTTGTTCTGCCGCTTCGAAGAAAAGATGTTATCCCTTTCAGACGCGCAATCAACATTCCCAGCCCCATGAAATACGGACTTACCGACACGGAAATCACGAAACTATCCGACTTTTTCGCCCGGTACGAGGGGATTGAGAAGGTTCTGCTCTACGGCTCACGCGCCAAGGGGAACTATAAGCCGTTCTCGGATGTGGACCTCACGTTGGTTGGCGAAAAACTCACTCATCACGATTTAAATCAAATAGCATGGGCTATCGACGACCTTTTATTGCCTTACCAATTCGATATTTCCCTCTTTCAGAAACTGACCAACCCGGATTTGAAAGAGCATATCGAGCGAAAAGGTGTCGTCTTTTACCAAAAAACATCTTGAAACAATATGGAAGCAGACAAAGTCGAGACAGATGAAAAAAGCCCGAAACGGGACTTTTTATTTTGAAAACACCAAATTCGGACCCCAAAACGCTACTTTCATTTTGAAAACACCAAATTCGAACCCGAAAACGCTACTTTTCATTTTGAAAACACCAAATTCGGACCCGAAAACGCTACTTTCATTTTGAAAACACCAAAACCGGACCCGAAAACGCTACTTTCATTTTGAAAACACCAAAACCGGACCCGAAAACGCTACTTTCATTTTGAAAACACCAAAACCGGACCCGAAAACGCTACTTTCATTTTGAAAACACCAAAACCGGACCCGAAAACGCTACTTTCATTTTGAAAACACCAAAACCGGACCCGAAAACGCTACTTTCATTTTGAAAACACCAAAACCGGACCCGAAAACGCTACTTTCATTTTGAAAACACCAAAACCGGACCCGAAAACGCTACTTTCATTTTGAAAACACCAAAACCGGACCCGAAAACGCTACTTTCATTTTGAAAACACCAAAACCGGACCCGAAAACGCTACTTTCATTTTGAAAACACCAAAACCGGACCCGAAAACGCTACTTTCATTTTGAAAACACCAAAACCGGACCCGAAAACGCTACTTTCATTTTGAAAACACCAAAACCGGACCCGAAAACGCTACTTTCATTTTGAAAACACCAAAACCGGACCCGAAAACGCTACTTTCATTTTGAAAACACCAAAACCGGACCCGAAAACGCTACTTTCATTTTGAAAACACCAAAACCGGACCCGAAAACGGCACTTTCATCTTAAAACCCAAGAAAACGAACTCCTGACGAAATTTCTCACGTAAAAATTAGCTTATTCCGTTTTATAATACTTCCTTCGCAAAATGTTAATTTAAAAATAATCATATCATGGGAACATTTACAAGAATTGATTCGTATTCCTTACGTAATCTGAACAATGCTGAATATGCAAACTTCATCGACCGATTCCTCGCACTTCTTCCGCTGGCCGACAAGCCGGATGACCCGGAAAATCCGGACGTATTGAGCCTACAGAGCGATACGCCGGCCCAGGGCGCCCCTTCGCTGGCCATCCCCGCGGAGACTGTGGAACAGGAGAGAGCTCTCCTTGAAAAGTTGACGGACTTAAACAGGGAAACCCGTTCAAGCGCGCAGACGGAACAGATAGCCGAAGCGGAACGGGGACGTGACGAGGTGGCAACATTCATCATCAAACATATTTCCGGTTCTTCAACCTTACCTTTGCAGGCACAAAAAGAGGCCGGGAAACTGATGTATAATACGATAAAGGTGTATGAGGGTATCGCAAAACTCCCGGTCAGTCAGGAGACGGCGGCCATCAAAGGTATGTTGGTCGACCTGCGTAAGCCGGAGTTTGCAGAGGCAGTTGCAACTCTGGGACTTCAGCCGTATATGGCTGAACTGGAACGGCTGAACAGCCTATACGAGCAGCTGGTATCGGTACGCAGCGCCGAACGTTCCGTGAAAAGCACCGATGCCGTCAGCAAAGAAGTCCGCCTGCAAATGGACAGCCTCTACGACGACATGACGGACTTGGCTTTCGCCAGCAACGTGCTGAACGGTACTGCCGAAACGGCTGCCTTCGTCCGCGACGTCAACTCGCTGGTTGCCGAAACCCGCACCGCCCGCAACCAGCGCGGAAGCAAAACCAAAAAGGAACAAGGAGGCGACAACGACCCTGAAAATCCGGATATTTTATAGAAACGGATAAAAAAAGAGGTTGAGTCTTTTGAAGGCCCAACCTCTTTTTTTTATAATCTATCGACTTTTCTTATTTAGCCTGTTCCAGCTGCAACGTCTTGGTCGGCTGGTCGCAAACTTCCGTCGGACCGAAATACTGGATAGGACCCGGATAGACGTAGCTTGTAGTCAACGCCCATTCGTCGCGGTTGGCGGCAAATGTCTTGAAAGGAGCACCGTCCAGTTTCACCAAAGCTTTCTGGATAACCGGTTTCATTTCGCCGTGACGACGTTCCATGTTCATCATCATCGTAACAGGGATACCGCCTGCAATCCATTTGTCAGCCGGAGCAGTCGTGTTGCGTACGGAAGACATGTAGCCCGTCTTACCGGCGGCAATCAGGCAAGAAGCCGTGTAACCCAGCGAATAGCAATAGTCGGCATCATAGTTGGACGGAGCGGCGCAACGGCCTTCGTAACCGAAGAAGTGGTGCTGTGCAGCGAATTTGCCTACATATTTGCCTTCGGCTTTCCATTGAGCCAGCTTGTTGCCAACCATTTCGGAAAGCAGCTTTTCTGTTTCGATGAGTGAAACCTGAACGTTTCCGTGCGGGTCGCGGTCCAAAGACAACTGGCGTGCCACGCCTTCGGGCAGGGAAGCATACAGGTCGGAGTTTTCCTTTGTCAGCTTGCTGATGATGTAAGCGCGTTGTTCGCTCTTCTTAATCATCTTGAATTCGGCGTCGTGTTTAGCCAGGAAGTCGTTCAGTTCGGCAATCAGGCGTTTCATGGCCGGAACAAATTCGATTAAACCTTCCGGGATTAAAACCGTACCGAAATTGTTGCCCTCGTCAGCACGTTTTGCAACGATACCGGCGATATAAGTGACGATGTCGTCCAGCGACATGTTCTTTTCCTCTACCTCTTCGGAGATGATGCAGATGTTCGGTTGTGTCTGCAAGGCACATTCCAGGGCGATGTGGGAAGCCGAACGGCCCATCAATTTGATGAAGTGCCAGTATTTCTGTGCAGAGTTGCAGTCGCGCTGGATATTGCCGATTACTTCGGAATACACTTTGCAAGCGGTATCGAAACCGAAAGAAGTTTCAATCTGGGCATTCTTCAAGTCGCCGTCGATAGTTTTCGGACAACCGATAACCTGTACGCCTGCATCGATAGCTTTGTAATATTCGGCCAGCACACAAGCATTCGTATTCGAGTCGTCACCGCCGATAATAACCAGGGCAGAGATACCCAGTTCTTTCAGGATTTCCAAGCCTTTGTCAAACTGTTCCTTTGTTTCCAGTTTCGTACGGCCTGAACCAATCATGTCGAAACCGCCGGTATTCCGGTATTCGTCGATAATATCGGCTGTCAGTTCCATATATTTATGGTCAATCAGTCCACCGGGACCCAGAATAAAACCATAGAGGCGGGAGTCCTTGTTGGTAGCTTTGATACCATCGAACAAACCGGCAATCACATTATGACCGCCCGGAGCCTGTCCGCCTGAAAGGATAACACCTACGTTGATTGCCGGCATCGCTTTCTTTTCGTTGCTCTTTTCGAAAGTTACGACAGGCATTCCATACGTGTTCGGGAATAGTTCTTTGATTTCGTCCTGATCGGCTACTGATTGTGTGTACTCACCGTCTACGGCTTTCACAGCGCCTTTCAATGCAGCGGGTACCTTAGGCTGGTAGGCTGCTCTTGCAATTTGTAATGCACTCTTTGTCATTTCTTAATTTGATTTATTTAGAAATTATCTGATTCCTGTATTAAAGGCGGTGCAAATATAGATTTTTTTCTTCAATTATAAAAGGATGTATCCGGATTGATTTCGGCCTACCGGGAATGCTCGCGGTATTTATCTATGGCTTTCTTTACAGAGCCGGCCATCAGCAAAAGGTTCTGTGCCTGTTCGTATGACAAGCCCAGTTCTTCGACAATCATACGGGTTCCCCGGTCTATCAATTTCCGGTTGGTGAGTTGCATGTTGACCATTTTGTTTCCTTTCACGCGTCCGAGTCGTATCATCACGGTGGTCGATATCATATTCAGAATCATTTTCTGTCCCGTACCGGACTTCATCCGTGAACTGCCGGTCACAAATTCGGGGCCGACAATCATTTCTATCGGAATATCCGCTTCCGCAGCCATCGGCGAATCGGGGTTGCTACAGATACAGGCTGTCAGAATACCGTTTTTACGGGCTTCCCGCAAGGCGCCTATCACGTAAGGAGTCGTACCGGAGGCGGCTATGCCGATTACGGTATCTTTTTCGTTGATGTTGTATTGCTGCAATTCCTGCCATCCGTGCATCCGGTCATCTTCCGCGTTCTCTACCGCCGAACGGAGGGCGACATCCCCTCCTGCGATAAGTCCGATAATATGGGTAGGAGGCACTCCGAATGTCGGGGGTATTTCCGACGCATCCAACACGCCCAACCGTCCGCTGGTTCCGGCGCCCATATAAAAAATCCGGCCACCTTGCTGCATGAGCGGGACAATCCGGCCGACAAGTTTTTCTATTTGGGGAATCGTTTTCTGTACGGCCAATGCTACCTTTTGGTCTTCCGCATTTATATCGTCTAATAATTCGCGAATGGACTTCTTCTCCAAATCGTTGTAAAGAGACGGTTCTTCCGATATTTTAATGAATGACATATCTGATTGGTTTATCGTTTATACTGCTTCCGCCTGCAACGAATGGTAGGCAATGAGCCCTTCCATCGGGCTTTGGATAATCCGGCCTATCCGGATACCTGTCAGCCGGGCCGCCTCTTCCAAAATATCCTTATAATAGTAGGCGATAGAGCCGACAAAGCTGACTTCGTAGTTCCGATAGTCATACCCCAGCACATTCCGCGTAACAAAATCGACGAAGCTATTCAACACGAGTTGATGGATTTTCGGTTCGTTTATGTTCTCTTCCAGAAAAGGGGTCAGGCTTGCCAAAAAACGATTCGGGAAAGGTCGGCGGTAGACCCGTTCGATGATACCGCCCGGCGTCAGGTTATACTGCTTTAAAAACTTATTTCTCAACTCCTCTCCCATCATTCCTTTCAACAAGTCACCGACCAGGCGTTTGCCCAGTACGGCCCCACTCCCTTCGTCTCCCAGAATAAATCCCAAAGGAGAGACATTATCCACAATCTTTTTGCCATCGTAAAAACAGGCATTGGAACCGGTTCCGAGGATACATACTATCCCGGCTTTTCGGCCGCACAAACTATGGGCGGCAGCCAGCAAATCCGTATTCACCTCCACTTTAGAGACATGGACATATTGACTGATGACATTGCGAACGGTCTCGACTTTGTCGATTGTGCATCCTGCTCCATAGAAATAAACTGCGTCCAATAAATCTCCGTTTATTTGCGGCAACAAAACATTGGAAATCTCATTTCCCATCTCCTCTTCCGATTGGAAATAAGGATTCAACCCTTTCGTCTTTATAGACCGGACAAATTTCCCGTTTTCAATCAAACTCCAATCTGTTTTTGTAGACCCGCTATCTGCGATTAATATCATATTCATCTATTTTTCATTCCATTCTAATACACCCACTTCACCTCCGGCCGAGGTAAACACTATCCGATGACGTGATAAAGGATACACGGTATTTATTAAAGAACTTCCTATCCGATGTTTCCACAATACATGGCCGGTTTTTGAATCCAGCGCAAAGATAAGCCCGTTTTTAGTACTACCAAATACTGCACCTCCTTTCTCCGTTATCATGGACGGTGCGAACTCGTAACCGAAGCCGACATTTGATGCCCACAACTCAACAGGTTCCGTTCCACGAGAAGAAAAACAGGCAACGGTATCATTCATTGTCTTAGCATATATTCGCTCCTTATCTTCCGACAGTCCGATTGTCTCACGGACCTTTTCCTGATGAGTGCGCCAAATTGTTTCGCCGGTTCGCATATCGATGGCCGTCATAGCCCGCTGGGGATCCACGATAAAGACTTTTTCATCTACCGCTACCGGCCATACTGCCGCAGGAGAAAAGTGCATACGCGTAAGTCCTCCCGTCCATTTCCACAGATTTTTTCCATCTGCCTTATTTAAAGCGTACAAGGTATTATCCCAAGCCCCGAAAATCACTTTGTCGGAGGTAACCAACGGACGAGTTTCAATATATCCTTTCACTCCGGTATATTCCCAAACAACTTTTCCATTTTTAATATCGATAGCCCGGAAAGTATGGTCGCTGGCTCCGATATAAGCGATACCTTTTTCTATTGTAACAGCGCCTAATACCGGTTCGGCAACCGTTAATTCCCATTTTTTCTTGCCGTTTCCGGCGTCCAGCCCATAAATCTTCTTGTCTGCGGAACCTAGAACCAAGATGTTGTTTTCTACCGCAGGTGTACCGATAATGCGGTTTCCTGTCTGATACGACCATTTCTTTTTTCCGTTTTCCACATTGTAACAGGTAAGAACGCCTAAATCATCTCCTACATATAAATTGTTTTTATAGACCACCGGCGAAGCATATATACCGGCTCCCGTTTGTTTATTCCAAAGTTCCTTTACCCGGCTATATTCTCCGTTTACTGAAAAATCAGGGCGTTCATTTATCCGTTTATTCTCCTCATAGTATTTTTTCCGGGTAGAAAGGGAGGCCCATTCTTTCATTTCTCCCCCGATTCGATGCTCATATACAAGAATGGAATCTGAAGTAACGTGATAAACGGAATAACCGCCGACCTCTTCTTTTCCCCGCAAATTACTTCTAGTCAATATACCGGGAATGCCATCGTATGAAAGAAACCGGTTGCTATGATAATGCCCTCCTAAAACCACACGTATATTATAAGGGCGGACAGCGTCCGTTACATCATACCAATTATCCACATCCCCTTCTTGGAGCGGATAATGAGTAACTAAAATGACAGGCTTCTCTTTTCCTGCTTTTTTCAGTACCTCCTTCAACCATACAATATCTTGTGGAGAGACATGCCCGTCGGCCATCCGCAACAAAGGTCCCGAATTAAATCCTAAAAATAAATAGCCCTCATACTCAAATTTAAATCGTTCATCTCCGAAAAGAGTCGCAAAATAGGTTGCACCGGACTCACTCCACTTCGTATCATGATTTCCCGGAATTATATAGTATTTCATTTTTAACTCATCCAGAATGGATTTCGCTTTTTTCAACGATTCACGGTCACCTTCTTCCGTAATGTCACCGGAAACAAGAACAAAATCTATCCCGGAAGTCGCGTTTATCTGACTTACCGAATTCTGCAAATCTTCCGCCGATGTGGTATTGGGAGTTATGTGTATATCCGTCAACAAGGCAAAACGGAAATCTGCCGCTTGAAGCTGCCATAGCAAAAAGCTAAACAATAATAAGAAGAACGACTTTTTCATGACGATTGTATTTAATTATAGACCCTTATCACGAGCAAATATAGTTGATATTTAAAAATCAAGAACAGATATTTTAATATTTTGTATTTTATGATTATTAATTCATATTTCCACGAAACTTCCACCCATACAATTATTGCAGGCATTCGCTAAATCTCTAAAAAACCTTTTTATATTTGCACAAAAATCCGAGTCAAACATGAAACTTATAGCAGAAAGTGGTTCTACAAGAACAGAGTGGGCCTTAGTCGAAGGCGAACATCTGATTGATCGTGTCTTTACGGACGAGATTAATCCGTTTTTTCAGAACAGACGGGAAATAAGCAGAAGCATAAGGTTAGGGTTACCAGAAATATATTTCAAGAAAAAGCTTGACCAAGTCTATTTTTACGGAGCGGGATGCAGCTCTGATGAAAAAAAGAGTATCCTGGAAGCTTCTTTAATTGCCCAATTTAAGACTCCGACGCAAGTGGAAAGTGATCTTCTGGCTGCTGCCCGCGGATTATTCAACAACGAAGCTGGCATCGCTTGTATCCTTGGAACCGGCTCAAATTCTTGTTTTTATGACGGAAATAATATCGTAAAAAACGTAAGAGCTGCCGGATATATACTTGGAGATGAAGGGAGCGGCTCTGCTTTAGGGAAACTATTTCTTTCAGATATATTGAAAGACCTTGCACCCAAACACTTGACAACCGATTTCTATAAGAAACTACAAATCACACCGGCCGATATAATGGAATCAGTCTACAATCGCCCTTTCCCTAATCGCTTTTTAGCCATGATTTCCTATTTCTTAGTAGATTATACTGAGGATGAGTATGTTTACAATCTTTTGACTCAAAATCTTCGCAATTTCTTTTCCAGAAATGTAAGCCAGTATGAATATCAAAAATATCCATTACGCTTTGTCGGCTCCGTGGCAAATGCCTATTCTTCCATATTGAAGAATATCGCGGATGAATTCGGTGCAAATCTGGATATTATAAAAGAGACTCCCATGGATGGACTAATCAAATATCATGCTACGGTATTATGAAGAAAGCAACGTTCACTGCCATATTCATTCTGTTGTTCATACAGCTACAAGCACAAACAACATGGAAGCTCGTTTCCTCACTGAACGGAGACATCGATATGCCCAACGGGGGGAACCAACAAACCTGTTCGGTCGTTGCCGACTTCGACAACGACGGACATCCGGACATCTGGTACGCTGAAATGCGTTTGAACGGAGGAAATCCGACATCGCAAAACAAAATCCTCTTTGGAGATGGAAAAGGAAATTTCCCTCGTGAAATGATTATTTCGGTAGGAGTAGACAACCATGAATCCAAGATTGCCGACCTCGATGGCGATGGAGATTTCGATATCCTCGGCAAAGGTTATGACCAATTGGGCGGCAACCTAAACATTTGGCTGCAAAACGGGACGGGAAAACGGAAAAAGTGAAGAAGCAACCCTTCTTGCCTTCGAGCCAAAGGCCGTAGACACTTTTCTAAATTGACGAGAAGGCCCGGAAATCGATTCACACGATTATCAAAATGTCACTACTATGGCGACTAAATGGGATTAGTATGGCGGGTAAAATAAATTACCCGCACATGTAACTCTTTTTAACGTATCAATACGACAGTGAAACACCGAAATGGAGAACATCCTGTCAATTTGCTGAGATAGGAGAAAAGTACTATATATTTTTTATCGTGTACCCTGTTTTTTTATTCAAGACACACTAATTGTAAGGCGAACTTTCACTACTTTTGTAGCAAACGTCGGTAACTACTTAAAAACAGTAATCGCTTTAATACAAAAGTATATGAAAAAGTATCTTTCCCTTGCTGCATCACTTCTGCTACTGGCAGCCTGCAGTGAAAAACCGGGCTACAAAATAACCGGTACAGTTTCAAATGCCGATTTAAACGGCAAGTACGTTTATTTGTATGAATACGGGAAACCGAATGTCATGCCTTTCGACAGCGCACTAGTGACAAACCAAGCTTTCACTTTTAAAGGAAGCCAAAACGGTTCATTACTGACAACTATCTGTTTTTCTACAGATGTTGTTCCGGTAAAACGAGGTGAAGTTACTACCCCTTTCAAAAAAACATTTACATTGGAGAACGGTAAAATTACAATCACCCTCGATTCCATATCGGTTGTAACAGGAACTCCGGCTAACGATGCAGAAAAAGCTCTTCACGACAAGCTGACCCCTATTTTCGACGAAATAAGAAAATTGGGCACAGAAATTAATTCCACAGACAAAAAGATTGTAGAAGCTGCTGAAAAGAAATATGATGAATTCAGCGAGAAAATTACACAAGAAGTCTGCAAATATATATTGGCGCATATGGATCAGAAGATGCCGGCTAAATACTTGGTCGACTACCAGTACCAGATAAATGAAGACCAACAAAACGAAATTCTGGAAAAAGCCGATTCCGCATTCAAAGCACAACCGAATATCGATAGGATGATTAACCATCTGAATGTATTGAAAAAAGTAGCTGTCGGACAAAAATTCACGGACTTTGAAATGGCTGATATCAAAGGTGATATGCACAAACTCTCGGAATATGTAGGCAATGGCAAAGTTGTCCTGATAGACTTCTGGGCCTCATGGTGTCCTCCCTGCCGTGCAGAAATGCCGAATTTGGTAGCTGCTCACAAAGAATATAAAAATAAGGGCTTCGATATTGTCGGTATCTCGCTCGACAGCAATGCTGATGCCTGGGCTAAAGGTATAAAAGACCTGAATATTACATGGACACAGCTTTCAGACCTGCAAAAGTGGCAAAACTCCGGAGCTGCCTTATATGGTGTAAACAGCATTCCACACACCGTTCTGATTGACAAAGACGGCACAATTATTGCAAAAAACCTGCATGGAGAAGAGTTGGACAATAAGTTAAAAGAGGTACTGAAATAAGGAACTCACCTTGTTGCACGGCTTAATTAAAAATTTTATCTTTGTGCGGTTTTTAAAAGAGCAATATTACATTAAAATTAGCAAAAGGTTTTATTATCACTTTAATATAATAAATTAGCGATTATGATTTATTCACATGAAGTTCAACACATGTGTGTTGTAAAAAAGGGAGCTAACCACCAAAGTGCTCCGATTCCTGAAGAAGGAAAGTGGGTTCGGGCAACTCAGATTACTGACATCTCCGGTTTGACTCACGGTATCGGCTGGTGTGCACCGAAACAGGGTGGATGTAAGCTGACATTGAATGTTAAGGAAGGAATTATTCAGGAAGCGCTTGTTGAAACAATCGGTTGTTCCGGTATGACTCATTCTGCTGCAATGGCATCGGAAATTTTGCCGGGTAAAACTCTGTTGGAGGCTCTGAACACTGACCTTGTTTGTGACGCAATCAACACAGCAATGCGTGAATTGTTCTTGCAAATCGTTTACGGCCGTACACAGTCTGCTTTCTCGGAAGGTGGTCTGCCTATCGGCGCCGGTCTGGAAGACTTAGGTAAAGGTCTGCGCAGCCAGGTAGGAACAATGTACGGAACTTTGGCAAAAGGTGTTCGTTACCTGGAAATGGCAGAAGGATACTGTACTCGTATGGCTTTGGATGCTGACGATGAAGTAATCGGTTATGAATTTATCCACCTGGGCAAATTCATGGATATGGTAAAGAAGGGTATGGATGCTAACGAAGCACTGGAAAAAGCAAAAGGCTCTTACGGTCGTTTCAAAGAAGCTGTAAAATATATCGATCCTCGTAATGAATAAGAAAACTGTAACACGCGTCCTGTGGGGGCTTATTGCTATTACAATAACAGCTTCGGTTATCGCATATTTTGCGATGAAACCGGAACGTCCCTGGATGGCTTTTTATGTAGCCTGCTGTGGCGGTGTACTTGTTTTCAATTTTCTGATATCTTTATTCCTGGTAAATAAGAATTTAAAAAAGTAAAAAATAATATGGCTTTATTTGAAAGTTATGACCGTCGTATTGATCATATCAACGCGGTTTTAAAAGAATATGGTATCAACGGTATCGAAGATGCAAAAGCAATTTGCGATGCTAAAGGTATCGACCCTTATACAATGTGTAAGGAAACACAACCTATCTGTTTTGAGAATGCTTGCTGGGCTTATGTAGTCGGTGCAGCTATCGCAATCAAGAAGGGATGTGTAAATGCAGCCGACGCTGCCGAAGCTATCGGTATCGGCCTGCAAGCATTTTGTATTGCTGGCTCTGTTGCCGACGACCGTAAGGTTGGTATCGGCCACGGAAACTTGGCAGCCCGTCTGTTGCGTGAAGAAACTAAATGTTTCGCTTTCCTTGCCGGTCACGAATCATTCGCTGCCGCCGAAGGCGCAATCAAGATTGCTGAAATGGCCAACAAAGTTCGTAAAGAACCGTTACGTGTTATCCTGAATGGATTGGGTAAAGATGCTGCTAAAATTATTTCTCGTATCAATGGTTTTACTTATGTTCAGACTCAGTTTGACTATATGACCGGCGATGTGAACGTAATCGAAGAAAAAGCATATTCAACAGGTTTGCGTGCTAAAGTTAAATGCTACGGTGCTGACGACGTTCGCGAAGGTGTTGCCATCATGCGTAAAGAAGGTGTTGATGTATCTATCACAGGTAACTCAACTAACCCGACTCGTTTCCAGCATCCTGTTGCAGGTACTTATAAGAAAGAATGTATGGAAAATGGTCATCCGTACTTCTCTGTAGCATCAGGTGGTGGTACAGGCCGTACTTTGCATCCGGATAATATGGCTGCAGGTCCTGCTTCTTACGGTATGACCGATACTATGGGCCGTATGCACGGTGACGCTCAGTTCGCTGGTTCTTCATCAGTTCCTGCTCACGTAGAAATGATGGGATTCCTTGGAATGGGTAACAACCCGATGGTAGGTGCTACGGTTGCTGTAGCAGTTGCTATTGAGGAAGCAATGAAAAAGTAATTAAACAGTTACTAACATACAAGCTCCTGTAACTTTAATGGTTGCAGGAGCTTTTGTTGTTTTATACAAATATCACATAAACACCTACAAAATCAATTTTTCTTGCCTGAAAAAAGAACAAAATACCACCGACAGTTGTTTCATAATAAAAACTCAAAGGGAAAAAGACCTTGAGAAACAAACGATATAGCAAGAAATCCGGTCATGACTTTACACAAAGACAGACATCTATTTAATATTATCATTTTCCCGATAATGATACTTTTGCTCCTCTCCTGCCCGATTAAGAGAGAGATTAAGCAATTGTTGGATATTCCTGTGAGAAATGTTACTTTGGGAAAAAGCAATATTCAATTTCCTACCTGCTTATATGAAACGGCCTCCAAGCAGGAAAATAAACAGATGTACGAGGTCCCCGAATACATTACAACTACTCCTTTCACAAATACTCCTACTTCTATAAATATACTATTTCAAACACAATGGTACGAAAAGATTGCGATATCGCTTCCGCTTTTCATCCGTCATCGTAAACTAATTATTTAGCTCCGGATTTCTATTCTGGCAAGGATAAATATGCAAATTCGTTTATTAATTAGTTTAACTATCTAAAACAACATACAAATATGACAAATCAAGAAAAACGGGACATAAACAATGTTTATGTCTTAGCCGGACTATTCACTCTTTCATTGCGTTTAGTCGTAGGATGGACTTATTTCTCTGCTTTTTGGAGACGTATCATACTGGAAAATAAATTAATACCCGATGTACCGGGATATATCGGGGAGAAATTCAATCATTTTCTTCCGAATGCTCTCGGTATCAAATCTATGATTGAATATCTGGTAACTAATCCGGATACTTTATGGTGGGCAATGGTGATTTTTACGATTATAGAAGGGATTGTCGGATTATTGTTTATGCTCGGATTCTTTACAAGGCTAATGAGTATCGGTGTCTTAAGCTTGGCTACAGGTATTTTATTGGGTTCCGGATGGTTAGGGACCACCTGTGTAGATGAATGGCAAATCGGAATTTTAGGAGTAGCCGCCGGTTTTACTTTATTCATGTCTGGTGGAGGAATATATTCGCTGGATTATTTATTATTGCCTAAGATACCGGTACTAAAAAAACAAAAATGGCTCGTATGGCTCACATCCGGAGCACTCCCGGTCAACATTTATACATTCAGCAAAATAACAGGCATCGGAGCAATCGCTATTTTATTACTGTCACTCGGAACAAATCAAGTATTCCACAATGGTGTTTGGGGAAAATTACATAACAAATCAGTAAAGCCCAAAATTGAAATATCGGAAGCAAAAATCAATGACAAAGGTTTGTCTTTTACAGTTTACCGTGTAGAAGGAGCAGATGTATACGGTTCTTTCCTGATTGGCATCACTGTAAAAGATGCAAACGGAAACGTTCTTTTCAATAAAAATGGAGAAGAACTTGCCCGGTTCCCCAAAAGCAATATACAAAATGAATATATTGCCAAAGTTACTCCCGGAAAACATAGTCTGGTTATCCCCTTAGGTAGTAAAGCACAACTGAATATGGAAAATCCTTCCATACAAAATCTGCCAAAAGGAAGATATAAGCTCATCTTAACAGATATCAGCGGTATCACGTGGGAAAAAGAAATCAACAAATAATAAAAAAAGGTGCATAAAATGTATCTTATCCAACACTTGACGCGAGATTATAGTAAGGAAAGACTTTATCTATCGATATCTGCCGATTCCTATATGTAATCCTGCGTCAAGCGCGGATACAATTTATTATTTAAGAAGAGATTCCAAATATTCGATAAGCTCATTAGACATCCAATTTCCTTCAAATCTCTGTCCGTTGACAAAAAAAGTCGGAGTTCCTTCTACTCCATTCTTTTCACCGGATTCATAATCACTTTTCACTTTTTGGAAATATTCGTCTTTTCCAAAATCTTTTTCAAACAGATGGACATCAAGTCCTATCTCTCGGGCATATTCAATTAAATGCGCATCATCCAGTTCACGTTGATTTTCGAGCAAAATATCATGCATTTCCCAGAATTTATCTTGCCCGGAAGCAGCTTCTGCTGCTAAAGCGGCATGTACAGCATATTGATGTACATCAGTCAACGGGAAATTCCGAAAAACAAATTTCAGTTTATCACCCATTTTCTGTTGGATATCCTTCACTATATAAAATGCTTTCTTACAATAAGGACATTGATAATCTGCATACTCAATTAATTCGACAGGTGCATCTGCCGGCCCTTGGACATGGTCCTGATTTGTTACATGTAAATTCATAATTGTGTTTTTCTGTTAGAACACAATCTGCGGCTAAACTGTTTACGGAAATCCCCTATTTTCGAGGAAACCTTATTTCCTAATCAATGTATATTTATATCCTGTTTGCGAACAATCCTGCAAAATCAACGTATCCCCATTTATGAGAAGCGGATAAGCTGGATTTGTTTCATAAAAAACATCCATCAGATAAGCATCATATCCTATACCGGTATCTGCCTTTCGCCAGTTCAATTCTCCCGGTTCCTGCTTGCCATCTTCTGTCCAGATATATTTATCATCATTGAACTCTATAAACGTATTCTCGTACTCACAAACTTCACGGGAATTTTTTCCACTAACCAGTTCCCACTTTCCATTAATCATTTTCTTTATCTCCGGAAGTTCTTTATCGAATAAGGTTGTCTTTATCCGAACAGTGTCTTTAGCTTTTTGTTTATTCCGGCAAGACGTTCCCGTCAGTAAAAAAGCAATCAACAGGAAAGATATTATTTTTACAAACCTCATATTCTTTTCGTTTGATTATTTGCAATGTTCCTTGATTAACTTTTCGGCAACCGGGTCACCTAACTCTTTAGCCTTATTCAATGCTTCACAAGCTTCATCCTTCTTGCCCATACGAACATAACAAACACCACGCAAGCGATAACAAGCAGCAAAATCAGGATCTATCGCGATAGCACTATTGATACTGTTCAGCGCATCTTCATGTTTTTGCATACGTACATAAACGGATGCCTCTTCCGCATAATAGTCGGCAACCTGAGGACTGGCACTTATCGCCTGTTGAATATCTTTTAAAGCACCTTCCAAATCATTGATACGGAATTTTGCTTGTTCGCGGAGGTAATAAAAATTGGCATTTACCTGTCCTCCCATCATTGTATAATACAAATCATAATCGGCTACAGCTTCCGCAAATTGCGACAAACGCAGTTTCCAGTCAATACGCTCCAATATATAAATCCCGGCTTCCGGATTGGTCGAACCGCTCTTTTCAATCGCTTTATCCAGCAGGCCTATCACATCCCCTATATTAAATCCCTGGGTATTTTCCAGCGTTTTAGCTGCGAAATAATAGGATGTGGGAGACGCCATATCACTATTATTGACAATCATATAGTCGTCATAAGCTGACTGATATTCCTTTTTATTGAAATATATATCGCCTTCCAACTGACGATAAGCCGGTAAATCTTCTTCTTTAATCGCTTTCTTAACAGCATCCATAGCTGCATCGACAGTCCATGCCGGATTATTTAATGTTGTATCGACAACTGCCGTGCTAAATATCAATTTCGCCTGATTGAACCATAAATCACCTTTCTTATCACTGAATTTTGATGCAGTTTTAACATCTTCAAACGCCATATCCAGATATTTATCCTGCTCAGACGGCGATGTTGCCAATTCGGCACGATTATAAGCATACAAATTGGCACGGTTCAAATACCCTTCGCTACTGTTCGGAAAAGTCTCAAGAAAATCATTAATCGTCTCCAGGCGGGTTTTCACATCTTGCGCATTACCCATCAAATAAAGAACGACTGTAGCCTGGTCAATATCTTTAGGCCATCCTTTTTTAATCCCAAGACTCGTATAAGTCGTATTCAGGAAATCCGTAGGCGAAATAGACAAGCTATTGGCATAACCCACCGAAAGAGCATAACTAATATCCTTTTTACCACCGGCATCCTCCTGAAGCAAACCGAATACCTCCCCTTCCGGGGTTAACAACGGAGAATTTAATTGCGAGGCTTCCAAAGGAATAGACAATTTGTAGTATTTATAAGGGTCTTTCAGCTTGCTGACTTCCGTTACGGTACCGGAAGCAAATTTCACATTCTTATCCGTAGAAAAAGGTAGCAGATAGGCAGTCGAACCATTAGCTACCGGTGCAGGTACTATAGACAAATAAGCAGTCTTCTTCGGTATCTGTACCTGAAATTTTATCACATCATACAATTCATCCGCACCCAGGATACTCTGAACCGGGAAAGTTTTCCCTTCCAAGTCCGTTACCACTGCTTTTGCCGCACCTTTAAAAAGAGCATAAGCCGAAACAGCCTCACCTGTTTCAGAAATAAAAAAACCCGTACCGGAAGTGAGTTCATTTCCATCTTTGCCATAAGTAGTAATTGTGATTACAGCTTTTCTTGCTTTCTCCATCCATTTAGGCGCTTTCTGTTGAGCTACTGCCGATAAGCACTGGCAGCAAATAAAAATAAATAGCAGTATTCGTTTCATTTCATTTCATGTTATCAGATACAGCCACAAAAGTAATTATTTATCCGGAATGTTATAGTATTTCTTTATCTTTGTCTAAATTGTTTTACTACTAAAGCGTGTTATTTATGAAACTTCAAATTTTAATTATTATGTGTAGCCTATTTACCGGAATATTTACATCCGCAAGCAATTTTGCTTCTGATAAGTTCAAGACCAAAGATGGTAGTGAACTGGAAATTACATTTATCAAACATGCCAGCCTGATGCTAAAGTACGACGGGCATATCATTCAAGTAGACCCGGTTTCGGAGTATGCCGATTATTCCGCATTCCCCAAAGCCGACATCATCCTGATTACCCACGAGCATGGAGACCATCTGGATAAAAAAGCGATTACCGCATCTGAAAAACCGGGAACAATCCTCATCGCAAACGGCAACAGCGAAAAGATATTGGGAAAAGGAACGATTATGAAAAACGGAGACAAAATCCATCCGACCGATTACCTGACGATTGAAGCTGTACCCGCCTATAACACCACGCCCGGCAGAGAGAAATTCCATCCCCGCCATCGCGACAACGGATATATCCTGACATTGGGCGGAACCCGTATTTATATTGCCGGAGATACGGAGGACATACCGGAATTAAGTAATCTGAAAGATATCGACATCGCCTTTTTACCGGTCAACCAGCCCTATACCATGACAGTTCCCCAGGCTGAACATGCCGCAAGAATGTTTTCGCCTAAAATACTTTACCCCTACCATTACGGGGAAACAAAAATCGAAGAACTGAAGGATAAATTAAAAGGTTCCGGCATTGACGTACGTATCCGCCAGCTGCAATAAATCAGGCCTTCGCCTTCTTCACGTTATACCGGTACGCCCAGCATGCTGTCAGGAAATAGATAGCACATTGTATCCACAGCGTAACATATTCCGTATGGATTTCGGCCATCGAGGCATGCATGGAATTAAGTTTCACGTATGCCAAGGTAGCCGGAGCCGCCGGAATAATATAATGAGAAGCTTTCCAGTACCAAGGCATTAACTCCAATGGATAAGAAACGCCGGAAAGAAAAATCAGACCTACGGAAAAGAACGCTATCATCAACAAAGGTGCATCCGAATCAGTAAAAACAATCGATGCCGTCAACCCGAAAAAACTTGTTGACAATAGAAACGGTATCAGAAGCATGATGACATAAAGCGGATTCCCCACATCCGGCAATCCGAAAATCAGAGGTATCAATCCCAAAAGAAAGAGTGCGAAGATAGCATAAAGTATGCCATAGACAAACGTCTTCCCTGTCACAATCCGCATCATTTGTCCGAAAGTAGGGTGAATAAAATGGCTCAGCGAACGGGTTTGCCGCTCTTTCCCGCTAATCATTCCGATGACCATCAACAGCGTCTGGAACATAATCACAATCAGGACTGCCGGAATTAAATAAGTCCCATATCCTTTCGTATAATTATACAAAGCGGTCCCTACCACATTGAAAGGTTGTGCCGAAGTTATCTTGGTCGCATCTTCACGGGGAAGGAATACCAGCATATCCGGACGGGTATTCTCGTTCAAAGCCAGCATTGCGCCGGACGAAGCCTCCTGTATCGCCAGATAATAAAGAAATGCGCTGGTTGTCTCATACATGATAAAAACAGACTCCTCACCACGTGATACACGCTCCTCGAAGTTCTCAGGAAGATACAAAATACCGGCTACTTCATTTTTTTTCATCAACTCTTGCGCCTCCGCATAATCCACGCCGGTTGTCAGGATATTCACTTGTGGAGTAGCGTCCAGCAAACGGATATATGAACGGCTCAGCTCACTTTTCGAGTTATCCACAACTGCAACCGGAACTTTCCTCACCACATCCGGAGCATACATATAATTATAGAGCAGGCCATACATGAAGATGCCTCCCGTCAAGACCAACAGGATGGCATAACTGCCGGAAATAGTCCGGAACTCATTGCGAATAATAGTCGCAATATCGATAAGGCCTGCTTTTATTTCATTCGATGTTTTCATACTTATGACTTAATATTGCCCGTTTCAGATGTGGCAAAATCAATAACGCGACTAATAAGAAGCAGAACAGGGCACTATAATTCTGCCAAGTATAAGCAAAACCGTAATCGCCATAGAGCAAATTCTGATTGATTTCGATAAAATGCCGTATCGGAAACAGAAACGAGGTATAATAAACCGGTGCATACATGGAAGGAGCCGGGAACGTCACTCCCGAAAGAGTAGCCCCCAACGAACCGACCATCGAAACAACACTGATAATCAAGCTGAGCGCAGGAAATAAGGAGAACAGAAATACCGCCAATGCCTGCGAAGCTATCACAAACAAGATTGCCGTCAGGTTCAACGGCCAGAAACCACAAGAAAAGGGTATATTCATCATCCCGAACATCACATAATTCCCGAAAACGCTCATGATGCCAAATATCACAGTATAGGGCAAGAGTTTTGCCACAACAGCCGTTCCGATATTCATCCGAGCCGTAGCAAGCCATTCATCACCGGTATGAAACTTGATTTCGCTGCCGATGGCATAGACGGTTGTCAGTAAAACAATCACTTGGAAAAATATAAAGAAGAAGGGATTACTCAGATAAACCGAATAATCCAAATCCGGATTAAACAGAGGATGGTTACTGGCTTTTACCGGCAACAGAAAGGTGGTAATCTGTTGTTCGTCCACCCCCAAAGCTGTTGCCTGCATGACGACAGGCCCCAGCGACAAGGTACGCAGAAGCGTCTCGAAAGCCCCTCTAACCTCACCGCCCACACTCAAAAGCGCGTAATGATAATAGTAAGAAAGAGTAGCTTCCCGCCCTCCCGTGACATCCGCCTCGAAATTGCCGGGTATGACTAAATAGCCGTATATTTCCTTCGCCTGCGTAGCCTTCCGGGCAGCCTCCGCATCAATAAAATGCCGGATGACGCGAAAGGTCGGAACAGCCTCCACTTGCCGGCTGATTTCACGCGACATGACCGTCTGGTCTTGGTCGACGATGCCTACCGGAATATTTTCCATCTGCCCGTTCCCGAATATCGTGGACATAAAGAAAATGCAGAAAAGAGGCAAGACGATGCAAACGCCAAAATACAGGCGCCTCGAAACCATCCGCTTCAATTCCCGTCGGAGAACGGCCACAAAAGGACTCTGTTTCTTCATTTTTTATTTTATCTTATCTAATTCCACCAATACGGACATTCCGGGTCGCAGGCCTTCCACACGGGAAACGGGCAACGCATGTATCTCGAAAGTACGCAAATCGTAGCTGCCCACCTGCTTCGTCGATTTCCAGGTAGCGAAGCTGCCCAACGGACTGACGTAATTAATTTTGAATTCGATGCCTTTTTTATCGATAGCGGGAACATCCGCCACAAACGTGCCTCCCATCGGGAAAAACGGCAAACGGTCTTCACGGACATTCAGCACGACATGTACATCATCCAGGACAATCAAATTCATTATCGGCATTCCCGCTCCCACCAATTCGCCCCGCTTGAGAAAAATGGTGGAAATCTGTCCCGCTTCCGGAGCCGTAAGCCGGGCATCCTGCAAGAGAGCGGCAACCTCTTCGACCGTTCCCTGAGCGGCATTTACCAGCGAACGGGCACTTTCCTTATCCTGGATTTGCGCTCCGTCGAGTGCCATCTGATACTGGTTGTAGGCAGCCCGCTCACCGGCAACGGCAGCATCATACAAGGCTTTCACCTCGTCGCGACGCTGGGAGGTGACAACGCTGTCCTTATATAAAGTCTCGATACGGCGATAAGTGGTCCGCGCCAGTTCCAGGTCGGATTTGGATTTGTTCCAGAGCTGTTGCATCGTGGCAATTATCTGCTTCCTCGTCCCTTCATCTATTTTTTGATGTTGGAAACGGGCAATATTTTCGAGCGCATTTACTTGTTGGTATTTGGCAAGCGCTTCGGGGCTGTTGATGACAACAAGCGTATCTCCGGCTTTCACGTTTTGTCCTTCCTTCACCAGAAACGTGTCGATGCGTCCGGGCAGTTTCCCGGAAATCCGTATTTCCGTCGCTTCAATCTGCCCTTGCAGGATAACCGGTTTCTTTTTCAGCAAGAGTATCCCGGCTACCGAGACTACGATGACGATTAGCAGGACTGCGACAAAAGAGATTGTCAGGTATTTTTTTGTTTCCATATTGATTATTATTATTTCAATCCAAAAGTTCTTTTTTTATGATTTTATAGTTTCCGAGAGCTCCGGAGAGGCTTCTCCCTAAGGAGAAATGGTCGCTGAGTGCTCCAAAGAGGCTTCTCCCCACGGAAAAGTCATTATTGAGTGCTTCGGGGTCGTTTTTACCTAAGGAGAAGCAGCCGTTGAGTGCTTCGGGAAGGTTTCTCCTTAGGGAGAAAGCATTTCGGAGTGCTTCGGGAACATTTTTACCGGAAGAGAAGCCATTTCGAAGTACTCCGAAGGCGTTTTTACCTAAGGAAGAGCCGTTTCCGGAACGAAAGTGATATTTCACACACGAATACAACTACAAAATCTCCGTCTTCCCGTCCCTCCGATACTGCTCGAAAGCCTCCGGAATGCCGCAAACAGACAACAGGTTGGCGAGAGCGACATCATATTGATAATAAGCCAGCAGAAAAGCCGTCTTTACCTTCGAAAGCATCACCTCGGCATCCACCACATCCGAAGAGGTTGCCATGCCCTCCTGAAATGATTTCATCCGGATACGAACCAGTTCGTTGCTCATTTCAAGCGTCGTATTCAGAGCCTTCACATTGTCGAGGGCATTTTGCATCTGCGTATGGAACTTATCGACACCTACCTGCAAATCGGTAACGGCTTTATCCTTCCCGATAGCCAGCGACTGACGGGTGAGGCGAGCTTGGCGGATAGTTTTTTCCCGCTCCAACCCGTCGAATATATTCCAGGTGAAACCGACGCCAATCATCGTGCGGGGCATCAGATATTTGTCGACTCCGTCCGAATAAAGCGTCTGCTTGCCTATAAGGGCGATATTCGGCAGATAACCGGCACGGCCGATTTTCAAATTATCCTCAGCTATGTTTTCCTGCAATCTCAATTGATTGACCGTATAATTACTGAAAGGAATCATCTCCTTGAAATAAGTTGCCGAGGGGAAACTCTCGTTTATAAAGAGAGAAGTCGTGGTGCGGATGTCCGTATTGTCATCCACATTAATGAGGCTTTTAAGTGCCTGGGCGGCCACTTCCAAATCTTTGCGGGCCGACTCCAATTCGCGTTTGGCTTCCTCCATGCTGACTTGGGCAAAAAGACGCTCGGCACGGTTTATCATTCCCTCCTGTTCCAATTTTAAAGCCTGGTCGTAATGCGTTTTCAGCGAACGATACGTTTCCTCTTTCACCTCCACGACACGTTGTCCCAGACGAAGGCCGAAGTAGCTTTCTATCAAGAGAGCTTGCTGGCTCGCATTGACCTGGCCTTGATTCGCCTCGGCTATGGCCACCATTGTCCGGCCTATTTTACCGGCATAAATACGCTTACCTCCGGCAAAAACAGGCCAGGTAAGATTTGCATCTATGGAAGTGATATTTTGCGAAATAAGGGGAAGCGTTAATGTATTCTGTCCTATCTTATCGAGGATGGACGAAATAAACCGGTCGTCGGGAATGATGGTGTGAACAAAATCCTTGGCAGGTCCGGTAAATTGGCTTAAAGATTGCCGGACCTCCACCGGGTTCGACATGTGCACGAAAGTGCCGGCGGCACTGACATTCGGATACCAAAAGGCGTTTAGCTTCTGATGCTCGTTCTTTGCCATTTCCACCTCCTTTCCCGCAATCTTCAGGCTTTTATTTTCCCGGTGAAGCAGCGAAAGAGATTGCTCCAGCGAAAGCTCGACCGTATCCGTCTGCGCTGAAACGAAGATGGGAAGAAGAGACAGCAAGGCAATGCCGAAATGCGTTAAGTTATAAATCATAAATGTGTCTAAATTTAGTTTTGTGCAAAATTTATGACTTATAACAAGAGGCCGGACAGGATTGTTTTCTATTTCTTTTTCTTCAGATTAGGTAAAAACCAGGTAACCAAACCAATCAAAGGCATATAACCGCAGACATTATAAACACTCTCAATGCCGTAACGGTCCGCCATATTTCCTAAAACAGCGGAAGCGATGCCCGCAACCCCGAATGCGAACCCGAAGAAAAGTCCCGAAACCAATCCCAATTTGTAAGGCAACAATTCCTGCGCGTAAACCAGAATAGCCGGAAAAGCGGACGAAAGCGTCAGACCGACACAAAAACTAAGTATCGCCGTCAGATACAAATTATCCACATGCGGCATCATCAGCGTAAAAGGAGCCGCTCCCAAGATTGATGCCCAAATCACATACTTCCGCCCTACCCGGTCGCCGATAGGTCCGCCCATCAGTGTGCCGATTGCCGTTGCTATCAGGAAGGTAAACAGAAACAGTTGCGAAGCCTGCACGCTGACGCCGAACTTTTCAATCAGGTAGAAAGTATAATAGCTGTTCAAACTCGCCATATAGATATATTTGGAAAAAATCAAAATCAACAGAATAGAGATAGAGAAAATAGTTTGCCCCAAAGGAAGCGGCATCTCCACGCGATTTGCTCCAACTCCCCTATCCTCTCTTTTCAGCCGCAGCAACAACCCTTTATACCAATGTCCGACCGGTATCATCACCATAATCGCAATAAAAGCCAATATAGCGAACAAAGCAATATGCCTTCGTCCGTAAGGAGCCACAAAAACCGCCGCCAGCAACGGCCCCAGCGAACCGCCCAGATTACCGCCAACCTGGAAAAGCGACTGCGCCAGTCCCCGCTTCCCTCCCGAAGCCAATGAAGTCAGTCGCGAAGCCTCCGGATGAAAAACCGACGACCCGACTCCGACCAACGCCACGGAGCATAAAACCCACGGCAACGAATTGGCAAATGCCAAGCTTAACAATCCCACCAATGTGAAACTCATGCCCGTGGGCAACGACCATGCGGAAGGCCATTTGTCGAAAAACAATCCCGTCAACGGCTGGAACACAGATGCCGCAAGCTGGTAGACCAACGTTATTAGCCCGATTTGAGCAAAACTAAGTCCCAAATCCTCTTTAAAAAGAGGATAAACAGCCGAGATAACGGACTGCAACGAATCATTCAAACAATGTGAAATACTTAATGCGACAAGTATGCTAAATGTTATTCCGCTTGTAGATTGTGCTTTGTTTTGTTCCATTTTTTATATATCTTCTTGCCTCTTCGGGCTGCAAATGTACGCATAAATACACACACTGTTAAGAAAATAATCAAAATGTTCGTTTTAACAAATAAATTTTATCAGTTTGCAAACGACAGAGGTTGCAATCCAAGCATTTATCCGCATTTTAACCATAGTTAATATCAACTTTTATTTCAGTTATTTTTAATTCTTTACGTAAAAGGCCGTGAGCCAAATGCCTTTTAGCTTGTTTTAATTGCGAACGTCTAAACAAAGAAACATGGAATGATAAATTTAAACCATAGCATACTGGACCGGAGTAGGAAAGGAATCTTGTATCCATCTCTCCCGAAACCTACGCCAAATTCCCCCTATCTCCCTTATCGCCCTGATGTAAGAGCTCAGTTTCGCTCCGGGACAGTATCTAAGGTTTATTCAACAAAATCCGTTTCTTCCTCCTCTCCTCCCGGCACATGAAGTATAAAAGTTGTAGCACCGATGGTAACAATGGCACCTTCGCCGATTTGCACCTGTTCCTTCTTGCCTAAAATAACACTCTTGAGGAAAGTTCCGGTCAGGCTGGGGAAATCGCGCAGCGTATAAATCAATTTACCCTGTTTGTTTTCTTTTACATGGATAACACAGTGCTTGCGCCCCATACTCGGGTCGCTGGTAATAATCGGGACATCCACGCCATCCGTATCTTTATTACGACGCCCGATTACATTGTCGCCCATGACTAAAGGCAATTCCTGTTTAAAGCCAAACGTATTTTCAATCACTGTTATATAGCCGCAGGAAAAATCCGGTTCTTTCACCTCCTTTTCCTGTCCGCTTTCCGTTCGAACCACCTTCCGGCCTAACTTAATCTTAAATTGGGAACCGCATTGAGGACAAACGAAAGCCAAAATCTTGCCTTCGGAATATTTCGTCTCATCAAAAGCCAACTGATTATCACATTTCGGACAGAAAACTCTTTTCATATCTATTTCTTTCGGATTATCGACATTTTATTTACGGCAAAGGTACGTTTTTTCGGCAAACTATAAAAAATCGGCCATTTCTACCTAAACAAATTCCAGAAAACTCTTACATAATCTTTGCGAACACAACTTTATTAATTCGACAATCCTTATTTTTTTATTTATTCAATAGGAAAACATACCAAGATATTAAATAATGTATTATTTTTATCAAAAAAATAATATGGAAAAAGTAGTAAACATCACGTGGAGCAACTCCGTTAAATCAATTACAGGCATTTGTGTCATTTTAGTGCTTTGTATCTTTTATTATATTATCAAATCCGGTTCTTTCAAAACAAATTTGTTACTCCCAACATGCCTTATCTTAATCCTTGGAGTATTGGCATACTTCATGACACAGGCGCCAACCTCACTTCATCTTTCCGAAACAAGCCTAACCTTAAAAAAGATAATAGGCAAAATAGAAATACCTTATAAGGACATTCAAAATATAGAAAAATACAATTTCAACCAAGGAGATACCAGGATTGTTGGAAGTGGTGGATTTTGCGGTTATGTCGGGACATTCAAGAACAACACATTTGGTAAATACTCCTGCTATGTTGGAGATGCACAGCAGGCATTTCTTATACAAACAAAAGAGAATAAGTATTATGTATTAAGTTGCGACAATAGTATATCTATTATTAATGACATTAAACAAGAGATACGAAAATAACAACTTTAATTTTATCCCACCAAATATTTTGCCTTCTTTCCCATCCATTTGTAAATGGATGATACAATCAGCCAGGAAACTCCGAAAGCGACTACCGCCGCGGCCGGAATTTGCAAACCCATCGGAATACCGATTGTACGCATCAAAACGACAGACGGACCGGTAAAGAAATAATGTATCATGTAAACGCCGAAACCGCATAAAGTCAAATTGGCTAAAGCACGTTTCACAACATCCGAACGAACCTTCACCTTCTTTGCCAGCAGGAAACAAGGAATTGTCATCATGACCACATTCAGGGAACAATAGGTAAAGAATAATTCCAACATCTCATCGCTATATTCCGGAAGAGAGGTGATATGGCGAAAACCGAAGAAAGTAACCGCATATCCGACTAAGAACATCGGTATACCGAACATCAATATCCTGCTTAACGGCCAGTCATGGTTCCGCAAGTAATGCCCCAACAATAAATATCCGTTGAAACCGGCAAACATATACAACATGTTGAAAGAGTTCCAGGAACAACCTCCCCATATATAAGGATTGACATACTGATAATAATAAGGTAAAAGCGTCGTCACTCCCCAAGCAACCAAGAACCAGAGCTTCGCTTTCTCCGACGCTTTTTCTACCCACGCCGAGAAAATCGGCATATACAAATACAAGCCGATAAGCAAATAGATATACCACATATGCACATCCAGTAAAGAGAAATTAAAAGGTATCTGCGCGATATATCCCAATGATACACTGAGAGATTGGCGGGTAACTTCTTCACCCGCATAAGGAAAAAAGTCTAAAATAACATCCGGGGAAAGCCCTAATAAACCGGTAACCCAAGGAAATAAGTTATAGATGACAGACCATATCAGAAACGGCCAAAGCACACGGGAAATACGCTTTTTATAAAACATGGAAGTATCCCCTTTTACCGGCAACAGCAAAGCCCCGGTTATCATTACGAAAAGCGGAACGCAAGGACGCAAAAAAGAACCCCAGGCAGCTCCCCAGAATTTTATCTCCTCAATATTGGCAGGCGGTTCGCCCGGATAAAAATTAAACGGATCGGCACTATGGCAACAAACAACGGTAAACATAGCAACAAATCGCACCACATCCAACCATACAACATGTTCTTTCGTAACAGACAAATTTACATCTCTCATAAAAATAACAACTATTAGTTTAACTGCAAAAGTACAAATCCTTTTAGTATATTTGTGATAGTGTGAAGTATTTTATTTGACTATCAACGATTTGTAGTAAACTCGCATGAGAACGGGCAACGGATAAGAAAATGCCGGATTGTTCAGAACCACCATGTTCCTCATGCTTTCAAATAACTCTTTTATCAATGCAAAGATAGCATTTTTTCTGTAAAGGCCGGTAATAATCCGGTCAAAATCTTATGAAATAGTCCTATCGGAAAGAGCTGCCATCCCGTAGCCGAGTCCCCGTAACTCACAGGCAAAGGTAATTCGTGTTCTTTTCGTACAAGCAAGGTCAAGCCCTTCGGGTTCCGTGGAAAAATCTTCCGCGCCCTGAAGGGCTTGCGGTATTTTTCCCGGAAACCTTGCATGTACGGAACACGACCTTTTAAGCCTGTAGTTACGGGAACTCCGGCCCCGAAAAGCCGGACTAACAAAAATCAAATGTTATGTTACAGATGGCTAAAAACAAGTACAGTGTGGAAACACTCAGAGAACTGAATGTTTCATACGACCATGAACACGGGCTGACACAGAAAGATGTCGATATGGCTAACAGTTATGTGGAACTCATCGAACAGACACGTTCCGAAATCACACCGCAAATCGGAGACAGACTGATTTATGTGACCGAAGACGGGGACTATTACGGCAACGCCCTTATAGAGAACCTGCACCACACAAATAAAGGGCATCTTTCTATATGCGAACAGCCAAGCATACCTTTCGTCTGGAATGATAACGGAAATATCCGGTTGAGCGTCAGTGGAGGTGCGTTTCATGCCGTGAATCCGAAAGAATTGAAATTCCTGAAATGGACGGATGGTTCATTCAAGGACTGGAGACATTGTAGAGCTTGTGCAAACGGAGCGGTGGCATTTTACGCAAAAGTACCGATGTGGTTCTATTCAGAACCCAATCCCAAGTACGGAAATTTCACGACCGAAACCTACCGAAAATTTTATTTCAATAAAAAGGAGGAATCGGAAGCCGGCAATCTTTACCAAGGTTTTGACATTGCTTTCCGTAACGAGGCGGAACTGCAACAGTTCGTGGAAGACTATGAAGGAACGATCTTCAAGGGAAATTGGCCTACACAAATAGTATTGTGGTGTTTCCGTCGCGAATATATATTCCTGCCGCTTCCCGAGTGGGAAAAGATAGAATCCCCTGCCGTAGAGCGAAGACTGAATTTCCATCCCGAACAAGTCAAGATTGTCAAGGACATGGAACAGCACATCACCTACCTGTATCGTATCAAGAATTTCTAACATCTAAAATCCAATAAATATGCAAACGACAACAGCAACTAAGGTCGGCAACGCTCCCGACCTGCTTTCCGGTATCCTGAGCGTACAAGTGAGAAACGAGGACAAAATCACGGAGCAAGACCGCCTCTATTGCCAGACACAGCAGGACCTGCTCTACAGGACGCTCGACCAGATAGACCGCTGGTACGCCGTCTTCAAGGAAGATGCTGAACAATACCAGGCGGAACGCAAGTTCCATTACGAAGACAACGGCAAGGTATCCATGCGCGATTTCTATTCCTACCATAACGGCAGGGATGACTATTCGCACAACGAGTTCAAGCCGTTCGACCTTATCAATGACTTGGTGGACAAGAACCGTAATGCCAACTCCAACTTCGCGGGTCGCATCATCTCCTATTTCAACAACACCTACAATGTTCAAGTGCCGGTGCCGAACATAGACGGGAAAACGCTCCGCATGGGATTCCGCCCGGTCTATGAAACATACGTGGATGCCGTCATAGAACACTTGGGAGGCAAGAGCTTCCGCGAAACGGCGGAAGAGGAACTAATCAGCCGTGTTCAGAAAGTCGTCAAACCGGCATACTGGACTAAGGTAAAGACTGAACTAAAGAAGGACAAGATTATCTTCCCTGAAATCATCCGTTTTGATGATTTTTCCATGCAATACAGTAATCGTTGTCGAGTGTCATATAGCTATACCAATGAGTTGGAAACCCTTTGTGCTGGAATTGCATTCGGTGCGGATGACATATTGAACGGCAACTCAAAGATGATTATCTGTTTCGATGATAATAATGTATCCATTAACGACTGGTACGACCTTACCACGACCAATGCCGAGCAAATCAGATTCTACAAGAACGGGCGCATAGACGTCAGGTTCAAGGACAGTGCAGCCGCCGAAAGCTGTTTCAAGCGGCTCCGGCTGGATGAAATCACACTAAGAGAACAATAACGGCATGAGAGACCAATCCAGACACCCCGTAAGGCATCCTTGCGGGGTGTCTTCATTTTCAAACGTAAACAATCCAAAGACATGTACGCCATCATCCCCCAACAGATACCGCAGGACAAGCGGGCCGAAGTCAACGAAAAGATACTTTTCGCCATAGACTCAGGTAAAGACCTTATTCCGGCAGAGAGCATCTACAACTGCTATACCGGCATCGGAGGGCTGCACAACCTAAAGCAGTCCGACTTCGCCAACTATAACGAGTATGCCAATGCCAAAAAAGAGTTCGAGATGGGACAGTTCTTCACTCCGCATGAAGTATGCAGGGATATGGTGGAGATGCTTTCTCCCGTCTATTCGGAAATGATCCTCGACATGTGCTGCGGCATGGGTAACTTCTTCAACCACCTTCCCAACCTGCACAACGCCTACGGGTTTGACATTGACGGCAAAGCAGTGACTGTCGCCAGATACCTCTACCCGGAAGCCCGTATCGAGAAATGCGACATCCGGCAATACCACCCGGAACAACGCTTCGACGTCATCATCGGCAACCCTCCCTTCAATCTGAAGTTCGACTACAAGCTCTCCCAGGAGTATTACATGAACAAAGCATACGATGTGCTCAATCCGGCAGGCATCCTGATGGTCATCGTTCCCTTATCGTTCATGCAAAGCGAGTTCTGGGAGAAGAGCCGTGTCGCGAATATCAACAGCGACTTTTCCTTTGTAGGCCAGGTGCAATTAGACCCGAACGCCTTTGCCTCCACAGGGGTACACAACTTCCGCACGAAAGTAATGGTGTTCCTGCGCGAGTCCCGCCATATCGAAATGCAGCCCTACAATGCGGAAGAGTTCATCTCCATGGACGAGTTGAAAGGGCGTATCATGGAGGCAAGGGCGATGAAGCACAAACTGCGCCTCGACCTTATGCGCGAGACCAACCGGATTGACAGGGAGGAACTGGAACTGTTCGAGTACAAGCTCGCCAAGTACATGTACGAACTGAAAGCACACGCGGCACTGAACAGGCATATCGACAAGGCGGAAGCGTTGGTGACGAAGTTCCGCAACCAGAAACCACCGGAGAACGCCACCAAAGAGCAGGAGAAGGAATGGGAAAGGAAGAAGCTGACCACGAAAAAAGTACTCGGTATCATCCGCAGGTACATCACCTCACAAAACATCGTCCCGCGCAAGGAAGTGGCATTGGTGAAGACCTCCTACGGCTTCAGGCTGAAACAGTACGCCCCACGCCTGCTGGATAAGGTACAGCACAAGGCAGCGGGCATCAACGACCTCGTATTGGGACGGGCGGAGCTTCCCGTACCGGAAATCCTGACGGAAAAGAACATGATGCAGGTCCGTGCAGCGAAGAAACTGATACGGAAAAAGCGCAGGCAATATGAAATACAGAACCGTCCATTCTCAGACATGAAACCGGACACACAACTGGCCGAATATCTTGACCGCACGACCTTCATCAACAAGGAAGGCGATGTATGTGAGTTCACGGAGCTTCAGAAACACGACCTGAACCTCGTATTGCAGAAACGCTTTGCCCTGCTGAACTGGCAGCAAGGCTCCGGCAAGACGGCGGCTGTCTATCACCGTGCCAAGTACCTGCTCAAATACCGTAAGGTGCGCAATGTCATCATACTGGCCCCCGCCATCGCCACCAACATGACATGGGTGCCGTTCCTGACGATAAACAGGGAGCGATTCCGCATGGTCAGGAACAACGCCGACCTCGAAACGGTTCCGGAAGGGGTATTCCTCGTGCTTTCCACCTCCATGCTCGGCAAGCTGAAAAGAGGGCTGACAAAGTTCATCAGGCGCACCTCAAGGAAACTCTGCCTGGTATTCGATGAATCCGACGAGATTACCAACCCCTCGTCACAACGCACAAGGCATATCCTGGGCATCTTCCGCAGGCTCAAATACAAGATCCTCGACACGGGAACGACCACGCGCAACAACATCGCGGAGCTGTACAGCCAGTTTGAACTGTTGTACAATAACTCCATAAACATGATTTGCTGGTGCAGCCGGATATACCACGAGAACAGGGACAGGGAGATAGAGGAAGATCCAAACCCGCACTACGGAGAACCGTTCCCCGCCTTCAGGGGGCACGTACTGTTCCGGGCCTGCCACTGTCCCGGCAAGGCGACCGTGTTCGGCATCGAGAAGCAGAACCAGGACGTATATAACAAGGACGAACTGTCCGAGCTTATCGGCAAGACCGTCATCACGCGCAAGTTCAAGGACTTTGCCGGAGAAAAATACGAGGTAAGGATGCACACGGTCGCACCATCCGAGGGGGAACACGAGGTGTACCGTGTTATCATCGAGGAGTTCTGTCGTATCTGCGAGCTTTACTACAACAGTACGGGCGACACGAAAAAGGATGCCGGGCTCCGTCTCATGCGCCAGATCAAACTTCTTATCAAGGCCTGCTCCGTGCCCCACCTGATAGAGGGCTATTTCGGGAACGGCTACCCGAACAAGACAGTCTTCATCGAGAAACTGATACGGAAGATTCCCGGCAAGGTTGCCGTCGGCTGCACCTCCATAGCGGCGTTTGAACTGTACGAAAATCTCATCCGCGAGCGTTTCCCGGACCGACCGGTATTTACCGTCAAGGGTGACGTCGCGTTCAAGAAGCGGCAGGGCATCGTTTCGGAATTCGATTCCACCATCAACGGCATACTGGTATGCACGCAGCAGAGCCTGAGCAGCTCGGTAAATATCCCCTCCTGCAACGATGTCATCCTTGAATCCCTGCAATGGAACATCCCCAAGATGGAGCAGTTCTACTTCCGCTTCATCCGCCTGGACTCCAAGGAACTGAAGAACGTCCATTTCGTGACCTACAAGGATTCCGTGGAACAGAACCTGATGGCATTGGTACTGACAAAGGAAAGGCTCAACGAGTTCATCAAGACCGGCGAGGTGAAGGAGCAGTCGGAAATCTTCGAGGAGTTCGATGTCACGATGTCCGTCATCGACAGCCTGCTGGTACGGGAACGTGACAGCGAGGGAAAAATCCACATCAGCTGGGGAAGCCAGCGCATAATGAGTTAGCAAAATGAGTACAGACACAGGGAACCGCAGAATCCATTCCACAGGCAAAGGTAGCCCGTATCCCCATCGGCTGTGCAAGGTCATGCCGCGAGCGGTTTCCGGAGAAATCATCCTCGCCGGAGGCTGCGGTATTTCCCCGGAAAACCCTGCACAGCCGGGATACGGACCTTTTGGGGCCTGTGGAATGGAATCCCCGGTTCCGGTCATTAACTACAATAAAAAACGATTATGGACTTGAATCAAGCGGAAGTGGCAGTGACCACTCAGCATCTCATAGACATAAGGCAGGAGAAGGACAACTGGTTGCAGATGTCCGACTTCGGCGACATGGGGGAATTCCTTTGCACCTGCTCCGACATGTTCCCGGAAGAGGAGAACCCGGAGTACAGGTACACGCGGTGGGAAGAGATTCCCGGCTCGCTGATAAACAGGCAGTGGCTGTGCCCCAACTTCTTTGAAATCAGGGAGGCGATGGAACAGCTGGATGAACCCGACAAGGAGTGGTTCTTCGACTGGTGCGACAAATGTCATCACGACATCAGCTCGGAAGACCCGCACCTGCTGGTAGCGCACTACCTGGAACTGTACGGCAATGCCACGTCCACCGGCGACGACACCTGCCCGGACGGAGACGATGATGGCTTCCTGTATTATCCGGGCATATCAAACAATTACTTCGACACGGTCACCCCCCGTTTCGAGGTGTTCGATGACAATTACGATTAAAAACATACGCTTATGAATATCAATTTTCTCGGACCGGTCTTCCCGACAGACCCATACGCGCAGATGGCGTTCGTGGAGATACTGAATACCCTTCTGGTGGCAAACAACATCATGGAGGTGAACAGAATGCTCATACACCGGAATGCCAATCCCGCGTACGGCTCGCTGTCGGGATATTTCAGATGGTCGTATGCAGGCAACCATTTCACGCTGTGGCAGCGTGTGGAATACAATTCCCCGGTCTGTTTCGGACAACGCATATTCAGTATCCATTTCGGAATGCTGGCAAGCCGGGACAGGGAACGGGATAGTCCGACACTTAACTGAATTGGAATATATGAATACGATAACGATAGAAAACAGAGAAATCGCAATAATGGCTTTCGACAAGCTGTGCAGAGAGAACAAAAAGGACTCCGCTCTGCGGCTTGCCGGATGTATGCTAAAGCACTCATACATATCGCTCGGCATCGGTGATATCGACTGGGAGATAGACATGGCGATACGGCAATGCGGCGGTGAGCCGAGAACCGGTTACAGATATACCGCCCGTTTCCATTTCAACCTGAAGACGGAGATGGAAAAGGAAAAATACGACAGGGCCGTGAAGGAACTGTATGGATAAGGAGATTTACACGGAGGCGGCCGCAAGGTCGCTTCCGTCATTTATAACGGTATGTACGGGAAACAGAATCCTGCCGTACACAGGTAAGACAAATGGATGAACAGAAAACATTGACATTGGATTTCGTGAAGTCCCTTATGGAACCGGCCTACACGCTGGTATGGACGGATTATAATGACAATCTTGACGACCATCGGGGCTTGATACAGAAGTGTCTTGACAACAAAAACTGCGAAGAGCTGTGGGAAAAGGCAGACGAGTGGTACAGCGATGCCGAGTGGGAAGCGGTCCGTGAGATTATCGCAAAATTAAAAGAGGGATGCACCGTATCGGGTGACTTTGACGAGGAAGATGTCGATGACTTCTTCGACGGGCACGAGGATGAAATCCGCGATGAGATATACAACCGTAACGACTCGGATGTGCTGAAGGACCTGATAAAACGCACGGACGACATACCCATCCGGGTGGAAATGCTTTCCAACTATGACTGCATAAATTCCAACTGGTTCGAGTCGCAAGGCGGCTATCGCTACGAGGAATCCTATTTCGGGGACATGGTGGATACCCTGAACCTCAATCCTGCCAAGGTCAAGAAACTCTTGCTTGAACACGGATACGAGGTTCACGAACGCTTCCCGAACAGGAAATCGCGTGACGGCAAGGAGCAGGTGTCCTACGAACAATTCTACCAGGAACTTGTCAACTCCTGCTGCGGGGCCAACCTGCTGACCTATATCGGAAAGGTTAACCTGAAGGAACTGTATGATGCCGGCTTCTCCCTAAAAGAGATCGTCATTCCCAAAGGAAACTGTTGCGGACTGTTCAGTTCGATGTATGGCGGTGGCAGCCTGCTTGAAATGGAGCTGAAACAGGATGTAAGGCTGAAACTGGAAGTGAAAGACTACCACGGTTTCCGTTTCCGGCTGGATGATGAACGCTCCAAATACGACTACTCCGTCCAGCATGTATATGGCGTATGTGATTCCTTCTTCGGTGATGCGGTAAGCATAGTGTCCTGACAGTCAAATAAAGCAATAACTTTATAAAACAATTGTGAATATGAATACCCATTTGACAATAATCCGGTCACACGGGAAAGAGCACCTCTGTTACCGTGATGAAGAATGTTTTGCCGATGTATCCTTGCCTATGATGACATTTACCGAAGGAGAAGATGATTTCGAGATAGTCAAGTGCAATCGCCCGGTTGCCGGCAGGACTTTTCGCTATCAGGACGGACACTTCTCCATAGCAATGGAAATGTACCCAAACGGTTGGCCGGCATTGTGCCTGAAAGCTCCTGAGACACATGAAATCTACACCATCCTGACGGTCAATCTTGAAAATGAACCGGCATTTGCTTTACCGGACAGGGCTTTTGTCGACATCAACAACAATCCCGATGCCATGGAGTTCCTTATAGCCAACAAACTGGCGGAGGATACAGGCTACAAGAGACAGAGCGGTTGGGTAGACTACCCGATGGTAAAGCTGAATATGCCGTCGCTTTACCGGCTTGACCCTGCCGGATTTCATAAAATCATAAGTTGTCAACAAATAAATCATTAACAATCAAATCATAAGAATTATGGCAAAGTATGATGTAAAGGTAAAGTACGCCTTCGAAGGTACTTACACTGTCGTGGCGGAAGACCGCGACCAAGCAGAAAGAATGGTAACGGAAGACTGCGGTCTGGTGCTGGGCGGCAATATCCACACGACCTGCGGTGATGACGAGGTAACGGACTGGAATTTCGACTGTCATCCCGACGTGCAGGTTCTGTCCTTCAAGGAGCGGAGCAAAAAAGGCAGGGCAAAATACACTGCCATGGATTTCAGCGGCAGGATTGAAGAACTCCGCAAGGACATCATTGAAGCAATATGTCAGTTGCTCTATGCACACGGATTGACGGAACTGACATTCACGAGTCAGGACGAAGACCCTGTCTGGGTAATATGGTTCAATGACGACGGCGAGCCTTACGAATGTTGGGTAAATGGCATTGAAGCTACAGACAACAAACTTACGGTATTGGCCACGATAAAGGACAGCCTTGAGGAAGTTACCTGCGAATCCCCGTTTGAACTCGGTGCAAGTAACATCGACTGGCTCAACGAAATGTACGAGGCTGCAAAGCTGGAGCTGGAAGGAACAAAGAATGTCGAACCTTAAATCTGAAAATCATGAAATATCAAGCGGGAAATGCAGTCTCCAGCTTCTTCTACTATATGTGGAACGCATGGAGCAAGGAAGAATGTAAAATTGTGTTCGGAGGGCAATACCAACATTTCTGGGAAAAATGGTGTGCGAACAGTGACAAAGCCATATTCGGAGCGGTGGAACGGTTCTGTGCGGATCTTTCGGAGAGCAGCCGGGAACTGCTGGTGGAACGTGCCGTCACGCTTTATGACGGAAAGTCTAAAAGAAAGAATCCGGATGATTCAGAAATTCTTGTATGTGAAGAATGCGGTTCCACAAACGTGGAAATCACCGCATGGGTCGATGCCAATACGAACGAATATGTCAGCGATTCCGATGACAGTGAATGGTGCTCTGAATGTGAAGCGCACAACACTCTCATTACATTGAAAGAGTTTAAGGAACAAATGCTGTCTTGGTGGGAGTCGTGCGAGTCCAAGGTAATGGAACAGATTACGGGACTTCGGGAATGTGATTATCCCTCTGAAGAGGGTTCGCAGGCTTTTGTCGATGCTGCAACCCAATGGTGGAGCGGACAGGATTATGAACGCAAACGACAAATTTACAAAGAACACTTCTTAAAAACAGACAATATGCAGAAAGACATTATCAGCCAGATTCGCTACTCATGCAGTTGCAACGATACGAAAGCACAGGAATACCTGGACGATGAACTACGGCATCTTCGCGAATTGCAGGAGGTGGACGACCTCAGGGAAGACGACATCGGGATGGCGTGCAGCAATCTCGGTCTCGACCTTGACTATCAGGAATATTTTATAAACCGCCTCGCAGGGGCATAAAAAGAAACACCATGACTTATTTTCAGAACATACGAAGTCTGGCGGACTTGAAGAAGGAGTACCGCCGGCTGGCATTGGAGCACCACCCGGACAAGGGTGGTGACACCGCCATCATGCAGCAGGTGAATACCGAATTTGAAAAACTGTACGATGTATGGAAAGACAGGCAGGATGTTTCCGTAAGCACAAGCGGCTACGAACACGACTATTCGGGAGCGACGGCAAGGGAATACACCGAATACGTGTATAACGAATACCGTTGGAAAGGCCGCAACTACAAGGGACAGCATGCTCCTGAAATTGTGGAGCTGACACGGATATGGCTGAAAGAGACCTATCCGAGATACAGGTTTTCCGTCAGACGCGAAAACTACAATTCCATCCATGTCCGGCTTATGAAAGCGGATTTCGAGGCGTTTACCAGAGAGTCCGGCAAAGTTCAGGACGAAATCAATCATTATTGTATCGAATCCGACGAATCACTTACTGACAGAGCCAAAGAGGTAATGATGAATATATGCGATTTCGTCATGTCGTACAATTTCGACGACAGCGACTTGATGATGGATTACCACCACACCAATTTCTATATGACGATGGGAATAGGCAGTTACAGGCAACCGTATAAAGTGGAGCTACCCAAACTGGACTGCAAGGAGAAGGACAAGCCGGAGGTATTCAAACATCCCGAAGGTGCCGCACACAAGGCAATTAGGCAGGCATTGGGCACAGCCCGTTTCGATTTCATCGAGCACAGGAGGCATTCCGGTGAAATGATACTCGGGGAAGACCATTACGGCTCGCAGGGCGAGCACTATTTCTGGCCGAAGGATTACTCAAGCGCGAAACTGGCGCAGAAACGGATAGACAAATTGGAGAAAGCCGGTATCCAATGCAAGCTCACGGGATATAATGGCGGTTACATCCGTTTTCTCGGCTACACTCCTGAAACGGAAGTGTTACTGGAGCAGGAACGACAGGAATACATCATCGCCCATCGGCAATGGCAAACCAGACAGGCAACAACCAATTAAATTTATGAATATGGAACCGAACAATTTGAACGAATGGTGGGGCGGACAGCCCGACGAACTGAAACAGGCATTCTCGCTCTTCCCAGACAGACGGTGGGAAGGGGCGGACCTGCATTTACTAAACAATATCCGCAACTACTGCCACCTGAAGAAAGAAGGGTTGCTTTCCGAAGACGACCGCTCGATGCTCAGCGAGATTGTCAGTGAGCTGGCCGATGCGGAGCTGTGCCGTGCAAACGGAAGGACGCTCGAAGACATGTGCGATACGGACGGGGCTTTTCTGGAAGAGTACCAGGAGCAGTTCAACCGGATATACGATGAACTGGAAATGAGAATTACGGATTATATGAACGGACAATCAAAAAATATGTAAGATGAAAGCAAAAGTATTCAGATACAAGTCTGACGGTAATACCGTCGTGGCCCCTTATATGGAACTGGAACCGTATGCCGAGAACGTGTATCTCTCGTTGTCGGAAAAGAATGAATACGGGAATGAGGACGAGGACTGTTTCCATGTGGTCTGCAAGATTGAAAACGTATGCTTCTCCTGCGGGCAGTATTCCCGCCGGTTCCTCAACGGGGAAAACCGCAGGGAGGAAGCCGCCGCTTATTGCAGGAACTGGATTGCGGATACGCTTCAGAGTGCGGAAAAAGGATCTTTTGTCAAGCTGCTCTCCATCCGCGTGTTCGAGGCCCTCGGACTCGACACCGCACCCTTGCTGCAAGCCCGTGAAGCATACAAAAGGGAGCAGGAACAGAAACGCAGGGAACAGGAACAGAAAAAGGCGGAAGAGCGCAGGGTACGTGAAGAGCAACATCAGCTGTTGCTCGATGAGCATAAACAGAAATTCCTGGAAGGGGAACGGATTACGGGCACGATGTTCCTTGAGATTGCCAAACGGGACGGCTTTGAAATACATATCCGGACCAAGGGCGTGCTGGGCAGCCGCGTGAAACAGTTGGACAAGTCCGGGAGCATCACCTACAGCAGGCCGAGGGGAAGCCGCAGCCCTGATTTTTCCGGTTGCCACAAGGCGATTTCCGCCTACCTGAAATTTTTAGAGACGGTTGCACTATCATAATAATTCCAATATGGCACAGGAAAGAATGGATGACTGGTGGGAATACGCCAAAGAGCTTGCAAAAGCAGAACGGGAACTGCAAATCGGGCATTGGGTACGTATCTCCATCGAATACAGGGATGAAGCCGGCGATACAGTCCGGCTTCACTCGTATGACCTGCCAAGGGAACTGCACGAACGCTACCGCTGGGTGGTCCGCTGGCGCGAAGCCCGGCTGCAATGCCTGTACCCTCGCAAGCATATTCACACCTATTACAGTTATTACGACAAACGCACCGGACTCCGGACCGGTTTCAACTCCTGCCTGTCGAGATTGTCAACGGCAAAGGCACAGATTACCATCGCGGAAAGGAAAGAGAAGGAGTATCTGGAATACCAGCGCACAAACAACCTGTTCTTCGATGAAGCCACCGACGGGCAGCTGCAACAGTTTCGGCAGAAACTACGGGTCAAGAAAGAAAATCATACGGCATTGGAAGCCAAAATCCGTTCTGCGGTGATGGAAGCCAGACCGGTAAAACCTATTTGACAAACCAAAAACAGAAAGATTATGACCAATCAGGAATTGATAAGGCTGTTGAAAGCCAACAGTTATAAGCGGATAGCTTTGGATAACGATACCGGCGAACCCAAGACATTCTACACCTACCGCCGGGGATTGCATATCAACGCCACGGACAAGCTGTCATTCCATATCGTGCCACAGTCGCAAAGTCTGGGACTGGGCAGGTTCGCCATATGCGCAACCGGGAATGGAGCAAGTTCCCAGGTGGGTACGGACTGTCCTGAACTGTTTTTCCCACGCCTGCTGTCATACCTCAAAGGTGAAACAAGCGGGGAAGAAATCATCCGGTACGTGACCGGCAATCCCTCAAAAACAGTTCCGGCATAGGGTACACCGCATCACAGAACCAGGACCTGAACCGAAAGGCATCCAAAAAATGACCGCATATTTTATTTCCCACCCTGCAAAGGTAGTCCCGTGTCCTGCGTACGCCGCAAGGCCGGGCCCCTGCGGGGTTGGCTGAAAGAAAATCATCCTCGCCTGAAGGCTGCGGTATTTTCTTTCGCCAAACCTTGCGCGTACGGACACGGGACAGTCAGGCAGGCGAGAAATAAAAATACCGGCTCCCGGAGCCGGGCATGTTTAACAGATAAAATACAAAAGTCATGAAAATCCTGAATGAAGAACATTTCGAGAAAGTAAAGCGCTATGCAGAATCCATCGGCGACACCTCGTTCCGGCACTGTCTGGACAGACTGGAAAGCTGGGAGAAGAATCCCGACCATCCCAGTGAGATATCCCTCTATTACGACCACGCGCCGTATTCGTTCGGTTTCACGCAACGTTATCCCGACGGAAGGACGGGCATCGTGGGCGGCCTGCTCTATCATGGAATACCGGACAGGTCCTTCGCCGTCACGCTGGAACCGTTCCACGGATGGCAGATACATACCTGAAAAGGGAAAACGGTAACAATAAATAATAAACAATCTAATAGTATCAACTTCATAAAATTCAAGATTATGGAAACAACATTGGCAGTATTGGAAAGACAACAACAGTTCGACTTCCAGAAGAACGGAATCGAAGTGATGAACTTCGAGACATTGCAGCGTACCTACAAGGAGAACGACATCTACAACAATCCCGTGCAGGGCATCTACCATTACCAGGTCATCCGGCGCATGATGGATATCTGCGAGAAGCACAGCCTCAATTATGAGGTGGAGGAAATCTTCGCCGCCCAGAACAGGAACAAGACACAGCCCGGCGTGAGCATACTCCCGCAGGTGGAGCAGACACACGGGGAAAAGGCGGTGGAAGCACACATACTCCGCCGTATCTTCGCCACCATCCGGATCAAGGACTGGGAGACGGACGAGCTGACGACGACGCTTGTCGTGGCTTACCATCAGGACGGGATACAGGCGGCCATAGGCCCCTGCGTGCTCATATGCCATAACCAGTGTATCCTTTCGCCTGAGCGGAGCGTCTGCAATTACGGAAAGAAGAAAGTATCGACGGAAGAGGTGTTCGAGACCGTGGACGGCTGGCTGGCGAACTTCGAGGTGAACATGAACGAGGATATCGAACGGATACGGAGATTGAAAAACAAGATTATTTCCATGGAGGAGGTATATATGTACATAGGACTGCTGACAGCACTGCGTGTATCCCACGACAGCTCGGACAGGAACCTTTCATCCTCCGTCGAGACCTATCCCCTGAACCAAGGGCAGATTTCCATATTCACCGAAGAGGTGCTGAAACTGGCCATGACAAAGGGACAGATTACCGCCTGGGATCTGTACAACGTGGCTACAGAAATATACAAGCCCGGAAAGACGGACTTCCCGGCCCTCATCCCACAGAACGGGGCGATGGCGGAGCTCCTGCTGTCCCGTCTGCCCGAAGAAGCGGAAATACAGGAGGTTGTTACCGTAAGCTGAACCGGACAGGTATGTGAAACAGCCTTCTACACCAATCGCCCTCTCCACAACAACCGGTGGAGAGGGCGATTTATCCAATTACAAATTACACTATATTATCCAAAACCTTATTCTGACACTTCTTTCACTCTTCAAAAAGCAGTTCAAATTCCTTTTTTCGCCGTCGCTCTATGCTTGGAACCACTTTCCCCTTGTAGCACCTGAAGGAGATATACTCCTGATAAATATCCCTGTCTCCGGATTCCAGTTTTTGAATCAATCTGCTCTTGGGTATCTTTCCATTGCCTACCAGACGGTAATAACCCACATTATATGAAAGGGTTGCGACCAAGAGCGCGTCTTTCCCGAAGCGGCTGCACATACAGCAAAGTTTCAGCAAATCCGCCCTCAGCAGGGAATCCGCCTGCGCCTTGGTCATATCCGGAGTGAATGTTTCACCTGGCAATAATTTGTGCCCAAATCCTACGTACGGGTTATCAAAAGCTTTTGATAACCCGTATTATCCAAAGCAAAACATTATCCAAAGTCTCAGCTTCTATTGCATTAATAATTAAGTCGTTTCGTTTGTAAGATTAAATATTACTTACGATAAGAAATAACATAGCAGTGGTGAAAAACTCTAATAAAAGCCAAATGTAACTTCATGGGATAAAACATTCATTTGAAAGAAAGTTCTCTAGAAGAAAATATCAAACCAATGGGTACGATAAATTTCGGTTAGCAGCTTTATGCCTCCAATTATCTATCATTAGTTCTAAATAGTTATTTCACATTGACAAATTTCAAAAATATAAGAAAACACAATAAGAAGAGTCATTTTTAAGGTAAAAAATGACTCTTCTTATTGTGGAAATTATTTTAGACGGGACTACATAAATGGAAAACTTCAGGATTCCAGTTCTAGGCTTGAAGCCCTCTCTGATTCTCCTATGGTTGATTCCGTTGATATCCACCCATTTTCTTCACGTTTCCAACTTTCTATCCTTGCTACCACTTCCGGCTTTAGGTAAGCCTTTATGTGTGGCTCGTTCACATACAATAGAAATAGTAGCACACTCTTTGCAGTCTGCAATTTCTCCTCCTTAGTGAAGAAAGGTGTAAAGTTGCTCAATGTGTATACTCGCTCCTCTTCATGACTCTCTCCGTTTAGTGTCAAGCGGCACATAAAATTCTCGTAATACACTCTCTTATCTTCTGGTATATTACTGATTACCCCTTCCGTACGCATCATAGTTTCAAAAGGCTTATTATAGCAAAAACTTGAGAAGGCCTCCAACATTCGTCGCATAATATTACCAATACCCATCTCTGAAATTTCATCTAGATCCTCTGGACGGTCGCAACTTGCATATTCATACACATGTGTCAGTAATTTTTGGTACTCATTTCTTACTGACTGTTCCTTTATTTTCCTATTCTCTAACTCCAAAAACTTCTTCTCGCCACGTCCTCCTTGCAGGTCACTCCTTATTTTTACTAAATCAAACACTGACTGTAGATCGTGAGACATAACTAACAATCGGCTATTTGCATTGCCTTTTTTTATGTTACTAAACTGATACCGCAACAGAGACATCACTCCCAGCCTATTCCCATAGTCAAAACTTGAAATAGGATCGTCTATCACAATCAAATATTCTGAGGTATACTTGTCCTCATTTCTTTTTCCGCTAAACAACATTGCAAAAAAGTAACACAGCCCTAGTACATTTCGCTCACCCACACTAATCTTCTTTGGCTTTACCTCTTTGCCGTTCACCGTCAGTTTATAGCAACCCTCACCGGGTATCAGTTTCACTTTGCGGTTACTATAGAACACGTACTGCAATTCTTTGTTGATATATTCCAACGCAATATCCGTGCGTTCCTTTTGCATTTTCAGTTCTTTAATAGCAGCTATCAGCTCATTCTTTTGTTCTTTTAATACTTGCAGTTTCCTTTTATCTTTATCCTCGTTAGTCAATGCCATTTTGTAACCCATTAGTGCAGACGCCAATTGTTTTCGAGCCAGCATATTATTCTCGTGGCGTATCCTTTCAAACAACTTATTTCGCTTATTGACTGTCTCATTAAAGGTTTCTACGCATTTCAGTACACGTTCGAGTGCCGTCTTCCATGCCATACGGGCGTTACAATATGCTTCACCCATCTTATCAGTCAATGGTGTTTTCAGTGGTTTATAAATGTTACGTTTTCGTTGCTCTATCTTCTCTCGTAGGGTAGCCAACACCTTGTTTAATTCCTCTTTGGTAGCTACAGCGGCATCTAATTCTGTTTTATTTAAATTATCAGGAAATTTAGGCATATCTATTTTTATTTCCGCAAACAGATCGTATGCAATGTTTAAATTCGCATTAAACTCTTTCGCTTCTTTATTTAGAAGATGAGTTAATACCTCAGCTATGGAAGAACGGTCTTTTTCTGTGATTTCTCTTAAACACAATGGGCAGAATGTCCAACCCTCTTCTAACATATGCAGGGTATGGAACTGTTCAAAGTGTTGTGGTTCCTGACTTATTTTTGTTAATAGTTCCATCAGTCGCTGTTCTCTTTCTGTCAACTGTGGCGAGTCCAAAGGACTTTCTAATAGTACAGTCAAGTCTTCTAAACTTTCTGGCAGCATCAATTTGTCTATAGCCCACTCTATTACTTGCGAATCTTCCGCTCCCAAGTATAACCTCATATCAGCTTTCACCCGTTCCCGTAGTTGCTCATAGGTCTCCGCAGGCTCTTCCATTTTCATAAGTATATTCACCAAATCATCTGTAATACGGCTTTTCAGTGTGTTCCCTTTTAAGTCTCGGTCTATGTCTGCCCACCCACCGTTTTCACGCAACCCTTCTCTTATCTGATTCCAATAATACCGTGGTGATATATTCTCTTCGATATTACTGTATCTCTTTACCAGTTCTTCTTGCTGGTTGAATTCTTCTGTTTTTCTGCTTAGCTCCTCGTTTTTCGCATTTATCTTTTCGTCTAATTCTACTTGTTCACCTAACATCACTATTGCGTTCAGTCCGTCATTTTCCACCCTTACGTTGTTTCGTAGAAAATCTTCATCAAACACGAATATACTAGATTTATGCTCATCTGCTATAGGAGTCTCGCTGTTCACTGTGTAGTTTGTTTCCTCACCCCGTGTCACATTCTCCTCTCGTTCAATCCGTTCTTCTTCACTCTCTGACAACTGTTTCAGACAACGTGCTATCGTGCTTTTTCCGCTACCGTTACGTCCATAAACGATACTCAATGACACATCTCCTTTGAAAAGTTCCAGTTCCGTATCTTCGTCAAAGTAACCTCCTTTTATCTTTATCTTCTTAAAGTTCTCAAACATAGATTGTTCTTTTCATTTTTGATACAAAAATACAATTATCAATTCTAATTCAATATATGAATATGATTATTTTTAAGTCAACTTTTTTAAGCTCTTAACTCAGCTAGTAATTTAGTGTTTAAATCAGTTCTATCGTTTGTTAATATACCCAAAATGCACAAATCAGAAATCTCTCTTAAAAGCATTATCCAAAGTATGAACAAAGAATCCTGCTACTTATCTGAATAATAGCATAAAATAGAAATGGATACTTTTGATAATATTATGAGAATAATTTAAGAATTAGAGCTTTTGTTGTCTATTTTTATACATGGTATAATTTTTAAATGTAAGATTATGGATGTATATGACTACACTATTGACGATTTAATTGTCAAATGCTCAGAGAAAATGAAAGAATCTGGATATTCTCAGAGTTGCATCAGTGTCCATACTGTAAGATGGAAATTACATGTAAAGCCATTTCTCAGTAAGAGCGGAACAAATATTTATTCACATGATTTGGGACGTAAATTTCTCATGGAAAAACTTCCGTCCTTATCACCGGCATCCCGAAAGAGATTCAAAAGGAGCATACGTATTCTTGAATCATATGTTTTGACCGGAAATATACCCAAACATACTCCGCATACTCCTACATTTCCACTAACTGGCGGTATAGGAGTTATCGCACAAGACTTTATCAATTACAAATTGAAACAACGACGGCAATTAACGACAATCGAAAATTATCGCAGATTATTATCGTATTTTATCACATCCCTAAATATTAAGGGGAAAGATAATATCACTCAAATATCGGAAAGCGATGTACTGGAGTTTTTAGGAGTAAAAGAATCGCATTATTATAGATATACTGCCATGCACCAATTTTATGACTTCATAGGCAAGTTCCATCCAGATGCTCCCAATTATTCATATTTATTTGAGTTCATCCATCATCAACCTCGTGAAAAATTGCCCATAATATACACAAGGGAAGAAGTGAAAATTATTGAGTCTTCGGTAAGCCGTAGCGGAGCTACTGGAAAGCGTACATATGCCATGCTTCTATTGGCTTCAAGACTTGGTCTTCGCATTTCCGATATCGTCGGGTTGAAATTCTATAATATAGATTGGGATAAATCCTTTATACGACTGAAACAGGCAAAGACTGGAAATCCGATAGAACTACCTCTGCTGGTGGAGGTCGGAGAAGCCGTCATAGCGTATCTTAAAGTGCGTCCTCAATGCAAATGCGATGAAGTGTTTGTGACCCATACATGTCCTATAACAAAGATGAATAGGTCTGGAGCTGCCCGACTAATATCTCAAGCCATATTGAAGAGTGGTGTTGATAATGCTGGGCGCAAACATGGTCCGCATTCAATGCGGTTTTCTCTTGCAAGCAGAATGCTTGAACAAGGTACTACCCTTCCTACAATATCTGAATCGCTCGGTCACAGCGGTCATGATGTGACCATGAATTATTTGCGGATTGATATACATGCGATAAATCGCTGTATGCTTGATGTTCCACCTGTAAAAGACGATTTTTATGAACAACAAAACGGTACATTCTTCCTATAAGAATGATTTTAAGAGCATATTTTCTCCATACATATTACGTTTTTTGGAGATGAAAGAAATGTCCGGTTCAAAACTGGACAATATATTGGCTACATTGCGTGAATTTGACCGATTTGTCTTAGCTTCCGGTTTGGAATCTGTATGTATGACACAATCTGACATAACCTTGTGGAGAAACAACATATATGGCAAAAAGGCAACAACAATATACATGAAGTTCTGTATAATCGGGCAGTTCTGCCGTTATTTGGTAAAGCTCGGCATCCCATGTTATGTTCCTGTATATCCCCGTAAGCCTAAAGAACACTATGCCCCATACATCTTTTCCAAAGAGGAGCTAGACGACATATTCAATGCGGCAGACGAATTGGAACTTACGCGGAGGGATTTTAGAGTCAAAATATTCTCAATACCGGTATTGTTAAGATTGCTGTATTCCACAGGCATGAGAATAGGAGAAGCCGCAAATCTAAAGAACAGTGATGTTGACATGGTCTCACGTTCCATTATAATACGGGATAGCAAAAATAGAAGAGAACGCCTGCTTCCTATTAACGAATCTCTGTTCAAGGTATTTGAACAATATCTTGTAAAGCGTGACAAACTGCCATTATCTGATATAAATTCTCCTGACTCTCCATTTTTGGTTTCGTTAGACGGGAAACCCTTTAAAAGAAATTCTGCGACACATTGGTTTCTGTTAATCCTTGAAAAATGCAAGATTAACTATACTCCGGGCATTGGTCCCAGAATACATGACCTCCGCCATACTTTTGCCGTGCATGCACTTAATAAACTTGCAGAGGAAGGATTGGATATGTACTGTAGCTTACCGATTCTTTCTGTAGCTATTGGGCATAAATGCGTAAGTGACACAGAATATTATCTTAGGATTACAAGTCAAGTATATCCTGATTTATCAGAGGTCACATCAAACATATCAGAATATATTTTCCCAACCATCTCTATCATGCAATAATAATGAAACAACAGACTGAATTACCATTAGCGAAGTATATCGGAACTTTCTTCTCTTCATATTTATCAGCGGAAAGGGGAGCCAGTCCACATACAATACGTTCATATGCCAATGCCATTGCTTCATATCTTGATTATATGGAAACTGTAAAAGGTATTGCGACAGAACGCATATTGACTACATCTTTTAATAAAGAAAATGTTCTTGATTTTCTTTCATGGATAGAAAATAAGAAAGGCGTATCCGTGCAGACCCGCAATCAGAGGCTGGCCGCAATGCACTCTTTATCTCGATACCTGTTACATTCAGATGTGACACATATAGACCGTTGGCAGGAGATTTTGTCTATCAAATCTAAAAGAGCACGGCTTAAACCCATGACATTCTTATCGGTAGATGGAGTTAGATTGCTCCTTAAACAAATCCCGACAGATAGTATTTATGGTAGGAGAAATCTTGCCATGTTCGCTTTGTTGTATGACACGGGAGCCCGTGTTCAAGAACTCATTTTGCTACGACCGTGTGATCTTCATCTGGAATCACCGGCATATCTTATTTTGCAGGGAAAAGGAAACAAGAACCGAGCTGTTCCCCTTCATGAAAAACAGGTTGCCATTCTTCGAAAATATATCAATGACAACAAATTATATAGGACAGAGCTTCAGACAGAGCCATTATTCAGAAATCGCAATGGAAGCAGACTTACAGGCGCAGGTGTCACATACTTGCTAATGAAATATGTGACACTGGCCCACATGAAAAATCCCGATTTAGTGCCAAAGCGAATTTCTCCTCATTGCCTACGGCATAGCAAGGCAATGCATTTGCTTCAAGCCGGAGTTAATCTAGTTTATATTAGGGATATATTAGGTCATGTTTCAATACTGACAACTGAAATATATGCCCGTGCAGACTCAAAGCAAAAAAGAGAGGCACTTGAAGCCGCCTATAAAGATGTCATACCGTCTGAAGAGTATCCCAAACCAACATGGGAATCTAACAAGTCTCTTAAAGAATGGCTCAAAAGCCTTGGAACACATACACATTGATGACTCAGAATTTATTTGTTTAAAACCTCCATGATATAATCCAACATTATCTGCGGGTCAAGGGGATGATGCCCTTTGTATAACGTCAAATGTAAATGTGGACCTGTTGAACGACCGGTCGAGCCTACAAACCCGACCGGTTCACCAGGATGTATTGCCTGTCCTTGCTTAACCAATATTGTTGACAAATGGCAGTAGATAACCGTATAGTTATCATGTTGTATGACCACATGGCAACCGCGAGACTTATCTCTCCCAACAGCAATAATTGTACCTGGAATCATAGCATATGTCTTTTCTCCCATACGGGCTTGCAGGTCTATGCCATTGTGGTGCTTTTGTCGTTTTGTGAACGGATCTATCCTAACTCCAAATTTCGATGACACATGAATGCGTTTCAAAGGCAACGAAACTTCTATTTTGTAAAACGGGACTTGATTCTTACCTACAAACTTTTCTTTTACCAAACAATTATTATCATAAGGTATATCAGTTTTGAGAGGTATAATGTCTTTATTCTTAATGGCATTACAGTTTATACTTTGGATAATGTTTTGCTTTGGATAATATGGCAGATGATTTCCATGCCAACCCTCATGTTCCTTGATGCAGGCAATGGCTTTCTCGAACAGCGAAGCCGGAATCTGCAAGGTGGCGGGAGGCGACGAACCGCCTCCCCGTGGTTGTACCACCATGCTGCTGCAACCCAGAATCAGGCATGTAGCCGTTACAATCATTCGCATATGGAACCTTTTTCTGATTTCAACACAGGCGGTCTTATAACAAGCGAATCCCTTAGCCACGGTCTTTCGGGACTGACTACAGTCCCTTCCGTGTTCTCTTCAGTCTCATCCGTCCTCTCGTTGTTGAAACTGAAACTCAGCTGGAAAAGCTGTGCCGGTTCGCTGTTGTCCTCGAAATAGATGTCTATCGTCTGCTGGTCCTCGCATTCCGAAGTATAATACAGACGGAATACCTCCCTATCCAGCGGATAGCGGTCATTGGGCAGCAGCACCATCCCGTCGTCCATACGGAGCGTACCCTTGCCGTCCGGCTGGAAGTAACGGATGGTATAGCGGGCATCGGAAAACCGGCCTTCGCGTTTGAGTTTACAGCGGACTTCCACCGTCTCACCTTTTACTATGCGGGTAGGGACAGGCATCGTTTCCACCGTAAACGGATATTCCTGCTGCACGTCCAGTTCATTGTCACAGGACACCAGGGCAAACGCCGCCAGTACCACGAGCGTTGCCGAAAAAAATGCGGCCAACGCGTTCTTTACATTTCTCTTTTTCATATTCATTTTCGTTTTAATGATTGATATTCGATTTGTTTATTCCGGATACCCGTCCATGTTTTGCAGGTACTCGTTCAAATCCTTGTACCCCTTGTACAAGGCGGAGCAGTCCTCTATTTTATTGCCGTAGCGTTTACGGAGAGCTTCCAGCGTTCTCCGTCCCGCCTCGTCCCGGTCCAGATAGCACCGGATATGTCCGTACCTGTCAAGAAAGCCATACGAGCGTTCCAACAGAGCCACCGAGTTCAGCACGAGGTAGTCGTCACCGCACCCGAGACCGAGAACCATCCACGACAGGTAGTCGATGAACCCCTCGAACAGGTTGCAGGTATCCGAACCGTTTTCCATCAGCGAGATGTCCTTTGGCGACAGGCTTCCCTTGAAGAAGCGGTTGCGCAACTCGTATCCGCCGCTGAGATTTCGGAAACCGATGGCGAAATACCGCTTGCCATGCAAGGTGTACCTTGCCTCCTCGCAGTTCGGCAATGCCACACCGCTGCAAATGCCCCGTTCTTCCAGATAGCGGAGCAAAACCTTGTTGTACAGCGGTCCGAAACGGATATCCGTCAAGCATTCCTTTTTATCGGGATTATCCTTGCCGTTCTCTTTGGGACGGAAAACCGTCTTTCTTTCCGGGGCCAGACCGCCATAAATCCTTGTGATGAAATCCACCTGTTCCTTGAAATCACGGCTGTCTGTCAGTTCCCCTGCAAGGGTGAATATATCACCGCCCCGTCCGGTCCCGAAGTCGTGCCAGACATTCTTGCGGATGTTCACCTGAAACGAGGCAGTCCGTTCCTCGCGGTACGGGGCGAGATACCGGCATTCATCCCCGCGCTGTCTTTTCGGCTCGTGTCCCAATCGCGCCAGAAAGTCCGTAATCGGGATTCCTCTTATTTCCTCCATGTTCATGGGCATTGGCAGTTAATTGATGATTATCTTGACGCCCAGCCCGAACTGAGTCGTGAACACCCCTAACGGACTGCCCCACAGGGCACGCTCACGCACATTGGCAAGCAGGACTATCCTGTCGGTAATGTAGGTTTCCAGCTCCAAAGTGAGCGCACCGCCGTAGAGGAAGGCATCACCGGCAAGAAGCCTTGAACCGTCGTGCATCATCCTGTCACCCCAATTCACCGTCTCATATCCTATAAGGGCTGAACCGCCGATGGAAAGGAACAATGTATTTGAGGGGTCGGACAGGAACTTCAGGTAATAGCCTCCCTCTGCCGTGAACTGGGCACGGGGTACGGATATGGTGCGATACTCATAATTCTTCAGCAGGTATTCCGCACCTGCCACCCAGCGGTTGGCTTTCTTCGTGTATCCCGATACCGCGAATCCGGTATAATAATTCAAAGGCCCTTTAGAACCGCCCGCAAAACCGCCACGAAGTTCCACACCCATCATTCCGGGAAGATACCGTTGGGCGTATGCCTGCCCTGAAAACAGGGCAAGCGATACGACTGCAACACACAGATAAATTACCTTACGCATAACTATTTCACTTTAAGTTTATTGATGACTTTAGCTCTCACGATGTCCTCACCCTCCACGGTGAAGGACTGATGGCGTCCGCCGCTTTTCTCGTTCAGTTCCACCACCAATACCTTGTCGGCAGGGATGGTGAACTTGTCAAACGCAAATACGGTGCGTTCCTCCTTGTTTCCTGCAACCACAGTGGCATAGTTGTAAGCCCTGAGAGGAAAAATAATATTCTCCTGAATGGCTGTACGCTTCATCACCTTCTTATCCACGATTTTGAAAGTCACGAAATCCACCTCGAAAGGCACATTGGACGAGTTCCTGATCTGCGTGTGGAAATAGAGCAGCCCGTTATGGGTATAAAGCCCGCGCAAGAGGTATTGGATGCCGAAAGCCTTGCTTCCGATATGCTTGACATGGCGTCTGTTCTCCTTGTGGATGCTCCTGTTAATCAACTGCACGAGTTTGGGCGATTCGCAACCCAACTCCTGCAAATAGATGTCAAGGGCGTTGTTCGGACGGTTCACCTTGCTGCCGTCATGGATAAAGTCTTTCATCTCCACATTGAGCAATAGCGGCTCATCAGAATATTTGACATTGAAGGTGTAAAAACTGCCGCTTTCGGTGATGACCGACATATTCGTCTCGTCACGGAAATTTTTAACCGTGGCCTTCACGCGGATAACATTCTCCGCACCGTCCGCCTTGCCTGCTATAAGGTTGGCAGAGCCGAGGTCCACATACCGCACCGCTGAGGGGAAGATGATATGCGTCGTCTTGTCATAAGTCACTTCCAGACCGTATGGCGGTATCATGCGGTCAAAGGTCAGTTTCCTGGTAAGGCCGTGATAGAGGTCGCCGTCCTCCTGCCGCGGATATACATCCGCCGTCAGTGTGACACCGTTGGTAACTGTTGCCGTTGAATCACCGGCATTCTGTGCGAAAGCACTCACTGCGCCCGTCATAAGGGCAAGCATTACAAAAATCTGTTTCATGTTCTTTGAATTTTAATTGGGTTATTGATTGTCATTCTGATAAAGCATCAGGGTATGGCCGGACTTGAGGTGTACCTTCTCCTCGCGTAGTTTCTTGGAGATGTACTGCGACACTCCCTGGATGGCTCCGCGCCCGAGTTCGGAGAGCAGCTGGTCCTTGGCCGACTGGTTGGTGATGGAGATGCTCGTGCCGAGGTTCTGTCCCATGTTGGCCGCCACCTCCTTGACCGCGCTCGCTTCCATAGACCCGGGAATGAAGATTCCGTCCTGTCCGTCGTTGTCATACACGGTGAGTTCCACCGGAATGATGATACCGTCATATTCCACCTGCACAATCCCGATATTGAGCCGCTCTCCCTGTATGCGGCTCTCTCCCGTGAGCAGGGTGTTTTTCGGAAGGACATGCTTCCCGACACGCATCGGTTCCAGCAGGCGCATCCTCACTCCCTGTCCGCTGATGACGGTCTGGTCGCCGTGGATACAGGCACGGACGGTATTCCTCATGCTCCCGGCTTCCGTGTTCCCGATTGCCGTATGAAACCGCCCCGGTTGCGACAGCCTTGCAAACAGCACGGAATCGCTGACGGGCTGCGGCAGGGACGATACCACCGGAGTGGAAACCAGCCCCACGGGAACGGCTTTCGCCTTCCCGTTCCGCGTGACCGCCTCGTTCCCCGCCTGCTTTCCGGTATTTGCACCGCCACCTCCCGGCGTGTACTTGGCGGCAAACTCGTAGGATTTCTCCAACAGGGCCACCTGCTCCTCGTAAGTCATCTGCGCGGGCTGCTGTACGGCGGCTGCCTGCTTCAGCTGCTCCACCTCGGCTTTCAACGCCTCCTTTTCGGGGTCTTCCTCCGGCTCTTGGTAGAAACTGCCCAAAGTGGCGTTGATGTCGTTATAGGCGGAGGCGGAGGATGCAAAGGCATTGCCGCGATTTCCACCGCCACGATAGGATGTGCCGCCACCCTTATACTCCGAATCCGGCACAATCTCCACAGCCACAGCCTGCGGATTCTCCTGCCTTTTTTCGTCGGCAAGGGAAGAGAAGTCTTCCAGCGTGCGCATCTTCTCTTCCTGCCTGCGCCTCATGTCAGCCTGCTCGTAGGCGGCAATCTTGTCGCCCTCTATGCCCGCACCCCTCGGGTCGGGCAGTTCGGTGTTGAAACCTGCTTTCTTAGTTTCTTCCTGCCTGTCCTCTTTCGACGGGGCGAAAATCCACCACATGCAGCCGATGAACAGCAGGAACATCCCGGCATAAACCAAGTATTTCTTGATTTCCTGCCTCTTTTTCAATGTGTTCGCGTCGTTACTCATTGCCTTGATTGTTGAATTGGTTAAAAAACTCTTCCATGTCACGCACTTTCTCATCGGAGAGCGTGTCGGCAGGAACGAAATCCGGAATATCCAGCGGGGCAATTTCGATTACCTCCTGCCGGGCATCCTCCCGTCCGATGTCGTATATGGCACGGAATATCATATAGAAATTGACTGCCGCGAATACGGTGCACAGTCCGATGACAACCGCCTTTCTCCTTTCGGGAGTCAGGCTGTCGCACAAGTCCCGCAGCTTGGCTTCTGCCAGACTTCTGATTTTCAAGATTCTCTTTCTCATACATTCAAAATGTTAACGGTCATACACTCTTATATCCTTGTTCTCCACCACGCGGAACGCCTCCATGATGAAGCCGTGCGGGTTGTTGTCGCTGCGTGTGGAGTTCAGCAGCCTGCCCCGTGTGACGAGGCTGCGCTCGGTCACGCTCTTCTCCCGGATGATGGAGAGCTTCGCGTAGGTCACAACCTCGTAAGGATAGGTGTTGAAGTCGCATTTCACGCTGTCTATCCCGATACGCTGGTTCACGTTCCCCGAAATGATCCGGTTGTAGTACCCCTGCTCCGCCAGGTCCACATAGTGGGCATACGCGGAACGGTCGCCGAGGAACATGGCCCGCTGGATATTGCTCTCAATCGCACTCTTGTCGGGAGCGAGCGTGAAGAACAGCTCGTGGAAGCGTTTTACATGCTCCCTTGCCTCCACGGGGCGGTTCTGTTCCAAGTCCTGCGAGAGGGCCAGCATCAGTGACTTACCCTCGTCCAGCACATAGATTTTCTCCCGCTGCGCCTCCGCGAAGCTGTAGGCCTTCCACACGGAGAATCCCACGAGCAGGGTACATACGCAGAGATAGGCTATCCCGAACAGGCGGAGCTGCCTGAAACTGGTCTCGATATTTTTCAATGATTTGAATTCCATTCCAATGTCGTTTTAATGTTATTACTTGATAAGTCTTCCGGCCACATTGCCCACCGCTGCACCGGCAGTACCGGCCACGACAGAGCCTGTCTTGGATGCCGTCTGGGTCACGTTCTTGCTGTAGTTGCCCGCACCGCCTCCTGCCTGGATGATCCAGTTCGCGACCGTCGGGATGGTGAAATACCCGATGATTCCGATAATAAGGAACGTGATGTACACGCCGTTGGAGCCGTCAGGGATGAAGTTCGGGTCGGCAAGCCGCTCGATGTCCTGCTGGAGCATCAGCACCTGAATCCTTGCCAGCACGCTGCTGAACAGGTCGTTGACCGGAAGCCACAGGTAGATGCTGATATAGCGGACGAACCACTGGCTGAGCGAGGCCTGGAATCCGTCCCAGCAGGAGATGGCGAAGGAGATAGGACCAAGTATCGAAAGGACTATCAGGAAGAAGGTCCTCAGTGTGTCGATAACGAGGGCGGCGGCGTTGAACATCAGCTCCAGCAGTTCGCGGAAGAAATTCTGCACCGCCTTCTTCATGTTGTACATCGCCCGGTCCACATACATCCCGCAGGCCTCAATCGCGTCCAGCGCACCAAGTTCGTCCAGCTTGTTGTCGAAGGCTTCCTTATCGACCAGATAGGCCGTTTCCGGATTGCGCTTCATCGCCTCGAACTCCAGCTTGTCCTTCTGCGCCCGGTACTCGTTCATGTCGAAGGTCTGAGACTCCAATATCGTGTGCGTACCCTTTACTATGGGCGACATGACACTGTTCAGCGTGCCCAGCACGAGTGTCGGGAAGAACATGATGCACAGCCCCAAAGCAAAGGGACGGAGAAGAGGAAAGACATCTACAGGCTCGGCTCTTGCCAATGACTGCCACACGCGGTAAGCCACGTAGAACAGGGCTCCCAATCCTGCAAGGCCCTTGGCGACACCGGTCATCTGCGAGCAGAGCGGCATCATGTCCGTGTACAGGTTCTGCAAAATCTGATGCAGGTTGTCGAAATTTATTGCCAGCAATACCATAAGCATTCGGATTCAGGATTACCAATAACGCTCATGGGGTGAGCCGTAAAGAGCCATCACACGATCAATGTCGTTCTGCTTCTTGGCACGCAGGTAGGACACGCCGATGTTCTTGTTGGTGTAATACTGCACCAGACTCCGGTACTGGAGCATGTCGGTGTAGCACCGGTCGATGATATCCATGCGCTCCTTGTCGTTCATCGACAGCCCGTTCTCGTTGACCACCGTCTTCAGGTCATTCAGCAGGTGTGCGCTCTCTTCCAGCAGCTTGGTGTAGCCGAGGGCTATCGCGCTCAGTTCCTCCGGCGTGAAGTACGGGTCGCTGAGCATCCGCTCGAAGCTGTTCACGTAGATGTCCGTGATGTCGCCCACCATCAGGATGGTCTGCTGCACCTTGCGGGCGTCGCGGACAAGGTTCTTCACCTTGCGGAGCCCGTCATAGAACTCCTTTCCCTGCTGGTAGATCTTGACGGTTTCCTGAAAATTTTTCACCATATTCGTGGCCGTCGTAGATGTCTGCACGATGTTTTTCGCGGCATTGATGATGCCCTGTGCGAGATTGGTCGGGTCTGTCACGACCCACTGCGCCTTTGCCGTGAGGCTGAAGAAGAAGCAGCCCATACACAGCACTAAAACTTTTACTTTCATAAATCTACTTTTTTAATGATGAATAATCTGATTGTTGTTTCGATGGGAAATCAAAGTCCCATTTTCCGCCCTTTGGACAGCGGGTTACGGAGAATTGTCCGATGGGACTGTTTCGGGCGGTTCTCCTTCGCCACATCTTCCGTTTTGCGTTTGAGAGAAGCGAACAGCTCGTCGGCATACGGCCTTCGACCTGTCATCCTGACGAAACGGGCATCCAGTTCACGGTACGCCTTTTCCGCCTGACGGGAGCATTCCTCCGGGGAATCCTTTTTGTCGATGCCGTACCTGACAAGAAAAGCGGGACTGATGTGAAGGATGTCATGGACTGCATCCGGCATGGCGGCTATCTGTCCCAACTTCTGCAAATCCTCGTTCAGCTTGTCAAGGTATTCTGCCGGAGGATGGGGACAGACCGTTTCAAAGACTTTCTCAACGGCATGTGTCAGCCTTGCATCCACTTCTAAAATATCGGGAACTTCCCCCGCTTCCCTTTTACGGTTATACACATCGGAGTCCATATCCTCAAGTTGATGATACAGCCGGTAATCTTCCGAGAATCCATAATAGTCCTGTATGGACTGCGGAATGTTCCAGTTCTGCATCAGGGACCAATAGAGGGCCGATATGACCTCCCTGCGTTTACCTTCGTCTGATTCCAAATTACTGTACATGATTATTGGTGTTTAACGGTTGATAAAATGGATTACTTTTCACGCTTGCTTTCCGCCAGCTGCTTGATGGCAAGCTCGATATTGCCGCCGAGTTTCTCCGTAAGCCGCATAAGTTCAAGCTTTTCGGTCTCCTCTGTCGTGTAACAATAATACTCCTCAAGCGACACCTCGGTGGCATAGACCGCCGACTGCGAACCGCCCAGACCGACCCAGACTTCCTTATATTTTCGGGAAGGGTTGTTCGCCATGTTGATGGAGAGTATCTGCGCACGCTCCTTGTCGGTCAGGCCGAGCAACGCCTGTATCTCATCGAACTTGTTGACATATTTTCTCTGGTCGAGAAGAATCTTGCAGTCGGAATTGTTGATGATGGTCCCCTTGACAATGGAAGACGAGATGATGTCCTCGACCTCCTGAGTGACCACCACCGCCTCGCCGAAAAACTTGCGGACCGTCTTGAAGAGATAGCGTAAATACTCCGCCATGCCCTCCTTGCTGATGGCCTTCCAAGCTTCCTCCAACAATATCATCTTGCGGATGCCTTTCAATTTCCTCATCTTGTTGATGAAGGTTTCCATGATGATGATGGTGACAATCGGGAACAGTACCTTGTTGTCCTTGATGTTGTCCAACTCGAAGACAATGAATCGTTTATTCAACAAGTCAAGCTGTTTGTCCGAGTTGAGAAGGAAGTCATATTCCCCACCACGGTAATACGGTTCAAGCACATTCAGGAAACCCCACACGTCAAAATCCTTCTCACGGGTACGCTTCTCCCTCAGAATATCCTGGTACTCGTCACGGATGAACTCGTAGAAGGTGTTGAAGGAGGGCCTGATGCTGTTGTCCCTGCGGATATTCTCTAAAAAGAGGTTCACCGCGTTGGATAGCGCCACCTCCTCAGCCCTTGTCGGCGGCTCGTCGTCACGCTTCCACAAGGTGAGGATGAGCGTCTTGATGGACTCCTTCTTCTCGATGTCAAAAACACCGTCCTCCACATAGAATGGATTGAAGGCAATCGGATCGTTTTCCTCGTAAGTGAAATAAATCCCGTCCTCGCCGTGTGTCCGGGCATGGATAAGGTTGCAAAGCCCCTGATAGGAGTTTCCCGTATCCACCAATAGCACATGCGTTCCCTGCTCGTAATACTGGCGCACCATGTGGTTGGTAAAGAAAGACTTGCCTGAGCCGGACGGTCCGAGGATAAATTTATTCCGGTTCGTTATCGTGCCGTTCTTCATGGGCAAATCGGAAATATCCAGATGGACGGGCTTTCCGGTCAGCCTGTCAACCATGCGGATGCCGAACGGGGAAAGCGAATCCTTGTAAGAGGTCTCACCGATGAACAGACACAAGGCCTGCTCGATGAAGGTGTAGAAACTTTCCTCCGCAGGAAAATCACCTGCATTGCCGGGTATCGCCGCCCAGAACAATGTCGGCACATCCACCGTATTGTGTCGTGGCTTCGCCTCCATCAATGCCAACTGACTGCCGACATCATTCTTAATACGCTTGAGCTTTTCGCGGTCGTCACTCCAAGCCATCACATTGCAGTGGGCACGGATGGAGGTCAGTCCCTTGCTGTGCGCCTCGTTCAGATACTCCTCGATCCATTCCCGGTTTATCTGGTTGGAACGGCTGTAGCGGGAAAGCGAGTGCATGTTCCTCGCCGTCTGCTCGAACTTCCGCAGGTTCTCCGCCGAATCGTCGATGAAGAGGTACTGGTTCACCACATGGTTGCAGGTGAGCAGTATCCCTATCGGAGCGGCAAATGACAGGCGGCAGTCGCTTCGGTCGGTGGATAAACGCTCGTAGCGTGTGTCTGTCGCCACGCCCGACGGCAGGTCTTCCGGATCGGAAAGGGTATGCAGGCAGAGGTAGTTGTCGCCCACCTTCATTTCCCCCGCTCCGAGCGAGAGGTCCTGCAAGCAGGCGGTGTTCTCCTGCGAGAGCGAGAAATACTTCTCGATGATACCGGCCGAAGTGTCCGTCCCGGTTATCTCCTCATCCGTCAGGCGCGTGATGCGGAGCAGGCCGCTGTCGTTCACGATACGCTCGAACTGCCCGCAGCTTTCCAAAAAACGGGTGACGGTTTCCTTGTCCTGCATCTCCCTGGGGATGATGAATCCCCGTGTCAGGGCGTTGAAACTGCTGGTCGTGCGGCTGTGCTCCCTCGTGGTCTTGGTCAGGAACAGGTAGCAGGTGTGCTGCAAGTAAGGACGCTCGTTGAAGTGCCGCTCGAAACTGCGGCTCAGGAAACTGAGGTCGTCCTTGCAGATGTCCGGCTTGTAGCTCTCCTCCACGAAGAAGTCCTGCTTGTGCACGATGCTGTAGTTCGGCAGCACCTTGACCGCTTTCGCCCATGTGGAATGGATGGCCTCGTACTCCGTCCTCGTGAGCGTGAAGAGTTCGGGCAGCTCCACCCTGTAGGCCGCGGTGATGTCCGCATCCTTGCTGATGATGCAGCCGTTCTCCACGGCGAGCAGCGGGAACTTGCTCTCCAGCGTGGCTGTCTTCATTACATTTCTCATACGCTTCTTTTTTTAGAGGTTAGGGAAAACAACCGAAGAAATCTTCTCCGGTTGATGATGTAGCGGGGATGCCTGCGCAACGCCTGGAGCTTCATCAGCCCCCATTCGCCGTACTTCGCGTTCATGCGGAAGGTCGCCCACACGAGCACCGAGGCGGCGATGACACCGAAACCGATGCAGACCCACTGGCCGATGCCTGCCATGTACATGATGACGAACACCACGAACAGGGCGAGCAGACCTCCGGCGAAAACGAACAGGTACTGGCTCTTGAGTCCCTTGAACTCCGGGCTGCGACCGATCCCCTTGTTAACAGGATATTCCGCCATACTACAGGAAGAATGAGCGTAAGATGGTGGCCGCGACAATCAGGAAAATACACGCCCCGAACCAGCTGGCGGCGGTCTTCGAGGTGTCCGGGTCGCCGGACGAGAACTTGGAATATACCTTCACGCCACCGATAAGGCCGACTACGGCACCGATAGCGTAAATCAACTTGGTGCCGGGGTCAAAATAGCTTGTGACCATATTGGTCGCTTCGGTGATACCGCCGATACCGTTACCCTGGGCGAAAGCCCCCACTGAAACCAGCAGCGTCATGACTGCCGAAAAGAATCTTTTTTTCATGTGTCGAAACATTTAATTAGTGAGACAAAAAATCATTTCGACAGCGAATATATAGCGTTTAATTTATTGATTTACAAACCTTACGACCTATGACACCGTATGTCATCACGTTACATCGGGAGGGGATTTTGAGCCAATCAAAAAAGGCTTTTTCCAGCAACGGGGACAAGAAAACGAGGATAAGGGGAAAGCCGGCATTTCATTTCTTCCGGCAAAGGTCGTCCCGTGTCCTGACGGATCGGGCAAGGCGGCCCTGCGGGCTGGTTGCCGTGAAATAATCATCCTCGCTTCGCTTGCGGTATTTTTTCACGGCAAGCCTTGCGCAATCCCGGACCGGGACGGTAAGGCCTGCATGAAATAAAATACCGTTCGGATTGACGGTACAGGTCAAACATTAAATTTTCAATGGTATGGAAGCAAAAAACAATCTGGCAGTGGCATTCACGGGACACCGCAAGGAACGTATCCTGCAAGGAAACGGGAACAATCTCTTGACACTTGCACAAATCAAGGATGCAGTGGTGGAAATGGTAACGGAATTGTATGGTAAAGGATATAAGGCATATTATACCGGAATGGCCAATGGCTTTGACATGATAGCTGCGGAAGCGGTCTTGCAGGTCCGGGAAGAATACGGGGATATCGTGCTAATAGCGGCAGTACCCTTCAGGAAACAGCCCTTGTGGTTCGATGCGGAAGACCAGCTGCTGTATGCCCGTCTGCTGGAAAGGACGAACCGGGTGGTGATGGTTTCCGAGAACTACCATAAAGGCTGCTACCTTCGCAGGGACGAATACATGGTACGCAAGGCTGATATGATTATAGCGTACTGGGATCATGTTCCGGATGGAGGCACTTTCTACACGATGAACAAGGCACTGGAAAGCGGAAAACCGGTCATCAATCTTTATGAAAGGATGAAATAGCGGAAATCGGTCTGTCTGTATAGAACGGAAAAGCGCAGTCTGAAAGCCGGCGGCTTTCAGACTGCGCCTCATTCCATGCGCGATGCCTATTCCGCAGAATCGGAAGAGAGCGCACGCTGTTTTCTCCGTTCCTCCTTTTTCTCTTTTTGCAGCTTTTTCTTGGCTTCCATTTCCGCCATAATCTGTTTCAGAGGCTTGACCGTTTCCGGTTCCTCACGCTTGAACCGCTTGAAATAGATGCTTTCGATAAACTGCGGAAGCGGAGCTTTCCAGGACTCCTGTCTGTGGTTGTCTATCTTGCCGAGCTTGTCGGGATTCAGTCCCAATTCACGGGCCATCTGGACCTGTTTATCCGATAGCCGGTGACGCTTCTGCGCCACCATCCATTTTTCCAATATCGCTTTTGTCACTGCCATACTACATCGTTCATTTTTTTGCAAAGATAGGAAGCCTGCCATATAATAAAGGTATGGATACCTGAAATTTTCCGGTGGAATCTTCTGAAAGTGAAAAAGGCACACCGATATCACATCGGCATGCCTCCAAAAACTATGACTACAAAAAGAAACAATCAAACGAATTTGCCTATATCGAAAGCCTCCTTTTTCTTGGATGTGGACTTTCGTCTTGTCAACGGTCTGCCCGTATCATCCAGACATTCACTGAGCAATTGATTTACTTTTTCCTGATTGCTCAATTTGTCTGTAAGAAAAGAGAGTATAACCGTCTCCTGCATCTTATGGTGTATGGTCGAAGCTGCACGGATGGCTTTCTGTTCATCAGGATTTTCTGACATCAGCACCTCCGCCACATTGCTTATATCCTCGAATGTCATGGCCGTGACAAATTCCGGATCCGGTTCGGAGTCCACGGGAGCCATCAGTTCACGCTTATCCTCATCGGTCAGTCTTTTATCATCTTGCCGAAAATTATCCTCCACATCATCCGTGCGTATTTCCTCATCTTCCTCTATGGGTTCTTTTTTCAAAGGTTCTGAGCGTGTAGGGGTTTTCCTTGCCACTTCCGGATCTTCCAGATAGACAATCTTTGTTTTGCCTATTACATCATCGCCATTGGCAGGAGAAGATGCCTCCATTTCAGTTCCTTGCCCAACTGTATCCGGCAGCGGTTCCCGGAACTGTTTTTTGCTGTGCCTCGTCTTACGGCCGGCATTCCGTGCTTTTTCGGCCATACGCTTTTTACGATATTCCCATAACCAGATACGGACAATACGCATCCGATGATAAAGCCTGTCCCATACCTCGTACATTTTCTGACCGAAAATGAATGACCACAAATGCCACAATATAAAAATCGCACAGGCAATCTTTATTAGAAAATAGAGTGCTGCTTCCATAATTACAAAGGTTTATTGATACATTCCGTGTATAATGCCGACATCTCTTTCTCGTGTTTTTTCAGATGCTCATCTATAATCCTGCTTATAAAACCTGACATGGATGTATCCGGAGAAACAACAGACAAAAACCGTTTGATATAGGTATAACTGTCCCTGTTTATATATACCTGTATTCGATTACCGAGCGGATAAGTTATCAGATATGCAATCTGATACGATACCTTTTCTGAATTTTCTTTTGGAAGACTATCGGCATACTCTTCAATGACGGATGAAAAACTTCGTGCCGGCTCTATTGCAGGGTTTATCCGGTCTGAAGTTTCATACGAGGTGACCTGGACGGCTTTCGCTGTCTTGTTGTTCTTACGCAGTTTCTTGTAAATGAACAATCCCAATCTGTAGGCTGTGTAAATGCAGCAGCCTATGGCTGCGACTTGAAAAATAATCTGTGTCATGACTAAAACGGTTTTAATGGTTTATAATATTCTTTGTTGTACAATTCATTGATCTCCTCCCAATGCTGTTGGATATGCTCCACGAGGATATTGCTTATATACCCGGATATGCTCATATTCGGGGCAATGACCGGAAGGAAACGCTTGATACATTCGGCTACCTCACGATTTATATAGACATGGGAACGGTTGGATGCCGGAATATTGACCAGATACCTTTCCCTATAGCTACCCGTTTCCTCTTTCTTTTTCCGGGGCTTTGCAGCAACCGTTTTCTCTGAAGGGGCTTCGGCAGGTTCTGTAATGGGAGGCACTTCCGTTTCCGGCTGTTCCGTACTTTCTTCTTTGGGCTTCTCTCTGCCGAAGATGGGTATGTCCCCGACAATGATATTCTTGAGGACATCCTCATTCACTTCAACTTTTTTCTTTGTCATGACTGTACCAGTTTAAGTTTGACGATAAGTTCTTCCGCCAATTCCGCAATACCGCTTCCTTCCAGCTGCCTGGCAGGAGGCGGCAGCATGGTACAGCGGAAAAAGGCGCGTTTGCAATGGGTGATTTCTTTCTCGTAGCGGCACAAGTCGGGAAGCGTACTGTCAAGAACGGTCAGGTGCAGTTCCCGCATGACTTCCGAGTATGATTTGAAGACTTCCACGTTAGTACGCTTTTTCAGCCTGTTCCAAAAGAAGATGATATCCTTGAGCGGCACATCCTTCGTGTTTCTGACATAATCGAGTACCGTAGTGGAAAAAGCAAGCGTACTCTGCATGATGATAAGATCCGGCGTGGTAGGTGTCAGGACATAATCCATGTTGACGATAGTGCGGAATACCCCTGTGGATTCCACCGTACCGGGCAAGTCCACAAAAATCAGGTCATAATCTCCGTTTGCGGCAAGCTCGTCCGCCGCCTCTCTCGCTTTTTCCGCAGTGGCTCCTACAATAGGATAGGCTTTCTTCTTTACACGCTCCCATTGCTGGTTCAACAGCTGCTGGTAATAGGCATTGTTGGCGGCGGCTTTTTTGTCCCGTTCCCTCATGCGCACAAGGCTGTGCTGGGGAGAGTCACAATCAATGATTGCCACGTTCAGGTTTTTCTCGAAATGGAGGTAGCTGGAAAGCACCACTGTCAAGGCTGATTTTCCGACCCCTCCCTTTTGGTTGCTGACAGCAACGAATAAAGGTTCTTTGCTCATAATCTTAACTTTTTAGTTTGTTATTGAATAAATGTCTGTCTTATCCATCCGTCAATCCGTGAACGCTTCTTTCCAACCGACTGCCGGACACTGCATCCGTTATCGGATTTATCCATCATTCCAACCGATAGTGTATCCGTTATCGTATCCGACTTTCCGTCAATGGCCGGTCTGTTGGTCATGACATTCCGATAACCGTCATATCCGACATTGTTTCCACTATTCCGACCGCTAACGGAAGCATCCGACAATATGACCATTATTCCATTATCGGAAGCCCGGTTCCATCCGTTCACGCTGCAAATAAAAAGGTAATTTTTCATACCGTCACCATGTTTCAAGGGAGGTGACGACCTGTGTCACCATTTGTCATCACGTTACATATAACTAGCTATTTCACAGTAATATATACCGCCATAACTTTGCTGTCGAGAACGAAATGGATGTCGCGGAGGGGTAATCCCGAAGCCGAAGAATGAGGCTGAAGGTCAAAACACAATTTGACGAAGGAAAATTCATGTTCAAGTGAACATAGCAAGTTGTGTTTTGAGGCACCCGAAATGAATTCGGGCACTCAAAACAACTTGCCGCTCGCCTGCCGGCTCAGGGTGGGATTCACTCCAAAGTCGTGAATCCATGACGGAAGATCAGAAACAAAAAACATCAATGCGTATGGAAGAAAACAAGAACAGAAAAACAAGAAAAGGTGTAGGGCGGAAACCGAAAACCGACCCTGCCGTGTACCGTTATGTGGTGCGGCTAAACTCGGAAGAGAACGTAAAGTTCGATATCCAGTTTCAAAAATCGGGACTGAGGGAACGCTCCAAATTCATCAAGGCAATGATTTTCGGAAAGGAAATCAAGGTGGTCAGAATCGACAAGGCGACGATGGACTACTATGTCCGCCTTACCAATTTCTACCACCAGTTCCAGGCCATCGGCAACAACTACAACCAGACGGTCAAGGCAATCAAGAACAATTTCGGGGAGAAACGGGCATACGCCCTGCTCCGCAATCTGGAAAAGACGACCATAGATCTGGTGGTGCTGAGCAAGCGGATCATCATGCTGACCCATGAGTTTGAGGAAACCTACCTTATCAAAAAGCAGAGGGAGGAGGAATGACATGGTGGCGAAAATCAACAGGGGCGCCTCGCTCTATGGGGCTGTCATCTACAACCAGCAGAAAGTGGACGACTCCACGGCACGCATCATTTCGGGCAACCGCATGATTGCCGATGTCACGGGTAATCCGGAGCAGGTCATGAGGAACACGCTTTGGGCATTCGAGAACTACCTGCTCGCCAACAAGAATACGGAAAAGCCCATACTGCATATATCCCTTAATCCTTCTGTGGACGACAAACTGACCGATAGCCAGTTTGCGGATTTGGCAAGGGAGTATATGCAACGCATGGGCTACGGCGACCAGCCTTACATCGTGTATATCCACGAGGACATAGACCGCAGGCATATCCATATCGTTTCCACCTGCGTGAACGAGAAAGGGGAAAAGATAGATGACGCCTACGAGTGGAATCGCTCGATGAAAGCCTGCCGGGAACTGGAACGCAAGTTCGGACTGAAGCAGGTGGAGGACAAACGCAGGGAAATGTTGGAACCATATCTGAAAAAAGCAGACTATCAGAATGGCGATGTAAAGCAACAAGTTTCCAACATCCTCAAGAGCGTGTTCTCCACTTACCGCTTTCAGTCATTCGGGGAGTACAGCGCGTTGCTGTCCTGCTTCAACATCGAGGCGAAGCAGGTCAGGGGCGAATTTGAAGGGACGCCTTACAACGGCATTGTCTATACCATGACAGACGATACAGGCAAGCCGGTATGTACGCCCATCAAGTCCTCCCTTATCGGAAAACGCTTTGGCTATGAAGGACTGGAAAAGCGTATCGGATTCAATGCCCGTGAATACAAGGACAAGAAATGGCAGCCCAAGATACGGAACGGTGTCGCACTCGCCATGCACGGCTGCCGGGGCAACCGGGAGGACTTCATCCGCCTGCTCAACAGGCAGGGAATAGACGTGGTATTCCGTGAAAATAATGAAGGCCGCATTTACGGTGCTACTTTCATCGACCACAAGAACAGGGAGGTGTATAACGGCTCGCGGCTCGGAAAGGAGTTCTCGGCAAATGCCTTTGAACGATTGTTCAATGGGCCGAACAATATTCCTGACTTGGATGCTCCCACACCGGAAATCAGCAGGCAAAGCAGTTTCTCTGCCGACATGGAAAACGCCATCGGGCAGGCTTTCGGAATCTTCGATTTTGAAGCCAATGGTCCCGACCCGCAGGAAGAGGCTCTCGCACGCAGGCTGCAACGCAAGAAGAAAAAGAAACGCCGCTCACGGGGTATCTCCTGAAAACAGTATTCATTCACCATTAAAATTATTCAATATGCAACAAGAAGATGATTTGAGAGGATTGGCAAAGGTCATGGAGTTCATGCGTGCCATATCCATCGTGTTTGTCGTCATCCACGTTTATTGGTTCTGTTACCGGGCATTCGTGGATGCGGGTATCAACATCGGAGTGGTCGATAAGATACTCCTGAATTTCCAGAGGACGGCGGGGCTTTTCAGCAACCTGCTGGTGACAAAAGTATTCGCCGTCATATTCCTTGCCCTGTCATGTTTGGGCACGAAGGGCGTGAAGAACCAGAAGATGACCTGGCGGAAGATATATACCGCCTTCCTTTCGGGGCTTGTATTGTTCTTCATGAACTGGTGGATGCTTGATTTGCCGTTCAATCCTACGGTCAATGCCGCCATTTACACGGTAACGCTGACCGCCGGGTACATCCTTCTTTTGATGTCGGGCGTATGGATAAGCCGTATGCTGAAACACAACCTTATGGAGGACGTGTTCAACACCGCCAACGAGAGTTTCATGCAGGAAACCCGCTTTATGGAAAACGAGTATTCCGTCAACCTGCCGACCAAGTTCGTGTATCAGGGCAAGGAATGGGACGGATGGATCAACGTTGTAAACGTTTTTCGTGCGTCCATCGTGCTTGGAACACCGGGCAGCGGGAAATCCTACGCGGTGGTAAACAACTACATCAAACAGCAAATCGAGAAATCCTTTGCCATGTACATTTATGATTACAAGTTTCCGGATTTATCCGAAATAGCTTATAATCACCTGCTTAAACACAAGGAACATTACAAGGTTAAACCGGAGTTCTATGTCATAAACTTCGATGACCCCCGACGCTCGCACAGGTGCAATCCCATCAATCCCAAATTCATGGTGGATATTTCCGATGCCTACGAATCCGCCTACACGATAATGCTCAATTTGAACAAGACCTGGATACAGAAACAGGGTGATTTCTTCGTGGAGTCACCGATTATCCTGCTCGCGGCGATTATCTGGTACTTGCGGATTTACAAAGACGGCAAGTATTGCACCTTCCCCCACGCGATAGAATTTCTTAACAAGCCGTATGCCGATATCTTCACGATTCTTACCTCTTATCCCTCGCTGGAAAACTACCTTTCCCCGTTCATGGATGCCTGGCAATCTGGAGCGCAAGATCAGCTCCAGGGCCAGATAGCGTCCGCAAAAATTCCGCTTTCGAGGATGATTTCACCCCAGTTGTATTGGGTGATGACGGGCGATGATTTTACACTTGATCTGAACAATCCGGAACAGCCCAAAATCCTCTGTGTGGGAAACAATCCTGACAGGCAGAACATCTATTCGGCGGCCTTGGGACTGTACAATTCCCGTATCGTGAAGTTGGTGAACAAGAAGGGACAGCTGAAGAGTTCCATTATTATAGACGAGCTACCGACCATCTATTTCCGCGGCATCGACAACCTGATAGCCACCGCCCGAAGCAACAAGGTGGCGGTATGTCTCGGCTTCCAGGACTTCTCGCAGCTGACCCGTGACTACGGTGAAAAAGAGGCGAAAGTGATCCAAAATACAGTCGGCAATATTTTCTCCGGACAGGTGGTAGGCGAAACGGCAAAGAACCTTTCGGAGCGTTTCGGCAAAATCCTTCAGCAAAGGCAGTCCATATCCATCAACCGGCAGGACACATCCACCTCCATCAACACGCAATTGGATTCCCTGATACCCGCTTCCAAGATTGCCAACCTCTCGCAGGGTACATTCGTGGGCAGCGTGGCGGACAACTTCGGTGAGGAAATCGAGCAGAAGATTTTCCATGCCCGTATCATCGTCGATAACGAGAAGGTGGCGGCGGAGACCAGAGCCTACAAAAAAATCCCTGTCATCAACGAGTTCAAGGATGCAGACGGTAACGACATCATGCAGCAGCAGATAGACAGCAACTACTCCCGTATCAAGGCGGACGTACTGCAAATAATTGAAGATGAGATGGAAAGAATTGCCAATGACCCGGATTTGAAACACCTGATTCCACAGGAGGACGGAAAAAAAGAGGAATAGGACACCGCTGTTTTATTTCAGCCTGCAAAGTTCGTCCCGTGCCTTATGGATTGTGCAAGGCCGGGCCCTTCGGGTTTCGCGGAAAAATCATCCTCGCTGCGCTTGCGGTATTTTTCCCGAAAGCCTTGCGCAATCCGGCACGGAACGGCGGGGCAGGCAAGAAATAAAATCTCGGCTCTACAAAGCCGGGGATGTCTAACTCAAAAAACAAAAGGTATGAGCAGAAGCAACTTTACACCGATGGGACGGTTCAAAGAGATAATCGACCGATACGGACTGAAACTGATGGAGGTGGGAACCAACCACCTGAGAATATTCGCTGACAACAGGAAGCTGTTCGACTACTATCCGCTACGGATGAAACTGTTCGATTACCGACAGTGGAAACAGCTGACCTACCCGCCACTCATTGAGGGGGCGGACAAGTGGGAAACGGAGCTTGACGAAATTATAAAAAGACTTATGGTTTCACCCCAATAATCAGCAGGACTATGAATAACAATAACAGCAAGACGATCGTTTGGGACAACATTCCCGAATGGGCGATTTTTTCATTGGAGTACGGCATCGACGAGGAACTGTTCCTGCCCGATGAAGACAAGGAGATGATAACCAAGTTCATCGTTGAAAACTTTCCGAACGGTTACACCATGTCGGTGGATTGGGAGTCATACAACGAATTCGACACCAATCCGGCATTCGGAAAGGCGTGCAAGACTTATAAGGTAACTTTCTGTATCCTATAAAAACATTGACATGAAGAAGATAACATTAAGCGAATACAATTCCATATCTGAAGCCTATCGCGGGGTATGGACTACCGAGCGTTGGGATATACCCGACTGGGCGGAAATGCGTAAAAAACACATCGGCAAACGCACCATGATGGTATATGATAATGGTACTTGCCTGCTGGTCGAAGGGCTGAGTTTTGAAATCGTGGATGACAGTTCATGGAAAAAGCCGGATGAGGTCAGAAAGGAAATCGGAAGCCATTATCTTAAATTCTATACAGAAAAAGGATGTGAACCTCATTACGCGGATTGCGTGATACGGTGGAACGATACGTTGGAAACGGAAGAGGCAAGAATTGCTTTGGCTATGGATGCCGATACGGAAAAGGACGATGAAATATTCTTCTACTGCGACAGCCTGAATGATATGAAATCCATGGCGGACAAAGGCAGGGAAGATTTCACCATAGCAGAGTGTATCGGTTTCGGAACATACGAAGAACTATTATAAATCCAATTAAATCATGTTATGAAAATCAGATGTCAGGAACACTACGATAAGGTAGTGGAGTACGCCAAAAGTATCGGCGACACAACATTTCAGAATTGCATTGAACGCCTCAAACAATGGGAGAAGAACTCAAACGGCAGGTATGAAATTGAACTCTACCGGGATTTCGCCCCACATTCATTCGGTTTTGCGGAAGTGGCCGCTAACGGAAGCAGCGGTATTGTCGGAGGATTGCTTTACCATGGAAAACCGGACCAGTCTTATGCGGTTACACTGACTCCCATACACGGCTGGAGTATACATACTTGAACTTGTATATCTCTAAAAGGAATCCTGGATTATAAAAATGATGCGTAGGTCATCTTGTATAGAGACCTACGCACCATTTTTAGCACACCATTTTGCCCATATTGTAATTATTTACAATAGCCCCATTTCTGTATCTTTAAGGAAGTCAATCACATTCATGATTGATATGCCATCAGTATTCACATAAGAAGGGGTTAAGCCTCCAACTATGACTATTTTAGGGAATCCATCATTGATATGACGAAGTGAATTTGTTTCCTGATCAATTTTCTCAGGAGTAGGCATATCAAGTGCTGATTGTATATACATACGTTTGTTCCCACTGTTACAAATAAAATCCACTTCCAATAGTTTTCGTATTTTCTTTCCTTCGGCATTTGTTGTTCTCACCTCCACTTGCCCGACATCAACAGAATACCCTCTGATACGCAGTTCATTATATATAATATTTTCCATAAGGTGGCCACCGTCAATCTGACGATAATTCAGACGGGCATTGCGCAATCCTACATCTTCAAAATAGTATTTTGAAGGTGTATTGATGTAATGCTTACCTTTAATGTCATACCGAATGGCTTTTTCCACCATAAACGCATCTTGTAACATCCCGAGATAACTCTGTATGGTTGTATCTGAGATACTATGACCTTTCACAGATTTGAATGTATTTTCAAGGTTTGTCGGATTTGTCAGGCAACCGATATTAGAAGCTATAATGTCTATAAGTTCGTTCAAATCATCATCATTCCTAATATTATACCGTTCTTTTATATCGCGTATATAAGTACCCTGAAACAATGATTTAAGATAGTTTTCTTTCTTCTTTTTGTCAGAAAAAGACACAATCTGCGGCATTCCTCCATAAATCATATAGTCTTGCAGAGCGTTAAGTTCGCTTGCGTACTGTCCTGTCTTGAGAAATTCCGAAAAACTTAAAGGATGTACTCTGATTTCATATCCTCGACCACGAAATTCGGTTTTTACATCACTGGATAGCATTCGACTATTACTACCGGTCACATATACATCTGCATTTTTAATTTTCAGATAGCTATTGAGTACATCTTCAAATTCTGGAACAAGTTGAATCTCATCCAATAGTATGTAGTACATATCGTTATCTACAATATGCCCGTCAATATAATCCAATAATGTGTCCGGATTCCTGAGATCTTTACTACGTCGGTTTTCCAAATCTACTTGAATAACATGATCTTCATTCACGCCATTATCAAGTAATGATTGTTTGAATAACTCAAATAGAAGGTAAGATTTTCCACAACGTCGTACACCTGTAATAATCTTAATCATTCCGTTGTGCATCACACTTTGCAGCTCTTGTAAGTATTTGTCTCTTGGTATTTTCATGTTGCAAAAGTAGTAAAAATTATCTGTAGTGCGATTATTCTATTGGAAAAAAATGGGAAAAGTACCAAATTTCTCCAATAGCAATAGCCGGGCTTATTAATGTCGCTTCCCTTACCAAGTCCCATCAAGAAGGTAACTCGGAGGGCGAATACCTGCACGTTCAAGCCTTCGGTTTTCGGGACATAAAATTCCCTGCGGTAATTTTCCGCCCGAAAAAACGCTCCGGTATTGCCGTCCGAGTTGCGGAAAGGTTTGGGACTTGGCAAGCGAAGCGACCTACGACGCATAATACAAGGTCAATGAAAAAATCTGCCGGGGGATATTTTGCCGCGTTATGATATCCCAATGGGTCACGCCACCCGGAGTTTTCCAAACAAAATCTTCTTCCTGTCCCATCAGGGGATACCTCAAACGGGGACAAGGGCTGCGCTCGCTCCCAACTCTGCATATTACAGTTTTTCCTTTGCCGTTTGCGTGCCGTCCTTGCGGTTTGCCTCCGTTTTCCGTGTCGTCCCTGCCGTTTTTCCTCGATTGGTTGCGGCTGTCCGTACGCTTCCCCCTTTTTTCCGCTTTCGGGCTTTGGTGCGTTGTTCCGGCTTCTCCCTCCGTTTTTCCCATTTTCCGGCCCACACTCTTTCCTCTCGCGGTGAAACATGATGACACTTGATGAAATGGATAGCCTAACGCATTGAAACATAGTCATTTATCAAAATTATGCCTATATATTTGCGGTGACAACAACAATTATCAACGCTAAAAACTCAAAGTTATGGCAAAGAAAAACGTGAGGGACGAACCCCTCAAACCGCAAGTCACCGAGAACGAGCAGATGAGTGACATCGTCCTTATCCTCGACAAGATGGAGCTGCTCCTCCAGGCGGTCAGCAAGCTCGACAAGGACGGCAGGTACGAAACAGTGCCGGCAGACAAGGAGCACCGCAACTCCTTCCTCAAAATCGACCGCTACGCGAACATGTTCGAGAATTTCCTGAAGAACTTCTGGAGCCAGCTCAAGGACCCGACACGCTTCGGCATCCTTTCCATCAAGGAAGACACGCTGGACGACCCGAAAGTGCGGCAGACCGTCGAAGACCTCGCCGCCGGAAAAAAGACAGACGCGGTGGAGGAATTCCTCAAACAGTACGAGATTGTCCCCCGCGACAAGGAAAACCAAAGTATCAACCATCAAAATCAAGAAGAAATGGCAAAGAAAAACGAAACACAGCAGCAGGCCGCCCAAGGTGACGGCACGCAGCAGCAGCCCCAGTACCGCTACAACGAGTCCATGATCAACTGGGAGCAGCTGAAGAACTTCGGGCTCTCCCGTGAAGAACTCCATGAACGGGGGCTGCTCGACCAGATGCTCAGGGGCTACAAGACCAACCAGGTCGTGCCCATCAGCATGAACTTCGGCTCCGCCGTGCTACGCACCGACGCGAGGCTCTCGTTCCAGCAGTCCCGCTCCGGAGACATCGTGCTGGGCATCCACGGTATCCGGCAGAAACCCGACCTCGACCGTCCCTACTTCGGGCACATCTTCTCGGACGAGGACAAGAAAAATTTGCTTGAGACGGGCAACATGGGGCGTGTCGTGGAACTGAAGAACCGCAACGGCGAGTATGTCCCCTCTTTCGTCAGCATCGACAAGCTGACCAACGAGGTGGTGGCGATGAAAGCCGAGAATGTCTTCATACCGCGTGAAATCAGCGGAGTTGAACTGACCGAGCAGGAGCAGAACGACCTGCGGGAAGGCAAGAAGATATTCGTCGAAGGAATGACAGCCAGATCGGGCAACCCGTTCGACGCCCACCTCCAGGTCAACGCCGAGCGCAGGGGCGTGGAATTCATCTTCGAGAACGACAAGCTCTTCAACCGGCAGTCTTTGGGAGGCGTCGAACTGACCAAGAAGCAGATTGACGACCTGAACGAGGGCAAGGCCATCTTCGTGGAGGGCATGAAGCGCAAGGACGGGGAACTGTTCTCCTCCTACGTGAAACTCGACGAGGCGACAGGCCGCCCGTCCTACACCCGCTACAATCCCGACTCCCCGGAAGGTGCACGGGAAATCTACATCCCGAATGAAATCAATGGCGTGAAAATCACTCCCGAGGAACAGAAAGAGTTGCGCGAAGGGAAGCCCATCTTCCTCAACGACATGGTGAACCGCAAGGGAGAGGAATTCTCCTCGTTCATCAAGGCAGACCTCGAAACGGGCAGGCTGAGCTACTCGCGCACCCGGGACGGCTTTGACCAGCGCGAGGAGTTCAAGATACCGGCCAAGGTATGGGACGTAGAGCTTACCCGCAAGCAGCGTGCCGACCTCCAGAGCGGCAAGGCGGTGCTGGTCGAGGGCATCAAGGGGTATGACGGCAAGACCATCTCGCAGTACGTCAAGGCGAACTTCAACCAGGGCAGACTGGACTTCTACAACGAGAATCCCGACCGCAGACGCGACGCCTCGCAGCGCAACGTGGTGTCCGCCACACAAAGACAGGGAGAGGAAAACCGCCAATCCAGGGGGGCGAGCATAGCCTGACGGTCAAAGCAAAACGAATGTTGAACCCAAAAGAATCAGAACATGGAAATGAACAAGGAAAACAACACGCCTTTCAAGGCGGAAGACGTGAACTGGGACGAGCTGGCAGCCATCGGCATCCTGAAGGATGAACTGGAAATGGCCGGGGAACTCGATACGCTGCTCAGCGGTGAGAAGACAAACGTGGTATCGCTCAGCCTGGTGCTGCTCGGCGTGGACGTGGTGATGGACGCCACACTCCAGTTGGTACGCAAGGACGGCGACCCGCTGCTCGAAATCCTCGGTATCAAGCCCGTGGAACAGTAACCCCGCCTTCTTATAATATGTAAACCGAATGTATAACCGCCGTTTCCCGTCTTCGCGTACCGGCAAGCGGGAAACGGCTTAAATTTTATCCGAATCATGATAGCAATCATAGCAGAGAAACCGAGTGTCGGTCAGGACATAGCCCGCGTAGTCGGGGCTACAGAAAAAATGGACGGCTACATAACAGGAAACGGCTACATGGTGACATGGGCGCTGGGACATTTAGTGTCGCTGGCATTGCCGGGAACATACGGCTACACGAGGACCACCGCCGAAGACCTCCCGATGATTCCCGAACCGTTCCGCCTTGTGCCACGGCAGATACGCACGGACAGGGGGATGGTGACGGACATCGCCGCCGGCAAACAGCTCAAAATCATTGATGAAGTATTCTCCAAATGCGACAGCATCATCGTGGCAACGGACGCGGGCCGCGAGGGGGAACTTATCTTCCGGTGGATATATTCTTATCTGGGCTATACCAAGCCCTTCAGACGGCTGTGGATCTCCTCGCTTACCGACGAGGCCATCCGCGAGGGCATGGCGAACCTCAGGGAGGGAAGCGGATACGACAGCCTCTATGCCGCCGCCGACAGCCGTGCGAAGGCCGACTGGCTGGTGGGCATGAACGCGAGCCGCGCCCTGGCGACAGCCTCCGGATCGGCGAACAACTCCATAGGCCGTGTGCAGACTCCCACGCTCGCCATGATATGCGCACGCTTCAAGGAAAACCGGAACTTCGTCTCCACTCCATACTGGCAGCTGCATATCGCGCTGAAAAAAGACGACGTGCACCGGCAGTTCTTCCACCCGGAGGACTTCAGGGACAAGAATGGGGCGGAGGCCGCGTACAGGCGCATTACTTCCGACTCTGTGGTGACCATAAATAAGGTAGAACGAAAGACGGTATTTCAGCAGGCTCCGCTTCTGTATGACCTTACCGCACTACAGAAGGACTGCAACATCCACCACGACCTTTCGGCGGACAAGACCCTTTCCATCGCCCAGTCCCTGTACGAAAAGAAACTGGTCTCCTACCCGAGAACGGGCAGCCGTTATATCCCGGGGGATGTCATGGCACATGTCCCGGCCTTGCTGGAAAAGGTCATCACCATGCCCTGGTTCAGGGAATACGGACGGACTTTCGACCTTTCCGGCCTGAACACCCGGAGCGTGGACGCCACGAAAGTGACCGACCACCATGCACTGATCGTCACGGGCGTCGTTCCCGAAGGGCTGTCCGAGGCGGAAGCGGTTGTTTATGAGATGATAGCCGGAAGGATGCTGGAAGCCTTCTCTCCACGCTGCGAGAAAGAGTCACTGAAGATGGAGTGCGTGTGCGAGGGTATGGATTTCCGCTCACAATCCGCCGTCATCGTCAATCCCGGCTGGCGTGCCGTGTTCTCCCGGAAGGAAGACCGTGAAAAGGACGAGCCGGAAGGTAACGGGGGAACGGCGGTGTTTGCCGAAGGCGAGGAAATCCCGGTCATGGGATACGGGCTGGCACAGAAAAAGACCCTGCCCAGACCCCTTTACACGGAAGCGACCTTGCTCACCGCCATGGAGAACTGCGGTAAGGAAATCGCTGACGGACAGGCACGGGAAGCGGTGAAGGAGCTGGGCATCGGCACGCCCGCTACCCGTGCCGCCATCATCACGACCCTTTTCAAGCGTGACTATATCGAGCGTTCCGGCAAGAGCATCCGCCCGACGGAAAAGGGGCTTTACCTCTACGAGTCGGTCAAGGGCATGATGGTGGCCGATGCCGAACTGACCGGTACATGGGAGAAGGCACTGGCACAGATAGAGGGGCACACCCTCGATCCGGAAAGCTTCATGCTCTCCATCCGGGAATACACCGGGAAAGTGACCGGTGAGATACTGCGTCTCAAATTCCCCGAACCGTCGTCACGCGCCTTTACCTGCCCCAAGTGCAAGACCGGCAATGTGATAGTGAAGGCAAAAGTCGCCAAGTGCGACCATGAGGGGTGCGGACTGCTGGTGTTCCGCCGTTTCCTGAACAAGGAGCTGACCGACCAGCATCTGGAACAGCTTTTCTCTTCCGGCTCCACCAGGCTGATCAAGGGGGTCAAGGGCAAGAAAGGGGCCTCTTTCGACGCCGCGGTAGCCTTTGACGCGGACTTCAACCTGAAACTCTCGTTCCCCAAGCCCAAGGGAGGGAAGGGGAAATAATGCACTGCCATTCCAATTCAAGGGCAAAGGTAGCGGAACCGCCCGTTTCCACCCGCAAGGTCGGGCCTTGCAGGTTTCGGGGAAAATCATCCTCACTCGCGTTCCGGTATTTTCCCCGAAAACCTTGCCGGTGGAGGCGGTCCGCTTTCCGGCCCCTGAAATTGGAAATGACATGTTTCACCCATTAACCATATACGGTCATGAAAACAAGGGAATGTATCGAAAAACTCAGGACAGCCAAATGGATAAGGATTATGGCATTGGCCATTGTCGCCTTCATCGTGTTCAGCTATCTCCACTCAAGAGGAATATCGCCCGTATGGGCGGCAGTCGCCATCGTGTGTTTCAAGGGATTCTTCAGGTTTTTATATAAAATAGCCTGCCTGCTGGTAGCGGCGGCTATACTTTTCTGCATTCTCAGCTATCTGGTTTTCTAAAGATACAGACATATGAAGCGGATATACCATACAGGTCCAAATATCACCTCGCGGAACAGGGCTGTCCTTTCGGGCGGCTCTTTTTGTTTCCCATGCCTTATGGAAATGAGAATGACGAGGACACGCATGGAAAAGACAGGGAAGCGCATACAGCCATTGACAGACCGTGAACTACAGGGCAAAGTTGGCAAACGCTTCTTTTCGGACGGCAAGGCCGGGCCCTTCGGGTTTCGCGGAAAAATCATCCTCGCTGCGCTCCGGTATTTTTCCCGAAAGCCTTGCCTTTCCGGAAGCGTTTACCGTAAAGCCCTTGTAGTTCAACGGGCTGCCAAAGCCCGGATATTCACAATTAAAATTATAAAGTCATGAACCAAGCAATCATCTCAAGACCGCCGATGGCACCGGTGCAGATGCCGATGCCCGCAACAAGAAGAAAAAGGACAGTGGAGCCGAATCCCGTAGTCAAGTTCCCGCCAAGAGGCACAGGACCGGTACACATCTCCACGCTGCTGAACCCCATCCTGGAAATATGCCACCATCCCGACAGGGACAGGCTGCTGGCGGAGTTCTTCAACCGATAAAAAATACGATTATTCACACTTTAAATTATTACAGTTATGTTTTTTACAGCAATCAACCAGATGATGACCGAGGGCGTGGACCTCACGATAGTCATCCGCAAAGCGAACGGACAAATGGCGGTATCCACACTGCCGAAGTCGAACGGGCTGAAGGACGAGGCCCAGAACCACATCGTGCCCCTGACGGTCAGCGGACTGCCGGAGGAACTGGACGCGGGATTCCTGCAAACCGTCGCCCGGCCGATACAGAAGGTGGCGGGACTGATCACCAACATGGCGCAGTTCGAGGCGCAGGCTGACAAGGCCGCTGCCGACAGCAAGGCGGCGAAGGAAGAAAAAGCCAAAGAGACGAAGGAGGAGAAGGAGAAACGCGAGAAGTACGAGAAGCATCTCAAGAAGGCGGAGGAACTGATTGCCGCCGGGAAGCACAGCGAGGCTGTCACCGCACTCGGCCAGGCACGCCTCCATGCCAAGCCGCAAGACCTGAAGAAGATTGACAGCATGGTGGAGGAACAGAAGAAGGCGATGAACAAGGGCAGCCTGTTCGAGCTGATGGATGAACCGGCACCGCAACCGCAGCCACAGCCACAGCAGCAACCGCAACCTATGGCGGCAACGGCACAACAGCCACAGCCACGACCAATGGCAGTTCCCGTGCAGCAACCGCCCTATCCGCCGCAGCCCCAGGCTCCGAGACCGATAGCAGGACAACCGCAGCGGCCTATGACGGCACAACCGCTGCAACAGCCTTCGATGTGGCCACCGCAACAACCGCCGCAAAGACCGCTTCCGCCACAGCCGCAATATGCCGGACAACAGCCTACGGCTCCGCAGCCTCCATACGGGGCACAGTCTGACACGCACTGGCAGGAACAGGCATTCTCTCCCGAAGACTACCCTGCGCAATATCCCGCGGACGGAGAAATCAATTACAATCCCAAGGATTACGAGGAATATCCCGATTTTCCCCAATCCATGTTAGAACCCAAGTATTCACCTTATCAGACAGTTTAAGATTATGGCACTCGAAATCACAGGAATGACACGCTCGTTCACGTTCAAGAAAGGCAGCGGAATGATTACGCTCGACGATCCCAACCCGTCGGACAGCCCCGAAATGGTCATGAGTTACTACTCCAACTTCTACCCGGAGCTGACCACGGCGACGGTACACGGACCGGTCATCAAGAATGACAAGGCGGTGTACGAGTTCAAGACCACCATCGGGACAAAAGGATAGGAAACCATGAAGAAGGACAATAAAAAGAAGAAATCATGTGTACCATTGGACGAACATCAGTCGGCACTGCTCGCAAGGCTCATCATCGGCCAGACAGAACGGAATGTACGACACGGTGTGAACAGGACAGAACGGATTACGGCTCCAAGCGGGGCCGTAATTCTTTTCTGAATACGGCACTTGCCCCGATAGCACAGAAAAGTATTGTCGTGGATTCATACGGCAGTAATGGCATCAACGTGATTACGCAGGAAAACTACGAGTTCCTGCGTGACTCGTTTTTCAACTATGCCCTTTTGTTGAAACAGGAAGCGGTGCATACTCCGGGCAAAAGTATCGGGGCAAGCATAGCCAATCTGTACGACGAGATGGACAAACTTGTCGGGGAAGGGATGAATGTGAATATCGAACAGGATAACGGCAGGCTCTATTTCAATCTGTGGAAGTGTCACAAATGGGGCGAACTGACCTTGTACTATTTCCCGATGAAATTCGTTGAATCCCTCAATTCCACACTCAGGCGGATTTCCATTACATTCATCCACAAGCTGATGAGGGCGAACGGAATCTCCACCATCCTGGACGAAGAGGACACGGATTATATATTCATGTGGCTGAAAGAGGATGATTCGCAGGAGGAGGAAGAGGAAACTGTCAAAAGACTGGAACTGGTACGGTCATACGAGAAAGGGAAAATCGGCAGGCTGCTAAAGCATGTTGAAAAAAAGTCCTATTACAAGGATTTGCCGAAGGCACTTGAAAAATACACCCCGCAAAACGACTTCGAGCGTTCCATTGTCGGAGCGATGAAAAAGGGATTGCCCTTCCTTAACCCGGAACACGGTATCATGCAATACGGCTATGATGCCTTTTACGAGGAGGAACCGGATTTTCAGCCGATGCGTCTGGATCAGCAGATAAGGGTGGTCTATGACTGCGACGACATGGTGTCCGAATATCTGGTGGACTATTACAATAATAACAGCCAGGAGACATACGATATCATCCCGATTACCACCTGTGCCCTGTCACCGGAAACCGACCGCCTGTTTATCATGGATGACTATCCGGAACGGTTCTTCAAGTGGGCGGATGAATTTATTAACATTGTATATTGAAAGATTATGGTAGAAACGAATGAACTTACAAGAAAACTGAGGACGCTGCTTCATCCGAGGGCGGCGTTGATTGTCTATGCGGAAGAGAATGACAACCACAGCACGGATGACGACGGTTATTTTATCGAAGTCAGGGACATAGACGAAAATGGGACAATGGGCGAAGGCCGTCCGGTGACGGTGGAGTTCATGAACGAACTGGTACGGGGCTATTCCGAAAGCCACAGTGTGACACCATACGGCAGGATACCGTCCAACCTGCTGTGGTTTGACCCGCGCAAGGGCAGTGAGAAATACATCTGGTACAACCCGCCCCAAAAGCGCATGATGTTCTTCCATGACATCCTGAAGATTGAAAGCGCGGAATACAACCTGCCGGGCGTGATCTATGAGGCCGGAGAAAACCGTCTGAATGTCTATGCCTATACAGATGTTGAACTGACAGACAATTCGGACCTTTTTGCGGCTCCGTTCTTCAATGTGACGGGAGCGAGCGTCTGTCTGGGCTCCGCAAAAATTGAGAAGCCGAAAGACCTGACCTACACGAACCTGCTGGAGTATTGGGAAAAGAGGTTCTGGCTGACGGAGTTCTCCCATCTGGGTGGAGGTGGGAACCCCACGAAATCCAATCTGGTACTGGTAACGAAAGCGGCAAAGGACAAGCCTTTTGACCTTGACGAACTGCAACCTTTAAAAAAACTGAAACTAAAAGACATATTGCGATGAAAAGAGTACATTATACAGACAGTTACCTGATGAACCCGCAACATCCGGTGACGGTAAACATCATAGGCGCGGGCGGTACAGGCTCGCAAGTGCTGACCGGTATGGCAAGACTGGATGTCACGCTCCGTGCACTCGGACATCCGGGATTGTTCGTAACGGTCTACGATCCAGACATCGTGACGGACGCAAACATTGGGCGGCAGCTCTTCGGACCGTCGGACCTGGGACTGAACAAGTCACAATGTCTGGTCACAAGGATAAACAATTTTTTCGGAAACGACTGGAAAGCGGAGGCGAGTTTCTATCCGTCGGTATTGAAGGAGGTAAAGCGGACCGAAATTGCGAACATCACCATTACCTGTACGGATAATATAAAATCCAGACTCGATTTGTGGAACGTGCTTGCGAAAGTTCCTTCATCCTCCTATACGGACAATAACACGCCGCTCTACTGGATGGATTTCGGGAATACAAAGACCGCCGGGCAGGTTGTACTGGGAACCGTGCCGAAGAAAATCAAACAGCCGGTTTCCACGATGTATGAAACGGTCGGCTCACTGAAAGTCATTACCCGTTTTGTGAAATATGCGAGAGTGAAAGAAGTGGATTCCGGACCGAGTTGCTCACTGGCAGAGGCATTGGAAAAACAGGATCTGTTTATCAACTCCACGCTGGCGCAACTCGGCTGCAATATCCTCTGGAAAATGTTCCGCCACGGGATGATTGAGCATCACGGGCTGTTCCTGAACTTAGAAACGATGAAAGTCAATCCGATAGGGGTATAAGACAGGCAAAAGCAAATATGAAAAAGTGGAACCGCCTTGCCGGAAAGGTTTCTGCAAAATAATATCATTCAATTCATTGCGGAATGAGAAATTATTTGTACTTTTGCTATTGTATTTCGAGAATGTTTTGTTAGCGATGTATGAACGGCAATAAAAGCACATATAAATACCACCCGTATATAACAAATATTTTTTGTTCAGGCGGTGCTTCGTCCTATAAGACGGAGGCTTTTTTCGTGTCATTACTGTTTCGTAAAGTTGTTTCCATATCCGGAAAATATTTGTCCGATGCGCTTAAAATGTGTGCCGATTATTTGGATATTCAGATAATTCGGTTACTCTCTCTCTCTCTCATGGCTACGCGCGTCAATATACAAAATATTCCTTAAATACCAATCACTTACGGAGAGTCCGTTTTCCGGAATATCTCTCCTTTCCACGTTATTATCCGAACCTTTACATGCCGCCCTCACCAATCGGGGGCGCGTATCGTCATATCCGTCGGCGGTGTATGCCGGAGCATGGAACAACAATGCCCGCATACGCCGCCGATATGCTTTTTTATTAACCCGTAACAACAAATCTTATCAAATATGACAGTGATAAAACGAATATTATTGACGGTCTTTCTTGCCGTTACAGGATTGTCGCTTTCGGCACAGGAGAAGCCGGACTCCACTGCCTACCGTTTCCGGTTCGTGGCAGAGAACGATATGTTCTTCTCCCCGTGGAGCGGCAACGGACAGGAACTTGAGCGGTTGCTTGCAGCCATCGACGAACACCGCCCCGCCATCGAAGCCGGACAAATGTATCTTTTAGTGACAAGCTACGCTACGGACGGCAACGAAGAACAGACTGCGGCGCAAGTGGCAAAGACACGCCGCAATCGTGTGAAGTCGGAACTGATTGTGCGCGGCAAGATAAAAGAGTCGAACTTCGTCACCGACCAGTTGTTTGACGAAGCCTATACGGACGGGAACGGAAAATCCCTGCACAACATGGTCATCGTCACCCTCCCTGCCTCTGTTGAGAAAGTGGCGGAGATAGCCGGTGCGGAAGCCGCCGCCAGAGTGGAAGCCTATAACAAAGAGGTGTCTGGCGAGGCGGAGCGCGAACGTATGGCAGCGAAAGAGCAGGCAAAAGCGGAACAGACTGCCAAGGAAAAGGCAGAACAGGAGCGTATCGCTGCAGAGCAGGCAGCCCGAGAGAAAGCCGAGGCGGAACGGATGGAGCGTGAACGCATGGCAGCGGAACAAGTCGAAAAAGAGCGTCTGGAAGCGGAGGAACAAGCCCGCCTGCAAGCTGAAGAAACGGCAATAGCCACCCCGTATCATTTTGCCTTGCGTGCCAACCTCCTGCGTTGGGCAACCCTCACTCCCGATTTGGGTATCGAGTGGCGCATCAACCGCCATGTGGGTATTGCCGTGAACGGTACGTGGGCTTCATGGAGCTGGGACGACAAGAATCGCCGCTATGCCCTTTGGGAAGTGGCTCCCGAAGTGCGCTATTATATAGATAAGGAGAAACGGGGCTATATCGGCGCGATGTACAAGGCAGGGCAGTTCAATTACAAGCTGTCGGGAACAGGCCGTCAGGGCGACCTCATGGGCGGTGGTATCGTCGGAGGTTATCAGCTGAAACTCAACAATGCCCTTTCTCTTGATTTCAACCTCGGCATCGGCTATATCCATGCCGACTATGACAAGTATGTGGTCATCAACGGCGTGAGGGTAAGGCGCGGCAGCGAAACAAAGAACTGGTGGGGCCCCGTCTCGGCGGGTGTCACCCTGGTGTGGAACATCTTTTAGCGGAAAGGAGGAACAATGAATACAACGATAATCATACGACAGATAAAGGAATATACGGGAGCATACGGAAAGGCTTATACCTTATTATATCTAATAGGTGCGGTGACCATACTGACCTCGTGCGTGAAGGACGACCTCTATGACACGCCGCACCCCGACCGTGGGGCGGTGGTCGTAACCACGGACTGGAGCGGAAAGAGCACCGAGGCGGACATACCGCAGGCATACACACTGCGCATCGGCGGGAGGGAACAGAACGTGAGCGCGGCGACCAACGTGTTCGACGCGCTGCTCGCGCCCGGTGGCTACGGTCTGACGGTGTACAACTCCCCGGAGGGGATTAGTATCGACGGAAACAAGGCAACGGTGAATCCGGTGGATCTGACGGGTGCAATAGAGCCGCACCCCGGCTACCTCTTCGCCTCGCACCAGGACATCAGCGTCGTGGCGGACGACACCCTGCACGTCACCGCCCCGATGAGACAATACGTGCGCAGGCTCGACATCGAACTGACCGCCACGGAAGGCGACTACAGCCGTGTACAGTCGGCTACGGCAACGCTCTCCGGCGTGGCTTCGGCAGCGGATATGGCAACAGGCGACCGGAGTGTAGCGGCACAAGTAACAAACGCTTTCAGGCAGGACGACAACAAGTTCACAATCTTTTTCCGACTGCTCGGCATCGTCCCGACGGAAACGCATACGCTGACGGTGGACATCACTTTCAACAACGGTGACACGCAGCGGGTAGTGAGCGACCTTACCGAGGCCATAAGGGACTTCAATAACGGCACCAAACCGGTTAAACTCACGGGTAATCTGCTTTTGCCCGTAGAGGCCGGGGTAACGGGCGCAACCATCACGGGCTGGAACGAGGTAGAAAGCGGCAATGGGGATGCTAACTGACGATAAATATTTTAATCAAAAAACAAGATTATGACAATGAACATGAGGTTTTTCATTATTGCAGCAGCGGCAACGCTATTGGCTGCGTGTACACAAGAGAAGGAGGTACAGAACAATCCGGTGGAAGCACGAATCACGGCAGGCGTGAGCGGGCCGAAGACCCGTGCTGTGGACAACGGGTGGAACGCCGACCGAATCGGCGTGATGGTGGTGGATGCCCCTGGCACGACCACGACCATGGGCGGCAAGTACAAGAACGTGGGATACGCGACCACGAGCACCGGCACCAACGCGGACTTCACCCCGATGACGGCGGGTGGCGGCATCTTCTTCGAGGATGCTTTCCTCGAGTTTACTTTTGCCGCCTACGCGCCTTACGCATCGGGCGCAAACGCCTCCACCCTGCCTGGTACAGACGGGAAGATTACGGTAAATACAAGCAACCAGCCCACGACCACGGAACAGGAGAAGGTGGACTACATCCATGCCACGGGAGCCAAGGCCGATAAAGACAGCCCGACCGTCAGCTTCACGGACAACACCGCCGCGGGCGGCAGCGACTGCTCCTTCAAGCACAAGATGGCCCGTCTTATCCTCAAGGTGCAGGTGTCGAACACCGACGGTTTCGACGACACTGCCGTGCTGGAATTCGCCGACTACAAGCTGGGCGGCCTGGTTCACGAGGGAACGTTCGATGTGAAGACCGGTACCGCCGCGACCGCGGGCAGCGTTGTGAGCGACTGGATGTTACGCCAGTGCACCGGTGCCCCGAAGACGGCCACGGACAAGTGCGTGGCAACCTTTGACGCCGCCACGGGCGTGATGACTTTCACCATGATCCTGCTCCCGCAGACACTCGCCAACGCTTTGGTGCTTGAGATATCTCCCGATGACGGGGAATACCAGAGCTACTCCAACAAGGACATGATCAAACCCGCGTTGGAGGCCGGTTATTCTTATACCTACACCATCACGGTGAAGAAGACGGGGCTGACCCTTAGCGGAAGCACCATCGAAAACTGGAACGACGGTGGTAGCCATTCGGGTGATGCAAAAATGTAGTGTGTCTGAAAGCCACTGCCGTGCATCAGGCGTAAGCACGGAGGCACGCCATATATAATAAATGGTGCCACCGCCCGCGTTGCAACGGGCGGTGGCACAAAACGAAATAAATAAAGACAATATGAAAATAATAAGGAACATAGCGAGAAGGCCGTGGCCGCGCATCGGCGGCTGGTTGCCGGTTATGATGCTCATCTGTGGGGTGCTCGCTTCCTGTAGCAGTGAGGATGAAAGCACCGCGCCCCTGCCCGACGGCAAGTACCCGCTGCAACTGACGGCGGAGGTGGCGCAGCCGCAGACCCGCGCCGCGGGCAAGGACGCGTGGACGGGCGGCGAGGAGATTAGAGTGTCACTGGAAGGCGTGTTTGGTAACAAAACATACGTGATGGACGCATCGGGCAATGCAAGCCCGAAGGATGCCGATAATGCCTTCTATTGGAAGAACACCGATGAAGCCCGCGTCAGTGCATGGACCCCGGACATAGAATCGGAAACGGATATTTCCGACCAAAGTGGCGGGTACGCCGCTTTCGATGTCCTGTACGCCAGTGCCATAGGGCGTTATGACCAAGCCATAAATCTCCGTTTCATCCACCGCATGGCGAAAATCGAAGTAATTCTCAAAGCTAGCGAAGGCATTACGGAAGAGGAGTTGGAGGGTGCGACCGTCACCATTTTCGGAGACCCGCTAACGCACTCAACCGCCGGCTTGGTATCACCGGGTGACCAATCGGACGGCGAGATAAAGCCCTATTACGATGCCGCAACGAAGAAATACGAGGCGTTAGTGCCGCCGCAGGATATGACGGGCAAGCCGCTCATCCGAATCAGCATAGGCAGCAATGACTTTACCTACACTCCCGAAACAGAAGCTGCCGGCAAATTTGGGTTTTTCGGTGGCAAGCGGTATGCCTACACCATCACCGTGAAAGCAAGCGGAATAGACGTGCAGGCGGTGACCGGTGGCACGTGGGTTGCATGTGGCGAGGAGAACGTCACCTCCAAAAAGGTAAAGCAAAGTTTCACAGCTGACGAACTTAAAATCGGCGACTACTTCTATTCCGACGGGACTTGGAGCGACGGCGGCCTGCGCAAAATCTATACTGACGGCAGTATGAAGATAGCAAGCCCCAAGCCTGCTCCCGTACTCCAAACAAAAAGTGAAATAGAAAGAAGAGTCATCGGTATCGTTTTCCAGACGGACCCGAGCCGTATCGGCACTGCCGAAAAGTCCAAATTGGGCGAAGGGAATGTGCATGGCCTTGTAATGGCCTTAAAGAACACCGCAACAGATATCCAATGGAGCCATGAAGAGAATAATTTGGAAGACGTGAAAGACTGCTGGTCCAAGTCTGAAATCTACTCTGACATCAGCGGTCTGCACAATTACACCAAGATTCTTGACCATGCAAATAGTATCGGTGGAATTGAGGCATATCCGGCCTTCGAAGCCGTCGAGAAATGGAATGATATGTACAGTATAAATGAATACCGCCCACCTCGTAATACCACAGGCTGGTTTATTCCTTCCTCCGGTCAGTGGTGGGACATCCTTCAGAATCTGGGCGGTTGTCCGGCTATGGCGGATAAAGGTCAGCAAACCTCGTCGGATTCCGGTGATTTCCGTTGGCTAGGTCAAGGCGATGTTCCAGCTGCCTTGAATGCTTGGATGAATAAAATTGCAGCCGACAGCAAGAATGATTTTACCACCGGTGACCGTTTTTGGTCGTCATCGGAGTTAAATCAGTTCCGCGCACGGAACTGGAACGTGTACTCCTCTGATTACGTGTGCTGCGACTTTGTCTATAAGAAATGGAGTAACGCTGTCCGTCCCGTCCTTGCTTTCTGAACTATTTGCCTATTTAGTCCTTTAAGAATATGAAGATACAAAACATATACCACCTCTTGCAAGCTGCGTTGCTCCTGCTGCTTGTATCCTGCACGCAAGAAGAGTTCCCTGCCGTGCAAGACAAGGCGCAGCAACTGACAATCTCCGTTACCGATGGCGGATATACATCGGCTGTTGAGAATATGAAAACCCGTGTCGAGACCCGTGCCGTGGAGAACGGCTACACCACCGAGTTCACCGAAGGCGATGCCTGCGGATTCTACATGGTGCGCGGCGGAAAGCCGGTTTATTCAAACGTGAAGCTGACAGCCGAAAAGGATGCCGCCACGGGCGGCATCATGTGGAAAACCGACGGTACGACGCTTGCCGCCGGAATGGATGGAGAGAGCTACTACCTCTACTATCCTTATCAGGCGGACATGGCGGGCAAGACTGCCACACCTGCGGAGGGGGCGGTCATGACCGATGCCGAGTTCTTCAAGCCGCTCATTGATGGCTGGCAACCCGGGGACGACCAGAGCACCCATGCCGCTTACACCGCCTCCGACCTGATGACAGCCGGAGGCTCAACGACAGGGACGGGCAACACCATCCACCTCTCTTTCGCCATGAAACACCGCATGGCGTTGGCCGTCATCGAGATGCCGAAGACCGTTTACAAGTTTATCGACGCGAATGTTCCCGACTACACCGTGGGGGCAGAAGCTACGTTCACAGGCACCGCCAAGCCGCTGCGCATGGCTGACGGCACTTACCGCTACTTGGTGCACTCGTCCATGCCGACTATCGAGGGATGTTATGACGGGGGGAACAGGGAGTTTACCATCACCACGTCCGCGTCCCATCCTATCGTAGGGGAATACAAGAGATACAAGGTGGACGGTGCGCAGGCTATGGAAAAGAATTATAACTTGCAGATGGGCGACTACCTGTGCAAGAATTCCGATGGTAATTGGTATATTATCCCCGGTGAGGAAATGCCGAATGAGGAGTGCATCGCCATCGTGTTCCATGCCGGTCATCACGAAAACGATGCCTCCGATTACTCCGCCACCGGTATCGGTCAGCAGAAGTGCCACGGCTATGCCATTGCCTTGCAGGATGCCACAAACGGTTATTGTCAGTGGGGCGTTTACGGAACCGAGTTGGGTTGCTGCCCCACGGATGGAAGCGGAAACATACAGAACAATTACTCTACACCTGACATCGACTGGAGCGGCTACGCCTGGACACAGAAAATCATCGCCGCTGCCGGAGGTACGGGCAACTTGAATGCCGCCGAAGATTCCGGTTATCCTGCCACCTACTATGCTGTTGTGGATTATGCGAGCAAAGTCCCGTCCCCTGCCAATAGCAGCGGTTGGTTTCTTCCTTCTATCGGTCAGATGTGGAATGTTTATCAAAACCGTACTTCTTTGTTTGACGGCAAGACAGTGGTATCAGGCTTAAAGTCCGATTGGTACTGGTCCTCCTCGGAGGGCTACCGCAATCCGGCGTACCGCGCTCTTTATGTGAGTGTGGTCAGCGGCCGCGTGAGCAACGACAATAAGAACCGCAGGGATAGCTACGTGCGTCCGGTCTTGGCTTTCTGACCTATTTACCTATTCAATCTATTTATCTATTTGCGGCGTAGCCGCTCATTTAAAAGATGGAATACCCGCGAAGCGGGTCGGAAAAATTTTTGAAAAATCGAGTTATGGCATTATCCGAAGAATTACCCCTATACCGCGACACTTACCGGTTGTTGAACAACCTGTTGATCCTGACGCAGGATTTTCCGCGCTTCTTCCGCTACAGTATGGGCAGCCGTATGGTGGATTTGACTTTGGATATGCTTTCTCTGATTTACAAGGCGAACAGCAGCTATGAAAAAGTGGGCGTATTGACCGAATTTCTCGACCGTTACCGCATGTTGCAGATGCTTTTCCGCGTATGTGTGGAGCAGAAGGTCATTACCGAGCGCAAATACGCCTCGTTCGGGCTGCTGTTGGAGAAGATAGGCAAGCAGGCTACGAGCTGGAAACAATATAACGAACGCGGAATGAAGAAACAGGAAGATAAAAGGCAATGATTTATCAGTCGGGATTCGGGCGGTCAAGGCTTCCCGAAGCGAACTGTTTATTATTGAAAAAGGGTTGTCGGCAGGCTTTCCTCGTGCAGGGAGGCTCGCAAAGACAAAAACAGACAACATTTACTGGTCCTCCTCGGAGAACTACAACAATCCGGCGAACAACGCTCTTTATGTGAATGTGAACAACGGCAACGTGAACAACAACAATAAGAACAACAGAAATAGCTACGTGCGTCCGGTCTTGGCCTTTTCAATAAAAACTTTACGATAAACAAAATGGTATTGCGATATGGAGTTACAACAAAGTCTTTTCACGGATGAGGAACTCGGAGGCATTCCGTTGGAGGATGTTTTCGAGGCGTATTTCGAGTGCCGTAAAAAGAAACGCAATACCTGTAATGCCCTTGCCTTCGAGAGCGATTACGAACGCAGGTGTGTGGAACTGTGGCGGGAAATCAATGCCGGCACATACCGCCCTTCGCGTTCCATCGCTTTCATTATCAACAAACCCGTGAAACGGGAGATTTTCGCTGCAGACTTCCGCGACCGTGTGGTACACCACCTCATAGCCCGCAGGCTCGTTCCGCTTTTGGAAGAGAAGTTCATCAATGACAGCTACAGCACCCGCAAGGGAAAAGGTACGCTCTATGGCATCGAACATGTGGCGGAACATATCCGGCTCTGTTCGGAAAACTACACGAAAGAGTGCTACATCCTGAAAATAGACATCCGTTCGTTCTTCATGAAAATATCGAAGAGGCGGCTGTATGACCTGACCGAAGAACTCTTGCACGAACGCTACGGGGGAAACGACCTGGCGATACTGCTCTATCTGCTCCGTGAGACTATATTCAACCGTCCGGAAAAGAACTGCATCCGCAAGACGCCTCCCCAAAGCTGGCGCGGATTGCCCAAAGACAAGAGCCTGTTCCATTCCGACGGCTCGTGCGGACTGCCTATCGGCAACCTGACAAGCCAGTTGCTCGCCCTTAACTTCCTGGACGGACTGGACCATCTCATCAGCGAAGAATGGGGCGTGAAGCACTACGGCAGGTATGTGGACGACATGGTGCTTGTCCATCCCTCGAAAGAGCACCTGATAGAGGTGAAAGCGAAAATTGCCGGCTGGCTCTCCGAACACGGGCTGTCGTTGCACCCGCGCAAGATCTATCTGCAACATTACACGAAAGGTGTCCTGTTTATCGGAGGGATGATACTTCCGGGGCGGAAATACCTGAGCAACCGCACAGTCGGCTTCTGCTACGATGCCATCGACCGCCTGAACCGCTTGGCGGCAGGCTCGCCCGATTACGTGAAAACCCACGGGGAGGAGTTTGTCAGTACGATAAACTCCTATTTGGGAATGATGCGGCATTTTTCCTCCTACAACCTGCGGTGCAAGGTCATGAGCCGTATCGGTAAGGAATGGTGGCAGGTCATCTATTTTGCCGGACACTTGGAGAAAGTCGTGTTGAAAAAACGGTACAGACAGATTGAATGCAAAAAAGAGGAGATTTGTAATGAAATCAAAGAACTGAGGAGGACTGTATGACAGAACGCGAATTGATACAACAACAGCAGGAACTCGGCGACAGCCGTTTCCTCGTGACCCGGTCGGGCAAGTTTTTCTCCGCCTACGGTTGCGGGGCTTTCGCCTTGGCACGCGCCACAGGCTACCGTGTCATGCACCGGCAGCGTAAAGGCGGAAATTTTGTGCTGACCACAGGATTCCCGGAAAGCCATGTAGGGAAAGTGATGGAACAGATAATAGCCGCCGGAGGAAAAATCGACCGGCAGGACGACGGTTCTTTCGTCTTTTCCGGCATAGACGGCAGCGAAGCGGAGGCGTTGGTCTCCATCCCCGAAAAAACGGAGGGCGGGCAAGACCGCAAGGGCAGCAAAAGTTCGTATGACAACAGCCTGCAGGCTATGATACTCTCGTTCGACCTCTCTCGCTCCACCCCTATGGATGCCATGAACTTTATAGACCTGCTGCAAAAGAGGATTTACGATACAGATGTTTAATATGACCTTGTTATATATGAACAGAAACATACCCCTGCAAGCTAAAATCCTCTTCGGCTATATGATGTTAATGGCGGTCATCATCAGCATGGCCGCTATTCTTTTCCATGAACACGCACGCCTTCGGAAAATCGAGGCCGACACCTACGAAATCAGACAGGCACGCCGTGACATATCCGAGATACACCGCAACATCACGGTACTCGCCTCATTGGGCGAGAGCGTCATCGCTTGGGAGGATGAGGACTACCATGCCTACCAAACGAGACGGCTGAGGGTGGACAGCCTGCTGCAAATGCTGCAAACGAACCATAGCTACATATTCGGTCTGTCGCAGATAGATACCCTGCAACAGTTGTTGGCGGACAAGGAGACACACCTGCACCAAATCATGCAGGTGTTCCACCGGCAGGACAAAGCCGACAGCCTGCTGGTGAACCATCTGCCAGAAGCTGCAAGGCAAGCGACACAGACCCGTACCGTCGTGCAGAAGAAGAAAGGCATAGCCGGATGGTTCGGCGGCAAGGAAACGGTGCAAGTGCCCGCCTCGTCCGACAAGCTCCGCTCGCTGAACGAACAGCTTATCGCCCTGCAAGCGGAGCGGATACGCAACATGGAGAATTACACCGACAGCCTGCGCATCCGCAACAGGGAACTGAACCGCAAACTGTTCGCCCTGCTCGGTAACATCAGCGACCATGCACAAGCCGCCTTCCGGGACAGGGAAGAGCAGATAGCCCAAGCGCACCAACGCTCCACCTCCATCATCACCGGGCTGATCATCGCCGCCATCCTCCTGCTGGTGTTCTCGTACCTGATTATCCAGAAACATCTGAAACGGGATTCGCTGCTCAGGAAAAAGATGGAGGGTGTCATTGACCGGAATAATGAACTGCTGGAAACGCGTAAAAACGTCATACTTACTATCTCGCATGACATACGCGGCCCCCTGAACATCATTTACGGATATGTCGAACTGGCAAAAGATACCCGGGACAGGAAACGCAGGAATCACCATTTGGAAAATATCGAAACGGAGTGCAAACATATCCTGCACCTGCTGAACAATCTGCTGGACGTGTACCGCCTGAACGAGTCCAAGGAAACCTGCAACAATGTACCGTTCAACCTTAATGATCTGTTGGAACGTATTGTGACCGGATTTTCACATATTGCCAATAATAAGGGAATCATATTCCACCATGATTCCCAAAATACGGATGTCGTACTGTGCGGTGACATGGATCGTATCTCTCAAATTATAGACAATCTACTGACGAATGCTGTGAAGTTTACAAACGCCGGTATGATACAGTTCAATGTCCGATATGAAAATGGAATGCTTTATATAGAAATAAAGGATACGGGAATCGGTATGGATCAAGACACCGTTTCGCGTATCTTCCGTCCGTTTGAACGCCTGTCGTCTGAGGCGAATGCCGAAGGTTTCGGGTTGGGCTTGCCCATCACAAAAGGATTGGTCAAACTTTTAGGAGGCAGCATTGATGTGGAAAGTAAAATCGGGCATGGCAGCACATTTCGTGTATCCCTGCCGTTAGCGGTTTCCAATGAGAAAATCAATAGTGAAGCGTCGGCAGTTCCGCAAGACCGTCTGCCATTGCCACAGCGCGTACTTGTTATAGACAATGACACATTACAACTGGAAATAGCCAAGGAAATGCTTGAACGCAACGGAGTATCGTGTACCACCTGTTCCAATGCCAAAGAACTGGTCAATGAGATGCGTAGGCAGGATTACGACTTGCTGCTAAGCGACATACAGATGCCGGAAACCAACGGTTTTGAAATTCTGGCATTGCTTCGCAAATCCTGCATCGGAAATTCACACACAATTCCGATAGTAGCCATGACTGCACGAGGAGAAGGAGAAAAAGAGGCATTCATAAAGGGCGGATTCACGGACTCCATCCACAAGCCGTTTTCCATGAGAGAACTGTTGGATATGGTCTCTTCTGTGGTGTCACGCGATGTGGAAGAGTCACATACACCGGATTTTGCCACGTTCACGGCAGATGTGCTTGATAAAAGAGAACTGCTAAGAACTTTCATTATCCAGTCCGAACAAAATATGGCAGACTTGCAATCGGCAATAAAGACAGGGGACATTGAAAAGCTCCATGACATAGCCCACGAGATAAAGCCCTCGTTGGAGTTGTTACGGGCCGATGCTCCACTGGTAAAACTCCGCACAACGTTAAACGATTCTGCATGCGATATGAATACCGTCAATGAACAGGTGAAGCTGCTGATAGGACACATCTCCGGACTTATAACAGAAGCTGAAAAGGAAATAAAGAAAATGAGCGATGAAACAGAAGGTACTGATAGTTGAAGACAATATAAGTTTGTCACAACGCCAGAAAGACTGGCTTGAACAGGCGGGGTACGATGTAATGACCGCCATGCGTGAACCGGCCGCACGTGCATTGATACGCAAGCATCGGTTCGACTTCATATTGTCCGATGTGCGCTTGCCTGAAGGTGACGGAATATCGCTTTTAGAGTGGCTCACAAAAGAGAAGAAAGACATTCCATTCATAGTGACAACGGAATACGGGTCTATACCGGATGCGGTACGCGCCATCAAGTTGGGGGCAAAAGACTATCTGCCCAAGCCGGTACACCGGGAACACCTGCTTGAACTGGCGGAAGAGATATTCCGTCCGCTCGCGACTGTCCGCACGAAACCGAAAGACCTGTTCAGACGTACCTGCCCTAAAATACTTGAGGTGGAGAGATACGCGAGGATAGTAGCCCCGTCGGATATGTCGGTGCTGATACTCGGTGCCAACGGTACCGGCAAGGAGTCCGTGGCACAGGGCATTCACGCGAACAGCGGACGTGACGGCAAGTTTTTAGCGGTCAATTGCGGAGCGTTGCCACGCGAACTTGCGGCATCCCTCCTGTTCGGACACGAGAAAGGCGCCTTCACCGGTGCGGATACGGCAAAGAACGGATATTTCGACATGGCAAAAGGCGGTACGCTCTTCCTGGATGAAATCGGCACGATGCCTATTGACATACAGTCCATGCTCCTTAGAGTGTTGCAGGAGAATACCTATACCCCTATCGGCAGCGACAGGGAGCGGATGGCAGACGTGCGGATTGTGGCGGCAACGAATGAAAATCTGGAACGGGCCATCAAGGAAGGACGATTCCGGGAAGACCTGTACCACCGTCTGGCAGAGATGGAAATCAGGATGCCATCTTTGGCCGAGTGTGCTGATGACATTTTGCCTTTGGCGGAATTTTTCCGTGAACGGTTTTCCAAAGAACTTAAGAAAGAGACAAAAGGCTTTTCAAAAGATGCCATATACCGACTTCGTTCTTATCGTTGGCCGGGCAATGTCAGGGAATTGCAGAACCGGATCAAACGGGCGGTGTTGCTTACGGAAACCCCTGTATTGGAGTTGCCGGACTTGAACGCAGACAGTCAGACTGATATTCGGATTACGGAGAAAACTCCGGACATATTGCCTTTGAAAGACGAAAACAGCGAGAGGGAAGCCATTGCAAATGCCCTTCAAGCGTGCAACGGGCATCGTGAACAGACCGCACGATTGTTGAATGTAAACTCTTCAACACTGTACCGGAAGATGAAGAAATACGGGATAAGATAATCCCCGATATTCTATCTATTTCCGGCAACAGTGTTGACACAGAATATATTGAAATGATTTTTCAATCCGACTGAAATTTTGTAAATTTGCAAAAGATTTGGCAGGGTATAGCCTTGCCGGTCTGAAACATAGAAGAAAACCGGTGGAGGGAAAACCCCTCTGCTGATTATATAACATAAGAGCGCAAGCTTCTCGGACAGAAATCTGGTAAATTGACGTTAAAGGAGAATGATTGCGTAATGCTTATGCTATGCTCTGTCATAGCGTGGTGTTGCGTGTTCTCCTTTAGGCTTTACCAGAGCCTCTGTCTGAGTGCGTGGCTACCACGCTTCTTTTTTTAGACGGACAGGTATGGCAAGAATACAAATCATAACGGCAGTGACATTGGACGGTTATCTTCCCGACCCGAATGAAGAGTTGTTGCAATGGGTGAAGACGGACAGCCAAGGTTTCCCGTTCTGGCACGAGAGGAGTACCTTCACGCTGTTTCCCGGCTATCCCATGCTGGACTTGATTTGTGAAAAGGACGAGAAACCGGACTCCTTTACCTTTACCTCAGAAATATCCGACCCAAAGAGCCTTGACTTGCTACACGGGCTTTCCATCTACCACCTCATTGACGAAATCATCATCTACATTCTTCCTCTGACAACAGGCAACGGTACGGACTGCCTGCATCGACTTCCGGTCAATCGTTGGAAACTTTACAGGACAGTTGCTTTCAAAAACGGGATTGTCCGTCTCATTTATCGCAAATCCTCGCGATAGTCCATTGCATCCTGCAAGGAAATCTTGCAATTTGCAAGATTCGCCATTTATTCATTTTTACAGCCTCAGATTTTTATTTCACTGATATACAATGTTATATCAGTTCCTCTTGGTGTCTATCGGTGTCATTGGTACGCTGTTGGCCTTATAATATGATATAACCTGTTGCGCAACAAGGTGTAAGCAAACGATAAGTTACACTTAAAACAGATTACTCATGTTACAGATAAACAGCGAGATGTTCGCCCAAATCATGGAACGGTTCGACAGGATAGAGCGGGCATTGGAGCGTATGAACAAGCTGAAGGAATGCCTGGACGGCGACACGCTCTTGGACAACTACGACCTGTGCCGGCTGCTCGGCATCACCAAACGCACGCTGGCGCGTTACCGCCAGAAGAAGCTCGTGACCTATTACATGATTGACGGGAGAACCTACTACAAGGCATCCGAAGTGGAGGCGTTCCTCAACCAAAAGGGCAAGTCATTGCCGGCGAGGTTCAGACATCAGCCAAATGTTTAATTAAAATGAAGCAAGGATTATGGAAATAATATGTGTTGACAAACAGACTTTTGAAGAATTGCGTGTCCGGTTCTGTGATTTTGAGGAACGGATGACGCGGGTATGCCGTCCGGCCGAGGACCTCGGCTTGAAAAACTGGCTGGATAATCAGGAGGTGTGCGATGTGCTTCGCATCAACAAGAAGACACTACAGGTATATCGCAACAAAGGGATATTGCCTTTCAGCCGTATCAAGAACAAGCTGTTCTACAAGCCTGAAGACGTACAGAGATTGTTGGATTTGAATTATCACCCTTTAATAAAAAGCAGATTATGAGCTATCATTTCTTGGACGACAAAGACCCTCGGATCGACGTGATGTTTCAAGGGCTGGAAAAAATGGAGAAGATGCTCTCCGTGATTGAGAAGATGCCGAAATCCCTCTTTAACGGTGAGCGCTTCCTCACTGACGAGGAACTCTCCAAAGTCCTGCGGGTAAGCAGGCGCACATTGCAGGAGTACCGGACATTCGGGGTGGTTCCTTATTACATGGTGCAGGGCAAGACTCTGTATAAGGAATCGGATATTCTGAAGATACTGGAGGATTCCTACAAGCGTTGCCGGGAAGAACAACGATGGGTATAGCATCGTTCACTAAAAGAGACGGAGAAATGATTTCCTTTTTACAAAGGGCATTTCTCCGTTTTTATTTTATGCCATTTCAGACTTTCTTCCCCGTTTTTTCTTGACGATGAAATCTTCTTCGCAAAGCTGTATCTGTTTTCCGAAACCTGTGGACTTTAGCCGTTTCATATCCTCGTCCACTTTGGTGTCCGTTACTTGGGCATACAGCTGGGTGGTGGAAATGGAGTTGTGTCCCATCATGCGGCTGACCGTCTCTATCGGCACACCGAGCGAGAGGGTGATGTGGGTCCCGAAATTATGCCTGGCCTGATGGTAGGTCAAATCAAAGCCATATACCTGTCCCAGCTCTCGTGTCAATGTTATAAAATATCCACGATTGTAAACATTGAATACCTTGTCCCCGGTTCTTTGGCTACGATATTTCTCGATGATTTGAAGGGGAATATCCAACAGGCGGACAGACGAAAGCGTATCCGTCTTTTGCCTGTGGATGTGAATCCACCATGTGCCGTCCTCAGCCTGCGTGACATCATTGACCGACAGTTTTTTCAAGTCCGCATACGCCAATCCGGTAAATGTCGAGAAAATGAACATATCCCTTACGAATTGCAGTTGAGGCTTCTCCACCGGGGTGGTCATCAGTGTCTTCAAGTCCTCCAATTTCATGTGCCGGCTTTTTCTTTTTGGCAGTTCGGGATGCAGGCGGCAGTAAGGGTCACGGCGCAATGTCCCCTGGCTGACCGCCCGCATTGTCAGCTTCTTCAGGCGGTACAGGTGTTCATGTACGGTCTTGGGTTTTTGGTTGCGGTTCGTGCGCAGGAACAACTCGAAGTCGTCATAAAACGCACGGTCAAGGCTTCTCAATGTCACGTCCTCCACGCCTTTCTTCTCCTGAACAAAAGCGGAAAGGTGCTTGTAGGAACGCTTGTAGGAGTCGTATGTTTCCTGTATGCGGTCTATCCCGATACGCTTCTTGAACTCCTCGTTATGCTCCCTGAACAAGGCAAGCAGGGTAAGTGGTTTCTGCCCGATGCCTTTGACTGCATTCTTGACAAGTTCCGCTGTAATGAACCCCAGACTGTTCTTTATCCTGTCGTAATGTCCGGTTATCTCGTCTGTCAGGTCATCTATGGCGCGGTTCACCGTAACTGCATTTTCACTCCGCCCGTCGGCACGTCCTTTGTCGGGATTCCAGATGGAGGGATTGACGGATACTTTGGTTCCTATCTGTGCCCATTCGGCATCAATGCTTACCTTGCACAACAACTGGCACATACCGTCCTTGCGTACTTTCGTGCGGTTGATATAGAACAATACGGCAAAAGTGCTGCGCCGTTTGATATTCTGGTTTTCCATATTCTTATCCATATCCATGTTTTTTAAGAGGTAATCAAATCACGACGGAGAAGCGTTCCGATATTTTCTGGTTCAAAGTCCTTGTGTCGGTATCGATCTTGTCATCGGTCACTTTCGCGTAAATTCGTGTGGTTTCAATCCGGCTGTGTCCGAGCATCCTGCTGACGGTTTCAAGCGGAACTCCATGCGAAAGGGTGATTTCCGTGGCGTAGGTATGGCGGGCCGCGTGAAATACCAGCGGACGGTTGATGTTGCAAATCCGGGCAATCTCTTTCAGGTAGAGATTCAGCATAGAGTTACAATACATCGGTAGCAGCCTGTTATCAGAAGCGGTATCACTGTACTTTTTCAGGATCTGTAACGGCAAGTCCAACAAGGGGATTTCAAATTCTATCTTGGTCTTCTGGCGGGCACTTTTAATCCACCATGTGCCGTCTTCCGCAAGCGACAGGTTTTCTTTTGTCAGCGAGCGCATATCCCTGTATGAAATGCCGGTGAAGCAGGAAAACAGGAACATGTCACGGACAAGGTAAAGTGTCTGCCTGTGAAGCGGAGTGGTCATAAGCCGTTGCAGCTCTTCGTCGGTAAGATACTTCTGCACCGCTTTCGGACGAACCGGCTCGTAACCCATGAATGGATAAGCGGTAATGATACCGTCAGCTATAGCTTCACCCACGATGGTTTTCAGTTGGACGGTCAGGTTGATGACGGTTCCGGGAGCGAGATTGCGTTCTGTACGAAGGTACAGGTCGTATTTGTCGATGAAGGAGCGGTCCAATGCCGAGAAAGGAATATCCGTCAGCCTGTATTTTTTTTGCAGAAACTTCTCAATGTGCCTATAGGCATTGCGGTATGCCTGCAAACTTTTGGCTGTGCGGTTGACTCCAACCCGCTTTTCAAAATTGTTGATGAATTGCCTGAAATAGCTCAACAGTGTTTCCTGCCCGCTTGCCATTCCAAGCAAAATGCTTTTCACTTCCTCTGCGGTCACACCGTCACGGACGGCAGACTGCTCGTTATAGATACTCAACGCCACCGCACGGATCTCATCCAACCGGTTGTTGATTTCCTTTGCCGCCACACTCTTGCCGGACGCACGCCCCGAAGTCCATCGGGATTGCGGCACTTTCATCTTCACGCTGAATGCCGCTTCGGAGTACTTCCCGATGTTCAACTTAGCCATTACCGGACACTCTCCATTGGCATCCGCCTCGCTCTTTTTCAGGTAGAACGACACCTTTACATTTGCCTGATTCATAACCTATTCCTTTGTTTGCAAAATTATTATATAGCGAGCAAATGAATGGCATGAAAAATATAGCGGAATATAGAAAAAGCCCCCTTGACTTCCAATCTGAGACTGTATTTTTTCCTGATACGGAAAATTTTGACTAACTTTGCATTAGCAAAAAACAGACAGAACAGCGTTCTTGCGGTGGTGAACAGGGGTAGAAAAACAGTTTTGGAAGTAAATTTCATACCTATTTTCAATCCCGAAAAGGCAACGGATAAGTAGCGATTTGTTTGCCTAACTCCCCAAAAACAGGTCAAAAACCTCAAATGGAAGAATGTGGAACAAAACGACTTATCCCTTTCTCGTCCAAGCACTTTGCATTATTCCTCTGAAATCCATCCGTATGTGAGCGAGTTTTGTTATATTTGCATATCTTAAAATTTCATTGGATACTTTAGTGAGTATGTGATGAACTAATAACACTCAACAGCCAACAAGCAAGACTGAATTATGATAGATACACTCACATCCTTGCGCTTTATATTTGCTTTAATGATTTTTGGAGCGCATTGTTACGAAATAGACGATTTATTTATGTCTCATTTCTTTAAAGAAGGCTTTGTCGGAGTCAGTTTCTTCTTTGTTTTAAGTGGTTTTATTATTGCATATAATTATCAGAAAAAGTTTCAGGAAGAAAAGACTACTAAGCGGACCTTTTGGATAGCACGTATCGCACGTATATATCCCTTGCACTGGCTGACTTTGTTTATAGCAGCTGCTTTAGGTACTTATGTAGTAGCCACTGACGCTTTCGATTGGTGTAAGCACTTCCTTGCTTCATTCACATTAACAAATGCCTATATACCGGAACCAAGCTATTTCTTTTCCTTCGACAGTCCTTCCTGGAGTTTATGCAGTGAACAACTATTTTATTTCTGTTTCCCGTTCCTTATTCCGATGACAAAGAACTATAAGAATTTGCTTTATGTTCTTCTGGTCGTTGCCGTATTGATGCTTATCGGAATGTATTATACGCCGGAAAACCTTATAAAAGGATATTGGTACGTCAATCCGATTACCCGGTTCCCGGATTTCATTGTCGGCATGCTGCTGTTTCAGCTATACAGCCGCTTGAAAAACAAGAACATCACTTTACGCCAAGGAAGCATCATCGAAATCGCATCCATCGTTCTATTTTTCGCATTCTATCTGTATGCAGCCGAAATACCCAAAGTGTACCGGTATTCCTGCTATTACTGGCTGCCGGTTACTTTTGTCCTGACTAGTTTCGCTTTACAAAAAGGCATTATTTCCAAAATCTTATCGAACCGTTTCCTGATAATCGGAGGAGAAATCAGTTTTAGTTTTTATCTGATTCACCTTTTTATTATAACAACCTATCTTGAATGGCAGAAAGAGAGCAGTTTTCAGATAGCCTCGTACATTTCTATACCAGTTCTATTCTGTATCACCGTCTTGCTAAGCCTGCTTTCTTATTATTACTTCGAGAAACCCATGAACAAGCGAGTTAAAACATTATTAAACAAATAACGTATGGAACAACTTCTCAATAAAAATCCTCGTATCGAGGTAGTGGATGCCTTGCGCGGTTTTGCCGTGATGGCTATTATCCTGGTTCATAATCTGGAGCATTTTATTTTTCCGGTCTATCCTACCGACTCTCCAACTTGGCTGAATATACTGGACCAAGGAGTATTTACCGCCATTTTCGCCCTGTTTGCCGGAAAGGCTTATGCCATCTTCGCACTCTTGTTTGGATTTACATTTCATATCCAGAGCAACAACCAGAAAAAACAAGGCAAAGACTTCGGTTACCGTTTCCTGTGGCGTTTGGTGCTATTGTTGGGTTTTGCCACATTAAACGCAGCTTTCTTCCCTGCCGGAGATGTATTGCTGCTGTTTGCCGTTGTCGGAATAGTACTGTTCCTTACCCGAAATTGGAGCGACAAAGCCATCCTTATAACAGCCGTTATCTTCCTGTTGCAACCTGTCGAATGGTATCATTACATCGCAAGTCTGATAAATCCGGGCCATCAGTTACCGGACTTGAAAGTCGGTGAAATGTACACAGAAGTAGCCGAATATACAAAAGCCGGCAACTTTTGGGATTTCATCTTGGGGAATATTACCTTAGGACAGAAAGCCAGCTTATTATGGGCCGTAGGTGCCGGACGTTTCTTACAAACAGCCGGATTGTTTCTTTTAGGTTTTTACATAGGCAGGAGACAACTCTTCATCGGGACTGAAAAAAATCTCCGTCTTTGGATAAAAATACTAATCATCTCCGCCATCTCTTTTGCTCCTTTATATGCGTTGCAAAATGTGATTATGAAAAATGACCCGATTATCCAACAGACTGTCAGCACAGCATTCGACATGTGGCAGAAATTAGCTTTCACATTCGTATTAATAGCATCATTCATATTGCTCTACCAACGTGAAAAATTCAGTACAGCCGTTACCGCTCTGCGGTTTTATGGTAAAATGAGCCTTACCAACTACATAACCCAATCCATAATCGGAGCAATCATTTACTTTCCATTCGGTCTGTACCTGGCTCCCTATTGTGGATATACACTCAGCCTGATAATCGGATTTTTCACTTTTATGCTCCAAGTAAAATTCTGCAAATGGTGGCTGGCCGGACACAAACAAGGCCCATTAGAACATATTTGGCATAAATGGACCTGGATAGGAACCAACAAATAACCTAAGTAAAAAAACAAGTCTCCGGCAGGGAATCCCACCGGAGACTCTTTCTATTTATACGGAAATAAGTATCCGACGAAGAAAATCATTTCATGAGATACGTTTTTCATTCTTACTTTCCTTGCTTTCCCTTCTTATATTTCGTATATTTGGTCGTTACAAAGTTTGTTTTCGATGCCGTCATTAATATTTTCGACGGCGTCAAAAATATTCACGACAGCGTCGAAAATATTAATGACGCCGTCGAAAACAAAATAGTAGGTAATGTATTTTCGAATACATCACCTGCAAAAAAATAAAAAGTACCGGATAGAAATCCGAATATCATCTATTAATATTCTAACAACATGAGAAGAGTTGGATTTTCAGTTTATGATTTACCTGGTAAAAACCAGGCATCCTGCGCCCGCCTTATCTCCAACGGGACAAAGAACATGCAGGAAGTTTGCGAGTACATCAACGAATGTTGCTCGGTTACCTCATCCGATATAAAAGGTGTATTGGATGCGCTGTCCAATTACATAGGCCATCAATTATCCAACGGATATAGTGTAGAGTTGGATGGTTTCGGACATTTCTCGCCAGCTCTTAAAACACAAAAGAAAGAGGATAAAGAGAATGGGAAAACGGTATTCACGGTTAGCGTGGATGGAGTTAACTTCCGTTGTGCTCCCGAGCTGAAAGAAAAGGTAAAAGAATGTCGTCCGAAAAAAGTGAAACGTGAAAACGAAGCGACAAGCAGCCGGGAAGAACGGAAAACACAGATGCTGGAATATCTACAAAACCACCATTCCATCAACATTTCGGATTATGCCATTCTCAACCAATGTACTTACTACACCGCCCAACACGACATCAAAAAGTACGAAGAAGAAGGTTATATCCAACAAGAAGGATACAAAACGCACCGTGTGTACCGACTCACAGAAAAAGGTACGGAATGCAAACAACCGGATTAAACACCCCTGTCGTCCCCTCCACTTATCTCGCAAGGCACCCAAGCCCAGAAAGTGGAGCCGATGCCGGGAGTCGAAGAAAAGCCAATCTTTCCTCCGGCAGTTTCAACTATCGCTTTGGAGATAGCTAATCCCAATCCTGCCCCTTGTACGAAATCATCTAACTTTTGAAAACGGGTAAATATCTTACAGTGTAAATCCTCCGGAATACCGATACCCGTGTCCTCCACATAAATTCGAATCCCCTTGTTCTCGAGAGCACATCCCATTTTTATATGACCGGATTTCGTATTTTTCACAGCATTGGTCAGAAAGTTCATCCACACTTGTCTGAGTCGGTTCTTATCCAAAGTGACCCAGCAATCCGAAGAGGATTTATCCAAGCAAAAGTCGACTTCCGAATTCTTTATTTTCGGTTGGACGACAGTATATATTTCATCACAGACTTCGGATAAATGGAACTTCTCACATTTACGTTCAAGAATGCCCGCTTCTATTTTGGAAAGGTCGAGAATGTCATTAATCAATCGCAGCAACAACTCATTATTGGACTTGATAATATTAATGTATACGGCTTGCTCATCCGGATCAGTGCACTCCGTCATCAGTTCGGAAAACCCGACAATGGCATTTAAAGGAGTCCGTATCTCATGACTCATATTGGCAAGGAAAGCCGACTTGAGCCGGTCGGAAAGTTCTGCTTTCTCCTTCAAATCCTTTAATTCCCGAATCATTTTTTCCCATTTCGTATTATTGACGGTTATGCCTGTATATCGTGTGACATGTCCTTCCGGGTCGGTTTCAATCTGAATTCCGGTAACCAACAATGTTTGCCATTCATTATCCCATTTGGTTTTAGAACGATATTTATAATTAAACTCTTTGTCGACCCCAAGAAGAATACGGTCAAAACATTCACGAAGATAATCGGCATCGTCCGGATGAACAACATTCAGATAATCATCCGGAACTATTATTTTCTTGGGATTAAAGTCATTCACCGGATCATTGAACGCTTTGAGTTGCCGGTTCTTGACATCACAATCCCAATACGACATTCCGACTGTTTTGAAAGAAAGTTCTATTTTATAGTTCCGGTCTTCCAGCTCTCTGTTGAGTTGTTGAAGTTGGGGTATGCTCTGCCTGAAGCCGGTAAAACGGATGATACTTCCATCTTCATCTCTTTCAAAAGGAACACTGATGAAATCGCAATATTGCCATTCCTGATTACGCATAGTGCGCAAACGGCAAGTAAAATTAATAGTGGTATCCTTACCCCCTAGCATAGAATGTATCGCTTCATTAAAAGCCGAAAGGTCCTCCGGATGAATGTTGGCCTGGTATTCCGGTATAGTCAACGGTTTGTTACTATTATAATCGTTGAGCGGATCATTATAAGATTCAAATAACTGGGTCCGTACATCGAAATCCCAATGAACGATTTTACTGACTTTCATGGTCAATTCACGTTTTGCCGTCAGTTCTTGCGTTTTTTTTGCCATTTGGATTCTTTCCGTCACATCAAGCTGTGTTCCGATAATCTGTACTTTTCCCCTGTGCTCGGTGGACAACCGCATTCTGCTTTCATAATAACGATACTGCTCTGTCTGTTCATCATAAAAGCGTAGTGTCATGTGCCCATACTTGATTTCTTTATTTATCAGTTGCGAAAAAAGCTGCATCAGAGGGACACGGTCCTGAGGATGCAAGATATTCAGCATGTCTTCAAAAGGCATAAAATCCTTTGCAATCGCATTTCCATATAAAGAACTGAATATCTTTTTTCTCACATCATACACCCACGAAGTCATATTGGCCGCATCCATAGCCATTTCCAAATTCTTCTTAGTTTCTTCCGTACGGTACTCCACTTCCTTTATAGCAGTCACATCATTAGTAAGCAAGACATGCCCGATAATCGAACCTTTTTTATTCCATACAGCAAAAATCTTAACTTCATAAATCATTGAGTTTTTATTGCTACTCTCGAAATATGCTTCTTTTCTTATACGTTCGAAATCATATTCAAATTCTAAAGTCACGTCCTCCCCTTTCTTTATCTTCCTCAACAGTTCCTCATCCACATAAGGACTTTTGAAAAGATTGACAGTACCCACAACTTTCTTCCGGTCATCCACACCATAAATATTCAAAGCATAGTCATTTATGCTCCGCAAAATACCGGTCGTATCATAAATCTCAAATCCTATCGGCAAGCGAGCATAAATACGTTCTTCTGCAAACAGGATTTTTTCATGTATCAATTCGGAGATTTCTTTGTCAAAAGAGAAGTCTTCATCTTGGCGAGAAGTCATTTTATTTTGTTTCATGTCTGTCATTATGGTATATACTTCATATTAATTCACTTACCAAGCAAGCAATACAGAATCATTGATTCACATAGCTTATTCGTCACAAAAGTAGAACAATAAAACAGATATGTAAAATATAAAATCGCAAAAGGAGAGAAATACTTCAACAAAATTGCAAAAAAGACTTTTTTCCAAGAAAAAGAAGAAATTATATGACAAAAAAAGGCTATCCATCACGGACAGCCAATCTTCATTGTTAACCTTAAATCTAATACCATGAAAAACACGATGCAAATATAGAGGTTTTATGTTATGTAGCATAATATTTTGTTTGGAAATCTCATTTCTTTAACCACGTTTAACAAATACATGCTATAAAACATACTTTTTAAACCTATTTCATACGCGCATCGGCTCCCCACATCAGTTTCTCACGTAGAGTCTGATAAAAGGTATGATTATAACGCTTGATGACTTTGGTCGTATAATCAGCCTTGCAAATTTTCAGCTCGATACCGGTCGGGAATATTTCAGAGCGTCCGTCAAGGGCTATCAGGAAATATTCATTCCGGCTTTCTACCCCTAAAGTGATTGTATACGAATCCGGAATAATCAAGGGACGTACATTCAAAGAATGCGGAGCAACCGGACTTAAGACAAGATTTTTACTTTGCGGTATGATAATCGGTCCGTTCACACTCATGGAATAAGCGGTCGAACCCGTTGGAGTTGCAATGACCAAACCATCCGCCTGATAAGATGTCAGATATTCATCATTTAAAGAAGTATGGATGGTAATCATAGAAGAGGTATCCCGTTTCAATATCGCAATTTCATTTAAAGCATAATTATATCCGCGAAAAGTACGCTCATCCGTACGAAGCCGCAACAATGTTCGTTCCTCTATCTTATAATAGTTTTTAAAAAGTTCTTCCAAAGTATCTTCTATCTCATTACTCCCGATATCGGCCAGAAACCCCAAACGGCCGGTATTAATTCCCAAAATAGGAATATCCTGCTTGTTTACGCGGGCTGCCGTACGCAAGAAAGTGCCATCCCCTCCTACACTTAAAGCCACATCCAAATCAAACTCGTCGCCAACCAAAATTCCGGCAACCGGAGGTTCGTAGCTCAACGCGTCTGTAAGGAAACAATAAAAACTGCTGTCAATATATATTTCAGCCTCCTGTTCTCGCAGCTTCTCGAATAATCGTTTGATAATACTCTGCTTATCAGCCTGATATTCACTCCCAAACACACCTACTTTCATATTCCCTGCCATTAAATATTCATATAACGTACCAACTCTTCCACCCTCCGTTGCAATAAATCATCCACCATTCCTTTTTTCATAAAATAGTAAAGGACCGTATAGTTGAAACGCTCGAAACTACGGATAACAGGAGAAGCATCTTCCAAATCTATTTTAATAATAAGATGTAACCGCCCGGTATCTTTATCCGTATATGAAAGCAGATTCAGTACATGCGCATTATTTGACTCAATAAGACGGGCAATATCGGTCAATGAATAATCCTGCGGCATCACTTCCAAGACAAACACACTTCCAGCCGTTTCGGAATTACAAAGCTCGGAAAGTATATCAATCAATTGCTCACGGGTAATAGCTCCTTTATACTCCCCTTCGGGGGTGACAACGGGAAGAAGGCTCAACTGATAACGGGAAATCAGGGCTAAAGCTTCATGGATATGTGTATTTTCCAACACACTGGGAGCGAACAATAACGGTTCACCGATAGACAAGGACAAGTCGGGCATCGCTAAAAGATCCTTTTCCGATACCAGACATTTATATATATTATCGCCCAACAACGGCAGATGCCTGAGTTTAAAATCATCCATCAATGCCAATGCATATTCCCCTGTATCAAAACTTTTTAACACCGGAGGTTCTTTCGTTATGAAATCTTTTACCAACATTATTCTGTATATTCCCTAAATACTGCTAAATTTGCCGATACTTTTATGCAAATGTAATGAAAGAAAAAAGATATAACGATATACGATGACAAATTTAAGTGTAAACATTAACAAGGTTGCAACCATTCGTAACGCACGTGGTGGCAATGTTCCCGACATTCTCAAAGTCGCACAAGATTGCGAAACATTCGGTGCACAAGGGATTACCGTTCATCCCAGACCGGACGAACGACATATCCGCTACAGTGACGTATATACATTGAAACCGGAAATTAAAACAGAGTTTAACATAGAAGGTTATCCTTCCGATAAGTTTGTCGATTTGGTATTAAAAATAAAACCGACACAGGTAACATTAGTTCCGGATGCTCCGGATGCCGTTACGTCCAACGCCGGATGGGATGTAAAAGCTAATTTTGAGCTATTGAATGATTTAGTGGATACATTCACTACCCACGGTATCCGGACTTCCCTTTTTGTCGGAACGGATTTAGCAAATATCGAACTGGCGGCAAAAACGGGAACGGACCGTATTGAATTATACACGGAGCCTTATGCCTCGCGGTATCCCGTGAACCGGGATGAAGCGATAGCTCCTTTTATAGCCGCAGCCCAACAAGCTAAGAATTTGGGGTTAGGGGTTAATGCCGGACACGACCTAAGTTTGGAAAATCTGGCCTTCTTCCATCAGCAAATTCCCTGGCTGGATGAAGTTTCCATTGGGCACGCGCTGATTTGTGACGCGCTTTATTACGGATTAAAAGAAACAATCCGGCTGTATAAAGAATGTCTGAAATAAGAATAAACAAATAAAAACAAGGATAAAAGAGAGTTATTATCAACTATTAATTATTCATTAATAAGATTCTAATCATGAGTATTTTACTATCCCTACAAGCTGTAGGGGCACAAGCTGCAGAACAGATGCCGGATTTGACGGCCGTAACGGTCCCCACCGAAGCAAAAATCAATGTGATAGATCTCGCTTTCAAGGGGGGATGGATCATGATTGTGTTATTATTGCTATCTTTGATGGCATGCTATATTTTCATCCAGCGCCTGATGGTCATCCGCCGGGCAGGAAAAGAGGATGAAACATTTATGAATCGTATTAAAGATTACATCCATGAAGGAAAAGTAGATTCGGCCCTGAATTTATGCCGTAGTACCGACACACCTTCTGCCCGTATGATAGAAAAAGGTATTTCCCGTTTAGGACGTCCGATGAATGATGTACTGGTTGCCATCGAAAATGTAGGCAACCTCGAAATTGCCAAATTGGAAAAAGGCTTCCCATTAATCGCGACAACAGCGGCAGGTGCTCCCATGTTAGGGTTCTTAGGTACGGTAACCGGTATGGTTCGCGCCTTTTTCGATATGGCAAATGCCGGAACCAATGTGGATGTAACGCTGCTTTCCGGTGGTATTTATGAAGCACTTGTCACTACCGTCGGTGGTTTGGTAGTAGGTATTATCACCCTGTTTGCCTATAACTATCTGGTTTCGCAGGTGGATAATGTTATAAACAAGATGGAAGCCCGTACCATGGAATTTATGGACTTATTGAACGAACCCGCAAACTGATAAAGCTATGGCTTTAAAACGAAGAACAAAAGTAAATGAAAGCTTCAGCATGGCTTCAATGACAGATGTCATATTCCTACTGTTGATTTTCTTTATGGTTACCTCAACGGTCGTAATTCCGAACGCAATCAAAGTGACTTTGCCCCAAGCACAAAAGCAAACGGCGGCTAAACCGCTTACGCGTGTCACAATCGATGCAAGCCTGAATTACTATGTAGCGTTCGGGAACCAGCGGGAAAAACAGGTTTCTTTCGATGAAATCACCCCATTCCTGCAGGAAAGTTATGCAAAAGAGCCGGAAATGTTCGTAGCACTTTATGCCGACGAATCAGTTCCTTATAAAGAAATCGTACGTATTCTGAATATCGCGAACGAAAATAAATTCAAGATGGTGCTTGCCACCCGTCCACAAAGATAATATGAAGCTGAATAAAGATGACATATATGGTATAACCGGTTCAGTAGCCTTCCACGTCGTTATTTTGCTGATTCTATGGTTTTCCGTACTTTCCACCGTCATACCTGAAGAAGAAGGTGGAGTATTGGTAAACTTCGGCAATATCAATTCGGCAGCAGGGACGTTTGAACCTAAATATACCGGTCAGGAACTTCCCCGGGAAACAACAACTCCCACTCCTCCACCCACACCGGAGCCAAAAGTAGAAACTCCCAAAGAGGAACTGGTGACTCAGGATATGGAAGAAAGCGTTGCTATCGAAGAAGCGAAAAAGAAGAAAGAAGAGCAACGTAAGAAAGACGAAGAAAAGAGAAAGAGAGAGGAACAGGAAAAAGAACGTATCCGGAAAGAAGAAGCCGAAAAGAAACGTCTGGCCGAAGAAAAGCGTTTGGCTGAAGAAAAGCGGAAAAAAGAAGAAGCTATCAGCAACCGGGTAGCCGGAGCTTTCGGTTCAGGAAGTGCCGAAGGAAGCAGTCAAGGCGATGCAGAAACCGGCACCGGTAATCAGGGTAGTCCGTTCGGCAATTCCGACCAGGGAGCCAACGAAGGTGTAGGCGGATATGGTTCGTTCAACCTGAATGGCCGTACCATCGGAGCCGGAGGTCTTCCCCGTCCTGCTTATACAATTCAGGAAGAAGGGAAAATTGTGATAAATATTACGGTAGACCCGAAAGGAAATGTTATATTTGCAGAAATAGGTAAAGGTACTAACATTGACAATGCTTCTATGCGTAAAAGCGCAATTGATGCTGCTAAACGAGCCAAGTTCAACAGTATCAGCGGAGCAAACAACCAAAGCGGTACAATTACTTATGTGTATAAACTGAAATAAAACAAGGTAGTATGAAGAAAGCAATTGTATTCTTGGCCAGCGGCTTCGAAGAAATGGAAGCTCTGGGAACAGTCGACATTCTACGCCGCGGAGGTATCGAAGTGGTTACTGTTTCCATCACTGCAAATCCGATTGTTACAGGAGCGCATAATATTCCGGTAACAGCCGATACGACATTGGAAAAGGTAGTCCTGACAGGTGTTGACGCCCTGATTCTTCCTGGAGGAATGCCGGGAGCTTCTAATCTGAATAGCAGTGAAGCTGTTAAAGAGGCCCTACTTCAACAATATCGGGAAGGCCGCATAGTAGCTGCAATCTGTGCCGCACCGTTGGTCTTAGGCGGGCTTGGCTTATTGAAAGGTCGTAATGCCACTTGTTATCCTGGTTTTGAGCCTCAACTAATCGGTGCTAATACCACCGGTGAAGGAGTAGAAATATCCGACAATATCATTACCGGCAAAGGTCCCGGATTTGTAATGGATTTTGCCTTGACACTTGTCGCTACCATCAAAAGTGATGCTGTAGCGGAAGAGGTGGCAGCCGGATTGCTTTTAAAGTAATAATTATCTTATATAGAGATACCTAAATCATTCGAATGTCTAAATATTTGGCAGTATTGTCCTATATTTAGACATTCTGTTTTTCGTTCACATCATAAAACAATAAGCCGGAATAGAGGCAAGATCTTAACATTTAGAAATACCTATGTTTTGAAAATGAGAGTAGGAACAGACTATTTATAGCAGCTTCCTTTATATGCAAAAAATCCTTTATCAATAAACAACAAAAACGTATTCGACTTATCTTTGTTCCCTGTTTTACGAAAAGAAAAAGATATATGAGCAATGTAAAAGGCTTTGCTTACGGTATAGTAACGTCGGCAACCTTCGGTTTAATTCCCCTATTTACCCTGCCTTTAATGACTAAAGGAATGCAATTCGATTCCATTTTATTCTACCGTTTCCTGTTTGCATCGTTTGCATTGACAGGAATCATGATTGCCAGAAAAGAATCCTTCCGGGTAGAGAAAAAGGATATTCCGGTATTGATACTACTGGGGTTCTTTTATACTGCTTCTGCCATGTTCTTATTTTGGGGATACAACTTTATGTCGGCGGGAATTGCTACGACTTTGCATTTTACCTATCCTATTTTCGTAACACTGATTATGTTGTTGTTTTTCCGTGAAAAAACTTCGTGGGTGACACTCACCGCCATCGGACTTGCGATTTGCGGGGTAGCCCGCTTGTCCATTAACGAAGGAGAAATGAAGTTAAGCACATTGGGCGTTTTTATCGTATTACTTTCAGCCATTGGTTATGCACTTTACATCACGACAGTCAATAAATCAAGAATACAAATGATGTCAGGACGAAAACTCACATTCTTCGTATTCGTAATCAGTACAATACTTTTTGCCGTCAAGGCAAGCACCAACCAAGGTATCCAGGCTATTCCGGATACGATGTCCGCAATCAATCTGATATTGTTGGCCATCGTTCCGACTGTCGTCTCCAATATAACACTGATAATTGCCGTACATAACATCGGAGGTACACTCACCGCCGTACTCGGAGCAATGGAACCAGTAACAGCCGTCTGTATCGGTGTTTTAATATTCGGTGAACCTTTCACCCTCCATCTGGCATTCGGTATTTCATTGATTATTGTTGCCGTCACTATGATAATCCTCTCCAAGTCCATACAAAAAGCTCTGCGGGATATTCGTATGTAAAGAAATAAATCGACAATATACATTTTTTAACCATACCAAAAGTCGAAGGTTTCCAACCGGTTAGATGCAAATATCATTCCAAACATAGAAATCCGCTTGTATTGTAAAAAATAATATCTACTTTTGCACCCGGGTAAGTCCTATACGGCATGCTCCCTCGGAATCCCCCAGGGCTTGACCGCAGCAAGGGTACTTGGTTGTAGCGGCGCGATGTAGTAAGCTTACCCACCTGCCTCTTTAGCTCAGTTGGCCAGAGCACGTGATTTGTAATCTCGGGGTCGTTGGTTCGAATCCGACAAGAGGCTCAAAATAAAGGAAAGAGAGGAAGTCTTATTGGTAAGCTTCCTCTTTTTTTATTAATCACATTTGTATATTCTCACAAAAAGATTAATTTTGCTGATGAGAACATTAAAAACAGCATTATCATGGAAGAGAATAAAGGATTGCTTCTGAAGAGTACAATGTCTTACGGATTGATTATGGGTATATTTTGGGTTATCAAATATCTGTTTTTTATTTTCGGATATTCCACTCCTTCACTCATTTTCATCTATTGGTGCCTATCTTTCGCTGTTCCATTCATCGCCTATTACATGACAAAACGATATAAATATGAAATAGGCGGACATATCAGCTTCTTCCATGCATGGCGTTTCGGGACAATGCTTTATTTCTTTGCTGCGCTCATCGTATCGTTGGAGCAATTTATTTTTCTCCAATTCATCGCTCCTGACGATTTTCTGACAAACATGGCGCATCAAATGATTACGATTTTACAAGACTCACAGGCAAACTCCGAGGTAGTTGATGCCATCAGCCAAATAAATTTCACTCCTATCCACATGGTCATTCAACAGATATTCAACAATATATTTTACGGTATCTTGTTATCCGTTCCGGTAGCAGCTATTGTATGTCGCAAAGATGTCGCCGGAGCTGTCAGTGAGCAAGAATAAGTAGAAAAACAAACAAATAATGGACATATCAGTAGTTATACCACTGTACAACGAAGCCGAATCTCTTCCTGAGCTTTTTGCCTGGATTGAGCGGGTAATGAAAGAACATAATTTCAGTTACGAAGTAATTTTCATTAATGACGGGAGTACGGACAACTCTTGGGAGGTGATTGAAGAATTAAAAAAGAAATCATCATGTGTGAAAGGCGTCAAATTCCGTCGTAACTATGGTAAATCACCCGGTTTAAACTGTGGTTTCCAACGGGCACAAGGAGATGTTGTCATCACAATGGATGCCGATTTGCAAGATAGTCCCGATGAAATACCCGAATTATACCGGATGATTAAGGAAGAAGGATACGATTTGGTATCGGGCTGGAAAAAGAAACGCTATGATCCGTTATCCAAAACCATACCGACCAAGTTGTTTAATGCGACGGCACGTAAATTTTCTGGCATCCGAAATCTACATGACTTCAACTGTGGCTTGAAAGCATACAAAAATATCGTAATTAAAAATATAGAGGTATATAATGACATGCACCGTTATATACCATATTTGGCAAAAATTGCCGGTTTCAGTAAAATCGGAGAAAAGGTTGTAAAACACCAGGCCCGCAAATACGGTACTACGAAATTCGGATTGAATCGTTTTGTAAATGGTTACCTGGATTTGATAACACTTTGGTTCACATCCAAATTCGGGAAAAAGCCTATGCATTTCTTCGGGTTATGGGGAAGCGTCATGTTCTTTATCGGTTTCGTAGCATTAGTGATTGTATTAAGTGCCAAACTTATATCCATCTTTAACGGTGATTTGCGTCCGCTGGTAACAAATTCGCCCTATTTCTATATTTCACTGACAGCTATGATACTGGGAACCCAGATGTTTTTAGCCGGATTTATCGGTGAATTAATTTCCAGAGATTCCCCTAACCGAAACAAATATAAAATAGAAACTGAAATATGAAACTATTAGAGTTGGCCCGTAAACGTTGTTCTATCCGTCAATATTCGTCTACTCCGATTGAAGATGAAAAGTTGACATCTATTCTTGAGACAGCACAAATGGCATCGGTAGTCATATTAACCGTTGGTTATCCGGAAAGTCCGGAATTATTTGAGCAAACTCCCAAGAAGCGTAAAGCAATGAAGGAGATTATAAAAGAAGAAACATTTTAAAAGAGATGTCTTTTATTGATATAATGTTACTGGCGGTGGGATTATCAATGGATAGCCTTGCTGTTTCGGTTACGGGAGGAGCCCTCATACAGAATTGCAAACCCTATCATATTATCAAAATAGGTTCTGTAATGGGGATTTTCCAAGCAGGCATGACACTGGGAGGATATCTGGCAGGTATGAGTTTTAAGAAATACATTACAGCTTTCGACCATTGGATTGCATTCCTGCTATTGCTTTATCTGGGTGGTAAAATGATTTATGAAAGCACAAAAGACAAAGAAGAAGATAATAAAACCAACCCTTTATGCAATAAGACATTATGTGGTCTGGGAATTGCGACCAGCATCGACGCATTAGCCGTAGGCATATCCCTTGCCTGTTTAGAATCGGCTATTGCACTGGAAGCATTGACAATAGGTATTGTAACCTTTATCATATCCGCTTTCGGCGTATATTTCGGTAATCGCTTCGGCCGTAAAATAGATTTGAAACTCGACCTCATAGGAGGGTTGATATTAATAGCCATCGGAACAAAAATCTTAATCGAACATATTTATTTCAATGGGTGATTGGACTTGGCAAATGAAAAAATTAGCCTATTCCGTTTAACGTTCAAATAAAATTTCCAAAAACCAATAAATTCTCAAAATATCTTCCATCCTATTGATATAGACATTATGGCAGACGCGAATAAATTTTATATCTTTGTGGCCTAAAGGACAAAAAAGATGTATAAAGCGATATGTTTACTTACAGGATTGTGGATTGTGCTATTTGCTTCCTGCTCAAAAAAAAAGGAATATTACGAAGAAAGCGGTACAGTCTTCCATACGATTTATCGCATTAAATACGAAGCGCCTCAAATACTGACGGAAAAGATTGATGCGGAATTGCAAAAATTCAATTTGTCATTGAATCCATTCAACCCAAACTCCATTATTGCCAAAGTCAACAATAATGAACCTGTTGAAGTAGACGAATGGTTCAAGGAAGTGTTCAATAAGTCAATGGAAGTATCCCGAAACTCGGAAGGTGTTTTTGATATTACTTGCGCACCATTGATTAATCTTTGGGGATTCGGTTTCAGCAAACGAGACAGCGTAACTCCCACCATGATAGACAGCCTGAAAACGTTTGTCGGTTATAAGAAAGTACATTTGGATGGTAACAACGTGATAAAAGACGACCCTCGTTTATTGCTAAACTGTTCGGCGATTGCCAAAGGTTATTCCTGCGATATCATAGCCCGGGTATTAGAACGGGAAGGGGTAGAAAATTACATGATTGATATCGGAGGTGAAGTAGTCATGAAAGGAGTCAATCAAAACGGAGTCTGCTGGCGTATCGGGATTAATCTTCCGGAAGACGATACGACCGGTATAAAAAATGATTATGAAGAAATCGTGCAATTATGTAAAAAAGGAGGAATTGCCACATCCGGCAATTATCGGAACTTTTATATAAAAGACGGTAAAAAATATGCACATACAATTGATCCGCGTACCGGTTATCCGGCAGAACAAAGCATATTAAGCGCAACAATTGTAGCCAATGATTGTATGACCGCCGATGCGTATGCCACTGCTTTTATGGCAATGGGGCTTGAAAAAGCGCGGCAAATGGCGGCTTCACTTCCCGAAATTGAATATTACATTATCTATGCTGATGAAAACGGGCAACATCAGATAGAATATTCCAACGGTATGCTTCAATATCTGCCTAAACGACAACTCGGAGCTACCCCGAATAACTCTTAAGTTCTTATGATTAAAAACGTCCTAAATCAATTTGAATGTAAAAATGCAAATGCCGGGGACATTTTATACAACACAGATAATCTTGGAAATGTCCTGTTGTTTGTTTCGGCCGGTAAACTTATGATTTGTAATAAAGCATCTACCCCTCTCACAGAAGTAGAAGAAGGCTATTTTGTTTTACTTCCTGAAGGAGAATGCCATATAGCTAAAGCTGTTACTACAGTGCGGACAATCCTTATGCACGCCGGTCCTCTATCGGATTTCATAACAGAGGACCCGGAATGGCATCCGGAAAATCCAGTCGTGCTCCCTATATTCCCTTCTCTGGCCCACACGCTGAATCTGATTGAATTTTACGAACAGGAGAAACGGCGCAGCCTGAATTAGAAACTCTCCAGTTCTTTATAAAGACGTTGTACCGGAAGCCCCATTACGTTATAATGGAACCATATAAAAACAACAATCTGTAAATCAATATTTTAACACTAAAATCTCATACTATATAAATCAATAATAAAACATTTCTCCTAATAGCCAACCATACCCATCAAGTACCCTTTAATTATAAGCATGCTATAAAACATAAAATCTTTCACTAAGACAAATAAAGGTTATTCATATTTCTATAAAAGCAAATGTCCAGAATATCACTACCCCAGACATTTTAACCTTAACTATGGCTGTCATACCAATGACAGCCTGACAAAGGTAGATATTATAATGTGCTAACCTATTTATTTGATATGTTATATGACATAAAAAAAACAAAGCCGCCCCACCTTCACAGGCAAAGCGGCCTACTAACCTTAATACTAATACTATAAAAACAAAAAGAAATCTACCAAATTCTATAATAAGCCCCAACCCCTAAGTAGGGAGATAAACCATTTCTACCTATCCCGTAGCCGACTGTTATACCAAGTCCCCAACGCCTATTTTTTTGATAAATAATTTCTTTTTTTTGATAGATAGCCATTGTATCGAGGTTAGGCATGAAACCACTTATAACAGCTCTATAATCTCCTGTTTCATAAACTTTCCGCGTAATAGGAATAGGTATGTATATCGTATCATGTTCCCTGACTGTATCCCCATTCCTATAGATAACAACCGGATAAGGTATTTCCACCTCTCCGATATCAACAATATAAGAAGGTTCTGGAATAGGCTTTATCAATGTATCTGTTGTTTCTACAAGTTTAATATCCGTACTCTTAGAGTACCTACCTGCAAAAAAACAGGAGGCACAGAGTATAAGAACTAAAAGAACGTGCCAAGCTTTCATTTCCTTATCTCCTTTTCTACCATTCGGAATAATTTTTTCATAGTGCTTACGTAGTCCGGAGATGTAGCGTATTTATTTCCGACACAGTCTTGTATCTTTTCAACGAACTTGTCAGGGTCGTAACGAAATGGCCATGCGTCTGCATATCCCGGCTTTTTCAGAATAGCCATGTGGTCAGACAGGCATTCTGCAAGATTATTGTACTTCCGAAACAAACGCTTTACACTGTACTTGTATCGGCCATTTCCTGCAGGTGTTACAGACAACACACATTCCGGAGCCTTAAACATCACGTCCGGTCGATTAAAATACTCCGTTGTGGTTACAAGCTCTGTCGGCCCCGTCCAACTACCTTTTGTGATACCAAACAAGTTATACTGCCCGATGGCCGACTTTCCCCAACCAGTTTCCAAAGCCGCCTGTGCTGTGACAAATACCGGAGAGATATCTCCTTTGCACGCCTCCGGATAAATCCATGCAACAAAATCTTTTACTGTCATTATTCTTTCTCCTTAAATTCCTTTAAATAGTTAATTTTATCTATAAATTTTACCGTTAACACCCAGTACAGAAATAATATAACCTTGTTGTCTGGTTGTACTGATTTCCAATTCTTTAAAATATTAGTAGAATAAAACCATATCATTACCCAAGTTATCCAACTTATAATATTAGTTACATCTGATTCCTCAATACACATTAATAGGCCAACAATGGATACAGATATCAGTAAAACAATATATCCTCCGAAATAAACACCAGCTTTTACCGCTTTCTTAAATTGCCAATCCCAGTTATCGGCTATCCAACCTACTATTATGTTAAAAGTAGCAAGGAACGCGATAACATACAGATAATTACGTATAGGCATTGTGGCATTAAGAACACATGTTATAATTGTTGCTAATAATGCTTTCGACATTAAATAAAGTGTATCTAACCAATTCATAACTATTGTTTTATATATCTATACTAAGTGCTCAGATATTTCGGGGAAGTGAACTTTTAATAATACTTTAGGAAACTGAAGCTACTCGCATATCGGCGTTCCTGACATGGTTTCCGGTATTCATTTTCTAAGTCGTAAGCCTCTCTTTCGAAAACTATCGCATGATACGCCTTGTCGTGGGCTTCTTTCCAACCTTTCTGCTTGGCCAAGGTTATAATGAAACGGACTACAAACTCTATCAAGTACCATGCATAGTATAGAAGAAGCGGAATAAAGATAAGCGCCAGCATCCACCAGCCGTAACAGTCGAAGGCGAAGCAAGTAAACATTATCCCAACCGCAAGAGCCAGGCCACTGCCAAATAATGTTTCATACTGCTCCACATGACTTGCTTCGTGAAACTTGTCTCGTTCGGATAATTTTTTTTCTTCGGTAAATACTGCCCCAAAGAGCATAACCGTTGCGAAGTCGGCCAGAAAGGTTACGACTTTCGCTATTTTGCTATTATAATATACTTTCATGTTGTTATTTATTTTTAAATTTTAAAGCTCTTCATTCCATAGCTCAACATCAAATTTAAGATTCCGGGTACTGGCGTAATGCAGTACCCAGAAAACAGCTTCTATAAGGATTATCCAAATCATTCTTTTACAAGGTATTCGCGCAAATACATAAAGTTACCCGCAGTTAACTCCCTTGCCCCTTTAGAAGTAGCATCTACCAATTCATCAAAATCAGCATCAGAGATATAATCTATTTTAATTTCTACATCTTCGTTTAACAGCTCGGACGAATAATCTTTTATGTCATCATCGAACTTTTTCGTCAGCTCGTTTAACTCTTTCTGCTCAGCTGACGAGCGTTCTTTGTTTTTAATAAGGTCATCTAATCCTGTTGGTTTGAACTTATCGAAAGCGATCTTTAACGCATCCTCTATCTCTTTCGAATGTTTACCTAACCGAACCAAGTTACGCATCATGGCGCTTTTACCCGGTTTGCTCATGTTCCCAAAAGACACATACAACAGTGTCCGATTCAAATTAATAATTTCTTCTTTTTTCATTATGCTGATAATTTTTGTTCTAAATTTTCTATCCTTTCCAATAATTCTTGTATGCCTTTTATGGCTAGGCATGTGGCCAAACCTGAATAATCAACTCCATATTCTCCTGCGTCATTTTTGGTAACAAATACAGGATAATAATCTAATATGTTCTGGGCTGATACACCACCGTAGACCTTTTCATTTTCCATATCCTTTCGGCTGTAGTAGAACACATCTATATTTTTTATCTTATCCAGAACGGAGTCAAATTCACTGGTCTTGTTTTTCAGGCGCATATCGGAAGAGACTGTCCAACC
>NZ_QRMP01000090.1 GCF_003473295.1 Parabacteroides sp. AM08-6
TATTGGAATAAAGTGACATTTACAGGTCGTTTGAATAAGGACGAGTTGTATGAATTTTATCAGATAGCGGATATCGGAGTGATGCCCTCTTTGCATGAACAATGCAGTTATGTGGCGATGGAGATGCTGATGTTCAATATCCCTTTGCTAATTTCAACTTCCACGGGGTTGAATGAAACTCTTGAAGGTGTGGAAAAAATAGAAGTGGAAGAACGTGAGGACGACGTGTATATTTCCGTTGAAAAAATGGCGGAGAGCATGCTGGCTTTGTTGCAGGCTCCTCCGAGCAATATGTATAGGGAAACCTATTTGCGGAAATATGAGGAATCCCTATTTTTGGAGAAAATGCGGAATTTGTACGAATCTTTATTTGTGTAACGCTTTATGTTGACCCCTTTCCCCCATTATCTTCAGCTCGACGCGATGGACTGCGGTCCGTCGTGCCTGCGTATGATAGCCAAGTACTACGGTAAGACCTATAGCTTGCAATCGCTACGCGAAAGGTCGTTCATCACGCGCGAAGGGGTTTCCATGCTGGGAATAAGCGATGCGGCCGAATCGGTCGGTTTTCGCACGTCCGGGGTGAGAATAACCTTGGAGCAGTTGAAGAAGGAGGTTCCTTTGCCTTGTATATTGCATTGGAACCAGAACCATTTTGTTGTATGTTACCGGAT
>NZ_QRMP01000091.1:0-413 GCF_003473295.1 Parabacteroides sp. AM08-6
TTTGATAGATGTAAAGAATTTAGAGGCTACATTTCGTTCCTTTATGAACAAGATAAAACGTCCCGAGCGTCCGGTAATAGCAGTAGATGGAAAGACCGAGAAAGGAGCCTCTTCCGTTGGCAAGTCGACCGGCAAAGAGTCCAAACTGCATGTAATCAGCGCATTTGTCACGGAGTTGGGAATAAGTATCGGTCAGGTATCCGTCGGGGAGAAGAAGAATGAAATCGTGGAAATACCGGTCCTGTTGGATGAGCTTGATATCAAGGGGAGTATCATAACCGTAGATGCTCTTGGATGCCAAAAGAATATAGCCAAGAAAGTAATTGAGAAAAAGGCTGATTATATATTCAAAGTCAAGAAAAACCAGGAGCTCCTACAAGAAAGTATAAAAGAAGGCTGCCAAAAACAAATAG
>NZ_QRMP01000091.1:423-673 GCF_003473295.1 Parabacteroides sp. AM08-6
GTATAAAAGAAGGCTGCCAAAAACAAATAGGCAAAAGAACCTCTTGTTATGAATTTGCCAGTGAAAGCTCAACAGGCCATAGCCGGGAAGAAGAACGTACCTGTTTTATGTGTAATTTTATCTCCTGGTTGCCCAAGTGTGGTCATGAATGGCCTGGCATTAAAACATTTGGATGTGTAACAACTACAGTAAAGAATCTGACTACCAACCGGGTGACTACTGAACGACAGTATTTTATCTCCTCCCTGGA
>NZ_QRMP01000092.1:0-302 GCF_003473295.1 Parabacteroides sp. AM08-6
ATGGCAGAAATCAGAACAACGCTCTATTCCAAAGAGCTTCAGAAACAAATCTTTCCGGACAACAGCTTTTATAAGAAGTCTGTAGCCGAAACCGGGGTTGCCGATACTACCGAAACGGTAGAAAAACCGGTGCAAACCCCAATCAGCAAGGCAAAAGAAGGTAAACCCAAATCCTTGCCGCTGGAAATCGAAGTATCGACCGACACGAAGAAAACGTACAACACGACGCTTATCTATTGTCAGCCGCTCTTGATTGACTCCCAGAGTGAACTGCTGACCAATTACAGCAAACGCCAGACCAA
>NZ_QRMP01000092.1:406-615 GCF_003473295.1 Parabacteroides sp. AM08-6
AACATCCTGAAAACAACCGGGGATGCCCGAAAGAGCAATATCCTGGGATTGACCTCCAACCGCAAAGCCCTGACAAAGGACGATTTGCTGACATTGCACAACCTGATGATGCGTATGAACGTATCGGGTATAGGCGGTAAATGGTATGGCATGGTAACGCCCGACCAATATTCAGACCTGTTGAAAGTACCGGAATTTGTGGATTACTA
>NZ_QRMP01000093.1:0-278 GCF_003473295.1 Parabacteroides sp. AM08-6
TTTCCTGAAAAACCGAATGAAAAAGTACCAGCGGTAATAGCTTTGTAGCGCACACGAATCACATAAGTACCGGCATCCCTGTTTAATAAATCAGCATTTGCCTGGGTAATGCCGCTGTTAAAAATACGAAGAATCCGGATACCGTTTTCGACCAAGACTTCAGCCGATTTTTTCTTATCGGAATAAAATGCGGCATTAAACCACAGCCATCCGTTTGCCGCAGATAGTAATTCTATATCTTGCGAATAGGTCCATTTGTCTAAATTTCCATCCCATGT
>NZ_QRMP01000093.1:288-602 GCF_003473295.1 Parabacteroides sp. AM08-6
TAGGTCCATTTGTCTAAATTTCCATCCCATGTGGGATTAGCCAAGATGTTATTACCATTGTCGTTAATTGCATCCCGGACGGAAGATATTTCACTTTCGAGTTTTCCGTTTAATACCTGGAAGGATTGATAAACGGTGTCACCGTTAGGAAGATATATATCGCATTCGTCGAATATGCCCCCCTTGATATAAATGCCATGATAAATACCTGCCTGGCCTAAATTCCCTTTGTATTTTGATGTTATCCCGGAGACATTGCCAATCCTGACAACTGATTTCCCGGTCATGTCGGCACTGTTTATTTTGTCCAAGAC
>NZ_QRMP01000094.1:0-318 GCF_003473295.1 Parabacteroides sp. AM08-6
GATGATTCTTGTATTGTACCTCCAGCTACTAACTTCCAGTTACGACTTACATATTTACCCGTACTATGATTAAACCAACGGTGTTTCTTTAGATACAAAAGGCAACTGCGACCACGCATCGGGTAATCATGCATTTTTACCTGTTCATAAAAAACTTTACTTTCTAATTTATCTCCTGAATATTCTGCTGGAGGGAGATTTTTCTACTCAAAGTATATTTCCACTTGGTCTGATTTCTCTTTAAAATCTGACAACTCAAAATAATCAAACATTCCATCGGGGAAGATAAAGCGAAGAAATTCTGTGTAGCTCATAATT
>NZ_QRMP01000094.1:328-558 GCF_003473295.1 Parabacteroides sp. AM08-6
GGAAGATAAAGCGAAGAAATTCTGTGTAGCTCATAATTCTAGTCTCTTTTAGGAGGCTAAGATAATCTTTTTTCATTCCCTCCCTATTTCGGTATGAGCCTAAGTAACGGGAAGGGATAATGACAACCAAACCTAAAATATGAATCAACGTTCTTTTTTTCGAATCGACAAGGGATGAAGAGGAAGAGTCCCTTAGAATCAGAAAAGGAGTCAGCCCTTCGACCAACTCC